>JAQTYU010000001.1 GCA_028688145.1 Thiotrichaceae bacterium | reverse complement strand
AGCTCTTTACTTTGAATTAACCCTAAGCTTTTTTAACATGAGTGGCTTTCCTGTCTGTTTTGTCTATTACTATAGTTCCTTTTAGTCCTTAACTTAATGGCTGTGAAACAGAGTTTGGGAACGAGAAAATTTTTAATTATGTGAATTGTGCTAATCGGGTAAATTGTGGTTCAGACAAAAATTATTTAACGCACTTTCAGCGTCGCCAAACCAATTAAAACTAAAACCACCGTAATAATCCAAAAGCGCACAATCACACGCGGTTCGGGCCAGCCTTTCAATTCAAAATGATGATGCAAGGGAGCCATGCGGAAAATACGCCGCCCTGTGAGTTTGAACGAGGCGACTTGTAAAATTACGGATACCGTTTCCATCACAAATACCCCACCCATAATTACCAACACCAATTCTTGGCGCACGATGACCGCAATCACCCCCAAAGCTGCGCCCAAGGCTAACGCGCCCACATCACCCATAAACACTTGGGCAGGATAGGTGTTAAACCATAAAAAGCCCAGCCCCGCACCGACAATTGCGCCGCAAATCACAATGATTTCGCCCGAAGTCGGAATGTAGGGAATACCTAAATAGGTCGCGAAATGATAATTTCCTGTGACATAAGCAAAAATCCCCAACGCGCCCGCCACCATCACCGTGGGCAGAATTGCCAAGCCGTCTAAACCATCGGTTAAATTCACCGCATTGCTTGAACCCACAATCACCAAATACGTCAGCGGCACAAACCACCACCACGGCAAATCGATGACCACTTTCTTAAAAAACGGCACGATTAACTGAGTTTCTGCGGGTACTTGCGCGGTGAGAATCAGTAAAACTGCCGCCATAAAACCGATAACGGATTGCCATAAATATTTTTCTTTGGCAGATAAGCCCTTAGAGTTTTTACACACCACTTTGCGGTAATCATCAGTCCAACCCACCGCGCCAAATAGCAAAGTTACACCGAGAATAATCCAGATAAAACGGTTGGATAAATCGGCCCATAATAAGGTGGAAGCTGTAATCGCGCTTAAAATCAGCGTGCCGCCCATCGTTGGCGTGCCTGCTTTGCTTAAATGGCTTTGTGGACCATCGTCACGAATCGATTGCCCGATTTGATTTTGCTTAAGTCGCTGAATTAATAAAGGACCGACCAATAAAGATAAAAATAAAGCGGTTAAAATTCCTAAGATTGCGCGTAAAGTCAAATATTGAAAAACGTTAAATCCACTATAAGAGTGCGATAATTGTTCACTGAGCCACAATAACATGCTATTTTTCCTGTCTCTCTACACGCAAAGCATTCACCACTTTTTCCATTTGCATTCCCCGTGAACCTTTGACTAACAGCGTTGTACCCGCCATCACGTCATTGCGTAAGGCTTCGATTAACGCCCCTTGATCATTGAAAAAATACGCGCCTTCTCCAAACGTGTCCACCGCGTGCCGTGTCATATTGCCCGTGGCATATAAACGTTCTACGCCCACATCCAAGGCGCGACGTGCCGCTTGTTGGTGAAATAACGCACTGCGCTCGCCCAATTCGTTCATGTCGCCCAACACCAACCAGCGCGGCGCGGGATACATTTGCAACACCGACAAGGCAGCATTTAAAGAAGTCGGATTGGCGTTATAAGTATCATCTAAAATACAGGCATCATTGAGCGCGGGATAACTTTGCAAACGTCCTTTCACCGCTTGAATATTACGCAAACCGCTTTGAATATTTTCCAAAGTGCAACCCAAAGCCAACGCCGCCGCACTCGCTGCCAAAGCATTCAGTACATTATGTCGTCCCGCTAAAGGCAATTGAATACTGATTTCGCCGTGACGGGTTTGCAGTATAAATTGACAGCTTTCGGGGGCTAGTTGTAAATTCTTGGCGCGCACATCCGCCGTTTCTTCAATCGCAAAACGACTGACCGCACGCGGTTTTGCTAATTCTTGCCACAGATTGGCGTACACATCATCTTGATTAATGATTGCCGTGCCTTGTGCTTGCAAGCCTGAGAAAATTTCTCCCTTGGCATGAGCAACCCCTTCCACATCTTTGAAACCTTCCAAATGTGCAGGCGCACACAGCGTAATCACTGCCACTTGTGGCTGGGCAATTTGTGATAAATACGCAATTTCCCCTGCATGATTTGCGCCCATTTCCACAACCGCGTAAGCATGTTCTTGATTCAAATTAAATAAAGTCAGCGGCAAACCAATGTCATTGTTTAAATTGCCCTCGGTGGCGAGCACTTTGCCGCGTTCGGACAAAATCGCGCGCAACATTTCTTTCACCGTGGTTTTGCCATTGCTGCCCGTCACCGCAACCACGGGCACAGGAAAACGTTGCCGCCAAAGTTTAGCTAAATCACCCAAAGCCTTACGCGTATCTGCGACGCGCAAGGTGGGCAAGGCACAAGTCACCGCCCGATCCACAATCGCGGCAACTGCGCCATTTTGTTGGGCTTGCAGGATAAAATCATGCCCGTCGAAATGTTTGCCCCCGAGCGCGACATATAAATTGCCTGGTTTAATTTGGCGGGTATCGGTGCTAATTCCTTGAAATTCTATATTTTCTTCACCCACAATCACACCGTGCAGTGCGGGAACGAGTTCACTTAATTTTAAACTAATCATGATGCAACGACTCGAGGCAAGTTTTTACCACCGCCTGATCACTGAAGTTCAAACGTTGGTCGCCAATTTGTTGATAATCTTCATGTCCTTTGCCCGCAATTAACACAATGTCGTTTGCGTGGGCGTGTTGCAGGGCGTATGCAATCGCAGCTTGACGTTCAGGGATGACCTGAACTGCGGCTGGATTGTGAATGCCTGCGAGAATTCCTTGTAAAATTATCTGCGGATTTTCGTGGCGTGGGTTGTCATTGGTTAAAATCACCTGTTCGGCAAGCTCTTCGGCAATTTTCCCCATGAGCGGACGTTTGCCTTGATCGCGGTCGCCGCCACAACCAAATACGCACCATAATTTCCCCTGCGTGTGTTTACGCAAGGCGTGCAAAGTTTGCTGCAATGCGTCGGGGGTGTGGGCGTAATCGACGACGACTGTCGGCTGTGTGCCGCCGCCCAATTTTTCCATGCGTCCTTTCACGGGGCGCAAGGTTGGGAGCAAATTCAATAATTCATCAAAAGCAATGCCGTGATTTAATAATACCGAAACCGCCGCCAGCACGTTGCTGATATTAAATTCCCCTAATAAGGGAATTAAGACTTCGCCCTTGCCCCACGGGGTATAAAGTTTGACTTGATAACCTTGGGCATCGTGGCGCAGGATTTTGGCGTAAATTTCGACCATTGGATGATGCAGGCTGTAGCGCAAGGCTTTGACGGAGCTGGGCAAATGGTGCAGTAAATTGTGCCCAAACGCGTCATCGATATTAATCACCGCCGTGCGCACATGATAATGGGTGAATAAGAGCTGCTTCGCCGCGCCATATTCTTCCATGCTGTGATGATAATCCAGATGATCACGACTGAGATTGGTAAATACAGCGGTGTCGAATTGTGTGCCTTGAATCCGCGCTTGGGTCAAGCCGTGTGATGACACTTCCATCACCACTTGGGCGACATGTTGGGCGCGAAGTTGGGCAAATACGCCTTGTAAAGTCAAAGCGTCGGGAGTGGTGAACAAGCCTAATTGCAATTTGCCATACACGCCATAGCCCAAAGTGCCAATCAATCCACAGGGGGAATATTGGTGCAGCAGTTGTGCAATGAAATGGCTGGTCGAGGTTTTCCCATTCGTGCCCGTGATCCCAATCACGTTCATTTGCTGTGAAGGATGTTGATAAAACTGGGCGGCAATTGTGCCCACTTGCTGGCTTAAATTGGGAATATTGACGCAGGGAATTTTCTCGGCAAGCAAGCTGATTTCGGCGGCAGAATGCTCTTTTAAAATCGCAGCAGCCCCTTGTTGCAGGGCGTTGTTAATGAATTGCGCGCCGTGAATTTTCTCGCCTGCCAATGCAAGAAAGAGATGTCCTGCCTTAACCTGTCTGCTGTCAGTCGCTAAACCAGTGATTTCGCGGTCTACATCGGCGGGTAAAGGGGTTGAAAGTAAATGACTTAATAACACAGTAGATTAGATACTTGTGAGGGTTGGAAGGGGAGAGCGCGGAGTCGATGCGCTTGAATAAACGCATTATAAAGCAAAACGCTAGATTGACACAGTCAGAATATACGCGCTGAAATATATCCCCCTCGCATTAATCATGCTTATGCAGTCACACTGGCGTTATAATTGAACTCAGTTTAACGGAACTACCGATTTATCAAGTTGATTTAAGTAGTAAAAGTCCTCGTTCCCATGCGGGAGCGAGTAAACAAGAAATTTAAGTCTTTTAAGCGGATTCAAAACTCAAATATTGCGACAGGTTTGTGTAAAAGTAGCGTATAAACAAGTATAAATAAAACAGTATTCTTTACAATTAAGGAGCAATTCTGTGAAAAAAGGCGGTTTAGCCTTGGTACTCTTGGCAATTGTGGTAGGAATTTTTGCATATCAAAATGGTTATTTGCAAAAAAGCGGCGGGGCAACACTGGAAGTGCAAACCACCGCAGCAAGTCTTGGTAATGTGCAACGCATGGTTTCGACCTCGGGCACAGTCAAAGCTTTGGTCACTTTGTTAGTCGGCTCACAGCTTTCGGGACAACTCACCGAACTCAATGCTGATTTCAATAGCGAAGTGAAGAAAAATCAGGTCATTGCTCGCATCGACCCGCGTACTTTTGAAATGAAGGTGGCTGAATCGGCTGCCGCTGTCAGTGTGGCAGAAGCTTCCATATCCTTACAAGAAGCCACGCTGGTGCGCTCTAAAGTCACTGCGGAAAATGCTCAACGCGAATCGAATCGTAATCAATCTTTAATTGCGAAAAACTTAGTCGCAGAATCTGCGTTAGACAATTCTCGCGCCGCCGCCCAAGTGGCTAAAGCCGATGTCGTCATCGCCCAAGCCCAATTAGAAAACGCTAAAGCCACCTTAAAACAACGCCAAGCGACTTTAGACAGTGCGCGCATTGACGTAGAACGCACTTATATCCGCTCGCCGATTACAGGCATTGTGGTGGATCGCAGCATTGACGTGGGGCAAACCGTCGCCGCCAGCCTTTCCGCCCCCACGTTATTTACCATTGCCCAAGATTTACGCAATGTGCAAATTGAAGCGCAAGTGGATGAAGCGGACATCGGGCAAATTAGCAATAGCAACCGCGTGAGCTTCAGCGTGGATGCTTATCCGAATAAACAATTTACAGGAACTATCGAACAAATTCGTTTATCACCGACCAAATTGCAAAACGTGGTCACTTACACCGTGATCATTACCGCTGACAATCCCGATAAACATTTATTGCCCGGCATGACTGCCAATGTCGAAATCGTCACGGGTGAGCGCAAAAACGTGCTGGTTATTCCGAATGAAGCCTTACGTTTCCGTCCCAATGAAGCCGCCCAAGCTTTGGTGCAGGAAAATAAGGGGAAAGGCGCGGCGCGGCGTGAACAAATGCTGAATAATTTAAAAACTGAATTAAATCTGAGCGCGGAAGAATTGGAAAAAGTACGCGCCGCCTTTGAAGCACAAAAAGAATTAAATCAAGTACGTCCTGCCACCAATGCACCCCCCGCCCCTCCCGGCGAAACAGCGGCAAATCCCGCCACGGCTTATGCCGCAAAAATCGCCAAAGTGTTACAGGAAACGCTAACCCCTGAACAATTCAAACGCTGGCAAGCGACGCAACAAGGCAAACGCCGCAGCGTGCAAATTTGGCTGAAAACCGCCGACGGTTTCTTAACCCAAAAACGCGTTGAATTGGGCATTAATGATGAACATTTCACCGAAGTTTTAGGCGGCGAGCTGAAAGAAGGCGATTTAGTGGTGATTCGTGTCAAGGCAAAAACGCCATGAGTGCGGTCCCTTTAATTCGTTGTCGCAATTTACAAAAAACTTATGTGATGGGCGACAACTTAGTCTATGCACTGCGCGGTGTGAGCTTGGATATTTACGCAGGCGAATATGTCGCCATCATGGGCGCGTCGGGTTCTGGCAAATCTACTTTTATGAATTTGCTCGGTGCGTTAGATGTGCCCACCAGTGGCGATTTAGAAATTGACGGGCGGCATATTGGCACGCTTTCCAGCGATGAACTGGCTGCGTTTCGCAATGAAGTTATGGGCTTTGTGTTTCAACAATTTAACCTGCTGGCGCGCACCAGTGCCTTGGCAAATGTCGAATTGCCGATGTTGTATTCACGCCATCCCGCCAAACATCGCGATGAACGCGCCAAAGCTTGTTTAGAACTGGTGGGTTTAGGCACACGCATGGATCATCATCCTTCACAACTTTCGGGCGGACAACAGCAGCGTGTCGCAATTGCCCGCGCCTTGGTGAATGAGCCGCGCATTTTATTGGCAGACGAACCCACGGGCGCATTAGACACCACGACTTCTGAAGAAGTGATGGGGATTTTTGGGAAACTCAATCAAATGGGCATCACTGTGATTTTAGTCACCCACGAACCTGATATTGCAGCCTATGCACGGCGACAGTTGGTATTTCGAGATGGCTTAGTGGTGGAGGATAAATCATGAACTTAGCCATCGCTATTCAAATTGCATGGTTAGCATTGCGGATTAATATTTTACGTAGCCTGTTGGCAATGCTCGGAATTATTATCGGGGTTGCCTCGGTGATTATCATGGTTTCCATCAGCACGGGCGCAAAACAAGAAGTGGGGCGTTTGATTCAAGGTTTGGGCACAAATCTGCTGGTGATTTCCCCCGGTTCTTCCGACATGGGCGGCGGGCGACAATCAGGCACAGGCACTGCACCGCCCTTTTCCGATGCCGATACTTTGGCATTGCGTCAACAAATTTCAGGGGTTGCCGCAGTGTCGGGCACGATGCGCGGCTCAGTCACCGTGGTCGCCAGCGGGATTAATTGGAGCACCACCGCCTATGGCGTGAACGAGGAATATTTAGAGGTGCGCGATTGGGGCATCACAGACGGGCGCAATTTTTCGGCGGCGGAAGTGCGCTCAGGTGGCAAAGTGGTGATGCTCGGTAGAACCGTGGCGAAGCAATTATTTAATGATAATTCGCCGCTGGGCAGCCAAATCCGCATTAAGGATATTCCCTTTCAGGTGATTGCAGTGTTGGACAGCAAAGGGCAGTCGGCTATGGGCAATGATAATGACGATGTGTTAATTATTCCTGTGACCACGGCGCGTAAACGTGTGCTCGGCGGCAATAATACCGTGCCAAATTCAGTGCAAACTATCATGTTAGAAGTTGCCCAAAATGAAAGCATGAGCGATGTGCAGCAGGAAGTGGAAAATTTACTGCGCCAACGCCGCAATGTGCGTTCGGGAAGCAAAGATGATTTCTCGGTGCGAAATTTGGCAGAGTTTATCAAAGCACGGACTGCGACTCAAAATACTTTAAGCGTATTGCTCGCTTCAACTGCCATGATTTCGCTGTTGGTGGGCGGCATTGGCATCATGAATATTATGTTGGTCTCGGTCACCGAGCGCACGCGGGAAATTGGGCTGCGCATTGCGATTGGAGCGCGACAACAAGATATTCGGAATCAATTTCTAGTGGAATCGGTGACGCTGTGTTTATTGGGCGGTTTTATAGGATTGTTGCTGGGGGTCTTGGGTTCGCTGGGGATTTCATTTCTGGGACAATGGCCAATTGCGATTGATTTCAATATTGCATTTATTGCATTGGGTTCTTCGGCATTTGTCGGAATATTTTTTGGATTTTTCCCTGCGCAACGGGCGGCACGTATGAATCCGATTGATGCGCTTCGTTATGAATAGGTTTGTCTGAACTGAGATTCACGGGATTATCCGAATTAAGCACTCATACTTAGAAAATATTAAGCTTTTTAATTCTGAAAATTCTTTAATCCTGTGAATTCTGATTCAAACAGTCCTTGTCCATTTAAGACTCCCACGCATTGACTCATAATGATAGAAGTTATGTAGTTGAATTAATAACATATTAATTTAAAACAATTTATTAATATTAAAGCGTAGGGTGTATAAGGCGTAGCCGCCATACACCTTGCGATTTGAAGCTTTATGCGGTTAAAGGTGTATGGCGGCTACGCCTTATACACCCTACGAACTGCTTATAAATTCAACTGCGTAACTCCTAAATGAAAAATAAGAAGATTTAAATCGCTAAAACAACAAACACCCCAAAAATCCCCGCACGCCTATGTTATAAACCTGACAATCTGCCCGTTATCCTGCTTTAAAAAACAGTCAAATTAAAGACTTATCCAACTGGCTTATCCTTTGCTAAAACTACTGTTTCAGTTCATCAGCACAGTGAGTCAGTATTCGCATGAAACTTCAAATTGAACGCAGTCACGTTGAGGCAATGGTCGCAAAATTTCCCGAACTTTGCGCCTTAACAGAACAACTCAAATTCGGTAATCGAGCCGATGTGCCTTTTCATCATTTCTCGACGCAGCATTTGGGCTATCTTGAATCACTGTATGCAGCCGCTGGCGAAAGAATGCAGGGGCAAGTCGCCCAACTCGCCACCTTACGGCAAGCCTTAAGTTATGACGGTCAACGTTTTGAAGAAGGACAACTTGAGCAATTATTACCCGCCATCGCCGAATTTTTAACGAAAAATGCAATTCATGGCTGGTTGTTCAAAGCCAATAATGCGGGCAAACCCTTGGCTTATGTGGTGACGCGGATTGATTTCACCCCGCCCGGCGAAGAAGAATCAGGGCGTATTTTGCTCGATTTAAAAGCCAACAGCCTCGCTAAAATTGTCACCGTTGCCCTGATTATTCGGGAACGCGATATTGTCGGGAAAACCGTGGCAGAAATGTTTGCCGCCCAAGGCTATTTAAAAGAAACCCCTGAATTAATGGCAGCTTATACTTATTCGAGCGAGCGTTATTTTAACTGGCGTTCCGAATACAGTCGCCAATTTTCGGGGCGTGGCGTGGGGATTTTTGCCGATGATCCGACTTCTTCACATCGGAATACCGATTGGACCCGTAAAAATATCGTGGTGTTGTCTTCGGGCGGCGGTTTGGCGCGCTTGGTGAATGATGAAGAAATTCTCAGCGAGCGCGAATTGACTTTAGATGCGTCGGGCGATGTTTTCGGGAAATACCTGCGTAAAGCGGGGCGCAGTGCGAATTACAATACCAAAGTCGAAAACAGCGTTGAAAAAATCCAAGACGCGCTTCCCGAAAATCTATTCACGGAATTGCCGATTCATGGCTATGTGTTGATGTTCCATTTGGAATTGCATCATCATGTCTGGGTGCATGTCGATGATATGGAGCCTTATGCGTATCAGCCTGATTTAAAACAAAAATTAATTTTACCGCCCGAGCAAACTGATTTAATTGACATCCTGACCGCTGAAATGGATGTGTTAATGGATGATATTATTGAGGGCAAATCTGGCGGCACGACGGTGTTATGTGCAGGGCCTGCGGGCGTTGGGAAAACGCTGACGGCGGAAGTATATTCTGAAATTATTAAACGTCCTTTGTACCGCGTGCATTCAGGGCAATTGGGCTTGAACGTCACTGAAATGGAAATTGCCTTAAAAAATACTTTGGTGCGGGCGCAACGTTGGGGCGCGGTGATGTTAATTGATGAAGCTGACGTTTATATCAAACGGCGCGACGACAATATTGCCGCCAATGCGGTGGTTGGGGTGTTTTTAAGAGTGTTGGAATATTTCAACGGCTTGCTGTTTTTAACCACCAACCGCGTTGGCGACATTGATGAAGCGATTGTGTCACGCTGTATTGCGCTCATTCGTTATCATCCGCCGGGCTTAGCAGACCGCCGTAAAATTTGGGCGGTGATGGTGGAGCAATTTGGCTTACAGCTTGAACCGCAGTTGCTGGACACCTTGGCAGAGAAATTTCCCGAAGCCAGCGGACGCGATATTAAAGGTTTGGCGAAATTGGTTGCTAAATATTGTCATCACAAATCAGTCGCGCCCACGCTTGCGGTGTTTGAACGCTGTAGTATTTTCCGTGGCATGGAGTTGGATTCGGTGGTGAACGATAAGGCTTTGTAAATCTAGTCACCCATTGAGCAATGCGTAGGGTGTATAAGCATCGCGTCATACACCTTGCGATTTAAAAAGTTGTGCCGTCACCAAAAGGTGTATGGCGGCTACTCCTTATACACCCTAGGTTTGCTCAATAAAATTAGGCGGTTATAAAACCACCCGCCGCTTATTATTTTCAGGATAAGAATATTCCATGTGTCGCGCGGTTGAACGGGCGATATTTTCACCATAATATTGCGCCACAATTTGCAATGCCATTTCAATGCCTGCGGAAATTCCTGCTGAAGTAATCACTTTGCCTTGGGAAACCACATGAGAAGTTGAATCAACGATGACTTGTGGGAAAAGTTGCTGCATCATTTCCAATGAACCCCAGTGCGTGGTGGCACGCAGTCCATTCAATAATCCTGCATTGCCCAAAATCAATGCACCTGTGCACACTGACGCTAAGGTTTCTACATTTGTCGCTTGTTGGCGCACAAAATCAAGCAAAATATCATTATACATTTCACGCCGTGTTCCCCAACCGCCCGGCACGACTAAAATATCTAATTGTGGACAGTTTGCAAAGGTAACACCGGGCGTGACTTTCATGCCGCCCGTGGTGACAATGGTTTTATCGTATTGTGCAATTAATGAAATATCAAAGGGAGAAACTTGCTCGCGACGCAATTCTTCATTCAGTCGGGTGACAGAAAAGACTTCAAAAGGCCCGCAAAAATCGAGCACTTCGATGTCGTCAAAAATGATTATGCCTAAACGTTTACGGTTCATCATGATTTAACCCAGTGTTTTAGTTGTGCCTGTTTAAGCATAGCATGGGTTAAAAGTTAGGAGGGAAGTTCTGTTTTCATCTGTTGTACAAAATCTACAATTTATCCACAACCTCTCGTTCACTATACTTTGTAGACAAGAACTTAGCGAGATATACATATTTAAACATGTTTTATGCAAAAAGCTTTTACCCGCCCATGCTTTGCCCATAATTGAGTAAAAACAGCAGGTTTTCAGACTTCCCTCACCTTGCAATTCAGTCACATTTCTTGTAAATGTTTTGCTTCTCTGTAGTTGACAAGGTAAAATTCTGAATAATAGTGAATTTGAGCAATCGTTTTTATTAATAGAGGAATTAGCGTGTCCCAAGCTCGCCGCAATCGCAGATTTAATACGCCCGCTGACGACCGCCCGATAAAACATGGGTTACGTGAGATTTTATTAATTTTCTTTTGCTTTGTTGCCCTGTATTTATTGGTCTGTTTATTCACCTACAACCCACTCGACCCCGGCTGGTCACACAGTGGCACGCAAGTGGCAGAAGTCAAAAATAAGGGCGGTGTCGCAGGCGCATTGTTTGCGGACGTATTTTTATATCTTTTCGGCTATTTCGCCTATCTGTTCCCAATGATTGTCGGCTACGTCGGCTTTTTGGTTTACCACGGGCGACATTACGACATCATCGCCGAACCTAAATCCACCATCATTCCCAGCATTGGCTTTATTCTGACCTTGAGCGCAGGTTGCGGCTTAGCAATTGTGCACTTTTCCTCAGAAACGGTGTTTGCAGGTGGCATTTTAGGCAGATTAGTCGGGCAAAGCTTACAAAGCGTCTTTAGCCATCTTGGCGCGACTTTATTACTGTTGGCGGTATTTCTCACAGGCGTGACTTTGCTAACGGGCTTGTCATGGATGAAACTCATGGATTTCTTGGGATTTCATACCCTGCGTTTAATGCCCGTATTAGAAAGATTTTTAGGTGAACGCTTCTTTCCGTGGGCGGGTGTGGTACTGAAAAATATCGCCAATGCCATCAGTTATGTGGCGCGTTTTGTATTTGGCAAGGCGAAAGAGCGTTGGGAAACCCGCAAAAATAATAAAGAATATGAAGAAGATGACGAATACTTTCAACGCAAAGAAGGCGCATCTCGTCAACGTCCTGCGGAAGCACAATTTAGCCATGTCGCTTTAGAAAATGCGGATGATGCAGCGGATTCAATGGCAACGCCCGCGAAAAAAACGGAATTAGTGCCGACGCTGACCGAGGTTATTGCCCCGCCGCCTGCCTCCGACGCAGCAATTTTGCCAAGCTTAGATTTATTATCCAATCTGCCGCAAACCGTGGAATTGCCCAATTTAGAAAAACTTTCTCAGGATTTATTATCCGCACTGAATTCCTTAGAAATTACCACGATTTTGAAAACCATGCGTTCAGGCCCTGTGCTCAGCAGTTTTGAAGTGCAGCTTGCAAAGTCATTGAGTGTGGGGCAGTTGGAAGAATTGGGCACGCAACTGGCGGCAATTTTGCGGCTCGAAAAAGTGCGAGTGGTCGAAAATATTCCGAATTTGCTGCATATTGAAATCGCCCACGCGGTGCGCCAAGAAATTAATCTGCACGATTTAATCAGCACCCCTGAATACCAGCAACATCCTTCACGTTTGCCTTTGGCGTTGGGGAAAGAGATTAGTGGGCAAGCGGTGGTGATTGATTTGACGCGCATTCCGCATTTATTGCTGGCAGCCAGTCATGGCGACGAAAAAGCCAATGCGGTGCACAGTTTGTTATTGAGTTTGTTGTATAAATCCACGCCACAGCAATTGCGTTTATTGTTAATCGACAATGCGAATCGTGATTTGAGTTTGTATGAAAACTTGCCGCATTTGTTATTGCCCGTGATTCATGAGGCGCAACAAATTCCGCCCGCGCTGCAATGGTGTGAACAGGAAATGGAACGGCGTTATCGTTTGATGGCAAATCGGGGCGCACGCAACATTGAAAGTTATAACCAAATGTTGAGCAAAGTTGATGCGAATAATCCCTTATTGGCGGGTGAGACGGGCGAATTGCCGTATATTGTGATTGTAATGCAAGAAATTGCAGAAATTATGATGAGTCATATTCATAGCCAAGCCGAAGATTTTATTACCCGTTTGGTGCAAAAAGCGCGGGCGGCGGGGATTCACCTGATTTTAACCACGCAATACTTATCGGTGAATGTGATTACAGGTTCATTGAAAGCCAGTATTCCAACACGCATCGCCTTTCAGGTGAATACGAAAAGCGAGTCACGTACCATTCTTGGACAAATGGGCGCGGAAATGCTGCTTGGTCAAGGGGATATGTTGTACATGACAGCAGGTACGGGCTTACCTGTGCGGGTGCATGGGGTGTATGTTGCTGAAAGTGAAGTCAGCTCGGTAGTGACGGATTTGAGTCGGCGGGCGCAAGCGCAGTATATTGCGATTGCTTAAAATCTTAAATGAGATCGAGATTCAGGACTGGCAGTCCTTCGATGACTGCCAGTCCTTTGAGCAATTACACCTTACTAATCGTTTGTGCTTTTTGCAGTAAATTTTCTGCCATCTTAATGCTGGCGATGTCGATTAAACGACCGTCCAAGCTCACCGCACCTTTTCCTGCCTTTTGGGCTTCTGCCATCGCTTCCAAAATACGACGTGCTTTGGTCACTTCGGCTTCGCTGGGGCTGAACACTTCGTTTGCCAAATCAATTTGGCTGGGGTGAATTGCCCATTTCCCTTCAAAACCTAAAATTGCAGCGCGTTTTGCAGCCGCCACATAAGCATCAGGGTCGCTGAAATCACCAAAAGGTCCATCGATAGGACGTAAGCCATAAGCGCGGCAAGCCACTAACATGCGGGCTTGTGCAAAATGCCACATGTCATTCCAATGGAAATCGCGGGCACTGCCGTCTGCGGTTTTATCAGTTAATACGCCATATTCAGGATGTGCGCCACCGATAACCGTGGTGCGGGCGCGGGTAGAAGCCGCATAATCTGCCACGCCAAAGCTCATGGCTTCTAAGCGTTTGCTGGATTGGGCAATTGCTTCAACATTTGCCATGCCTAAAGCGGTTTCGATTAACACTTCAAAACCCAAACGTTTTTGGCGTTTTTTCGCTTGTTCGATTTGCGTGACCAGCATATCTAAAGCATACACGTCCGCAGGCACGCCCACTTTAGGAATTAATAACATGTCTAAACGGGGGCAGTTTTCCACCACTTCAATTACGTCACGATACATGTATTGCGTGTCTAAGCCATTGATACGCACTAACATCGTTTTGGTGCCCCAGTCGATGTCGTTCAAAGCGGCAACGATGTTTTTACGGGCGACTTCTTTGTCATCGGGGGCGATGGAGTCTTCTAAATCTAAGAAAATGCAATCGACGTTAGATTGTGCGGCTTTTTCAAAGAAAGCGGGGTTGGTGCCAGGCACGGCTAATTCTGAACGGTGTAAACGGGGTGTTGCTTGTTCGATAATCGTTGCGCTCATCGGGATAAGTTCCTTGGTTTTTTTAAGAGAGGCTGTGAGAAATTCGGTGATAGCAGGCTATTCATTAGGCTGCGAATTGACAGCGTTCCGCTTGGATAAAGAGGGTGCGCTTAAAAGCTTGTGGGATGATGACAGGCTTTGTGCCTTCGCCCTCTTGTAAAGGGGAATGATTTCAGCGCGTGGCTTATCTTAGCATTATTCGTTTTGAGCAGAAAGCTTGGGCTTTAGATTTGCGGGTGTGGGATTTTTAGAAGAATTGAAGGACTGGCAGTGCTCCAAGCACTGCCAGTCCTAAACTCGACGAAGCCACTTTCATTTGCTAGACTCGAAAGCATTTTGAGTCATCACACAAGATTTTTACCATGAACCCACATTTTTTAACAAATATTCACATCAAACAATTTAAGTGTTTCACGGATTTCAAAGCCGAGGGTTTTAAACGGGTTAATTTGATTGGTGGAAAAAATAATGTGGGGAAAACCGCGTTTATAGAAGCCTGCTATATTAATGTTTCCTCCGTTATTTCGGCTATTTCAAACGTAGGTTTCAGACGTGAAAGATTGAACCTGACTTCATCACATTTTACGCCCGAAGAATTCAATGCCTATCTTGAGCGTATCCAACAATGTGATATTAGTTCTAATGTGAAAGAGTTTACGTTTTCCTTTGAAGAACAAGACGAGAAAAAAGTTTTTAATTTTAAAATGGGCAGTCATAAGCCATTATCTATTGCTGCAAGTGAAGCAAGTTTTTCTATGAGTCCTCCACGAAATATTAGATATATTGATAGTCATGGGTATTTAAACAGCTCATTACTGGATGCCTTCAGTGATATTCAGAAGAAAGACAAAGAAACTGAGTTGAACAAGTTTGTCTCTCAATTTGATAGCAATATCGAAACTTTTAAAGTCATTAGTGAGCAACCTCAATGCAAAATGAACGGTGAATATAGACACTTATCAGAATGCGGCGATGGCTTATTACAATATATTGCTATTATTTGCACTTTGTATGCGGGCGCAGACGGCTATTTATTTATCGATGAAATTGATAACGGCATTCATTACAGCCAATTAGATAGATTGTGGGAAATTATTTTTACCCTATCCAAACAAACAAATTGCCAAGTATTCGCAACCACTCATTCTAAAGAAATGTTGGAATCTTTTGCGCGGGTTGCAAGGAAATTAGATGAACACGAAATTAGTTACACTACGCTGGCAAAAAACAAACAAAATATAGTCAAGGCACTGACTTTGGATTATGAAATGCTGTTGATGCGCCTTGATCAAGCTCATGAGATTCGTTAATGAAAGCAATTGCAATTTTGCATGAAGGCAATCCCAAAAAAACGCATGATAATGATCTCATTTATCAGCTAATGGAGCATCTTCACTTGAATGTAGAGCTTGTTGATTTCTATGGCATGAGTTGTAAAAGTAATTTTTTCAATCCCGATTATCGCACGTATAGTGCACCCGGATTGCTAAAACAGCTCGTTGAAGACGGACATACTAAAAAAATATTATTTGTCGTAGATGCTGATCATTCCGATAACGATAAAATCTTTGGCAGCTATGAAAACACGCAGCGCGAATTAAACAACATTATAGAAATACTGGGTTTTTCTGAGATCAGCCACACTTACATCATGTGTGACCCCGAAACCAAAATAGGTTATTTAGAATCTTTCATTCTTGCAACCATTCCCAATCCTCAGCGGCAATGTATCGAACGCTTTTTAGATTGTTCAGAATTTCCTTCCAAAGAAAATCACAAAGCCATTTTGCATAATATTTATAAACTCGCTTATCCCGCCGCACCATACGACTTTGAACACGCTTATTTTGATGAGTTAAAAGACAAGTTAAGAAGCTTATTTGATAGCCCTGAGTAAGCGTCTCAAACCTGCACAGATTCCCTTCCAAGTTCTCAAGCTTATCCTGCCCGTTTTAAAAACCACACCCACAGAAAGCATTGCAATTCCTCTCCAATAACAGTATTTTGCTTGTGGTAAGTCACAAAATATTTAGCAGTGCAGATTGACAAAACACACTGTGATGGTATAGAGTTACTTACAGTTTAGACTTAGTCTAAATTCATCAACCTCCATCTATCAGTGGCTATCGCTAGAAAGTCACTTGGCGAATGGAGGCGAATGTGGGTTGAAACACAATACTTTTTTGGAGGGTTTCCCATGGAACTCAAAAATAGCAAGACTGAATCAAACTTGAAGGCTGCATTTGCAGGCGAATCTCAAGCCAACCGTCGTTATTTGTACTTCGCAGCTAAAGCTGACGTAGAAGGCTATAACGACGTTTCCAGCGTGTTCCGCTCCACCGCTGAAGGCGAAACCGGTCATGCACACGGTCACTTAGAATATTTAGAAGCCAGCGGCGACCCAGCAACGGGTTTACCGATTGGCCCTACTGCAAGCAACCTGAAAGCAGCCATTGCTGGCGAAACTCACGAATACACCGATATGTATCCCGGTATGGCTAAAGAAGCCCGTGAAGAAGGCTTTGACGAAATCGCTGACTGGTTTGAAACCTTAGCGAAAGCAGAACGTTCACACGCGAACCGCTTCCAAAAAGCTTTAGACAGTTTGAACCAATAAGAAAGCGTTTCGGGATGGGGTTTATAGCCCCGTCCCGAAATTCATAAAACACAACGTACGAGAATCCATATCATGCCTATCGATAGCCGCGAAGGAAGTTTACAAGCTCCTACTCGTCATCCTTTGGAGTGGCAAACCCCTGAGTTTTATAACGAAGAATCCCTGTTCACCGAATTAGAGCGCGTGTTTGATATTTGTCATGGATGCCGACGTTGTTTCAAACTGTGCCAATCCTTTCCCAAATTATTTGATTTAATTGATGAAGCCCCCACGAATGAATTAGACAGCGTGGACAAAAAAGATTTCTGGCAAGTTGTCGATCACTGCTATTTGTGCGACATGTGCTACATGACGATGTG
Source organism: Thiotrichaceae bacterium (assembly GCA_028688145.1). Lineage (GTDB taxonomy): Bacteria > Pseudomonadota > Gammaproteobacteria > Beggiatoales > Beggiatoaceae > JAQTYU01. The sequence continues at coordinate 720,229 of JAQTYU010000001.1, read as the reverse complement.
CCCCTACGTGCCACCCCATGAATGGAATCTCGATTTCCCGCATTTAATGTTGCGCGCCAAAGCCGTCAAATTTAAAAATGGTGATGTGAAATTGCGCGACCGCTTACTGACTTCCACCGAATTAGTTGGCAGTTTGGCAGGTATCCCCGTGATTTCCAGTATTGTGAATGCCAGCAATAAAATCAAACCATTACGCCAAATTATTGACAAAGTCGCAGGCATTCACGCCGACGCAATTTTGCCCGATTTTCACAGCGATACTTTGCGTAAACGTGATAGCAAATTGCACAAAGCAGGTTTAATTCCCACCGCAACTGCCGAAACCAAAGGCAAAGTGGTGTTATTTGTGACTTGCTACGGCAACCGCAATGAACCTGACATTAACGAAGATTTGATTAAAGTATTTGAACACAACAATATTCCCGTCATTCTTGCAGAACAAGAACGTTGCTGCGGGATGCCTAAATTAGAATTAGGCGATTTAGACACTGTCAAAGAATTTAAAGAAGTGAATATTCCCACCATGGCGAAATTGGTGGATGCAGGCTATGACATCGTCGCGCCCATCCCTTCTTGCGTGTTGATGTTTAAGCAAGAATTGCCCTTAATGTTCCCCAATGATTCCGATGTTGCCAAAGTACAAAACGCCATGTTTGACCCCTTTGAATATTTAATGTTACGCCACAAAGCGGGCTTGTTAAGCACTGAATTTAAAGAAGATTTAGGAACGATTTCTTATCATGTTGCTTGCCATTTGCGCGTGCAAAATCTGGGTTTGAAAACTCGTGATGTATTGCAATTAATTCCCAATACCAAAGTCGATGCCATTGAACGCTGTTCAGGACATAACGGTACTTACGCTGTGAAAAGTGAAACCCATTTGGATTCGATGAAAATCGGCAAGCCCGTGGTGGATCGTGTTGCCAAAGCCAAGCCCGATTATTACAGCAGCGATTGCCCGATGGCAGGACACCAAATCGAAAACGGTTTAGTCGACAGCGAACAAAAGCCCACTCATCCGATGCAATTACTCCGTAAGGCGTATGGAATTTAATCATGAAGCCCTTGACTCGCCAAGATTTATACAGCCTTGAACAATATGCCGAGCAACGTGCCGCATTTCGTGCCAAGGTGATTGAACATAAACAAGCCCGTAATTTACAACTCGGCAAACATTTAAGCCTGTTGTTTGAAGACCGTTTGACCGTGCAATATCAAGTGCAAGAAATGCTGCGCATCGAACGCATTTTTGAATCCGCAGGCATTGAAGAAGAATTAAGTGCCTATAATCCTTTGATTCCTGATGGGAAAAATTGGAAAGCCACTTTACTGATTGAATATCCTGATGTGGAACAACGCCGCGTGGCTTTGGAACAATTGTTAGGGATTGAAAATCAAATCTGGGTGCAAATTGCTGATACTGAAAAAGTATTAGCTATTGCTGATGAAGATTTAGAACGCGCCACCGAACAAAAAACTTCTGCGGTGCATTTCTTACGCTTTGAATTCACCGCCGAGCAAGTTGCCGTTATGCAAGCAGGCGCGAAAATCAGTATTGGGGTAGATCATCCACACTATACCGAACACGTTTCCCCCATCGCTCAAAATTTGAGGGCTGCATTATTAGCCGATTTTGCGTAGAATCCTCTCTTAATTTTAAGTGATTAAGTAGGAGAAGGAAATGCGTATGCGTTCATTACAACGTGGGGTGATTGTGCTGCTGTTGTGCGGTTTGAGTAGCGCATGTGCCTTGATTAAATCTGTCAGCGGCAGTGATTTCGAGTTTTTCGAGACCGATAAAGGCACGGTGCTCACCATTGGCGAGGTTTTTTTTGAGTTCGACAAAGCGAATTTATTGCCTTTGGCAGAACGAAAAATGGATAAAGTCGCAGAAACCATACAAGCGTATCAGACGCGTAAAGTCTTGATTACAGGACACGCAGATGCACAAGGTGAAACCGCTTATAATCAAACTTTGTCGGAACGACGCGCTCAAACCGTGCTGAATGCTTTAGTGCAACGTGGGGTGAGTGCCAGCCGTTTGAAAGCCCAAGGTTTCGGGGAAACCCGTCCGATTGCTAGCAATGCGAACGTGGAAGGTCGCCAACAAAACCGTCGCGTAGAGATGCTGATTTTGAACGAAGGTTTAGGCTTTAACGATTAAGAACTGCTCAAAATTAATCGAGATTTAGGACTGCCAGTGCTTGAAAGACTGGCAGTCCTTTTTCATTTAAGGGTGTGAAAAACTAAACGGCATGTTTAAACAAACGGAAAAAGTTCGCCGTGGTGGCAGCCGCCAAGGTTTCGAGGCTTTCGCCACGCAATTTCGCCAAAAATTCAGCGACATGTTTCACATAAGCAGGTTGATTAGTTTTGCCTCGATAGGGAACGGGGGCTAAATACGGCGAATCGGTTTCAATTAATAAACGGTCTAAAGGCACACGCTGCGCAACGGCTTGTAAAGCAGTAGCATTTTTAAAAGTGACAATCCCTGAAAACGAAATATAAAAACCTAAATCCAATGCCTGCGCTGCTGTTTCCCAATCTTCCACAAAACAGTGCATCACCCCGCCCACTTCACCCGCATGTTCTTCACGCAACAGGCGAATCGTGTCTGCTGCCGCCTCACGGGTATGAATAATCAAAGGTTTAGCTGTTTGTTTTGCCGCTTCAATATGAGTGCAAAAACGCTCGTGTTGCCATGCTAAATTGCCCGTGCTGCGATAATAATCCAAACCCGTTTCCCCAATCGCAATCACTTTGGGATGGGCGGCTAACTTAACCAAAGTCAGCACATCAGGTTCTTCTTCAGATTGTTCCACATTGGGATGTACGCCGACAGAAATAAACACATTGTCGGTGCGCTCTGCCAAGGCGCACAGCGTCGGGAAATGCGCTAAATCAATCGCGACGCATAAACAATGAGTTACTTGATTTTGTTTGGCGGCGGCTAATAATTGTTCGGGCGTGGTGTTTTCAATTAAATCCAAATGACAATGGGAGTCAACAAACATGGCAATTCCTGTCGTTAATCAATAGGCTAGATTTTCTAGCGATTTGTCTATTATAACGGAGAGGAAGGGATTTCAAAAATCGGTCTAATTGCTTTCAAATAAGATAGGGTGGGCATTGCCCACCTTGCTAGATAGTTCAATATGTCACACGGTGGGCGATGCCCACCCTACTAAATGCTTATCTTTAGCCCCCTTTAGGGGGTTGGGGGCGCAGTTAATACTTTAACTAACACGGCAACAACAAACGATAACCCACCGCCGTTTCTGTCAATAAATAACGCGGCTGGGCAGGATCGTCTTCTAACTTTTGCCGCAAATGCCCCATATACACCCGCAAATAATGCCCACTTTCAGCATGTGAAGGTCCCCAAACCTCGCGCAACAACTGTGGATTGGTCACCACCCGCCCCGCATGAGTGACCAGCACCATCAGCAAACGATATTCCGTCGGGGTTAAATGCACCAACTGATTCGCTTTGGTGACTAAACGCGCTTTAGTGTCTACTTTCACCTCGCCAAACTGGATAATTCCTTGTGTGGGATTGACAGTTTGGTGCAAACGCCGCAATGCAGAACGCACCCGCGCCAATAATTCCCCAACCCCAAATGGCTTGGTTAAATAATCATCTGCGCCCAAATCCAAAGCTTTAATTTTATCGCTTTCATTGTTACGTGCCGACAACACGATAATCGGCACGCTAGACCAGCCGCGCACATCACGAATCAATTCGATCCCGTCGCCATCGGGCAGCCCCAAATCTAAAATAATTAAATCAGCTTGGCGCGTGCCCGCATCGATGAGACCGCGCTTTAAAGTTTCCGACTCGAACACCTGCCAGCCTTCGCCTTCCAATGCCAAGCGCACAAAACGGCGAATTTGCGGTTCATCTTCAATCAGCAAAGCCACACAAGATTCACTCATGATATTAATCGTTTTCGTCCAAACTGGGCATGGCGGGCGGTTTGCCGAGCGGTAAGGTGAATAAAATCGATGCGCCGCCGCCCAAAGCTTGTCGCGCCCGAATTTTTCCGCCGTGTGCTTCAATAATAGCACGACAAATTGCCAAGCCTAAACCAATGCCGGGCGTTGCCGATTCGCGCTCGCCCCGGGTGAACTTCTCAAAAATAATTTCTTCTTTGCCTGCGGGCAAACCCGGTCCATTGTCATTCACGGCAATTTCTAAAAACGGTGCTCCCACTTCCGCAGTGATTATAATTCGTGAACCTTGCGGGGTGTATTTGGTGGCGTTTTCCAAAAGATTGCACAGCACGCGCTCAATCAGCACTGCGTCAATCCGAATCAAAGGCAAGTCGGGCGCGAGTCGGGTTTGAATTTCATGATGCTTTAAAAATGAATCGCTGGCACGCAACGCACTGCCCACCACTTCTTCCACCGATTGCCACTGTAAATTAAGTTTCACTTCACCGCTTTGAATCCGCGCCATGTCCAATAAATTTGAAACCAGTTGACTCATGCGTAAACTTTCATGATGCAAAGCAGCGGCAAGGCTGTGTTGCATTTCATTCAAGGGCGGCTTACTTCTCAGCAAAGATTCAGACAAACCCACTAAGGAAGTTAGTGGAGTACGTAAATCGTGCGACAGCGCGGCAAGCAAAGAATTACGCAGGCGTTCCGATTCCATGTGCAATAAGGCATCTTGCGCGACTTCAATATAATGCACCCGCTCCAAAGCAATCGCTGCCAAAGTCGCAAAGGTTTCCAATTGTTGGCGTTGTTCAGGAATTAATATCCAGTGGCGATTCTCAATATAAATTGCCAACACGCCCCGAGTACGCATTGGGGCAAGCAAGGGTAAATAAAAAAACGGGCTGCCCGGTAAAGTATCCGTGCCCACACCCGCCGCCGTGGCATGGTCAAACGCCCATTGTGCAATCCCTAAATCGAGCAAATTGGTGTTTACAATTTCTGAATTTTCCCCCGAAACTTTGGGCGGGGTTTGCAAATGATCATGCGGGTCAGGCAGCAATAACGTTGCTTGCGCCCGAAAGGTTTGCGCCACAAAAGTACGGGTCATTTCAAAAATTTGTTCGGTTTGTAATGCGCCTGATAATTCACGGGCGAATTCATACAAAGCCCGGGAACGTGATTCTCGGCGGGCGGCAATCCGAGCTTGATAACGCAAACCTGCGGTTAAATGGGCGGTAATCAAACCGACGACCAACATCACCGCAAAGGTGATTAAATATTGCACATCACTGACGGCAAACGATAAACGCGGCGACACAAAAAAGAAGTCGAAAGCCGCCACGCTAACCACGGTAGAAATCACCGCAGGCGTACGTCCCAAACGCACTGCAACCAAAACCACGGTGAGCAAAAATAGCATCACGATATTCGCGAGGTCTAAATAAGGTAGCAAGGGCGTGGCAACGGTAGCGGTGAACAAACTGGCTGCGATTGCCCATAAATAATGCCAAAAATTTTGCGGCGGGGCGGTAAATCTTGCATCGGGAGCAGTTTTGGCACTGGGGGCGGCTTCGGACTGGGTGCGCCCAAGTTCAATTAAATCAATGTCAGGGGCAAGAATGGCAAGTTGTCTTAAGGTTGAACTGCGCCAAAATCCTGAGACTTGGCTGCGTCCTAAAATAATTTTTGAGAAGTTTTGACTGCGTGCATAATTAATAATTTCTTGTGCAATGTGGTTGCCCGATAAAATCGCGGTGCGCGCGCCCAAAGCTTCTCCCAATTTTAAAGTTTTTAAAATACGTTCGCGTTGTTCGGCGGGCAGGCGGTGCGGGGTTTCGATATAAATCACATGCCAATTGGTATTCAATTGGTTGGCAAGGCGGGCGGTACTGCGAATCACATGCTCATCGCCCGAACGCGCGCCAATACACGCCAGCAATGAGGCATCGGTTTTCCACACCGTATTAATCGATTTTTCAACCCGATACGCTTGCACATCATCTTCAATCCGATCCGCAGTGCGCCGCAGTGCAAGTTCGCGTAAGGCAATTAAATTGCCTTTGCGGAAAAAATTGCTTGAAGCGCGTTCGGCTTGCTGGGTTTGATAAACTTTGCCTGCTTTCAGTCGCGAGAGTAATTCGTCGGCGGGAATATCCACCAAAACCACTTCATCCGCTTTATCAAATACGGTGTCGGGCAAAGTTTCGGAAACCCGAATCCCCGTAATGCCGCCGACGACATCATTTAAACTTTCCAAATGTTGCACGTTGACGGTGGTAAACACGTCAATGCCCGCGCTTAATAATTCTTCGACATCTTGCCAGCGTTTGGGGTGGCGCGAATTTGGCGCGTTGGAATGCGCTAATTCATCCACCAAAACTAAGGCAGGATGGCGGGCGATGGCGGCATCAATATCGAATTCAGTTAAGTTATGTCCGCGATATTCAATGGTTTTTAAAGGCAGAACTTCCAAGCCTTCGAGCAAGGCAAGGGTTTCGCTGCGCCCGTGGGTTTCGACAATGCCGACAATTAAATCTTGGTGTTCCGTTTGTAATTTGCGGGCGGCGGTGAGCATTGCATAGGTTTTGCCCACGCCTGCGGATGCGCCAAAATAAATGCGTAATTTGCCCCGTGTGGCGCGGCGTTCTTGGGCTTGCACCTGTGCCAGTAACACATCGGGGTCGGGGCGTTGGTGGTTGTTGGGGTACATGATGTTCCTTAAGTTACGGGGTTTATTTTTGTTCCGATGTTCTTGCGTCACGAGCTTTATTTGATTGATTATAAATACTTTTATAAGTATTTATAATGGCATCATAAACTTTTGTAATATTAATAAAAAATTGCGTACTAAAGCCCTTACTTATTATTTAGCTAAAAATCGTTTTTTAAGCCAGAAATAAAGCTTAACAAACAGAAGTCTAAAATAGATTCTGAAAATATCATCTGAACTTAAATAAGATTTATCCAAAGTAAAAGTTATACTTGGTAAAATTCGTGCCGCTGGAGCAAAAATCCCAGTTTTAACCTGAGTACATTATTTAAACTTATGACGTATTATTTCAGTAAAATTGTTTTCCAGCCAAACTCGCGCCCCCTGAATGATGCAGCAGGCATTCCCACGCGAGAGCATGAGAACAATAAAAAACCATATTATTCAAATAATCACCCGTGGAAACCACTATGCACCCAGTCAGTGACGAAACCATTGCCGCCATCGCCACGCCCGTCGGACGCGGGGGAATTGGCGTGGTACGGGTTTCTGGAACGTTAGTTGCCGCCATCGCCCAAGCCCTGCTCGGCGGTTTGCCCAAAGCCCGTTACGCCAGCTATCGCGATTTCAAAGACTCCCAAGACGAAACCATCGACCAAGGCATCGCGCTATATTTTCCCGCCCCCAACTCGTTTACAGGCGAAGATGTTTTAGAATTACAAGGACATGGCGGCGTAGTGGTCATGGATCGCCTGCTGCAAACGATTTTAGAATATGGCGCACGCCTTGCCCGCCCCGGCGAATTTTCGGAACGCGCGTTTTTAAATGGCAAAATCGATTTAACCCAAGCCGAAGCCATTGCCGACTTAATCGACAGTGCTTCCGTGCAAGCGGCGCGTTGTGCCTTACGTTCCTTGCAAGGCGAGTTTTCCACGCATATTCATAGTCTTGTCGATGCCTTAATTTGGTTACGCACTTATATTGAAGCGGGCATTGATTTTGTTGATGAAGAAATTGACCTGCTTGCAGATGGCTTAGTGATTAATAAAATCAATGAATTACAGCAGGCCGTGGCGCGGGTTTTAGACAAAGCCCAACAAGGGTATTTATTGCGTGAAGGCTTGCGCGTGGTGCTGGTCGGTGAACCCAATGTGGGCAAATCCAGCCTGTTAAACAGCTTGTCGGGGCGCGACAGCGCAATTGTCACCCCGATAGCAGGCACAACGCGTGACGTAATTCACGAACATATTCAATTAGATGGTATTCCGCTACACATCACCGACACCGCTGGTTTGCGCGAAACTGAAGACGTAGTCGAACAAGAAGGCATTCGACGTACCCGAATTGCGCTGCAAGAGGCTGATATTGTTATTTTATTATTAGATGACCGTTACGATAATGACGTGCCGCAACAAGCTTTGCTCGCAGAAATGCCCACGCCGCCCGTGATTATTCGCAATAAAATTGATTTAAGTGGACACGAAGCAGGGATTAATATGCAGGGCGTGGTGTATTTGTCGGCAAAAACAGGCGCGGGCGTTGCTAAATTAAAGCAGTATTTGAAAGATAAAGTCGGGGTGCATGATTACAGCGAAGGCAATTTTATCGCACGCCGCCGCCATTTAGACGCTTTGCAACGCGCCCAGCAGGCTTTGAATAATGCAGAAATCCGCACGCTGGCGTATCAAAATGAATTGCTTGCGGAAGAATTACGTTTGGCACAACAAGCCCTTGGGGAAATCACGGGCGAATTTACCGCCGATGATTTGCTGGGGAAAATTTTCTCGACTTTTTGCGTGGGGAAATAACATGGCGTTTCAAATCTGGGTGGATGCTGATGCGTGTCCGAATGTGATTAAAGAAATCTTGTTTCGGGCGGCAACGCGGGTGCAAGTGCCGTTGATTTTGGTGGCAAATCAGCGGGTGCAAATTCCACGCTCGCCGCATATTAAAATGTTGCAAGTCGGTGCGGGCTTTGACGTGGCAGACAATGAGATTGTGAAACAATTGAGCGCGGGCGATTTGGTGATTACGGCGGATATTCCGCTGGCGGATTTGGTGATTAAAAAAGGCGGACACGCGCTTAATCCGCGCGGCGAGCTGTACACCGTGGATAATATTCAGGCACGTTTATCGGTGCGGAATTTTATGGAAGAGTTGCGCAGTTCAGGGATTGCGACTTCTGGGCCGCCACCTTTAAATCAGGCGGATCGTCAGAGTTTTGCGAATGCGCTGGATCGGTTTTTAAATAAACTGCACACTTAAAGGGGGACATTCAAGGTTAAGTAGTTAAGTAGCCCGTATGGAGCGTAGCGGAATGCGGGGGATTTAGATCGTCGCCTACGATTTCCCGCATTCCGCTACGCTGCATACGGGCTACTGGAAAGCTAAGCTGCCCACATCTCTTCAATCTTATCCAAAGGCAAATACGCCAACAAACTCACTTCCGTGCGCCCGCCATCGTAAACCTCGGTTTGCACCGCGAAAAGACGGTCTTCGCTGACCAAGAGTGCGTAATCCAACATTTCCCAGTCCGCCGTGTCGGTGGTCAAATAGCGTTGACGATAATCTTCACTGCTGATATACGCCTGATGTCCCAATTCTTGGTAATACACTGCACCCGTCCAGCCCGCAAGGCTTTCAGGCTCTTTGATACGTTCCAAGGTTATGGGAGCTTCGACTTCAGGGTCAAAAATCCGTGCAAACTCTTCCAAATCAAACAGTTCTTTGACTTGGGCAGGCAAGATACTGATGCCTATTTCTAAAAAATCACGATGCCCTTGTTTGACCACCGCAAGGCTAAAATCTGCCTCCGAGCCTTCCAACAGCAACACGCCTTTTTTCTTGGCATCGCCGCCTAAATCATAAGTTTTCACCCCGACCACACGACAGCGTTGATTACTCAAACCTGCTTGGGCGGCAAAACCAAATTTCACAATATTGCCGATTTGCAAAGTCTGCGCATTCAACGCTTGCGGAGGCGGCGCATTGTCTCGCGCCACATCTCCCCCGAAAATACTTTTCCACAGCGACATGATGCGCCTCTACACTTGGGTACGTTTGGCTTTCAAACGCTCAAGCACCGCATTTCCCGTGGTGCCGTCGCTGGTCAAAATCCCCGCTTCTTTGAGTTTGGCTTGCAAACCATCGCCCGACTCATCTTGTTGCAATTGCATCGCGGCTTGCATTTGGTCGGATTGCTGTTGTTGTTTTTGCTTAATGCGTTCTAAAGATTCCGTCGCAGTACGCAGCGCGGAGTTTGAACCTGAAAACTTAGTCGCAGCCGCCGCACTGGCTTTCTGCACCGATTCCGTGGTTTTCACCACACTGACTTGGCGCTCCATCGACTGAATATTGCGTTCAGTATTTTTGATGGTTTGCTTAAGCATGTTGACGTTGCTGTTATAGCTTTCCAAAACTTTCTCTTGTGCGGCGAGTTCGTTTTCAATTTCAGCAATTTTGCCCGCAATTTCAGTGGCAAGATTTTCATTGCCCTTGTCTAAGGCCCCTTGCGCATAGCTTTCATATTCAGCGACTTGCTTTTTCAAACGGCTAACTTCGCGTTCAACTCCGATTTGTTCTGCCATCACTTTGGCAAGGTTTTCTTTCGCCTCGTCTAAGTGTCTACGTGCATCACGCATTTCTTGATCCATGATTCGCAAGGCTTGAGTGTCCACAATGGCTTCGCCAACTTCTGTGCCTGCACCCCGTAATGCGGTGAATAATTTGGTAAATAATCCCATGAGTTGCTACTCCTGATTAGAGCCGATATTCAGCCAGTTCTTCAACGGCGGTGAGGGCGTTGTCGCTAAGTACGTGCAATTCTTCGAGAATTTCTTCCAGCGAAGAATTTGTAGATAAGGCTCCGAAAATCACATATTGATTGCCGATTTTGGAGAATGAAGATAAAGGCATCGGAATATTCATGCTGAGCAAAGTGTCCAACAATTCAATACGCTTGTTAGGATCAACTTCGGCTTCTGTCCACAAATAGGTAATACATAAAATCTGACTTTCATCGACGGTGATGTAAATCGGGAATTCTTCGCGCTGTTCCACCGTGGTCAGCAAAACATCGACTTCACCCGCTAACACTTCACTGGCTAGGCTCAATCCATTGTCTAGCAGTGCGCCGTTTAAACCAACTGCCAGTTGTTGTAACTTTTGTTGGGGGGTCATTGGTGACTCCATTTAAGGTTATAATGACATATTATGGGGTATAAGAATTTAGACTCAAGGGGGAAAACTTGCAAAACTTTAACAAGGACTGGCAGTCCTCTAAGGGCTGTCAGTCCTAAACTGTAATATTAACTTAAGACCTTATGAGATTTCAAAAACCTAAAAAGCGAGTATAGAGGATTTACTCCTTCATTTTCCAAGAAGTCGGTACTTCATCATGGAAAAATATTTGATTCTTACCTTGTTCTTTTGCATAAAACATCGCGCGATCAGCATGATTCATTAAGCTATCTAAATCATTCTCATCTTCAGGATAGATTGCAATTCCAATGCTCGCAGACACATGTACAACGTGACTTTCTAATTGGAATTCTAGCCGTAACTGTTCCAAAATTTTATGGGCAACAACTTCAATTCCGTTGCGGTGGGAAATTTCGGTTAATAACACGGTGAATTCATCGCCGCCAAAACGCGCAATCATATCGGTTTCACGCACACAATTTTTTAGGCGTTCTGCTACATCTTGCAGCAATAAATCCCCTATCGCATGTCCATATTGATCATTGACCGCTTTAAATCCATCTAAGTCAATGAAAAATATTGCAAATAAACGATGATGACGTTTTGCCCACGCTTGCGCCCGCCCAAGTTGGCTGTGAAATAAGGCGCGGTTTGGCAACTTGGTCAAATAATCATAATTGGCTAAATAACGCGCCTGTTCAATATCTTCTTGTAAACGTGAAATATCGCTGAGCACTGCCATATACTGAACAGGATGTTGCTCTTCATCCGTAATCGCAGAAATAGAAAGCCATGCGACATAAGGCTCACCTTGTTTGCGCCGATTCCAAATTTCACCTTGCCAATGCCCTGTTTTAGTAATGCTTTCCCACATCTGTTGATAATATTCTTTGGGATGCCGTCCCGATGCCAAGAAGCTGGTTTTCTTTCCAGATAATTCTTCAGTGGCATAACCTGTGATTTGGCTCATCGCAGGATTGACCTTTTCAATGATGCAATTTAAATCGGTGATTAAAATGCCGTCGGCGGTGCTTTCAAACACGGTGCGCATTAAATTCAAATTGCGCTCAGATTGACGCTGTAAAGTGCTGTCTTCAAACATCCAGATCGAGCCTTTATCCAAATCTCTGGCATCGACGGCTTTACCCACGATGCGCGAATAAAATAAGGACTGATCTTCGCGTCGTAACCAATGCCCCGCATCATATTCCTTGCCTGCTTTCAACAAAGTTTGTGCACGTTCTAGTAAGTTTTGATAATCACTTGATTCTGCAAATAAATCTACTAAGGATAACTTTAAAAGCTTCTCGCTGCTATAGCCCAACAAATCACACAGCTTGTGATTGACGCGCACAAAATTCGCATTTTTAACATAAGCAATCCCGATCACGCTGCTGTTGAGAATGGTTTCCAACTCAGCAATGGTGTCTCTAAACTTGCGTTCTAAACTGTAACGTTCGGTAATATCGGTGCCGACAGTGAGCACCAACACTTCCCCTTCCTCGTATAAAAAGGGCTTTTTGACCAAGTGGAAACAGCGTTCCTCGCCTTTGGCGGTGGTACAAACCGACTCGCTGGCGACTGCTTGATTAGTATTGGGGAAATTCGGTGGAGCAATTAGACAATATTCCAAATTTTCTAAAGGATGGGTGAATTCAACTTTTTCGTGATTTAGTAAATTTTCTAAATTCGTGCCCAATAATTCAGCAACAGCTTGATTTGCAAAAATGAAATTACCTAATCTGTCTTTGATAAAAATCAGGCTTGGAATACTGTCCACAACCAGCCTGATAAAATGTTGCTGGTGGGCAATTTTTTCTTCGGCATGTTTAGAAGCACTGACATCACGCGTGATTGAATAAATATTACCTTGATCGATTAACGGATAACTGTTCCACGATAACCAACGATAGCCGCCATTTTTGCAGCGATAACGATTTTCAAAATTGAGGACAATTTCACCGAGTTGCAAGCGTTCTAACATACCCATGGTGGCTTTCATATCCGCAGGATGCACAAATTCTAAGGCTGATTTTTCTAAAAAGTTCGCTTTGCTCCAGCCTAAAATACTTTCCCACGCAGGATTTAACTCGGTGAAATGTCCTGTGAAATTAATAATCGACTGCATATCTACGGATAGATTAAACAAGCGGTCACGTTCTGCTTCATTACGTTTGCGTTGGGTAATATCGGTGGTCGTAGTAACCCGCAAAAACGAACCATTGGGTAATTGCAAACGCCCCAAAGTAATTTGTACAATTAAATTGGCCCCCGCTTTATTCTGCACGACCCACTCGCTGGGAACATTAGACAAGGTATCGTTTAAAAAGCCTTGGTGCAGTTTTAAAACAGCCTCATGCTGCGAGGGCGGCACTAGCCGCAAAAAGCTTTCTTGCAACAATTCGTCCGCACTGTAGCCATAAAGTTCACAGAAGGCTTGATTCACCCGCACAAAACGCCCCTGCATATCCGCGACGCATAAACCAATCGGGGTGACATCAAAAATGGACGCTAATAAGGCTTGGCTTTCAAACAAGGCGCGTTCGATATTTTTGCGCTCGGTAATATCAACATACGTTCCCACCATGCGATACGGATGATCTTCTTTATCCCACAATGCCGCCGCCCGCGCCAATACCCAACAATCATCGCCGTTTTTATGGCGCATTCGATAAATGCTTTCATAGCGCGCCACGCGTTTATCTAAATACGCCTCAATGTCGCCCCACATTTGCATAAAATCATCAGGATGCACGTATTGGCACAAAGCATCTAAATGATTAGCGATTTCTGCATCTTCATAGCCGAGCAAGCCTTTCCAGCGCGGCGAGAGGTAAATTTCATTGCTGCGTAAATCCCAATCCCATAAGCCATGTTGTGAGCCTTGAATCGCCAATTCAAAACGTTCCTCGCGGGCGCGTAAGGCTTGGTCTAATAATTTATGGGAGGTAAATTCGTTATAGTGAGCAATGATAAAGGGGGGCGAATGCGCGGGCTGATAAAGCACTTTTTTGGAAATGAAATAATGTGGCTGCCCCTTGTGATCATGCAGGTAAATTTCGCCAATATGCGGTTTACCCGTTTTCAGCACAATTTCATCTTGTGCCGCAAGGTGTTCAAATTCATCCAGATTAAATACATCATGTGCAGATTTTCCCAATAAATCAGCCGCAGTTTTTCCTATAAATTGACAAAAGGCTTCATTACAAAAGACGTAACGTTGTTGTGCATCTTTCACCGTCATCAAATCAGGATTGTGCTGCAACAACTCATAGAAAAAATCTGAGCTGGGTTTATAGTCCTCAAGCACCGTTGCAACCGCATAAAGTTGCCGTTGCGGGGTGCGATTAATCACCCAATGTACATGCTGATAAGCTTCCGCTGCATTGCGCCAATAGCAATGAAACTGGACAGCGGTTTTATCCCCCTTGATCAGTTCACCGAGTTGTTGGGTGATGGCAACCACGCCGTCGGCTGCTACCCATTCAAGAAAGCTGCTGTGTAGCAGTTGCGCCGTGCTCAGTTGTAATTGTTGTTGCCACGCGCCTGCCACTTGCACCAGTCGCGCCTCATTATCCAAAACGGCGAACAAACCCGCACTGTATTGAAAAAAATCCGCAGGAAATATGCTGCTCATAGTTGCCCTAAACCCATCATACGCATCTTAAAGAGTCGCCGCTTCAGTGGCACGTAACACCTCTTCAATGCTGGTCACACCCAGATAGGCTTTAATCCATCCATCATCACGCAAAGTTCTAAATCCTTGTTTTGCCGCCATGCGCCGCATATCACTTGCCGTCGCACGTTGTAGCACCAAGTTTTGAATTTCAGGGGTGATATACACCAGTTCATAAATCCCCACCCGTCCCTGATAGCCTGTGTGTTGGCATTGTGCACAACCAACAGCCGCCTTCCAATTAGCAGGGCGATCTGCCAATTCTTTGGGCAAAATTTCCCGCACTCGATCCCGCACCATCGCCAATGGCTCGCTGGCAACCGCACAACTGCATAAACGCCGCACTAAACGCTGTGCTTGCACTGCACGCACCGAAGTGGCTACTAAAAACGGTTCTACGCCCATATCCACTAAACGGGTAAACGCGCTGACGGCATCATTGGTGTGTAAAGTGGACAGCACCATGTGCCCTGTGAGCGCGGCTTGAATTGCAATTTCGGAAGTTTCCCGATCCCGAATTTCCCCAATCATAATAATATCAGGGTCTTGACGCAAAATTGAGCGCAGAGCCTGGGCGAAAGTGTAGCCGATTTCGCTGTGCGCTTGCACTTGCGTGACACCCCGCAGTTGATATTCTACAGGGTCTTCAACAGTAATAATTTTTTGAGAACGGTCGTTAATCGCATCCAATGCGGCGTATAAAGTGGTGGATTTCCCTGAACCTGTCGGCCCTGTGACTAAAATAATGCCGTGCGGCTCGCTGATCCATTCGTTGAATAAGCGTAAATGATCCGGTGCAAATCCAAGGTGATCCAAGCGGCTGGTTTGGCGTTCTTTGGGTAATAAGCGCATTACGATAGATTCGCCATGCACGCCCGGCAAACAAGACACCCGAATATCCAATTCTTGCCCGCTGACTCGAATATTTAAGCGTCCGTCTTGGGGTAAACGACGTTCCGCAATATCCAAGCCTGAAATCAGTTTTATCCGTGAAGCAATTGGGTTAAAGCGTTCTTTGGGTAAATTTAAATGTTCATATAACACGCCATCCACACGATAGCGCACAAAAAAGCTATGTTCTTCAGGTTCTAAATGCACGTCGG
The DNA here is from genome assembly GCA_028688145.1 of Thiotrichaceae bacterium. Lineage (GTDB taxonomy): Bacteria > Pseudomonadota > Gammaproteobacteria > Beggiatoales > Beggiatoaceae > JAQTYU01. Next base: position 704,598 of record JAQTYU010000001.1, on the reverse strand, counting down.
AGGCGCGTTGATCAATCGCTTGTGAAAACATATTGTTCACAAATTCGACCACGGGCGCGCCTTCGGCTAATTCACGCAGTAAATGCACATCGTCGCTGTTGCCAAAACCGTCATCATCATGGGCTTTTGCCAAGCGATCCAGAACTCGGTCTAAATCTTGGTTGCGTGCTAAATACCAAATCAGTGTATAGTGCGGAAAGCATTGGCTGAGCACTTCGTGCAAAGTATCGTTTAAAGGGTCACGGGCAACACAATGAATGCACTGATTTTCTTCGTCTGTCCACGCAGCAATTTCTTGATCCAGCCACCAATCTTTTTCGATACCTGAAAGTTCAATTAATTGCATTAAGGGGGCGGCATCGGTGGGAATATTGGCATTGTCAATGACGGGCAAACCCAGTTGTTGCGAAAGCGTGCTGAGCAGACTATCTTCTGAGACTGCGCCCATCCGAATTAATACTGCCCCCAGTTTACCGCCAAAGCGTTGCTGAAAATCTAGGGCGCGTTGAATATCTTGGGAATTAACGAAATTTGCCTGTACTAATAACTCACCCAAACGCGCCATTAAAAATGGCTCGGGTGTGACAGGGGAAAGTGCCAAGGTGCTTGCCGTCATAATTTATATTTTCACGGAATGAATGCTGTCAACAGCATTACCGTTCAAATTACCTTTTGTTAAAATAGTTAAAGGCGCATCCGCGCTTTTTGGGAAAAATTTCTTATGGATATTTTGTATTTATTAATCCCGCTCTCGCTGGTCTTGGTTGGCTTTATCGTATGGGCATTTTTTTGGGCGATTAAATCTGGGCAATTTGATGATATGGAAGGTCCAGCGCATGAGGTATTAATGGATCATGATGAAATTGCACCGAAAGCCACCCCGAGCGAGCCTCCTAAAACTTAAGTTCAGCCCAGCCATCGTAATTTATTGTGATGCAGACATTGCCAGCACGAGGGTGCGGCATTATAACACGCCCCATCCTGATGCTTAAATTGGCTGATCTTTTATAAAGCTATTTTATTTCATCAAGTTACACTCAGCAGTGCATTAAATTTCTCTCGAATTGCTTGCGATGATAGTTTAAATTAAGTATGCGTTAAAATGATTCCCATGCTTACCTTAATTATAGCAAGTGGCATGATTTTCTGGGGTATTCCGACGGATAAATCCAAACAGTGAAGGGGATGCGCTGAAGGTTAAATTTGGCATTGTATATTTGTTAAATGATTCACTATCAAGCCTCTAAAGGGTATATGTTTAAACCTTGGGTCAGTCTTAAAAAAGCGGGATTTATGTTGTTAGAATTAGGCTTGCGTGGGGTGATTCATCCACAGTTACGTGCCAAATTATTACGATTATTTGGGGCAACTATTGGCAATAATGTGCGTATTTATGAAGTTAGATTTTTTAACTTGAGCCAAGGCTTTAAAAACTTAACTGTGGCAGATGACGTGCACATTGGAATGGGATGTTATCTTGATTTAGAAGGCGAAATTTATCTGGGACGTGGTGTGACCCTTTCTCCCAATGTTACATTATTAACCCACAGCGATGCAGGCAGTTTTCATCATTCCCCATTGTGCGAAATTTTTCCGCCTAAAATTGCCAAAGTTTGCATCGATGAATATTGCTGGATTGGTAGCCGTGTGACCATTTTGGCGGGTGTCCATATTCATGAAAAAACCGTGGTCGGCGCAGGAAGCGTGGTATTACACGATTTACCTAAACACAGCCTCTGTGCAGGTATACCTGCTAAAAAACTCAAAACATTGATATTACAAGACAGCCAGTCAATGGTATGAAACAGACTCAACTTGCTTAATCAATAGCTTATCCTTTACTCATTCTGCCAGATACGCCTTCCTAAAACGCCTGTCATTTCCCCGCTACAACAGACTCCGCTCATACATAATCAATTCCTTACTCACGCTCGCTTGAGACCTATGGCTATTTTCAGCAAGCACAGATATGCTCGAAGATACGGATCATGTCTTGCATAAAATCCGTGAATTACCTCACTCTCATTTCAAGGATGTTCACATGAAGAAAATCACGTATCTTTTTTTAGGTTTGTTCTTAGCAAGCAATGCCTTTGCTGCCACCGCTAAAAAAGCCGAAGCCGATACCACCACCGTGGTCGAAAACACCGCCGAAATCACAGAAACGATTATGGCGGGCAGTGACAAATCTTTCGGCACAGTTGAAGTTGCTGAAGTCACCTCGATTTATGACGGCGACACTTTCCGCGTCAACATCAAAAATTATCCCCCGATTGTGGGCGAACGCATTGGGGTTCGTGTGAACGGCATTGACACCCCCGAAATGCGCGGCAAATGTGAACAAGAAAAGAAAGCCGCCCAAGCTGCCAAACAATTCACCGTCGAGAAATTACGCAGTGCCAAGAAAATCGAACTGCGCAACATGAAACGCGATAAATATTTCCGCATTTTGGCAGACGTGTTTGTTGATGGCGAAAACCTTGCCGCGCTGTTATTGAAAGCAAAGTTAGGAATTGAATACCACGGCGCAACCAAACAAGGTTGGTGTGATGCTAAGAAATAATCCTTTGCGTTTTATACGCACACCGATTATTTCAGCATGAAATTAACTGCGCTCCGAATAAAGGGCGGTTTAAGATTTTTAGCCCCGCCAAAAAATGAGGGGCGCAGTTAAAAACTTTTGCGCGCTAAATCCCTTCCCAAAGGCTTCCCCACACAGTTATTTTGACAAAAAATCATTTCGTATCACCGCTTGAATCCGCAGTATTTTTATATGGAACTCTTGGGAAAGACTCGCTATTTTTAAATGTTGCACTGCACAACGCCGTTTAAATTCGCTATACTATGATTTATGTTTATAAGGATATATGAGTCATGAGCAAACACTACCTCAAACCGCTTTTCACACCCACCTCTGTTGCCATCTTCGGCGCAAGTAATACTGAAGATTCCGTAGGTTACGTTGTTTTCAAAAATCTGCTGGAAAGTGGCTACAAAGGGGAATTGTATGCTGTCAATCCAAAATATGAAAAAGTTCAAGAACGCCCCAGCTACAAAAATTTAAAAGAAATTGGCAAACCCATTGAATTGGCAGTGATTACCACGCCTGCCAAAACCGTGCCCGCCATTCTCGAATGCTGTGGCGATTACGGCATTAAAATGGTGGTCATCCATTCCGCAGGCTTCAGCGAAACCGGTGCACAGGGCGGAAAACTTGAGAAAAAGCTCCAAGAAATCGCCAAACGTTATGGCATCCGCTTTATAGGTCCGAACAGCCTTGGGATTATGCGCCCCAGCATCGGCTTAAATCTGACCTTCTTAAAAGGCACGGCAAAAGCAGGCAATTTAGCTTTAGTGTCGCAATCAGGCGCATTGTGTGCAGCGGTTTTAGATTGGGCAGTCCCTTTGGATGTGGGCTTTTCTACCGTGGTTTCCACAGGTACATCGGCCGATCTCGATTTCGGGGAAGTGTTGGACTATTTAGTTTCCGACCCGCAAACCCAAGGGATTTTGATGTATATCGAAGGAATTCATCAATCCCGCAGCTTTATGAGCGGATTGCGTGCCGCCGCCAGAATTAAACCCGTGATCGTGATTAAAAGCGGTCGTTTTGAAAGCGTGTCTAAAGTGGTGATGTCGCACAGCGGTTCGATGGTTGGGCGCGATGATGCCTTTGATGCTGCGCTGCAACGCGCAGGCGTAGTGCGGGTTAAAACCTTTGGGCAATTATTCGCCGCCGCCAAAACCTTGGCTTCGCGTTACAAAGCGCACGGCAATCGTTTAGCAATCGTCACTAATGGCGGCGGGCCTGGCGTGATGGCAACTGACAGCGCGGTAGAATTGAATATTCCGCTGGCAACTTTGTCGCAAACCACGCTGACCGCATTGAATAAAACCTTGCCGCCCTTATGGTCACATGCGAATCCTGTGGATATTGGCAGCGATGCCACCGCAGAACGTTATCAACTTGCGGTTGCGGCTTGTTTGGAAGACCCGAATATTGATGCGGTGCTGGTGATTTTGACCCCGCAAGCGATGAGCCATCCTTTAGAAGCGGCACACGCGGTGATTGAACTCGCTGAAAAATCCAGCAAACCCGTATTAGGTTGTTGGATGGGCGGTAAACAAATTGAAGAAAGCCGTCGCGCTTTTGTGCAACGCCGTATTCCTGAGTTTCGCACCCCTGAAGCGGCAGTGGAATCCTTTCATTACCTTTCAGCCTATCATCAAAATCAGCAATTATTATTGCAAACCCCTGAATCTTTGGGACATCAGGACAGCCCTGATGTGGAAGGCGCAAAGATTATTATTGAAAGCGTGCTCGCAGAACGTCGCAAAGTGCTGACTGAAATGGAGTCAAAAGCTCTGCTCGGTGCGTTTAGAATTCCTGTGGTTGCCACCGCAATTGCGCGCACTGCCAACGAAGCTTTAGTATTAGCAGAATCAATGGGTTTCCCAATTGCGCTGAAAATTAATTCGCCTGATATTTCGCACAAAAGCGATGTCGGCGGGGTGCGTTTGAATATTACTAATGCCCAATCGGTGCGTGACTCGTTCCGCAGCATCATGCAGCAAGTGCAGCAACATTGCCCCAGTGCGCGTCTGGACGGAGTGACGGTGGAACGCATGATCAGCAAGCCCAATGGGCGCGAGCTGATGATTGGGATTGTGCGCGACCCCGTGTTTGGTCCGATTATTACTTTTGGCATGGGCGGCACAATGGTTGAAGTGCTGGGCGACACTGCTGTGAGTTTACCGCCGCTGAACCGTTATTTAGCCAAGAGCATGATCGGCAAAACCCGCGCCGCGAAATTATTGGATCATTTCCGTCAAATGCCGCCAGCGGATTTGGATTCTTTGGAACATGCTTTATTGCGGGTTTCCGAAATGGCGTGCGAACTGCCTTGGCTGCGGGAAATGGATATTAATCCCTTAATTATTGACGAACATGGCGTGGTTGCAGTGGATGCGCGGATTGTGGTCGATTATCACAGCCATTCCACGGATCGTTATTCACACATGGCTATTTATCCCTATCCTTCGCATTTATTGCAACAATGGCAACTCCCTGACGGCACAGATATTTTAATCCGTCCGATTCGCCCCGAAGATGCCGATATTGAACAAGAATTTGTACGCGGTTTGTCGGAAGAATCGAAATATTTCCGTTTCATGCAAAGCTTGCAAGAATTAACGCCCACGATGTTGGTGCGCTTCACGCAAATCGATTATGACCGCGAAATGGCGTTGATTGCAGTGACGGAAGAAGACGGGCGCGAAGTGGAATTAGGCGTGGCGCGTTATGCGATTAATCCCGATGGCGAAAGTTGTGAGTTCGCGCTGGTGATTTCGGATCGTTGGAAACATCGGGGCGTGGCACATAAATTGATGACTTCTATCATGGATGCGGCACGTTCCAGAGGTTTGAAAACCATTGAAGGCGATGTGTTGAGTAATAATCATAGCATGTTGAAATTAATGGCGAAACTGGGTTTCCATGCGGTTTTAGATGAAGAAGATCGTACGGTGACTTTTGTGAGTCGTCCGCTGTAATTGTTAAAAAAAGATCTACTAGGTTTTTAAAACCTAGCAGGTCTTGAGTTAGATCGTTGTTTGTAGGGTGCATAAGGCGTAGCCGTCATGCACCGAAACAGGCAACTTATTAAATTTTTAGATTTTTTCAGTTGTGAAGGTGTATGACGCTACGCTTATACACCCTACGCAACTGCCAGTCCTGAATTGGGACTTAATTAATGTTTAAAATGACGCATTCCAGAAAACACCATCGCAATACCGTGTTCATCAGCAGCAGCAATCACTTCAGCATCGCGCATTGAGCCACCGGGCTGAATCACTGCGGTAATACCTGCGGCGGCGGCAGCATCAATTCCATCACGGAACGGGAAAAACGCATCCGAAGCCATCACCGAACCAGGCACAACTAATTTTTCATCTTGCGCTTTAATCGCGGCAATTTTCGCGCTGTACACACGGCTCATTTGCCCCGCACCAATCCCAATGGTTGTGCCATCTTTGCAATAAATAATTGCGTTGGATTTCACAAACTTGACCACTTTCCACGCGAACAATAAATCAGCAATTTCTTGTTCCGTGGGTTGGCGTTTGGTGACAATTTTTAAATCCGCACGCCCAACCGCGCCTAAATCATAATCTTGCACCAATAAACCGCCATTGACCCGCTTGAAATCAAAGCGCGGCGCGGCAGTATTCGCCCATTCGCCACAGCTTAAAACTCGCACATTTTGCTTAGTCGCCAGAATTGGCTTGGCATCTTCAGCAACGCTAGGCGCAATAATCACTTCCACAAATTGACGTTCTACAATGGTTTTTGCGGTGATGGCATCCAAAGGACGGTTAAATGCAATAATGCCACCAAAAGCGGACGTGGGGTCAGTTTTATACGCTTTTTCATAGGCTTCTAAAATCGTCGCGCCCACCGCAACCCCGCAAGGATTGGCATGTTTGACAATCACGCAAGCAGGCGTTTCGGTAAAAGCTTTGACGCATTCTAAAGCAGCATCACTGTCGGCAACGTTGTTATAAGAAAGTTCTTTACCTTGTAATTGCACGGCGGTCGCGATGCAGGCTTCTTTCGGGGCTGTTTCCACATAAAAAGCAGCTTTTTGATGGGGATTTTCGCCATAACGCATATTTTGCGCTTTGTGGAATTGTAAAGATAAAGTCGGGGGAAATACGGGTTCGTTGATTTTGCCCAAATAATTGGCAATTGCGCCATCATAAGCGGCAGTGTGGGCAAACACTTTGCGGGCTAAAATTTGGCGGGTGCTTTGGCTAATACTGCCTTCATTTTGCTGCATTTCTGCCAAAACTTTGGCGTAATCTTGGGCATCGACAATCACCGTGACCGAGGCATTATTTTTTGCCGCAGAACGCAACATTGCAGGGCCGCCAATGTCAATATTTTCAATCGCAGTGGCTAAATCGCAATCGGGTTTCGCGATGGTTTGTTCAAAGGGATACAAATTAACCACTAATAAATCAATGGGTTTAATGCCATGCGCTTGCATGATCGCTTCGTCAGTGCCACGACGACCCAATAAACCGCCATGAATTTTGGGGTGTAAAGTTTTGACGCGACCGTCCATCATTTCAGGAAAACCCGTGTGATCGGAAACTTCAATCACGGGAATTTGGCTATCGGCTAACAGCTTCGCCGTGCCACCTGTGGAAAGAATTTCGATTCCTTGTGCCGCCAAAGCGCGCGCGAACTCAATAACGCCCGTTTTATCAGACACACTAATCAGTGCACGTTGAATTTTTGCCATGCCAAACCTCTTGTCAAACTGTCGTAAGTTATTAGAAATAATTAACACAGAAAAGTATTGCTACTCACCTGTTCAGATGTTTTAAGCGTGTATTTTACACTAGGATTTTTTGTAGCGACTATTTTTTGAAAAAATGAGGGGGTGTTTAAGTTAGTTTTTTCTCATTCTCACACAGGATTTAACCCCTAAAAACATTTTTAAATTGCGATTCAGACATATTTTTCATCCTCTTACTCTTAGGGCGTGTCCTCAAATAGTAAAGGGAGGGAGATTAAGCCAAAAGAATGAGAATAGAAGCCACGTAAATACCACTCAAGAAATGGGCTGAGCATTTATCATATCGAGTCGCTATCGCTCTGCTTCAACTTGCAAAAGAAGTTTTCTATCAAAGGGCGTTTCTTTGTAAAGCTCTTTATCATACTCACAAGGATTCAAACGGTTTTTCTTGAAGCGAATCACACAACCAATCCCCCTGAGTCTTAAAACCTCTCTGACACGCTTATCTGCATCAAAGGATTTATCACCAAATCTTTTACATCTTACTCAAGACTTCGAGTGAGTTATATAGAACCGATTTGGAATCTTATGTAAACCTTAGGAGTTAGGCAGTTGAAACATTAATCCTTTTATTTAAAATGAGTTAGTATTGTGCATTGCATAATCATGTTTCCATAAAAATAAAATAGTTACAGATTAAACTGCGTAACTACTAAACTTTAAAAGATGAGAAAAACGCAAGCGTAGCTAAATAAAATAAGTCCTTATTTAAGCAGCCTAAACGATGCAGAGTGGGCAATCGTTGAAATTTTATTAAATGAGCTATTGCCTAAGGAAAAACAAACTCGTCCTCAGAAATGGGGCTATCGCATCCTGTTCGATGCCATGCTTTACCAGCTCAAAAATGGCTGCAACTGGGCTGACCTTTCCAAAGACTTCCCACCCTATTCAAGCGTGTACTGGCATTATAAATAATGGCGAGCTATCATCGATAAACTGATGCCGCGTTTACATGAAAGCCTCAGAGAGCACTCAAAAAAACGCTAAACGGACAAGCTTGATTATGGTGGATTCCCAAGCGGTGAAGAATACCTGTCTCGCCAGTCTTCAAAACAAGGGCTTTTGTTTTTACAAAGCCCCCAGAAGTTTTACCCTGAAATTATGGATAAAATCCAATTTGAGTTATCGCCCAAATCCTCACTCAAACTGTGTTTTATCAGGCTTATCATTAAACAACTCGCTTTATTTTAAAAACTTCAAATCGGTTCTATACGCGGCTCACGCCGTGGCTCAGCCCTGCGGAAAAAAGCTTGTTTGTCGTTTTGGAACAAATTTTGGCAAAATAATTGTATCGTTTGCTGGTAAAAGTGCGGCTGGCTGATATTTTAAAACCTGATGAAAATCTTGATGTTAAAGAAAGATAGGCGGCAGCAGAACGTATTGCCCAAAAGCGTTTAGATTTTGTGATTTGTGAGCGCGAAAGTTTTGCCGTGCTTGGGGTGATTAACTTATTACAGGAGACGCGAAAATTAGACACTCAAATTCGCTCGCGCTTTGTGGCTTCAGCTTTGGAAGTGACGGGGATTCCGTTATTGGAATGATTCACCCAAGAAACTGAAGAAGCAATGATTTTGTTTAGTAATGATATTGATAACGCGCTTGATAATTTAACCGATGATTTTGATAAGCTCTCAGAATCGCGTGTATTTAATGATGGCGCAAGATTTATCTTTTGAAGATGCGCGTAAAAAATTGGAATATTAGTCGAGTTCAAGGACTGGTAGTCCTTCGAGGACCGCGAGTCCTAAAATTGCGTTGAATACCTATTAACCGAGCACAAACCATGTCAAATATTTCCTGTGAACTGTGCCAAACCCTCGGCGGCGTGCTGTTGTGGGAAGATGATTTTTTAAGAATTATTCGTGTCGAATCACAAGAATATGTCGGATTTTGTCGAGTGATTTTAAAACGGCATGGCGCGGAAATGACGGATTTAAACCTTGCCGAGCGGGCGCGATTGATGAACGTGGTTTATGCCGTGGAAACGGTGTTACGAGCAGTTTATCAGCCCACGAAAATGAATCTCGCAAGCCTCGGCAACGTCGTGCCGCATCTGCATTGGCACATTATTCCCCGTTTTCAAGACGACCCACATTTTCCCAATCCGATTTGGGGTGAAGTTTTGCGCCCTGCAATTCTACGTTCTGCCTTGCCCGATGCAGAATTAAAACAGCGAATCGCCTTGCAATTAGCTTCAGAATCGCCATCTTTATAAATAGTGCATTCAAAAAACCTGAGCAATTTTAAAATTGCTGCACTGCAAAAATTAGCAGGTGTAATTCTGGTTCAAGCGGACTATAATGATTTTCATACCTAATTTACCTGACCTGCATTTCTTCTTCCCACGTTTGCCTGAGGCATATCCCTTTTGATTTGTTAAGGGTTGATATTTATTTAACTTTGAACGTGTGGAAATAATTATGACTTTGAAAGGAGTTTTCTGATTATGCAAACCCATTATCGTACTCTGTTAATGTTAGCGGTCGTAAGCTTAGCCGCCTGTAGTAATACCGAAGAAAAAACGGAAACGAATACCGCAACCCCCACCTTATACAACAATGCCAATGCCCAAACCCGCCCTATCGGCAACACCTCGGGCAGCGATGCTTCCGCGCTTAAGGGAAAACTAACTGTGCCCAATGAACGCATCGTGCGCTTTGAATTTGATAAGAGTGATGTGCGTAGCGAAGATCGCGCTGTGGTCGAAAATAATGCCAAATATTTAACGAGCGGTAATAACACCAGCGTGCGCTTAGAAGGTCATGCCGATGAACGCGGTTCACGCGAATATAACCGCGCTTTGGGCGAACGCCGTGCCGATTCTGTGAAACGCGCTTTAAATATGTTGGGTGTGCCCGAACAACAAGTCACCACCCTCAGTTACGGTGAAGAACGCCCCGTTGATACAGGACATGATGAAGCAGCTTGGCAGCAAAATCGCCGTGTCGAAGTCATTTATCCCTAAGCCCTTTACTTAGGAGCTGATTATGCGTCCTCTTCCTATAGTCCTGTGTCTTAGTGCGTTAATCGGCAATGTTTCCGCCGCCGAGCTTGATCCTGAAATGGTGGAAGCGCGGTTGTTACGGCTGGAACGGCTGACCAATGCTCAAAATTTATTAGAGCAAGAAGCACAGCGCACGCAGTTGCAACGAGATATTCAAGCCCTGCGCGGTGAATCTGAAGTTTTAAATCACAAGATTGAGCTGCTCAAAAAACAAGCCCAAGATAATTATCTCGATGTGGATCAGCGGCTGCGGCAGACGCAAAATCAGATGAATGCCTTATCAACTGCACCGAGCACGCCTCCATCCGTTCCAAATACTGCGCCTCAAAATACCCTGCTGTTGGGCAATGTTCCCACGCCACCTATGCCTGAACCTGCCGTCGTGCCTGCTAATAATCTTTCTGAAGAGCAAAGTTATCAGCAAGCGTTTAAAGCGGTGCAAGAAGGGCATTATGAACAGGCAAGCACGGCGTTAGAGCAGTATTTGCAAGCCTTTCCAAAAGGCAGCCACAGCGATAATGCGCAATATTGGCTGGGTGAAGCGTATTATGCGCAGAAAAAATATAATCCAGCTTTAGCAAGTTTTAATGCCTTGCTCGACAAATATCCCGACAGTGGCAAACGTTCCTCGGCCTTGCTAAAAATGGGTTCTGTGTATTATGAAATGAAGGATAAAACTGCCGCCCGTGCTATTTGGGAACGGGTGCGCACCGAATATCCAAATACGGCGACCGCACGTTTGGCGGGAGAGCGTTTGCAAAAACTTCGCGGTGAAGGACAATAAGTGCGTAAAAAAGCAGTGGTTTTAGTTTCGGGCGGACTGGATTCTGCCACCACTTTGGCGGTTGCCATCGCTCAGGGTTATCAATGTTATGCCCTGAGTTTTGATTATGGACAACGCCACAACGCAGAACTTGAAGCGGCACGGCGTGTCACGGCAAGCATGGCGGTGGTTGAACACAAGTTTATTCACTTAAATTTAGACAGTATTGGCGGTTCTGCCTTAACCGACAGTGAGATTGCTGTGCCTGTGGACGGGGTTTCGGGACAAATCCCTGTGACTTATGTGCCTGCACGCAATACGGTTTTTTTATCTTTAGCATTGGGCTGGGCAGAAGTGCTGGATGCTCATGCGATTTTCATCGGGGTGAATGCGGTGGATTATTCGGGCTATCCTGATTGTCGTCCTGCCTTCATTGCCACTTTTGAAAAGCTCGCCAATCTCGCCACTAAATCAGGGGTTGAAGGACAAGGTTTTCGGATTTATACCCCTTTGATTCATTTGACCAAAGCGCAAATTATTCGTGAAGGTTTGAGTTTAAGTGTGGATTATTCGCAAACGGTTTCTTGCTATCAAGCCACATCCGAAGGCTTTGCTTGTGGAAGATGCGATGCGTGTCGGTTACGGGCGGTGGGTTTTGCGGCAGCAAATGTGCCTGATCCGACGCGTTATGTAAATCCTCCTGTATTTTAGAAACTTTAAAGCTAACTGCGCCCTCTACACAAAATAAGCATTTATCTCATTCCCACTCACTGACATTCAGTCTTAGCCTCCCCCTTTGAAAAAGGGGGAATGAGGGGAATTTAAGATCGTCGCAATGATCGAGATTTTTAAATTCCCCCTGCCCCTCTTTTTCAAAGGAGGTAAAAAGCTAGAAACCTCGGGATTGCAACAAGCTCAACTATTTCAATACCTACCGTCCACGCATCATATCGCGCTGATCGGCTTTTTCTTCTTCACATTCACCGGGTTCAGGACGCGAATCCCCTTCAACTAAAGTTGAATACGGTGGGGTTATGCCTGTGGGATAAAATGCCAAATCTGCCCGACGGTTGCGTATCCGATCTTCAGGACAGGCATTACTTGCCACAGGACGTTGTTCGCCTGTGCCCTGCGTGGTGATGCGCGAACGATCCACACCGTGCGAGGTGAGATATTGCACAATCGCATTCACCCGTTGTTCACTTAAACGCTGATTTAACGACAGATTACCCGTGTTGTCCGCATGTCCCGTGATTAAAATACTCAATGCGGGATAATTGACTAAGTTACTCGCCAAACGATTTAAAATCGGCTTTTCTTCAGCCCGTAATTGGGCACTGTTGATTTTAAACAACACTTGACCTTGCCAACCCCAATTCACACCCGCAGGCGGTGGGGGATAATTGGCTTGAGGATTATCTGCCAACACAGGCAAACTACAGCTTAAACAACCAATTAAGGCTAATTGATAGCAAAATCTTTGAAAAACTTGCATCACGACTTACTCGCTCATCAGTTCAGGATTATCATTGATAGGATTAGCAACGGCGGGCTTTTTGGCAAACTTACTGGGTAATTTGCTCATGTCTTTGGTGTGCACCAAGCTGCCATTGACTTCCGCGCCCATCGCCATTTCTATCAGATTATAGTACACATCACCCGTAATTCGGGCTTTTTGGGCAAGTTCGACATTTTCCACCGCAAACACATCGCCCATCACCGCGCCGTTTAAAATCACATTCGGCACCCGAATTTCACCTTGCACCATGCCTTGTTCACTCAAGGTCAAAATCGACTTTGAATCATCTTGTGCGGTAATATTGCCTTTCACCGTGCCATCAATATGCAGTCCGCCACTGAAAACGATGTCGCCTTGCACTTCTGTACCCTGCCCAATTAATGAATCAATCCGGGCAATGGTTTTTTTCTTGTTCCCCCACATCGGGTTACTCCTTGGTTTGTTGCAATGCTTTCCATTCAAAACTGCTCTCGACGGCTTTTTTCTCTGGCGTGCTGGGCAGTGTCACCCCCAGTTTTTGGGGTACAAATTCCGCAGGCAACTGCAAAGAACCTTCGAGACGTTGGAAATGTTTGAACTTAAAGTTGAGACTGTTGGGATCGATTTTTAAATCAGCACTGTTTAAACGTTTAATTTTGCCGCGCTCCGTACCTGTCACGACAAATTCCAGTTTACCCTTACTGATTTTGGCATCTTTTGCCAGTTGGGTTAAGACCAGTTTGAAAAAATAGTGCGGGGCTTGAGCATCAGGACTCAGGGCGACCTGTTTTAGGATAATTTCTTCCTGACGATTTTCGGGATTCACCCCAGCCAGTTTGCGGTAAAAATTTAATTCTTCTTTGGCTTCACGCATTTCAAGCTGACATTCACTTAAACCGCGTTGCACCTCGTTAATGGCTTGTTTATCAACTTGCTGCATACCCGTGTTGGCGGTCAATTTTTGCTGCAAGCTGAGATTTTCTTGTTGCGTTTGTTGCAATAACAGCATTTGCCCGCCATACATGCCCCCGCCGCCTACGATAACACCGAGTAGAATCAGCAGGGGACAACGCCAAGGGGAATAATTGCGAATCACCATCATGATAGCGTATTCCCTTGGAGGCGGGCGTTCAGGGCAGTAAACCCACGGCTTGCAAACCCATGGTTTCAGGCAAACCACACATCAAATTCATGTTTTGAATGGCTTGCCCCGCCGCGCCTTTGACTAAATTATCAATCACCGCAGAGACCACCACTGTATCGCCTTGTTGTGGACGATATACCGCCAAACGGCACATATTCACCCCGCGCACACTGCGCGTTTCAGGCAAAGAACCTGCGGGCATCACGTCTACAAACGGCTCATTCGCATAACGCTGTTCAAATAATGCCTGCAAATCTAACTCAGGCATGGTTAATCTGGCGTACAAAGTCGCTTCAATCCCGCGAATCATCGGCACTAAATGCGGCACAAAGGTCAAGCCCACAGGATGGGTGCTGTGTACATTTAAACCTTGAGTAATTTCGGGTAAATGGCGATGTCCTGCCACGCCGTAAGCTTTGAAACTTTCGCCAGTCTCGCCCATCAATGCGCCGATTTCTGCTTTGCGCCCCGCGCCGCTCACGCCTGATTTTGCATCTGCAATTAAATGATGTGCATCAATTGCGCCCGCTTCGAGCAAAGGAATAAAACCTAATTGCACGGCGGTTGGATAGCAGCCGGGATTTGCCACCAAACGCGCTTGGGCAATTTGGGCGCGGTTGAGTTCGGGTAAACCATAAACCGCTTCTTCTAAATATTCGGGGCAGGTATGAGGCATTCCATACCATTTTTCCCAAATAGCGGCATTTTTTAGCCGAAAATCGGCAGCTAAATCAATGATTTTTACGCCTGCTTGCAATAATTGTGGGACGGATTTCATCGCGGTGCCATTGGGCGTGGCGAAAAATAACACGTCACAGCTTGCCAAGTTTTCAAGGCTGGGATCAGTGAACGGCAGTGATAAATGTCCGCGTAAGTTTGGGAACATTTGCGCAACAGGCATTCCTGCTTCACTGCGTGAGGTGACGGCTTGAATGCTGACCTCGGGATGTTGTACTAACAGGCGTAATAGTTCTACGCCCGTATAACCCGTTCCACCAACAATACCAACTTTTAACATACGTTATCCTAAGTTATCTAGGGTTTGGTGATTTGCACGCTCGTCGTTTCATGCGTCGAAGCGGCGGGCGTTTCATCAATCACTTTGGGAGGGGTGAAAGGATTAAATTCAGCAATCCCCATATTATCATCTACATTCAAGAGTTTTGGGAGATTTAATTTATGCAATTTCAGCTGTTTTTGCTGGCGTAAATGTTCTGCGACCACGTCCCAAATTGGCTTTCCCGACTCAGGTTCAGCATTCATTGCCGCCCAGCCTGCGACTTTGTAATTTTTATTGGCTTCAATCGGGCTGCCATCTTCCAAGGTTAAATTGCTGATGCGCTGGTTCATGGGTTTGCGCGGGTCGCAACTGTAATTCATGCCACCGACGCGCACCATGTCACCGCCTTGTTGCAAATAGGGGTCGGGATTGAACAAATTATCACAAACATCTTCTAAAATGCCTTTAATTGCCGCACCCGAAAGTTCGCGCACATAGGTTTCAGGGTAAGTAATGCAAGTTTGTTCAAGCACATGTTCGTAGGTAATTTCTTGATTCGGCAACAAACTTGTGCCCCAGCGGAAACCGGGGGAAAGTGCGATTTGTGCGTTCAATTGGGTGCGTAAGGCATCGCAAATCACTTGGTCAAACGTGCCGTTAAAATTGCCACGGCGGTATAACACGCTGTCGGTGACGGCTAATTTTTCACCCAATTGTTTTAAATAGGGTTTACGGACATTATTGATATAATTTGTCATATCTTTGTCCGCATCGAGCAAGTTGGCAAACACGGGCAACAAGTTGTATTTATAGCCCGTCACTTTGCCATCTTTCAGCTCGAAATCTAAAACCCCAATAAATTTGCCGTTAGAACCTGCGTTACAAACTAAAGTAACCCCAGTCGGATTACGAATTTCAACGGGCGTGGGCACGGGGTCGTGGGTATGTCCGCCTAAAATCGCGTCAATGCCAATCACTTTGCTGGCAAG
Organism: Thiotrichaceae bacterium; assembly: GCA_028688145.1. GTDB lineage: Bacteria > Pseudomonadota > Gammaproteobacteria > Beggiatoales > Beggiatoaceae > JAQTYU01. Next base: position 688,836 of record JAQTYU010000001.1, on the reverse strand, counting down.
TTTTAAGTCAACATCCATGCCGTTGTGCGAAAGTAAGACTACCACATCGGGCTTTTCTTTTTCGCGCAGCAAATTGACTAACTTTTGCAGTTCTGCATCTCGAATCCCGAAAGTCCAATCTTTCACAAAGCGGCTGGGGTGAGCGATGGGCGTATAAGGGAAGGCTTGCCCAATCACCGCAACGCGCACGCCGCCTAATTTACGGATGGTATAAGGTTTGAACACTTGTCCGCTGTTAGTGTCAAACAAGGGCAGTTTGCTGTCGGACAGTGCTGCTTCGTCTTTTAAAGTGACGTTGTGGGCGACAAATTCGCCTTTGAAATCGGCAAGATTGGCGATAACGCCTTTATCTTGATAGGTGAATTCCCAGTGTCCGGTCATGATGTCTACGCCCAGCAAATTACACGCGCCGACCATATCTTGCCCGCGTGTCCAGAATGCTGTGCCTGAGCCTTGCCAACTGTCGCCACCATCCATGAGCAGGGTTTTGTCATGTCCGTAGCTATCGCGTAAGCGTTTCACCAAGGTGCTGAGATGGGCGAAACCCCCGACTTTGCCATATTGTTGTGCGGCATCGACGAAGTTTAAATAAGTGAAGGCGTGGGCGGCGGCACTGTTTGGCGCAATGCCAAATTGTTGTAAAAACTTATCGCCGATAATATGCGGCACTTTATTCGCCTGTTCTCCGAAACCTAAATTGACATGCGGCTCACGGTAGTACAAGGGCTGGAGTTGTGCATGACAGTCGGTAATATGTAATAAGCGCACTTGTCCAAAGCTAGGAATATCATACATTTCGCTGGCTTGTTTATTGGCTGCAAAACTTGATTTTGGTAATAATCCGCCAAGGCTGGCAATACTCATGAGTTGTATGAATTCGCGGCGATTCATTGACATCTTGTTATCCTGTGTTTTTACATTTGATTTGTATAATTTTTGGGTGATGCACTGGGAGGCTTATATATTCAAAAATAGAGAGAATGACAGTTTACTGAATGGTCACTTCAATAGGGTCAGTTGCAGATTTTAATGTGCCATCATCTAATTGATAATGAATAAATACTTCTAAAATACCTGTGGCTACAAAGTTTCCTTCATACGCAGAAATTTCTAAATCGGAACTGCTCGCAGTTAGTTTGGTAAATGGAATTAAACTACTGGTTTTTTGATCCCATGCTTTAATTTGGGTGTATTCGCTGAGCATGAAAAACAAGGGCGTGCTGTCGGCGGTAGTTTTATAACTGGCTGTGATTATTAAATTTACTTGTTTTCCAATATCGCTAGAATCGTGAGTGATTTTTGTATGTATGCCGACTTTGTCAGTGAATTTTACCGTCGCTTTTCGTAGATAAGTTGCGTTATCAATGGAAATACCTGAGGTAAATTTGGCTGTAGTGCTCAAAATATTGCCATTTTTATCTCTTGCTACTGCGCCACTGGATTCGGGGAGTCTCTGTACAGGTGTGGTAGGTGCAAAATTATAAGTTGGGGTCACTGTACTGCTACTTGTGGTGGATGTCGTTGCCCCAATATGACAAGTATAACTGGCTGAAATACAAGAGTTTCCACAAGGTATTCCACTGATACAAGCAGTTGCAGCGATGGGTGCAGAAAGAATAAAGCTGAATAGGCTAATAAATTTTTTCATTATCACATTCCAGTTCACGAGACCACGGTACTTATCCGTAGTCTCATGATTTATAATTTAATTCCCAAACTCTAAAGCTGTTTTAAAATCAATAATATGGCTGTCACCCGCATCGACATATTTACCGAGCACCACAATTTGACGCTTGTTTTGAGTGCTGGAAGCTGCCACATGCACCCACGCAGGTTGACCATAATCCACCCCAAATTCATGAATCACCTGATCAATGTCGAATTCTTTTAAATTCATGCACACAAAGGCGAATAAGTAGAAATTTGCATTCACGGTTTCAGGATCAACAGGTTTTCCCGTGACTTTTAACACGTTTGCTTCGATATATTGACGCACCGCTTCGCTGTCAGGATCGGTTAAGAAATCATCTGATACACTGATGTCTGCGGCTTGCCCATAACAATGTTGAGAGCTGGAAACCCCGCCCACCAATTGATTAACCGCACTGCTGCGGTAGCCACTGGAAACACGCAAGGGATAATTGAATTTATCCACTAAAGGTTGCAAAGTAGTTTTTGCAAGATAAGTTAAACAATCAATCACACTTTGGGGGGGATTGAACTGAGCATCCATTAACGCACTGCTTCTTTCTGCAGTATCCGAACGCAATAAATCATATAAAGCGAAACTGTCAGAAAGCTTAATTTTTTGGGCATCTGCTGGGAGCAAGGTCGTTCTCCTGAAAAACGGTTGCTAAGGTAGGGGTAAACTCTCACAATGGTAGCGAATTTAGGCATGAATTGCTAACGCTGCATGAAATGTGTGAGGAATTAGAGCGTTAAATTTTAGGATGGCTCGTTCTAAATCACCAGCGAGTTGAACTTTGGAAGTGGGAGGCTTTTTTTAAGTCTTTTCTCTCATCCAAACTCAGACATTTACCCCTTAATCAGGTTAAAATAGCCACAACTTTCATCAAAGTAAAATATGCTTGCTGCTAATCATGGACGTTACTCACGCTTTAAATCCCTTATCTCCAACTCTGCCTAGCCCTCAAGGACAACGCCAAATTTGGGGCGGTTTGCACGGCAGCAGTCGTGGTTTAATGATCAGTCAAATTGCCGAACAGCAACGCGGCGTGGTAATTGTCATCACGCCCGACATGCTCAGTGTGCAACGTTTGATTGATGAAATTCAATTTTACGCGCATCGCGACTTAAGTTTACTGAGTTTTCCCGACTGGGAAACCCTGCCTTACGATAATTTTTCGCCGCATCAAGATATTATTTCTGAACGCCTCACCGCACTCGCCCAACTTTCTCAATTAGAACACGGCGTATTAGTGCTGCCGATTACCACTTTAATGCACCGTCTCGCGCCCGTCGAATATGTGCGTAAACACACTTTATTATTCAACCGTGGGCAACGCATTCAATTGGAACGCCTACGCCAACAATTTGAAAGCAGTGGCTATCGTTGCGTTTCCGAAGTGCGTGAACATGGTGAATTTGCAGTGCGTGGCGGTCTGTTAGATATTTATCCGATGGGCAGTCGGCTGGCGTATCGAATTGATTTCATGGATGACGAAATTGAAAGTATACGCATTTTCGATCCAGAATCGCAGCGTTCACAGCAACAAATTCAAGAAATTCGTTTATTACCCGCCCGCGAATTTCCCTTTGATGAAGCCGCAATCAGTCTATTTCGCACCCAGTGGCGCACCCAATTTAGCGGCGACCCGACGCGCAGCCCCTTATATCGCGACGTGAGCAATGGCTTGAGTCCTGCGGGGATTGAATATTATTTACCGCTGTTTTTCCAAAACACTCAAACTTTATTCGATTATTTGCCAGCCACGGGGCGCGTCATCAGCGTGGCGGGGGTTTTGGAAACTGCGGAACAATTTTGGGATGAAATCAACAAGCGTTATGAACAATTACGCCATGATGTGGAACGTCCCTTATTAGCTCCTAGCAATTTATTTTTACAAGCTAATCAAGTTTTTGAAGCCTTAAAACGTTATCCGCACATTGCCTTAAGTGAAGAGCTAACTACGCGGGAAAATTTCGCCACCGCACTGCCCCCGAATTTGCCGATTGATGCCCGCGCCCCGCAACCGTTGGCAGCCTTGCAGCAATTTTTAACTGAATTTTCAGGGCGCGTGCTGTTCACCGCAGAAACCACAGGACGGCGCGAAACCCTTTTAGAATTATTACATCGTCACGAAATTCGCCCGCAACTGGTGGAAAATTGGCAAGGTTTTCTACAAGGGAAAATGCGACTGGCGTTAACCGTCGCGCCTTTGGAAAAAGGTTTATTTATTCAAACCGCTGAAGCTTTGGCAGTGATTTGCGAAACCCAATTGTTTGGGGAACGCGTTGCTCAGCGGCGTTTGCGCCAAAAAACGGTAACTCGTGACAGCGATTCGATTATTCGCAATCTCACCGAGCTGACTTTAGGCGCGCCCGTGGTGCATGAAGAACATGGCGTGGGGCGTTATTTAGGGCTGGTGACCTTGGATCGGGGTGGAATTCCCGCAGAATTTCTGCATTTAGAATATGCCAATCATGACAAGCTCTATGTGCCCGTGGCGCAATTGTACCTAGTCAGCCGTTTTACAGGCACGGAACACGCGCCGCTACACCGTCTCGGCTCGGGGCAATGGGAAAAAGCCAAGCGTAAAGCCGCGCAACAAGTGCAAGATATTGCAGTGGAATTATTAGATGTGCAAGCGCGGCGAGCCTTGCGCCAAGGTTATGCCTTTCAACCCGATGCGGAAAATTATGCCGCCTTTGCCGCCACTTTTCCTTTTGAAGAAACCGCTGACCAACAAACCGCGATTGATGCGGTGCTGGAAGATATGTATTCCAAGCGTCCGATGGACCGATTGGTGTGCGGCGATGTGGGTTTTGGGAAAACCGAAGTCGCGATGCGGGCGGCATTTGTCGCGGCACAAGATGGCAAACAAGTCGCCGTTTTAGTGCCCACTACCTTGCTTGCACAACAGCATTATCAAAACTTTCAAGACCGTTTTGCTGATTGGGCGATGAAAGTGGAACAGCTTTCACGCTTTCGTAGCAAAAAACAAATTGACAGCGCACTCGAAGAAATTGCCGACGGGAAAATTGATATTGTCATCGGCACACATAAGTTATTACAAGACAACGTAAAATTTAAACGTTTGGGCTTGGTGATTATTGACGAAGAGCATCGTTTTGGGGTCAAACAGAAAGAACGTTTTAAAGCTTTGCGGGCGGAAGTCGATATTTTGACTTTAACTGCGACCCCAATTCCACGCTCCTTAAATATGGCATTGTCGGCGTTACGTGATTTGTCGATTATTGCCACGCCACCCTCGCGCCGTTTAGCGGTACAAACCTTTGTAAAAGAATGGCATACGCCCACTTTAGCAGAAGGTTTGTTGCGGGAATTAAAACGTGGCGGGCAAGTGTATTTTTTGCACAATGACATCGATTCTATCGAGCGCATGGCAAACGATTTGAGCCAGCTCGTGCCTGAAGCGCGGGTACAAATTGCCCACGGGCAAATGCGGGAACGTGAATTAGAACAAGTGATGCAAGATTTTTATCATCGACGTTTCAATGTGTTAGTGTGCACCACGATTATTGAAACGGGCATCGACGTGCCCAACGCCAACACCATTATGATTAACCGCGCCGACAAATTTGGCTTAGCGCAGTTGTATCAATTACGGGGGCGGGTCGGGCGTTCGCATCACCGCGCTTATGCGTATTTAATTGTGCCCCCGAAAAAACTCATGACTCCCGATGCGGTGAAACGGCTGGACGCGCTGAGTTCGCTCGACCAATTGGGCATGGGTTTTACTTTGGCAACCCACGATTTAGAAATTCGGGGCGCGGGCGAATTGCTGGGCGAAGAACAAAGTGGGCACATGCAGGAAATTGGTTACACTTTGTACACTGAATTGTTGGAACGTGCGGTAAATGCGTTAAAATCGGGGAAACAGCCTGATTTAGATAAACCTTTGCATCGCGGTGCGGAGATTGATTTGCACATTCCCGCGCTAATTCCTAGCGATTATTTGCCTGATATTCACACCCGTTTGATTTTTTACAAACGCATTGCCAATGCGGTTGACAGCGAAAGCTTGCGTGAAATTTATGTAGAAATGGTGGATAGATTTGGTTTATTGCCCGATGCGGCAAAAGCTTTGCTGGAAATTGCGGAATTGCGTTTAGTGGCAACGCCTTTGGGAATTCGGAAAATCGATTTAGCGGTGGAAGGGGGGTATATTTTATTCGATGCCGCAACCGCTGCGATTAATCCTATTGCCTTGGTGAAACTGCTACAAGCCGCGCCACAGAAATATAAATTCGATGGCAAAGAACGTTTACGTATTGAGTGCAATTTAGTTGAATTTAGTCAACGCTGTGTGTTTTTGAAACAATTGATTGGGCAGTTGGCGAATTAAGCATTCAATTTTAGGCGTGTAGCAGATATTATAGTAGCCCGTATGTAGCGTAGCGGAATGCGGGCTAATGATGTGCTTCGTGCCTCAGCACATCCTATTAGCACTTTATACGCTCAAAGGTGTATGGCGGCTACGCCTTATACACCCTACGTTTGATAATTTGATGCGTAGAATTACTTAAGCTGATAAACCCCGCGTTGCACCAAATAATCCAGCACTTGCGTCACACAACTTTCCAAATCCTGCGAACCTGTGTCCACACGTAAATCAGGCTGCTCTGGAATTTCGTAGGGCGAAGAAATCCCCGTAAAGTCTTTCACTTCACCCGCCCGCGCCCGCCGATACAAACCTTTCACATCGCGCTGTTCACAAATTTCCAGCGAACAATCACAATAAATTTCGATAAAATCATCACCCAACAACTGCCGCGCTTTGGCTCTGTCCTCTGCAAAGGGCGAAATAAAAGCCGTCAGCACAATCACCCCCGCTTCCACAAACAATTTCGCAACTTCTGCCACCCGCCTAATATTTTCCACTCGCGCATCCGCAGAAAAGCCCAAATCTTTACACAGATTGTGCCGCACATTGTCGCCATCGAGCACAAAAGTATGAAAGCGCATTTGATACAAACGTTCTTCCAAAGCGTGCGCTAAAGTCGATTTTCCCGCCCCCGACAGCCCTGTAAACCACAACACCGTGCTTTGATGTTGATTTAAATCCGCACGGCGTTGACGTGTCACCGTGGCATGATGCCAAACCAGATTATTTAAAGTATTCATAAAGTTTTCTCATTTCGTTGTTATGCTGTATTTTACCTGAACCTATAAAATACCGATATTTTATTATGGATAATAGGTAGTTCGCTCGATAATATAAATTATTATCAATGAGTTAAATTTATTTTCATTCCCTAAAATGGCTAATAAGCTGCGTTTTTTGACATATTTGCCCATAAACTCAGCTGCAAAACACTTTTTTTAACTAAGTTTATGATTAACAAATCTTAATGCGGTATTTGATTTACCTCATATACTGATCTGTAATCGAATCAACTAATTTAGGCATATTTTTATGAATGCACTTGCTTTACCGCAGCCGATCAACCCCAAGTTGCTCGGCTCAATATTCGTATTGCTCTCAGCCATTGGCTTTTCTGCAAAAGCGATTTTGGTGAAATTGGCGTATGTCTACAGCGTGGATGCCATCACCTTGCTTGCCTTGAGAATGGTATTTTCCGCGCCGTTCTTCATCATTACCGCGATTTGGTACAGTCTCGATAAAAAACTATCACCGCTCACAGGGCGCGACTGGCTCACCGTATTGATTCTGGGTTTTCTCGGCTATTATTTAGCCAGCTTATTGGATTTCTTAGGATTACAGTTTATTTCTGCGGGCTTGGAACGCTTGATTTTGTTTTTATACCCGACTTTTGTGGTGGTGTTGTCGGTATTATTTTTTAGCCGTCCCTTGCGTAAGAAAGAATTATTTGCCTTATTATTAAGTTATGTTGGAATTGCCATTGTTTTTCAACATGATATAGGCACAGTCCAGCAAAACTTGATTTTAGGCAGCAGTTTGGTGTTTGCCAGCGCGTGGGCTTATGCACTGTATTTAATCGGCAGTGGGCGCAGTATTGCTCGTTTGGGCGCAATGCGTTTCATGTCGTATGTGATGATTGTTGCGTGTGTTGCGTGCTTTGCACAATTTTTATTCACCCGTCCGCTGAATAGCGTGTTTTCCCAAGCGATGCCTGTTTACGGCTTGGGAATTGCGATGGCATTGTTATCGACCGTCGCGCCCGCTTTCTTATTGGCATTGGGGATTCGGCATATTGGGGCAAGTCGCGCTTCGTTAATCAGCTCGATTGGACCTATCACCACCATTTTCTTGGCGTATTTCTTTTTGAATGAGCCAATGTCGGCGGTGCAATTGTTTGGCTCAGCCTTGGTGTTGGCAGGGGTGTTGTTGGTGAGTTTGTAGGTTTCTACATCCCCTAAAGGGGATTTTAATTAACCTGAGTTCGGGATAAGAAATCTTTGTAGTAGGGTGGAATAGCGTAGCGTATTCCACCATGAAGCGTGATACTTGTCTCGTTCCAACGCTCCGGCGTTGGAATGACTACCTCGTCGCTCCAGCGGCGAGGATTTTACAGGCTTCTGCCATACAAGGAGAGCCTTATCGATTCAACTGCGTCATGCTTGGGGTTATCACCTTGCATGGTGGAATACGCTACGCTATTCCACCCTACTACGACTAAATTTTCTACTCTTTCTTATCCCGAACTCAGGTTACTTACTTGAAACTCTCCTCCCCTCAGCCTCCTTTTTCAAAGGGGGAATATCTCCGAAACTAACGCGGTTTCAACAAACTCTGCTGCACGCCCGCCACATTCCGCACCCACGGCTGCGTTCCCGACATGCGAAAACTTTCAGGCAAAGTATTTAAAGCGGCTGTCGCCTGTTCTTGCGTGGGATAAATTCCAAACAGCAACACATACCATTCTTTTTTCTGATACTCAGTTTTAAACACAATCATGTTCGCTGAGTTTTCAGTGCCAAGCAATTTCTTAAAGGCTTGTAAATCGTGCAAGCCCATGACTTGAATCGTGTAGGCTTGCGGCGATTGCGCCAATAACCATTCACTGCTTTTCAGCTCAGGTTTTCCCAACAACACCGCCAAGGGATTCGCCTCGACTTTTTCCACAGGCTTTTCAGCGGGCGCAGGTTTTTCCACGGGTTTTGGGGGCAATTTTTCCACCACCGCAGTTTTTACTTCTTTCACTTCAGGCGGCAGCACGGGAATAATCGGTTGTTCAGGTTTCGGAGTGGGGTTTTGCGGGGCAAACATTTCAGGCGAATAGGTATAAGCCAACAAGGCACTGCCCGCCAAAACCGAAGCCATGCCCAATAATAATAAACTGCGTTTAATGCTGGGTTGGGGCAATTGTTCGCCCACTTGTTGTTGCAGAAAATTATTAATGCGTTGCTGCGCCAATTGGTTAATTTTCCCGAACACGCCTTCACTTTCTCGATATAAAACCCGCAAAGTTTCCATGTCGAAAGGGTGGTGATTCGCAAGGCTCGTGCCTTCCAAATGGAAATGTAAATATTCGCGCACTTGCGTTTGTGACAGCGGCGGAATATCTAAAGTGTGAATCAGGGTTTTTTGCACCAATTGGAATTCGGGCGCGGCTAAAATACTGGTGATTTGTGGCTCGCAAAACAAGGCAATGCGCAGTCGACTTTGTGGCTCGCCCAACAAAGCTAATTCGACTAAGACTTTTAAACTCGCCAAAGGCAATAAATGCGCATCGTCAACCAATAAAATTGGAAGTTGATGATTAAGTAGTGTATTTGCCAAATGGCGGCGCAAAATCGTTTGTAATTCGACGACGCTTTTGCCTTCGTGTTTGACATTGAACTGAGTTAATAACTGGGCAAGCATGGCTTCAGGCGACAGCGCGGGGGTGCAGGAAAGCGCGTAAACCCACCAATTTTCAGGTGCGCCATTGAGCAATTGCTGCAATAAACTGGTTTTACCACAGCCCGACTCTGCCAGCACGAACAGTAATTGTTCACTATTTTGCAATAAGTGCCGTATCAAACTTAGGCGTTGCGTTAATTCTGGCGTGGTGAAAAATCGCGCAGGATGGGCAAACGGAGAACTTGCTAACAGGGAAAACGCGGACGGTTCAAAATTAGACATAGTGTTATGGGATACGGTTGAAAACTCGCTGATAAAAAAGGATTAAGTCTTTCGGTAGAATAAGACTTAATCCAAAGCTTCCCACAATGCGGTTTGCTGTAACAAGCATACACTATAACGCACACCAAATCCTGTGGTATCTGTGGGGATATGCCCTAAACCTTCTTTGCAATGGCTACTGGATAAATCGATATGTACCCATGCCACTGAATCTGCTACAAAACGTTTCAAGAATCGTGCCGCTAAAATATGGTCAACTTCGCTTTCTTGGGTGCATTGCTTAATGTCTGCCACTTCGCTTTCTAAAATCTTGTCGTAATCTGCATCCAGCGGAAAGCCCCACACCCGTTCCCCTGAAGTTTTACCCGTCGCCACTAACTGCGGTAGTAAGGCTTCACGATTGGTAAAAATCCCGCTGTAACGTGTTCCCAGTGCGTTTACACACGCGCCTGTCAGTGTTGCATAATCAAGCACGATGTCAGGCTGTTGACGACAAGCAAGCACTAAAGTATCCGCCAATAACATGCGTCCTTCGGCATCGGTGTCCACAATTTCAATGCTCACGCCGTTGCTGGCGGTAATCACATCGTGCGGTTTATAGGCGGTGGGGCTGATATGATTTTCTGCCAAGGCAAGCCAGCAATCGACTTGATACGGTACTTGTAATTGGGTCAATGCGAGGAGCGTGCCTAAAGCGACCGCACTGCCTTGCATATCTTCGTGCATTTCTGCCATGCCTTTGCGATTTTTGAGATGCAGCCCGCCCGTGTCAAAACAAACGCCCTTGCCGACCAACGCCACTTTGTGGTGTGAACTGTTAATTTTAGGTTGATAACGCAGATGTAAAATGCCAGAGCCTGCTTGTTCAGCGGCTTGAGTCACCGCGAGAAATGCACCTGCGTGTTGATTTTCTAATGCGTCCAAGTCGTAAAAATTCACTTGCCAATGCTGCAATTCTGCCAAAGCCAACACCTTTTCACGGTAAATGAGCGGGTTCAAATAATTCGAGGGCAAAATTGAAAAATACCGCGCTAAATTATTGCCCGCATTGCTGGCAAGGGTTTGCTGAAAATCGCCTTGTGCGCCGTATAACACCACTTTTTCAATATACCACACGGGGCTGGGCTGTTTGCGATAATCGGGCAAAGCGGCTTGCACGGCACCAATCGCGGCAATTAACGCATCTGCAAATTCGGTGGCAACTTTGGCGGGAAATCCTGCAATACAAATTGCGATAGTTTTAGGTAAATAACTGTGATGTGCTTCGATAAGTTCGCGGGCAAGGCATAATTTTTCAAAAAAACTGTTTTCAGGAGTACAGGTTTTTAAACTGACCACACTGGCAAGCGCGTTGGGCAATTCAATGCTTAAAATATCTGAAGTTTTGGCAAGACGACGATTTAAACGTTGTTGAAATAAATGGTGATAGGGTAAATTTTGGGCGTGGGTGAAAAAATCGGGTGGCACAATCATGACCCAATGGGCGTGATGGTCAAATTCGTTATGATTGGGATGTTGGGAAAACTGTTGAATGTGCATGGTCAAAATTGAGCCTGTTAAAATTATTTTCGCGTAAGCAAGATGCGCATACTTTAGCCTAGAAAACAGGGTCTGCCAAAAATAAATGTGGGCGGGAATTGATAGGTTTATTGTGAAATGCAGTAAGTAGCGTGAAATTAATGCTATCTGTGCTACTTACTGATTGAGAAGTATACGAGCTATGGCAAGCTAAAACCCTGTTTTTCAAAAATATTACGGGCTTGGGGCGATCTGAGATATTCAAAAAAACGTTTGGCAGCCGTGTTATTTTCAGCTCTCTTTATCAAAACCGTGACATGTTCAAGCTGTCTATAGTAGTTTTTGGGAATAATCCACAACGAGCCTTCAATTTTTTTGTTTGGATTCAGCGTAACCAAAGGAAGAAAAGCCATATCAAGACTGCCATCCAAAACACGTTGCTGTAATTCTACGGCACTGTTCGTCGAAAATAACTTGGCTTGTACTTTATCCCAAACGCTGAGTCTTTCGAGCACTTGCTGTGAAGCGATGCCGTAAATTGCGATCTTAGGATCGAGAATCCCAATTTTTTGAAAGTTATCAGTTTTGAGCACTTCACCCTTACTATCGACTAAGTTAGGATTTTTACTCCATAACACCAGTTTACCGAGAGCATAAGTGAAATTCTGTTTAGGGATGGCCAAGCCTTCATTTTCAAGCAGTATGCCCATTTCTACCCCCACAAACATCACAAGGTCGATGTCATTTTTTTCCTTGATTTGCTTGTAAATGGTGTTACTGGTGTAATTGTCCTTCAAAATAACGATTTTATCGTTAGGATATTGCTTTTCAAATAAGCGAATGATGTCCGCCAATGCGCTGAGAGAATGTGTGCCTGTGCCGATACGAACTTCTTCGGCAGGGAGTGCGCTGTTGAACAACATTAAGCACACAAAAAGCAATACTGACTTTTTTTTATAGTTATACATTGCATGTTACCCACATAAAAAAACCACAAAGACTTAAATAACTTGCAAACAACCCATACGCAAAAACTATGAGCAGTCTACATGAAATTTGATGCTAAAATCAGACCAGTTTTTTAAAAACAGAGGGGATTTAACAAAAAATATAAACACTACTATTTTTAAGAATAATTAGTTTTCTATGAGGGAGAAATAATAAACGTGGAGAGGCTCTATCACTTAATGTATAGAACTTATAGGTGATTTAATGGGTATAGCAAATGAACAAAATAGCACAGCAAGTAACGAAGAGTTCTTGTTACTTGCTGATGTACCGTTCTCTGAAATTAAGGCACGCTAAAACCATACTTTTCAAAAATATTGCGTGCTTGTGGCGATTTTAGATACTCAAAAAAACGTTTGGCAGCCGCGTTGTGTTCTGCTCTTTTTAGCAAAACGATTTGGTGTTCAATTGGGCTGTAATAACCTTTAGGCACAATCCACAGTGAGCCTTCAATTTTCTTATTCGGATTTAAGGTAACTAAAGGAATAAGAGTTAGATCAACACTGCCATCTAATACATGCTGCTGTAATTCTAAAGCATTACCCATTAAAAGCAGTTGTGGTTGCAATGTTTCCCAAACATCCAGCTTTTCAAGAATTTGTTGTGAAGCCATGCCGTAAACTGCGACTTTCGGATCGAGAATAGCAATCTTTTGAAATTTTTTGGTTTTAAGCACTTCTCCTTTGCTGTCAACCAAGTTCGGATTTTTACTCCACAACACCAGCTTACCGAAGGCGTAATTGAAATGTTCTTTCGGAACAGCCAAGCCCTCATTTTCGAGTTGCGTTACCATTTCCGTGCCAATTAACAGCACAAGGTCTATATCGTTTTTTTCCTTGATTTGTTTGTAAAGCAAGACAGTGGTGTAATTATCTCGATGAACAATCACTTTGTCGTTAGGGTACTGCTTTTCAAATAAACGGGTGATGTCAGCAAGTACGCCGAGAGAATGTGTGCCTGTGCCAATATGAATTTCTTCAGCCTGCAAAGCACTGTTGAACAGCATGAGTCCTACAAAAAATAAGACTGCTTTTTTATAGTGATACATGATAATAATTATTACCCCCCATAAAAAACTAATAACTTGCCTATGTGCACGTTAAGTTTCCCAGAAAATAAGTGCTGGCATTCTTCTAACTTGGTCATATAAAAACGATGACTCAATATTACAAAACGGGTATTCCGCATGAAATATGATGCCATAATCAGACCAAGTTTTTAAAAAAGCGGGGGCATTTAACAAAAAATATCAGACTTATTACTGTGAGTTATAAGCGCGGGGATAATAGGCAGGGAAAGGTGTATAACATGATGCTTATACACCTCAAATTGCTTTAGTGATTACGGAGGATTGTACCCAAAAGACTCAATAATACTGTATGCGATAGGGGTTTTGAGGAACTGAAGAAAAGCTTTTGCCGCTTCACTATGCTCACCATGTTTTAGCAGAATGGCTTGATGTTCCAAGTTACCATAAAGTTTTGGAGGAACAATCCACAAAGAACCTTCAATTTTTTTGCGGGGGTTGAGCAATGCGAAGGGCACAAATCCCAACTCGGCTTCACCTGCGCGAATTCTGTCTAATAATCCCGCCGCATCGTCATACATAATCAGCTTGTTTTCCACAGAATCCCAAACACCGAGTTTATTCAAGGCTTGTTTGGCGGCAACCCCATAACCTGCGCGTTCTGTGTGCGGGATAAGTATATGTTTGAAATTCCCTGTTTTGAGAACTTCGCCTTTAGCATCAATTAATTTTGGGTCAGGACTCCACAACGCCAATCTGCCAAATGCATAGCTAAAACGCGTCTTAAGCACACCTAAATCATCACTTTCTATGTTGAGAACGGTTGCTACATCCGCTGATAAAAAGATGTCATACACCGTGCCAGCCTTCAATTCGTTATACAACATGCCATTAGATTTAGCGGTTGGAATAACTTTATGTCCTGTCTGACGTTCAAATAAACCTGCCAATTCTTGAAAAGGCAAAATGAAATGACCCGCAACGGCGGCTCGGATTTCTTCAGCCTGAACCTGCATCACTATTCCCCACAAAAAGAACAGTGAAGCAAGTTTGAGTATTCTTGAGATAATCTTCATATTTTTGTATGTTCACTTGTGATAAATAACTTATATTTTAATTGGTTATATACCAAAAAAATCTGCTAGCTTTTAAAAAACTAGAAATTGCAATTGTAAATGTTACACAAAAATTTTGTTTAACTTTTAGGAGCGGTTAAAGGTGTATGGCGGCTACGCCTTATACACCCTGCGCTTGATAAATATAGTTGAATTAATATGTTATTAATTCAACTATATAACTCCTAAAGTAATAATTTTCTGAATCAAGATTAATCTCATGCCCATGCTCTCTTCATTCGGTTTTTAGTGCAGGCTCACGCTAAGAACACCCCAAGTTCCCTAAATCCTAGACTTCGCTATCGCTTACTTGCTAAAGTCTTATCTAAAATATGCGCTATTGGAAAGCATCAGATGAAATCAAACGAGCTGTACGCACTATGCCCCTGTTAGATACCTATTATGCAATGGAAACCCCCGAAGGCATTGAACTCGAACTGCGCGTGGCAGGCGTGATGGTGCGCTCCGCTGCATGGGTCATTGATTTAGTGATGCGCTTATTACTGTATTTCATCTGTATTTATGCTTTTTCATGGCTGCACAATGTTGGCTGGGGCATCATTTCAATTCTAGTTTTCATGCTGGAATGGTTTTATCCCGTATTATTTGAAGTTTATTTTCACGGCGCAAGCATTGGCAAACGTACCATGAAAATCAAAGTAGTACACGACAACGGCACGCCCGTCGGCTGGTCCGCTTCCCTGATTCGGAATTTATTACGCGCCGTGGACTTTCTACCGTTTTTTTATGGCTTGGGTTTAATCAGCATGTTAAGCAACCGCCAATTTAAACGCCTTGGGGATTTGAGCGCGGGCACTATTGTGATTTATCACAACCCCGAACATGAAGAATTAGCCGAATTTCCCACCACCGAATCCGCCCCAATGAATCTGCCATTGACCTTACAAGAGCAAAAAGCCATTATTAATTTTGCCCAACGTGCACCCAATCTCGCGACAGAACGCGCCCAAGAACTCGCAGAAATCGTTTCCCCTTTGACAGGCGTGGACAAATCCAACGCCGTCATGCAATTGTATCGTTTAGCTAATGGATTAATTGGACGACAATGAAACAACAACAATTTGAACAACTGCACTGTGAACAATGGGCATTGCTCTCCCACGATTTAGAAAAGCTTGCAAAATATAAAGCCCAGCTCGATGCGCATGCCGTGGTCAATTTCCCGCAACTGTATCGCCAAGTCTGCCAACATCTTGCTATTGCTCGCGACCGTCATTACACCCCTGCTTTAATTGAACGCCTCAACCGCCTTGTGTTAGACGGACATCAATATTTATATGTCAATCGCAGCCCCTTGCTGACGCGCATCGTGGAATTTATCGCCTATGGTTTTCCGCGTGCCGTGCGTGCGAATTGGGGCGTAGTGCTTATTTCTACCCTATGTTTTTTTGGCAGCTTAATCGGCATGACATTCTTGGTCTATCTCTATGATGACAACGCCTATTATTTATTAACGCAAGGACAATTAAGACAAGTTGAAGCGATGTACAAACCCACAGCCAGTCATTGGGGACAACCACGCGAAGCCGACAGCGATTTGTACATGTTTGGTTTTTATATTAGGCACAATATCAGTATTGGTTTTCAAACCTTCGCCAGCGGCTTATTTTTTGCGGTAGGTTCTATTTTTTATTTATTATTTAATGGCTTATATATTGGCAGCATTGCAGGACATTTAATAAACAAGGGTTATAACGAACCGTTTTTCTCCTTCGTCGCAGGACACAGCGCGTTTGAACTCACCGCAATTATGTTAGCAGGCGCGGCAGGATTAAAATTAGGATTTGCCTTGCTTGCGCCCAAACGTGATTCGCGGCTGCAAGCCTTGCAACATGCCGCACAAAGCATCGTGCCCTTGATTTACGGCTTTTTTACTTTATTTCTGCTCGCGGCGTTTATTGAAGCCTATTGGTCATCAAATGCCTTGCTCAATCCTGATTTTAAATATGGGGTTGGGATTACCCTGTGGATTATCACCCTGCTGTATTTAAGCTTTGCAGGACGCACTTATGCAGATTGAACGTTTAGCGGTGGTGGTGCGCCCGCGTAACCCGTGGGAAGCGATGGATTTAGGTGTGCGCATGGTGCAACAGTGGGCAAAGCCGCTGTATCGTGTGTGGCTGTTGGTTTTTTTCCTAATAATATTATTATCCGTCGCCGCTACTTGGGGCAGCATTGCATTCACGCCGTGGTTAATTTGGTGGCTAAAACCCTTGTATGACCGCGTGCTGCTGTATTTTCTGAGTCATGCCGTGTTTGGCGAATATCCGAGCGTGGGACAAACCTTCCGCGCCTTACCGAGTTTGTGGCTGAATTTCCCCAGTTTAAACGCGCTGTTGTTTGGGCGTTTTGATAGTACGCGCTCCTTTACTTTACCTGTGACTCAATTGGAAGGTTTGCGCGGCAAAGCACGGCGCGAACGTCTCAGCGTGTTAAAACGTAAAGTCGCTTCCCCCGCCCAAACCCTGACCACCATCGGCATTCATTTGGAAGGGGTGATTTATCTTTCTGGCTTTGCCCTGCTGTATTTCATGTTGCCGCAGCACAGCATGGAACAACAATGGTTATTTAGTTGGCTCGGCGTGCCCGAATCAGATTTGATGAATGCGGTGAGTTTAGGTCTGTATTGCATTGCAGTCGCCATCTTAGAACCGTTTTATGTTGCCTGCGGATTCGCACTGTATTTAAACCGCAGAACCCAGCTTGAAGCTTGGGATATTGAGCTGGATTTTCGCCGCCTCAGCAAACGCTTACAACAAGCGGGTTTCGGTATTCTTGTGCTGTGTGTGTTGGGTGTTACCAGTTTCAGTTTGTTGCCGCAAAGCTTGCACGCCGCTGAAATTAAGCCGCAGCAGACGGCGGATCAAATTAAAGTTGAAATTAATCACATCATGCAACACCCTGAATTTTCCCGCCACGAAACCATTTCAGAATGGCGTGAAAAATCAGTGGAGTCTGATAAAACCGCCGACAACATCGACCAAGGCGAATACAGTGCGGAATGGCTGAAACACTGGTTACGGATGCAAACATGGCGTGACATGCTTGGCAGTTTTGCCGAAGTAATTCGCCTGTTGCTGTGGCTGATTTTACTCGGCGTATTTTTATATTTTGTGCCGCGCTGGCTGTTGGCAAGAATTCCCAAACTCAAAACCTCAACCGCCGCGCCCGAAGAACTTTCGGTGTTTTTCTTCGATGAAGAAGGCAAAATAGATTTTCCCAAAGATATTCCTCAGCAAGTCTGGGCGCGGTGGAATGCGGGACAACATCGACCCGCCTTGAGTTTATTATATCGGGGCGCACTGTATCATTTACAACAAGAACAAGGGCTTGCCATCAGTCGTAGCATGACAGAAGCTGAATGTTTGAGCTTGGTGAAAAAACTGCCCGATTTATACAGTTATTTGTCCCAAATTGTGAGCATTTGGCAGCGTTTTGCCTATGCGCATCAATCGCCCCAAGGGGATGATGTGGAACAACTTTGTGCGGCATGGACGGAACATTTCAAATATGCCTGAAATTAAAAAAACAACGCTAAGCGTTAAAACCAGCACGCGCGTTTTATGGACGCTGATTTCTGGCATATTCCTGATTGGTGTGGAATGGTGGGTATTAGAAAATTATGAATACGCGGTAGGCATACATAAAAGTTCTTACAAAGGTGAGGCGGCAGACAATTCTTTATTAGCCTTGGAACGTTTTTTAACCCGACATAAAATCAAACTTAATAAAGCCGAAAACTTGGAAAAAATTCTGTCCAAGTTGCAAGCGCAAGATGTGTTGCTGTTTAATGCCGAAATTGAAAATCTCAATTCTCAACAATTACAACGCATTCAAGCCTGGGTGAAACGCGGTGGGCAATTGTGGCTACGCGCCCCCGATGCGGACGAAGCAAGTCGTAAAAATTGGGCTGAGGAAGTGCCTTTTTTACAGCAATTTGGCGTGTACCGCGAAAATTTCCCCTATGAGCAAAAATTTGACCCTGAGGCAAGGCCCGCTAAAACTAAAAAAGCGATGGATTTGCCTGATGTGCCGCCCGTGCCCAGCATTGTATGGAATAAAGAAAAATTCCAACTGCATTTTAGAGAAAGTGAACGGCTAAAATTCCAAACCGCCAGCCTTTCCAGCCAACAAATTGGCTCGGATGCACAAGGAATGCGGGTGGTGCAATTCAAGCTTGAACAAGGCACGGTGCTGTTTTTCAGCGAATGGCAGTGGTTAGAAAATGCGATGTTGGGACGCTATGATCATGCCTATTTTTTCTGGAAATTATTGCCGCAGAATGTGCCTGCGGTGTGGGTCACGGATTTTGAAGTTGATAAAAATATCAACCATCCCCCGAAAATTTTCACAGAATTCTCCTTGTTATGGTTAAGTGCCTTGATTAGCTTGCTTTTTCTGGTTTGGCATTTGGGGCATCGCTTTGGCTCGATTTTATTGCCGCCTGATTTGGCGCGTCGTCGCTTATTGGAACATGTGGAAGCCAGCGGACGCTTTTTGTGGCAACACGGGCAGGGCGCGGGTTTAATCAACGAAGCGCGGGAACAATTGCTACAGCGGATTTATCAAAAATATCCCGATTGGCAAACGTTAGAACCCGACGCAGTTGCCGAAGCCTTGGCAACTCTCAGCGCGCTTTCAGCCAAAGAAGTGCACCGTGCCTTGTTTTCAACGGCGCGTGAATCCAGCCAACAAGCCACCCAATTTACCGACACTGTCCGTATTCTCGCGATTTTAAGGAAAGCTTTATGAGTGAAATGAGTCAAGAAATTCAAGATGCAATTGCCGTGGTGCAACAAATTCGCAAGGCTATCAGCTGTGCGGTGGTGGGGCAAAGTGAGGCAGTGGATCAAGTTTTAATCGCGCTGTTGGCGGCGGGACATGTGTTAATTGAAGGTGTGCCTGGTTTGGGGAAAACGCTGTTAGTGCAAGCCTTGGCGAAAACTTTTTCGGGACAATTTGCGCGGATTCAATTTACCCCCGACTTAATGCCCAGCGACATTATTGGTCATGCGATGTACGACATGAAAAGCGAGTCGTTTCGGATTCGGCGCGGGGCAGTATTCACCAATTTATTGCTGGCGGATGAAATCAACCGCGCTCCCGCAAAAACGCAAGCTGCTTTATTGGAAGTGATGCAAGAACAACAAGTGACGATTGAAGGCAAAGGCTTCACCGTGACCTCGCCATTTATGACTTTGGCAACGCAAAATCCTGTCGAGCAAGAAGGCACGTATCCTTTGCCCGAGGCGCAATTAGACCGTTTTTTATTAAAGATTTTAATTGCCTATCCCAGCGACGCTGAAGAAATTGACTTGGTGAAACAAGTGACTTCGCAAAAAGCGGGTAATCGTTTGGATGTGAGCGCGGTGAGTACCGTGGTGAATCCTGAAGCGATTTTGCAATTGCAGCGCGTGGTTTCCAGCCTGCAAGTTGATGATAAGGTTTATGAATATGCGGTGCAAATTGTACGCGCCACCCGAACCTGGAGCGGGGTGAGTTTGGGGGCGGGGGTGCGCGGGAGTATTGCCTTAATTCGTGCAGCGCGGGGGCAAGCTTTGTTAGCAGGGCGTGATTTCGTAATCCCTGACGATGTGAAACAAATTGCCTTGCCGACCTTACGCCACAGAATCGTGTTATCGCCCGAGTTAGAAATTGAAGGACATAATAACGATAGGGTGTTACGCAGTATTTTGGAACAAGTTGCCGCGCCGCGTTTATGATTTTCAAGAGTTAATTAACAAGCCAATAAAATAGGAATTGTTAATTACAGTGTAAATAAGTAAACAATTGAAATTTCTATAAAAAACCCCATGAAGTCGATGTAACTCTGCTAAAATAAAGAGTACTCAAACGACGTTTTATAAAGCAAGCATTTGAGTTCGATAAATGTAAGATTTCATGGGGCTTGAAAATGAAGATAATTTCAACAGTATTAAAAGCTTATTTAATACTATGGTTTGTATTAGGTAATCTGGCGCAGGCAGAAAGCTTGCACATTGCAGTGGCTGATCATTTTGGCTTGCCGATGCAAGAACTGCTGAAAATTTTTGAAAAAGAGACAGGTATTACACCCACAACCACTGCGAGCTCTGCGGGCGAACTCTATAACAAGCTGAAAGCAGGCGAGTTATTTGATGTGTTTATTTCAGCGGATGTTCTGATTCCCGAAAAAATGGAACAGGAAGGGTTAGGCGTTGCAAATACCCGTTTTACTTATGCCGTGGGTAAATTGGTGTTATGGAGTATCAATCCAAACTTAGTTGATAAAAAGGGTGAAGTATTGAAAAAAGCCAATTTTACCCACATTGTGATGTCTAATCCTGAGCGTGCACCTTATGGCAATGCAACCCGTCAAGCTCTGGAAAAAATGGGACTTTTAGAAACTTTGAAAGACAAGTTAGTGATTGCAGAAAGTCCCGCACTCACGTATAAAAAAATCGTTGAAGGTGGCGCGGAATTGGGCTTTTTACCCTTGGCTTATTTGCGCCCCAGCAAGAAAATTGAAGGTTCATACTGGATTGTGCCCCCACAGTTATATGGGCGTTTAGAACATCAGGCGATTTTGACTAAGCATGGGGAAAATAATAAAGCGGCAAAAGATTTTATCGCTTTTATGAAAACGCCTCGCGCACAGAATTTGATTGAATCCTTCGGTTATAGCTTGCCTCACTAATCTCTCCTCTGGGGTGAGTCTATATTTGGACTCACCCCTCACGACGCATAGCCTTTATTAACATTGTAATAGTGTAGGTTTATTCCTATGCTATAAATCAAGGTTTTACCCTGCCTTCGTAAATCACACACTCTTCAAAGACGGCTTTAAGAGATTATTATTTCTGTCGTCAACAATTCGGAGAACATAATGACTATTTCAAAACTACGCAATTCTGCTTTAACCCTGTTATTGCTATTAGGCAACAGTGTACATGCGGAAGAGTTTCAAGTGTCAGCAGCCGATCATTTTATGCTGCCTTTACAAGAATTAGTAAGATTGTTCGAGAAAGACACGGGCAATAAAGCAATCGTAACGGGTTCATCAGTGGGCGCGATCTACACCAAGATCAAAGAAGGTGCGCCGTTTGATATTTTCTTTTCAGGGGATGCAACAACCCCCGTCAAAATGGAACAAGAAGGTTTCGCTGTGCCAAACACTCGCTTCACCTATGCGATTGGTAAGTTGGTGTTGTGGAGTCCAGACCCCACGCTGATTGATAAAAAAGGTGAGGTACTGAAAACAGGTAATTTCAAACATCTGGTTTTGCCGAATACCGAACGCGCAACCTATGGCGTGGTCGCAAAGCAAGCCATGGAAAAGATGGATGTATGGGAAAAGTTGAAAGACAAATTGGTGATTGCAGAAAGTCCCGTTGTCACCTACAAAACCATCCACGATGGTGGCGCAGAGTTGGGTTTTTTACCGCTAGCAACACTCAATCCTAGCAAGAAAATTGAAGGCTCGTTGTGGATTGTACCAGCGGCTTTTTACGACCGATTGGAACATCAAGCCGTACTGTTAAAGCATGGGGAAAATAATAAAGCCGCGAAAGATTTCCTCACCTTTGTGAAAAGTCCGCGTGCGAAAAATGTGATCGAATCCTTCGGCTACAGCATGCCCCGCTAGTGCTACCTATTTTAACCGTCGGTGAATCTGTCATCGGATTCACCTAAAATCGCCTTGTGCCACTGCATCTTCTGATAGCGCCCCACAGATTTAACTTACTAAATCACTTAGAAGCGTGTAGGATAGACATCAGAGTAGTCATTAGTTTTGATAATATTATCAAAACCTTATTTTAACGCATTCGCTCAGGAGTTTTTATGCAGCCGCTTACTTCACAAGGTCAAGAAAGAATCAATCAGATTGCTAGTCAGTATGGCGTTAGCAGTGACGCGGTGCTTACTTTGTTACAAGCGCTCGTCAATGGCAATGGCACGATGGCACAATTTAACCACTGGGAACTCGGTGGCGGTGGGCAATGGATGCAAGGCGGCATGACTATGGTCGGCGATATGTTCAACAGCTCGTTGAAAGCTAAAGTCGATGGCTTATGCTTTGAATTGTCCAACTTGCTTGCGCAACAACCCTTCAAACCGATGCCTATCAGTTCTCAATCACAGAACCAAAATAATGGACAGCAACCCGGCGGACAACAACAGAGCCAAGGCGGCTATGGAAATTATGGCTCCAGTTCTAATGGTCCTGTGAGCTTGTTTATTCCCGGTAGTTCAGGCAATTGGTGGCCGAATGATTTAGGTTCACCCTCGAGCAGTGGCGCGCAAAATAACGTGCGTTACGCCTATTTCCCCAGTACCCACCGCTTGGCTGTGGATATTAATGGGCAAGTTTCAGTTTATGACACTTTGGATCATCAAATTGGCGGGGTGTCGCAACAACAAGGTTATGGCGCATCGGTGATTTTCACCAGCCAATACGGCACGGTAGATGTGTTAAACCTGCCGCTGATTTCTGGTGCAGGCACGCTGCCAAAAGTTGCGCCTGTTGTCCCACCCGTGGAAAACTTACAATCAGCTCCGATGCCTTTGGTAAACATTGAGCAAACTGCCCAAGAAGTGGATATTTTCGCAAAGATTGAAAAGTTAGCGGATTTGAAGCAAAAAGGCATTCTTTCTGAAAGCGAGTTTTCAGAGAAGAAAGCAGAGTTGTTAAGCCGTTTATAAATAGTTAAAGCTGACTGCGCCCCCCCCTTTAGGGGAGGGCTGCGTCAAAGATTTAAATCACGTTTTTAAATAAGTAGTTAAAGTAGATATTATTGTAACTTCCTCTTATGCAAATACTTTGCTTAAGAGGAAGGACTGGCTAATCAGACCCATCAGGCTTTCAACCCCTGCGCGCATCTTCATGATTCCCTCACTCACCCCCGCAAACCTCTAATAAGTTTAATCCGATACTCCGTTACTCCGTAAAATACCCATAACCAAGGCTGAATTCGGTTTAGAGATTTGGCAGCTATCCTCTTTTAAAACAACATCCTTTACCCCGTGTAAGTTGTTCTCTATCCGCCTTGTATCCGCTTCCCAAATATAGAACCGATTTGGAATCATTAAAGAGAAGCGAGTTGTTTAATGATAAGCCTGATAAAGAACAGTTTGAAAAACATCTTTGACCTAGAACACTCGCGGCATCGTTCACTAAGCAATTATATGATTAATATTGTTGCAGGTTTGGTCGCTTATTCTTATCAGGATAAATTACTTTCCTTGAATATTGCTAAAAAGGATTTGATTCCTTTATTCCAATCGCTTATACCGAACTCAGGTTACATAAGTTTCTGATGTCTTTTATCTCGAACTTAGGTTATTTAGCACGCGCAATTATTTATATTCAATCAATCGCCGCTGTTCCCCGCGCCAACGGGTGTAATAATAGGCAAGCTGTCCCGCCGCAATCGGCAATTGTTGCAGATGCGAATGAATGCCGTATAAAAATAAAGTCATTGGATTTGAAGATTTCCAGCGCGTTTTCCAAGCAGAACGCACCGCCAATGCCAGATAAAACACCAACGCGCCGAGCGCAGGCAATAAGCTATGAAAAAATACACTTAGCAACGCACCAAACAGCGCCATATCAATTAACACACTGGCATGAATCAAATTTTTCTTCGCATCGCGTGACCACAGCGGAAAATCGGTATTTTTAAAACGCTGTGAAATTTCTGCATACGCATGACCCGCCCGCACCGCACGCCGCCAATATTGCCCCCAATGCGTGATTGCTAAATCATGCAAAGTCATTGGGCAATCGATATGCAAAATTTCATAACCTAAACTGCGAATGCGCTGACACATTTCAGGCTCTTCCCCCGCAATTAATTGCGGATCATAGCCATTTACTTCTGCCAACACACTACGCCGCATCAAGGCATCGCCCCCACAAAACTCGCTCAAGCCTGCGGGATACACCCAATCTAAATCTAACACCCGCTGATAAATGGAACGTTCAGGATAACGCTCGCGGCGATGTCCCCACACGATGGCAGTTTTCGGGCTTTGAAATTCGGCAATGGCGCGACGGTAAAAATCGGGATGCAGCAAAGTGTCGCCATCCAAAAATAAAATAAACGGCGCACGCGCTGCCTGCCAACCTGCATTTCGCCCAATCGCTGCCGCTGGGCGTTCAGGTTGTACCCGAATCACTTGCACCCCCAACGCTGCAACTCGTTCAGGGCTACCATCGGTAGACGCAGAATCCACATAAATAATTTCTAATTTTTCAGCGGGCAACGGAATTTTTTGCACCGACTGAATGCAAGCAAGCAGGCGTTCGCCTTCGTTGCGCCCAATAATCACAACACTAAGTTCAGGAATCGACATGGCATAACTCATCCATTAAAAAAAGGGGAAAACCGCATCAATAGTCAAATGCGGTGAGGCAACGTACAATAACGCGCTTTATCCTAGGCATAAACCGCTCTCTGAGCTTTCATTCACACACAATAAAGTGATTTCTCTTGGATACTTGGCATATTATTTTACTCGCCCTGTTGCAGGGCATTACAGAATTTTTACCGATTTCAAGTTCTGCCCATTTGATTTTATTTCCGCAGCTCATGGGCTGGGAAGATCAGGGCATTGCGTTTGACGTTTCCTTGCATATCGGTTCTTTAATTGCAGTTTTAGTGTATTTCCGCGTGCAATTGCGTGAAGTATTTGGCGCGTGGTTTACTTCGTTGCGCACGGGCAAAATAGATGACGAAAGCCGTTTAGTCTGGGGCATTGCCGTCGCCACCATTCCCGCCGCCTTGGTCGGTTTATTAGTTTCCGTGCTGCATTTAGATGAAAAATTACGTCAATCGGTGATTATTGCCAGCACTACGATTATTTTCGGCGCGTTGTTGTGGTATGCCGACAGCATGGGCAAACGTCAACGCAGCGAATACAGTTTAGGCTGGAAAGAAATTATTTTAATCGGTTTGGCGCAAGCCTTGGCAATTATTCCCGGCACTTCACGTTCAGGCGTGACCATGACCGCTGCATTATTATTAGGTTTAGAACGCAAAGCCGCTGCGCGTTTTTCCTTCCTGCTCTCAATCCCTGTAATTGTATTAGCGGGTTCGCATGAAATGTTTAAATTAATTCGCGGTGTCGGTCTCAGCCCTGAAGAAAGTCATATTCACTGGAATGACATTGGCATTGGCATGGTGGTTTCCGCAATCAGTGCCTATGTGTGCATTCATACCTTGATTAAATTGCTGGACAAAATCGGCATGTTACCCTTTGTTATTTATCGCTTTATTTTGGGTATTATTTTATGGGTTTGGATCGTATAAATCCTGCATTGCAGTGGAAAGTGTTGTGGTTGGCATTGGGTTGGGGTTTGGTACTGTTGATTATTTACTTATCCTTGAAAGCCCCCACACCGCCCAAACCCTCATTTTTCAACTTGCCTAACCTTGATAAATTGGGACATTGCCTTGCGTATTTCACGCTCACGGGCTGGTTTGTGCAATTATATGTCGCGCCCCGAGCGCGTTTAAAATTTGCGCTGGGTTTTATTGGCTTGGGGATTATTTTGGAAATTCTGCAAGGTTTGGGTGGGATACGTCAAGCCGATTGGAAAGACGCGCTTGCTAATATCACGGGCGTGTTGTTGGCATGGCAATTGGGGAAAACGTGGTTCGCCACGCGCTTGGAAACTTTTGAAAACTGGTGTCGTCATTATGCCGATTGAAAATATTCACATTGCCACCGCTGAAGACATGGAAGCCTTGGGCGGGAAATTAGCGGCGCGTTATGCCACGGGCGGGATTATTTACCTTTATGGCGATTTAGGCGCGGGAAAAACGACTTTAGTGCGTGGATTTTTGCGGGCTTTGGGTCATCAAGGCTCGGTGAAAAGCCCGACTTATACTTTAGTTGAACCCTATCAATTGGGTGACACCGCGATTTATCATTTTGATTTATATCGGCTCGGCGACCCTGAAGAATTGGAATATATCGGGATGCGTGATTATGTCGAAGATACGCGTGCGATTTGCTTGATTGAATGGCCCGAAAAAGGCGTGGGTTTTATTCCTGCGGCGGATGCGGTGCTGCATTTAAGCCATGTGGATGAAGGGCGCGTGGTGCAATTGGAAATTCGGGTGTAAAAACTGCGCCCCCCACCCCCTAAAGGGGGCTAAACCTTAAAGATTTTTGTCTTTAAAGCCCCCTTTAGGGGGTGGGGGGCGCAGTCGTAGTAGGGTGGAATAGCGTAGCGTATTCCACCATGCAAGGTGATAACTCTGCAAGGTGATAACTCTAAGCATGACGCAGTTGAATCGATAAGGCTCTCCTTGTATGGCAGAAGCCTGTAAAATCCTCGCCGCTGGAGCGACAAGGTAGTCATTCCAACGCTGGAGCGTTGGAACGAGACAAGTATCACGCTTCAGGATGGAATACGCTACGCTATTCCACCCTACTACTGCCAGTCCTAAATCACACTCAATGTTTACTATTGCGCAACCCGATGTGTAGTCACTAAACGTGAAAATCCGCGTGGTGGCGTAATCACATGTTTAGTGCTAACCGAGGCACTTTCCAAGAAATTGATATGGAAACCCACATCAAAGTTTATCTGTCCACGGCTGCTATTCACCGTAATCGGTGTAGGGCTTGCCAAGGTTAAATAACCGCCACAAGACTCACCCACATCACAGATATAGCCATCATTATTCGAGTCACTGCCTGCGGCGATAATATAAGTGCCGCTTGGGATATTGTTGAACGAGAAGTTGTAAAGATTGTCGACCGTGGTACGAGCTTCTTGCAAAGTTTCATAAGTATTCGGGTCAATCAATAAAACATACAAATAGCCCGCATTACTGGTTACTGATTTATCCAGAACCTGCAAAATCACAGGGATATTGAACGTGCCCAAATTGGTCGCAACATTGACGGTATTCTCATACGTGCCCAAGGTCAACAAACCGCGATTGACACTGACTTGATAATCTCCCAAGCCATTACTATCCACATTATTACTGGATGCAATCGTCAGCGAATTACCCGTGGCTAAACTGACTTTGTTCACTTTCAAGCCGTCGCCGCCGACATTACTAATATTCAAAGTCACGGTGCTTGCAGAATAACCAAAGTTCAAAGAACGTGGGCTGATACTTGCCTGAGGCGCAGCACGAACCGTCACCCCATTGCTAAATTCCAACGCCGCCGCCACCGATTTCGCCGCATTCAGCAAACCATAACCAAAGCTGTTATTACGTCCGCTGCCACTGCCCAATTGATCGGTTAATTTGCCTGCCTGTAATAAAGTATCAAAGTTAGCAGGGCTTAAATTTGGCGCAATCGCTCGCATCAAGGCAATAACCCCCGCCACATGTGGAGCTGCCATCGAAGTCCCAATGTCTGAGCCATAAATAAAGTCAATTGAACCTTTTTTATCATCGCCCAAAGTGCTGGTAATGCCATCGGGCAAACCGTCACCGTTCAAGTCCGCCGTGCTGTCGCCGCCGGGGGCTGCTACGTCAATATAGTTGCCATAATTGGAATAAGAAGCCAGCTTTTTATCAACCCCCACCGCGCTGACTGCAATCACCCCACTCAAGGCAGCAGGATACATCAAAACATTTGAGCCATCATTGCCCGCCGCCGCCACAATAAACACTCCAGCTTGACGCGCTTGATTGATCACCGATTGGAAGGTGTCGGAAATGGTTTCCCCGCCCAAACTTAAATTAATCACATCCGCGCGTTTTGCGGGCACAGTACCAGAATCATTGGTTAAACCTGCGGCATAGCGAATCGCTTGTTCAATATCGTAATCTTTACCCGCGCCACCACGCCCCAACACCCGCAACGGCATGATTTTGGTCAGCCAACCCACGCCCGCAATCCCTTTGCCGTTATTGGTCAATGCGCCCACCGTGCCCGCAACGTGCGTGCCGTGGAAAGTGCTACCGCCGGGACTTTTATCACCGGGGTCGTCAGGATTGTTGTCAATGCCGTTGCCATCGATTGCGATATTGGTATCAGCGATGAAATCATAACCTTGCACTAATTTTCCTTGTAAATCAGGATGTCTTAGCAATACGCCCGTATCAATCACGGCAACAATCACGTTTGCGCTGCCTTGGGTGGTGTCCCAAGCTTGCGGCAAACTCATCATTTCATAATCCCATTGATAACGGTATAAACTATCATTCGGGACGCGCAAGGCGTGCAAAATGTAATTGGGGCTGGCACTTTCCACATTGCCTTGACGACGCAATTGTTTAACCGTCATCAGGGTTTCATATTTCTGACGTAAGGCTTCATCGGCAAATTGCAGCGCATTGTTATTGTTGTCGAGGGCGCGTTTTACGCTGGGGTCAAAGCTGAATAACATGCGGCGACTGCTGTCGGTGCTTTCGGGATGCAGCCCCAGACTATTTAAGCCTTGAGCTTGCAGCAAGTCAGTTTCGCGGAATTTCACTAAAACCTCGCCTGAGGCAAAATCATCACTGAGGTGTAAGCCGCCTTGTACGCTGAGGGAGGAGAGGTCTTGCGAGATACTCAAAATGTAGTTTGACGCGCCCAAAACGGCGGTCACTTGGACAAAATAATGTCCATTTTTGGGCACAACTAAAGTTTCAGTGCTGCTGTCGCTCACCGAGGCTTTGATAACATTGCCTGAGGAATCCAACAATAATAAATCCAAGTCGTTTTGGGTCAAATCGGTGTTGGCAATATACAGGCTGACAATTTGTCCTGCCAATAAATCCACGGCATAAATATCGTTGATATCGCCTGCGCGTAAGGATGCACCTTGTGTTCCTGCATTGGCTTCATTGACATAGCCGCCCACCAGCACGGGGTTGGGGATGGTTTGTGCGCTTTGAATGCTGTCATTAGTGCCGATGCGGGGAGAGTTGGGATCGTTTACATCGATGTCTTCTAAGATATTGCTAGGGGCGGTGATCCGTCCGCTGAGTGTGTAATACCCATTAGAACTGCCGTTAGAGGCGGGGCTGATGTCATTGGAGGCATTATTGCAAGCACTCAATCCAAGCAGAAGACAAGCCATATAACCAAGATGTCTACTGTGCATTATAAAACTGATTCCGTAGTGAAGTAATGGAAAATAGAAAGTTAAAGTTTACCTGTATCGAGTTTAAAGATATAGCACATAGGGTAATTAAGATTTTAACTGCTTCTTGTCTGAATCAGGATTTACAGGATTAAAGGATTTTCAGAATTAAAGAAGTGTAGCCCGTATGTAGCGGAATGCGGGAGATTTAAATCTTAACTGCGCCCCAATCCTGTTTAATTCGGATAATCCTGTAAATCCTGATTCAGACAAACCTGACAACTTTCACACATCTTGAAAATTTAAAGCTGAATTAAGGAATAGAACATGACATGGAATCCTGAACAATATTTGCGCTTCGATCAACATCGTTTGCGCCCCGCGCTGGATTTAATCCAACGCATTCCTTTGGAACATGCCGCCCAGATTGTGGATTTAGGATGTGGAACGGGCAATATCACTACGCTATTACAACAGCGTTGGAAAACAGCGCAGGTGTTGGGCGTTGACAGTTCGAGTAGCATGTTGGCGCGCGCCCACCAAGATTATCCACAAAGTCAGTGGTTAAAAGCGAATATCCAAACTTGGCAGGCGACGGAAAGCTGTGATTTATTATTTTCTAATGCTGCTTTGCACTGGTTGCCAGACCACGCCCATTTATTACCACGTTTGTTATCGATGGTGAAAGCGGGCGGAGTGTTGGCAATTCAAATGCCGAATAATTTTGCAGCCCCCTCGCACACTTTAATGATGCAAGCGGCACGGAATGGCGGCTGGTTTCCACGTTTAGAAGCCTTTTTAATAAATACCTCGCCTGTGCACCGTCCTGCTTTTTATTATGATTTGTTGATTGCGGAAGCTCAACACATTGAAATTTGGGAAACTGAATATTGGCAAGTTTTGGTTGGCAATGATGCAGTTGCAGAATGGACTAAAGGCACGGGGTTAAAACCTTTGCTCGACGCTTTGGAAGAACCTGCTCGCCATCAATTTGAGCAGGAATATCGGCGGTTATTAGCAACGGCGTATCCACAACGCGCAGACGGCACGACTTTATTTCCCTTCAAACGTTTATTTATGGTGATTCAAAAGTAAGTTTTTTCTTAGGGGCGCGTTTAAAAAATAAGATATTATGATTAAAGTCGCTCTTCCTAAGGATTGAAGCATGTTTTCTGCAAAGTTGATTGAAATACTAAAACAAGCCCGTCAAATCGTGGTGTTAACTGGGGCGGGCACTTCCGCAGAAAGTGGTGTGCCCACGTTTCGGGACGCACAAACAGGTTTGTGGGCGCATTATAATCCCGCAGAATTAGCCAGTCCTGAAGCCTTTAAACGTAATCCTAAATTGGTGTGGGATTGGTACAGTTGGCGGCGGGAAACAGTTTTGGCAGCGCAGCCCAATGCAGGACATTATGCTTTAGTGCAAATGGCGCGGCATGTGCCCAATTTTCACCTGATTACGCAAAATGTGGATGGTTTGCATCAACGTGCAGGCAGTGAACAGATAATTGAATTACATGGAAATATTACGCGAATTCGTTGTGAACATTGCTCACATACTATTGATTTAACAAAACAAAATTTAGACAGTTTAACGCTTTCTGACACCGAACCACCGCGCTGTGCGAGTTGCAATCATTATTATCGCCCTGATGTGGTGTGGTTTGGGGAAAATTTGCCCGTTCAGGCTTTGCAACAGGCTGAACAACTTGCACAAAGTTGTGATGTGTTTTTCAGCATTGGCACATCCAGCCAAGTTTATCCTGCGGCGGCTTTGCCACTTTATGCGAATAAGGCGGTGGTGATTGAAATTAATCGAGAGAAGACAGCACTGACGCAACAGGCAGATTTTGCTCTGCAAGGGGCTTCGGGGGAAATTTTGCCTGCGTTGGTGGAATGTGTTTGGGGGTGAGGTTGTCTGAATCAGGATTTACAGGATTATCCGAATTAGGCAGGATTTAGCAATGTAGGGTGGGCATTGCCCACCCTACATTACTGTGCTTTCAACAAGTTGATTGAACAGGCGTTTATTGAAAAAAGATACATGCTAACGAAAAAAGGTGTTGAGCAAATAACGTAGTTCGTAGGGTGTATAAGCGTAGCGTCATACACCGTAATGACCGCTGGTGCATGACGGCTTGCGCCTTATGCACCCTACGAACTGCCAGTTTGTAATTATTTCCTACCTAGCTGGTCGGAATTTGTAACCCCGACTAGAACGTTTGAGAACGTTAAAACAAGCTGAAACGTTACAGTGCAGATTACAAACCTGTACCAGCAAGCGGTGAAATTGTCTGAACCACAATTCGCTTAATTTACACAATTGCCATAATTAAATAAGAAAATTATTTTTAATTACGTAAATTATAGTAATTGTGCAAATTGTGGTTCAGACCGTTTCTAATTATTTCCCCGACTTCTCAACTTCCGACTTCACCACCGCTTTACTCTCTTCATTACCCACGGTCAAAGTAATAAACTTGTCCAAATGGAAACGCTTTTGATACGCGGTTTTGATTTGTTCCAAAGTCACCGCATCAATTTTCTTGGTGAAATTTTGCAGATGATCTAAAGGCATACGGTAAAAACCAATCATCGCCAAATATTCCAAAATTTCCCGATTGCTGTCGATTTTCATCGGGAAACCGCCGATAAGATGTTGTTTTGCTGCTTTTAATTCAGTCTCAGTTGCACCATTTTCCACAAAATCTTTTAACACGCCCTGCGCCACTTCCAGAGCCTGCGCGGTTTGGTCATTGCGGGTTTGCAAACTCGCGATAAACGTTCCCGCCACTTGTTGGAAAGCAAAATAACTGGCAGCACTGTAGGCTAAACCGCGCTTTTCACGCACTTGCTTCAACAAACGCGACACAAAACCACCGCCGCCCAACACATAATTCCCCACATACAAGGGAAAATAATCAGGGTCGTGGCGCGAAACCCCCAATTGTCCTAATAACACATGAGTTTGTGTTGAAGGATGCTGAATGTGTACGGTTTGCGGCGCAGTTAAATCCTGTGGCGCAGGCAAGGCAGAAGCCGCTTCACCAATCGGCAATTGCTTGGTCAAAGTATTCGCAAGGGCTTCGGCTTGAGTTTTATCCAACGCGCCCACAATCGCAATCACTGCATTTTTTGCCACGTAATAATGTTTGTGAAAGGTTTTGATTTCTTCAGGAGTCAAGGCACTTACACTACTCGCCGTGCCTTCCACGGGGCTGGCATAAGGATGTTTATCATACAACGTTCGATAAAACGCATGAGCGGCAACACTGCCCGGCGTTTGCGCGGCTTGTTCAATAATGGCAAGGGTTTGTTGTTGCACCCGTTTAAACGCTTCCGCTTCAAAACGCGGTTGCGAATACGACAACGCCAAATTTTCTAAAGCAGGCTGCAATAAAGCGGGGTCGTTTAAACTGCGTAAACTCAGGGTCGCCATGTCGCGATCCGCCGCATGTCCCACCGTTGCCCCGAGATTTTCAAAACTTTCCGCCATCTGATCCGCAGATTTATCGCCCGCGCCTTCGTCGAGCAGATTATTGGTTAAAGCCGCAAGCCCCGATTTTTCACCATCGCGTGCACTGCCCGCGTCAAACACCACTTTCACATCGACCATCGGAATTTCAGGTGCGGCAACAAATAACACCCGCGCCCCGTTGGCAGTTTCCCATTCTTCAATTTGCGGAATCGCCCAACTCGCAGGGCTAAACGCAAACACTAAAACACAGATACTTAATTTCTTAACAGCGGATTTCATCGAATCGCTCCCGTATGCGGTTGATCTTCGGTAATACGTTGATTTGCGCCCAAAGGCTGCGGCTCTAAGCGCGCGACCGTGAGCTGATCTTCAACCAGATATTTTTGCGCGGCAGCTTGCACTTGTTCAGCAGTCACTTTTTCGATTTCTTTCAAATAGCTATCACTTAACCGCCAATCTAAACCCAACGTCGCCAACGTGCCCAATTGCATGGCTTGGTAAAACACAGAATCGCGTTCATACACTTTCGCCGCCCGCAATAAAGTTTTCGCCCGCGTTAATTCAGCTTGTTCTACGCCTTTATCTTTAATCGCTTGGATTTGCCCGACGATGGCTTTTTCTAAATCATCCAAACTGTGCGCTTGCGTAGGTACGCCTGCAAAGGTGAACAAGGTTTCTAAGCGTTCAAAACCCGTATAACCCGCGCCAACTTCCACCGCAATTTCTTGACCCCGAATCAGATTTTTAGTCAGCCGCGCACTGCTGCCACCGTCTAACACTGCGGCTAATAATTCCAGCGCGTAAATATCGGGCAATTGCTCAGGCGCGCTGCCTTTCAACACGGGGGTTTTATACCCCATCATCAATTGCGGCTGTTTGGCGGGCACTTTCACCAGAATGCGCTTCATTCCCAATTGCTTAACTTCGGGGCGTACCGATGTGGCTTTAATTTCGCTGGGGGACAATTTGCCAAAATGTTTTTTTGCCAATTCGAGCACGGCTTTGGGATCGACATCGCCCGCCACCACCACAGTGGCATTGTTTGGCGCGTACCAATGCGAATACCACGCTTTTAAATCGCCAATTTCGTAATGCTGAATATCGCTCATCCAACCGATGACGGGATTATGATAAGGATTGGTTTGATAAGCCGCGGCATGGAATTGTTCACTTAATACGCCGCCGGGATTGTCTTCAGTGCGGCTACGACGTTCTTCGCTCACCACTTGGCGTTCTTTTTTAAATTCTGCCTCGTCGAGCAATAAATTCCGCATCCGATCTGCTTCCAATTCAAAGCTAGTTTCTAAGCGGTCGTTGGCAATATTTTGAAAATACGCAGTGTAATCTTGTGAAGTAAACGCATTTTCAGTTGCGCCATTTGCCGCCATGATGCGCGAAAATTCGCCTTGCGGATGGCTGGGTGTGCCTTTGAACATTAAATGTTCGAGCATGTGGGACAAGCCCGTTTTGCCTTCGGTTTCATAACTCGAACCGACTTTGTACCATACTTGGCTGGTGACAATCGGGGCGCGGTGATCTTCTTTCACCAAAAGTTGCAAGCCGTTGTCTAATTTGAATTCGTGGACTTCTCCCGCCGCCGCAAACACCAGCGGGGATTGCAATAAACACAATCCTAATAATCGGGGTAATATGCGTGAACAGCTCATCGCTGGATTCTCCTCGTGAGGATAAATTATGGAAATAATGCGCTAGCATAACACCATTGCTCAAATGGCGATTAAGCACTTGGGCACAATGAAGGCGGGCACGAAAATTTCAACAGGTAATTCTATTACTATAAACAGCAAGATGCCTAAATACGCTAACATTCGTCACACATTTCTGGCAAAATGCTTCAAAATAGTTTATGAAACTAATTATTTACTGAAATCTAGTATTATTCTTGCATGACGATAAAACACAAAATGTCATCTCGAAATCTATACCCGAGCTTGTTTGAAAACACGCCGATTTATCCCTTTAATTTCACTCTTTATAACTTTCAGACCATAATATGTGATGACGACATTTTCTCTTTCTAGCTTATTTTTTCTGTCTAGCGTACAGCTTTGTTTTGTTGATAAAGATGGATTTATTCAGCAAATCAGTCAAAAACTTGCTGAAACCTTTGGTTTTAGTCCCGAACAACTACAAAATTGTGCTTATGAGAGTTTAATTCACCCCGAAGACTTAAACGCGACTCAACAAGTCTTGAGTAGTTTATTGTTTGGTAAAAATTTAAAAATATCCAATCGTTATCGTTGTCATAATGGCAGCTATCAATGGGTGACTTGGGAGTTTAGCTTTGATGCGGCAGCCCAAGGTTTTTTTGCGGTGGCAACGCCTTTCCATACCGAACCCAGTATTTTTACAGACGCAAAACGCTATCATAAATTATTTGAAAAAAGCCCGATGGCGATCTTAATCGTCAGCCCACAGGGTTATCCCTTGGTAGTGAATCCTGCCATGGTGAAAATGTTCGGTTACAGTGAAGCTGAATTACTGCAAATGCAGGTTGCAGACTTTACCCATCCTGAAGATAAAGAATGGACAGGTGCATACTTTCGTTCATTGGTTACGGGGAAAATTGATAATTACCAACTCGAAAAACGCTATATTACCAAGAATAACAATATATTATGGATGCAATTAAGCGTTACCCAGTTTTCTATGACTGATGACGAAGAACTGCAATATATGGGGATGATGCAGGATATTACCCAGCAAAAACAAATTGAAAACATGCTGCGCGAGCGCGAAGAGCGTTTTGAGTTGGCGATGCGTGGGGCAAATGATGGGCTGTGGGATTGGAATATCGACACCAATGAAGTGTATTATGCGCCGCGTTGGAAAACCATGTTGGGATATACCGAGCATGAATTAGTTTCCTCGATTCAAACTTTTGTTGACCTGCTACACCCTGATGAACGCATCCGTGTGTTACAAAAAAATTATGATTATATCGAAGGCAAGGCGGCAAACTACGAAAGTACGCATCGGATGCGCCACCGCAATGGGAGTTATCTCTGGGTTTTGTCACGCGGCACTTTAGTTTATAACAGCAATGGCAAAGCCTATCGTATGGTGGGCATCCACACCGATGTGACCGAAAAGAAAATTGCAGAACAAAATCTGCAAGCTACCAAAGAATTTCTCGATAAAATTATTAACAATATCCCAATGTTAGTGTTTGTTAAAGACCGGCAACATCGCTATGTCTTATTAAATAATGCCTTTTGTGAAAGCATCGGTAAAGATCATGAAACGCTGTTAGGCGAAACTGACGCGGCATTTTATCCCCCCGAACAAGTGAAAGTTTTCTGGGATAGCGATGATCTCACTTTTACCACAGGCGAGAGCAATGATGCTGAAATTGAATACACCACCGCAGAAGGCGTGCGCACGGGTTTAAATAAGAAAAGCTTATATACCGACCCGTTGGGCAATGCGTTTATTATTGGTTGCACCGTAGACATCACCGAACTGAAACGCAATGAACAAGCCTTAAAAGCCCGCGATAAACTGTTTCAAGCCGTCGCAAAAGCCACACAAACCTTACTCACAGGCACGGATCAGCAACTTGCCAATAGCCAAGTTTTGGAACTGGTGGGCAAAGCGACAGGCGCAGATCGGGTTTATATTTTTCAAAACAGTGTTGATCCTGATACGGGTGAATTATTGTGCAGTCAACATCTTAAATGGAGTCTGCGCTATAACGGTATTTTGCGCGACAATCTCAGCTTACAGAACATTCCCTATCGCACCTTGCTTGAAAATTGGTATGAGCATTTGCTTGAACACCAGCCCGTGCAAGCAGTGCTTGAAGATTTATCTCCACACTTACAAGCCCTGCTCAAACCACATCGCACCCGTTCATTTTTGGTTGTACCGTTGTATGTAAATGAAGAGTTTTGGGGCTTTATCGGTATGGATGATTGTCAGCGCGGACGAATTTGGTCGCAAAATCACATCACCATGCTACAAATGATTGGTGACAGTTTGCGGGGCGCATTGGTGCGTCAACAAGCAGAAGCCAAGTTGCAACAAGCCTTACAACGCAATCAATTGATTTTAGAAAGCTCGGTGGACGGCATCGCCCTGATTACTTGTAAAGGTGTGTTGCAAGAAGTGAATCGGGCTTTGTGTCAATTGTTGGGTTATACGGTAGAGGAATTACTCGGAACAGCGGTGTTGCGTTATTTAATTGCGCGTACGTTTGAAGAAAGTGCGGCAACGATTAAAGAAGTTATCCGCAAAGGCTCGGATTGTTTTGAACGCCGTGTGCAACATAAATCAGGCGCGTTATTAGATATTGAGGTCAGCATCACTTGTGTGCAATTTGGAGAAGAAACTTTATTGTTTGCTATTATTCGTGACATTAGTGAACGTAAGCGTTTTATGGATGAATTGCAACAATCCAAAGATGCGGCGGAAGCTGCCAACCAAGCCAAAAGCGCGTTTTTAGCCACCATGAGCCATGAAATTCGCACCCCGATGAATGGCGTAATTGGCATGACAGATTTATTATTGCACACCGAACTTAGCCACCAACAACGCGATTATGTCCAAACCTTACGCAGTTCAGGCGAAGGTTTACTGACCCTCATCAATGATATTTTAGATTTTTCAAAAATTGAGGCAGGCAAGTTGGTTTTAGAAAAAGTGCCCTTTGATTTACACAGTGTTATTGAAGAAGTGATTGGGCTATTCGCTGCGGTTGCAGATAAAAAACAGCTAGAATTAATTTATCAACTCGATTTTCTCGCGCAACAAGTCTGTGCGGATTCGGGACGAATTCGACAAATTTTAATTAACTTATTGGGCAACGCGCTTAAATTTACCGAGCATGGCGAGATTCGGCTGAGACTGCGCCGTCTCTCAGAAACCTGCGATCAATATCGCTTACACTTTGAAATCAGCGATACGGGTATTGGAGTTAGTGCAGAGCAGCGCGAATTTTTATTTCAAGCCTTCACCCAAGCGGACAGTTCCACCACGCGGCGTTATGGCGGCACAGGTTTGGGGCTAGTGATTGTTGAACGTTTGGTGCATTTATTTGGAGGCGAGATTGGTTTTGAAAGCGAGTATGGCAAGGGCAGCAGTTTCTGGTTCAGTTTACCACTTGCCAAAGCTGAGCACTCTAGTCTAGCATTGCCAGATCACCATTGTTTAGCAGGGATAAAAGTGTTGGTAGTCGACGACAATCCGACACAACGTTTACTATTAGTCTCCTACTTACAGCAATGGGGAATGCACGCTGAAGCCATTGGCGATGGACGGGTTGCACTCCATTTAATTCGCCGCGCTTTAGAACAGGGTAAACCTTATAAACTTGCTATAATTGATTCCCAAATGCCGGGCATGAATGGTGCAGAATTAGTCACGGCTTTGCGTTCAGATGCCGCCTTGAGTGAATTGACGATTTTAGTGTTGACCACAATCAGCCTCTCGATTAAAACCAGTTGTGCACAACAAGTACAATATTCACTGCCTAAACCGATTAGCCAACGCCATTTATTAAACGCAGTTATCGACAGCCTAGCGCAAAAGCCCAATCAAACCCCCTTATCCTTGACCTCCACCCCACAGATTTCACCTTTTATGAACACACGCAAAATTCTGTTAGTCGAAGACAATGCCGTCAATCAAAAAGTGGCGGATATTATGTTGAAAAAGCTCAATTGTGAAGTCACGCTGGCAAATAACGGTAAAGAAGCCGTTGCCAAGCTGCAACAGCCCCACAATTTTGAATTGGTATTTATGGATTGCCAAATGCCTGAAATGGATGGTTTTGAAGCCACCCGCGAAATTCGGAAAATGGAAACAGGACATATTCCCATTGTTGCACTCACCGCCAATGCGATGGAAGGCGATGCACAACGTTGTCAAGCTGCGGGCATGGACGATTATTTAAGCAAGCCCGTGAAGCTCCAAGATTTCGAGCGAGTGCTACAACGTTGGAGTTCTGTTGAATAATCCAGACCTTTCTGAAGAGATTTTAGTTGACAGCCTCACAGTCAATCGCTGGAAAAGTTTAAGCACTCAGCAAAGTCCTGCGGCGTGGCTGGAGTTGCGGGATTTTTTTCTGGAACACAGTGCACAATTGCTGGAACAAATGTGTTTGGCTGCTACGCTCAATGACCTGGCAGAATTAGAACGGCTTGCCCATCAGCTCAAAGGCACGGCGGCAAGTTTCGGCGCGTCACAATTGGCTAAACTCAGCGGACTTGTCCAAGAACAATGTAAATGCCAGCAACATGAAAAAATGCTAAGATTATTTCAGGCTCTCACGGTATGTTATGCACACACCCGTGTAGAAATAATGGGTTATTAAAGGTTTCTAAATCATGTTTCAGCAAAACTCTCTGCGTTTAGCCATCCTACTCGCAATTGGTAGCTTGGCGGCTTGTAATCAGTCAGACAGCGTCGATCTTGACAATCAGTTACAAAGCCTCATTTCTCAGCAAAATTTAACAGGCGATCCCAGTCGTGGGCGCAATTTGCCCAGCATTAATACACCCTTGGCACAATTGGGCAAAAAATTATTTTTTAGCAAAGCCTTGGGCGGCGACAAGGATTCAGCTTGTGTGAGTTGTCACCATCCCAGTTTAGGCGGTGGCGATGGTTTGCCCTTGCCAACGGGCGTGATGGCGGCAAATCCTGATCAGCTCGGACCTGGGCGGATGCAGTTTAGCAATGCTGATCATTATGATGGCGGGCCCAATGTGCCGCGCAATGCGCCGAGCACGTTTAATATTGGGATGTGGGATAACACACTATTTCTCGATGGGCGCACCGAAAGTTTAGGCAAAACCGCTAAAGCCAATGGCGATGATGGCAAGGGCATTCGTACCCCTGATAGTTTATTTGGCATTGCCGATCCCTTGGCGGGCACAAATTTAGCAGCAACCCAATCCCGCTTTCCTTCGACTTCGATTGAGGAAATGCGCGGTTATATATTTGAACTCAATCAAAGCAATGAAGCCGTGCGCACTGCCTTGGTCAAACGCTTGAGCGATCAAGCTATCCCCAATACTTGGGGCACAGAATTCGAGCGCGTCTTTGGCGATTCAAC
The DNA here is from genome assembly GCA_028688145.1 of Thiotrichaceae bacterium. Lineage (GTDB taxonomy): Bacteria > Pseudomonadota > Gammaproteobacteria > Beggiatoales > Beggiatoaceae > JAQTYU01. Next base: position 648,814 of record JAQTYU010000001.1, on the reverse strand, counting down.
CCTGAGTTATGCCCGTATTGCGGAGGCTCTTGGCGCGTATGAACGTTCACAAGTGTTTATTAATACGCCGTGGAAACGTTATATTGAAGGCGACCGTACAGCTCTAAGTGATTCTGCAAAACAAGGCGCGACTTTATTTTTCACCTCCGTTGCACAAGGCGGCGCGGGTTGTAACAGTTGCCATACTGGCGATTTCTTCACCGATGAAAAATTTCACGTTTTGGCAATTCCGCAAATTGGGCGCGGCAAAGCTGATGGTGTCACTTTAGATGATGATTTCGGACGTTATCGTGAAAGCAAGCAAGCGGATGATAAGTATGCTTTCCGTACTTTAAGTTTGATTAATGTGGAAGTCACAGGTCCTTATGGGCACGATGGCGCGTATAAATCCTTGGAAGACACCATTCGCCACAATGCCAATCCTGAAGCGGCAGTGGCAGCCTATGATTTCAGCTTGAGTAATTTAGATAGTTATGTGCAGCACAATAATGCCGTTGCCAATACGCAGGCAGCTTTAGCGCAATTTAAATCTTTGCAAAGCAGAGGCGTGTCGAAATTAACGCCTGTTAATTTGAGCGATCTCCAAGTTACCCAACTGGCTGATTTTTTACGCAGTTTGACAGACCCTTGCGTGAAAGATCGTAGCTGTTTGGCGGCATGGATTCCTGAAAATCGGGACGGTGGCGTTGATGGCTTGCAATTGAATGCAGTAGATGCGAAGGGCAATCCTTTGTAATCGAGAGTTAGAGCCGAGTCACCTCTTTGAAAAAAGGGGGGGAAAGGCTGTTCTCTTGCGCCAGCATCACAATAATTACGTTAAAGTTAAAGCACTAATCTACAGGGAAAGTTTTAGCTCTCGCCCACTTCACACGGGATAAAAAGCTAAGCTTTCCCTAACTTAATGGCTGTGACGCAGGAGCGTGAAAACAAGATTAAAGTCCCCTTCAGAGACTTGTTTTAAATTCTTTCGAGGAAAATCAAATGATTAAAATACTATTCGTCTGCATGGGCAATATTTGCCGCTCACCGACCGCAGAAGGCGTATTTCAGAAATTATTAGATGAATCAGAATTGAAACAACAGATTACGCTAGATTCCGCAGGAACGCACGGCTACCATATCGGCGCACAGCCTGACAGCCGCTCTCAGCAAGCAGCCCTAAAGCGCGGAATTGATTTAAGCCACTTACGCGCACGTCAAGTCACTGGCGAAGACTTTGAAAAATTTGATTATATTTTAGCGATGGACGCGGATAATTTCGCGTGCTTAGATAAGAACTGCCCGAAACCATATAAACACAAACTGCATTTATTTTTATCGTTCGCGCCCCATATCAAACAGCGCGAAGTGCCTGATCCCTACTACGGCGGAGTCACAGGATTTGATCACGTCTTAGATTTGACAGCAGCAGCGAGTCAGGGATTGTTAGCGAAATTACGCCAACAATTACAAGGCGGGGCTAAAACTTAACGTCCGCGATAAGTGATGCGACCTTTCGTGAGATCATAAGGCGTGAGTTGCACAGTAACCTTATCACCCGTCAAAATACGGATGTAATTCTTACGCATTCTGCCTGAAATGTGGGCGGTCACGATATGACCATTGTCTAACTGTACCCGAAACATGGTATTTGGCAAGGTTTCGGTGACGATTCCTTCCATTTCAATATGATCTTCTTTAGCCATAGCGCGCTCTAATATTCCTTCTGACTGCGATTAAAACCCGTCAGCATAATGATATTTCAGTAAAATTTCAAGTATTTAACTGGGATTTAGTTATTGTGCCCCGTAATTGATAACGGCTTACACATAAGGAGACGAATTTTAACAGAAAATGCTGCAATGCACATGACAATTTCGTGAACTTATCAGAACGCGCCCTGTCCAATTCCCAAAATCACCCCAAAACTTGACGCATTCCCCACAAAGTTCCAAAAAATAAAGGCTGATGCAGCAAATAAACCGCCAAACTGTGCCGCCCCAAAACTGCTAAATTTTGTAAAAATGCGTTTTTCCCTACGGGAGAAAATAACACGGCGGGCGGTAATAATTTCCCCAACGCGCAACCCAGCAACACCACCCCAAACCACGGCAATAAAGGCACATAATCTTCTGTCAACGGCTTGCGTGTCACCAAACCTATCCATTGCAAAGCGGGCTGATCAAATAGTGGATGTTGCCAGAAATTGCCCACCCATAAACACAGCCCGCCCACAATCAGCGCGAGCGTGGGACGTTTCACAAAAAATACCGCCAACACGCTGGCAAGCGCGATAAAATGCAGCACGCCGAAAAAAATAAAGCGTTGTTTAAATAATAAAAAACTCACCACGCTGATCAATGCCGCCGCCGCGACTAAAATCAGCACGCGCCGCATTTTACGCGGACTGCCTTGCGTATCTGCAACGCTCAAACTAATCCCCATCACCAGCAAAAACGCACTGACGATTCCCGTGCGCAAATTCAACCAAAAACTGTCGCGGTAAAAATCGGCTTCAATGAAATGCCAATAACTCAAATCGTAAGTGAAATGAAATGCCAACATCACCACGATTGCCAGCCCGCGAGCGATGTCTAAACGGGGCGCACGCAGCGCAGGCACAAGTTTAGGCTGTTGAAAAGAGGAAATGCGCCGTGCCATAAATCTACCTGTGTGAATTAGAAGAGAATTTCTAGTTAATTGAAAATTAATAGCTTTTATGTCAGAATTTTAAGCTTACTATTTAGGAGTTACGCAGTTGAAACATGAGTTCTTTTATTTACAATGAGTTAGCATTGTGCACTGCACAATCGTGTTTCTAGTAAAATCAAATAGTTAGCGGTTCAACTGCGTAACTCCTACTATTATAAATAAAAAACCAATCGAGGAAACCAGAATGAGTCATGAACAAGACAATGATGCTTTAGTATTGCGCAGCGATGCCGACGGCATTACCACTTTGACTTTAAATCGACCCAATCAATACAATGCCTTATCGAAAGCGATGCTCACCGCTTTGCAATTAGAACTCGACCAAGTCGCGATTGATAAAAGCGTGCGTGTGGTGATTTTGGCCGCGCAAGGCAAGGCGTTTTGTGCGGGACATGATTTAAAAGAAATGCGCGCCAATCATACTGAGGCATTTTGTAACGCGCTGTTTCAACAGTGCGGCGAACTGATGCTGAGTATCAGTCGTTTGCCGCAACCTGTGATTGCTCGTGTGCAAGGCATTGCCACTGCCGCAGGTTGCCAACTGGTGGCGATGTGTGATTTAGCGGTGGCGGTGAATACTGCCAAATTTGCCACTTCAGGGATTAATGTGGGTTTATTCTGTGCTACGCCTGCGGTGGCTTTGAGTCGTAATTTAGGGCGCAAGCAATCGATGGAATTATTGTTGACGGGTGATTTTCTCGATGCTGAAAGTGCGCAACGTGAAGGCTTGATTAATTATGCAGTTTCGCCCGAAGAATTGGATGCAAAAATTGCGAAATTGGCGCAGTCCATCGCCGCAAAATCTGCGGTTGCCGTCGCTATGGGCAAGCGCATGTTTTACCAGCAGTTGGAAATGGGTTTAACCGATGCGTATCGTTATGCGGCGGATGTGATGGCGTGTAACATCATGAGTGATGATGCAGCAGAAGGCATTGATGCGTTTATGCAAAAACGTCATGCGGTGTGGAAACATGCTTAAAGTTTGTTGTTAAGTAACTGCGCCCCCAACCCCCTGAAGGGGGCTAAACATGAAAGATTTTGTTTTTAAAAGTCCCCTTTAGGGGATTTAGGGGCGCAGTTAATCTACACATTCAAACAAATCCGAAAGCCACAAAGATAATTTGTTTTTGTAAACTTCCCCCGAAAGGCTGAACTTGCATTAACCCCCTCATTCAGCCAAGAACCACCGCGCAATGTTTTATATTTATTTGCTTTTTTATAAGCAGCTTGGGTGCGTGGTATTTTGTAATTTTCTGCCCAATTATCTTCACACCATTCCCACAGATTTCCCGACATATCGCATAAGCCAAACGGATTAATATGCGAGTCTAAAATTTCATCTTCACCCACTGATTTCGAGTAACCGCCTGAATTATTCCTGTGCCAACACCGCGCATCCTCCATTTCATCGCCCCACCAATAGCGGCTAGTTGTGCCCGCCCGACAGGCATATTCCCATTCTGCTTCACTCGGCAAACGAAACTCCTGTTCCAATAAGGCTGATAATTTTTGACAGAATTCTTGTGATTTATTCCAAGAAACTTTCTCTACGGGTAAATTCACGCTGTCTTTGAAATAAGAGGGATTTTTTCCCATCACGGCTTTATATTGCGCTTGAGTCACAGGAAATTTTCCCATGTAAAATGCTTGTTCTATATTCACACGATGCACGGGTTGCGCATCTTCAGCGTGTTCAGAACCCATCATAAATTCTCCCGCAGGAATATAAACCATGACAAGCTTTATGCCATTTATACCAAAAGTTTTTTCATGGGCTGTGGAAGTTTCATTCATGATATGAATTCCTGTTGGTTTATAAATTTAGAGAGTGCTGAAGATTTTTCGTTCTTACAACGCCCTTTTGAAGGGGGCGGCTTTCCCTGCATGAAATTACTGCGTATCTTAAAGCCCTGTATTATAATTAAAGCACACGCGGTTTAAAGATTAACTTGTTGATTTTTTGAGATTTCATTATTTATTCTAAAATCTAAGCCTCTCGCAGTTCATTTTAAACCCGCAGTAACGTGCTTTATATTTTTCCCATAAATTTATGTAGGATTCTGGTATGCAATTAAAACATCTCTCTCAACTTCTGTTTACGGGCATAGTGCTACTACAGCCTGCTTTTGCCGCAACACCAGCGGGACAAGGGCAAATCAAATGCTGGCAAAATGATGATGGCGTGCGCGAATGTGGCAATGTGATCCCGCCACAATATACCCAACAAGGTTATAAAGAAGTGAATTCACAGGGCACAACGGTGCGTAAAATCGAGCGCGCGAAAACGGCGGAAGAACTGGCTGAAGAAAAGCGTAAACAAGAAGCAGTGCAATTGGCAGAACGCAACCGCAAAGAACAAGAAGAAAAAGATCGCGCCTTGTTATTGCAGTTTAGTAAGGAAGATGACATCGAAAGTGACCGCAAAGCCAAGCTCAACACCATTGATGCGGCAATGTCTTCGATTGACAGCTACATCAGCAGCCTGAATAAAAACTTGAAGGATTTGGAAAAGAGCTTAGAAGAAAGCGTGAAAAATCCTGCAACGCCGCCCGCACAAATCGTCGCGACCAAACGCAACATCGAAAACGTGAAACAGCGTATCCGTACTAGCCAAAACACTGTCGAAAACAAGCAACGCGAAAAAGATGAAGTTAATCATCGTTATGATGGTTATTTGAAACGTTATAAAGAAGTTGTAGAAGAACAATCCAAGCAAGAAAAGAAAGCACCTGCAACCACCAAACCTGGTGATAAGGACAAAGCTCCCGCCGAAACCAAGCGTCCTGAGGTAGTTCACTAGAGTATTTAGGACTGCCAGTCCTCACTGGGCTGCCAGTCCTTGAGTGATTACTTCACCTGAAAACTCACTTCTGGCGTTTCCAAAGGCTCTTCATTCCCCGTTTGCCAAACCCGCGCTTGCACATGATGTTGTCCGCGCTGCACTTTCCACAAATACTGTTTAATATTTTCAGCGGTCACCCCAACGATTTCCCCATCAACCAGCCATTCCACTTTTTGCGCTTGAGTTTGCTCGGGCAAAATAAAGGGAAATGCTTCCAATTCATCAGGAATGCGGGGGTCCATCGCTAACTGTAAATCTGGCGTAGGCTGTTGTAATTGCAAGGTATCAGGATAAGCAGCAATACTGACAGGCGCAGTTTCACTGGTCGGTTCTGTGCCTGTAACAAACCATTCTGAACGGCTCGGGCAATCGGTCTGATTTAATTGTCCCGTGTGCCGACAAATTTCACGCTTCACCAAACGCGGGCTTAAATACAAGGCTTGCGTATTTTCATAACGATTCAATTCCGCAAATACTGCCCGCAGCACCAACGCCGCCCCCGTCGAACCCGACACGCTTGCCATCGGCTGCTGATCGACATTGCCTAGCCACACCCCAACAGTGTAGCGATGGTTAAAACCAATCGCCCACGCATCGCGATAATCGCTAGAAGTTCCTGTTTTAACAGCCGTTTGTACGGGAAAATTTAAGAGTGCGCCGCGCCCAAATTCTAAACGCCGTGCATCGGAATCGGATAAAATATCAGCAATAATTGAGGTAATTTCAGGCGAGAAAATTTTGCGCGACGGCTCGGGGGTTTGTTGAAACAAGCTGCTCAGCGGCTGAAATTGTCCGTGTCGCGCCAAGGTGCTATACGCCTGAGTTAATTCAAATAAAGTAATGCCGCCATTGCCCAACGCCAGCCCGTCGCCGTAAAAATCCACATCGGCATTTAAGCTGTTCATGCCCAAATCGCGCAAGCGATACAGCAAATTTTCCGCGCCGACAAATTGCACTGTGCGCACCGCAGGCGTGTTTAAGGAATTCCCCAAAGCATCGCGCAGCCGCAATAAACCGTAATAACTGCGGCTGTAATTGCGATAACTGTGCATTCCTAAACCCACGGCTTCACTTAAGGGCGCATCGTTAATCAAAGTCGATGCGGTCCAACCTTTTTCCAAAGCCAGTGCGTATAAAAACGGTTTCAAAGTCGAACCGGGCTGGCGTGGCGTGGTGACTGCGTCGATATAACTGCCGCGCACGCTGGGCGATAAACCGCCGCCCGTTACCCAGGCCAAAATCTCGTTGTGATGTTCATGATCGACCACCAGCACCGCGCCATTATTCACCCCTTTGCTTTGTAAATCATGCAAGCGGGTGTCGAGAATATCTTGGGTGCGCTGTTGAAGATTGCTGTCTAAGGTGGTGTGCAAACGCGGCATATTTTCCAAGTTTTGCGCGGGAATGCTGTTGAAAATATGGTTTACAAAATGTGTTGCTTGCACTGAAAGCTGTGAATCTTTTAACACCAACGTGGTGTTGCGCACGGTTTCGACATCTTTCGCAGTGACTACGCCTTGTTCCAATAAGCGCGGGATTAAACGCGCTATCGGGGCTTCAATGGCGACGGTGCCACGTTTTAAATCGAAGCGTCCCGGTGCACGCACCAGCACTGCCAATGCCATCATTTCTTTTAAATTTAGCGTGTCTAAATCGCGGTCGAAATAATAACGTGCGGCTTGCACCACGCCGCGCCGCTGGTTGGCGTAAGGAATTTGATTGAGATAAAACTCTAAAATATCGGCTTTGGAAAATTTCTGTTCGAGTTGATAGGCTTCAAAACCCTCGACCCAGCGCGACCACACTGTGCGCGGGCGCGGGTGCAACATGCGCACTGATTGCTCAGTAATCGTGCTTGCGCCCCGCACTGCGCGTAAAGAATTTATGTTTTGAAAAACCGCACTGATTCGCGCCCGCCAGTCAAAACCGTGGTGTTCATAAAAACGTTTGTCTTCGGCAAGAATAAAGATTTTTTGGAAGACTTCAGGAATTTGGTGCAAGGCTAAATAATCGTGAATATTCCAGTCATTTTGATAGGTGATATTCAGTGGATTGCTGTTGCGGTCTAAAATTTGCACCTTGCGAACTTTGGAATGGGCAAGGGATAAATTATCAGGAAAAGCCTGTAATTCTGAGACAGTTTTCCAGCCAATGACTAAAGTTAAGCCACCCAGTAACAGGAGTGCCCAGCGTAATTTCCGCATGATGGTTTCAATCCGTTCCCGTCTCTAAAGCACGGGTGAAATAATGAAATTGGAGTAATGAAGATTGACTACGCCCCTCAATTCGCTGATGGGGGCTTGTTTGAATGTTGTGATGAACTGTGCAACTTTTATAAAAGCCCAGAGAAACTCGCCAAAAATCACGCGTCTCCTAAAATAATTGTCTGCACGACATCACACTATTCAAGGATTCTTGCTAAGATAGATTACATTATCAAGTCGCAAATTGCGCGTTTAGTGCTATCGTCTGCTTATGGTAACATGCACTTTAAAGCGACAGAGGCGATAAAATCAGCATTGAATCGCTATCAGATTATTAAAAATTAGGTGAATCTTATGTTTAATCCCACAGAGCTTGTGATTAATGCCTTCGTTGATAAACTTGAAGAAGCATATCGCCGCAATTATGGAACATTAGAATCTTCGACCAGTTCAATTATTGCATGGGCGGGGCGCATGGCATTGGAGCATTTTGCCAACAGTGACGCGCTTTACCACAATATGGAACACACGATTATGGTCACTTTAGTCGGGCAGGAGATTTTACGGGGTAAGCATATTCGAGAAGGCGGTGTGTCCCATCGTGACTGGTTAAATTTTATTATTTCTCTGTTATGTCATGATATTGGGCATGTTCGCGGCATTTGTCGGGATGACAAAGATGGTTATTACACCACAGGCACACGCAATGAATTAATCACCTTGCCAGATGGCGCAACCGATGCGGCGATGTCGCCTTATCATGTTGATCGCGGCAAATTATTTATTCGTGAACGCTTTGGGGGAAATCCTTTGATTGATGCTGAAGTGATTGCCGCCAATATTGAATTAACGCGCTTTCCTGTGCCTGATGACAGCGATCATCAAAGTATTTCTTCCTATCCCGGTTTAGTACGCGCTGCTGATTTAATTGGACAATTAGCAGACCCGCATTACATGCGCAAATTGCCCGCGCTGTTTTACGAATTTCAAGAAACAGGCGTGAATGAAAAGTTAGGCTATCGTACCCCGATGGATTTACGCACCAGTTATCCTTCATTTTATTGGGGCATGGTCAACCGTTATCTGCAAGAGGGTTTGCGCTATTTGCGCGTCACTCAAGAAGGTAGGATGTGGATTGCCAATTTATATTCCCATGTCTTTTCATCGGAACATAAAGAATTCATTAAATAAAAACTGCGCCCCTTTCGAGGGGCGTTTTACTATTGAAAAACTACCCCACAACCCACGATAAGGACATTCTCATGTTAAACATTGCCTCAAAATTAAGCCTTGCAGCCCTGCTTGTCGGCACAATAAACACGGCATTTGCCGCAACCACGCCCGCAGCAGCCCCAGCAGCAGCAACGCCTGCCCCAGCTACGACAGCAGCCCCCGCTGCGGAAGATATTGCCAAATATCGCCATCACATCATGGAAACCTTGGGCAACATGAAAACCACGATTGAATTTTTGCTGAAGGGCAAAGTCGCGGCGAATGCGGGTTCAATTGCCGATCAAGCCAAGGTCATGGCGATGTTGACTAAAAATATTCCTGCGATGTTTCCTAAAGGCTCAACCACGCACAAAAGCGATGCAATGCCTGTGATTTGGGAAAAATGGGCAGATTTTGAAAAGTTAGCCCAAGATGTGGCCACCAAAGCGGATACGCTTGCAAAAGTTGCTGTTGCTGGCAATGCCGCAGACACCGAAGCTAAATTGAAAGATTTAGGCGCGGCGTGTAAAGCCTGTCACAAAGATTTCCGCAAAGACAATTAAAAACTGCGCCTTACTGATGGAAAGCTGATGCACATCACCCGAAAATTATTAAGCCTTGCGGCAAGCAGCGTGCTGCTGTGGAATACGGCAAGTTTCGCTGTTGACGATGCCGAATTGCGCAAAAAAGGGGAGTATATCTTCCATTTGGCAGGTTGTATGGGTTGTCACACTGACACCAAGAATAAGGGCGCGTTATTGGCAGGCGGTTTGAGTTTTAACACGCCGTTTGGCAAATTCTACTCTCCCAATATTACCCCTGACCCTGTGCACGGTATTGGCAAATGGACGGAAGCAGATTTCATCAAAGCCCTGCGTGAGGGCGTGAGTCCACAAGGCAAGCAATATTATCCTGTGTTTCCATATACCGCTTATAGTCAAATGCAGCTCGGTGACATCAAAGCCTTGTGGGCATATTTGCACAGCATTTCTGCGGTGGCACAGCCCAGCAAGGAACATGAACTTTCTTGGTATGTGTTTCGGGTTTCTAACCGTGGTTGGAAAATGCTGTATTTCACCAGCAAGGAATGGGAAAACATTGCGGGTAAATCAGCAGCATGGAATCGGGGCGCATACATTGCCAATGCTTTAGCGCATTGTGGTGAATGTCATACCCCGCGTAATATGTTTGGGGCGTTAAAAACATCGCAGCATTATGCGGGCAATTTGGCAGGCCCTGAGGGCGCGAAAGTGCCGAATATTACCCATGATGTGGAAACAGGGATTGGCGGCTGGAAAAAAGATGAATTGCTGGCATTTTTCTCAGAAGGCGCAACCCCTGATGGGGATTATACGGGCGGTTTGATGGCGGAGGTGGTGGATAACAGCTTAAAGTATCTCAGCAAAGAAGATGCTGAGGCATTAGTCAGTTATCTTGCCGAAGTGCCTGCCATTTCCAACGTGATTAAATCCAAAGAAAAGAAACGCAGGTCAGATTAAGCTGATTAAAAAAGCTTAACTGATTTGCCTCCTCCTTTGGCTAGGAACAAAGGACTGGCAGTGCTCAGAGCACTGCCAGTCCTGAATCTGAATCTACTTCGAGACCTGCTAGGTTTTAAAAACCTAGCAGGTCTTTTTTTATAACAAGGGCTGATTCAGCACGCTTTGTACATTAAATCCCGCCAAACTGACCAAGCGTGGATAATCCAAAATCGTCAGTTTATGATGGCTTAATTGCACCAAACCTTCCTCACGCAGACTGCGTAAGGTGCGATTCACATGCACCAATGTTAGCCCCACGGTGTCGGCAATATCTTCTTGAGTTAAGGGAAACATAATTGTTGTCCCTGTTTCAGGAAATTGGGGCAAAACACGATGATAAATTTCCAAAAACAGAAAAGCTAAGCGTTCCCGCGCATTTTTACGCCCAATATTCACTAAATATTCATAACTGAGGGTAATATCACGCGCGGTAATCAAAGTAATTTGTGCTGCAACTTCAGGATGTTCGTTAAACAACTGCATCAGATTCTGACGGGGAAAGACGCACAAGGTGGTCTCGGTTAAGGTTTGCGCAGAGTGCGTCATCGGCACTCGGGCATCCGGTTGAAAACTTAAAAAGTCGCCCGCCAACACATAGCGCAAAATTTGGCGACTGCCGTTACTCAAAGTTTTGTACAACATCACCCAGCCTGTAAACATGGTGTATAAGTGATTATGCACTTCACCTTGTCGGTAAATTAAAGTTTTTGCGGGCAGCACACACTGTCCTGAACGATATTGCTGCACTTTGATTACTTCTGCCTCGGGAAGACGTTGAAAAATCCCCAGTTGGCGAACAGGACACAGGGTGCAGGGCGTTTGGTGGTTGGTTTTTTTAGCGCGTGTATTCATAATCTGTAAGCATAGAAATTAACCTAGGTTAATGTCAAATTTTTAACTTCTGTTGAATAGTGGATATTTTTATAAGATTCATCTTTAAACCTTTTGCTAATAGGGCTTTGTTAAGCCGCTACACTAGCCAGAATACTCCCTAAAACCCGTGAAATCGACACTATCGAGATCGCTTTGAACAATATCAAAACTTCTGTACAATACGCATAAGGTATAAAAACCTTAAGAGTGTGTCTCAAATTCACGCACTAACCCACGGTTTTCCCCGATGAGACTGGCTTAGAACACCCCTCTAATCATAGGCATCATATAAGGCAAACCCGACGCGCGATAATAACACTCCCATAAAAGCCGTTTTTGACCTTACAAGCAGGTCTTCAGGGTATTTTTATTTAACTTAGTCACTTACTAGAGAATAGGAGAGAGTAATGACATTTCGTAAAATTGCACTTCCAATCGTAACCGTTGCAGGCTTAATCAGCAGCCTTCCCGTAATGGCAATCAATGCAGGCGATTTATTAGTTCGCGCTCGCATCATCAGCATTATGCCTAATGATAGCAGCACCGACGTGACCTCCAGCGCAGTGGGCGGCACCGTACCTGCTACCACCGTCAGCGTGGACAAAGGCTATAGCTTAGACATCGATTTCACCTACATGATCACCAAGAATATTGGTGCTGAATTGTTATTAGACTTAACTTCTAAACATGATGTTAAATCCAGTGGTGCAACCTTAGCGGGTTTAGCACCTGGCAAAATCATTGAAACCCGTGTATTGCCTCCTGCTTTAATTCTGCAATACCACTTTGCTCCTGACGCAAAAATCCGTCCTTATGCAGGTGTGGGCTTAAACTACACTCGTTTCTTAAGCACCAAAGCCACGGATAGTTTAAAGACTGGTTTAGGCGGCGTGGGCGATCCTAAATTAGACCCTTCTTGGGGCATCGTCGGTCAAGTCGGTGTTGATTATGACATCGGCAACAACTGGTTCTTAAATGCTGACTTAAAATATATGAAGATTAAAACCACCGCTAAATTTACCTCAGGCGCGTTGGGCGACGTTTCTACCGATGTTAAGATTGATCCTTGGGTCTTAGGCTTCGGTATCGGCAAGCGTTTCTAATTTCGTACTGATGTCATTCCACCAAGTGGCGCAAATGCTTGGTGGAATATGATTTTTCCCGCCCTCACGTATACCGCTGTTGTAGTCAATCGCAAAACTTTATATTCTGTCCGCATTCCTCCCTCGCTGAAATCCTCGCTATGTTAAATATACGCCCTTATGCTGAATTTATTTTGGCTGCTTGTCTGGTTTTGCTCGTTTATACCCTGCTGCATGGCATTTACCGCTACAACAATATCGACGACAGTTGGACGCTTTCCTATTCTTATAATTACTGTCAAGCAGGCACAACCCAAGATTGGCGCATTGGTGGTGAAAGCATTAGCATGAATAATCCCGGCGGTTTACTGAGCTTTGGGCGGGTTGCCTCATGGGTGCAATGCGGCTTTCTCGATAGCGTGGGTTGGAGTCGGCAAAACGGACATTTGCTTTCAAGCTTATTTACACTGTTCAGTGTAGGTTTATGGTTTCTCATCGCCCGCAAGTTGAAATTAAGCGTCGCGCTCGCCTTAACCTTTTCCATTACCTTGTTGTTATACGAACCCATTTTCCAACTCGCCAATCAATCCCGCAGCGATTTTTTTGCAATGTTTTTAGTCAGTGCCGCGCTGTACAGTTGGTTGTCGCGCTTTTATGTGGTCGCAGGCTTACTGAGTTTAATGGCAATTGAAACTCATCCGCTGGGGGTGATGGCGGGGGTTTATATTGCCGCCGTGGAATGCGTGGCGTGGCGGTCGTGGACGCTGCAAAGTTTAACTGAAAAAATTGGCTTATTCGTCTTGGGCGCGTTGCCTGTGTTGGTGGCATACGTGCTGATTTATAACGACGAAATTCACTTTTTATTCAAATTATTGTCGCAATATCAGAATAAAGGCTTTATGAGCTTTTTTCTCACCTATTTCTTGCACGCCACAGGTTATGAATACCGTCATCTGCCTGAATTGGCAATTTTCCTATTTGCCGCATTTATCTTTTTCAAAAAACGCTTATTTGAAAGCAATCCCGTGCCTATGATGTTATTGGGCTTCGTGATTCTCGCCAGTTTCCTGCTGAAACGCGACAACGTGCATTATATGATTTATGCCGCGCCGCCCTTACTGTTATTAAGTTTATTGAGTTTTGAAACGCTGCTAGGCAGAAAATTCTATCTCGCGCTATTTTTGCTCTATTTCACCCCGCAATATCTTTATGTTTTCTACACTAATCAAAATAATCGCTTAGAAGTTTTAGATGAGAAATTGCAACACGCTATCCCCAAAAATGCCGACATTATTTTTGGCGATGCGAATTCTTGGATTACGTTTAAAGACCGTAATTTTTATCATTTAAAAAACATTCGCTTGGATTATGTGCATTTGGAAAAGTATCGGAATATTTATGCCATCAGTCGCGATACCGTGAGTAATTGCGGTTTTCCCGAAAGCAAGGGCTGTTTAGAAGCGCGCGGTTATTTAAGAAAAATTCCACTGCAATTTGAAATGACTGAGCAATTTCAATGGGGTAACGAGCATTACAGTATTTATCGAGTACGTTTGGCGACTTCGGGTGTGGCGAGTGTGGATGGGCTTTTTACTGTAAAGCAGCCTTTTTAAAAGTATTGTAGCCCGCATGAGATGTAGGTAGTAAATTCAATATCACTGCACTCCATACGGGCTACACTGATTACAATAATCAATATATTTAAAAGGTTTTATTTCGACAAGTGAATTTGTTGAAAGCAACACTTCATTTAGTAGCGATAATATTTTGATAAGTCGCATATTTACACATTAGATATTATATCTAAATGTGTTGAAACGAGTTCTCTGCACCCTCGTCTAAAAGTATGTAATTTATTGATATAAAATACAATATTTTTTTGGCATAGCTTTTGACGAGTTTGCTGTCCGAAAAGCCAATATCGTTATCAGATTTGTGTGTGGGCACAAACGCCACTACTTTGATTGAGTGTTTCAATCAAAAACATCAAACATCCCCCATAAGATACTATTGCAGGGAATGGGACAGCAGGTTACTCAGGAGATGGCGGACCAGCAACCAGTGCGGTCTTACCCAGTCCCTACGGTGTCGCAGTGGACAATAGTGGTGCGGTATATATTTCACTCCTTGGGAATCGAGTTCGCAAGGTTGTTTCTGATGCACCTCGGATAAGCATCAAGGGCAATAATATTGTCATTACTAATGATTACAGCACCCCTGCCAGCACTGATAATACCGATTTCGGCAGCACTCCTGTAAATACGCCCGTAACCAAGACGTTTAGTATTCTTAATACAGGTGCAACCCCTCTTACCTTGTCGGGCACACCTTCGATCAGTTTAACTGGCACAGGCTGCAATATGTTCAGTGTCACCGTTGCCCCCGCCAGTTCAGTTGCTGCAGCAGGAAATACGCCCTTTACTCTCCAATACAATCCTACTGCCGCAGGTACACATAGCTGTCAAGTCAGCATTGCTAACAACAGTACCACTACAAATCCCTATAAATTTGCCATTCAAGGGACAGCAACCACGACAACGGGTACAAGCACAGTGACGACTTGTAAAGATAACCCAAATCCTGCAACGTACGATACCGTCACTAAAATACTCTCTATTCCCGCCGTAGATATTCCAGTAATTGATCCACTTACAGGCAGAGGTACGGGTAAATATGCACTGTTTAACAGCACATTACAAATGTTAGATGGAATTGAGGACTTGAAGATTAAGACCATCAACTACCTCAATATGCTTTCTACCCAAGACCCAAGTCATGCGACATACGATTATTTCTACGACAACACAGCGTTTAGTAGTGGAGGGAAATTAACCGTTTGTGTGAGTGTTCCTCAAGTGATTATCATCCCACCAGGGATTCAAGTGCTTACTACGCCAATAAGATTTGAGGTAGTGATGCAGCAACTGACCTTAGACAACACTGTATTTCATATTTCGTCTATTCGGGATGCAAGTATGCCCTAAATCTTCTAGGTTAACCTGAGTTCAGGATAAGGAAGGCAAGCTGAATAAAGTCTGAGAAAATATAAAGTCTCTATTTTATAATTCTCAATGAGCTTGCCTACCATGAATTTGACACGACTATATGGTTTTATACCCGTCGTCAACAGCTCTCTCAAGCATTTCCGAAGCTTGTCTCCTACAATCGTTTCATTGAGATTTTACCTGACATTTTGATGCCACTGACTTTCTTTATGAAAAGCCGTTGCGCCACAGGGAATGGGATTGCCTTTGAGGAAATATTAGGCTTTTTCTTTAATCCTGAAAATTCGGATAATCCTGATTCTGACAAAAAAGTCCTATGCTGGCTATTTTAAATCAAATAGATTGCTGTGAATTCCCGTCACTTGTTCTATGAGTTCTACCGCTACACTCTGTGCGAGCATGTTCTTTGCGATTTCTAAACGCTCTGCTTCGCATCCTTCACAAAATCTTTGAACATCTAAACATCATAAAAAGAGGCGACTTTTTGCATGGGGTTTCCTATGGGAACGTAGCGGAAAGTGGATAACAATATGATTATTTTCGATATAACTTTAGGTGAGTTATCCCGTAATTAATATATTTATATAAAATAATAGTGCATCATTAAATACGCCTTTACTTTAAGTGTTAATGCCATTATCCTTGAAATTCTGTTGGCAATTCTACATGGATTGGAAAAACAGCAACTTGTTATTAACAAAGGAGTATGTTTTTAATGCGTTCGATAAAAGTAAAGCGATGGGTTCATACGCTAAGTGTTGTTGTTTTGGGTTTAGCGGCACAAGTGGCACAGGCGGATAGAGCTTATATTTCCAATGGCGCGACTCACACAGTCAGTGTCATAGAAGTTAGCAACAATAGCCTCGTGGCTACTATTCCTGTGGGAAGAAACCCAGGCGGTTTAGCAACTAACCCAGCTGGCACTCGTGTCTATGTTCCTAATAGTAGTGAATATAGTGTTAGTGTCATAGATACTAATACAAACACAGTTATTGCTAATGTAGCAGTAGCAGGAAACCCTTCATTTGTCGTTGTTAATCAAACAGGGACTCGTGCTTATGTCACGAGTGATACTGGTAACACCGTTAGCACAATAAATACCAGCACTAATACAGTTATTTCTACTTTGAGCATTGGGGCAGGCTCATTAAACGTCCCTTACAATCTAGCGATTAATCCAGCAGGAACACGTCTCTATGTAACTCTTCGTAATGGTGCTGCTGTCAGTGTTATTGATACTAATAATGACCAATTAACCCCTGTAAAAACAGTAGCAGTGGGAAATGATCCCTCGGGTATAACAGTTAATCCAGCAGGGACTTTGGTTTATGTGGCCAACAAGGGAAGTGGTACTATCAGCATGATAGATACTACGACCAACAATAATGTAGGTAACGTGGTTACTGGCTATGTCTGCGCCAACCCAGACTCTCCACCCAACACAATTTGTGTGCTGAAACCAGTTTATACTATCTCTGGTTCAGTTAATGGTCTAGTATTGCATCCAACAAATGGAACTATTTATTTGACCAATCCCTATGCTGGCACTGTTATGGGTTTTCCTTCTTATGGTTTAGCACCAGCTGGAGGTTATGTGGGATGGCTCGCAATCAACTCAACGGGAACACGTCTTTACACAACTAGTTATAATGACAGTATGGTCAGTGTAATTGACACTGCGACTATGAGTCGTATTGCTGTATTAACCTCGGCAAATGCAAATATCAACTATCCACGAGGTGTAACGGTTATTCATCGTTAATTCATTGTATGTAGTTACAACGGGGTTATATCGCAGCATTGCTATATAACCCCATCTTCATTTTGAAATTTCCAGAGCAAATTTATCTCCTCCATCCAGCAAAAACATTCCCAATCCCCCCTCAACATGCTAATTTACCCCTTCCCATGCACTCAGAAATAGAGAATCTTATGTGGAAGAATAACCCCATTGCCCAACATCTCGGCATTCAATACCCCATTATCCAAGCCCCTATGGCAGGGGGCGCAAGCAGTCCCGAACTCGTGGCAGCCGTGTGTAATGCAGGCGGTTTAGGTTCAATTGGCGCAGGTTATTTAAGCCCCGCCCAATTGTCCGAGCAAATTGACGCAGTGCGCTGCCTCACCGCCGCCCCGTTTACCGTCAATCTCTTTGTGCCAGAAAGTGCCGATTTAGCAGCCAATGCCGACAAAATTGCGAATATGCAAACTTTGCTCAAACCTTATCATCAAGCTTTAGGTTTAGAGAGCACGCCCTCACCGCACACAGCTTTGCCCAATTTTGCCGCACAAATGGCAGTCATTTTAGAAAAACAAGTGCCGATTTTCAGCTTCACTTTTGGACAACTTTCGCCCGAATGGGTAGAGCAATTACACCGCGCCGACATCACCATCATTGGCACGGCGACCACCGTCGCAGAAGCTTTAGCCTTAGAAATCAGCGGAGTGGATATGATTGTCGCGCAAGGCTATGAAGCAGGCGGACATCGCGGCACATTTTTAGAAAGCGTGTCTAAAAGTTCCATCGGCAGCTTCGCACTCATTCCGCAAATAGTTGATAAAGTTAAAATTCCCGTAATTGCCGCAGGCGGCATTATGGACAGCCGAGGCATTATTGCCGCCCTGGCATTGGGCGCGAAAGCCGTACAAATGGGCACAGCGTTTTTAAGTTGCCCAGAAAGTGGAATCAGTGCGACCTATAAACAAGCCGTTCCCCACAGCCGCGACCAAGACACTTGCTTAACCCGTGCTTTTTCAGGGCGATGGGCACGCGGCATTGAAAATCAATTAATTCGCGATTTAGCCGACGCAGAAATCCCAGATTATCCGCTGCAAAACAGCCTGACCCGCGAATTGCGCCAAGCCGCCGCCCAACAAAGTAAACCTGAATTTTTGTCATTGTGGGCAGGACAAGCTGCGAGTTTAACCAACACCGCACCCGCCGCGCAACTGATGGCAGAATGGGTGCACGGCGTTGAAAGTGGTTTGAGTTTGTTAAAATAATCATGAAGTTATTCACCTGTCGCGGCTGCGCCTTGCTTTGCCAAAACGTCGCCACAGGTGAATTTGCCGCCTGTCCTAAAGCCAATTTTTCACTCAGCCCCGAATTATCTCCTCAAATTTCTGGAAAACCTGCAAGCCTTGAACAAGCTTTACAGGCAGCGGCTGAATTATTGCGAGCCAGTCATTTTCCCTTGTTATTGACCACGGGCGCGGCGGTTGCGGAAACCCGCGCCATGTTAGCGGTGGCAGAAAAAATTCAGGCAACGGTGGATTTAGTGGGCAGCGCGGCGCGTTTGGACACTATTCACGCTTGGCAAACACAACACATTTATCAGACCACGCTCACTGAATTGCGGCAACGTGCGGATGTTGTCTGTGTGATTGGCGAGGGTTTTGCGGAAAAAATGCCGTATTTTTATCGGGATTTCATCGCCCCAAAACCCCAATTTTCCGAGCAGCGTCGTGTGGTTTTTATTGGGGAAACTGCACCTTTTGAAAAAAATTTACATTTATACTGTAAATCGACACAATTTCCACAGATTTTAGCAATTTTACTGGCATTATTAAAAGGCAAACGCTTAGAAAAAGCAGTTTATGAATTACCAGAATTTCCAAAAATTTTACAATTGCTCGAACTTTTCCGCAGCGCAAATTATGGCGTAATCACTTGGCTAAATGCAGGTTTAGGAAATAATGCTGATTTAACTCAAAGCATGATTTATCAATTAATTAATTTTTTAGCCAAAAGCCAGCGTTTTACTGCCTTATCTTTAATTGATAATCCTGAAAATATCACCTTTACAGAAGTCAGTACGTGGCGCACAGGCTTTCCATTTCGCTATCAATTCATTGAACAAGGCGTGCTTGCGGATAATTGGAAATATGATGGTGCACGCATTTTAGCCGCACAAGAAAGTGATATAGTTTTATTTGTGGGTGATTTTTCAAAAAACACGATTTATTTCAATCAAGTACCTACGATTGTGTTTGACACTTCAGGCAATGCCGCGATGGCGAATCGTGTGGCGGTGTGGATTCCTGTGGGCAAAACAGGGATTGATTATTCAGGGCAATTATTTCGGGCAGATCAGGGCAGCGTGATGAATTTAAATGCGTTTCGGGAAAATTCGACTTTACCGAATTTGGCGGCGGTGCTGAGGGAATTGTGTGCGGAGTTGTAGAAATTAACTGCGCCCCTAACCCTCTACTAAATATTTTAAAAGCAAATATTTAGTATTTAGCCCACTTTAGGGGGTTGGGGGCTTTTTCAAAACGCCTAATACAAAGCTGTCACTTGATAGCCTTGCGCTTCCAATAATTTCAGCAAACCATTTTTGCCCGCAAGGTGTAACGCACCAACCGCAATAAACGCATTGCCTTCATTTAAACGTGGCTGCATCCGTTCCAACATTCGCAAATTTCTATCGTTAATCAAACGCTTATTAAGGGCTTCCATCATTTCAGGATGTTCACTGCCTGCTTGCTGTTCCTCGGAAAATGCCAGCATCCCACTTAAATCCCGCGTTAAATACAGTTTATGCAGCAGCTTAAACATATCATCTAATTCATCGATGTTTTCCAAAGTTTCCCGCAATAAAATCAATTGCTCAGCTTGGGTAAGACCATCAAATATATTGATTTGTTCTTGTATCGTTTCTAAACCATATACTTTTTTGCCTTGTTTACGCGCCATGTCTTGCAACATCATGTCCAAAAATACGCCCGTTTTTTGCGGTGGAAGATTCAATAAAGCCATCACCGCCCAGGGTTTGAATTGGTTTAATTTATCAGGCGGCAAATGATAATTTTTTATGGCATCCAAAAGCTGGGTATATTCTTTGGCAGTCAACAACTGACGCAAACTTTGGTCGGGCGGCAACAACATTGCGCGGATAAAAACTTGAGCGCTGGTTTCATCTGACAACATTTCCATCGTGAAGCTTTCGGCATATTCAAAATGGCGTTTTACAATGCGCGGCAATTCTAAAACGCGGCTATCTTCCGAGTGAATTGTGCCGAATAAATAACTGGGCACTTTACCGGGTTTGCTGATTTCCCAAAGCATTCCGTGTTGGGTGGGCGGCGTGGCGTGTGCCAGTTGAGCGGTAAGTAAGAGTAGTGCGGAGAGCCAATATAAATGGGCTTTGTGAAACTGAAAACGCATGATTGTTCCTTGAGTGGTGAACTAATCACCATTTCAACATAAATCAGGCATATTACAAGCTTTTTGAGGGGAATTTAAAATCTTATCTGAATCAGGATTTACAGAATTTTTAAGATTAAGCAGGATTAACTCCTTCAAAACAGAAAATTAAACCGTTTTCTTTAATTCTGAAAATCCTTTAATCCTGTCAATCCTGATTCAGATAATTCGTTAATTAACCTGAGTTCGGGATAAGAAATCTTTGTAGTAGGGTGGAATAGCGTAGCGTATTCCACCATGAAGCGTGATACTTGTCTCGTTCCAACGCTCCAGCGTTGGAATGACTACCTCGTCGCTCTAGCGGCGAGGGTTTTACAGGCTTCTACCGTACAATCAGGGTCTTATCGATTTAACTGCGTCATACCTAGAGTTATCACGTTTCTTGGTGGAATACGCTACGCTATTCCACCCTACGACTGCTAAATTTTCTACTCTTCCTTATCCCGAACTCAGGTTAATTAGACTGTGCTAAAAAATCCGCATATCCAATTTTTTCTAAGACCTGCGCCTTGTCCAACACGGTTTGTTCCATGCTGGCTTTATAGGCTTTTAAACGAATACGCACTTCAGGCAATTTCACTGCAACAATTTGCGCCGCTAATAAACCTGCATTTTTCGCATTATTAATTGCCACCGTTGCCACAGGCACACCCGCAGGCATTTGCACGATGGATAATAAAGAATCTAAACCATTCAAACTTGAAGTTTTCACAGGTACACCAATCACCGCCAACGGCGTGAGGGCTGCGACCATGCCGGGTAAATGTGCTGCGCCGCCTGCCCCTGCAATAATCACGTCTAAGCCACGTTCTTCCGCCAATTGGGCATATTCAAACATGCGGGCAGGCGTGCGGTGTGCAGAAATAATCGTTAATTCATAAGGAACTTGTAACTCGTCCAAAATCCGCGCCGCCTCTTGCATCACAGGCAAATCGGAGTCACTTCCCATAATAATGCCGACGATTGCTTTCATGCTGTGCCCTCTTTTGCTTTGATTTTTAGACGGTTTTTGATGCGGTGCATTTTTTCCATCGCTTGCGATAAGTCTTTATCGACAATGGTGATATGTCCCATTTTTCTAAACGGTTGTGTGCTGGGTTTGCCGTAAAGATGAAAAGCAAGCCCTTCAATCGCTAAAGCTTCGTGCAAGCCTTCAATTAATGGCTCGCCTGAATACCCCGCTTCACCCAATAAATTCAACATCACCGCAGGCATTAATAAAGTGGTTGCGCCCAAGGGCAAACCTGCCACCACGCGAATTAATTGTTCATATTGACAAGTAATGCAAGCTTCAATGGTGTAATGTCCCGAATTATGCGGGCGTGGCGCGATTTCATTCACCAAGACTTTGCCGTCTGGAGTTAAAAACATTTCCACCCCAAAAATACCCACACCGTTCAACGCTTCAATTGCATGAATGGCGACTTGTTTCGCTTGTTCCGTGAGTTCTGGGGAAATATTGGCAGGCGCGGCAACGATGTCGCAAATATTGGTTTTATCATCAAACAGCATTTCGACCACGGGATAACAGGCAATTTTGCCGTGTTGGTCGCGGGCAACCATCACCGCCAGTTCTTTTTCAAAAGGAATAAATTCTTCTAAATAAAAGGGTTGCGGCAAAGCATTTTCAAAATCGGCAGCACTGCGTAAAATTTGCACGCCTTTGCCGTCATAACCGCCTTTGCGGGCTTTTTGCACCACAGGAAAGGATAGTTTAGCAATATTTGCTGCGGTGATTTCGTCAAAAGGCAGGCAAGGAGCGACAGGCACGCCATGTTGTTCTAATGCCTGTTTTTGCAGTAATTTATCTTGAATGATTTCTAATAATTCGGGCGAGGGGAAAATGTGTTTTCCTTCAGCCGCCAAGGATTTTAGCGTGGCGGTGTCGATGTGTTCCACTTCAAAAGTGAGCACGTCACAACAGGCTGCTAAGGCTTGGATTTTATCAGCCTCATACAATCCCCCCACAATTTGCACATCAGCAACGTGCGCGGCGGGACAATTCGGTGTTGGGTCTAATACGGCTACATAAAAGCCCATTTGTTTGGCTATCTGGGACATCATTTTGCCCAGTTGTCCACCGCCAATAATGCCGATTTTAAGCATAGGGTAGGGAAAAATATCGCGCTGCATAGGCTGCCCTTAACAAAATAGGTAAATATAGCGGAATTCGGGGTATTTAGACAAGCAAAAATTTAGCCATGCTCAAAAATCGTGAGATTAATAGTAAAATCAAGTTAATATCGTTGGAATAAAGAGGGGTTTTAGAAAGATTAACTGAAGCTTCTAAAGGGGACTTTTAAAGATTAAAAACTTATTTTATGTTTAGCCCAATTCAGGGAGGAGAGTATCAAAATATTTTTAAATCTCTTAAAGAAGCCCCTAAATCCCCGAAAGGGGACTTAAAACCGCTTTAATATTTATCTTTAGCCCCTTGGGGAGGATAGTATCAAAGTCGGTTTAAAAGCAGCCCCCTCCCCCTTTAGGGGGAGGGCTGCATCAAAGAAGCTAACGATTAGGTATAATATGCAGTTAAATACAT
Organism: Thiotrichaceae bacterium; assembly: GCA_028688145.1. GTDB lineage: Bacteria > Pseudomonadota > Gammaproteobacteria > Beggiatoales > Beggiatoaceae > JAQTYU01. Next base: position 625,616 of record JAQTYU010000001.1, on the reverse strand, counting down.
ATTTCAACGCGATGGCACGTTTTGCAAAGAACCATAGGACACTCTTAGCAACTCAGATTCCTTTACCCCGTGGTAAAGCACCCTAGGCTTCGACGTTCCGAAGACTCAGTTATCGTATTGATGTTCAGGAGTTATGTCTGATATGTAATCAATGGATGTTGAGTCATTATAGAATCGATTTGGAATCTTTAAAAAAAAGCGAGTCGTTTAATCAGAAGTCTGATAAAACACAGTTTGAGTTTAGCATTCTCAAGAGTCCGTTCAAAATTCTTAAGCCGTGACTTACATCTCTCTACCCAAGCATTAGAACGTTCTACTACCCACCTTGCCTTAACTGGCAGAAAACCTGTTTTACCTTGCGCTAACTTTTCTTGTTTTGAGGGCTTGGGCGATAACTCAAATTAGATTTTATCCCTGATTTCAGGATAAATCTTTTCTAACTCTTTCCGAATACGTTCCGAGTGATAGCCATTATCCAACAAGATTGTCGTTTTCGGCATATCTAAGGGCTTATCCCTAAAGTAGTCGAGATGCTGCTTGAACATCTCTATCAAACCGACATCATCGCTGATATTGGCTTTGCTACAGTACCTAAACAAGGGAAAACCTAAACTATCCACCGCTAAGTGTCTCTTAATCCCGTGGGTGGCTTTGTAAAAGCAAAAGCCCTTACCGCTTAGGAGTCCACCATAATCAATCTTGTCCATTGAGGTTTTTTTTGAATGTTCTCTGAGGCTTTCATGTACACGAGACATCAGTTTATCGATGATGCCTAAAGCTCTCCATTGTTTGTAATGCCAGTACACGATTGAATAGGGCGGGGGAAGTCTTTGGGAAGGTCAGTCCAGTGACAGCCGTTTTTGAGTTGGTAAAGCATGGCATCGAACAGGATGCGATAGCCCCATTTCTGGGGACAGGTTTGTTTTTTCTTTGGCTTTAATAAAGTTTCAACGACTGCCCACTCTACATCGTTTAGGCTACTTGAATAAGGGCTCATTTTGTTTAGCTTTGATTTTTTATTCCTCATCTTTTACATCTTACACAAGACTTCAAATCGGTTCTATATGGAAAATTCGGATTTTAAAAACAACTATGATCTTAAACTCAGCTCTAAACCATGAATAACTTTTTAAAATTATAATAAACTGTGCTTAAAACCAGTGACTGAGAATAATCATAATGACTCAACTTAATGATAAACATATTCTTTTAGGAATAACAGGTGGGATTGCCGCCTACAAATGTATTGAATTAGTGCGCCGCCTTCGCGACCACGGCGCACACGTCCGAGTGGCGATGACTCCCGCCGCCACTGAATTTATTACCCCGCTGACTTTTCAAGCGGTTTCTGGAAATCGGGTGCAAACCACCTTGCTGGATGTCGATGCAGAAGCCGCGATGGGGCACATTGAATTGGCGCGTTGGGCCGATATGATTGTGATTGCGCCCGCGACAGCGGATTTTATTGCGCGTTTGGCGCATGGACATGCCAATGATTTATTAAGCACTTTATGCCTTGCCACTGCTGCACCGATTTGCATCGCACCTGCCATGAATCAGCAAATGTGGAAAGCGCCTGCCGTACAAGCCAATTGTCAGCAGGTGCGTGAATTTGGGATTCAAATCTGGGGACCTGCGGTGGGTTCACAAGCCTGTGGCGATGTGGGCGCGGGACGCATGTTAGAACCTGCGGAATTATTGCAACGTATTCAAAGTGCGTTCGGTCCATTGCGTGGCAAATTGTCGGGGAAACGGGTGCTGGTCACCGCAGGTCCGACCCGTGAAGATTTAGACCCCGTGCGTTTTATCAGTAATCGCAGTTCGGGGCGCATGGGTTATGCCGTGGCTGAAGCGGCGCGAGATGCAGGGGCTGAGGTGTTTTTAGTCAGCGGTCCTGTGAATCTTGCCGCGCCTTTGGGGGTGCAGTTAATTCCTGCCTACAGTGCGCAACAGATGTTAGATGCGGTCATGGCTAAAGTTCAGGATTGCGATATTTTTATCAGTGCGGCGGCTGTGGCAGATTATCGGACTGCTGAAATGGCGACGCAAAAAATTAAGAAGAAATCGGATGAAATGCTGATTGAGTTGGCAAAAACCACGGATATTATTGCGCAAGTTGCCGCCTTGCCGAAACCGCCGTTTACCGTGGGTTTTGCCGCAGAAACGCAGGCAGTGGCGGCGTATGCGCGGGATAAATTGGAACGTAAAAAATTGGATATGATTGCCGCGAATTTGGTCGGGGTTGAAGGCACAGGCTTTGATAGTTTGGAAAATGCGCTGACAGTGTTATGGAAAGAGGGTGAAGTTGAATTGGCGCGGAATACTAAAACGGTGTTGGCACAACAGTTGTTAGAATTGATTATTGCGCGGTTTCAGGTGGTTTAAATGATTTGTGGGATGTGATTGGGGTCATACATCCGACACGTCAGAAAGCTAGCCCGTATAGCATAAAGCAGAATGTGGGCTACTTACTAGGGGAAGTGGACTGCGGGGGAATTTTAAATCATCGCCCAACACCCGCATTCCGCTGCGCTCCATACGGCTACAGTTATCAGGTTAGGCTGGTTTTAATAGTTGTAACTCAACCGCTTTTCTAATATCCGCATCAGTCAAACGGTATTGGCTCATATCCGTTAAAGTTTTACATAACTGGCGAATCACCTCTTCAGACAGCAAGGCATTTAGCAAGTTTTCACGGCACAATGCTTTGACCTTTTGGCGCATTTTTTCCAAAAATCCTTGGTTTTCCATGCCATGTTTAGAAAACATATAGAAATAAGAAGCCTCTTCCTTCTAAACATGCCTGCATCCACTTGAAAGCTAGACTTGCATATAGAACCGATTTGGAATTTTTAAAGAGAAGCGAGTTGTTTAATGATAAGCCTGATAAAGCACAGTTTGGTATTAGCGTTCTCAAGACTGCGCTCAAAGTTCTTAACTAACGACTTACATCTCTCTACCCAAGCATTGGAACGTTCGACTACCCACCTTGCCTTAACTGGCACAAAACCTGTTTTACCTTGGGCTGCCTTCTTTTGAGGGTTTAGCTGATAGCTCAAATTGGAGTTTATCCCTGATTTCAGGGGAAAACTTCTCTAATTCTTTCCGAATACGTTCTGGATGATAGCCCTTATCCAACAAGATTGTAGTCTTTCCGCCGTCATCACTAATATTGGCTTTTGTACAGTGCGTGAACAAGGGAAGGCCTAAACTATCCATCGCTAATAGCCCCATTTCTGAGGACAAGTTTGTTTTTTCTTGGGTAATAATTCTTGGGAAAATATAGTGTTAGTTGAAGCGAATAATCCAAAAGAGGCTTATCAAAAGGCTGAACAGCACGCTAGAAAAGAGGAAAGTGATTCATTAAACACCTATTACTACGAAGAAAGAGCGGCGACTTGGGTATTTGCAGGAATTCGTAAACTAGTCGATTGTGAAGATATGAATCTCATGCCACGAGATGGAACAGAAGTGAGTTATTCAACGCTTGAAGTGAATAGGGAAGAAGATTTAATTCGCTTAATTAATGGAGAAATTGTCACTGTAAAGTATCTCGATTAGAGCAATAGGAAGCGCATTAATCGGGATTGACAGTTAGGATAAAGTTCTCAATATCCGTTCAGTATTAATTTTAATTTCCATAAAACGAACCCTATTTTTCTATGCGCAAAATGCGATGATTTCCATAACCACACAAAGCGAATTAGATAAGCTATTGTCAACCATTGATTGGGCAGATGCTTTTGTTAAAGAGGTACACTTATTTTCACCCTCCTATGTTCTTGATCGTGGGATAGTTGCCCACGACGCTTATCCAAGTGCAAGTATTTTAATTTGTGCTACAGAAATGAAAGATTTAGAGTTTTTATTCACCGAAATTGAAAATCTTAATTTGGCGTTTGCAGCGGATTTATCGCCAAGCGGTCGCCTTTTTAAAACCTTCTGGAATTCCAGAAGTTACTGGGAATTACGTTTTCACGATGACAGACCCGTGATGCGAGTACAACAACTAGCATACCGATTTTTAGAAGGCTCTTGCTGCACAAAACAATCTTTGCATGGGTATGAAGACGAATTTTAGCAAGCTCTCGTAACTTCAAACCACAGCCCCATGCAGCCAAACTCGCAACACAGGATATTCCAGCAACAAACGACTAAACACCGTCCCTTGTAATTCGTAAACTGTGACCGCCGTCACCGCCCGATAACTCATGGGGCACACGCAAGGCTGCAACAATGCCTCCTCGCCAAAATAATCCCCCGCCATCAACGTTCCATAATCCAATTGGGTGCGTGAAATCCGAATCACCCCGCGCGTGACCAAATACAAACTATGGGTTAAATCGCCCTGCGCACATAAATATTGACCGCTACGCAATTCCCGACAGCACAATTGCTGAGTGATTTGTGCACAGGTTTCGCGTGAAAGTTGTTTAAAGCCTTGTAAATTTTGCAATAAATCTAAAACACTCAAATGCGGTGGGACGACACTTTGCTGCGTGCTTTGCAATTGTTGCTGCAAAGCTTTCAATAAAGGATGCGCCAAAGTAGGCGACAAAATTCCACGTTGCACTTGTGCACTAATCGCCTCATATTCCGCATGTAACACCAGCCGCGCCGCAACTTGTTCCTGCATCGCACTGACAAACTCCGCAAACTGTTCGGTGGTGCTATCAAGCCGCGCCCGCGCCGAATCTTGCCAACGCCGATAATTCGAGCGTACTTTTTCCACCACTTCGGGACGCGCCACATTCACCGCCGCAATTTCTTCTAAACGCGCCATCACCCGCAAATTGCCTTGATGCCGCCCCCAAGCCTCTTCATATTCACGCGCCGTTTCCCGCGCCCGCCATGCGATAACGCCTTGCTTTATCAGTGGAATAGGCTGCAATAAGTTCAAGCACTGCTGTTGAAAACGTTCATATTCAGGTGAATGCAAAGTGACTCGCGGCAATTTGCCCTCATGCTGCAAACCATCAATTTGCAAGGCGACGGAATAGCTTAAATTACGATATGCCGCCTCCGACAATTGCCCATATAAAAACATGTCGTGATAAAACGCTTTTTCCGTGGCAAAGGTTTGAATAAACAGCAAACATTGCGCGGCTTCAGAGCTGGGAACGCTTTGCCACAATTCGGCTAATTCCGTTTGTTGAATGCGCAGCGCGTTTTCACCGCGTTGGCGTTGACGTTCTGCAATCCGAGTGGAAAATAAGCCGCCTTGTTGCAATTGCGGAATCGCCTGTAAAACCTGTTGTTTTGCGGTGAGTTGGCTTTCTAAAATTGCCATTTTATCAATTAAACTGGGCTGGTTGAATTTTTGCCACGCCAGCAACGCGGGCAAACTTACGCCTTGAATTAATAAGCTTAAATAACTGACGCTTAAGCTAATCGCCAATAACTGGGGAAAATAACTGAGTTCTGCAAAACTGCTGACAATGGCAAGCGGCATCACGCCATGAATGCCTGACCAAATCAGCACGGGACGATATTGTGGCGCGTAGCGGACATAGGGCGGTAAACGTTGCAGCAGGGGTAAAAGTAACGATAATAACAAGCCGCGCAGAATCCAGCCCGCGACCAGAATTCCCATGCTCACGGGCAATAAATCAATGATTAATAAAACATCGACTTGCAAACCCGCCACCAAAAATAATAAGGCGGTCATCACTTGGCTGATGTAGCGTAATTGCAGGCGAATATAGCGTTTGGTCGCAGGGTCAAGCCGATTATGTTCCCAAGTGCTGAGATGCAAGCCAACACTGATCACTGCAAAACTGCTGCTGAGTTGAATCGCTTCGGCAAACCACGCGCTGCCATACAGCAGTAATAAAATCAAGCTGATGCTGAAAAAAGGATGTTGCGGCAATTGTTTAGAAAAAATCGCGGCAAGACTGGCTAAACCCCAGCCGCCAATCATGCCGCCTGCAATTTGCCAAGCCAATTCACTGGGTAATTCGGGCGCGTGGATGCCGTATTGAAATAGCGTATGAATTGCCACGATGGCGAATGCGCTGTGTAATAAACTTTCGCCTGCTAATAAATGTTGGAAACGCGGGCTGAAACTGACTTGGCGTAAATTTTTTAAGGCAATCGCACTGTCACTGATACTTAACACCAGCGCGAGCATAACAATTGCCATTGGGTTTAAGCTGTGCCAAAACTCAGACAAACCATACTGTAAAATGCCCGCACCCAATCCCATGCCGCCCAAGCCAATGCACAGAATCGGGACTAAATAACGTCGCAAATGTTGAGTTTCTAAACCAAAAGCGGCGGTGAATAGCAGCGTGGGTAAAAATAATTTATTAACAACAAATCCCGTAATAAATTCATTGTCTTGTACTAATTTAATCACCACAGGAAAAATATTCCAAGTCGCTAAACTCAAGCCAATCAGCGGTAATAACAAATAAAAATACAGCCAGTTACCGCGACTGAGCAACCAACTGAACATAATTATCAAGAGGGAAGTGAGCAGTAAATTTTCACTGAAGAACAGATTTAAAATCGTCATGATAGCTACACAGGCAGCAGGCGCATCCTGCTCCCCATTTGAGAATGAGAGGGTTCTCGCTATACTGCCTAGCATTTCCTACGCAGTGAGAGAATCAGAAAATGACTAATAACACATGTCCCGTGTGTCAGCGCGCGCAGTGGTCGGCTACGACGCAATCTTGTAGCGATTATTTAACCCAACACAGTTTTCAAGTACAGGCTTGTCAATGTGGCGGTTGTTATCATACGGAAGTTCCTGAGGAAACTGACACCGATTATTATGGTACGGCTTATTACAATTCGGACAAAGGCAAATTTTCACCGCTGGTTGAGCAGATATTTCGCTGGAATCATCGACGCAATGCCGATTTTTTCTATACGCATTTCAGCCCGCGCAAAGTTTTAGAAATTGGCTGTGGCAGAGCTTATATTTTACAAGCCTTGAAAGCGAAAGGTTGCGAAGTCTATTGTGTGGAATCCTCGCAAGCGGCTGAATGGATATTAGCAAATTCCACGGTGGTTGGTCTGGATGATGCGCAACTGGCTAAATTTCCACAACAAAGTTTTGATTTAATTATTATCTGGCATGTGTTGGAACATTTGCCCGACCCTGTGAGCAGTTTACAACGCGCCCATCATTTGCTGACGGAACAAGGTAATTTGTGCATCAGCGTGCCCAATCGTAGCAGCTTTCAAGCGCGTTTAACCCAATGTTGCTGGTTTCATTTAGATGTGCCGCGCCATTTATTTCATTTTACCCGCGAAGGTTTGCAGCAAATGTTAATGGCGCAAGGTTATGAAGTGACGGCGGTGCGCTCGGGTGGGATTTTGCAGAATTTATACGGCTGGTGGCAAAGTCTTGCGAATTTGTTCACCCCGAAAACGCCTAATGTGTTGTATCGTTTTTTACAAGGCGGTAATGCGTGGCGTAATAATCTGCAATATCGTGCTTTAATTATTCAAATTTTGAGCGCGGTGATTTGGTTGCCTGTGGGGCTTTTGGGCTATATTTTGGAAGAAATTACGGGGAATTACGGCACGGTGACGATGTTTGCGCGGAAGCGGGGAGAATGAAATTGACTATTCCCCTAAATTCTTTTAAAGACCACTTTTAAAAGATTAGGAGTTACGCAGTTGAATTAATCTATTGTAAATTCAACTGCGTAACTCCTATCTTTGTAAAATCCTTTGAGCTTTAGCACAGACCAACTTTTGTTATTTAAGGATAATAAGCTTCTTTACGTTGTGGTTCGAGCAAGCCGAGATTATTGGGAAACAACACCTTTGCCACACTGTAATACGCCTGATCTGCTAATTCTCGGCGGCGTACTCCAATGCTAGAAATCACAGGGCAATAATGTAATTGTGCGATAATTTCTCGTTCGCCCAATATTTGCCATAAATGACTGACAAAACCTTGGTCGCCGATGAAAGGCACAACCTGATTTAAGCCTGTGGCAGTGGGATATTGCAAGGCGATGGGTTGCACAGGTAATTGAGTTTGAATTGCGGCTTGAAACATGCGGGCATGAAAGCGTTTCAAAGCCGTGCCATCGGTCGATGTGCCCTCGGGGAAAAATAAAATACTATCGCCCGCACACAAAGATTTTGCCATCACATCCGATGCCAATGCCGCCGCTTCAAATTGTCCGCGCCGCACAAATAATGTCCCCGAACGTGCACTGAGCCAACCCAAAGCCACCCAACTTTTGACTTCTTGTTTGGCAACAAAGCGCACATAACCCACGCTCAGCAAAGCAAAAATATCAATCCAAGAGATATGATTTGCGACATATAACACGGTGGTTTTCGAGGCTTCGCCCGATACGCGAACCCGCACTTTCAGTAAAGCGCATAAACCCGCACTCCACCACTGCACAATGCGCGGCGGTAATTGCGGGAACATACGTTTAAACACGCCGCTAAAGGCAATCCCTGCCAGCAACATCCCCAGCACAATATGGCTGAGGACACATAATAATTTAAAAGATTTAAGCAGCAACTTCATGGAAGGATACAGCACTCGTAGGATGAGACGCGCTGGCTTCAGCACGTTGTATAAAATGTTTCAGGTAACGTTGTTGCAAATTGGCTTTGTCTAACAGAATAAATAAATCTGCCACTTTGAAATTTTCATCCCAGCACGGTTCGCCACAAATCTGCGCCCCTAAGCGTAAGTAAGCTTTTAATAAGGCAGGGATTTCTTGCGTATTGTCATGAGAAATTGCGCCACGAATTAAAGGTACACGCGGGGTCACTTGTATGCTGGGATGCGCGTAGCCTTGTAATAATTCATCGAACAGCGGTAAATAATCATCAGTAGGCAGGGGAATACTGGCGCAACCCATCAAATAATCAAATTGCTGACTTACCATAAATTTGGCAAGACTCGCCCACAATAATTGGATAATGGGTTTATTGCGATAGTCCGCATGAACGCAAGTGCGCCCAATTTCCATAAACCGCCCTGACAATTTACGAATCGGGCTTAAATCAAACTCGGAGGAAGAGTAAAATCCACCGGCTAAACCGATTTGGTCGCAGGTTAAAATCCGCGTGTAACCCACCACTTGTTGGGTGACTAAATTGCGGACTAATAAGTGATGACAATAATTATCATATAAATCAATGTCATAATTGGGAGTGCTAGTGTCTAAAGTCGCGCCCATTTCCAGAGCGAACACTTGATAACGCAAAGCTTGGGCTTCACGAATTTCAGCCAAACTTTGGGCAAAATTTACTGAAAATTTCTGGGAAATCGCAGGCTGGGGAGTGGTAAACAGCTGCATAATGCAATCCTCAAGTAGCAAGATGGATCTAGGCTAACAAGAGGCAATTGCAAAGGTATGACAGAGAAGTGACAAGAGCATGACACGCACACAGCTTAGGGCGTGGGGATTTCTAACGCGGTGTACCATTGGAGTTTGCACACGGCAGAGATGTTGACGTGTTGCACGTCTTTAAAGTTGAATTCAGGTTTCCGCTGTAATTCACAATGCTGCCAATTAAATAAACCCGGCGGGCTTTGCTGATTCAGTTGGCTGATAAAATTTAATAAATCATCTTCGTGCAACATCCCCAGTTCGAGATTTAACTGTGCGCTGTAAATTTTCAACTTGTCGGGCAGGCTAAATTCTGAAGGTAATTCATAATTTAGACGCTCGGCTAAACTATGATTTTTATAAGGAATTCTCAACTTGCTGGCAATGGCTTCAACATGTTCATTGATTTGCTCAAGGGCTGCAAGCCGTTGTTCTTCAATGGGAATATCCGTACTTTTAAAAAAGCCATTTTTATTAAACTTTTGAAAATCCGAATAATAATCCGTATTCACAATCGCCAAGGCTTCTTTCACACTTGCCAATTCTTTTTGCAAGCTATTAATCGTCTGATGTTGTTGATTATCCCACTGCAAAATATAGCGCAAATATTCGCGGCTCCCCATCCACAATGCAACCGCCAATAACAGCCCGCCACTGAGCCAAAGGAATGCCGCCCGAATCACTTCCCATTCGAGGCTGATTTGTGGCAAAGCGGATTTAGGAGGATTTTTTGGCATAAGGATGTTTAAGCTGAATTTCAAATGCAAACGGAGCTTGAGGCAGAATTTTTTGTACAGCCGCACCGCCACCTTGTACCCGTGTTTTTGGTGTGATGTTATAAGGTGCAATCAATGGCGTAACTGTCCACGCTTTTTGCTGAGTTAATAATTGAATCATTTGGTTAAATAAGGCACGCGCCCGAGGATAATTGCCATCGAAAGGCTCAATTTTGCCGTGCACCCGAATCGCCTCTAAATATTCCGTGACTGCGGGTTTCACAGGCAGCGGCGCAATCCGATTCGATAAGGAAGCCTGTCCAAACGCATTGCGTGTCGGTGGCGGGGGAGGCGGCGGTGCTACAGCCTCTTTGGGAACTTCACCTTCAAAAATCTGTCCTAAACTGTCGCCGATGCCCCATTCAATTCGTTCAATTTGTAATTGTTCTTTTTGACTGTCGGAAAGTTCATCGCTCTTTTTCAACATCTCACTGATCAATTGCAACATAAGCTGGGGTGAAACTTGCTGCGACTGCAAATAACGCCCCACATCAACCACATTCCGAATAATCACAATATCTGTGGTCAACTGCGGCAATTCTGCACGTTTGCGAGCCAATTCGGCACGGGTTAGCTCAATTTGTGCACTGGTTTGACTGCCATTTAACCACACTTGCCAACTTTGATATAAAGAACTGCTGGCTAAAACGGCTGACCATGCCACTAATCCAAACGCGGCTATTTTCAGACCTCGATTAAACAAGCGATACAAATAATAACGAATATCTTGAATTCTAGCGTATTGATTTTTAACACGGTGAGTTGCAAGGTAATAAATAATTAAATGATGTAAATACAAGGGACTATTGAATACAGTTAAGCCAATTTTTTCAGCAATACTTTCCAAGCTCATGATTTCAAAACTCACATCGAGTTTTAGCGTATCCAGCCCTGTGATTTGACCATTATTCAGTAAAATTGTATTTAATTTTTCATTATGTGGTAATAAACGCGAATTAATTAAATAACGCTCAGTTTTCTTAATTTGATCAATAATCGTTTCTGCGTCAAATTCGGTAAGCGCGCTAAGGCGACTGAATTGCAGTCCTTGTTCTACAAAAAAACTTTGGCGTAAACCGTAAGTTGCATGGGTATTAAGGGGTGAACTGGGTATCACTAACAAACAATGTTTTGCAGACATCAATAATTTCAGTACATTTTGACTGAGCAAGGGCACAGAATAAATACCCACCAAGGGTACTTTATGGCTTAAAATCAGCTCTAACCAGGGCTGTAATAATTCAAGATTACTGAGGGCTGCAAATAACACTTTATCATCGCCACGCCCTGATTGTTCGCGCCCTTGTATCACGGCATAAGTATAATCAACGCGATCAAATAAGCGTTTTTTACGATAACTCAGTAAATGTTGGCGATCTTTCCCTAAAACATGGGGAATAGTGATGGGATGAAATTCTTCTTGTAAGGTATCAATTAGGCAACAAATAGGAATATTTTTATCAGACAATAAATAACTGACAAAATCGGTAATATCTTGTTCATGATTGTTAAAAACTTTTAATAAAATACAGGCTTTATTTTCTACTTGATAAGCTTGCAAATTATTTTCTGAAAAATAGAGAATTCGCCGTTTCATGCTACCTCTGCTTAACGATACTTAAATTTACTAATAATATCGTAAATCGGTCCGAGCACCGAAATCATGACCCAACCCAACATAGCCCCCAATAATACGGTCATAATGGGCTCAATTAAGGTTTGAATTTTTTCTATAGAATCTTTAATTTCACGATTATAAAAATAACTGACATTATTCAAAGCAGCTTCCAATTCGCCTGTCATTTCCCCAATTCTCACCATGCGCAACACCAAGGGGGGGAAAAAACGCACTTGGTCAAAACTATCACCGATGCTAGTCCCTTCTTGAATACTATCAATCACTTTTTGAATAGCGGCTTCGATCACCAAATTACCCGCTAAACCTTTGGTAATTTGCAAACCATCTAAAACGGTAATTCCTGAACCATATAATAAAGCAAAAAAGTTAGTAAACCGCGCTAAAATAATTTTTTCTAAAATTGGTCCAATAATCCATAATTTCAATTTTAAACGGTCTATATTAAAACGTACTTTAAAACTCATTTTCATGGACATTTTTAATAGGATAAATGTCAAAATAGGTGCACTTAAAACCACGTACCAATAATTCACGAAAAAATTAGAAACACTTAACAAGATACGGGTATGCAAAGGTAACTCGCCGCCCATTCCTTTGATAAAACTAATCATTTGGGGAACGAGATAAATCATTAAGAAAAACAAAACCCCAATAATAACCGTAAACACAAAAGCAGGATAAGTTAATAATTTCTTAGTCTTAGCAGCTAATTCATCCTGCCATTTCAGACTTTCAGTCAAATGTTTAAATACAACACTTAAATTACCACTTTCTTCCCCTGCCCGCACCAAGCTTACAAAAACCGCATCGAAGGCTTCGGGAAAGTGTTTCATCGCATCCGACAAGCATTCGCCGCCTTCAATATTATCAATGATATTCGAGACAATTTCGCGAAAACGCGTTTGTCCTAAACTGTCGCGTAAATCGTTCAAACCTTCTAACAAAGGTACACCTGCCCGCGTCAACTGCTCCATGTGAAAGGTGAAGGTAATTAAATCGGGGCGGGTAATTTTGCGAGAATAAAAATGTCGCGTTTTTTTGGCTCGGAAATAAATCAAATCCAAACCCATGCGCTCCAAACGCGCTTCTAAATCGCTGGCATTATGCGCATCGAGCTGTCCTTGCTGGATGCGCCCGCGATTGTCCATCGCTTTGTACAAAAATTGTTGTGACATGATAAATGCAGAACTAGTGCGGTTCAGCTAATTTGGCACGCACTTGGGCTAAATTATTCCGAATATCTTGATTATTTGGATCAATCACCAACATTTCTGCGTAAAGCTTTTCAGATTCCTGTAAACGTCCTGTGACTGCAAAAATACTGGCTAAATTTGCCCGTGCAGTTAAGCCTTGCGGATAAAGTTTAATCGCTTCAAGATAGGAGGTTTCAGCTTCTTGGAACTGATTTTGTTCGTAGAAAATGTTGCCACGGTTGGTATAAAACTTGGCTTTATCAAAGGGTAAAATTGTTGGATTAACAAGTGCTTGGTCAATAAATTTTAATGCGGTTTGATAATCTTTCAACTTTTTATAAGCAACCACCATATTTAGCACTGCTTCAGTGGTATAAGTTGTGGTTACTGTGCCGTTGAGATTTTGACGGATTTCACCAGAATTTTTAAGCACTTCTAGAGCTTCACTGGGGCGATTAGCTTGTAGTAAATGTTTCCCTAAAATTACGAAGCCACGTTTTTTACTGGGTGATTGCACAATATTATCTTGCCACAAGGCAATCGGGTCACGCCATAAAGCATTACGTTGCCAAGTCATACCCGCCAAAATCAGGCAAATAATGACCAGCCCTGTATAGATATGAAGCTGATAAGCCGCAAATTTTTTAGGCAAACCTTCCAACGCCAGCCAGCCGATAACGATGAAAAATCCAAGGTTGGGCAAATAGGTGCGATGTTCAAAAATTACGTCACGAATTGGAATAATGCTAGATTCAACCAAATGTGCCAAATAATAGAAGAAAATCCCAAAGCTCACCAGTGGATTGCGTCGAAAACAGAACATAGCGAGTGCTAAGAGTGCTAAGTGCCCGATTAATGCAATAATGGCTTTCGGTGCACCCAAACCGTCGGTGATGGGATAAGCATAGTCAATATGCAGCCCGACAGGAAATACTAATAATTTCAAATAAGTAAACAGTACGCTGAATTGGGTGGCAAGATAGGAATCCCGAGAAATAAGGTTGGTTTCTTGGGTTAAGGCTTGCATTGCTTCTAAAGAAAAGGGGTTCTTTTGAAATATTCCTGCGAGAATAAACCAGACTAAAATCAAGCCCCCAATTGCGATGCCTGCGGCAATTTGCAGGCGTTTTTTGTGTAAAGGGAAAAATACCAGTTCAATTAGCAGAAAAGCCAGCGGTAAAGTAGCCGTGTTTTGTTTGGTGAAAAAACCCAATAAAGTGAACAAAATACAAGCTGTAATCCATAATTTTTGGCGTAAACTGGGTTCACTTAAACGTGCATAAACGAAACTTGCTAAAGCGGCAATATAAAACAGAGCTGCCATTGAAGCGAGCCGTTGTACTACATAAGTAACTGCTTGAATTTGTAGTGGGTGAATCAGAAATAACAATGCAACTACAAAGGGTAGATAGCGTTGTAAAATTTCTGAAGCTTGCGTTTTCATGAGTGGAGTCTGTAATAAACCTCTAATCAATAAAAATACAAAATATCCACTCAATAAATGGATTAGGATATTAACAATATGATAACCCTTGACTTGAAAGTGATCGAATTGGTAATTCAGCGCGAAGCTGTAATACCCCACGATCCGCTGTCCTGCAAATTGCCAGAGTTCACTAAACGTGCCCTTCCAGTTATAAATCGTAGGATTTTCCTGAATTGAGGAAAAATCATCTAAATAAAATGGAACATCCAAACTGTGACCGTAGAGCAGCCAGACGCTGAGCGTCAAAATAAGCAGTTGAATGGGAGTCAGTGCGAGTGCGGCAAGGGCAAGACGTGAGTGATGCAGCCAAGTGGTTTTCATAGTGTAAATTTCTCAAATCCGTTATAACATTTCTCGAACATGCGGCTCGGCACGTCGGAATAACACTGCTGCGGGGGCGAGTAATAATAGCCATAACATAAGCGGACGTAGTAAGTTTCCCCAGTCCCACGCAAGACCTTGTAAACCGCCATGCACCAATGCCATAACATCCGCCGCTGGATTAAGTACGAGTAACCAACTTAAATTTTTGGGCAAGGATTCGGGCATATATAAAATTGGGGTAAGATACAAAGTCACCGTGATCAGGAAGGGGAAAACTTGGCTGATGTCTTTCAAAAATAATCCCATGATCGCCAACAAATAACAAATAGGAATCAATAGTAAAGACACACCTAGAATACAAAGTACACCGTAGGGGGCTTGTTCATAGCCTTCTAGTAGCCCTACAGTAACGCCCATGACAATGCTGTATAAAGTCGCAGAGAGAATGATCGGGAATAGCGGTAAGATAATCACGGGAAATACCGCACGGCGATATAAGCTGCCGAATTCACTGAGCACGGTCAAACTGCGTCCCAGCACTTCCGCAATAAAGGCCCAAGTGAGCATTCCTATCAAAAAATAGTTAAGAAATGGGACGTTTTTTTGGAATTTGACTTGTAAAACCACATCTAACAAAAACCAAAAACCCACAATTTGTAGCGCGGGTTGTAATAACAGCCACGCATCCCCAAACCATGTGCCTGAAGTGCGTGTTGTCACATCCCGTCTGATCAGGAGTAGTAACAGGTAACGGTGTTGATATGCCGCCTGTAATGGCTTGATTAAGCCCGAGTAAGTAGCGCGTAAATAACGTTGAAATAGGTTCACAGCAGTCATCGACATTTTTAATTGTAAAACCTCAAGGATAACACATGACTTGGCGATTGTTGATTATTTGCCTGTTTGTTTTCGGCAACAGTTGGAGTTTTTGCGCACAAGCGGCGCGTGTCGTATTGAGTTTGCAGGAAATTAGTGCAGAACAATTACAAAACTATCGGAATAATGGATTAATCCTGAGGGATTTAAGTCCTTTGCCGTGGATTGTGGTCGATTTGCCTGAAACTTCCCCACAAAATACTCGCAGCGCCCGTATTTCATCACAAACGGATATTAAAGGACATTTTGAAGGCAGTGCGCTGACCGTACCTGCCCCTGAAAATTACAACCCGCATTGGCAATTGCAAATGATGAATGTGCCCAGTGTGTGGGATAAAACCCAAGGCGAAGGCATTAAAATTGCGCTGCTTGACAGTGGTGTAGATGCAACACATCCCGACTTAGCAGGCAGTATTCTTGCTGATCAGGGCTATAACTTTGGGGATAACACCACAAACACCGCTGATATGACGGGACACGGCACGGCAATGGCGGGTTTAATGGTCGCACATTGTACCCGCGTTGATGGCAGTTGTGGCGTTGCGCCACAAGCGCAGGTCATTCCCTACAAGTTGAATTCTCAAGACCAAGGCAGTTTTTATTCAGCTGATTTGGCCGCCGCGATTCTTGCTGCTGCTGCCAGCGATGCACAAATTATCTCGATGAGCTTGAGTTTAGACAGTTACGCACCTTGGGTCGAAGCGGCATTGCGTTATGCCGATAGTCAGGGAAAAATCTTAGTTGCCGCAGCGGGTAATGGGGGAAATGCGAGCCTCAATTTCCCAGCAAACTTGCGGTTTGTGGTCAGTGTGGGAGCCGTGGATAAACAGGGAAAACGTTTGTTTCGCAGCAATTATGGAGATGATTTGTTGCTAACCGCGCCGGGAACAGAATTAACCACACCCTTGCCTGGTACAGGATACAGTCAAATTTATTCAGGAACTTCCGCTGCAGCTGCTTTGGTGAGTGGTTTTTTCGCCTTACAGTTACGTTTACAACCGCAGGCAACTCCCTTAGAATTAGTGGCGCAAGCACTTAATAATAGTGAGGATTATGCGAAAGAGGGATACTCTCCCGAATATGGTTTTGGGATTGTCAAAATTCCTGCGGCGGATGACTCTCCGCTAACTCTCTGGTTTAGTGGTGAAAACAAGTTAGTTTATCAAGCAGGCGAAAACCTTCTATTGAATCTATCACTTAAGCAACAGGATGAAAAACAAGGGAATTTATATTTACGGTTAAATTTTCCGAGCACACAGCCTGCTTTGCGTCCGAGTTTATTTAAAATATGGCAAAATAGCGACAGCGTTGTAAAAATGTCTTACAATAGCCCTCTAGCGAGTCCCTATTTGTTTAGGAGTGATTTGAACTTGTCCTTATTTGGTAATCCAGAAGCCTTGTTCGGTGTTGGTACTGTGCTGCCAGAAATGGTGGAAGGTGCTTACGAATTGCTAGGTACTTTGCTGTTTACTGAAAATACGCGCCTGCAAGCCCGCAAGATCATTTGGATAACTAAGCACAGGTGATAATAAGTTTTGATAAGGGCTTGCAAAACAACTAGGTTATGTGCAATATTTGTTAGTAAGGGTTTAGGGTTTCGTATTTTTGGCAAAATATTACTACCTCAGTATTGACACTGACCTGTAGTGTATGTTGCGATCACAAAGGTGCGTACCCCATCAAATTGTCTAAACAGACAAGTGATGCATTAAGATTAAAACTTATGGAGAATTTTGTATGACGATGAAAAGAACGGCATTAGCCTCAGCAATTTCACTGGCATTAGTGGGCGCGCCTGCATTTGCTACGACCTCTACTGTTGAAGGTCAATTCATTCTTGACAAGACCAGTGTTGCTGTCGGTCAAAGCGTTAACTTAGCCCTGATGGGTTTAGATAAGACGGGTGCTGTAGACCAATTAGGCGAACAACAAGGTGCTATCGTTTTAGTAACCATCATCAGCGAAAAGGGTATGATCACGGGTGGTAGCGCATCTCCTGGTGAAAAAGCTGGCGACACCGTCGCTGGTGGCGTGTTCCAAGGCGATGTGAAATATGTCAAGTTAAATCAAGGTTTAGGTCGTGTGAACATTAGCTACACCGATCCTAACTCTGTTGGTACTGACACCATCACCGTGACTTTGCAAGAACGTTTCTTGAATGCTCAAGGCGGTATTGTATTTAACACGATTAAATCTGTTAAGAAAACCGTTGCAATTACCAAGGCGGACATCAACGCAACCCGTTTAGATATAGCTTCATTCACTCCAGCCGCTGCAGACTTGCCACCAAGTGGTCGGGGTGTGGCAGCAGGTAATGCTACGGCTACGACTTGTTCCGCTACGTCTTCAATCACCGGTTCTCAAGCAACCGCGGGTGTGGGCGGCGGTCAATTGGCTGTGTTTGCTTGCTTACCAGGCTTGGATATTGACCAAAATGCTAACGGTCAATTGACCGTTACCTTGACCAGCAAGACCACGCAAGACAAAGCTTCACCTGTTGGAACTGAAGCTGCTGCAACCTATACCTTTACTGCTCCTCTGAGCAAAGGTAAAGCGATTGTCACCTTACCTAGCAGCATTACCAAAGTAGGCAGCTACTACGTCAGTGCTAAGTTAGATACCTTACCTAATGTAAGCAGTGTTGATGCTGGCTTAACCGACGTGTTGAAAGTCGTTGACACCGGTCGCGTGAAAAAATTAGGTTTGAAAACTGACAAGACTGTTATCAGTAACTCTGTTGAAACCGCTCCTGCTTCTGGTGTGAATGCCGCTGCAACGGTAACTCTGAGCTTGTTAGACGATTATGGCAACGTGACCACGGGTGCTTTAGAACCTACGGCTCCTAACTATAACGTTGACTTGAATGATGCTAACGGTATCGTCAGCAGCACTGGGGTGACTTTATCTTACCCAAGCGCAACGACAGCTACTTTGGGTAGTGCTAAAGGTCAATTATTGAAGCTTGGTGAAACCTCTTTAGTGGCTAGCGTCAAGGGTAACACCGCGATTACAGCTTCTGATGCGTTGAAAGTGAAAGTTGTGACCCAATCTTTGATTGCAAACGCTTATGTTGCTAGAACCGAGCCTTTCATTGCAGGGAATGAATATCCTGTATTCAGCGTTGCAGTTGATGGCGTGTTATCTCCCAGCGTGTTAGCTGATGGCATGTACCAAGGTACGGCTGATACTCCTGACACCACGATGGATACCGCAGTTTCTGCAAACTCCTCCGTGACCATGAACATTCAAAACTTGACCAGCTTGGAAACGGTTTCCGTGAACTTAGCGCAAGGTCAAGCTAAATTGTTAGCTCTGTTCAAAACTGCAACCTTTGGCACCAAGTACAAGATCAGTGATGCTGCTGGTGCATTCGGCGAAACCATCATTGACGTTGCTAACTTCATGGTGAAACCTGCTGCTGCCTCTGTTGCACAACTGCAAAATGCTCACAACATTCAAGTGAACTCAGTTGCACCTTCTTTAAGTTCTGATGGTAAGCAATATGTCACCACTTTACCTGCTGCAAGCGTCAAGATTTTCGACTCTTATGGTAACGCTGTTTCTAGCAATGGTGCTGTGACCGCATTACAATCTGACTCAGGTACGTTCTCTGTCACTTCTACCAATGGCGTGGTTAGCGGTGCTAACTTAGCTCCTTTCGGTACGGGTAACATTGCTGTTTCCTACAATGCTGTTGACGTAGGCACGACCAAAGCTTTCGTAGGGGCTGATCCTTTAACCCTGAACTTTACCAAGCCTGGTATTGGTTCTGTGAAAGTGGATAGCACGATCCCTGCTCAACCTGTGTTGAAGACGATTGTTGCTAACATTGAACAAACCACGATTCCTGTCAACGGTGAAGTTGCTGTGACGGTTGAAACCTATGACCAAAACGGCAAGCCTATTGCTAACTCCGTCTACGGTCTGCAAAACGTAACCTTAAGCTACAGCGGTACCTTGAAGCCCACTGTTGTCGATAACGATACCAGTGCTAGCTTATCTTCAGGTGCTACGCTTTCTAGCTCAGCCAGCAGCCGTAAAGTGTTAATTGTGAAAGCTGGTGCTACCACCGGTGATTTCACCTTAACCTTCACCAACCCTGACAAGACTGTGACTGTTGACAAGGCATTCAAAGTTACTACGGGTCTGATCGCACAATGCGCTCCTGCTTCTGTTAGTGCATGTACCACGCAAAAAGATTGCGAAAGCAATGGTGGCTTGTTCACCGCTGCAACTACAGCTTCTGGCACGACCGCAGCAGTTGCTGCAAGTTGCCAAGCCATTCCTGCTATCGCCTCTAGCACGGATAGTTCCGTAGCTGCTGTTGATAAGACGGGTGCTGCTGTCACGGTTACTACCTCATTCTCTGGTGGTATTTCTGTAGATAGCGCTTCCTTCAAGCAATCGGACACCGTGAACAAGTATGAAACCACGCCTGTTAAGTTGGTTGGTATCGTCACTCCTGATGCTGCACACGTTGGCAAAGTGGCTGAAATCATTGTTGCTGCTGCCTTCACTAATCCTTCTGCTGGGGTGACTACTCCCCTCTGGTTCATGATGAATGGCAATGCGATTGCGGCATGGGATACCAAGCTGACTTCTTTAGCTGCACTGAAGAAAAATGTCACCTTAACTAACCCAACAACCTTTACCATGTATGATGGTAAATTTGTTGCATCAGGTAACTTGAGCGTTTACATGGGTTACCGTTTAGCTGACGGTACGCTGGTTTACACGTTGAAGACTATCGACACTGTTGTGAACAAGTAAGAATACACATCCCCTCTAATCTTGTTTGATTGGGGGGCGTGAAGTTCTGCAAAAGCGGCACACTGTTTCTGGGTGTGCCGCTTTTTTTATGAGGTTTTCTTGCTGGTTTGAAAGCTCCTCCTTAACGATACGTCAGTATCGTTATCCTTTACGGTAAACTTCTCGTTCACGGGGAGAAATAATCCATCGACTTCCATCCGTCGGCGGGTTTCACCTGACAGATGAGGTCGGGTGTGGATTGAAACATGAGGTTTAAAATGATACGAGCTCGAGTCGTTTTTGGAATTGCCTTGTGCTGTAATGTTTGGACAGTGCAAGCCTTTGATTTATTTGATGCAGACCGAGGCACCGATAAAACAGCACGGTCTGCTGCAAATGCCGCAGCAGCGGCGGCCGCTGCGGCTAATAATGTTGCACCGCCTCCCCCACCACCGCCGCCTCCCCCACCACCGCCTGCAAAACCACAACAAGATTTTACTTTGCGCGGCACCAGCCGTATTGGGGATAAACGAGTTGCAATGTTGCAAGCTCCTGATGGTAAAGAATTTGTGCAACGTTTACGTAAAAACGAACGCACTCCCTTGGATGGTTATCCTAATTACTTTTTAGTCAAAGTAGATGGACGTGAAGCGACCTTGGAATATCCCAGTGATTCGCCATGCCGAGTTTCTAGCCCAGTGAAAGGTTTGCAATGTAAGGAAAATGGGAAAGTTGCGATTTTGAATTTAATGCGTAAGAGCGCAATTGCACCGCCGCCACCGCCTGCACCACCACCCGTGGCAGCCCAACCCGTACTTCCTCCAGCCGCCAACCCCGCAGAAGAAAAAAAAAGACAGGAGGAAGAACTTAAAAAGCGGCAAGAGCTTTATAAGAACTTTCAAAAACAAGTGATTAAAGATGAGGATGTGCCGCCAGGAATGCGGGTGGTACGTACCCCCTTTGGGGATCGTTTGATTCCTGCAAATTAGCCGTTTGAGCGAGTTCCCATTGCGGGAACTCGTTTTGTATTTACTTGTATTTACAGAGCAGAACCCAATAACTTGGCGGTGAGATCAACGATAGGAATCACGCGCTGATATTCCATGCGTGTCGGGCCCACCACACCTAAAACCCCAATCACTGAGCCATTGTGTCCATAAGGTGCGGTGACAATGCTGCAATCGCCGAGCACGTCATAGCCTGATTCTTCGCCAATGAAAATCTGCACCCCTTGTGCATCTAAAGCTTGGTCGAGTAAACCCAAAATATCGCGCTTTTGGTTGAAAGCAGAGAATAATTCCCGCAATTTATTCACGTTTGAAAGCTCGGCAACGTCGAGCAAATTGGTTTGTCCCGAGACTAACATGTCGTGCGCTTGTTGAGGTGCAAGAAAGGCTTTATCTGCCATTTCAATCGCGGCTTGCATCATCGCGCTTAAAGTTTCTTGGGTGTCACGCATTTCTTTCAATAAATTCTGACGCACTGAATCAATATCTTTACCTGTAAAAGCGGCATTGAGATAATTTGCCGCCTGTTCCAATTCTGAGGCAGAATAGCGGCGGGTGGTGGTCAAAATACGGTTTTGTACTTCTTGTTCGTTGATGACTAAAATCACTAATACTCGTTTGCCCGACAGCGGCAAGAATTCGACATGGCGCAGGGTTTTGGAATTGTGACGCGGCAACATCACCACACCGACTAAATGCGTGATTTCAGAGAGTAAATGTGAGGCTTGTTGAATTAAATCTTGTTCATTTTTGGCTTGATTAAGTTGCGCTCGTAAACGTTGCTCGTCTTGACTGTTTAAGGGCTGAACCTGTAGTAAACTATCGACAAACACGCGATAGCCTAAAGCCGTCGGAATGCGTCCTGCGGAAGTATGAGGCGAGCAAACCAGCCCCATATCTTCTAAATCCGCCATCACGTTACGAATGGTGGCAGCACTCAGTTCTAAATTTTTAGAAAGCGTGCGCGAACCCACGGGTTGTCCATCGCGAATATAGCGGTCAACTAAGATTTTAAGTAAATGCTCAGCACGTTCGCTGATTTTATGGGAATTACGCCTAGACATTGGAAATACCGCGCCCTTGACAACATGCTTACAAAGTTTAATTTAACACGCACGGTGAGCGCGTGCAAAAGTCGCATAATGCTACAATACTGTTTATCCTGTACAACAGGTTTCACCTTCCTCTTCTCTGCCGTCATGGGTGATTATGTTTAAAAGTATCGGAATTATCGCAAAACGCGGCGACGAGCGCGTAGTGACTACCTTAAAAACTTTAGTCGACTACTTACGCGTTCGCCAGCTCGAAATTGTGCTAGACGCGCCCAGTGCTAACCTGCTCTCAGAGCATAATTTTAGTATAGCTGCCAATACCGAAGCCTTAGGCATTCGTTGCGATTTGGTGATAGCGATTGGTGGAGATGGCACATTATTACAGGCAGCGCGGCTTTTAGCAAAGCATGATGTTTGCCTGCTCGGGATAAATTTAGGACGCTTGGGATTTTTGACCGATATTTGTCCCACAGAAATGCACACGCATCTGGATGCGATTTTAGACGGGCAATTTATTGAAGAAGACCGCTTTTTAATTTATGCCGAAGTGTATCGCAATGGACAATGTTTGTCGCATTCTAACGCCTTGAATGACATGGTTATTCATCGTTGGAATATGCCGCACATGCTCACCTTTGAAACTTCAATTAACGGACATTTTGTCAATCGGCAACGTTCCGATGGTTTAGTGATTGCCACGCCCACAGGTTCAACGGCTTACGCGCTGTCCAGTGGCGGTCCGATTGTGCATCCTTCGTTAAACGCTCTAGTCGTGGTTTCAATTTGTCCGCATACTTTGAGCAATCGTCCGATTGTGGTCGATGGCGATAGCTGCATTCACGTCAGCATTAATGCGGAACAAAGCGGCAAAGCTCAGCTCAATTGCGACGGCGTGCTGTGTCAAGAAATTCTGCCCGGCGACAAAATTGTGATTGAAAAACGCCAACATATTCGACTGATTCATCCGCAAGGACATGACCATTACACCACTTTGCGGGTGAAACTTGATTGGGGAAAAGCAGTTTAAGTGTTGCACTCAATTCAGATTGAAAACTTTGCGATTGTGCAAAAGCTCAGCCTGCATTTACATCAGGGCTTGACGATTATTAGTGGGGAAACGGGCGCGGGAAAATCGATTTTAATCGACGCGCTCGGCTTGGTTTTGGGCGAGCGTGCGGATGCCAGCGTGGTGCGTCAAGGCAGTGATGCCGCCAGTGTGATTGCACAATTTGAATTACCCCCCGTCGCGCAAAACTGGCTACAACAACAAGGTTTTGGCGATGCGCTCCAATGCACTTTACGCCGCGTGGTCAATCCCACAGGACGCTCGCGGGCGTATATTAATGAACAAGCAGTTTCAATTCAGACCCTGCGTCAATTGGGTAGTTTTCTGGTCGATATTCACGGGCAACACGCGCATCAATCCTTATTACATCACGATGTGCAACGCCAATTATTAGATGCTTTATTGCCCAATTCCGAATTATTGCAGCAAGTAGCGCAGGCATATCAACACTGGAAAGCCTTGCAAACGGAATTAAGTATTCTCGGCGGTGCAAGCCAAGACCGTGAAGCGAAATTAACTTTATTGCGTTATCAAGTCCAAGAATTAGAAGTTTTAGAACTCAGCCCCGAAACCCTGCAAACCCTCGAACAAGAACACCGCCGCCTTGCCAACGCCCGCCAACTTTTAGACACCAGCCAACATGTGCTTGAATTACTCGATGCTGAAGACAGCAGTGCATGTCTTGCAGGATTGAGTCAAGCCAGCCGCGAACTCTCACAAGTACAACAACATGATACGGGTTTAAATACTGTCACCAGTTTGCTGGAAAATGCGATGATTCATGCCCAAGAAGCGGTTGGGGAATTGCGACATTACATCAGCAAGTTAGAACTAGACCCGCAACGTTTACAACAGCTTGAGCAGCGCATCAGTTTATTGCAAGACATGGCGCGTAAACACAAAGTGCGGGTTGCGGATTTGCCTGAATATTTCCAAAACTTGATGACGCAGCTTGAGGCTTTGGAAAATTACGAGCAACGCGCCCATGTGTTGGAACAAGCGTTGGCAAAGTCGGGACAGGCGTATTATCTCGTGGCAGAACAATTGCATAATCAACGGGTAGAGACAGCCGAGTATTTAGGGCAAAAAATCAGCGGTGAGTTAAAACGTCTCGGAATGCCAAACGGTGAATTGCGGATTATGGTGAGTGCTGATGAACATGCTGCACCGACGCTGGCGGGAATTGACACCGTCGAGTTTCTGGTGAGTACCAATATCGGTTATGCACCGCGTCCGCTGCACAAAGTGGCATCGGGGGGCGAATTATCACGGATTAGTTTGGCAATTCAAGTGTTGACTGCACAAGCCAGCGGTGTGCCCAGTTTGGTTTTTGATGAAGTGGATGTGGGGATTGGCGGCGGGGTTGCTGAAATCGTGGGGCAATTATTGCGGCGTTTGGGGGAACAGCGTCAAGTGCTGTGCATCACCCATTTGCCTCAAGTCGCTTCACAAGGACATCAGCATTTACAAGTCAGTAAGCACACTGAAAACGCGCTGAGCACTACCCAAATTCAGTATTTAAACCAGCCCGAACGTATTGAAGAAGTGGCGCGGATGTTGGGCGGTGTGGAAATGACAGCGCAAACTTTGGCTCATGCGGAAGAAATGTTGCAACGGGTTAATTAGATTGACTGCGCCCCCAACCCCCTAAAGGGGGCTAAACATTAAAGCTTTTGTCTTTAAAGTCCCCTTTAGGGGCTTCTTTAATCGGTTGCAAAATACTTTGATACTCTCCTCTCTTCAGAGGATTTAGGGGCGCAGTTTAAATATTAATTTTCAGCAGGTTGCCAATTATCTTTATTGTGTTTCTTATCGCGGAAATAAGGACATTTTCCCGTGCCTGTCAGCGCGCTGTCTTCCAACACATCTGCTGAAATAATGTCTTGGCGATTGAGTTGCCCTAAACGATAATCCACGGTCATTGAATGTGATTTACCCGTGAAACCTTTGTAATAGATTTTTACGCGGGCTTCTTCCAAGTCGTTTTCACGCTTAGGTTGGGTGACATATTCGGCTTTGGCGGTGCTCGCATCAACTGAAGAATGCGAGCATTTTAAGGTATTATTGACCGCAAATTTCAGGTAGTCGAAAGGGGCAGCAAAGGAGCTTTGAGCACTCAAAACTAAACTGCCAACTGCAAGCCAAGTAAACATATTATGTTTCATCGTAATATCCTATTTGGGAATTTTAATGGGTATTAAAAACAATAGTGAGCGTATCTTAACAGTATTTTGTCACAAGCTGTGCGCATAATCACCTAGATAATATTCTAGTGAAAAGTAGGTTGTTTTAAGTGACTTAACCCTAGTTAAATATAGGTTTTTTGCTTTAAAAACAAGATGTCATCATAATAAGACTAACTATCTTGTTTTGTTGATTGTAGTATAATTTGAACATCAACTCAGTTTTATCTCCGAAAGTTATTGTTTACGGGAGGACGTTATGCGTCAGCAGTCAGGATTTACCCTAGTCGAAATAGCCATTGTGTTAGTAATCATTGGCTTATTACTCGGTGGGGTGTTAAAAGGGCAAGAAATTATTACCAATGCCAAAATCAAAAATCTCGAAAGTGATTTTAATGGCATTTCCGCCGCAATTTACAGTTATCAAGATCGTTATCGTGCCATTCCTGGGGATGATAAGAACGCAGCCACTCGTTGGACAGGGACAGGGGTTACTTCTGGTGATGGTAATTCTAAAATTGCCCTAGGGAATACCATTCACAAATTTGACTCCGCCACGGCTGGGGAAGAATCCCGTTTGTTTTGGCTGCATTTACGCAACGCAGGTTTGGTGACAGGTGCAAAAACCAGTCAAGATCAACCCTTAAATGCTTTCGGTGGAATTACGGGTGTCTCAAATGACAGTACCGCCAATGGTTCTACTGCAGGTACAACGATCCCCGGTTTATTTGTGGGGTTTACGCAAATCCCAGGGAATATTGCTGTCATTTTAGAAACTCAATCGGATGATCAGCTCGCTAATACAGGCAGTATTCGTAGTGATCAATCCGATTACACAGCTAATAACGGCAGTTCTTTGGTGTTACACAAATTATTTTTTGCATTGTAAGTGATGATCATGCGTACCCTTTTCGAGCAATTGCATGATTTCCTCCCCGCTGACGCAGTGCTATTGTCCGAAGAGGCAGTGCGCCCTTACGAATGCGATGGTTTATTTGTTTACCGTGAACGTCCCGCCGCTGTTGTGATTCCTGAAACTTTAGAGCAAGTACAACAAGTTTTAAAGTTCTGTTATACCCATAAAATTCCCGTCGTGGCACGCGGCGCAGGCACAGGTTTATCTGGCGGCGCATTACCCCACAAAGCTGGAGTTTTACTCAGCCTCGCTAAATTTAAGCGAATTCTCAATATTGACCCTGTCGCCCGCACGGCGCGTGTAGAAACCGGGGTACGCAATGCCTCAATTTCTCAAGCAGTTGCTGCCCACGGTTTATATTACGCGCCTGACCCCTCCTCCCAAATCGCTTGCACCATTGGCGGCAATGTCGCGGAAAATGCGGGCGGGGTGCACTGTTTAAAATATGGGCTAACGGTTCATAATATTTTAGAAATTAAAGTATTAACCATCGAAGGCGAATTAATCACCATCGGCAGCCAAGCTTTTGACAGCGCGGGTTATGATTTGCTCGCCTTGTTCACAGGCTCAGAAGGTTTACTTGGTGTGGTGATGGAAGTCACGGTGCGTTTATTGCCAAAACCTGCCGCCGTGCAAGTGGTGCTTGCCGCCTTCGACAGCGTGATTAACGCAGGCAGTGCCGTCGCAGAAATCATTGCCGTGGGCATTATTCCTGCGGGTTTGGAAATGATGGACAATGCCGCAATTCGTGCCGCCGAAGCCTTTGTGAAAGTGGGCTATCCTGTGGACGCTGCGGCAATTTTGCTGTGTGAATTAGATGGTAGCCCCGAAGAAGTTGAAATTCAAATTCAGCAAGTGCGGGCGATTGTAGAGAAACATCAAGCCAGTGAAGTGCGGCTTGCGGATAATGAACGCCAACGCCTGCAATTTTGGGCGGGGCGAAAAGCGGCGTTTCCTGCGGTGGGGCGCATTTCCCCTGATTATTACTGCATGGATGGCACGATTCCGCGTAAACATTTGCCAATGGTGTTACAACGCATTCACGAGTTAAGCGAGCAGTACGGTTTGGCTGTGGCGAATGTGTTTCACGCGGGCGATGGCAATTTACACCCCTTGATTTTATTCGATGCCTCCAAAGGACAACTGCACCAAGCGGAAGAGTTAGGCGGCAAGATTTTAGAGTTATGCGTTGCCGTCGGTGGCACAGTAACGGGTGAACATGGCGTGGGTGTGGAAAAGCTTAACCAAATGTGTGTGCAGTTTAATAGTCAAGAATTGCTACAGTTTCATGCAGTGAAAGCGGCTTTTGACCCCGCTAATTTACTCAATCCTGAAAAAGCGATTCCTACCTTGCATCGTTGTGCGGAATTTGGCGCGATGCACGTTCATCATGGGGAACTGGCGTTTCCTGAATTAGACCGTTTTTAGTGATTAACTGCGCCCATCTGCCGAATAGGAACTAGAGATAAAAATAGGTAGTTTTTAGCTCCTTTTTAGAGGGTTAGGGCGCAGTCAATCTCCACCCTCAAAATCCCATCTTGCGTATGTAACCCCGTAAAACTGCTTGAAATAAATATGAATGATGTCTCTATTCAACTGTCAGTAATCCCCAGTAAAAACTGAATGCATTGTCATGTAGTAAACTCATGTTTATGTCTGTTTAGCAAGCCAGAGCCTGTTTTATCATGAGAACCCTGCTATCTTGAAAATAAATTTATATTGATTGATACTTAAATAGTCTAGTTTTACGCATTAAAACTTATGATATTTATTTCACAAGTTTATCGAGATAAACTTGATATAATATAGTAAATCAATGCGGACTGCTTCAACTATTGGCTAGAACATCAGCTATTGAAAGAACTATCTCAAGGACAGATCATTATTATTGATAATGCCAGTATCCATAAGTCAGCTAAGACTAGAGAACTCATAGCGCAATGTCGCTTAGTTTTCTTACCAGCATACTCGCCTGATTTGAATCCCATCGAAAATTGTTGGGCAATCATCAAAGCACGGCTTAAAAAAATTGGGAAGCAATTTGATAATTTTAATCATGCCTTTGATCATGTCCTCTCAGTCTATTTTTTAAAATTTAAATACTATAACTAACTATATTTATTAAATTTTTTGCTATTTCTTATCCATAACCTAGGTTAATTTACAGAAATAGTTATGTGAAAATTGCTAAACCGAATTTAACTAAGGTGGCGGGAAATTTGAAAAGTGTGTGGAGAAAGCTTCTCGCTCAACCACACTTATGAACACATAATCGGGTTTGAATGTATTGACTAATTGCACGAAACGTTTGGAATCGACCACATCATAATGCAGTTGTAATACCTCTGAAAAAGTAGCAGCCATCAAAGGCGAGAGTACTCTTCCAAAAGAATCACGTAACCAGAGAACCTTTTTCTGATTTAATGCATTTTTTGATTTGATAAGCAGAGGAACACGCGACATTGGAACAGGTGCATTGCCGCCAGCCCCTAAAAGTTGAGAGGTATCAAAATCGTATTTCTCCACATCAATGTGCTTTGGGTTGACGATGTCTAACATCACTTCTGTATCGCTTAAGAACCCAGAAATATTAAGAAATCGTCCAAGATCGCCTCCTGCCCGTGTATTTGTACTAACAAGTTCAATTTGAGGCTCTATCAATTTTTTCTCAGTTTGAATTATTTTATCCATGAAATGATGAAAAGCGACCCATCCTCCCAAACTATTCCAATGCGTGTCGGTTTTGTAATAAAGTGGCTGTGAAAATTTTGGCTTCGAGTTTTTTAGAATGTCTCGGGTGTCGATGTAAATTTCAGGGCTTACATTGGCTAAAAGGGTATTAATTGCATAATCGCTGACGGGTTGCGCCCAGTTGGGTAGATATTCGGGGTAAATAGTATCTTTGTCCGCCGCCAACAGGATGCGATAATCCTGAACGCCATGCTGTTTTAACCATTGCGCCCATGCTTTTGTGGCAAGTCCTATCTTTTTAGCAAGTTGACTGTTTGTTGCAGTGGTATGTGTGCGTTTGACCGTAATCGTTTTGACATGAGCATCCCCCAGATAAAGCCAATTATTTTTGCCAATAATCACATTGGCTGGATTCGCGGAAATACCGAAAGCATATAAAAATTTATTCAGAAGTGGTTGTGTAAAATTAATATTATAAAGCACAGATTTATTCCACGCCCACACTTTATTTTTACTCAGGGACAATCCCCACAATTCATCTTTGTAGAACGAGACCCCGTACAGCATTAAATTGATGCTAGGCACAATAAGCATGACAATCAATGCAACTCGAATGAATAAAATGACTTTAGATTTCATCAAGACATCACTTAGAAATTGAAATAGAGAAACACGGTGCTGGTGCTAATCAGTAAGGCGTATGTTGCTGTACTGAATAAAAATACTGCACTGAAAAGTTTTATTTTTCCATGTGGCTTAGTTTGCATGAGTTCAAAAGAGTTTTTCTGTGCGATGATAAAAAATGCGAACAGTAGGGCGATAAAACACTGGAAATTGACAACCAAACCTGTGGGCAAATATTGCAATAAATAATCTGCTCCCCATCCTGCCCATGCTAATTTGTCTGTTGGAATGATTTGACTCGGAAAATAGATTCCTGAGTGAATATCAAGCATTCCACGGAGAATTCTAAAGGCATCAGGCAGCGTTTTTGCTCGGAAAAATATCCATGTAATATTGATAAAACAGAAGGTTAGCAGCCACGCAAAAACTTTAGGCATTCGGAAACCCGCTTTATGCCAAATACGATGCACAATTAAGGCAATGCCGTGTAACGTTCCCCAGATGACAAACATCCAGCTTGCACCATGCCACAGCCCGCCCAGTACAAAAGTCGTCATTAGATTAAAATATACACGTTTGTTACTACCACGATTGCCGCTTAAGGGAATGTAAAGATAATCACGCAAATAGCGACTTAAGGTAATATGCCATCTTCGCCAAAAATCTTGTATATTTAAAGCCTTATAAGGAGAGTTGAAATTCAGCGGTAGCCAGATATTAAATAACAATGCCGCGCCTATTGCCATGTCACAATAGCCGCTGAAATCAAAATATAATTGAAAGGTATAAGAAAGGCTGGTTGCCCACGCGCTGAAAAAATCGAGCACAATAGGATTGTCAAATCCATAATTTGTCCAGATTGCGAAAGTATCTGCGATGATTACTTTTTTAAACAAACCCACGCTAAAAATAAATAATCCTAAAAAAATATTGCGATAACGAATTGCTAAAGTCCAACGTGATTCAAATTGTGGCATCATTTCACGGTGGTGTAAGATAGGGCCTGCGATTAAATGCGGGAAAAAAGTCACAAACAGTGCGTAGTTTATAAAATTATATTCTTTGGCTTCCCCACGATAACTGTCCACCAAATAGGCGATTTGGGTAAAGGTGAAAAAGCTGATACCTAAGGGCAAGATAATCTGGGGTAAAAGATAGCCTGTATGAAACGCATAATTTATATTATCAATGAAAAAGTTAGCGTATTTGAAATAAGCGAGTCCTATCAAATTGATAGCAATGCTGATAATTAATAGAAAATAACGCAAAATTGCAGGTATTTTTGAAGAAGCTGAAAGCGATATGCCCGCAACAAAGTTAAAGACGATTGAAGCCAGCAACAAGGGCAAATACGCAATATTCCAATACGCATAGAAAAATAGACTTACCGCAACTAGCCAAATTTTGCCCACAATCACTAATTTAATGCGATTGAGAAAAAAATACCCTAAAAAAGCAATCGGTAACAATAAGAAAATAAATTCTGGGGAACTAAAGATCATTTGTTAATCACTTCATGAATAATAGGTTTTAGGATAAAAACCCTGTATTCTACAGTTAAGATAAACTTTGTACAGTCTATAAATAATCAGAGGAAACCGAATGCTTTTAGATCAACAATGGTTTAGTGAAATTGATCAGCCCACAGGGACGGCTTTTTCTTTGAGAATCAAGGAAAAGTTGCATGAAGAACATTCTGAGTTTCAAAAAATCACGGTGTATGAAACCACTGATTTTGGGCGCATGATGGCGTTGGATGATGTGATTATGGTCACGGATCGCGATAATTTCATTTATCATGAAATGTTGGTGCATCCTGCCTTATTTATTCACCCAAATCCGCGCGAGATTGCGATTATTGGTGGTGGTGATTGTGGTTCATTGCATGAAGTGCTGAAACATCACAGCGTGACCCAAGTCACCCAAATCGAAATTGATGAGCGCGTCACCCGCGTTTCTGAACAATACTTTCCCGCCTTGTGCGAGTCAAATACTGATCCTCGGGCGAATTTCTTGTTTACAGACGGAATTCGTTGGATGCAGGAAGCGGCGGCTCACAGTTTAGATGTTATCTTAATCGACAGCACTGATCCTGTGGGCATGGCTGAGGGTTTATTTAATACTGCGTTTTATCGCGAGTGTCGGCGGGTGTTGCGTCCCGATGGGATTTTAGCGCAACAAACCGAATCGCCGTTGTTGCACACCGCTATTTTACAAAAAGCGCATCATTCATTACGTACCGCAGGTTTCGCACAGGTACGAACTTTGCATTTTCCTCAATGTGTTTATCAATCAGGTTGGTGGTCTGCGACGCTGGCAAGCGCGGAAAGCCTAGCAAGTATGCGCTATCAAGACTGCGTTGAGAAGAAATTTACCACGCACTATTATCATGCAGATTTACACGCCGCCAGTTTTGTGTTGCCCCAATTTATACAAACTGCGTTAAATACATAGTAATTTACTCTGTTATAAGCACCCTAACTGCTTTAAAATAGACCGCTTGCACCCATGATCAGTTATAGTCGATTCATTCAGTTTTAGGAGTTCCCATTATGTCAATTACCCTCACCGAAAAAGCCGCTAAACATATTCAAAAAAGCTTGACCCATCGCGGCAAAGGCTTAGGCTTGCGTTTGGGTGTGCGTACCAGTGGTTGTTCTGGTATGGCTTATGTGCTTGAATTTGTAGATGAACCCAATGCGGATGATCAATTGTTTGAATCACAAGGCGTGAAAGTGATTATTGATCCTAAGAGCTTGTCTTATTTAGACGGTACAGAATTGGATTTCGTGCGCGAAGGCTTGAATGAAGGCTTCCAATTCAACAATCCCAATGTGAAAGATGCCTGCGGTTGTGGGGAAAGTTTTACGGTTTAAAATAAGCCCCTCAATTCCCTAAAAGGGACTTTAAAGACTAAACGTTTATGTTTAGCCCCCTTTAAGGGGTTGAGGGCTTTAGTTAAGATTTTTAAATCCGCCTGACTCCCTGTGAAAAAGTAAGTTCTAAAAAAGGCTCTCATTAATGTCACTTTCCACAAACCATTTTGAACTTTTTAATCTGCCCGTCGCTTTTGAATTAGACAATGCGGCATTGGCGGCGCGTTATCGGGATTTGCAACGCAGTGCTCATCCTGATAATTATGCAAATGCTTCGGAACGTGAACAACGTTTAGCCTTACAAACCGCCGCACAAATCAATGAAGCCTTTCAAACATTGAAAGACCCAATGCTGCGGGCGCGTTATTTATTAGAATTACAAGGCATTAATCTCAGCGATGAAAAGCACACCTTAAAAGACGTGCATTTTTTGATGGATCAAATGGAACTGCGTGAAAATCTTGCAGAAATTATGCAAAAACCTCAGCCATTTGACGCGCTTAACCATTTTATTGACAGTTTAGAAAAACGCACCGCCGCCCACGTTCAACAACTAGCCCAAGCTTGCGCCCAAGCCCAATGGGATGCCGTGGTGCAATTGGTTCAAAAATTACAATTTTTTAAACGCATTCGTGAAGAAGCTTTAGATTTAGAAGAAACGTTAAATGTGTAATCACAGCTTTTCTAAATCGAATTTTTAGGAATGATTTAGTATATTGTCTGAATCAGGATTTACAGGATTAAAGGATTTTCAGAATTAAAAAATAAGCTGTAATTTCAATGTGTAGGCAGGGGTTTAATCCTGCTTAATTCGGATAATCCTGTAAATCCTGATTCAGACAACATTATTTTTAAATAGAAACTGTTTCCCTTTAACCAACAATGATTTTTACTTAAAAAGTAGCCTCATGCCCTTACTTCAAATCAGCGAACCTAACCAATCCGCCGCCCCGCATCAACACCGCCTTGCGGCAGGGATTGATCTCGGCACGACCAACTCTCTCATTGCCAGCGTGCGTAGCGGAATTGCCGAAACCTTGCCTGACGCGCGGGGCGTGCATTTGTTGCCTTCAATTGTCCATTATCAAGCAAACCAATTACCCGAAGTCGGTGTAGACGCAAAAACCTTCGCAGTGCAAGACCCGTTAAATACCATTGCTTCGGTGAAGCGATTAATGGGGCGCGGTTTAGCCGATGTCAAAATGACAGGTACGCAATTACCTTATGATTTAGTCGCAAGCGCAGGTGGAATGCCATCGATTCGTACCGTGGCGGGCGAACTCAGTCCCGTGCAAGTTTCGGCCGATATTTTAAAAGCCTTAAAACAACGTGCAGAAGATACTTTAGGCGGTGAATTAACGGGCGTAGTCATCACCGTGCCCGCCTATTTTGACGACGCACAACGCCAAGCCACCAAAGACGCGGCAAAACTCGCAGGCTTACAAGTGTTGCGTTTATTAAACGAACCCACCGCCGCTGCGGTTGCCTACGGTTTAGACAAACAAGCGGAAGGCATTCACGCAATTTATGATTTAGGCGGCGGCACTTTCGACATTTCAATTTTACGCTTACATCGTGGCGTGTTTGAAGTGATGTCTACCGCTGGCGATTCCGCATTGGGCGGCGATGATATTGACCGCGAAATTGCCTTGTGGATGATGCAGCAAGCGGGTATTGCTGAAGATGCCGCCCGCAGTCATATCCGTGAATTATTGGACATTGCCCGCGCCGCCAAAGAAAGTTTAAGCACGCAACATAGCATTACTTTAGATGTGCCGCTGGCAACGGGAACGCGCTGGCAAGGCGAATTTACCCACGAAGATTTAATTAAACTGGCCGACCCCTTGATTCAAAAAACTTTAGTGCCTTGTCGCCGCGCCTTGCGTGATGCAGGTATTAGTGCGGAAGACATCAGCGCGGTGGTACTTGTCGGTGGCTCAACAAGAATGCCTCGGGTGCGGGAAAAAGTAGAAAGCTTTTTTGGACGCAAACCGCACGTCGATATTGACCCTGATAAAGTCGTGGCGATTGGCGCGGCGATTCAAGCCGATATTCTAGCAGGCAACAAACCTGATAATGAAATGCTGCTGTTAGATGTCACCCCGCTGGCGTTGGGCATTGAAACGATGGGTGGCTTGGTGGAAAAAATCATTCCCCGCAATACGCCCATTCCCACCGCACGCGCCCAAGAATTCACTACGTTTAAAGATGGTCAAACCGCGATGGCGTTACATGTGGTGCAGGGCGAGCGTGATTTAGTAGTGGATTGTCGTTCTTTGGCGCGTTTTGAATTGCGTGGCATTCCCCCGATGGTGGCGGGCGCGGCGCGAATTCGAGTGACCTTTCAAGTCGATGCTGATGGTTTGCTCAGCGTTGCAGCGCGTGAAGAAATGACTGGGGTTTCTAGTGAAATCACGGTGAAACCTTCTTACGGGTTGCAAGACAATGAAATTACTCGGATGTTGCAAGAATCGATTGTCAATGCGGAAATTGATTTGAAATTACGCGCCTTGCGTGAACAACAAGTGGAAGCAGATCGCGTGGTGAATGCCTTGCGTTCTGCCTTGCAAGCCGATGGTCATGTTTTATTAAAACGTGAGGAATTTGTAAACATTGCGGCGGCTTTGGATGAATTGTTAAGCGTTGCCAATGGTACGGATATTCAAGCGATTAAACACGCAATTAGTAAAGTAGACGATTTGACCAAGGAATATGCGGCGCGACGCATGGATCATGCGATTCGCCAAGCGATGCAAGGTCATACGATTAATGAATTTACGGAGAAATTATAAGTATGCCTAAAGTGCATTTTTTACCTCACCCCGAGCTGTGCCCTGAAGGCTTAACTGTGGATGCGACATCAGGCGTTGCGGTGTTAGACGTGGCTTTACAACATCACATTGCGCTCGAACATGCTTGTGATAAAGCTTGTGCGTGTACGACTTGCCATATTCTCATCCGTGAAGGTTTTGACTCGCTAGCCGCTGCCACCGACGATGAGGAAGATTTATTGGATAAGGCATGGGGATTGGAATCCACTTCGCGTTTAGGCTGTCAGGCAAAAGTCGCTGATGCGGATTTAGTCGTGGAAATTCCGAAATATACGATTAATTATGCCAAGGAATTGCATTAATATTATCATTTTCCGCTGCGCCCCCAATCCTCTGAAGGGGGCTAAAGATTTAAAGAAGCCCCGTTTTCTCGTTCCCAAACTCCGTTTGGGAATGCTTGCAAGTCAAGCTCTGCTTGACGATTCAGCAAAACATCCAATCAATAATGAGCTAACACACTCAGTATTCATAACTTCTCATTTCCAAATGTGAGGGCAAGATAACTGGACTCTATTGTCAAGCGGAGCTTGACCGACAGGCATTCCAAAACGGAGTTTGGGAACGAGAGAAGCTTTAATTTCTAGTATCTCCTTTTTTAAAAACAGGGTATATTTAGCAAGTAATGGGAATTAAACAATTGCATGGGTATTCCCCTCTCCCGCACCTCATGCGGGCATAAAAACGATAATGAGTGAGTATTTCCTGACTTTTCAAAGTGAGGATGTGCTCATTTAAAACCTAGCGCGCTTAATAGCGAGAAATTTAACGGCTTGTGACATAATAACGGTAACAGCTTGCGTGTCGTATTATCCACGCAATCCCAACCGCGCTACTACGTAGCTAATTATTTCCTCGCACGCCCCACTTGCGAAACTTATCATAACCTCATGTTACAATAAGCAATCCTGCTTATCTAACCGCTGATTTTGCTATGGTTTTCTCCTGAACATGTTATTACGCTCACGCTATTTATCCTTATTCTGCTTGTGTTTACCCTTGTCTACCCTTGCCGCGCCAAAAGCCGCAAGCCCCGCAACGCCGTCAACACCCGCCACGCATGAACCCACGGCAAAACCCTTGGTGACGCTAAATTTCAAAGACATGGACATCAATTTATTGGTCGAAACTGTCTCCGAAGTCACCAAAAAAACTTTCATTGTCGATCCGCGCGTCAAGGCAAATGTCACCGTGGTTTCTGCCAAACCCATGAACAGCGATGAAGTTTATCAAGTTTTTCTATCCATTCTCAGCGTCAACGGCTTTACCGCCGTACC
Source organism: Thiotrichaceae bacterium (assembly GCA_028688145.1). Lineage (GTDB taxonomy): Bacteria > Pseudomonadota > Gammaproteobacteria > Beggiatoales > Beggiatoaceae > JAQTYU01. The sequence goes on along the minus strand of JAQTYU010000001.1, from coordinate 588,733 downwards.
CAGCGGCAATGTGATTAAAATCTTGCCTGACAATATCGCCAAATCTGAAAACAGCCCTGTGCTCGGTGAACGCGAAAGTGCTCGAGGTGATGAATTAGTCACCCAAATTGTGCAATTAGGACATGTGTCCGCCGCGCAATTAATTCCCTTATTACGCCCCCTGATTCCGCAACAAGGGCATTTAGTTGCCTATCCTGCTAATAACACGCTGATTGTTTCCGACAAAGCAGACAATGTGGCGCGCCTGTTAAAAGTCATTCACCGCATTGACCAAGCCAGCAATGATGACACCGAAGTGATCATGTTGGGACATGCCTCAGCGGCAGAAATTGCGCGTTTAATTAATACCTTGGAACAAAAGAATTCCGCTGCGGCTGCCGCTGGGGGCGGTGCAAATACTGCCAGTGTGGTGGCTGATGAGCGCACCAACAGCGTGTTAATCAGTGGCGATAAAAATAGTCGCTTACGTTTACGCGCCTTAATCGCACATTTAGACACGCCACTGAAAAGCGTCGGCAATACGCAAGTAATTTATTTGCGCTATGCCCATGCCAAAGATTTAGTCACGGTGTTAAAAGGGATTAGTGACACGGTTTCTGATGGCGGCGCGACTTCTCCCACCGCTGCGGGTGCAAGTCCTACTCCACCGACCAGCACGCCCACGGGCAATAAAGAAAAAATCAAAACCACCATCCAAGCCGATGAAAATACTAACAGTTTAATCATCACTGCCGCGCCCGATGTGTTGCGCAGTTTGCAATCGGTGATTAAGCAATTGGATATTCGCCGCGCCCAAGTGTTGGTTGAAGCGGTGATTGCGGAAGTTTCCAATGACACTGCCCGAGATTTAGGGGTGCAATGGTTGTTAGGCGGCGGCACTTCTTCAGTCACGCCGATTGGGATCAGCAATCTCACCGCCGCTGGCACGGGTATTGTTGACATCGCCAGTGCTGCCTATAATTTGAACAATAATAGTGGCAGCACCGCCACCTTGCCGAGTTTGGGCAATGGCGGGATGTTGGGCTTAGGGCGTGTCAGTGGTGGCGCGTTTAATTTCGGGGTGTTGATCAAAGCTTTAGCTTCAGACACTGAAAGCAATATTTTATCCACGCCTTCGCTGCTGACTTTGGATAATCAATCCGCTGAAATTGTTGTCGGGCAGAACGTGCCCTTTGTGACGGGACAATACAGCAGCACGGGCAGTGCCACAGGGACTGCCACGCCCTTCCAAACTATTCAACGTCAAGATGTAGGTTTGAAGCTTAAAGTCAAGCCACAAATTAATGAAGGGGATTCGGTCAAACTTGATATTGAACAGGAGGTCTCTAGTTTAACGCGTAGCAGTGTTGCTACGGCGGACATTGTCACCAACAAGCGCACCATTAAAACCAGTGTGATTATTGAAGATAAGAGCATGGTGGTTTTGGGCGGTTTGATTGATGAGGATTTGGAACAAACCATTCAAAAAGTGCCTGTGCTTGGGGATTTACCCATCATTGGTAGTTTGTTCCGTTCGCAAAATACTAAAAAAGTGAAACGCAATTTGATGGTGTTTTTACATCCTGTGATTGTGCGTGATGCGGCGACTGAACAATTGGTCACGCAAGAAAAATATGGTTATATGCGGATTAAGCAATTGGAACAAAAAGCCGACGGGCAATCTTTATTGCCTAAAGATGTCACACCTGTGATGCAAAATCTTAATGATTTTATGGTGGTTTATCCCAGCGATAAAGTGGACTCTAACTTTGATAAACGCGGGCAACCACAACTTAAAACGGTTCTGCCTTAAGAAGAGATATTATGCTGAAATTACGTAAATTCTGGCTGATTGCCAGTTGTGCACTGCTGTTAGCGTCTTGTAAATTGACCTCAGGCGGCATCGATGCCACAACAGATACCAGTTACACTTATAACAACAGTGTAGCAACGGCGTGGTTTGATTTAGTCATCAATCTGGGCAAAGAAAGCACGGGATTTTCTCCGCCTGTGGTGGCGCGTGTTTTGGGTTATACAGGGATTACGCTGTATGAATCCGTGGTGGCAGGAATGCCGAATAATTACAGTTTATCGGGGCAATTAAGCGGTTTGAGTAATTTACCCACCGCCAGCGGTTCATATCACTGGGGCGTGGTTGCCAACAGTGCACTTGCCAGCATTACCCGCAGTTTATTTGGACGCGCAACAACGGATCAATTAACCCGTATCAGTGATTTAGAACAAAATTACAATACGCAGTTTAAAACCAATTTGGATGCTGAAGTCTATTCACGTTCTGTCAGTTATGGACAAGCCGTTGCGAGCAGCATTTTCCAATGGTCGATGACTGACGGCGGGCACGAAGGTTATTTGTCGAACACCCGTTCTGATTATGTAACGCCGACGGGCGTTGATAAATGGCAACCTACGCCGCCTGCATTCGCAGCCCCTTTACAACCTTATTGGGGTAATAATCGCCCATTTTCCACCAAAATTGGAACGGAATGTGAACCCAGTGCGCCTTATACTTATTCAGAAGCGACGGGTTCGCCTTTCTATGTTGACGCAAAATATGTGTACGACACTGTCAAAAACTTAACTGCGGAACAACGTCAAATTGCTTTGTACTGGTCTGATGATGCAGGCAAAACTTTCACGCCGCCCGGACATTCGATTTCTGTTTTAACCCAATTATTGAGATCGAACAGTGCTTCTTTGGGCTTTGCCGCCCAAGCTTATGCCCAATTGGGGATGGGGGTCTCGGATGCGTTTATTGGTTGCTGGCACGCCAAATATCAATATAATGTGGTGCGTCCAATTACTTACATTCAACGAGTCATTGATTCTAGCTTTAACTCCAATGATTTACCTTTGATTACGCCTGCATTCCCTGAATACACTTCTGGGCATTCGGTGCAAATTGGCGCAACGGTGACGCTGTTAAATTCTTTGTTTGGAAGCAGCACGCGTTTTACTGACAATAGCCAAAGTTTCTTGGGTTATGCGGCGCGTAGCTTTAATTCTTTCAATGAAATGGCACAAGAAGCAGCGGTTTCTCGAGTGTACGGCGGCATTCATTATCCGAAAGCGGTGGATGAAGGTTTAGTACAGGGGAAATGTATCGGTAATAAAGTGTTGCAGTTACGCTGGACGCAATAATCGTACAGTATTAAAAATCTCGTGCATGAAAAAAGCCCTTGCTTTTGAAAAGTAAGGGCTTTTTAGCTTTTCCCCTTTGGCAAAGGGGCAGGGGAGATTTAAAAATCTTAACAGTTGCCACGATCTTAAATCCCCCTCAGTCCCCCTTTGTCAAAGGGGGAAGCTATGCCCCGTATTTCATGCTCTGACATGCAAGCCACTCAACTTATTTTTTCTCGTCTTTCTTTTCATCCACCAAAATTTCTTCATAAATTTCGTCAGCCGCCCCTAAAATATCAACGGCAGGGTCAAAACCGATTTTCTTAGCGGCGGCAAGGTTGATTGCAATACGGGGTGAACCTTGAAATTCTTGGGGTAATTTACGGGGTGATGCGCCATTAAAAATTTTGGCGATGGTTTGCGCGTAAAACATCCCCACTGCACGAAAGCGGGGTGGGGCGGCAATACTCAGTAAAACACCCCGTTTCACCATGTCCGATCCCATTTGTGCGAAGGTTGCTATTTTATGGGGTTCTAAGATTTTTAATAAACCTTGAATACTTTCGGGGGTTAAACTCGATTTATTAGTAATGTATAAGGCATCGATTTTTTTAGACAATTCTTCATAACAGGACACTAAATCTTTTGCCCCTTTTTGAAGTTCTGGGCTGGCAAAAGGCGCGTGACAAGTCACTACAGTGAAGTTTTTTTGTTTAGCGATTTTATTCACACTTTCCAGTGCTGCAATGGCTCTGCCTTCTGGAGTATCTTCATGCACTACGCCCAAACGTTTAAAACCAATGATTTCATAAAATACGTTGATTTGCCGTTCATAACGATCAGGGTCTACCCGCGCCATAATGTGATCAAAACCTGAATCACTCGGACTTTTAATGATCTTGCTGACCACAGGATCAGCCACTGAACCAATGACTGCGGGAGTGTGATGTTCATTATTGGCAACGTCCAAGCCTGCGGATGTACCCATCGCAATGATTAAATCAATATCTTTTTGTTCATTTAAGCGCGTCAGCATGGCTGCTTTATTTTGCGTCCGTTTCTCTTTATTGTAATTAGCAGCCCAATAAGCATCGCCCACAAATTCAATATAATTACTTTTAATTTCAGTCGCCAACCATTGCCATAGTTTGCTGGTGTCGGTTACGCTGTCTTTGGGGATGGCTTTCTTTTCGATCCAATCCAAATCCATCAAACCTTCTACCGTGCTCACCAACGATTCACGATAGTCTTTAAAAGCTCCGCCTTCGATATAAGCAATGCGCCATTTTTTTCCATTATGCACACTGGGTTTAGTGGGAAAATCCTCAACCGCACATACGGAATAACTCCAAAATAAAACACTGCACAAGTACAACAGTAAACCTATTCTTTTTCGCATCAAAAAAACTCCCAAAATCTATCCTAAGTAAGCACAGTTGCCACCACTTTTTTATATTATTGGTGGTTATATTATCTAATAAAAATCAAGATTTATTTTGAAATAAGCTTCAGTTGATTATTCTGTACTGATTTTATAAATCGTGCTATCTCTAGTTCATCATAAGATTATTTTTATATATAGTAATGCTAATATAGCAGCGTTGTAATCATCAACAGCATATTTTTTCATTGGAGGATGTGAGAATGGATGAATCTTATATTGGGATGGTCTGCCTGTTTCCTTGGGGCTTTGAAATGGAATATTGGGTGAAATGTAAAGGGTAAACCTTAAATATTCAGCAAAATGCCGCCCTATTTTCTTTACTGGGCATTAAATTTGGGGGCGATGGTCACAACACTTTTATGTTGCCCAATCTCCTGGATATTCAAGCTAAGACGGGCACATTGAGTTATTACATCGCCACTGAAGGTATGTGGCCCAGCTGTCCATAAGTTCTATACAAACTTACAACAGCCTGCTAATTCTATAAAAATTAGCAGGCTGCTATTAAATCTCGCTCAATTCACAAAGTATGAATTACTTCTCACCCAAGCCTAAACGTTCCCCGCGATAGCTGCCATCGCGCACCCGTTGCCACCATTGTTGATTCTGTAAATACCATTCCACCGTTTTCCGCAAACCCGTTTCAAATGTTTCCTCAGGTTTCCAACCCAATTCACGCGCAATCTTGCTCGCATCAATGGCATAGCGTAAATCATGTCCTGGGCGGTCAGTGACGTAAGTTAGCAGTTGTTTATGAGGCTTAAACTGCGAGTTTGGTAATAACTCATCCAAAATCTCACAAATCAAATGCACTACATCGATATTTTTCTGCTCGTTGTGCCCACCAATATTGTAAGTTTCACCGACCACACCTTGTTCTAATACCAAACACAAAGCGCGGGCATGGTCATCGACATATAACCAATCACGGATATTTTCACCCTTGCCATAAATCGGTAAGGCTTTGCCTTCTAAGGCATTTAAAATCATCAGCGGAATTAATTTTTCTGGAAATTGATAACCGCCGTAATTATTAGAACAATTCGTGGTGAGTACAGGTAATTTAAAAGTATGATGCCAAGCGCGCACTAAATGATCAGAAGAGGCTTTACTTGCAGAATAGGGGGAATTAGGTTGATAAGGATTGGTTTCGGTGAATAAACCGTCCTCGCCCAAACTGCCATACACTTCATCAGTCGAAATGTGGTGAAAACGAAAGGCGGATTTACGCGGCTCTGGCAAGGCTTGCCAATAATTGCGGGCGGCTTCTAACAGAGTATAAGTACCAATAATATTGGTTTCAATGAATTCCGCTGGCTTATCAATCGAACGGTCTACATGCGACTCTGCGGCAAGGTGCATAATCGCATCAGGCTGATAGCTTTGAAACAACTGATTCATCGCATTCGCATCGACAATATCCAATTGTGCAAATTGATAACGTGGGCTATTTGCTACCGTTACCAAAGAATCCAAATTGCCCGCATAGGTCAATTTATCCACGTTCATGACATGATGTTCAGTATTTTGGATTAAGTGACGAATCACTGCTGAACCGATAAAGCCCGCGCCGCCCGTTACAATAAGTTTCAAAGTTGTGTCCTCTGGATTCAAATGGATTCAAAATAATTGGGGTAAATGGTATGCGTTTGTTTTTGGGAGTGCAAGCCAGTCTTGTTTGAGTGCACGCCAATTCACCCAATGACAGGCATAAAAAAAGGTTTCCCCGCAAATATCACGGGGAAACCTAATTTCTGAGCCAAACTCATGTTTAACCTGAATGACTTCTCAGGGGAAAACAAAGTTTAAATCAAGTCGCTTACTTCGCGTCACCGCTGGTGATTGCGATTTCAACACGACGGTTCTTAGCACGACCTTCTTTGGTCTTGTTGTCAGCGATTGGCTTGGATTCACCCATGCCTTTGACGAACAATTTGTCTTTAGGCACGCCCTTGTCAGCTAAGTACTTAGCCACTGACTTAGAACGCTTGTCAGACAAGGTTAAGTTGTACTGATCGCTACCCACGCTGTCGGTGTGACCATTGATAACCACGTTTTGCAGATTGCTCTTCAAACCTAAGATTTCAGCGGCAACTTTATCTAATTGTGCCTTACCTTGTGGGCTTAAGTCTGACTTATTGAACTTGAAGGTTACATCGCCTGACAACACCACGTTGTGCGTGCTTCCGATAACACGGCAACCATTCACGTCAACCTTACTACCTGCTGGCGTATTAGCGCACTTGTCGCGGCAATCGTTTACGCCGTCATTGTCAGCGTCTTTAGCACAGGGGTCTTCTTTGGCAACGGGCTTAGGTACTGGTTTGACATCACCGCATTCTACGAATTCTTTCGTGGGCTCATTGGGGCTTTGAGGAGCAGTGATACATTCTTTTTCACGTACTGACATGACGGCTTTGCCTTCAGAATCGAGAACGTAGTAAGATTGTTTGCCTTCTGCAGCTAAAACAGAGGCTACGGCGGCAGACAATAAAGTCCCCGTCACTAAGCCCATTAAAATTTTACGACCAGAGCTTTTTTCAAACATGGATGTGTTCCTTTCTGTGATGAAATGACAAATGTAAAAATCTGAGTTAATAGTTAAACCATCGCGCACCACCGCAAGCTGGGTTACTATAGGTCAGTAGCGTTGCTGGATTCTAGGGGGCAACCACTCAAAGGGACTTATCAAACCTAGTGTATCAATTTAACCACAGTGAGAGCACTATGCAAATTCTCATGTGGACATGAGCATCTAGCCCGTTTTATAAGGGAAAAACGTCACTAGAATATCACAGGTGTTGTAAGTTTGCTTCTTTGAGTATAACTTTCCGCTACACTAACCGTAAATATTACAACATGTGGAATTCTAACAACAAGCCTATAGAGAGTCTAGGCTTAAGTTTGTTTCCCAGTAGACGATTATGGATTGAGTCCTCTCAAAACGGCATCGTATTTTTGAGATTAATCTCAAGATTCTCCAGCCGCTTTCAGTAATAAAGGGTCAAGTTCGCCCTCCATTTCTAACGCCATTAAATCATCATACCCACCGACATGATGTGAGCCAATAAAAATTTGCGGCACGGTTCTTCTGCCTGTTTTTTCGATCATGCTTTGCATTTCTTGCGGCTGTTGATCAATCAGAATCTTGTGCACTTCGAGTCCTTTTTGGCGCAGAAAGCGTTCCGCCATCGTGCAATAAGGACAAATGCGCGTACTATACATGGTAATTTTGGGCATGATTTAAACTCCTTGCACCAGCAATGATGAAAAATAGTGTAAGGCTTGAGGGGGAGATGATCAAATTTTACCCAATCCAAGCTTATTCCAAAAAACTCGATGGGTGGGGGAGTATGCGATTTGCCGCAGAGATTGCGTAGTTTGCGAGAGAATATTTAAGGTGAACTTTGTAGAAGAGGATTTCTAAAACATCATAATGAAAAGTGAGGGAGTGCACGGAATCTCTTAAGTTAAGAAGTTAAGTCTGATTCAGATGCACCCCGTCTGCGCTCAATTAACGAGCATACTTGCGGCGGAACTTGTCCACACGACCAGCGGTATCGATAATCTTTTGTTTGCCAGTATAGAAGGGATGGCAGGCACCACACACGTCTAATTGGATCGATTCTTTATGGGTCGTAGAACGGGTGATAAAGGTGTTACCACAGCTACAAACAACCTTGAGGTCTTTGTAGTTAGGGTGAATGTCGGCTTGCATAGAACTAAAACCTCAGTGTAATGCTTCTAGGGAATTCTGCTAAAGTGCTAAAAAACAAGGGATAACATTCTACTGAAATCTGTCTATTACATCAAGGATTATTCACCGCTATTCTACAATCCAGACATCAAAAATCATTTTGCATGAGATATGAACGATGCTGCCGCTCCAAATTAGCAAAACAACAGAAATAGGCAGAGATTTTTATCAGCATAAATTTTATAATACTTTACGATGATAGCATGAAGTGTGTAATGCGTATATTTTCAGTTGATGCGCCCTGTTTTCCTAGCGAACTTTAAGAGAATTTGCCTGAGAAATCGTGCGTTCTATTAAAATTTTTAGCGCATTTTCTGCCACGAAAACACCTGAAAATGTTAAAATGCGGAACTAACCTGTGCAAAGTGATCACGCACTTAGAGAACTTCGGTATAATGGCGACTTTAACGTCAGTCGTGGCAGTGCGTCTTGTATGGCAGCTAACGCTTCTAACGTGTTGCAGGTAATCGTTTTTATGTATCGGCAAGATTATGCCGTATGCGCTGAAAAAATCGCGTTTGAAGAAGTGGCAACCGTTGGTAATCCCCGACGTAACGATAACTTGGAAGTTTCAAACGACGACCTGCTTTCCCAAAGATATTGGTGAGTAAATAATGGCAACCATTGAAATAGACGGTAAAACTTACGAAGCAAATGTAGGGCAAATGCTCATTGAAGTAACAGATGCTAACGGTATAGATATTCCCCGTTTCTGCTATCACAAAAAGCTTTCTGTCGCGGCAAACTGTCGCATGTGCCTAGTAGAAGTTGAAAAAGCACCCAAACCCATGCCCGCTTGTGCCACGCCGATTATGGATGGCATGAAGGTTCAAACCCGTTCTCCTAAAGCATTGACGGCTCAAAAAGCAGTGATGGAATTTTTATTAATTAACCATCCGCTGGATTGCCCAATTTGTGACCAAGGCGGCGAGTGCGAATTGCAAGACATCGCAGTGGGTTATGGGAAAGATGCTTCACGTTATCAAGAAACTAAACGTGTGGTTTCTGATAAGAGCTTAGGGGCTTTGATTGCTACCGATATGACCCGCTGCATTCACTGTACCCGCTGCGTGCGTTTCAGTGAAGAAATTGCAGGGATTCAAGAACTCGGTGCAACGGGACGCGGCGAACATACCCGCATCGGCACGTATATTGAGAAAAGTGTTGCTTCCGAATTGTCTGGCAACGTGGTGGATTTATGCCCCGTGGGTGCATTGACTTCTAAGCCGTTCCGTTTTTCTGCGCGTGCTTGGGAAATGCAACAACGTGACGGGATTGCGCCCCACGATACCTTAGGTTCACATATTCATTTCCATGTGCGCCGCAATGAAGTGTTACGGGTTGTGCCAAAAGAACACGAAGCCATTAACGAAGTGTGGATTTCCGACCGTGACCGTTTCAGCTACGAAGGTTTAAACGCCGCTGACCGCCTCACTGCGCCGATGATTAAAAAAGATGGTCAATGGCAGCAAACGGATTGGGAAACGGCTTTAATTTTTGCCGCTGAAGGCTTAAAGAAAGTTATTAAAACCCATAAAGCCAGTGCGGTTGGGGCATTAAGTTCTCCCAGCGCGACTTTAGAAGAATTATATTTATTACAAAAATTAGTGCGTGGTGTGGGCAGTCAAAACATTGACCACCGTTTACGCCAAACTGATTTCAATGATCAGGCACAAGCTCCCTTATTCCCCGCCTTAGGTCAAACTTTGGCTGAATTAGAAAGCAGCGACGTGGCTTTAGTCATTGGTTCACACTTACGCAAAGAAGAACCTTTGATTAACCATCGTTTACGCAAAGCCGCCTTACGCGGTGCAAAAGTTTTATTTGTGAATCCTGTGGATTATGAATTTAACTTCAAAGCCACGCAAAAACTGATTGTCGCTCCCAACGATTTCCTCGCACAATTGGCAGGCATTGCTAAAGCTTTATTAGCAGAAAAACCTGTTGAATTGCCTGAAGGCGTTGAAGCTTTACTCGCCAGCGTCACCCCCAGCGAAGCCCAACAACAATTAGCCAAAACTTTACGTGCAGGCAGCAAAGTCTCCGTATTGTTAGGCAATTTAGTGGTGGCTCATCCGCAATTAGCCGCAATTCGTGGTATGACTCGCGTGATTGCCAGCTTGAGCGGTGCGAAAGTCGGTTACTTAGCAGAAGCCAACAGTGCAGGTGCTTGGTTAGCAGGCGCAGTGCCACATCGTGGTGCAGGCGGTGCTGCCGTCAGTCCCGCAGGCTTAGATGCTCAAGCGATGCTGTCACAAGGTTTAAGTGCTTATGTATTATTAGGCGTTGAACCTGAATTAGACAGTTGCCACGGTCAAGTTGCGCTGAATAATTTGAAAAAAGCAGAATTTGTGGTTAGCCTCACTGCTTACGAAACTAAAGCGATGCAAGACTATGCGGATGTGTTATTACCCATCGGTTTATATGCAGAAACTTCAGGCACGTATGTGAATTGTGAAGGCAAATGGCAAAGCTTTAACGGCGCAGTTGCACCCAAAGGCGAAGCCCGTCCTGCTTGGAAAATCTTACGCGCTTTCGGCAATGTGTTAGACGTTCAAGGCTTCGAGTTCATTTCTTCTGAAGAAGTGCGTGATGAAGTCTGGAAACAAGTCGGCGATAAGGTGGTGAACACGCAAACGGCTTGGAGCATTCCAAGCAGTTTAGAAGCCAGCAAAGTCAATGGCAGTCTGCAACGCATCACTGAATTAGCCATGTACGCAGTGGATGCCTTAGTGCGCCGTGCGGACTCTTTACAACGCACGCCAGATGCTTTGATTACTGAGGGTGTGCATGTACATCCCAAGTTAGCAGCCCGTCTTGCGTTAAGCGCGAATGCACAAGCCACGGTACAACAACAAGACAGCAAAGTCAGTTTAGCAGTGGTCTTGGATGAACGTGTCCCCGAAGAATGCGTATTGCTGTATGCGGGACAAGTCGCCACCAGCCAACTGGGGGCATGGTATGGGCAGGTGGAGTTAAGTGCTTCTTAAATCACACCACGATTTGGATTTCCAAATTTGGGATTTCACCCGTCTTTCGGGACGGTAATTGAGACGCTGGAACGCTAATAATGCTTGAAACATTAATTACTTTAGTCACAATTTTAATTAAGATTGTACTGATTGTTGCCCCCTTAATGCTTGGGGTTGCCTATTTGACCTTTGCAGAACGTAAAGTCATTGGGTATATGCAAGTGCGGATTGGTCCGAATCGCGTCGGGCCTCGCGGTTGGTTACAGCCTATCGCCGATGCGGTGAAGTTGATGTTCAAAGAAATCATCATCCCCACCAATGCGAACCGCTTCTTGTTTATCATCGCGCCGATGTTGGCAATTGCGCCTGCGCTTGCCGCTTGGGCAGTTGTGCCTTTTGGCGAAACGCTGATTCTTGCCGATGTGAATGCTGGGCTTTTGTATATTCTCGCGATGACCTCTTTAGGGGTTTACGGAATTATCATTGCAGGCTGGGCTTCTAACTCTAAATATGCTTTCTTAGGGGCAATGCGCTCTGCGGCACAGATTGTGTCTTATGAAATTGCGATGGGCTTCACCTTGGTGGGCGTGTTGATGGCAGCAGGCAGCTTAAACCTGAACGACATCATCAAAGCACAAAGTGGCGGTTTTTGGCATTGGTACTGGATTCCTTTGTTCCCCTTATTCATCGTGTATTTTATTTCTGCCCTAGCAGAAACCAACCGCGCGCCCTTCGACGTTGCGGAAGGTGAATCTGAAATTGTGGCAGGTTTCCACGTTGAATATTCTGGGATGCTGTTTGCGGTATTCTTCCTTGCCGAATATGCCAACATGATTTTAGTGTCTGCGCTGGCTGCGATTATGTTCTTAGGCGGTTGGTTATCGCCTTTCCAAGGTATGGGCGCATTAGATGAAATGACTGCTTGGGTACCTGGCTTGTTCTGGTTTGTGGCTAAATTTAGCGTATTCCTGTTCTTATTCCTCTGGTTACGCGCCACCTTCCCACGTTATCGCTATGACCAAATCATGCGCTTAGGTTGGAAAGTATTCATTCCAATTACTTTGGTGTGGATTGTGGTTGTCGGTGTTGCCGTCTTGGCAAAATTACCCCCGTGGTTTGTGTAGAGGTTAAGCCATGAAAGCCATTGTAAATTACGTTGAACGTTTATTTTTGTGGGAATTGCTGAAAGGCATGAATATTACGGGGCGTTATTTATTCGACCGTAAAATCACTGTGCAATACCCCGATGAAAAGACCCCGATGTCACACCGCTTTCGCGGAAGACACGCCTTGCGCCGTTATGCCAACGGAGAAGAGCGTTGCATCGCTTGTAAATTATGCGAAGCCGTTTGTCCTGCTTTAGCGATTACCATTGAAGCCGCTCCTCGTGAAAACGACAAAACCCGTCGCACCACGCGCTATGACATTGATTTGAGTAAGTGCATCTTCTGTGGTTATTGTGAAGAGTCTTGCCCTGTGGATTCTATCGTGGAAACCCGTGTGTTTGAATATCATGCGGAAGACCGTGAAGGATTGTTAATGACGAAAGCAAAGTTATTAGCATTTGGGGACGAGCTGGAACAACAATTGGCAACAGATAGAGCCTTAGATGCCCGTTATCGTTAAATCGTAGGTAGGAGAGACCATGCAGCGTATTAAGAATGTGTTACTCGGAACGATACTTTTTAGCTTGGTGTGTTCTGCACAAGCGGCACAATTACCTGATAAAAAGTATTACGAAAATGGTGCAGTACAGTTTGAATACACTTACCTTAACGGTAAGTTGCATGGTACGACTAAGGAGTTTTACGAAACTAATGAAGTGAAGGCGGAGCTTATCTACAAAGAAGGTAAAGTCGAATCACAAAAGCAATTCCTGCGTAACGGCAAGCTTGAATATGAAATGCACCTTGCGGGGGGCAGAAAAGTCGAAACCAAGCTTGAATATTATCCAACCGGTGAATTGTTACGTGAACGCCATTTCTTGAATACTAAGCTCGATGGTCTTGAGAAAGAGTATTACCAAACTGGCAAGCTGAAAGCTGAACGTAATTATGCAGATGGCAAAAAGGAAGGTAATGCTAAGGGTTATCATAGCAATGGGAATTTACAAGGGGACTGGGAGTTTAAAGATGGTGTACCCATCTCGGCAACCTTGTATTACCAATCAGGCGAGAAATGGTTAGTGCATCACTTTGTGGATGGACGGCTCAATGGGACCAGTCTCGAATATGATAAGAAGGGCGATCTGATGGCAGAACGCATTTATAAAGATGATAACTTAGTTAAACGGGTTAGAAAGTAATCTGAAATCAAGATTACCCCTAAACGCTTTTAGGAAAATTTGTGGATAGCAGCATGATTATCGAAAAGCTAATCTTTTACGTTTTTGCAGCAATCTTAGTATTTGCTGCAGCCCGCGTCATCAGTGTACGAAATCCTGTACATGCGGCATTGTTTTTGGTACTCGCATTCTTTTCTTCCTCTGCCATCTGGATGTTACTCCATGCAGAGTTTTTAGCGATTACCTTGGTATTGGTCTATGTCGGTGCCGTGATGGTACTGTTCCTATTCGTAGTGATGATGCTGGATATTAATCTGGCAGTGCTGCGTGAAGGTTTTGCCCATTATTTGCCCGTCGGTATTTTGGTGGGGCTGGTGATTTTAGCAGAAATGTTGATGGTGGTCGGACGTTGGCAATTGGATAAAAACGTGGTGAAAACTGCGGTTGAAACCGGGTCAAACACCGAAGCCATTGGTAAAGTGCTGTATACCGTGTATGTTTATCCGTTTGAAATTGCAGCAGTTATTTTATTAGTTGCAATGATTGCTGCGATTACGTTGACGATGCGTCCTAAACGACAAAATAAATATCAAAAACCTGAACAGCAAGTCAATGTGAAACGTGCAGAACGTGTCCGTCTTGTTAAAATGCCAGCTGAACCAAGGGAATAATTATTATGCTTGTGTTATCTGATTTCCTGATTTTAGGAGCGGTCTTATTTTGCCTCAGCATAGCAGGCATTTTCCTCAACCGTAAGAATGTGATTATTCTGTTAATGTGTATCGAATTGATGCTGTTGGCAGTCAATATGAACTTTATTGCATTTTCTCATTTCAATGGGGACATCGCAGGACAGGTATTTGTGTTTTTCATTCTCACGGTTGCAGCTGCCGAGTCTGCCATTGGTTTGGCGATTTTGGTGGTGTTATTCCGTAACAAAAATACCATTAACGTTGACGATCTTGACAGCATGAAGGGTTAACATGCAAAACGTGTATTTGGCAATTGTTTTAGCCCCTTTAATCGGCGCGATTATTGCGGGGCTGTTTGGCGTAAGTCGGCGCGTAGCACACACTGTGACCATTGCTGGGGTAGGGATTGCATTCTTACTCTCGCTGTTTGCGTTCAAAGAAGTGGTGTTCGGCGGACATACCTTTAATCAAACGATTTACACTTGGCTAGTTTCCAGTGGTATCCGTTTTGAAATCGGCTTTATGGTCGACTCGCTCACTGTCATGATGATGGTGGTGGTGACGTTTGTTTCTTGGATGGTGCACATCTACACCATCGGTTATATGCACGATGACCCCGGTTATCAACGCTTCTTCAGTTATATTTCTTTATTCACCTTCGCGATGTTAATGCTGGTGATGTCGAATAATTTCTTACAACTGTTCTTCGGTTGGGAAGCGGTGGGTTTGGTGTCTTACTTGTTGATCGGTTTCTGGTTTACCAAAGACACTGCCGTTTATGCCAACTTGAAAGCTTTCTTAGTCAACCGTGTCGGTGACTTTGGCTTCTTGTTAGGGATTGCGATGGTGTTGATGTATACCAACAGCTTGAATTACAGCGAAGTATTTTCCCACGTAGAACACATCAAAGATATGACGGTACAAATCCTGCCCAACACCGAATGGTCGTTGATGACAGTGATGTGTATTTTATTATTCATTGGTGCGATGGGTAAATCTGCACAAGTGCCTTTGCATGTGTGGTTGCCTGACTCGATGGAAGGTCCTACCCCAATTTCTGCTTTGATTCACGCTGCAACCATGGTGACCGCTGGTATTTTCATGGTCGCCCGCATGTCGCCTTTATTTGAATTAAGCGAAACCGCCTTAAGCTTTGTGTTAGTGATTGGCGCAATCACGGCTTTATTCATGGGCTTCTTAGGGATCGTGCAAAACGACATCAAGCGCGTGGTGGCTTATTCTACGCTGTCTCAATTAGGATATATGACGGTAGCTCTTGGGGCTTCTGCTTATACCGCAGGGATTTTCCACTTAATGACCCACGCGTTTTTCAAAGCCTTATTATTCTTGGGCGCAGGTTCGGTGATTATCGCCATGCACCATGAACAAGACATTCGGAAAATGGGTGGATTGCGCAAGTATCTGCCAATTACCTACTGGACGGGCTTGATTGGTTCATTGGCATTAATCGGTTTCCCCGGTTTTGCAGGCTTCTTCTCCAAAGATGCGATTATTGAAGCGGTGCACCATGCTCATGAACTGGGTCGTGCAGGTTCAGGTTTTGCGTATTATGCAGTGTTAAGCGGCGTATTCATTACTGCTTTATATTCGTTCCGTATGTTCTTCTTGGTCTTCCACGGCAAAGAACGTATGGACGAACACACCAAGCATCATTTACATGAACCCCCTGCGGTGGTGACTTTCCCCTTAATCATGTTGGCAATTCCTTCATTATTAATCGGTGCATTTGCCATTGAACCCATGTTATTTGGCGATTTCTTCAAAAATGTGATTTTCATTGAACATGCGCACAATGCTTTCCATGCAGAACATTGGCATGGCATCGTGGGCATGATTACTGACAGCTTTGCACATCCGCCTGTGTGGTTGGCTCTGTCTGGGGTTGCAGTCGCCTATTACTTGTATTTAATCAATCCTGCCTTGCCTGAATCGATTAAACAACGCTTCAGCGCAGTGCATAGTATTTTGATGAACAAATACGGCTTTGACCAATTTAATGAGTGGTTCTTTGCAGGCGGCGCGCGCGGTGTGGGCGGTCTGTTATGGAAATTTGGTGATGTGAAAGTCATTGACGGCGTGATGGTCAACGGTTCTGCTCAGGCAGTGCATGGGGTCGCATTAATCATGCGCCATGTTCAAACTGGGCTGTTATATCACTATGCGTTTGCCATGATTATTGGTTTAGCGTTGCTGCTCGGCGTATTTGTCATTTTATAAGGAAATACAACGGATGTTTGCAGATTTACCTTTACTCAGTTTATTGATTTGGCTACCCATCCTTGGCGGTTTCTGGGTGTTGGCAGTGGGGCGCAATGATAGCAGCGCACCCGTTGCCCGCGCAGTCGCTCTGTTGGTGTCAATCGTTACTTTTGTACTGTCATTACCGTTGTTTTTCGCGTTTGACAGCAGCACGGCTGCGATGCAGTTCAGTGAAAAATTAGCATGGATTCCTAATTTCCATATTTACTACTCTTTAGGGGTAGATGGTTTCTCCATGCCCTTAATTGTCTTAACCAGCTTTATGACGATTTTAGTTATTTTGGCAGGTTGGGAGGTCATCCAATATAAAGTTGCCCAATACATGGCAGCCTTCTTGATTATGGAAGGTTTAATGATTGGGGTGTTTGCCGCACTGGATGCGATTTTATTCTACGTGTTGTGGGAAGCGATGTTGGTGCCGATGTTTATCATCATCGGGGTTTGGGGGGGGCAACGTCGGGTTTATGCCACGATTAAGTTCTTCCTATACACCTTCTTAGGCTCCGTGTTCATGCTGATTGCGTTGTTGTACTTATATTCTGTGTCCAACAGCTTCGATATTTTGGCATATCACAAACAAGCCTTACCCATGAATGTGCAAGTCTGGATATTCTTCGCGTTCTTAGTCGCCTTTGCGGTGAAAGTGCCGATGTGGCCTGTGCACACTTGGTTGCCCGATGCGCACGTTGAAGCCCCCACGGGTGGTTCAGTGATTTTGGCGGCAATCATGTTGAAATTGGGGGCGTATGGTTTCTTGCGCTTTAGTTTGCCCATTACCCCTGATGCCAGCCATGCACTCGAAGGCATGATGATAACCTTATCCTTAATCGCGGTGGTTTACATCGGCTTTGTGGCATTGGCACAGCAAGATATGAAGAAACTGATTGCGTATTCTTCAATTTCTCACATGGGCTTTGTCACTTTAGGTTTTTTCACCACCTACATGATTACTGCACACAGCAATCCCGCCAGTGCCGCGATGGCAGTGGAAGGCGGCATGGTGCAAATGGTGTCACATGGCTTCATTTCTGGCGCATTATTCTTATGCGTTGGGGTGTTATATGACCGTATGCACAGCCGTCAAATCGGTGATTACGGCGGTGTCGCGAATACCATGCCACGCTTTGCGATGTTTGCAGTGTTCTTCGGGATGGCAAACTCAGGCTTACCCGGCACTTCAGGTTTCGTGGGCGAATTCTTAGTGATTTTAAGTAGCTTTAAAGCCAACTTCTGGATCGCTTTCTTAGCCGCCACCACCTTGATTTTAGGCGCAGCTTACACCTTGTGGATGGTGAAACGGGTTATCTTTGGCAAGATCGCAAATGATCATGTGAAAGAATTAACGGATATTGGGGCGCGTGAAACGCTGATTCTGACCATTTTAGCGGTCACAGTGTTGGCTTTCGGGATTTATCCCGCCCCCTTGTTAGATGTGATGCACACCACCGTGCAACATCTGCTTGAACACATCTCTCACACCAAAGTGCTATAAGGAGATTTTCTAATGACATTGGCAGTCACAGATTTTGCGGTGGTAATGCCCGAAATTTTCTTATTGACGATGGCGTGTTTGGTGCTGGTGATTGACGTTTATTTACCAGAAACCATGCGCAACTTGACCTATCAATTGTCGCAAGGCACGTTGATTGGGACGGCTTTGTTCATTGTGGCGATGTATCCCACCAAACCCGTGTTAGCGATGAATAACATGTTTGTCAGTGACCAAATGGGCGCGTTATTAAAGCTGTTCATTTGCGGCATTGTGTTCATGGCATTTATCTATTCTCGTGGCTATCTGCGCGATAGAAACTTGCTCAAAGGCGAATTTTTCGTACTGGGCTTGTTGGCGACTTTGGGCATGTTGGTGATGGTTTCAGCCCATACCTTCTTAACCATTTACTTAGGCTTAGAATTATTGTCTTTGTCGATGTATGCCTTGGTGGCGTTGAACCGCGATTCAGCTCAATCTAGCGAAGCGGCAATGAAATATTTCGTGCTCGGTGCGCTGGCTTCAGGGATGTTGTTATACGGGATTTCCATTATTTATGGGGTCACGGGACAAATGGACTTGGCTGCTGTTGCAAATGCTATCAAAGCGGATCATGAACATCACACCGCCTTAGTGTTTGGCGTGGTATTTATTGTGGTGGGTTTAGGCTTCAAGTTTGGGGCCGTGCCTTTCCACATGTGGGTACCTGATGTCTATCAAGGTGCGCCTACGCCCGTAACTTTGTTAATCAGCAGTGCGCCAAAATTGGCAGCGTTTGCGATGTTAATGCGTTTACTGGTCGATGGAATGCAACATCTCCATGCGGATTGGCAAGGCATGATCATTGTGTTATCAGTGCTTTCTATGGCAATCGGTAACTTAGTGGCAATCGCACAAAGCAATATCAAGCGCATGTTAGCCTACTCAACCATTTCTCACGTAGGGTTCTTGATGTTAGGGATTTTGACGGCAACCAAAACAGGTTATGCAGCTGCCATGTTCTACACCATCGTTTACACCTTAATGAGTTTGGGCGGGTTCGGGGTTATTTTACTGTTGAGCCGTGCAGGTTTTGAAGCCGACAAATTGGACGACTTCAAAGGCTTGAACGCACGCAATTCATGGTTTGCCTTTATCATGTTGATTTTGATGCTGTCTATGGCAGGTATGCCGCCCTTATTAGGTTTCTGGGCAAAGTGGGCGGTGTTGAGTGAACTGATTAATTCAGGCTTCATGTGGATTGCAATTACTGCAGTCATGTTCTCCGTGATTGGGGCTTATTACTACTTACGTATCATCAAGTTAATGTATTTCGACAAGCCCGAGGATACCAATCCTTTGACGGCTGACAATGATATGCAAGTGGCTTTAAGCGTCAATGGCTTGGCAATTCTGTTCTTAGGCTTAGTTCCACAAGGCTTATTAACCGTTTGCCTGACTAGCTTAGGCTAATTGTTGTGGAGAGTGGTACAATCCTGTGCCACTCTCTCCACTGACGTTTCCCACTGTGTTCCGCTCCTTCCCCGATAGTTTTAAATTGCTGGCTTGGCTGTTGTTTACGCCTTCTCATTGGCGAGCGTATTTAGCCAGGATAGACCCCGAATTATCCCCCAAATTTGCCCTTGTGCAATTGTCGCCACGTCATTGGCGCTTACCCGAATTACGTCATTTATTATACGCCGCGCACCTCATCACCCCGCTGTGGGTCACCGCCTTAGTGGCGGTGATTTTAATGGCAAATCATGTGCCCGATGAAGAATTACTGCTCGCCTTAAGTTACAGTTTTTGCTTGAGTTTTAGCCTAGGATTTTTAGGCAGCCTGCTGGTTTCTGTGCCGTTTGGCATGATGATGGGCAGCATCGGCGGCGTTCTATTATCCATCCCCGTGGGTTTGAACGGTGAAATCAAGTTCAGCATGGCGGAAAATCTCGCCATCGGGGTGATGCTCAGCATCAATGAAACAAAATTAGATGTATCCAGCGACGACCCTTTAACTTTGCTCACTGTTTTATTTGGTATTTTTGCGGTCAGTCAAGCGGGCATGGTGATGCACAGCGTTACCGCCACCCCCGACAAACACCCGTTTTATCGCCAAATTGGCAGCGTAATGCTCGGCGTTTTAGTGAGCAGCGTCGCGATTTTCTTAATGGCAAATACCGCCAGCATTTCCGCACGCGGAGCCGCCGCCCTCATGGAAAATGCCGCCCTATTCAGCATGGTTTATGATGGCTTAATCTCCAGTTTATTCGGTATTGCCTTAATTTTAATTTGGCTATTGCAGCGCGGGCACTTTTTCAGCGCGTTATCTATTGGTTTGGGCGCAGGCATTGGTTTAAGTGGCTTAAACTTTCTAAAAAATTATTTAAGTAATTTTCCTGAATGGTTTTCTTTGGCCATTGGGGTGCAAGGTGGGGTCGAAAATGCCTTGTTATACATTTGCTTATTCAGTTTTCCCTACGCTTTAGCAAATCGTATTGCAAATTCATGGGCAGGGGTGATTGCGGGTATTTTTGGCAGTGTGGGGGCTTATGTCGGATTTACGATTTTTATCGGACGCTATCCTGCTGAATTTATTATTCCTTTAGCCTTATTAGCTTTTGTGTTAGGGATTAGTTTTAATTGGTGGCGCGCGCTGTTATTTTATCCTTTGGCTTCGGCTTGGAATTTATTTTTACAGCACCGTGATGAAAAAGGGCAATACAATTTATTGCATTTACATTCCGTGTTTTGGGATGAATATCAATATATTCCCTTGTTTGGATTAGAAAATTATGTGGTGCAAGTGACCGAGCATCATCCTGAGCAAGGCAAGGCAGTTTTAGAATATTTAAGCAACAGCCCGCAAAGTTGGGCGGCGCAAGAAGTACAAATTGAATTAGATGCACGGCGTTTGCAAAATTGCCAAACTGTGCCCGAAATTAGCACAAGTTATCATCAGCTGGCGGCGGGAGAGTTGCAAGGCTCTACCAGTGCTTTATTGCGGAGTTTCAGCCGTATTAGCCGCGATGTCGAAGCCGCTTTGGCGCAGGGTAGTTTGTATAATCAGCGTTTGGCATTAACTTCCTTAGAAGAGCGTTTAGATGGATTATTGCGTGAACTGACACGTTCATCAGAGCCTTACGCACTGCGCTTCCGCCCAATTGCAGCAGGGTGGCGGCAAATCTTGGCAGATTATGCATTTCTGCTCGGGGTTGAAGTCGAAAAGCGTCAAGAAATTGCCAATCCTTATATTTTTGGGATTCCGCTCGCAGAACATCAAGAAATCTTTGTGGGACGCAGTGATATTATCAAAGATATTGAAAAGCTGTTATTAGATCGTTTATGTCCCCCGCTGTTGTTATACGGGCAACGCCGCACGGGTAAAACTTCGCTGTTGAATAATTTGGGGCGGTTGCTGCCTTCAACGATTATTCCGCTGTTTGTGGACTTGCAAGGACCGACTTCTTTAGCGCGGGATTATGCGGGTTTTCTATACAATATTGCGCGGGCGATGATCAGTTCTGCGAAAACTCACCGTGATTTAGTGTTGCCGAGTTTGTCGCGGGAAGCTTTACAAATTGACCCGTTTACGGCTTTTGATGAATGGTTCGATGCGATAGAACAAAAATTTGGCACACAATATACTTTTTTACTGAGTTTAGATGAATTTAGCGTATTAGAGCACTTTTTTAATAAAGGCTTTTTAGATGAAGCCTCGGTGTTGGGAATGTTTCGGCACATTATTCAGCACCGTGCGCGCTTTAAAATTTTGCTTTCTGGCTCGCATACCATTGATGAATTTGAACGTTGGTCAAGTTATTTGATTAATGTGCGCATTGTGCACATTAGTTATTTACAAGCCACGGAAGCCTTGCAATTGGTCGAGCATCCTGTGAGCAATTTCGCGCTATATTACACCCCTGATGCTTCGCGGCGGGTGCTTAAAGTGACGCGCTGTCACCCTGCATTGATTCAATTATTATGCTCAGAATTGGTCGAGCTGAAAAACCGCCAGCCTGTTGCCGAACGTTGGGAAGCGCATTTACATGATGTGGATGCGGTGCTCAGCACGGCTTTAAAAAATGGGCGTTTCTTTTTTGCTGATATTAGTAATAATCAAATCGATGAAAATGGCTTGAAAATTCTGCAATGCTTGGCAACAAAAGGCGAAGATGCGGTACTTTCACAAGCAGAGTTTTGTGATAATTGTCAGATTTCGCCACTTGAGTTTGAAAACAGCATGAAACGTTTATTACAACGTGAACTCGTCGAGTCCTTGGGCGCGGGTTATCGTTTCCAAGTTGAACTTATCCGTCGTTGGTTTTTACCCAAAGACAGCACCCATAAATAAAAAATACCATGTCTAATCTTGAATACATACAACGCGATTTAGCGGTGGTGTGGCATCCCTGCACCCAAATGAAAGACCATGAAACTTTGCCGATGATTCCGATTCGGCGCGGTGAAGGGATTTTTTTAGAAGATTTTGAAGGCAAACGTTACCTTGATGCGATTAGTTCGTGGTGGGTGAATTTGTTTGGGCACGCTAACCCTCGGATTAATGCGGCATTGCGGGCGCAATTGGACAGTTTGGAACATGTGATGTTAGCGGGTTTTACCCACGCGCCAGTGATTGAATTATCGGAACGCTTGGTGAAACTTGCGCCACACGGTTTAACTCGTTGTTTTTATGCGGATAATGGGGCTTCTGCGATTGAAATCGCACTGAAAATGAGTTTTCATTATTGGCGCAATTGCGAGCAGCCCAAAAAGACCAAGTTTCTCACTTTAGAAAATAGTTATCATGGGGAAACTTTGGGCGCGTTGGCGGTAGGTAATGTGGCGTTATTTAAAGACACTTACGCGCCGCTGTTGATGGAAACCTTGACTGCGCCCTCGCCTGCGGGTACGGATCGCGCGTCGGGCGAGTCGCTTGAAGCCTATGCGTATCGTAAATTTCAGGCATTGGAAATCATGCTCGCCGCACATGCTGACGAATTGGCGGCGGTGATTGTTGAGCCTTTGGTGCAAGGGGCGGCGGGAATGCGGATGTATCCGCCGATTTATTTGCAGTGGTTGCGCGCAGCTTGCGATAAATATCAGGTGCATTTGATTGCCGATGAAATCGCGGTGGGTTTTGGCAGAACGGGCACGATGTTCGCCTGTGAGCAAGCGGGGATTCGTCCTGATTTGCTGTGTTTATCCAAGGGTTTGACGGGCGGTTATTTGCCTTTGTCGGTGGTGATGAGCACGGAGCAAATTTATCAAGCTTTTTATGCAGATTATCAAAAGCTTAGCGGATTTTTACATTCACACAGTTATACGGGCAATGCTTTGGCGTGTCGGGCGGCGTTGGCGACTTTGGATATTTTTGAATCCGATAATGTGATTGAAAATAATCAGGTTTTAAGTACTGCGATGCGAACTTCAACCGCGCATTTGCAAGACCATCCGCATGTGTTGGAAGTGCGCCAGCAGGGCATGATTTTGGCGATTGAATTGACCAAAAATAAGGCGACACGCGAGCTTTATCCGTGGCAAGAACGCCGAGGTTTGCGGATGTATCAATATGCTTTGCAGCACGGCGCGTTATTGCGTCCGATGGGCGGGGTGTTGTATTTCATGCCGCCTTATGTCATTACTCCCGAACAAATTCAACAACTTGCCGACATTGCTACGGGTGCAATTGACGCGGCAACTCAGGATTAATCATGCGAATTCCTCGTTTATTTATTCCCGAAGTTTTACAGGCTCACAGCCGCACCCTGTTGCCGCGTGACACCGCGCATTATGTGTTTAATGTGTTGCGCTTGCGCTCGGGGGCGAGTGTGCGGGTGTTCAATGGCGGCGGCGGTGAATTCAGTGGGCAGATTGAGGCGGTTGGTAAGAAAGATGCGGAATTAGTGCTGGGGGAATTTCACCCGATTGAGACCGAGTCGCCGTTGCAATTGACTTTAGTTCAGGCGGTTTCGCGTCCTGAACACATGGATTTTACTTTGCAGAAATCGGTGGAATTGGGGGTGCAGAAAATTGTGCCGGTGCTCAGTGAACGCAGTCCACCTTTGAGTGCGGAGCGTCAGGCGAAGCGACAACAGCATTGGCAGGGAATTTTGACCAGTGCTTGTGAGCAGTGCGGGCGCAATCGTGTGCCGCAGTTGGAGGCGTTGACGAGTTTGGAGGCGTGGTTAAGTTTGCCGAGGCAGGGCTTGGTGCTTGCACCGACGGCAACGCAACGTTTTGCGGATTTGGCGAAGCCTACGGGCGAAGTGCAGTTGTTAATTGGGGCTGAAGGCGGTTTGAGCGAACGGGAATTGGCGTTTGCGCTGGAGGCGGGTTATCAAGGGATTGTTTTAGGGAAACGGATTTTACGCACAGAGACGGCTGCGGTGGCAACTTTGGCGATTTGTCAGGCATTTTGGGGAGATTTAGCTTGAGTTAAGCTTTTGAAAATGGTGGCTATGAGTGGAGTTGAACCACCGACCTCAGCATTATGAGTGCCGCGCTCTAACCATCTGAGCTACATAGCCACACTGGAACTTCTAAAGCGCGTAATTATGATGGTTTAGGGAGTTTTTGTCAAGGACAAAAAGGGAATTTTACAAAAATGAAGTTTTAAAGACATGCCTCGGCAAAATTTTCAACCCATCTTTGTCCGTCATAAAGTTCATCAAAACATTGTTCAATATTAAAGTTTTTAAGCAAATTACCATCATGAAAATTTAAGCAAGAATGAATTGTACTATCTCCCAATAATGCAGGAGGGGCATTTAACTTTCCCAATATAGGAATATCTTTGCGATCTTCAATGATTTTATTGAAATTATCATGCCCAGCAGAAGCCAGTATAGATATTGATTTAATTGAGCTAGCGCACAAAGACTTCGCCAATAAATTGGCTTCTTCTTGGCAACTGACTATAAACTTATAGTAATCAATACCCATTCTCTTAAGCATTAAAACAATGCCGTCTTGTATTTCTTGCGGATCAGGTGTATCTAATGTTTTAGATAACTCAATACAAATTATATAATACAGTGTACCCAAGTCATTTTTATCTAGATTGTCAGTAATTCTTTTAATGCTAATTTTATCAAACCCATGATTCTTATTTAAATTAATGCGACAATAAGCAGATACTTTTGAAAAATAGTTTCTTGGAAAGTTCAGGGTAAGTCTTACTATCAAAAGGCATATATGAAAAGATATTAGGGCATTTTCATGTCGGAAAAGATTTGCAATCATATGAACACATACCGAATATTCCGTGATAGAAGGATTATATAAATAGTTTAAGTTTTTTCTTTCAAAATCATTTTGTTCTATGATTTTAAAATCATCCTCCGTATCACTTAATATCGCAGCATTAAACAGTACTTCCTGAGCCATGGCTGAGGCTTCAAGAAGAGATAATAATGATATTGGTGAACGCACAAGTAGCTCATTATCTTTATTGTAAAAATTATAAAAGATCAGAGCCCGTTGTGATACGCGCCCTTGACTTGAAAATATCATTCCAACAGATAGTGTAGCACTCCATGGGAGAGTATTTTCTTTATCGTCATGAATTTTATTGTAATATTTCGGAAGACGAATTCCCCTTACGTGATCGAAAAAATCTTTAGCTCTATAAAATCCATTTTCTTTAGAAGTTATTCCAGAAATATAAGCTTCATTCATCTTTTTTAGATGATTTAATCCCCATAATGTTGATGTGAAATCAATAAAATGTGCATATTCATGCACAACTAAAGGCATCGCTTTGGAAATTACGCAATATTGCTCACTAGTATACTTTCCATTAGTTGTATTTCTGATTTCTTTTAAAGCTGCATCTAAATGCCATTGTTTCAAACTATCAAGACATATTGTAGATGTATAAATATCATAAGAACCTAATGTGTCTACTTGAGCTAAAATATTAGAGTTCTTTGTTTTTTCTTTAAACTCTTGGAAGTTCATAAAGTATTTTTAGATATAATTTAAGATAGGATGATTCTATATCAAAAAATATAACCGTACAAATAGGTTAAATGTAGGGTGGATAAGGCGCAAGCCGCTATCCACCATTTTGCTCCGCTTTTGCAGAATTTTAGGGTGGAATACGCTGCGCTATTCCACCCTACAACTATACAAAATTTCCAGCCTTTCACCCCCTTTGAAAAAGGGGGCAGGGGGAGTAGAGTCCCAAAGTAGAAGAAGTTTAAAATGTCTGCAAAAGAAGCCAAGGATGTTGAAACTGAGCCTGCATAAACATAAAACCCTCTGTGCAGGAATCAATACCTGAAAGCCTTAACAAATTGAGCGCCATGCTTCTCAATATCCCCATCACTAAAGCCTGACTAGGCTTCTTAAGCCTGCATTTATCTTCTAAAAACAGCACATCTTTAACCCAGTGTAAGTTATTTTCTATCTGTCTATGTCCTTGTATATAGACTGCATAGTCTTCTGGAGATAAACATTGATTGCTGATGTAATCTGTTGTGTGACTCCCTCTTTCTGAAACTCGATTCACCCGAATCAAATAGGCAGAGGAAGAGCTAATGCCAACTGGGGTTGATATTGTTTAGCAAAACGGGCTTTGATATGAACATGCCCACATAGCATCCCCAGAAGTACAATAGCAAGGGTCGCAGTTTGAGAATGTCGCTTCCCTTTAGCATGTCGACTATCCGTGAGGGCTTCTAGGTGTTCTAATAGATTGCTCATGGGAGACTCCTCTTTTTAGCTATTTTCCTCTTTCTAAGTTTATAACTTTTCCTAGTTTATTCTACTTTGGGACTCTACTCGGGGCAGGGGGGATTTAAAAATCCCAACAGTTGCCACGATCTTAAATCCCCCTCACTCCCCCTTTTTCAAAGGGGGAGGCTACGCCCCGCATCTAGCCTTGCGCTACGCTTAACTTAATGGCAGTGACGCAGGAGCGTGGGAACGAGATAAAATTCAAAACTTGAGGTATTGTCGAGATGTTGCCAAAAAAAGCTTATAATTATCAACTGCTGGAATATTAAAAAAATAATCCTCAGCCGCTTAAAAATGGCATAAGCATTCTAAACAGCATCACGCTAAATTTTCCTAAAATATAAACAGAAACCTTCCAAATGTCCGAAACCTCCTCTCTTCAAAATAATCCGATTCGCAGTTTTGTGCGCCGTAGCGGACGGATTACCGCCTCTCAACAACACGCGATTGACACGATGTGGTCAGAATTCGTGCTCGAAACTAAACAGCCTTATGATTTAAATGCAATTTTTGGCAGAAATGCCCCGAAACATTTAGAAATTGGTTTTGGTATGGGTGACGCACTGGTCGAAATGGCACAGGCACATCCTGAAAATGATTATCTGGGCATGGAAGTTTATTTGGCGGGCGTTGGGCGCGTGTTGGCACAAATCGAAAGCTTAGGGCTAAAAAATATTCGCGTGATTTGTGATGATGCGGTCGAAGTGCTGAAAAATAATGTCAGCCCCGCAAGCTTTGACACGGTGTATATTTTCTTTCCCGACCCGTGGCACAAAACCAAACATAATAAACGCCGTTTAATTCAGCCTGAATTTGTCAATTTACTCAGTTCACGCATGGCAGGTCATTTATTTTTAGCCACCGATTGGGAAGATTACGCCCATCAAATGTTAGAAGTTTTAGACAACACGCCGCTTTTGAAAAATCACAGTGGCACGGGAAATTATGCGCCACGCTGTGAAGCACGCCCGCTCACCAAATTTGAAAAACGCGGACAACGTTTGGGGCATGGAGTTTGGGATTTGCATTATCAATTGGAAGCAATTTAATCGTTTTTTACAGAGGGATGGAGAATCAACTATGTATCACTTATCAAAGATTTTGCTCGGGGCGGTTTGCCTGATGAGTTTGTGGGGATGTAGTCCAAGTATGACTTCTCAAGGCGTTTCCCTAGGCAGTGGTCAAGCGATGAAAAAAATCAGCCCTGATATGGCTGCAAAAATGCGCGAAAATAACCGTTCTACCCTGAGTGCTCCCGTTCAAAACATGGGCGAATCTACACAATTTCGGGGCATTGTTGCTGCCCATAATTATTGGCGTACTCGTGTGAATGTGCCTGCATTAACATGGTCGCCTATGCTTGCCAACGTTGCCCAACAATGGGCGAATCAGTTGCAAAGCCGTGGCTGTCCGATGCAGCACAGTCATAACAACTATGGTGAAAATCTTGCCGTTTTCAGCAACATGAATGCGTCCCCACAAATGGTAGCAGGCATGTGGGCAGATGAACGTGTCGATTACAATCACAATAACAATTCTTGTCGTGCAGGAAAACAATGTGGACACTATACTCAAATGGTATGGCGTGAGACGAAAGAACTCGGCTGTGGTGTTGCCGCCTGTGGAAACCAACAAGTTTGGGTCTGTAATTACGCGCCTACTGGCAATTATATCGGGCAATCTCCCTATTAATTCCTGCAGTCATGGGCTGATGTTTCGTGTGGAAAATAACTTTTTAAAAAACTCCTACAAAAAGTTAGTGACTAACGAGCAAGGCAATGATAAATTAGTAGTCTCAGTTCGGTGATGGATAAAAAATTTCAGAATTTTATCCAAAATTTAAGTCATGACTCTCAATATTCTGATTTAACACCAGACTGAATTTTCCTTTTTGTTTTGATTTTAGAGGTTTTATTATGGCTAATGTAGTCACGGGTACCGTTAAATTTTTCAACGAAACCAAAGGTTTCGGTTTTATTCAACAAGAAAACGGTCCTGACGTATTCGTACATTTCAGTGCTATTAGTGGTTCAGGTTTCAAGACCTTAGCTGAAGGGCAACGCGTGCAATTCACCGTCGCTCAAGGTCAAAAAGGCCCTACGGCTGAAAACGTAACCGCACTGTAAGTTTTCATAGGGCGGAAATTTTCCCGCCGATAATTCTATCAAGTGCTCAGCAACTCAACTTCTGAGTACGGTAAAATTATACGGTCGACATGAAAACTTCCGCCCTTTCTATCGCTCTCGCAGCTCATATCGCTTTATAATCACTGTCTCTTCAAAAATTCTTGCTGTGCCCTCCTGTTTTATCCCAATTATAAGCAGTTGAAATTTATAAAACTCTCTGGCAGTTTTCTGATTTTCGCACTGAGAAAACGATTAATCCCCGCATTACCCTTTACAAACCCACATCTAAGCCTATATTCTATTTCACTTTCTTAATCTTTAAGACCAGTAGCCGTGCCTTATTCTCAACGTATTTTTCTATTATTGTTGCTTCATCAGGCGAGCACTGCGTATGCTGCTGAAAAGCCAGCCGTGTGTTCTCCCACCCATGCCTCATTACCCGTGCGCCCCGTACTCGCTGCGCCACAAGGGGAAGAAGTTCAAACCCATGCCAATGACGCAGAACTCGATGATAAAACAGGGATTGCTACCTTCAATGGCGATGTCACTGTACAACGTCAAGGGAAATTACTGAACACCGAAAGCCTGAGCTACAATCGTACACAAGACAAAGTCGAAACCAATACCGATTTTACTTTGTGGGACAAGCGCATGGTTGCCAAGGGAAAAAGTGCCCAATTGTATGGCGATCATCATGGCGAGATGCAGCAAGTCACTTATTGGTTTCAAGGACGGCGCGGGCGTGGCACTGCGGAAACGGTGCATCAGGAAAGTGAGCATGTCGTCAATTTAGACGATTTCACCTATACCACCTGCGATGAAGACAGCGAGATGTGGCGGCTAGTTGCCAATAAAGCCACGCTGAATGACCAAATTCAAGAAGGGGTGGCGCGTAATGTCACCGTTAAAGTTTTAGGCGTGCCGATTTTTTACACCCCATATTTATCCTTCCCGCTGAATAATGCCCGCAAATCAGGTTTCTTAATTCCCACGATTGGGAATTCCAGCCAGAGCGGCATGCAGTTTGGGCTTCCGTATTATTGGAATATTGATCCCAGCTACGATGCCACCCTTACCCCCCGCATTTTGACACGACGCGGCGCGATGTTGCGCGGTGAATTCCGTTATTTAATGGATGAAAGCGGCGGCAAATTACTGGCTGAATATATGCCCAGTGATCAGGTGTATGGCAAAGATCGCGCCTCGGCCAGCTATCGGCACACGGGTAAAGTCGCCGATCGTTTATATAGCGATGTGAATTTAAATTACGCCTCAGACAATCAATATTTTCACGATCTGGGCAGTAATTTAAACATGGCAAGCATCAGCCATTTAGAACGCCGTGGCGATTTATTGTACACAGGCACGGGCTGGAATTTTATGGGGCGGGTGCAATCTTTCCAAACCCTAGACCCCAATCCCGCCGCCCGTCCGTATCAACGTTTACCGCAATTATTGTTTAACACCACCCTGCCTGAACGTAATAAAGAATTAAACTTTGCGGTGCGTGCCGAAGCCGTGCGTTTCGGGCGCGACACCCAAATTATCGCAGGCGCGACCGGCGATCGCGTGGATTTAAAAACCACACTCAGCTATCCAATTCGCTCCGCAGGCAGTTTTTTCGTGCCCAAGCTTTCAATGCGTTACACCCAATACGCTTTGGATAATTTGCCTGATCCGACGCAATCCAGCAATCCACATCGCGGTTTATACACGGGCAGCGTCGATAGCGGTTTAATTTTTGAACGCAACACCAATTTATTCGCCACGAATTTAGTGCAAACTTTAGAACCGCGCTTGTTCTATCGTTATACGCCGTATCGCGATCAAAGCCAGTTGCCGCTTTTTGACACGGGTCAATATGACTTGTCGTTTTCGCAATTATTCCGTGAAGACAGCTTCAGCGGTGCAGATCGGGTTGATGACGGACATCAAGTCAGTGCGGCAATGACTTCGCGCTTGTTTGGGCAAAGCACAGGGATTGAACATTTACGCGCCAGCCTTGGGGAAACTTTTTATTTTGCAGATCGGCGGGTCACTTTGCCCGGTCAAACCATACTCACGGATAATCGTTCCAGCATTGTTGGGGAAATTGCCAGCCAGTTTGCCCGCAATTGGAGCGCGTCTAGCACGATTCGCTGGAATCCCAACACTCAAACCACGGAACAAAATGTGTTCCGTCTGCGCTATCATCGTGATAATCAACATGTGGTAAATTTAAGCTATCGCATGCGTAAAGATGCCGTGCAAGCCGATGGCAGAATTGCCCCCTTGGAACAAACGGATTTAACGGGAATTTGGGGCTTTTCACCACAATGGAGCGCGTTGTGGCGGTGGAATTATGCGATACGCGAAAAACGCGATTTAGAAAGTTTTGCAGGGGTTGAATATAACAGTTGTTGCTGGGCGGTGCGCGCGATTGCACGGCGTTATTTAAGCGATGCGAATACCCATCAATATTCTTCAGGTTTCTTCTTAGAATTCCAATTGAAAGGCTTGGGCGGATTTGGCTCGCACACCACGGGCTTCTTAGAGCAACGCATTTCAGGATATTACGACGACTTTTCTTTAGGCAGTCAAAATTTAGTGAGACGAGAATGAAATTAGGATTACGTGCCATCCTCTTAGGATGTAGTTTCGGGCTGAGCAGCCTTGCCCATGCTGGCGAACCCTTAGATTTTATCGTGGCAGTGGTCAATGACGAGGTGATCGTCAATTCTGCGTTTCAGCAAGAATTACGCATCATTGAGGAGCGTTTGCGTCAACAGCAAATTAAAACCCCGCCGCGTGCCGAATTAGAAAAGCAAGTTTTAGAAAGTATGGTGGTTAATAACTTGCAATTGCAAACCGCGCAACGCACGGGCATTGAAGTCGATGAAAATACTTTAAATGAAACCTTGCGGCGTTATGCGGCACAAAATCAAATGGATTTGGCGCAACTGCGTCAAACCATTGAAAAAGAAGGCTACAGCTTCACGCGTTTTCGCAATGACATGAAAAATGAATTGCTGGTGAATAAATTGCAACAACGCCAAGTGGTGAGTCGCATCAATGTCACCGACAGCGAGATTGACAGCTTTCTTGCCAATCAAGAACAGCAAGGCAACATCACCACTGAATATCACTTGCAACATATTTTAATCAGCGTGCCCGAAGGTTCAACCCCTGAAGACGTTCAAAAGAAGCAAGAACGCGCTCAAGAAATTCTCGATAAATTGAAGGCGGGCGCGGATTTCCGAGAAACAGCGGTGGCTATGTCAGACTCGCAACAAGCTTTAGGTGGCGGCGATTTGGGTTGGCACAAAAGCGGCGAATTGCCCACCAACTTTGCTGAAGCCGTGGCAAAATTACAAAAATCTGAAATCAGTCCGATTATACGTAACACAGGTGGCTTTCATATTTTGAAATTGGTGGAAAAGCGCAGCGGTGAAAAATTAGTGGTGCAACAAACCAAAGCACGCCATATTTTGATTAAAAACAGTGAATTAGTTTCTGACAATGAAGCCCGCGACCGCTTGCTGAAATTGAAAGCTCGGATTGCCCAAGGTGAAGATTTCGCGAATTTGGCGCGAACCAATTCCGAAGACACAGGTTCTGCCCCTTTGGGTGGCAGTTTAGACTGGTTAAGCCCTGGCGATGTCGTTCCTGAGTTTGAAGAAGTGATGAAAACTTTGGGCAAGAATCAAATTGCTGAGCCGTTTAAGTCGCGTTTTGGCTGGCATTTAATCCAAGTTTTAGACCGTCGCGAATATGATGACACCGATAAAGCCTTGCGTAATCGTGCAATGGAACAAATTCGGCAACGTAAATTAAACGAAGAATTGCAAAGCTGGTTGCGCCAATTGCGTGAAGAAGCTTATGTGGAATATCGTTTGCCTGCGCCTGCGGCGGTTGTGAATGATGGTCCATTTAAAATTAAAGGCACGCCCCCTGCTGCTGTGGACAATAATTAATGTTGCCGCGCTTGCTGCTGAGTACGGGTGAACCTGCGGGCATTGGTTTGGATATTAGCCTGCTATTTGCCCAACAAGCCCAAGAAGTGCATGTGGTTGCCTTGGCTGACCCCGAGATGTTGGCAGCGCGTGCCGCCCAATTGGGATTGAAAATTCAGTTCGATATACAGCAGCAACATGTGCCCAGTCCGCAACTCGCGGGCGTGCTGAAAGTTCAGCCTTTAAAAGTGTGCGTGCCTGTGGAAACGGGGGTGCTGAATCCTGCTAACGCGCCTTATGTGCTTGAAATGTTGCGCACTGCCTTTTTTGCTTGCCAGTCGGGCGAGTTTGATGCCGTGGTCACTGCGCCTGTGCACAAGGGCGTGATTAATGAGGCGGGGATTGTATTCAGTGGGCATACCGAATTTTTTGCGGAATTAGCCAAAGTGCCGCAAGTGGTGATGATGTTGGCAACGCCGCATTTACGGGTGGCTTTGGTCACAACGCATTTGCCCTTGCGGGAAGTGAGCGCGGCAATTACCACTGCAAAACTCACCCAAGTGATTCGGATTTTAAACCATGATTTACAAACTAAATTCGCAATTGCTGAACCGGGTATTTTGGTGTGTGGTTTAAATCCTCATGCGGGCGAAGGCGGGCATTTGGGACGTGAAGAAATTGAAGTGATTAATCCCGTGTTGGCAAGTTTACGCGCAGAAGGTTTACGGCTCACAGGCTGCGTGCCTGCGGATACTGCATTTAATCCTGAAGCTTTGCGTGGGATTGATGCTGTGCTAAGTATGTATCATGATCAAGGTTTGCCGGTGCTTAAATCCCAAGGTTTTGGCGAGGCGGTGAATATTACTTTAGGCTTGCCGATTATTCGGACTTCGGTCGATCATGGCACGGCGTTGAGTTTGGCAGGCACGGGTAAAGCGTCTGCGGACAGTTTACGCTGTGCGATTGCGATGGCGGCGGAAATGGTAAGACGTACAACGGATTGTTTTTAAATGTCATAGATTTCCCTGCACTGTGCTGGGTTTAACATAAGGATAGATCGATGAAATATTTAACGGGTTTACTACTGTTAATCGTGTTCACGTTTATTGCCCTCCCCTACGTGCGCTTATATCAATTGGATGATGCACTGGCTACCAATGATATGAATACTTTGAATAAGTTAGTTGATTTAGAGTCTGTGCGGACGACATATAAAAAGAGTTTAGAATTTAAAGTAGGACGGGTCACGGGTGATGTTGCCGCTGCCTTGCCTGCTGCAAATAATGGTTTGGTGGAATTTATGCGCGGCGGGGTGAAAGCTTTGGGGGATAAAACCCTGAATGACGTGCTAGATATGAATTGGGTACGGACTAAATTACACCCACAGCTTGCGAACCCCAGCGAAAATAACAGCATTTGGCAAAGCATGAGTTTTGCGTTTTTTGAATCTCCTACTCGTTTCATCGTGCGCATTGGTGACTTGGGTAAAAATCCAATTCATTTACGCATGACTTTGCAAGATTGGTATTGGAGAGTGACGGCGATTTATGATTAGTTGAAAAGAGCTGCTAGATTTTTAAAACCTAGCAGCTCTTTAACTTGGTGGGATTCGTGATTTAGGACTGGCAGTAGGGTGGAATAGCGTAGCGTATTCCACCATAAAACGTGATAATTTGTCTCGTTCCAACGCGAGAAGGTTGGAACGATATAAACTTTCTACTATTTCTTATCCCGTACTCAGGTTAATTTAGGACTGGCAGTGCTTTGAGCACTGCCAGTCCTTTTTAGTTTATTGATTATTCAATCAATGAAAAGAGCTTAGGGCTGTTCTGAAACATAAAAAATGCTATCTTTAATTTATCACGCATCAAGGAATCTATAGCATGACCACTATCACAATTAATGATGAACTTATTCAAAAAGTTATCGATTTAACACAAACGCAAAATGCCCAACAAGCCGTTATAAAAATACTGTCTGAGTACTTACAGCAACACCAAGTGCCCCTTTTTGAGCAATTACGCTTTAAAGAAGCCGATGATGAACTTGCGGTGTTTTTTGAGCGAGACAAAGACACGGGTAGAATAATTGAATTATGAGTTATCTGCTTGATACTTGCATACTTTCTGAGTGTGTTAAAAAAACGCCAAATCTCGCAGTGGTTCAATGGATAAATCAGCAGAAAGCTGAGTGCTTATTTGTAAGCCAGATTAGCATGGCAGAAATTAAAAAAGGCTTACATAAAATTAAGGAGATACAACCTGAACGTCACCAAAAATTACAACAATGGCTTTATGGTATTGAAGCCCTATTCTCATCAAGAATCTTACCCATAACAGAAACTATTTTGAACGAATGGGCAGAAATAACTGCTCATGCAGAATTACAGGGCAAAAAATTGGCAGTGATGGACAGTCTCATTGCCGCAATGGCGCATCAACACAAATTAATATTAGTCACCCGCAATGTGAATGATTTTAAAATGACTCCTGTGCAGATACTAAACCCGTTTGTGATGAGCTAAGTACTTCGATAGAAAAGAGCTGCTAGGTTTTAAAAACCTAGCAGGTCTGAATCTAATGGAATTCGTGATTTAGGACTGGCAGTGCTGCGAGCACTGCCAGTCCTTTTTAGTTTATTTACTCTTCAATATCCCGCAATAACTCATTCAAACTCACTTTACCGCGCGTCTTTTCATCCACCTGCTTCACAATCACTGCGCAATACAAACTATATTTTCCATCGTTGGAGGGCAGATTGCCTGAAACCACGACAGAATAGGGCGGAATATAACCATAGCTGACTTCACCCGTGGCGCGATTATAAATCTTGGTGCTTTGCCCCAAATAAACCCCCATCGAAATCACTGAACCCTCGCCCACAATCACGCCTTCCACCACTTCAGAACGCGCGCCGATAAAGCAATTGTCTTCAATAATCGTGGGAGAAGCTTGTAAAGGTTCTAACACCCCGCCAATGCCCACGCCGCCTGATAAGTGCACGTTTTTCCCAATTTGCGCACAAGAGCCGACAGTTGCCCAAGTATCTACCATCGTGCCGCTGTCCACATACGCGCCAATATTCACATAAGACGGCATCATCACCACATTGGGCGCAATATAAGAACCTTTACGCGCCGTGGCAGGTGGCACCACGCGCACGCCCAGCTCACGGAATTCACGAGAACTTAAGTCTGCAAATTTGGACGGCACTTTGTCGAAATAATTGGTAAAACCGCCTTTGATAAAATAATTATCTTCTAAACGGAAAGACAACAATACCGCCTTTTTAACCCATTGATTAACATGCCATTTACCGTCTAGTTTCTCAGCAACGCGAATTTTTCCTTGATCCAGCAAATCAATCACATCGCTGACCGCTTCGACAATTTTGCCCTCAGCTTGGCGGGGGGAAAGATTGGCGCGATCTTCAAAGGCTTTTTCGACAATCGTTTGTAATTTTTCTAATTTCATTTGAAACTCCGTGTTTTCGTTAAAAAGTTTAACCTCCCCCTTTGTTAAAGGGGGAATGAGGGGGATTTAAGATCGTTGTGATTATTGAGATTTTTAAATCCCCCAGCCCCCTTTTTCAAAGGGGGTGAAATCCATAGCGGCGCAACAATTCCCGCATTCGTTCAGCAGCAGTGATGCAATCATCCAACGTGGGCACTAATGCCATGCGAATATAATTTTTCCCCGCATTCAAGCCGTGGGCTTCACGCGATAAATAACTGCCCGCCAATACCGTCACATTTTGTTCGGCGTATAAGTCACGGGTAAATTGTTCGTCAGAAACGGGCGTATTAATCCACAAATAGAAACTTGCGGGCGGGCGTTGCACGGGTAATAAGGGATATAAAATTTCCAGTATGGCGGTAAATTTTTCCCGATATAAACGCCGATTTTCTGCAACGTGAAGTTCATCTTCCCACGCCACCACACTGGCAGCTTGCACCGCCAAAGACATCGCGCAGCCGTGATAAGTGCGATACAGCAAAAAGCTTTTTAATACTTCTGCATCGCCCGCGACAAAGCCCGAACGTAAACCGGGTGCGTTGGAGCGTTTGGAAAGACTGTGAAACACGACACAGCGTTTAAAATCATTACGTTGTAAACTGTGACAGGCTTGCAGCAAGCCGACGGGCGGATTCAATTCATCATCATAGAGTTCTGAATAGCACTCATCTGCCGCAATGATGAAATCGTATTCATCCGCCAAATGAATTAATTTTTGCAGCGTGTCAAGCTCTAACACACTGCCGCTGGGGTTGCCGGGCGAACAAATATACAGCAATTGGCAATTTGCCCAGACCTCGGGCGGCACGCTGTCGAAATCGGGCAGGAAATTATTTTCTGCCACACAATTGATGAAATAGGGTTGCGCACCCGCTAATAATGTCGCGCCTTCGTAAATTTGGTAAAACGGGCTGGGCATTAACACCGTGGGCTGTTTGGCGGTGCGGTCAATCACTGCTTGGGCAAAGGCAAAGAGAGCTTCGCGTGTACCATTGACAGGCAAAACTTGCTGCGCGGGGTTGACGCTGTTTGTGGGCAATTTGAAACGGCGTTCTAACCAGCCTGCAATACTTTGGCGTAAATTGTCCGCGCCTAAAGTCGTGGGATATTTGGCTAGTCCTTGAAAGGCGGCTTGATGCAATGCCTCGACAATGAAGGCGGGCGTGGGATGTTGCGGTTCGCCAATAGATAGATTTAAGGCGCGTAATTCGCTGGGCGGGGTGCAACCTGCTTTGAGTTTAGCAAGTTTTTCAAAGGGGTAAGGTTGTAACAGTGCTAAGCTTGGATTCATGGGAATAAAGTACGCAATCGGTGAAAAAGCCTAGCATAAGCGAAGTTGCCATATCAGGCTAGGGTTTTGCTTAGGATGGCGGGTGTAGCCACGGGCTACGTGGCTACTTCATCCCAAAATTCTGTAAATCCTGATTCAGACAAGCCGCCGTTTTAAATCCCAGACTAATCGGGGTTTGCAGCAATGGGAAGGCTGTTATACAGTAGTTAGCAATTTTAAGTATTAATTTATCCTTACTATGCGTGGCAACTATGGGTGCAGTAGAAACTTTTATCCTCATTTTATTGGCTGTCACGGTATTCGTGGCAGTCTTAGAAAGCTATGTCAATATTCCCTACCCTATTTTATTGGTGTTGACAGGGGCATTACTGGGCTTTTTCCCCATCCTTCCTAACTTACAACTCAATCCGCAAGTGGTATTTTTATTATTATTACCGCCCTTGCTGTATTCAGCCGCACTTTTGACTTCATGGCGAGATTTCAAAGCGCATTTACACTACATTGGTTCGCTGGCAATTGGTTTAGTCGTGTTCACCACTTTGGCAGTGGGCGTAGTCGCACACTACACCGTCGATTTGCCGTGGGCCGCTGCCTTTGCCTTGGGCGCAATTGTGTCACCCCCTGACGCAGTCGCCGCCACTGCCTTGTGTCAACGTTTAGGCGTGCATCCGCGCATTGTCACCGTGCTCGAAGGCGAAAGTTTAATTAACGATGCCTCAGGCTTAGTGGTTTATAAAATGGCAATTGCCGCCGCC
The DNA here is from genome assembly GCA_028688145.1 of Thiotrichaceae bacterium. GTDB lineage: Bacteria > Pseudomonadota > Gammaproteobacteria > Beggiatoales > Beggiatoaceae > JAQTYU01. The sequence continues at coordinate 550,361 of JAQTYU010000001.1, read as the reverse complement.
GCAACGGGGGTATTTTCGTTGTGGGATGCCTCTTTAAGTTTTGCCTATGTTTCCATTGGCGGAATTATTATCGGCTTAATCGTCGGCAAATTAGTGGTTGAATTGCAACGCCGTTTAGACAGCCCTCCGATTCAAATCACGATTTCTTTGCTCACCTCGTTTGCTTCCTATTTATTAGCAGAAGAAATCCACGTTTCAGGCGTGCTTTCAACGGTCGCAGCAGGTTTATACGTGGGGCGGCTTGCGCCAGAAATTTTACTGCCCGCCACGCGTTTACAATTACAACCTGTGTGGCAAACCATTGTTTTTATTTTAAATGGTATGGTATTTATTTTAATTGGGCTACAATTGCCCACCATTTTAAGCAACATTTTAAATCACAAACAACTGCTTGATTTGATTGGCTCGGCGGTCATGGTGTCGGGCACAGTGATTATTGTGCGCCTGTTATGGGTGTTTCCAAATGCTTACGCGCCCTACTTTTCCGCATGGTGGCACAAGCGCTTAGACCAAGAAGCTTTTATTCCCCCGTGGCAAGCGGTGCTGGTGATTGGCTGGACAGGAATGCGCGGCATTGTTTCGCTGGCAGCTGCCTTGGCAATTCCCGAAGATTTTGCGGGACGCGATTTAATTTTATTCCTGACTTTCAGCGTGATTTTTGCGACACTGGTTTTACAAGGTCTAACTCTGCCCACTTTAATTCAACGCCTGAAAGTGGTGGATGATGGCGTGGCAGAACAGGAAGAATTGAGTGCGCGTATTCAAGCGATTCAATCGGCGATTGCGCGCATTGACGAGTTGGCGATGCACGAAAAACAAGTTTCTCCCGACCGCGTCAATCGCTTACGGGCGCATTATGAAGACCGCATTCATTATTTGATGTTACGTTTAAATAATGATGTGGATTGCGACCGTCATGAATCGGATGCGGCTTACACCGATATGCAGCAAGAAGCTTTGAAAGCGGCATGGCGCACCGTCATTCAACTGCGCAATGAAGGGCAAATTAATGATGAAACTTTACACCGCATTCAGGGCTTTTTTGATATTGAAGATGCGCGTTTGCGCCGTGATTTGGAAGTGGCAGAAAAAGAGCGTCATGCGATGGAATGTGCGTGTTGCAACGAAGTAAACAAGGAAAAACCCTGTCAGGATTGTTCCCCCGCCGTGCTTGAAAAAACTGGAGTCTCAGGATGAAAAGATTACTATTAACGTGTTGTTTAGCGAGCCTCAGTTTTGGGGTCTGTGCCAATGATCTGACCCAACTTAATTTTTTAGGATTTTCTAAAACGGGTAAATATCTGGCATTTCAACAATATGGAATCCATGAAGGGCAAGGCACCGCGTTTGCGGAAAGCTTTTTCATCGATGTGAAAGACAATGATTATGCGTCAAAACCGATTGAAACCACAGGTGCGCCCAGCGATGACCTCGCTAAAGTTCGCGCCAACAATCTGAGTGAGGCGAAAGCCAAGCTTGCAGAATTGGAGATTACGGGGGATTTGCAAGGCACGCAGGTGATTGCGCGTTCTATTCATGATTTAGACATCAAAGCCCACAGTGCGCGTTTTGATTTGGGCAGTGCGGTCGCGGGCGCGATGGTAAAGGCTTACAGCTTGAAGCTGGCAGAAAAAACAGGGACGCTAGAATGTGTGGCAGGCACAAAGAGTAAATTATTTACTTTGGAACTGCTGAACGAGCAAGACAAGAAAACTTTTGTTTTACAAAAGGATAAGAAATTGCCCCCCAGTCGCGGCTGCCCCAAGGATTACAAAATTGAAGATGTGTACGTATTTGAAGATAAAGCTATTGTGGTATTTTTGAATGTGTTACATCAGGGTTTTGAAGGGCAAAGCTTGCGCTACATGGCAGTGAGTGGGGAATTGAAGTAGTACGGCATTGTCTGAACCACAATTTATATAATTTAACCTGAGTTCGGGATAAGAAAAATAAAATAGTTTAAATAACAATAAGTTAAAAATTACGATCTAAATTTATATGAAGTTGTTGGGTAATTAACAAGATACGACATGTTTTTTAGATAAAATTTATTTTTAACTAACTACAGTTATTAAGTTTTTTGCTATTTCTTATCCTGAACTTAGGTTATCTAGTGTTGAATCGTCCAACACGAGCAAGCCCTTCTCTATCATCGGTTCGGCTTCTTGCTAGAATGCATTATTATCAGGGTTCATAGAATCTAAGCATCGTGTTATTGCATCATGCGCTGGTGCATGGGTTTGTTTAGGTTTCACCCGACGACTCGCCTCAAGGCAGCTATAGCTTTTCTGAGCTGCAACCAGAAAGTTTATATAATCGTGTTCGTCACATCTCCAACGATGTCAGCAAGCCTTATCCCAACGGACACGAAGCCCTCAAACACGTCAATTTTCAGCTCGAAAAAGGCGAAATGGCTTTTTTAATATTATAATTCCCTCATCACTTAAGGAGATTTTTATGGATGCGATTACTGCAATTCTCACTGCTGTCGTGGCAGGGGCAACGGAAGCATTTGGCAGCACCGCAAAGCAAGCTATTCAAGATTTATATGCTGCATTGAAACAGCATTTACAGGAAAAACATCCGCAAGCCAAAGGCAGTTTAGAGGCTTTGGAAAAGAAGCCTGATTCTGCGGCTAAAAAGGAGTCTTTGAAGGAGGATTTACAGGATTCTGGGGTAATATCAGTTAGAAACATTTCAATCACGACTATTATTTATGCGGTAATTGTTTTGTTATATCAACCTGCACAAGCGTTTAATGACACAAAACAAGAAGTCGTGCCCAACAGTATTGGGGTAATTAATTCTAGCAGTGGTTCAGGAACAGTGCATCTGAGGATTCCTGCTGAGGAATATTTGCGGGTTGCCAAAGTGCTGGGGATTACCAGTGACAAATTGGGTGTGACGCAAAAAATTTTAGACGGTCTTTTACAGGCAGTGGAAAAACGCCAAGTACCTTTGGATAAGTTAGACAGTACCTTGACTGAAATCGCGAAACGCTATCAGGAGTTGTTAGAAAGGGCGAGTAAGTTTACTTCTGATGACTCAGAAATTAAAAGTATTTTAGAGGCTGCGAAACTCGCATTGGAGCAAACACAGTTTGATAAAGCAGAGCAGCTATATAATCAAGTCAGTGATAGAGAAGTTACAGCGATAAAAGCGATTCGGCAAGAAGAACAACCGTTGCAAGAAGTTCGTGAAAAACGGATGTTTACTGTTGCTGAAGCAAAATTTGCAAATTTTCAGTTGAATGAGATGCAATTGGCTCATGCTGAGGCGGCAAAATATGGATTACAGGCAATTGAGGCTTTGCCAGCAAAATATGAGGAGAGCTTAGGAAACTACTTGAATGATACTGCGTTAGCTACTTACATGGCAGGTCAATATAACGAAGCCAAAACCTTATTTGAGCGCAGTGTAGCGATTCGGGAAAAAGCCTTAGGTAAAGAACATCCTAATGTGGCCCAAAGTCTTAACAGTCTGGCTTTATTGTATCAAGTCCAAGGTAATTACAGCCAAGCCAAACCCTTGTTAGAGCGTAGTTTAGCGATTCGAGAAAAATTTTTAGGCAAAGAACATCCCGATGTTGCAACCAGTGTTTACAATTTGGCTGAGTTATATAGAGTTCAAGGCAATTACAGCCAAGCCAACCCCTTATTTGAGCGTAGTTTAGCCATTCGGGAAAAGGTCTTAGGTAAAGAACACCCTAAGGTTGCTTTTAGCCTTAACAATTTAGCTGGATTGTATAAAGCTCAAGGCAATTATAGCCAAGCCAAATCCTTATTTGAGCGCAGTTTAGCGATTCGGGAAAAGGTCTTAGGTGAACACCCTGATACTGTTTTAAGCCTTAATAATTTGGCTGGGTTATATCAAGCTCAAGGCAATTATAGTGAAGCCAAACCTTTGTTTGAGCGCAGTTTAGCCATTCAGGAAAAATTTTTAGGTAAAGAACATCCTGATGTTGCCACTAGCCTTAGCAGTCTGGCTGGAGTGTATCAAGCTCAAGATGATTACAGTAAAGCTAAATCGTTACATGAACGTAGTTTAGTCATTTTGGAAAAAGCGTTAGGCAAAGAACACCCCCTTGTTGCCAGAAGTCTTAATAATCTGGCTGGGTTATATCAAGCCCAAGGCTATTACAGTGAAGCAAAATCCTTATTTGAACGCAGTTTAGCCATTATGGAAAAAGCCTTAGGCAAGGAACATCCTAATGTAGCTGTTAGCCTTAACCTTCTGGCTTTACTGTATCAAGCTCAAGGTAATTACAACGAAGCCAAACCCTTATTTGAGCGCAGCTTAGCTATTGCAGAAAAAGTCTTAGGCAAAAAGCATAGTTACACTATCACCATCCAAAAACACTTGAATACTAATACAGCAGGTTTAGAAAATCGTTTGAAAGTGCGTGTAATGGAAATGATTGCTGACAGCCCAATCAAGAAAATAGGTGTTCAACCTGGTGATGTGCTTATCAACTATGATGAAAAACCTATTATCAATACAGAGAACTTCCGAATAATCCGTAACCAAGAACCCACAATAGGGAAGCTAAAATCACTGGAAGTTCAAAGAGAAGGGAAGACCATAAAGTTCATTGTTGCACCTAAAGAAGAAGGCATGAAATTACAAGACTACATCATCGAAAAATAGTCATTGAAACAAGCCCACTCACCTGAGCATCCATTCGCAGTATAATAAACCGCATCGCTACTCAAAAACCTGCGCAACATGATCAGTTTCAACGACGTTAGCAAACGCTATCCCAATGGGCACGAAGCCCTCAAACACGTCAATTTTCACCTCGAAAAAGGCGAAATGGCATTTTTAACAGGACATTCAGGCGCGGGAAAAAGCACCTTATTACGCCTCATCGCCCTCATTGAACGCAACAGCGGCGGGCAAATCATCGTCCACGGACAACATTTAGGAAAAATGCCCGACGCACGCATTCCCTACCTGCGCCGCCTGATTGGCGTGACATTTCAAGAACACCGCCTACTTTTCGACCGCACGATTTTTGACAACGTCGCGCTACCGCTGGTCATTGCAGGGTTTCGACACCAAGAAATTCGCCGCCGCGTTCGCGCCGCCCTCGACAAAGTCGGCTTGCTCGAAAAAGAAAAAAGCTACCCCATCACCCTCTCTGGTGGACAACAACAACGTGTCGGCATCGCCCGCGCCGTGGTGCATAAACCCCCGATTTTGCTCGCAGACGAACCCACAGGCAATCTTGACCCCGTGCTCGCCACCGAAATCATGGGCTTATTCACCCAATTTAACCAAGTCGGAGTGACTGTACTCATCGCCTCACACGCCCTGAGTTTAATCAAAAGCTTAGGCTATCGAACCCTGATTCTCGAACAAGGCAGCCTCATCGGCGACACCTATCCCACACCCTTATGAAACGACCCGCAGCCACCCGTCCCCAATCCGCGCCCCGTCCCACGCCCGCGCCGCGTCCTAAAAAGCCCTTAACCCAAAGTCATGCGTGGTTAGCGCATCATTTATATGTACTGTTAGCCAGCCTTGGGCAATTTTTACGCAGCCCCGTGTCGAATTTAATGACCGCTGCGGTGATTGGCATCGCACTCGCCCTGCCCACCAGCTTATATTTAGTGCTCGAAAATACCCAACATATTGGGCAATCTTGGGGCGGCACAGCGCAGATTTCACTGTTTTTAAAAGCCAATATTGACGATGCCAAAGCCCAACAACTTGCAGACAAACTGCAACAGCGCGGTGACATGCAACATATTCGGGTGATTAGTCGCCAAGAAGCTTTACAGGAATATCGCAATTTATCGGGTTTTGGTGAAGCCTTAAACGTGTTGCAAGAAAATCCGCTGCCTGCGGTGATTGTGTTGCAGCCCGTCGCCAATATCACCCCCAGCAATACCCCGAAGTTAATTGAAGAATTTAAACAATTTCCCGAGGTGGAATTGGCGCAATTCGACATGCGTTGGTTACAACGTTTATTCGCGATGATGTCGGTGGTGGAACGTGGAGTGTGGATTTTGGCGGGTTTATTGGCGTTGGCAGTGCTGCTGATTATTGGCAATACCATTCGCCTTGCAATTTATAACCGCCGTGAAGAGATTGAAATTCATAAATTATTCGGCGCAACTGATGCGTTTATTCGCCGTCCGTTTTTATACAGCGGCTTGTGGTATGGCTTCATGGGCAGTATTTTGGCGTGGCTATTAGTCTATGCCGCGTTTTGGATGCTGCGCGAGCCGATTCAACAATTAAGCTTGTTGTATCACAGCGAATTTGAATTGGTCACTTTGGATATTCCCGCAAGCTTAGTTTTATTGTTTTCAGGCATGGGCTTGGGTTTATTGGGCGCGTGGCTTGCGGTAGGGAAACATTTGCGGGTGATTCAGCCGAAGTAAACATGTTTTTCATAGTTAAAGCCTGATTTAACCCGCCTTCCCCACCCTTCTACTAATCAATTTATTGGTGGGCGCGGCACAGAATTAAAACAGCTTGAACAAGTGTTTAATAATCGGCAACAAACGGGCATTGTGGGTTTAATTAGAGGCGCTGGTGTCGGCAAATCTGCTTTAACTTACCAAAAGAAGCTGGGTTTGGCGGGATTCTTCGGGTGTTTGCGTGGTCGTTTTATTCACAAGGTTCACATCAAAAAACTTTTACCAATTCACAAGAATTTTTCACGAAAGCTTTACCATTTTTTGGTTTTACTGGGGAATTGCCTATCAATGATACAGATCAAGCCCGCGCCCTTGTGAAGGGTTTCACTTCACAGCCTGCTTTGTTGATTTTAGTTTGAACCTTTGCAATTTGAGTGTGGCGGATGGGGCTGAATCATTGCGGGCATTAGCATTAAACGTAAAAGGGACTGTGCAGGAAGTTGAAGCGGCAAGTGAAAATTTGCGGGGACACGCTTTGAGTTTAGTGTTATTGGCGCAGTATCATAAAATTGAAACTCGTAGATTGTTTTAGTTGTACCAATGACATAGGAAATGTAAGAGAAGAACTATACGCTAATTTAACCTGAGTTCGGGATAAGAAAACTTAAGTTTTTTAAATAATAAGTTTAGGAGTTAGGCAGTTGAAACACTAACCCTTTTATTTATAATGAGTTAGTATTGTGCATTGCACAACCATGTTTCCAGCAAAATCAAATAGTTACCGATTCAACTGCGTAACTCCTAAAGTTAAAAAATTATGGTCTAAATTTATCAGGAATTGTTGGGTAATTGACAAAATTCGACATGTTTTCTAGATCAGCAAGTAGCCCGTATGAAACGCCGCGGGTGTTTTAAGCCCAAATTTACCCCCCAAAATCAGTACAAACCCTTCAAAACGACTTCGGCATAAGGATTGCTTTGTGCCTTAAAAAGTAGCTATTCCTGCTGATTTTTCACAGAAATGTGACATTTTATAGGATAAAATTAACAGAAAAACTTATTTTTGTACGTTTTCTTACAAATAAATTATTAATTTAGGAGAGTATTAAATGTCGTTAAAAATAAAGGCTGCGGCGACAGTTGCCGCACTATTTTTAAGCCAAGCGGCGGCGGCCGCCAGCACACTGCCCAATGTTGCGGGAATTCCCATTGATTTTATTCTGTTTGCACTCACTTTATTAGGGGTTGCGCTGTTTCACAATCACACTTTAGCAGTGGGTTTGACAGGTTTATTCAGCATCACTTTATACAAATTGAGTTTTACAGGTTTTAAAGATGGAGTGGGTGTCACAGGTTTATTGCATCATTTGGGACATGAATGGGTCACGTTAGCGAATTTATTCTGCTTATTAATGGGATTCGCCTTATTATCACGCCATTTTGAAAAAACTCGCATTCCCGCCGTGTTACCGCGCATTTTGCCGCATGATTGGAAGGGTGGTTTTTTCCTATTAATGATTATTTTCGTGCTCTCAAGTTTCCTCGACAATATTGCAGCAGCAATGATTGGGGGCGCGATGGCACATACTTTATTCCGTGCAAAAGTCCATATCGGTTATTTAGCCGCAATTGTAGCAGCCTCCAATGCAGGCGGTGCAGGCAGTGTGGTCGGTGACACCACGACAACCATGATTTGGATTTCAGGGGTGAGTCCCTTGGCAGTCATTGAAGCCTATGCAGGTTCGTTTCTCGCGCTGTTTATTTTCGGGATTCCTGCGGCAATTCAACAACAAAAATACTCGCCAATTTTGAAACATGAACACCAAAAAATCCATTTAGACTGGACACGAATTGGAATTGTAGTGTTAATTTTAGGGGCAGCGATTGCGGCAAACGTGATTGTCAATGTGAATTTTGCAAGTATGGCGGACAGTTTCCCCTTCATTGGGGTGGCGGTGTGGTTAGCTTTGTTAGTCTCCATCCCCTTGCGTCGCCCTGACTGGGAAATTTTACCTGAAACCTCAATGGGTACGGTTTTCTTGTTATCTTTAGTGCTGTGCGCTTCAATGATGCCAGTGGAAACCTTACCCGCCGCCTCTCCGAGCAGTGCGTTTGGATTGGGTGCGGTCTCTGCGGTGTTTGATAATATTCCGCTCACGGCTTTGGCAATTAAACAAGGCGGTTATGACTGGGGTTTCTTGGCGTATGCGGTGGGCTTTGGTGGCTCGATGGTTTGGTTTGGTTCATCGGCTGGGGTTGCCTTGTCCAACATGTACCCCGAAGCAAAATCCGTGGTGAATTGGGTGCGTCACGGTTGGGCTGTCATGCTGGCGTATGTGGTGGGCTTTATCGCGATGAGCTTAATCGTGGGCTGGCATCCTGATGCTGCCAGTGTTGCCGCAAAAGTAGTGCATTAATCGTCAGATAAAAGGACTGGCAGTCCTCGGAGGACTGCCAGTCCTAAATCGTCAATTTTGTCTCGTTCCAACGGCAAGGATTTTACAAGCTTCTGCCGTACAATGAGGGTCTTATCGATTCAACTGCGTCATGCTTAGAGTTATCACGTTTCTTGGTAGAATACGCATGGTGGAATACGCTACGCTATTCCACCCTACGACTACTAAATTTTCTACTCTTTCTTATCCCGAACTCAGGTTAAGATAAAAGGACTGCCAGTCCTAAATCATGAACTTACTATTCCACACTGCTCAATTCAAAACACACCTGCCCACCGACATTTGAAACCAGCTTCAAATCATAACCTGTATTTTCAAGCTGTTTGGCAATTTGATACAAACCAATCCCGAAACCGTCACGCGAAGACACAGGCTGCAACATCAGCTTTTCCGCAATTTCATTGGGCATCGGCGTGCCATCATCAAACACACTGATTTTAATATGACGCGCATCCACTTCCAAAGAAACTTCAATCGCCAATTCGGGTTCACGTTGCCGTTTCACCAGCGCGTTTTCTAGTAAATTTTCAATCACATTGTCGAATAATTCTTCTGGCAACAAGGCATTGTCATCCTGCATTTGACAGAAAAATTCCACCTTGCGCCGACTGTAACGCCCTTGCAAATTGCCCCACCACAGCATCACAGGAATTTTGGAATAAGTGGTGTTGCCGGGTTTTTTCAATTTGTCCAAAGTGCGTTTTAAACGCTTGGTTAAATCCGAAAGTTGCACTCGCATAATCGGCTGGGTGTCGCCAAAACGCTCGGGCGGGCAAGTTTCCACGGTCGAAGTCAGCGCGTATAAAGATTGCAGTAAATTTTTAATATCATGGGTTAATTTCGCGCCCGTTTCATGAATGGCTTGTAAATGCGCTTGTTGAGTAAACGCTTCTTCGCGGCGTTTGGATTGGTGGAAATGTTCCAAAATCTGCACCAGCAATTTAATGTGCATGTAATGGCTGCCACTGATGCGATGCCGCGAATACACCGTGACTTCAATCGATTCTTGGGTCACGGTGACGCTTTGTTTTTCACGATTGCCTAACATGCCCTCGCCATATAAAGAGTTCCACGCAATTCCCGAAACCCAAGGCAAGGTGGCAAATTGTTGAAAACCTGAATATAAAAACTCTTTCGGCCCTAAGATTTTGAAATGCCCGCGCTGCCCAATATTATCCAGCCACAGTTCAAACGAGCTGCCAATATTCAATAAATGCCGTGACCACACTTGTGACACACTGGCTTCATTGGCGAACAGCATCCACAACCAGCTCAACGATAAAATAAAGGCGGCGGTGGCTAAAGTCATTTGCAGCAGTGCGACGGGATAGAGCAAATAGCCGTGATACATAATCACCAAACTGCCCAAGCCAATAATCACAATCAACAGCGACAAGGTCAGCCCGTGAAAAAAATCAATATAATGGCGATGTTCACGGCTGTTTTCCGTGCTAATGAATAGAAAACTCAGGGGAATAGCGACTAAAGTATATTGCACTAAGCTCATATCCAAATTTTGCCACAGCATTAAATTCATATCGTGACTGAGGAACAGTTCATGAATGCTGACGGTGAACAAATTGACGCACAGCACAATAATACTTGCCATATTCACAATGCGGTCGCGTGGCTCGGCTAAATCACGCCCGCCCATCAAACCAATTAAAATAATTTGCCACACCGTCAGCAGCCAATGATTCATAAACACCACGAATATGAGCAAAGCCGCACTGAGCAGCAGCATGTTTTTGCGCCCCATCGGATTACGTTGTCCCCACAGCGGCTGCCACAGGATAAACAGCCCTAGGTGGACAAGAAAAATTCCGCGTTGCACAATATCAGGCAAAGCCCCCCACCACAGCACTGCTTGCAAACTCAATAACATCAAGGCTAATAAACGGTGTTCATGCTTGGGAGGAATCGTAAACGGCGTTTCTTTGATATTCATACTCAATCAGTTATCCCGTATTTCTACTTAATTATTGTTAATGGTTATTTTGTAATGACTCAAATGCTCACCCTTGCCCGTTATGTGTTGCTTGAAGCGTTCCGTACCCGTTTTTTTGGAGTCATGATTATCGTCATTGGGATTGGAATGGGCATCGCCTTATTTCTTGCACAAGTCAGTTTGACTGAAAGCCAGGCCGTACAAAGCAGTATTTTAGCCGCCTTTTTACGCCTGTCTGCGATTTATGCAATGAGTTTATTTGTGATAAGCAGCATGGTGAGCGAATTCACCGACCGCAATTTGCATCTTTGGCTAGCGTTTCCTTTGGCGCGTAGTCATTATTTACTAGGAAAATTATTAGGATACTCAATCGTTGCCTTATTATTGACGCTTATTCTAATGCTGGTGTTATTAAGCTATGAAACCCATTGGCAAACCGCGCTCTGGGGAATTTCGCTGTATTGTGAGTTACTGCTGATTATCAGTTTTAGTTTGCTGTGCGTGCTGAGTTTTCAACAAGCTGTACCTGCCTTCAGTGCCGTGGCTGGATTTTATTTGTTGGCGCGCAGCATGGGAGCAGTGCAGGCAATGAGTTATAGCCCTTTGCACAATGCGCCCACTTGGTCAGATTGGTTTTTACATGCTTTAAGCAATACTTTAGTGATGTTATTACCGCCGCTGGATCGATTTACTTTATCCGAATGGTTGGTCTATCACACGGGTACGCTGGAACAATTAGGAATGATTTTAGTGCAAACTTTTCTCTATTTGGGGCTGCTAATTTCAATGAGCCTGTTCGATTTGTATCGAAAAGAAATTCATTGAAATCAAACGGTCACATTACAGGCTTATACTTATCACTGTCCCGCCTAAGCTTAGTCACTAAGCGTCTTAAAAAAACTTAAAAGAATCTCTTGACAGCAGTAGGTTATTCGCGGTATTGTGCATTGCAACAAATGCTGCATTGCAGCATAGTTTAAAAGTCCCCCATTAGCCAAATTCACGGAGTTTATAATCATGTCAACGACCCCAGCAACCACCCCAGTTCAAGCCATCCAAGAACAAACCCAAAAGCAAGTTCAAGCTGTTCAAGATCAAGTGCAAAAGCAAGTTCAAACCACGCAAAAACAAGTGCAAGATCAAGTACAGAAAGTCACTGAAGTGAGCAAGAATGTTGCTGGCGTGTACAAGAAATTCAATGACATCAACAGCCAATTAGTGAGCGGTTTGTTACGTCAACAGTTAGACCTGTTCAACATCTACACCGAAAGCAGCTTAGCTTATGTGCAAGCTTTGGCTTCTGTTAAGCAACCTCAAGAATTGATGAATCTGCAATCGAAAGCAGTTCAAGACTTGAACAAGAGCGTATTGGGTAATGTTCGTAACACCTACGAAATTCTGAACGACAGCAAAACTCAGTTCACCGCTTGGGCTGAAGAAAGCTTTAAGCAAATCAGCAAAGATGTGAAAGACGTTGCTAAAGATGCGACTCCAGTAGTCGCTAAAGCTGCGTAAGTAGTTTTCAACGAGTTTGGGAACTCTCTGACCTAAACTCGTTGTTCCCCTCTGTTTAACGGTTTTTGATTAACACGTAAACCGCTCCCGTCCCGCCGTCACTGACCCGCGCCGAACAAAACGCTAAAACCTCATCCCGCTGTCGTAACCAATGATTCAGCTTTACTTTGAGTACAGGCTGTTTTTGCCACGAGCCGTTCCCTTTGCCGTGCACAATCCGCGCACAACGCACATGTCTGTAGCAACAATCGCGTAAAAAATTCGCCACCGCCTCGCGCGCGTGACGCACAATCATGCCGTGTAAATCTAATTCTGCATTAATACTGAGTTGTCCGCGCCGTAATTTATGCACCACACTGTGTTGCACCCCCGCCCGAATAAACACCAATTCTTCCCCCGTTTCCAGCTCCGCAGGATCGTAGGCTTCTGAAAGCATGTCTTGCTGAATCATGCGACTTTCTAAGTGTAGTTGTTGCGGAATTGCAGGCGTGAAGGCTTGATACGGCGGTATTTTATCGCAGTTTAAAGGGGTAACATCTTGCACAGCTTCGCGAAATACCGCATTTTCAGCGGTTAAATCTATCTGTAGTTTCGACTTAACTTTACGCGGTTTCGCCATGATTATTTGATGTGGATAAATTGTTATTAATAAAATGTTGGCAGTCGTAGGGTGGAATAGCGTAGCGTATTCCACCATGAAGCATGATACTTGTCTCGTTCCAACGCTCCAGCGTTGGAATGACTACCTCGTCGCTCCAGCGGCGAGGATTTTACAGGCTTCTACCGTACAATGAGGGTCTTATCGATTATACCTAGAGTTATCACGTTTCTTGGTGGAATACGCTACGCTATTCCACCCTACATTTGTTTGATCTTTAAAGCCTATGTCAGGGGTTGGGGGAGCAGTGAAAAAATCAAACCAAAACCTTAAATCCCAAACCCTGCAACTGTGTCGCCAGCGTTTTACGACTCGCAGGGACGCGCACTTGTAGCGTGTGAAACTCGCGGCGAATGGGGTATTGTTTTCGCAGTTGATCAAAATACTGGGCAGGATTGGGCGCGTGTGCCAACAAACGTAAGGCAGCATCATCGCGGCGCGGGTCATAACAATTCAAAACCGCCTGCTGAATTGCCAATGAATCGCTGATACTGTCAGAAAACTGAATGCCTGTAATTGGGGGCGGCGGCAACAATTTGCGACAATCCCAACGCGCGAGCTGCTGCAAATAGGCACACAAAGCTTGATATAACATTTCGGTGCCGCGCACTTTGCCATCAAAACTATAACCTGCAATATGCGGTGTGCCTAATAAAACCCGTTGCAGCACGATGGTATTAATACGCGGTTCGTTTTGCCACACGTCCAACACCACTTGCATATCATGGTGAGCGACTAAACGATGTAACAAGGCTTTTTCGTCAATCACACTGCCGCGCGCGCTGTTAATTAAAATCACATTGGGGCGCAATTTGCTTAAAAATTTAGAGTTCACCATTTGAAAAGTGGGAAACTCGCCCGTTTTTTCTAAAGGCACATGTAAAGTAATAATATCAGCGGCTTGCACCGTGGCTAAATCACTCCATTGCGTGCCGCCTGATTTTTGTTGAAGCAGCGGATCGTAAACCACACAGTTCACGCCCAACGCCTGCAATTTGGCAAGCACCCGTGAACCCACATTACCACAACCAATAATGCCCACCGTTTTATCTTGTAAAATAAAACCTTGTCTTTCTGCCAAAACCATTAATACGCTAATCACATATTCCGAGGCAGACACTGCATTGCAGGCGGGTGCACTGGCGAAACCAATGCCGCGCTGTTTCAAATAATTTACATCGACGTGATCCACGCCAATGGTTGCCGTGCCCACAAAACGAATTTTGCTGTTTTCCAATAAGTTCGCATTCACCGCGCTGACCGAGCGCACCAATAAAATTTCAGCCTCTCCCAATTGCGCGGCATTCAGTGTGCGCCCTGAAACGGTTTCAACTTCACCAAATTCACTAAAAGCTTCAACCACATAAGGAATATTTTCGTCTGCCAGAATTTTCATAAATAAGATTTAATTTTCACAAATTTAAAGAAGTTTGTACTAAACACGCTTTCACAGGCGCGAAAGAACGGCGATGTTCGGGAGTTGCCCCGTATTGCTGTAAGGCGGCTAAATGTTGTGCGGTGGCATAGCCTTTGTGTTGTTCAAAACCATACTGCGGATATTGTTCAGCCAACACGCACATTTCCGCATCGCGGCTGACTTTTGCCAAAATTGAGGCGGCACTGATGGCGGGTTCTGAGCTGTCACCTGCAATAATTGCTTGTGCGGGACACAATAATTCAGGGCAAAATTTGCCATCAATTAACGCCAATTCAGGCACTACATTCAAAGCTTCAACGGCGCGTTTCATTGCCAATAAACTGGCGTGAAAAATATTCAGTTCGTCGATTTCTGCAACCTCGGCGCGTCCCAACGCCCACGCAAAGGCATGTTCTTTAATTTGTGCGGCTAAATATTCACGGCGTTTCGCAGTCAACTTTTTGGAGTCTGCCAATCCTATAATGGGGTATTCGGGGTTTAAAATCACCGCCGCCGCCACCACTGCCCCAACTAATGTGCCACGTCCCACTTCATCCACCCCCGCAACCCAAGGGAATTTTTTTGCATTCATCTGTGCTTAAGCCCTGTAAAAATCGCCAAAATGCCCAATATCTTAAAATATTTCAGTCGCATCCCTAAGCGTGTAGGGAGCTGAATGTGCTATGATTAAACCCGCAACTTTGCTCAATGCAAGTGACTAAGCCCTTGTCAGGCTTCTCTAAGCCACATAAAATTCTTATTTTGACCTTAGTCACAAGTCACGGCTTCCCTGTATCGGGCAACTCACGGCTTTATAACACAGAACTTAAGCACTGATCGCAAGCCTCTCATGTTTTATTATTGGGAGACTGCGTCAACTACTCAACTCGCGGCATTACAAATTATACAATGCGAGTTACCATCTTACTCAATGCTAAATATAACGGAGCAGATACATGGCTTGGAATGAACCCAGTGGTAATGGGAATAAAGACCCTTGGGGTCATCGTAAAAACGAACAAGGCCCTCCTGACTTGGATGAAATTTTTAAAAAATGGCAGGAAAAACTAAAAGGCTTGTTCGGCGGAAAACCCTCAGGCAATGGCTCGGATGATAACGTGAGCATGGGGGTGATCGGTGCTCTTTTAGTCGTGCTGTTATTAGTGTGGGGAAGTTTTGGGTTTTACACCATTCAACCCGCAGAACAAGGGATCGAAACTTATTTCGGTAGTTATACGAGAACCACGCAACAAGGTTTGAATTGGCATATTCCCTACCCTATTGAAGCGGTTCAAAAGATTAACGTAGAACAAATGCGCGCCGTCACCCATAAAGCCTTAATGTTGACCCAAGATGAAAATATGGTCGAAATTGAGCTAGTGGTGCAATACAACATCAAGTCCGATGGCGCAAAAGATTATTTATTCAAAGTGCGTGACCCTGACAGCACCTTGCATCAAGCCACAGAAAGCGCGCTGCGAGAAGTCATCGGTAATGGCAAAATGGATGAAGTATTGACGGGACAACGCGACCGTGTTGCCAGTGATACTAAAAAATCTTTACAAAATATCTTAGACCGTTATGAAACGGGCTTACAAGTCGCCAGCGTCAACATGCAAAACGCACAACCCCCTGAAGCGGTGCAAGATGCGTTTGCAGATGTGATTAAAGCGCGTGAAGACGAAGAACGCATTAAAAATAAAGCCCAAGCTTATGCCAATGAAATTCGTCAACGCGCGGGCGGTTATGCGGAAAAGTTACGTCAAGAAGCCCAAGGCTATAAAGCACAAGTGATTGCGCGTGCTGAAGGGGAAACGCAACGTTTTATCAGTATTTTGAACGAGTACAACAAAGCGCCTGAAATTACGCGGAAACGGATTTATTTAGAATCGATGGAAACGGTGATGTCTAGCACCAGCAAAGTGTTAATGGACACGAAACACGGCAATAATATTATGTATTTACCCTTAGATCGTTTAATGGGAAATTCTAATATTAACGCGCCTCAAGTTTCTCAGCCTGTTGCTAATAATAATCCCCCTCCCCCTGCTGCGCCCACAGAAGAGCGTCCTCGAGATGGACGTTCGCGTGATCAGGATGATTCGCGTTCGAGAGGTACTCGCTAATGTCACAAGGTAAATTTGTCGGCGTATTAACGGCACTGTTGTTATGTTTGGTCATTGGCAGCATGTCCCTGTTCACCGTGCAACAAAATGAACTCGCGTTAATTTTGCGTTTTGGGAAAATTATCAGCGGTGATTATGCACCCGGCTTACATGTCAAAGTACCGATGTTGGACAGCTTACGGATTTTCGATGCGCGTATTCAAAATTTGGACGCAGAACCTGCGCACTTTTTGACCAAAGAAAAGAAGAATCTGATTGTGGATTCTTATGCGAAGTGGAAAATTATTGATCTCACTACCTATTTCACTTCTGTGAGTGGCAGCACTGACCGCGCAGGCAAGCGTTTGGCAGAAATCATTGCCGACGGTTTGCGTAGCGAGTTTGGGAAACGCACTATTCAAGAAGTGGTTTCTGGGGATCGGGCGCAAATCATGGATTTAATCACCCAACAAGCCAATCAACGGATTAAGCAATTTGGGATTGAAGTGATTGATGTGCGGATTAAACGCATTGAATTGCCGAAAGAAGTCAGCACTTCCGTATTCCGCCGTATGGAAGCTGAACGTGAACGCGATGCTAAAAATTTACGTTCACAAGGTGAAGCGGAAGCTCTGAAAATTCAAGCGGAAGCGGATCGTGGCAATTTGGAAACTTTAGCCAATGCGGAACGCGATGCAGAACAAATTCGCGGTGAAGGCGATGCGCAAGCTTCCGAAATTTATGCGCGTTCTTATGGCAAAAATCCTGAGTTTTACGGTTTCTATCGCAGTTTGATGGCGTATCGTAAATCCTTCAGCAATAAAAACGACATCTTAGTGTTACAACCCGAGTCAGAATTTTTCGGCTATTTTAATCAATTGAAAGGCTCAACCACCCCTGATCTTCCGCCTGTGAAAAGAGAATAGTCCTCATGGCTTGGGATGATTTGTTAGCCGCCTTAGCCTTGGTGATGGTGGTCGAAGGGATCATGCCATTCCTAAGCCCTGAAAATTTGCGTAATAGCCTGCGTGTCTTGCTCGGCATGGATGACGCGGCATTACGCATGATGGGTTTAGTGAGCATGGTGATTGGTTTGATTTTGCTGTATTGGGTACGTGGATGAGTTATCAAGATCGTTGGTTATTGCCTGCGGGAATTACCGAAGTATTGCCCACTGAGGCGGTGCGTTTAGAGCATTTACGCCGCCGTTTGGTGGATTTGTACACCCGTTGGGGTTATGAATTTGTCATTACCCCGATGATTGAATATTTAGATTCTTTGCTGGTGGGCACAGGACATGATTTAGACCTGCAAACTTTCAAGCTCACCGATCAGTTGACGGGGCGGATGATGGGCGTGCGTGCGGATATTACCCCGCAAGTGGCGCGAATTGATGCCCACAATTTGAAACGTGAACAGCCGACGCGCTTATGTTACATGGGCACGGTGTTGCACACCCGCCCTGATGGTTTCGCAGGTTCGCGCTCTTTATATCAAGTCGGTGCGGAATTATACGGACATGCAGGCATTGCCAGCGATGCGGAAATTTTATCTTTAATGCTGGCGACTTTTGAAGCTGCAGGGATTACCGCCTTGCATGTCGATGTGGGACATGTGGGGATTTATCGCGGGCTGGTTGCAAAAGCCGCACTTTCCGAAGCGCAACAAGCTGAATTATTTGAAGCAATGCAGCGCAAAGCCCGTGCAGAAATCGCCAATTTATTGCAGCAATGGCAAGTGGAAACAGGCTTGCAACAAATGTTATTAAGCTTGGTGGCACTCAATGGCGATGTTCAAGTATTAAACGAAGCTGCCAAGGCGTTGGAAAATGCGCCTGAAGAGGTGAAAGCAGCCTTGCAAAGCTTGGTGCAATTAACCCAATTATTGCCTGACGCAGTGTTGCATTTCGATTTAGCGGAATTGCGTGGCTATAATTATCACACGGGCATTGTGTTTGCGGCGTATATCATCGGGCAAGGTCAGGCGATTGCTCAAGGTGGGCGTTATGACGACATCGGCAAAGTGTTCGGCAGAGCGCGCGCCGCCACAGGATTTAGTACCGATTTACGTTCTTTAACCGCGTTAATGCCTGATTTTGAAAGTGATGCTTGTAAAGTTTTTGCCCCCGCACAAGTTGAACCCAGTGAAGCTTTTACCGCTACTGTGAACGCGTTGCGTGCCGAGGGTGAAATTGTGATTTGTGGTTTAGCAGGACAAACGGGTGAGGCTGCGGCAATGGGCTGTACCCATGAATTGCAGAAAATCGAAGGCAATTGGCAGGTGATAAGCCTCTAAATTGTCTCGAGGTCTGAGTCAGTATTTCTTTTGCGAGCAAGACTGAGTTGCTTGGAGAGACAATAAGGCAGTTCTACTAAGTAATTTTATTAATCCACTGAACACTAAGGAGTTACCCTATGAATAAGTTATTTACCGTCACTGGTCTTGCGGCGTTATTAGTTTTAGGCGGCTGTGCCAGCACCCAAGATGCCGCTAGCACCGATACGCCTAACGTTGACGCGGTTTCCATGCCGCCTGCGACAACGCCTATTTATACCCCAACACCAACACCTACTTATGCCCCCACTGTGATGGTTACGCCTGCTGCGTCTGCGACTACACACGTTGTTGCAAAAGAAGACACGCTGTATAACATTTCTAAACGTTATAGTGTGACAGTTAAACAGTTGCAAACCTGGAATAAGCTCAAGGGCAATAGCATCAAAATTGGTCAAACTTTGAAAGTGGTTGCTCCTTAAATATCTATCTAATGGGATTATTTTTTAATCTCATTAAAAGCTAACTGCGCCCCTAATCCCCTAAAGGGGACTTTAAACATTAATTAAATTCTTTATGTTTAGCCCCCTTTAGGGGGTTGGGGGCGCGGTTTAATATTTTGATATATTTACAAAAAATACGCTTTACGCATCTATCATAGAGTTAGGAAATCTTATGTCTGCTAAAACCTTGTACGATAAGTTGTGGGATGCTCATTTAGTGCGCGTGGACGAAAACGGCGCGGCTTTGCTTTATATTGATCGGCACTTGCTGCATGAAGTGACCTCGCCACAGGCTTTCGACGGGCTGCGTTTAGCACAGCGCGCGCCTTGGAAACTGTCGGCAAATTTAGCAGTGCCTGATCACAACGTCCCGACGACGAATCGTAAAAATGGCGTGGCGGACATTGTTGACCCTATTTCACGTTTACAAGTCGAAACTTTGGATAAGAATTGTGCTGAGTTTAATATCACCAAATTAGATATTAACGATATTCGCCAAGGCATTGTGCATGTTATCGGGCCTGAACAAGGCGCGGTTTTACCCGGCATGACCGTGGTTTGTGGCGACTCGCACACTTCAACGCATGGCGCATTTGGCGCGTTGGCGTTTGGGATTGGCACTTCAGAAGTCGAACATGTGTTAGCCACGCAATGCTTAGTGCAAAAGAAATCGAAAAACATGTTGGTGAAAGTCGAAGGCAAAGCCGCCAAAGATGTTTCTGGGAAAGATATTATTCTCGCCATCATTGGCAAAATCGGCACGGCGGGCGGCACAGGCTATGCGATTGAATTTGCAGGCAGTGCGATTCGTGATTTGTCGGTCGAAGGGCGGATGACGGTGTGCAACATGGCAATTGAAGCAGGCGCGCGCGCAGGCATGATTGCGGTTGACGAAAAGACGATTGACTATGTGAAAGGTCGCCCGTTTGCGCCCAATGCTGAAAATTGGGATAAGGCAGTGGCGGCTTGGCAAGATTTGCACAGCGATGAAGGCGCGCATTTTGACTGCATCGTTGAATTAGATGCGAGCACGATTCAGCCACAAGTGACTTGGGGCACGTCGCCTGAAATGGTGTTATCTATCGATCAAAATATTCCTGACCCCGACAAAATGGATGATCCTGTCAAGGCAGAAGGAATGCGTCGCGCTTTGGCGTATATGGATTTGAAAGCAGGCACGCCAATTACTGCGGTGAATTTGGATCGCGTGTTTATTGGTTCTTGCACCAATTCACGGCTTGAAGATTTACGTGTGGCGGCGGCTGTGGTCAAAGGGCACAAAGTCGCGAGCAATATCAAGCAGGCGTTAGTGGTTGCGGGTTCTGGTTTAATCAAAGCGCAAGCAGAACGCGAAGGCTTGGATAAAGTATTTCTCGAGGCGGGTTTTGAATGGCGTGAACCGGGTTGCTCGATGTGTTTGGCGATGAATGCGGATCGTTTGGAAGAAGGTGAACGCTGTGCTTCGACTTCAAACCGCAATTTTGAAGGCAGACAAGGACAAGGCAGCCGCACGCATTTGGTCAGCCCTGCGATGGCAGCCGCTGCGGCAATTGCGGGTCATTTTGTGGATGTGCGGACTTTTCAATAAGTTGTGAGCGTATTGTTGTCTGAACCACAATTCACTTAATTTTCGCAATTACCGCAATGAAAAAAGAATTATCTTTAATTGTGTGAATTGGGGTAATTGTGTGAATTGCGGTTCAGACAAAAAGAAGGTTTGACGATGTCTCCCTTAGAATGGGCATTAGTGTTACAGGTAGTTTATTTTCTTTTCACGTCCTTGCTGTTTTTCTGGGACAGGGAAATGATGGACGCATGGCATAAAGAACCCGTGACAACTTTCTTCATGCCCATTTTAGGGCTTTATCCCGCATTTCCTTTGGGGGCTGATTTAACTTACTTCCCAATCCCCTGATCCAACGCCAAATTCAACGCCAACACATTCACCCGCGTTTCCCCTAAAAATCCAAAATACTGCGGTTTTTCCTGTGTTGTAATCAGTTTTTTGACCTGTTCAAGACTGAGATGACGGGCGCGCGCAATCCGATTCGCTTGATAATAAGCGGCTGCCGCACTGATTTCAGGGTCTAAACCACTGGCAGAAGCGGTGACCAAATCCACAGGAATGGCTGCCGTATTTTCAGGGTCAGCGGCTTTTAATGCGTCAATACGGGCTTTCACTGCGTCAATTAATGCAGGATTTAATGATCCTTGATTAGAACCACTTGAAGCGGCGGCATTATTCGGCATCGGGCTGGTTGCCGAGGGTCTACCCCAAAAATATTGCGGTGAACTAAACGCTTGCCCAATCAATGAAGAACCCACAATTTTCCCATTCGCTGAAACCAAACTGCCTTGTGCTTGACTGGCAAACGCCGCCTGCCCAATTCCTGTAATAAGCGCAGGATAAAATACGCCACAAATGACACTCAGCGCGACAAACAACACCAAGGCGGGACGAAAAATACTGTTCATGATGATGACTCCTAAGGCGGGCATGATTTAGCCCGCGTGCAATTAAACAAAACTCAAGCCCGTTAAAATCATGTCAATTAATTTAATGCCCACAAAGGGCACGATGACACCGCCCAAGCCATAAATTAATAAATTGCGTTGCAGCAACAACGCCGCGCCCACTGCCCGATATTTCACCCCTTTCAACGCGAGCGGAATCAAGGCAACAATAATCAAGGCGTTAAAAATCACCGCCGACATAATTGCAGAACTGGGACTGCTTAAGTGCATGACATTCAACAGATTTAACTGGGGATAGGTGGTGGTGAAGGCGGCGGGAATAATGGCAAAATATTTCGCAATATCATTGGCAATGGAAAAGGTGGTCAGTGAGCCGCGCGTCATCAGCATTTGTTTACCAATTTCCACAATTTCTAATAGTTTCGTGGGATTAGAATCCAAATCGACCATATTACCCGCTTCTTTTGCCGCCTGTGTGCCCGAATTCATCGCCACCGCGACATCGGCTTGTGCCAAGGCAGGCGCATCGTTAGTGCCGTCGCCCGTCATCGCCACCAAACGCCCTTGGGCTTGATAACTGCGAATTAATCTGAGCTTTTCTTCAGGCGTTGCCTCGGCAAGAAAATCGTCAACCCCCGCTTCAGCGGCAATCGCGGCGGCGGTTAAACGGTTGTCGCCCGTAATCATCACGGTTTTAATACCCATGCGCCGCAATTCTGCAAAGCGTTCTTTAATCCCGCCCTTGACGATGTCTTTTAATTCGACCGCGCCCATGACCCGATCCCCATCCACCACCACCAAAGGCGTGCTGCCACGGCGTGCAATATCTTCAACGGCACGCGTCACTTCGGGCGGAAATACATGCCCTAGAGCTTCGACATAAGCTTTCATGGTGTCCGCAGCACCTTTACGAATCGCACGTTCTCCGAGAATTGTACTTTCGCCAATATTTACCCCACTCATTCGCGTTTGTGCCGTGAAAGGCACGAAAACCGCGTGTAAACCTTCCATTTCGCGTTCACGAATATTGAAGCGTTGTTTTGCCAACACCACAATGCTACGCCCTTCGGGAGTTTCATCTGCCAAAGAGGCCAATTGTGCCGCGTCGGCTAATTGCGCTTCGCTGACATTGGGAGCGGGCATAAAATCGGAAGCTTGCCGATTGCCTAAGGTAATCGTACCTGTTTTATCCAACAGCAACACATCGACATCGCCCGCCGCTTCGACGGCGCGTCCTGAAGTGGCAATCACATTGGCTTGCATCATGCGGCTCATACCCGCCACGCCAATCGTCGAAAGTAAACCGCCAATCGTGGTGGGAATTAAACACACCAACAAGGCAATCAACACGGTGACGCTGACGGGTTCGCCCAACTTGGCAGTTTCCACCGCAAATAAAGACATCGGCAACAAGGTCACGGTAACCACTAGGAAAACAATGGTTAAGGCAATCAGTAAAATCGTGAGCGCGATTTCGTTCGGCGTTTTTTGACGCTTTGCGCCTTCCACCATTGCAATCATGCGGTCGATAAACGCTTCACCGGGATTGACCACAATTCGCACCACTAACCAATCAGATAACACCCGCGTGCCGCCCGTGACTGCGGAAAAATCGCCGCCCGATTCCCGAATCACAGGCGCAGATTCGCCCGTAATCGCGCTTTCATCCACGGTGGCAATGCCTTCGATAACTTCGCCATCCACAGGAATCACATCGCCCGTTTCGACTAACACCACGTCGCCTTTACGCAATTCTCCCGCAGAAATTTCTTCCCAAGCCGCGCCGTGTTTGGGCGTTGCTAATTTTTTTGCGATGACGGTTTTTTTCAAAGCGCGCAAAGATGCGGCTTGGGCTTTGCTGCGACTTTCTGCCAAGGATTCGGCAAAATTGGCAAACAGCACCGTGAACCATAACCAAATTGCAGTGGCTAAAATAAAGCTCGGACTGGCTTCGCCTTTGCCCAGCAAGGATTGAATAAATAATAAGCTGGTCAAAATGCTGCCGATGTACACCACAAACATCACGGGACTGCGCCATTGGGTGCGGGGATGCAGTTTTTTAAACGCGCTGACAATGGCAGGCATCAGTAAACGTGAATCGAACAGATTCATGCGTTGACGTGAACTATGGGACTCTGAAACGTGCATGGTAGATTTCCTCTTAGCGTGCAAAAAGTTGCAGGTGTTCGACAATCGGGCCCAGCGCAAGCGCGGGCACATAATTCAACACCCCCACCAACACCACCACGCTGATTAATAAGGCAATAAATAACACGCCATGCGTCGGCATCGTGCCTGCGGTGACTTCGAGACGTTTCTTTTCGGCTAAAGAACCTGCAATCGCGAGAATCGGAATAATCATCGCAAAACGCCCGAACCACATCGCCATAGCTAATAAACTGTTATAAAACGGGGTGTTGGCATTCAAGCCCGCAAACGCGCTGCCATTATTATTCGCCGCCGAGCTGAAGGCATATAAAATTTCAGCAAAACCGTGTGCATTGGGATTGGCAATGCTGCTTGTGCCCGCATCGCTCATCAAGGCCAGCGCGGTGCAACTTAATACCAGCACGGGGGTGACTAAAATCACGATGGAAGTCATTTTCATTTCAAAGGCTTGGATTTTTTTGCCTAAATATTCTGGGGTGCGCCCAATCATCAAGCCTGCGATAAATACCGCTAAGATGGCAAAAATTAACATGCCGTATAAACCTGAACCGACTCCGCCAAAAACCACTTCGCCAAATTGCATCAGAATTAATGGCACCATGCCGCCCAAGGGCATGAACGAATCGTGCATTGAGTTGACTGCGCCGCAGGAGGTGGTGGTGGTAATTGCGGCAAATAGTGCGGAAGCACTGGCTCCGAAACGGCTTTCTTTGCCTTCCATGTTGCCGCCCGCCTGCAATGCGCTGCTGGTTTGGTCAACGTTTAAAGCTTGTAAGGCGGGATGGGCTTGTTGTTCTGCAACCAAAACCACACTGCTCAGCAACACAAAAATCAGCGTCATTGCGCCCAAAATTGCCCAGCCTTGCCGCATGTCGCCCACCATTTTCCCAAAGGCAAAACACAGCGCGGTCGGAATTAATAAAATCGACAGCATTTCAAAAAAGTTGCTTAAAGGCGTAGGATTTTCAAAGGGATGTGCTGAATTAGCATTGAAAAAACCGCCGCCATTGGTGCCCAATAATTTAATCGCTTCTTGGGAAGCGACAGGCCCTAACGCCAGCGTTTGGGTTTTTACGGTGACGTTTTCCATCACTGGATTGCCTTTTTCATCTTTCAGCGGCTGACCGTCGGCGGTGGTTTTGGCTTGGCTATAAGTGACGGGGTCTAGTAAACTAACTTCTTGATAACTTGAGAAGTTTTGAATGACTCCTTGTCCCATTAAGAAAATTGCAAACACGGTGGACAGCGGTAGCAACACGTATAAAGTGGAGCGGGTAATATCGACCCAAAAATTGCCAATCGTTTTTGTGGAATGGGAGGCGAAGCCGCGAATCAGGGCGTATGCGACCGCCATGCCTGTGGCGGCTGAAAAGAAATTTTGTCCCGTGAGTGCCAGCATTTGGGTGAAATAACTCATCGTGGATTCACCCGCGTAGCCTTGCCAATTGGTGTTACTCACAAAACTCACGGCGGTATTAAACGCAGAATCGGGGCTGACATTGGGGAAGGCTTGAGGATTTAAAGGCAGCGAAGTTTGCAGACGTTGCACCGCATAGACCGCAAGCGTGCCGATGCCATTAAAAACTAGCAAGGCGAATGCATAAGTTTTCCAGTTCATACTGGAATTGGGGTCAATGCCTGCCAGCCGATAGAGTCCGTGTTCTAATTTACTAATCCAGCCAAAAGTGGTCGTGCTTTCACCGATTTTGGCAAGGTACAGTCCGAGCGGATAGGCGAGGGCGAATAATAGACTAAGCAAAATACCCAGTAAGAGAAGGGATTGCGCGCTCATTACAAATCCTCCGCATTCAGCAAGGCAATGACTAAGTACGCCAACAGGCTGACGGCGACCACCGCGCCAATAATATAAATTGCGTTCATTGGCGTTCTCCGAGCTTGGCGCATCCCATCACCAACGCGCCGCTGAGCAGCAATAATGCGATGATTGCACCGACAAAGATAAAGTCCATGATGATTCCTAAACAGGGTTGTTTCGACACTTTAAGCTTATCGAACGCTGTCTAAAAATGGGGTAAAGACTTGGGGCTTGGGTGTAAAGGAAATGTAAAAATTTGGGGGAGTGAAATGTAGGGTGTATGAGCGCAGCGTCATACACCTGAAATTACAGGATTTTTAAATAAGATTTTGAGTGCTGTTTTAAATTGGGTAGGTGTATGACACTACGCTTATACACCCTATACTGGCTGTATTCTTCATTAAAAAATTATTTGAATAAGATTAGGAGTTACGCAGTTGAAATCATAATTCATTAATTTACAATGAGTTAGTATTGTGCACTGCACAATACTATTTCCAGTAAAATCAAGCAGTTACCGATTAAACTGCGTAACTCCTAAAGATATTACATGACATATTCTATTTTTTTAGGAACTCCGAATAATCGCGCTGAACAACATCTGCTTGAGTTAGATGAACACTCGCATCAGTATATTTTTGAAAGAAATAAGCTTCTAATCAAACATGATTCTCGTCTCCATAGAATGTCCGATTATTACAAAGATGTTGTATTTTTTTACGAAGATATTTCGATACTACACCTCGAGCTTTGCAAATTAATTCAACATAGCAGCGATAAAAGTTTCATCGAAATATTAGAGCCTATGAAAGAAGCTTGTGTGGCTGCAATCACAGATAATAAAAATATATATGGCTTCTGTGATTAGCAAGAGAAGGGTGTATAAGCACAGCGTCATATACCTGAAATTTCAGGATTTTTAAATAAGCGTTTGAGTGCTGTTTCTCGTTCCCACGCTCCCGCGTGGGAATGCCTACCTCGTCGCTCCAGCGGCGAGTCTTATGTCAAACTTTAAAATATTCTCTGAAACTATCATTAGACGTTAAATATTCATTTCGGAATGAACTTCATGATTTATAAACAAACCCGCGCCGCTGGAGCGACGCAATACGCATTCCCACGCAGGCGCGTGGGAACGAGAAATGCACCCCACGAATAAAACCCCAAATTGTTTAACAACCCACTTAGGCTTGTGTAAAATAGCTCGTTTACTGACTGCATTTCCTTGGAGAATTGAATGTCCACCAAACCCCTGAACCCTTTTAGCGCAATCATCACCCAACCCAAATCACAAGGCGCGTCTCAAGCAATGTTGTACGCAACGGGCTTAGATGAAAACGACATGAAAAAGCCGCAAGTGGGGATTGCCAGCGTCTGGTATGACGGCAACCCTTGCAACATGCACTTAATGGACTTAGCGACGAAAGTGAAAGAAGGGGTGGTCGCCGCTGGTTTAGTTGGAATGCGTTTTAACACCATCGGGGTCAGTGACGGCATTTCTATGGGCACGGACGGCATGAGCTATTCTTTGCAATCCCGCGACATTATTGCCGACTCGATTGAAACCGTGATGGGCGCACAATGGTACGATGCTAATATTTCCCTGCCCGGTTGTGATAAAAATATGCCCGGTTGCCTAATCGCAATGGGCAGATTAAACCGCCCTTCATTGATGGTGTACGGCGGCACGATTAAACCCGGACACGACCACAATAATAATACCTTAGACGTGGTTTCCGCCTTCCAATGCTACGGGCAATTTCTCGCAGGCACAATTACCGAAACTGAACGTGAAACCATCGTGCGTCATTCTTGCCCCGGCGCAGGTGCGTGTGGCGGCATGTACACCGCAAACACCATGGCAAGCGCGATTGAAGCCCTCGGCATGGCATTGCCATACAGTTCTTCAACCCCAGCCGAAGACCCCGCCAAATTAGAAGAGTGTTTAAAAGCAGGTTTAGCGATTCGCAACTTGTTAGAAAAAGACATCAAGCCCCGCGACATCATGACCCGCGCCGCGTTTGAAAATGCGATTGTTATTACTATGGCTTTGGGTGGTTCAACCAATGCGGTGCTGCATTTAATCGCAATGGCGCGTGCGGTGGATGTGGAATTGAACATCGATGATTTCCAAGAAATTAGTAACCGTATTCCATTTTTGGCAGATTTAAAACCCAGCGGCAAGTATGTGATGGAAGATTTACATTTAGTGGGCGGCACGCCTGCGGTGATGAAATACTTGCTTTCCAAAGGCTTAATTAATGGCGATTGCTTGACCGTCACGGGTAAAACCGTCGCAGAAAATCTTGCCGACTTACCCGGGCTGAAAGCAGGACAAGAAGTGATTCGTCCTTTAGAAAACCCGATTAAAGAATCTGGACACATCCAAATTCTGAAAGGCAATCTTGCGCCTTTGGGTTCGGTGGCAAAAATCACGGGTAAAGAAGGCTTACATTTCAAAGGCACGGCAAAAGTCTACGACTGTGAAGAAGACATGTTACACGCTTTGGAACGCAAGGAAATCGTCAAGGGCGACGTGGTCATCATTCGTTACGAAGGCCCCAAAGGCGGCCCTGGTATGCCTGAAATGTTGACTCCAACTTCTGCCATCATGGGCGCGGGTTTGGGGCAAGATGTGGCTTTGCTCACCGACGGACGTTTTTCAGGCGGTTCACATGGTTTCATCGTGGGGCACATCGTGCCTGAAGCGCAAGAAGGCGGCCCGATTGCTTTGGTGAAAAATGGCGACATTATCACCCTCGACGCAGAAAAGAAAGAAATCAACGTCGATGTCAGCCCCGAAGAAATGGCAAAACGTAAAGCCGCTTGGGTGATGCCGCCTTATAAAGCCACGCGCGGCACTTTGTACAAATATATCAAGAATGTGAAAACCGCTTCTGAAGGTTGCGTCACGGACGAATAAGCCTGTTTTAGAAGACAGCTTTATAGAAATGAAAAACGCCGCTGGAAATTTCAGGGGCGTTTTTTATTAATTGTGTTTTTAATTTGTAGAATTCGAGAAATTCGGAGGAATCATTTCAACCTACAATTTCAAAAAACTCGCCGTATTCACCGCCTCGCCAAAATGATGAACCACTTGTGTTAGCACATAATCTTGTTGCATTTGATTAAATGCAGCGGTGGCATCGCTAATTAAAACAGGGTTATAGCCTTTGTCGTGCGCTTCACGTAGCGTACTTTCCACGCAAACATGTGTCGCATAACCCACGATGTAAATATCTTCAATCTTATGATTACGCAGCCAAATATCTAAATTAGAGCCAGCAAAACCACTTGCACCCGTTCTGCCGGTCACAATGAATTCATCGGCTTGCGGTTTAAAGGCTTCGTAAAATTCCGAGCCTGATTCACCCACGGGAAAAGTCCCAAAAATTGGAATCGCTTTGTGCAAGCCACTTTTTCCATTGGCGAGTTCAGGATAGCCTTTTTGAAAACGGAGTCCCACATGCGCAATAGGCATTTTAATAGCGCGGGCGTGGTGTAAAACCTTGCCAATATTTTGTACTGATAAATCAAATAAGGCTTTATCTTCAATCAAATGCTGAAGTTTTCCCGTGGGTGAAAGCCATTCATTTTGGCATTCAATGAGGATGAGTGCGTGTTGCATGGAGAACCTCTTTTCAAAAAATTATGCCTTAGAACGGGTTATCTTAGCGCGTTTAACATCTGAGAGTAAGCGGCGTAATCGCAGAGAACACGCAAGAATCCAAACTTAAACTCAGCCCCGCCCCAGCAAGCTCCCCCATCTTGCACTAAGCTTAAAAGACCATCGGTCATCATTGGGGAATTTTCATGCGTAAGCCTCATATTCGTCAAGTCGCAGTGCTGGGCGCGGGGGTGATGGGTGCGCAAATTGCCGCGCATTTAGTCAATGCCAAAGTCAAAACCTTGCTGTTTGAACTCAGTGCCACGGGCGAAAATCCCTATCAATCGGTGCAGCAAGCGATTCAGCAACTGACCCGCTTAGAACCCAGCCCCTTGGCGACTCCACAACAGGCAAGCCAGATTATTCCCGCGACTTATGACCATGATTTAGCCCAATTAGCCGACTGTGATTTAGTGATTGAAGCGATTGCCGAGCGTTTGGATTGGAAACAGGCTTTATACGATAAAATTCTGCCGTATTTATCCGCAGAAACCGTGCTCGCCAGCAATACTTCAGGTTTAGCCTTGGCGCAATTGTCCGCGCTGTTGCCTGTGGAACTGCAAAGCCGTTTTTGTGGCATTCACTTTTTTAACCCGCCGCGTTATTTGTCTTTGGTCGAATTGATTGCCGCGCCCGCCAGTGATGTGGAACTGCTGGACGATTTAGAGCATTTTCTCGTGGGCAGTTTGGGGAAAAATGTATTACGCGCCAAAGATACCCCAAATTTTATCGCCAACCGCATTGGCGTATTTTCGCTGGTGATTACTTTGCACCATGCACAACGTTTAAATCTTGGTTTTGACACGGTTGACGAACTCACAGGCACGCGCCTCGGGCGAGCAAAAACTGCGACTTTTCGCACTTTGGATAAAGTTGGATTAGACACCGCCAGCCATGTGATTCGTGGGGCAGCGCAGAATTTAACTCAAGATGCGTGGCGCGATTTTTACCAAGTGCCGACGTGGTTGCAAGCTTTAGTCGAAAATGGCGCGTTGGGGCAAAAAACCCAGGCAGGAGTTTATCGTAAAGAAAAATCGCAGTTTTTAGTGTTTGACCCCGCGCTAGGCAATTATCGGGTGGCAAAACCCGAGATTGATGCCGAAGTTGCCCAGATTTTAGCCTTGCCCAATCTGGGCGAGCGTTTCACTGCGTTGCGTGCTTGCGCTCATCCACAAGCCCAGTTTTTATGGGCAATTCAGCGCGATGTGATGCACTATGCGGCGGTGCATTTAGCAGAAATTGCCGACACTGCGCGCGATGTGGATTTAGCTTTGCGTTGGGGGTTTGCTTGGCAACAAGGCATTTTTGAACTGTGGCAAGCGATTGGTTGGGAACAGGTCACGCAATATTTGCAACAAGATATTGCGGAAGGTAAAACTGCAGCCGCTGTGCCTTTGCCTAATTGGATTTTTCAGGTGAAAGCCGCGCACACCCCGCAAGGTTCTTGGTCGCCTGTGCAAGGACAATATTTAGCGCGTTCGACTTTGCCGATTTATCACACTTTGGCGGGGCAGGCGAATTTGTTGGGCGAGTTGCCGCCAGAAATTGGCGAGACAGTTTTTGACAATGGCGCATTGCGGGCGTGGCATCGTGGCGATGGGGTATTAATTGCCAGTTTTTTGACCAAATTGCACACCGTGAGCGAGGCAGTTTTAGACGGTTTACAGCGTGCTGTGGAGATTGCTGAGCAGGATTTTATGGGCTTAGTGATTTGGCATGATGCGCCGTTCAGTGTTGGCGCGGATTTGTCGAAAGTCGTGCCCACGATGCAGGCGGGCGAAATTGCTGCGATTGAGAATTTAGTACGCAAGTTTCAAGTGACTACGCAACGTTTACAAAATGCTTATGTGCCCACGGTGGCGGCGGTGCAAGGTTTGGCATTGGGCGGCGGCTGTGAAATTTTGATGCACTGTCATGCGGTGGTGGCGGCGTTTGAAAGTTATATGGGTTTGGTGGAAACGGGCGTGGGCTTGATTCCTGCGGGTGGTGGTTGCAAATTGTTGGCACAACGGGCGGCTTTGCGTGCGCCACAAGGGGAATTATTGGCGGCATTGCGTCCGGTGTTGGAAACGTTGGCGATGTCTAAAGTTAGTAGCAGTGCGGAGCAGGCGCGGCAGTATGGTTTTTTACAGCCCAGTGATCGGATTGTGATGCACCCCAATGCTTTGTTAAATGCGGCGTGTGCGCGGGTTAATAGTTTGGTGGCGAGCGGTTTTCGTCCTGAATTACCCAGTAAAATTGCTGTGGCGGGGCGCGGAGTTTTGGCGACGTTTCAGGCGCATTTGTTGAATTTACAAGTCGGTGGTTTTATTTCTGCGCATGATCACAAAGTGGCGAGTTATTTGGCGGCGGCGTTGTGCGGCGGTGAAGTGGCGGCGGGAACGTCGGTGGATGTGGCGTGGTTGTTACATTTGGAGCGTGAGGGTTTTATGCGCTTGTTGCAAACGCCTGAGACTTTGGCACGGATTCAGCATACTTTGAGCACGGGTAAGCCGTTGCGGAATTGATTTTTTAGCATTTGGCTGCATATTAGGAGTTAGAGATATAGGGTGCATAAGGCGTAGCCGTCATGCACCAACGATTGATTAAGGTGTATGACGCTACGCTTATACACCCTACATCAGGTCATTTTCGTAAATAAACTTTTCTTAGTATAAAATATCGTAGTAAAATACTCAGAATAAAGAGGCGGGCTTGTTTTAAGATGAATGTGCCGAAATTGCGTTTTAAAGAGTTTAGTGGTGAATGGGAAAAGAAAACATTGGGTTGTTTTTTTGAATATTTACAATCAGGAAAATCAAAGGAAAAAGATGAAAATGGTTCTTTTGTTCTTTACGGTTCAACTGGAACTATTGGATTTTGTAAGCATTTCGATTATCAAGGTTCGCATATTCTCATAGCTAGAGTTGGTGCAAATGCAGGTTATTTATATGAAGTTGATGGTCAATATGGGGTTTCAGATAATGCGCTTGTCTTGCGTCTAACATATCCAAATAATCAATCATTTTTTTATAATTTTCTTAATTACTTGAATTTAAATAAGTTGGTCTTCGGTTCAGGGCAACCATTAATCACTGGTGGATTATTAAAAACACTTCTTGTATTTATACCATTACCCCCAGAACAAACCAAAATCGCCAATTTCCTCGCGGCGGTTGATGAAAAAATTGAGCAATTAATACAACAAGTTTCTTTATTACAGCGTTATAAAAAAGGCGTAATGCAGCAGATTTTCAGCCAGCAATTGCGTTTTAAAGATGAGGATGGAAATGATTTTCCTGAGTGGGAAGGGAAAGAGTTAAAAGATGTTGCTGAAAGGGTTGTCAGAAAAAATAAAGAGAATAATCAAAATGTTTTAACAATATCTGCACAGTATGGATTGATTAATCAAGAAAAATTTTTTAGTAAATTAGTTGCTGCAAAAGATACAACTGGCTACTACCTGCTTCATAAAGGTGATTTTGCTTACAATAAAAGTTATTCAAATGGTTATCCAATGGGAGCTATTAAATGCCTAAATAACTATGAGAAAGGTGTTGTATCTACCCTCTATATTTGTTTTAGATTGAAAGAAAATAATCTAAATAGTTTTTTTGAGCACTATTTTGAAAGTGGCACTCACAATACTGAAATTGAAAAGATTGCTACAGAAGGTGCACGAAATCACGGGCTTTTAAATATTGGACTTGATGATTTTTTTAGTATCGACTTAAAAACTCCTTCACTTCCCGAACAAACCAAAATCGCCAATTTTCTCAGTGCGATAGACGACAAAATTACCAACGCCCAGCAACAACTGGACGCGACAAAACAATACAAAAAAAGCTTATTACAACAGATGTTTGTATAAAGATAAGTCTCAAGTAATTACTTGACATTTATCGGGAACAAACCTAAATTTCAACAACTTTACTAGACAACGATGCGTTAGTGTTGTTATCGTTTTGGTAAGCTCCTCGTTTACGGGGGGATAATCCGCCGACCTCAATCCGTCGGTGTCTATCGTTACAAAGTCACTTGATGGATGAGGTCGAGTGTGGATTGAAAAAAACGAGGTCGTATCGATGAGTGCAGAAGAAGCCATTCCATCCCCATTATTGTTTTCTGACAGTGCAGCAGCAAAAGTTAAAGAACTGATTCTTGAAGAAAAGAACGATAATTTAAAGCTGCGTATTTTCGTACAAGGCGGCGGCTGCTCAGGTTTCCAATACGGTTTTACTTTCGATGAAGAAATTCAAGAAGGCGACACCGTCGTTGAAAATCACGGGGTTAAATTATTAATCGACCCCATGAGCTACCAATATTTGAGTGGTGCAGAAATTGACTACTCTGAAAGCTTACAAGGCTCACAATTCGTTATTCGCAATCCCAATGCAGTGACGACTTGCGGCTGTGGTTCATCCTTCTCAGGTTAAGCCATGCAGACCTGCCAGATTTTTAAAGTCTGACAGGTCTTATTTTTCAAAGTGTTATTCACACTTTCCCGCCATCGCCCGCGCCACTTTCGACGCAGAACTTCTACCCAAAAATTCGCTGATAAATTGACCTGCGCGCACCAACTTTTCCAAATTTACGCCCGTTTCAATTCCTAAGCCATTCAGCAAATACAACACATCTTCGCTGGCAACATTGCCCGATGCGCCTCTAGCATAAGGACAACCGCCCAAACCAGCCACTGAACTATCGACCACATTCACCCCAAATTCCAAGGCAGCGTAAATATTCGCCAGTGCTTGCCCGTAAGTATCATGAAAATGCACTGCCAATCTTTCCACGGGCACTTTTGCTGCCACCGCCTGTAACATCGCCTGCACTTGGCGCGGCGTGCCCACGCCGACAGTGTCGCCCAAAGAAATTTCATAACAGCCCATTTTATAAAGCCGCTCTGCCACCACCGCCACCGCCTCGGGATGAATTTCTCCTTCATAAGGGCAACCCACCACACAAGACACGTAACCCCGCACCCGAATATTATTTTTCAGCGCGGCATCGCACACAGGAATGAAGCGTTCCAAACTTTCTTGGATTGAACAGTTAATATTTTTCTGAGAAAAGCTTTCCGATGCTGCTCCAAATACCGCAACTTCTTCCACACCCAACGCCAGCGCGGCATTGAAGCCCTGCAAATTGGGCGTGAGCACGGGATAATTTACCCCTGCTTTGCGCTCAATCCCTGAAAACACCGCAGCATTATCGCCCATTTGTGGCACCCATTTCGGCGACACAAAACTGGTGACTTCAATCACAGGCAAACCCGTGGCAGTGAGTTGATTAATTAATTGAATTTTAATAGTGGTCGGAACAGTTTTCGCTTCGTTTTGTAAACCATCACGCGCGCCAACTTCGACAATTTTGACAAAGTGGGGTAGCCCCATCTTGTTATCCTCCCTTGGTTGTATAACAAAGTGAGCATAAGGGGGATTTTGAGAATAGGCAAGTAGAGGGAATTAACTGCGTCCTTAACCCTCGTAGCCTAAGGGAATTCAAAATTTAATTTTTAAATAATGTGGAGTGGGCATTGCCCATCCTGCTTAACTTTAAAGAGAAAATATTTATCTTTAGCCCCCTTTAGAGGGGTGGGGGCTTCAGTTAAAATTTTCCTTATTTTTAATGAATTAACGATCCGCCACAAACGGATTGGTGCGACGTTCTTCGCCAAAAGTTGACATCGGTCCATGTCCTGGAATAAATGCCACATCATTGCCCAAAGTCCATAATTTCGACTGAATCGAATGAATTAAGGTTTCATGGTCGCCTTTGGGAAAATCAGTGCGCCCAATTGAACCGCTAAATAACACGTCGCCCACCAAAGCCAGCCGCGTTTTCGGCTCGAAAAACACCACATGTCCGGGCGTATGTCCGGGCGTATGACGTACTTGTAATTCAATATTACCAAAGCGCACCACCTCGCCTTCCGTCAACCAACGTTCAGGTTTAAACGCCAAATGCGGCGCGAAACCAAAAGCACGGCTTTGATCAGGTAACGCTTTTAACCAAAAATCATCATCTTGATGAGGTCCAATCACTGGAACATGATAACGTTTTGCCAATTCTACCGTGCCGCCAACATGGTCTAAATGTCCGTGGGTTAATAAAATCCCTTTCAAAATGACTTCATGTTGTTGAATGGCTGCAATGATGCGATGAATATCGCCGCCCGGATCAACCACCATGCCTTCATGCGTGGTTTTACACCATAACAAAGTGCAATTTTGCTGATAAGAGGTGACTGGAATAATAGTATATTGCATGGTGAGGACTCCCTAAAGTCTAATGAAAATTTAGTCAATTCTTAATAGAGCATAAGTACAAACATTATTCAATGTTAAAAACTTGTAGGACTTCGCTGGCAAGGTATAATTAGCCCCTTTTCTCTCCGATGCGGTGGATATTCATGGCTTATACAATGCTTAACGCATCTCAACTTAATAATCAACCCACCAGCATTTCTGATTGGAAACCTCTTTATCTCTTTAATTTTTATAGAATTACCATTGCGCTCAGTTTTCTAATACTGGTCGGTGCGGGCATTGCCCCCGATTTTATCGCAAAAGAAAATCAATCTTTATTCTTATGGGTTGATCGGGTTTATTTACTGTTTGGGCTAATGTCACACGTTTTAATTAAACGCCGTAGCCCGCCATTTGCATGGCAAATTTTCGCACAGTTTTTATTCGATATTGTCGCCATCACCCTGATGATGTATGCCAGTGGCGGTTTAAACAGCGGCTTAGGTGTATTATTAATTATCAGCATTGCTGGAGTGAGTTTACTCACTGAGGGTTTGCTGACTTTTTTCTTTGCCGCTGTTGCCACGATTAGCGTATTAGTACAAGCGACTTTTGTTGTGATTTACGGAATGCACATTTCCCAAGGCACAACGATTCAAAACAGTTATATTCACGCCAGCATGTTAGGGGTCAGTTTTTTTGCCACCGCTTTCCTTGGGCAAATGCTCGCCAAACGCATTCACACCAGCGAAGCCCTTGCCAAACAACGCGGCTTACATCTGCAATATCTCGCACAATTAAACTCACAAATTGTGCAAAATATTCAATCAGGGATTGTGGTGGTGGATATTGGTGGTAGGGTACGCCTGTTTAATGAAGCCGCTCGTCGTTTATTAGGCTTGCATGAACCCGCAAATGGGCGCACTTTAAGTGCAGTCATCCCTGAACTTGCCCTACAATTGGAACACTGGCAACAACATAAGTTGGCATTTTCACGGATGTTTCGCCCCGCACAAGGCGGTGTCAGCATTATCACCACCTTTACCGAATTAGATCGCGGCGGTGAATCCAATGTGTTAATCGTGCTGGAAGATGCCACCGTGGTGAATCAACAGGCGGCACAATTAAAACTCTCTTCTTTAGCGCGGCTCACAGGCAGCATTGCCCATGAAATCCGCAATCCGCTGTCTGCCATCAGTCAAGCGGGGCAGTTGTTAAACGAAGATATTCCGCCCGAAAATAATAATTATCCGCTGGTGCAAATGATTTTAAACAATACCAAGCGCGTCAATACGATTATTGAAAATGTATTACAAATCAGTCGGCGCGGACAACCTCATGTTTTATCATTCGATTTGCATCCGTGGATTACAGAATTTATCGAAGAATTACGAATGCACCAACATTTGCCCGCCAGCGCAATTGAGCTGCATGTGCAACAAGCTGAAGTTGTGGTATGTTTTGATAAGGTACAATTGTTTCAAGTCGTTAATAACTTATGTGAAAATGCTTTACGCTATAGTAAAACTGAGCCTATGCTCGCGCTCACTTTGGGTGTCAATCAAGCGGTCAATTTACCATTTTTAGATATTAAAGATTTTGGAAAAGGCATGAGCCACGAAACGGCAAAACAGATTTTTGAGCCGTTTTTCACCACCGAAGACAGTGGCACAGGTTTAGGTTTATACATCGCTCGCGAGTTATGCGATGCTAATCGTGCCTTTTTACAATTGGTGGAAAATACTGAGCAGGGTTGCTGCTTTCGGATTCATTTCAGTCGCGCTATTGTTGAAATATGATAAAACCTCGTTGCCTAATTGTAGATGATGAAGCGGATTTGCGGGAATTAGCCCTGCGTAGTTTATTGCCGCTGGACATTGAATGTCTTACCGCCAAAAATTTAGAAGAAGCTTATGAAATCCTGAATCAGCACGGCGATAGTATTGATTTTAGCCTTGTAGATATTCGTCTGCCCGATGGAAATGGTCTTGATTTTGTCAAAGCTATGCAACAAGTTTCGCCACAAACGCATATTGCCGTGGTCACCGCATATGACAATCACTTAAATGCGCAAGCAGTGCAGGCAGGAGCTTCAGACTTTCTCAATAAACCGATTGATTTAGGAAAATTGCGTACTTTGGTTCGTAATGCTTTAAAAGCCAAAGAAGAAAAAGGTCTTAATTTATTTTCCAATCGTTCCACGAAAATCTTAGATCGCTTTACAGGAAAATCAGCAAGCATTGATGCGGTTAAAGAGAAAGTAAAGAAAATCGCACGAGGACAAGCCCCTGTTTATATTCGTGGTGAATCCGGTTCGGGTAAGGAAGTTATCGCAAGAATTATTCACGATTTAAGCCCACGTCACGAACAAGATTTTGTCCCCGTCAACTGTGGCGCAATCCCCAATGATTTAATGGAAAGTGAGTTTTTCGGCTATAAAAAAGGTGCATTCACAGGCGCGTTATATGATAAACAAGGCTTATTCCAAATTGCCAATAAAGGCACACTGTTTTTAGATGAAGTGGCAGAATTGCCGCTACACATGCAAGTTAAACTGCTGCGCGCTATTCAAGAAAATCAAATTCGTCCCCTCGGCAGTCATCAAGAAATTCCTGTAGATGTGCGTATCTTAAGTGCCAGTCATCGTGATTTATCCTCCTTAGTGCGTGAAGGTAAGTTTAGGGAAGATTTATTTTATCGAATTAACGTCATTGAATTGTGCATTC
Source organism: Thiotrichaceae bacterium (assembly GCA_028688145.1). Classification (GTDB taxonomy): domain Bacteria; phylum Pseudomonadota; class Gammaproteobacteria; order Beggiatoales; family Beggiatoaceae; genus JAQTYU01. The sequence continues at coordinate 512,034 of JAQTYU010000001.1, read as the reverse complement.
CACCACTGCGCGAACATCCCGAAGACATTGCGGAATTAGTCAATAAGATTTTGAATACCTTAACCTCGAGTCCGCGTTATCATTTTGATGACGGCAGTCCACTGCAAATTTCCGAAAAAGCCATGAAGGCACTATTGCAATATGACTTCCCTGGTAATGTGCGCGAGTTAGAAAATATTTTAGAGCGTGCCGCCACTTTATGTGAAAAAAGTTTAATTCAGATTGATGACCTGCAACTACCCAATCGCCATATTGCCGAACAGATGGAAAACCGATTAGACCCACGTCTGGATGGTATTGAAAAAGCCACAATATTAGATGCACTCACCCGCGTCGAATGGAACAAAACCCATGCCGCTAAATTATTAGGCATCAGTTTGAGCAAGCTGCGTTACCGAATGCAACGCCTTAATCTCAAGGACAAGCCCTAGTAAAGTTGTTGAAAACAACAAGCAGTTGTTGAACCTCAACATGTTTTACTAAATATAAAATACAATCCCTGTCTAAAGTAAAAATAACTACTTTATTTTCAATAGGTAAATAATTTAATTAAACTTACAAAAACTTGGTTTAATTCATGCTAAGCACTTTTCGACATGGTAGGTTAATTACAAACAGAGGAATTGCCAAAATGAGAACCGTATCTACTTATAAGAAACAACGCGGCTTTAATTTTGTGGAATTAATGATGGTGGTCGCAGTGATTGGAGTTTTATCAACCGTTGTGATTCCCGCTTATTCTGATTATACTTCACGCGCCAAAGTGATGGATGCGGTGAGTTTACTGGCAGGTTTGAAAAATCCAATGATGGATTATTATATGACTTGGGGCACTTGGCCGAATGTTGATGAAGTCGGTGGGAAAATTTCAGGAACTTATACCAGTATTGTGGTCTCTGGAAAACCCAATACTTATGTTGAAGCCACTATGAAGATGAGTGCGAGTACTGATTTAGGCGGTAAAAATATTCGTATGGTTTATTATCCTGATACGCGCGATTGGGTGTGTACTACGGTAGGTTCTAGTAATCCAATTCCTGATAAATTAGTGCCATCTTCTTGCAAATAAACCAGCATCCCAAGGAGCGTGAATCACGCCCCTCTCGGATGGTGGCAAAAACTTAGGGTTTCGCAGTCGGTGCAGACTTCTTAGCAAAAGGCAAGGGAATATCCTTATTGTTAATCAGCAGCTTGCTGCCATCGAAGACTAAGTTAAATTTGTAGCTATCTCCTGCATCAACCAAGTATTTTTGATCAACCAAAGATTTCAGTTGTTGTTGTGTTACAGCCTTTGCTTGTGCATTGACATCTTCAGCAGGCTTCTTAGCATCTTTTTCTACACGTCCCAAGGATTTCTGAGCTTGGCTTTCCATCAACTTGTTAATCAAGGTCTTGGTGATGGTGAAATTAGCATCTGCGGTTAAAGCAGCCACGATTTCATCAATCTTACTGAAAGAAAATGGTTTTTTCCCATCAATTGCAATCCGCATATTGCCTTCTAAGCTGCCATCCTGTGTACGTATTGTCAATTGGCTTAAAGCAATTTCAGGAGAGTTTGCAGTGAGTTTAGGTAACACTTCCATCAACTTGCCTGCAATCGCCATTTGCATCATTTCAGGACTCATCGAGCCTTGTTGTTGGCGCAGTTCGCGAGTTTTGTTCTGAATTTCTAACAAAGCAGCCCCGTTCAAACGTCTAAACTCCAACACACTGTTATAACTGAAGTTAGTGACTTCATTAGGGGTGATGACATTAGTCAGTAATTTACCGATTTGTGACTGCACAGCCACGGTAATATTGTTGTCGGCCTTTTCGTCGGTAATTACACCAAATTTGATGTCATTCATGGTGATTGCCATGTCTTTCTTAGCATCATTGGCTTTAAACAAGGCGACATTAAACGTGCCTTCCCCAAGGTCTAAACCATTTTTCGCTTTACGAGTTTTGCCGCGTGCAGTCACGTTTTGTAACTCTATGCGGTTGACTTTATCCCCAAAGCTCAAACTGGGCATGTTAAATTCCGCACTTAAGGGCATCAAGTCCGCATCGAAATTGCCCGTGTAGGTGGTTTTATCCATGAAGAACACAGGCAGCTCGTCGCCTTCGCTCAAAGTCGCACCACCAATCACTAAATCGATTTTAGGGCTTTCAAACTTGTTCACGAAGTCCATTTTCCCCGTAATGCCTTTCCAATCAATCTTACCTTGTTGTTTCTTCAAGGGAACATCGCGCTGAAAAGCAGGCATATCTAACACACTAGAACCTTTACCATCACTGGCAACTTTGGTAGTTAAAGTAGCATCAGGTAAAGTACCCAGCGTTTTCTTGGCTTCTTCAGACAATAAGGTCCGCACCGTGCTGACAAGGTTTAGCGGTTTGTTGCCCTTATCTAATTGAGCAATCACCTCATTTTTCAGCGCGTAGAACAACGCAATGGGTGAGGCTTCAAGGGTTTGCTCGGGGGAAGCTGCCTCATTATTAATCTTGTTTTGCAGGGTAAATCCTAAAATCGGTGAGTCTTTTTTTGCAGGGGCTGCGTCTTTAGTGGGAGCCGCTTCTTTATTGGCTTTCTTTGCAGGGGGTTCTGTTGCCATGACCAGCGTAGGTGTGAGTAATACGCCTGCAACGGCAAGACTGATTATCTTTTTCATAAAAAATCCTTTTTGATAAAACCTCATGATTGAGGCTGAGTTCAAACGGAGTATTGGGGTGTATTTATCATCATGCAGCTTATCAGTTTCCAAAGATGAGCTTCAACTTGAATAAGAGACAGCATTAAACATGCCTACGGGGTTTTGCAACGGAAACTTAACTTGCTTAAACTAATAATCGACTTCTTTACCGTGCCTTCGCGTTTTATACTAAGACACAGTCGCTTGCTCAACAAATCCTAACTTCCCCTAAGTGACATAGAAATCATGTTTTGGGGGTGAGCAGCGCGAATACCAGCAGCGACTTGATGAAAATATATCTCATTATAAGGAAAAAATATGCACACGACTAAAATTCTGTTGGCAGAATCTGAAATTCCTACACATTGGTACAATGTGGTGGCTGACATGCCGAACCCGCCCGCGCCTTATCTCGCGCCGAATGGTGAACTGATTACCCCCGAAATGATGGGTGCGATTTTTCCACCCGCGATTATTGAACAAGAAATGTCGCAACAACGCTGGATTCCGATTCCCGAAGAAGTGCGCGAAATTTACCGTTTATGGCGACCTGCGCCGCTGTTTCGGGCGCATCGTTTGGAACAAATGTTGGGCACGCCTGCCAAAATTTATTATAAATATGAAGGGGTCAGTCCCGCAGGTTCACACAAACCCAATTCCGCAGTCGCCCAAGCTTATTATAATAAAGCCGCAGGAATTCGTCGCCTGACCACGGAAACGGGCGCGGGACAATGGGGTTCTTCGATTGCCTTGGCGGGCAGCATGTTTGGTTTAGAAGTGCGGGTTTACATGGTCAAAATCAGCTATGATCAAAAACCGTTCCGCCGCTCAATGATGCAAACCTGGGGCGCGGAAGTGATTCCCAGTCCCAGCCCTTTAACCGCCTCAGGACGGCAGATTTTAGCCGAGCATCCTGATAGCAATGGTTCTTTAGGGATTGCGATTTCTGAAGCCGTTGAAGAAGCCGCTTCCCGAACTGATACTAATTATGCGTTAGGTTCAGTGCTAAACCATGTATTATTGCACCAAACCGTGATTGGTCTTGAAACTCGCAAGCAATTGGAGCAAGTCGGCGATTATCCTGATATGATTTTTGCGCCCTGTGGCGGCGGTTCTAATGTCGGTGGGATGATGTTTCCATTCTTGGCAGACAAAGCCGCAGGCAAAAATATTCGCTTGGTGGCAGTCGAACCCGGTTCTTGCCCGACTTTGACCCGTGGGCATTATGCTTATGATTATGGTGACACCGCAGGCTTAACCCCGTTGATGAAAATGTACACTTTGGGACATGATTTCATGCCACCGGGGATTCATGCGGGTGGTTTGCGTTATCACGGGGATTCCGCGCTGGTTTCACAACTTTATCATGAAGGCTTGATCGAAGCGGTGTCTGTACCGCAGATTGCGACATTTGAAGCAGGGGTGATGTTTGCCAAAGCGGAAGGTATTATTCCCGCGCCCGAGTCTAATCATGCGATTCGTGCCACGATTGACGAAGCTTTGCGTTGCAAGGAAAGTGGTGAAGCAAAAACTTTATTATTTACTTTGTCAGGACATGGGCATTTTGACATGGCTTCTTATGACAAATATTTCAGTGGTGAACTGGAAGATTTTGAATATCCCAAAGAAGCTTTGGATGCGGCTTTACTGAATCTGCCCAAAGTTTCTGCCCCTGCCTAAGTGATTGCTTTGATCGCGTTTCCCCAATAGTTTATGATCGGGGAAACACGAAATAGGCAGGATTTGTGCAGGGAAATGCTTAGACCACGAATGACATCCTGCATAGACCGCGTATTTTCTGCTGATAAAATTAGATAACACCCGGCTTAGAAGTCGGTAGTGTCCGCGTTGGTGGTCTAAATAGACCTTGACAACCTCTCCCCCGGAGCTGAGATGAACTATAAAATTACGGTAATTGGCTCTGTTGCAAACACGCCGATTTATACCGAAGCCTACATTTTAGATTTGCTAAACACCCAAGAAACCGCCCTGCTCTATGGTGAAACTTTCACAGGCAGACCCGGCACAAAAATTTATATCAATCCTGAAAGTGTCTTGAAAATTCGCAGCGAAATTCGTTTGGATAACCGCTCGGCAAAACGCTGGGCGATTCAAGCCTTAGAAAAAGAAAAAGCTTATCTGGTTCACCATCCTAAAAAAACATGGTTTATTGCAGAAATTGATGATCATACTCCCTGCGTTATTGGAAATATTTGTCCTAGAATTAAGCCCTTGCATGAATTATTTAATGAAGGCACGATCGACCTTGAACAACGCTTGAATTATCTCAGTAAAATCTTTGAACATTATTTTCGGGTTGCCAAACAATTAGATATTCGTCTGGATGAAGGTTTATCAAATTTTGGGGTGGATGAGCTGGGCGAGCTGTATTATTTAGACGATGATATTTATAGCTGGGATCGGTTTATTTCTTGCGCGCAAATGCTTGGGGTTTATATTCGCTCCTTGGCATGGCTGACCCCTGAAATTGCGGTGCAACTTTCGCAAAATATACGGGTTATTATCTTAGAATATTTTCATGATCCTGAGGTGCTGCGGGTGTTGGCAGAACAATTGAAAGATTTGTTTATGCCGAATGAACGTTTACGTCAACTGGTTCATCAATTCGTTGACGCACTTTATCGCCAAACTGCGCCCAAGCATTTAAACAAACTGCATCACAGCCGTTATATTGCCTTGATTGGAGATATTCATGCAAATCTGCCCGCGCTGGATGCGGTGCTTGCGTATTTAAATCAGAATGGGATTAAACGCGGGGTATTATTGGGGGACATCGTCGGTTATGGACCTTATCCCAGCGAATGTATTGCGCGTATTCAAAACTCGCAGTTTTTGGTGGTGAAAGGCAACCACGATCAAGGTTTAGCCACAGGTAATTTTAAAAAAGGCTTTTCTAAAACAGCTGCGTGGGTGCTCGATTGGTGTGAATCACGCGTAAGTTCGGTCGAAAAAAAGTGGTTGGAGGATTTGCCCTCGGTGCTGCATGAAGAATCGTGGATGGCATTGCATGGCGCACCGATAGACCCCACTTTTTTCAATGCTTATGTCTATGAAATGACTTATCACGATAATTTAGATGTGCTGGAACGCAAAAATATTCCCGTCTGTTTTCATGGACATACGCATCAGCCACAAATTTACGCACGGCGCGGCAGTCGTTTATTAGATACATCGTATGATGGTGATGTGATTGATTTGAAACAGTTTAATTATGCTTTGGTTTGTCCCGGTTCCGTGGGGCAGCCGCGCAATGGGAAAATAGGGGCGCAGTTTGCGATTTATGACCAGCAGGAACGCATCGTGCATTATCACACCGTGCCTTATGATTTAACTGAAATCATTGCGTATATGGAACGGGAACAGTTTCCTGCCAGCTTGTTTAAAATGCTCCAGGGACAATCACCGAGTGCGCCGTAAAGTTTAACTGCGCCCCTCACTTCACTGGCATTAAGTTAACCTGAGTTAGGGATAATAAAACTTAATTAGTTTAAATAACTATAGGTTACAAAATAATGCTCTGAATTTATGTAAAATTTTAGGCATCGAGGTTTTGAGACTCAGGGGTATTCGTTGTGTGATACCCTTCAAAAAAACCGTTTGAATCCTACAACGCCAGCCGTCAGGGTAGAGGATAGTGTTGTGCATTGCACAATAGCGTTTCCAGTAAAATTAAAGAGTTGTAGATTGAACTGAGTAACTCCTCAAGAATATTGCTTTTACAAAGCCATCCACGGGATTAAAAGACACTTAGCAGTGAAATAGTTTAGGCTTTCCCTTGTTAACACACTGTGTGAAAGCCAATATTAGCAAAGACTACAATCTTGTTGGATAACGGCTATCATCCTGAACGCATTCGGAAAGAATTAGAGGTGAAGTTTTACCCTGAAATCATGGATAAAATCCAATTTGAGTTGTCGCCCAAACCCTCAAGACAAGAAATGTTAGCACAAGGTAAAACAGGTTTTGTGCCCGTAAAAATTAAGCGTTCTTCTGCAACATTGCCGTATTCACTACACGTAATGCAATTGCAAAGCCCAGTGCGAGAAAACCCGCAAGCAAGACACTGTCTGGGGATAAATGCCAATGTTCAAACCACTGAGTGTAAAAATGAATCCCGCCAAACACCGCAACCGTATTTAATAACCAACGGAGATTCTTATGCCACGCCCAAATTCCTGTCGCCAATAAAGCAACTGCCCAACCGAGCACAAACAGGTTGGCAGGAATGATAACGAGTTTTTCGGGATCAATACCTCTGTCACCCCATAATGAACCAATCCAAAAACCAAAATTCACCATAAACACGCTGGTTCTTGCCCCAATAATCGCCAGCCGTTCAAAATCTGTGGGTAAAAATTTTGAAAGTTGATACAGTCCAATCGCCAGCAACCCGAATATCCCAATGGTTAAACTGGGTTCGGTAATGCTGAGTGAATACATCGCGTGCATATACCCTGTGCGTGCACCAATCACTGTGCTCAACGTGAGCACTGCAAGCGTGATTAATAAGCCACTTCGCGCCACAATGCCCGCGATGCTATAAAGTATAGTGACTAATAACAAACCGCCAACAGAGCCACGGCTGAATAGCAGTGTCCCACCGCCAAACATTAACGCCCCCACCAAAACACACATATTAGCGAGCAATGACCATTGGGTTAAACCACTTTGCGACAGCCCCAACCCCAGCAGTGAGATTATTAAACCTACGATAATCGCAGTAATTGGGCTAGGTATCAAAGCCAATGACGCACCGCTCACTGCAACTACGCCAAAACCTACCAAAATATTAAACGCGAGATTGCTCGTTGTTTGTACGGCAAAATTATTAAACTTGGCGTGTTCTTCAGTAGTGATTTTTCCTTGTGCTAACAAGGCATCTAAATCTAATGTAACTTTCATTTGTTAGTCCTCCTGTTGATCACACTATAGTGCATTTGTGTACTGAGGGGATTTTATCTATAAAAAAACCTGCTGGCAGTTTACACACAGCAGGTCGCAAATAGCTTCGCTCTCAAAGCAAACGAAGGTTTACTACTGAGTCTTTTTTTCTGTCTTGGCAAATTCCAAAGAAACTTGTAATTGATTCAGTGCTTCATCCAGTGCGTGAAGTGCGATATTTTTATGACCTCCAAACTCATTAGCTGTTTCTTCAAGCTTGATTTTGGCAGATTTTATATCGTTGATTGCTTCAGTAACACCTAGATAATGTTCCTCCTCTTGTTGCAATCTAGTCGCCTCGGATTCTATAGCAAAAACGGGCAGGCTTAACACGCTGCTGAGCGCAATACTCATGAGTAAACATGGTAATACTTTCATGGAACGTTCCTTGTGAAATAGGAGAATTGTGCGAATAGTGTAAGCAGCTCGCTTAGTTTTTACAAATCATGGCTCATCAAATCACCCTGTTTTTAAATGGATATGCGTTCTGTTTTGAAAAGGGGTCAGCTAAAAAACTACTGTCTTTTTGCAACAAACTCAATCGGCAGATGACTGGAAAAACCGCCTTCAGTCTGCATCATAAAGATAATTTGATTTTGTTGAATCTCGCCACGGTAAAGATGAGTGGTTTCTTTCATGCCTGTGCTACCAATTTCCTCTTGGGTTTTGGTGATAAAAGTGAGCTTGTTTTTTTGTAATTTGCCCTCAGAAATTGCACGCTGCACTTGTAAAAAACTGGCTGTCCCCATGATTTTATCGCCCATATCATTGAAAATAAAAATTTCTTGAAATGGCTTATTTTGCCAATCATATTTTACCTCAGCAATCCAAGTGCCATTAAGATTGGGACGCGTATCAGGAATCATATCCCAAAGATGTTGGCTGGCTTCGGTAAATGCAGACAGCGCGGTAATCACCGTGAGCAAGGTCAAAACGGAAGCAATCACAGGGTTTTGTTTAATACGATCCAGAATTTTCGCTAAGGGCGATTTGATTTGAGACATCAGTTTTAATCCTGTGGCGGGAAGATTACGCAAATTATATCGGGTTTTCATAAAAATGTAGTTTGTTGACTGTCCGTATAAATCCCCTAAAGACGAATTTTAAATATAAAAATTAATTGATTTTACTGTAATTTTTAAAGCTGTGGCAAAAACCGTGAGACTTTTAACTTGAGCAATTTTATCAGTTCAGGCTGCATAAATTTATAATTATCTGGAATATTCAAACAGATGACACGGGTATTTAACAACTGTGCTTGATAATTTGCAGCAAGTTTTTCCTTATGTTTGCGTTCCATCACAAAAATAATATCTGCCCAACTGACCAATTCTTGAGTCAGTGGATTTTCTGCATCATGATTTAGACCCGCAGACAGACATTCCAACGTGCTATTTTCTGAAAATATCTGTTCAGCTGTGGGGCTACGCCACTTGTTTTGACTACAGATAAATAGGAGTTTTGTGGTCATCGGTTTACAGGACTATCCAAATTCAGCATAATTAAGCCCTTAATATTCAGAGAGTAGTAGCGTTAGAGCGTTTGTTTCTGACAAATCAGAACTGCACTATCTCGTGCTTTTTCGAGATAACTATCGACGGCTGCTATCCGATTGCGTACATCATACATAACACTCGCCATTTCGTAAGTATGTTTCCCTGTTTTCTTAGATTCTGAATTGCTGTAGGAGATTTATCCAAACTCATCAATAACACTGGGAGTAGAAGGCAGCATTATCTTAACTGCTATCAATCCCTAAAATTTTCTCAAAAAATCAACACAACTAATTGACGTTTACGTCAACTGCGATTAGAATAGCCGTGCACATTTAAAGAGACCTCGCTAATCAGTGGGGAAGCAATTAATGACTAGGTAGAGGTATCTAGTGTGTGTTCAAACTGGGGGAGGGAGACTAATGACAAAGGCTAAGAAATTGCCAACGCCTAGCGTATACCACGCTAAAAACAAGATTCGTTTCGTCACTGCAACGAGTCTTTTCGATGGACACGATGCCGCGATTAATATCATGCGGCGCATTCTGCAAGCATCAGGTGCAGAAGTGATTCATCTAGGACACAATCGGTCAGTACAAGAAATTGTCACTGCCGCGTTACAGGAAGATGCACACGGTATTTCCGTCAGCTCGTATCAGGGCGGACATATCGAATTTTTCAAGTATATGATCGACTTGCTGAAAGAAAACGGTGGCGAACATATCAAAGTTTTTGGCGGCGGTGGTGGTGTTATTATTCCCCCCGAAATTGAAGAACTACAAAAATATGGCGTAACCCGTCTTTATTCTCCAGAAGACGGGCAACGCATGGGCTTGCAAGGCATGATTAACGACACGCTGGAAAAATGCGATGTCGATTTGTCAGCCGCAGCGCAAGTCGATTTAGAAAAACTCCAACAAGGCAACTGGAACACCTTAGCACGCTGTATCACCGTGTTAGAGAACCAGAGCAGCCCCGCATTACACGCAACACTTCGCGAAGCCGCACAACACAAGACTACGCCCGTTCTCGGGATTACAGGCACAGGCGGTGCAGGCAAATCCTCACTGACTGATGAAATCATTCGCCGTTTACGTCTCGATCATCAAGATAAACTCAAAATCGCTGTGATTGCCATTGACCCCTCACGTCGTAAAAGTGGCGGGGCTTTATTAGGCGACCGCATTCGCATGAACGCGATTGATTCGCCCAATATTTACATGCGTTCTTTGGCAACCCGCAGCGCGGGCAGCGAAATTCCTGAAATTTTACCGCATGTTATCGCCGCGACTAAGCTCGCAGGCTTTGACATTATCATTGTGGAAACTTCAGGGATTGGGCAGGGCGACGCAGCGATTGTGCCGCATGTGGACGTGTCTTTGTATGTGATGACTCCCGAGTTTGGGGCTGCCAGCCAGTTGGAAAAAATCGACATGCTCGATTTTGCCCATCTAGTGGCAATTAACAAATTTGACCGCAAAGGCGCGCTCGATGCTTTGCGGGATGTGCGTAAACAATATCAACGCAATCAAACTTTATTCAACCAAGCCACTGATGAAATGCCCGTATATGGCACGATTGCCTCGCGTTTCAATGATGACGGGGTCACGGGTTTATACCAAGGAATTTTACAAGCGATTGCGGACAAAGGCTTTGCAACTTTGCCCCACGGTGGACATTTGCCACGGGTCAGCACCAAAGAATCCACCCACAGCACGGTGATTGTGCCGCCGCAACGCCAACGCTATTTGGCAGAAATTGCCGATACTGTGCGTGCTTATCACAAAACGATTAAAACCCAAGCGCAAATTGCCCGTGAACGCCAACAGCTTCATGCCACGCAAAAAATGCTGCAACACTGCGGCAAAGATGCCAGCAATTTAGACGAGTTAATTCGCCAAAAAGAAGACAGTTTGGATGTGCACGCCCGCAAATTGTTGGACATGTGGGACACGGTCAAACAGAATTTTACGGGCGATGAATACGTCGTCAAAATTCGCAATAAAGAAATTCGCACCAAACTCAACAGCAGTTCTTTGTCAGGCACAAAAATTCCCAAGGTCGCACTGCCGAAATACACCGACCACGGCGAATTATTAACGTGGATGATGAAGGAAAATGTGCCGGGCAGCTTCCCGTATACCGCTGGCGTGTTTGCGTTTAAACGTGAAAATGAAGACCCGACCCGCATGTTTGCAGGCGAAGGCGACGCATTCCGCACTAACGCACGTTTCCGTTTTCTGTCTAAAGAATCGCCCGCCAAACGCCTTTCTACCGCTTTCGACTCGGTGACTTTATACGGCTGTGACCCTGCGCCGCGCCCCGATATTTACGGCAAAGTCGGCAACTCAGGTGTTTCGATTGCGACCTTAGACGATTTGAAAGTGTTGTACAGCGGCTTTGAACTCTGTAATCCCAACACGTCAGTTTCGATGACGATTAACGGCCCCGCGCCTGCAATTTTGGCAATGTTTTTAAATGCCGCTGTCGATCAACAAGTTGAAAAATTCGAGTCCGACAACAAACGCCAACCTACTGATGATGAGATTGAAAAAATTAGAGCGTGGGTGTTGGAAAATGTGCGCGGCACGGTGCAAGCCGATATTCTGAAAGAAGACCAAGGACAAAATACTTGCCTGTTCTCCACTGAATTTAGCCTGAAAATGATGGGCGATATTCAAGAATATTTTGTACATCATCAGGTTAAGAATTTCTATTCGGTTTCGATTTCGGGCTATCACATTGCCGAAGCGGGCGCGAATCCGATTTCTCAATTGGCGTTCACCTTGGCAAATGGTTTCACTTATGTCGAAGCGTATTTAGCGCGCGGAATGCACATTGATGATTTTGCACCGAATTTATCCTTCTTCTTCTCAAACGGCATGGACCCTGAATATTCCGTGATTGGGCGGGTGGCACGTCGGATTTGGGCAACGGCGATGCGTTTCAAATACGGTGCGAATGAACGCAGTCAAAAACTGAAATACCACATTCAAACTTCGGGGCGTTCCTTACATGCCCAAGAAATGGCGTTCAACGATATTCGTACCACGCTGCAAGCCCTGATTGCAATCTATGACAATTGCAACAGCCTGCACACCAACGCCTACGATGAAGCGATTACCACGCCCACCACCGAATCGGTGCGCCGTGCGATGGCGATTCAGTTGATTATTAACCGCGAATGGGGCTTAGCAAAAAATGAAAACCCCAATCAAGGCGCGTTTATCATCGACGAACTCACGGATTTAGTCGAAGAAGCAGTGTTGAAAGAATTTGAAAACATTGCCGAGCGCGGCGGGGTGTTGGGCGCGATGGAAACAGGTTATCAGCGCGGCAAGATTCAAGAAGAATCCATGCACTACGAAATGCTGAAACACGATGGCAATTTGCCGATTATCGGCGTGAATACCTTCCGCAATCCTGAAGCCGATGGTCAGCACATTGTGGTTGAATTGGCGCGTTCCACCGAAGAAGAAAAACAAAGCCAAATTAAGCGTTTACAAGATTTCCAAACCCACAACCAAGTGCAGGCGAAAGAAGTTTTAGCACGTTTACAAAAAGCCGCGATTAACAACGAAAACGTGTTTACGGTATTGATGGACGCGGTGCGCTATTGCTCACTGGGGCAAATCACCACCGCGTTGTTTGAAGTGGGAGGCAAATATCGCCGTAGCATGTAAAACTTTTGAAAGTGTTTAGTCCAAAAACTGCAATTATCTTGGACTAAATGCTCAATTAAAGAATAAGTCTTTGAAGCTTTTAGGGGCTTCGGAGACTTTTTTCGCATTATAGTCGAAAAACACACATCCTGTTTTCGCCCGTGCAATTTCTTTGCCGCTATCTTTATGGATTACTTGGTAAAAGAAATCACAGCCATATTTATTCGGGTCTTGTACCGCGATTCTAACTTCTAAGTTATCGCCTTGATAGGCTTCGGCTTTGTAAACCACGGCGGCATCGGTGATAATCAGCCCCAACCCGTCAATGTTCAGCTCGCTGAAACCGTGGCTTTTCAGCAAGCGAATCCGTGCTTCATGCAGAATTGAAAGCATGGAATCGTTGCCGACGTGTGCGCCATAATTAATATAATTAATAGTGACTGGAATCTCTGTTGTAAATGAAAATACTGCTGGAAGTTCGAGAATAATTCTTGCCATAATAAGAAACCTGCTGTAAAAATGACTTGTTTAATCGGATTAAACACATTATTATAAAACTGTATTAGATTTCAAGCACTCGATAATAAATATTTGCTTATATACTGTTTATTCACACATTTAATTGATAATCCCCTATGCTGATAGACCCTAAAAACTCCTGTTTACTCGTGGTTGATGTGCAAGAAAAGCTGGTTCATGCGGTACATGATTCAGCGCAATTAATTAATAATTGTCTTTGGCTGCTCAATGTCGCAAATCGCTTGCAAATCCCGACGCTTATTTCTGAACAATATCCCCGTGGTTTGGGAAAAACTATTCCTGAATTATTATCTCTCGTTCCCGCTGAACAGCTCATGGAAAAAGTCCATTTTTCCTGTGCCGCGTCTCCCAATTGTGCTGCACTTTTGGAAAAAGTTGCAGTGCGCCAATTCGTATTAATTGGGATTGAATCGCATGTTTGTGTGTTGCAAACCGCTATTGGCTTGTTGGAAGCAGGTTATCAAGTTTTTGTGGTGGCAGATGCAGTTTCTTCACGCAGTGCTCAAGATAAAGAATTCGCCTTGGCAAGAATGCGGGCGTTGGGCGTGCAAATCGTCAGTCGAGAAATGGTATTTTTTGAATGGGTGCAACAAGCAGGCACGGCTGAATTTAAACAGTTAAGTAAAGATTTTTTGCAGTAAAAGCTCCCCCTTTTCCAAAGGGGAAAGTAAAGATTAAACCCCAAACCCGTCAGAGGTGAAGGGTGTAGTAAACATAAAAAAGCAAATAGTTGTAAGAAAACCAAGGGAGAAATTTATTATGCAAGTCCAAGGACAAGTTGCCATTGTCACCGGGGGCGGCTCAGGCATGGGTGCAGCCACCGCACGCGCTTTGACCCAAGCGGGAGCAAAAGTCGCCGTCTTCGATATTAATTCAGCCGCCGCCCAAAAAGTTGCCGATGAAATCGGCGGTTTAGCCGTGGTGTGCGATGTCAGCAATGCCCAAAGCGGCGAACAAGCCATTGCCACCGTCAAATCACAATTAGGCATTCCTCGCATTTGCGTCAATTGTGCAGGCGTATTACTTGCACAACGCATAGTGGGGCGCGAGGGCGCAATGTCTTTAGAAGCTTTCAGTCGCGTGATTAATGTGAATTTAATCGGCACTTTCAATATGATGCGTTTATTCGCCGCAGAATTGATGCAAGAAGGCGTTGCTACCTTGAATGCTTCGGGCGAACGCGGCGTAATTATTAACACCGCCTCGGTTGCCGCGTTTGATGGTCAAATCGGACAATCCGCTTACAGTGCTTCAAAAGGCGGGGTGGTGGCTTTAGCTTTACCCGCCGCGCGTGAATTTTCTAAATTCGGAATTCGGGTGATGACCATTGCCCCCGGTTTGATTGAAACCCCGATGTTGGGCAGCCTTTCCCCCGAAGCCCAAGCCAGCCTTGCCGCTTCCGTGCCCTTCCCCAGCCGTTTAGGCAGACCTGACGAATATGCCAAATTAGCCTTACACATTCTCGATAATGAAATACTCAACGGCGAGGTTATCCGCTTAGATGGCGCGATTCGCTTAGCCCCAAAATAATTAATGCCCTGTCGTGATGCAATAAAAAACCAAAGGAAGAGGAGATACGACAATGTCAGCATTAGATACATTCCCCAAGCTCTTGATTGAGCACGCGCGTTTGCGCCCGAATAAAGTTGCCATCCGTGAAAAAGATTTAGGGATTTGGCAGTCTTGGACTTGGGCGGATGTGCACGAACAAATCCGTGAATTAAGCTGCGGCTTATCGGCAATGGGTTTGCAGCGCGGCGAAAAAGTCGCGATTATTGGTGATAATCGTCCGCGCTTATATTGGGCGATGACCGCGATTCAAGCGATTGGTGGCGTGCCTGTGCCCTTGTATCAAGACGCGGTTGCCGATGAAATGCAATTCGTGCTGGAACATGCAGAAACACGCTTCGCCATCGTGGAAGATCAAGAGCAAGTCGATAAGCTTTTAGAAATTAAAGCGCGTTGTCCGCATCTTGAACAAATCATTTATGACGATCCGCGTGGAATGCGTTTTCATGAAATCTATGAACAAGCGTTTATTCACAGCTACGCAGCAGTGCAAGAACGCGGCAAGCATTATGAATATGATAATACTGCCTTATTTCCCAGTGCGATTGCCGAAGGCAAGGGCAGTGATGTCGCGATTATGCTTTACACTTCAGGCACGACAGGCAGACCCAAAGGGGTGATGCTCACCCACGACAATTTGCTGATCACCGCCCGCAATGCGGTCGAGCGGGAAAATTTACGCGAAGATGAAGAAGTGCTCGCTTATTTGCCAATGGCATGGGTGGGCGACAGCGTGTTTTCTTACGCGCAATATTACACCGCAGGTTTCTGCGTAAGCTGTCCCGAGAGCAGCGATACCGTGCTCACCGATATGCGTGAATTGGGGCCGACGTATTTCTTCGCACCGCCGCGTGTCTATGAAAATATGTTGACCCAAGTGTTAATTCGCATGGAAGATGCGGGCAGCATTAAACGCAATATGTTCAATTATTTCATGGCATTGGCCAAAAAAGTCGGCACAAAAATTTTAGACGGCAAACCCGTCGAAATGAAAGAACGCTTGTTGTATGCCTTGGGCAATGCCTTGGTTTACGCGCCCTTGAAAAACGTTTTAGGCTTCTCGCGGATTCGTTTGGCGTACACCGCAGGCGAGGCGATTGGCCCTGAAATTTTCGATTTTTACCGTTCCTTAGGAATTAACGTTAAGCAATTGTACGGCATGACCGAAGGTTCAGTTTTCGTGTGTATTCAGCCCAATGGCGATGTGAAACCCGATAATGTCGGCACGCCCGCCACGGGAGTTGAAGTCAAAATCACTGAACAAGGCGAAGTAGTGTTCAACGGACCTGGCGTATTTCATGGCTATTTCAAAAATGATGAAGCCACCCGCGAAGCCAAAAGTGAAGACGGCTGGTTTCACACCGGGGATGCAGGTTTCTTTGATGTTCACGGGCATTTAAAAATCATTGACCGCGCCAAAGACGTGGGACATTTAAATGACGGGGCGATGTTTGCGCCGAAATACATTGAAAATAAACTCAAATTCTTCCCGCACATTAAAGAAGCGGTTGCCTTTGGCGATGGGCGTGATTACGTTTCCGTATTTATCAATATTGACCTCGGTTCGGTCGGCAACTGGGCAGAACGCCGCAACATTGGCTATTCAGGTTATACCGATTTGGCGGGACAAGAATCGGTTTATGACTTGATTCAAAAATGTATCGAGCAAGTCAATTTAGACCTTTCCACCGAAGCCCATCTTTCCAGCGCGCAAGTGAAACGTTTCCTGATTTTGCACAAAGAATTAGACGCAGACGATGGCGAATTAACCCGCACCGGGAAAGTACGCCGCCGTCCTTTGGCAGAAAAATACGCCCAATTGATTGAAGCCTTATATTCGGATCAATCCCAGTGCCGTGTTGAAGCACAGGTGAAATTTGAGGATGGCAGAGTGGGCATGATTCGCGCTGATTTGAAGATTCGCGACGTGAAAACCTATCCCCCGCAACAACTTGCCCAAGCCAGTTGAGGATGTGAACTATGGCAATTACTGGAAGAAGAGTGGGTGAGACTTTACTGAAAGTCGAAAATATCACCATGCGTTTTGGCGGGGTCAAAGCCCTGACCGATATTAGTTTAGAAGTCAAACAACATGAAATTCTCGCGATTATTGGCCCCAACGGCGCGGGCAAAAGCTCGATGCTGAATGTGATCAATGGGGTTTATCATCCGCAAGAAGGCAAGATTACTTATAAAGGTGAGGTGCGTAGCAAAATGCAGGCGCATCAAGCCGCTGCTCAAGGCATTGCACGGACGTTTCAAAATATTGCGTTGTTTAAAGGCATGAGTGTGTTGGATAACATCATGACGGGGCGCAATCTCAAGATGAAAACCAATTTCTTGCAACAAGCGTTTTATTGGGGCGCGGCGTTGCGGGAAGAATTGGAACATCGCGCCAAAGTCGAGGAAATCATTGATTTCTTACGCATTGAATCGATTCGTAAAACCCCCGTGGGACGTTTGCCTTATGGGCTGCAAAAACGGGTGGAATTGGGACGCGCTTTAGCGGCTGAGCCTGAATTATTGCTGCTCGATGAGCCAATGGCAGGCATGAACGTCGAAGAAAAAGAGGACATGTGCCGCTTTATTCTCGATGTGAATGACGAATTCGGCACAACGATTGTGTTGATTGAACACGATATGGGCGTGGTCATGGATATTTCGGATCGGGTGGTGGTGCTGGATTATGGGCGCAAAATTGGCGACGGCACACCTAGCGAAGTGCGGGGCAATGAAGAAGTGATTAAGGCATATTTGGGCACTTCGCATTAATCATTGTCAGAACCACAATTTACAAAATTAGCGCAATGAGCACAATTCAAAACAATTATTTTTTTAAGGCATTTTATTGCGTTAATTGAGGTAATTGTGTGAATTATGGTTCAGACATTAGGAGAAATGAAACATGACGCACATTTTTCTCGTTCCCACGCTCCTGTGTGGGAATGCCTATCGCGTCGCTCCAGCGGCGCGTGTGCCAAAAAAATTAATTAAGTAACATGAGTTCCAAGTCTATTTTCTAAAAAATAGGTAGGAACAAGAACAAAATCAGGATAGTAGCCCGTATGCAGCGGAATGCGGGAGCGATTAAAGTTGTTAGCTCTGACCTGCAATCCGCGCCGCTGGAGCGACGCAGTAGGCATTCCCACGCAGGAGCGTGGGAACGAGAAGTTCAGAGCACAAAAACAAGTAAAAAAAGCATTCTCCCCCAATTCGGAGCAATGTGAATAGACCACAACAAAGGAGTTGAACGGTGTCATTTTTCTTTGAAGTCTTAATCAGCGGACTGCTCGCGGGGGTGATGTATTCCCTTGTTGCGCTAGGTTTCGTCTTGATTTACAAAGCCTCGGGGGTATTAAATTTCGCCCAAGGTTCAATGGTGTTATTTGCAGCTTTAACCTTCGTGAGTTTATTGGAAAAAGGATGGAATTTCTGGGCAGTGCTCGTGGTGACTTTATTGGCGATGCTGGTGCTTGCGATAGTGATTGAGCGCGTGGTGTTGCGACCGTTGGTTAATCAGCCCCAAATTACCTTGTTTATGGCAACGATTGGGGTCAGCTTTTTCCTTGAAGGTTTTGCCCAAGCCTTATGGGGCACAGAAGTTCACGGCTTAGAATTAGGCATTCCCGATAAACCTTTTGAATTCATGGGGATGATGATTAGCCAATTTGATATTGTCGCCGCAGGCTTATCAGGGGTTTTAGTCGCCAGTCTCGCGCTATTTTTCAGTAAAACCCGCATCGGGCGTGCGTTACGCGCAGTGGCAGACGACCATCAAGCCGCGCTCACCGTCGGGATTCCTTTACAAACCATTTGGGTGATTGTGTGGTCAGTGGCGGGCTTAGTCGCCTTGGTGGCAGGCTTGCTGTGGGGTTCACGTTTAGGGGTGCAATTCAGCTTAACCCTGATTACTTTGAAAGCCTTACCCGTGTTAATTCTGGGTGGATTCACCTCCGTGCCCGGCGCAATTGTCGGCGGTTTAATCATTGGCGGCTCGGAAAAATTAGCTGAAGTTTACGTCGGCCCTTATGTGGGCGGCGCAATTGAAGACTGGTTTCCCTACATGTTCGCGATGCTGTTCTTATTAGTGCGTCCCGAAGGGCTGTTTGGCGAAAAACGAATCGAGAGAGTGTAAAGCATGTTTTACCGTGAATGTGGACAATTTAAAAGCGGTTATGCCGCAGACCAAGCGATTTTCCCCATCCTGCAAGATAAAATTGCAATGGGCGTATTATTAGCCGTCGCCTTCATCGTCGTGCCCTTAGTGGCAACTGAATATTGGCTAGGCTCAATCTTAATTCCCTTTTTAATCCTGTCCTTAGCGGCGATTGGCTTAAATATTTTAACGGGTTATGCAGGACAACTGTCACTGGGGAGCGCGGCATTTATGGCAGTGGGTGCGTTTGCCGCGTATAACTTTGCCTTGCGCTTGCCGATGTTGCCTTTAGTGGTGGATTTTATTCTGGCGGGCGTGGTTGCCGCCGCTGTCGGGATTTTATTCGGATTGCCCAGCTTGCGAATTAAAGGCTTTTATCTCGCCGTCGCCACCCTTGCCGCCCAATTTTTTATTACTTGGGGCTTGACCCGTTTCGGTTGGTTTTCAAATAACAGTGCGTCGGGCGTGATTACCGCGCCGCGCATCATGATGTTTGGCTATGAATTGACCAGTGCCAGCAGCCGCTATTTGCTGACTTTAAGCATTGTCGCGGTGTTCGCCTTGCTTGCAAAAAATATGGTGCGCTCACAAATTGGACGCGCTTGGATGGCAATTCGTGATATGGACATCGCCGCAGAAGTGATTGGTATCAAAATGTTACAAACTAAATTACTCGCTTTTGCCGTCAGTTCTTTCTATTGTGGCGTGGCGGGCGCATTATGGGCATTTTTGTATTTAGGCACAGTTGACGCACAAGCCTTTGATTTAAATCGCTCCTTTGAAATTTTATTCATGATTATTATCGGTGGCGTGGGCAGTATTTTAGGTTCTTTCTTAGGCGCGGCATTCATCGTGTTATTGCCAATTTTCCTGAACGTAGTCGCGGGCTTATTTGGCAGCAGTCTTCATGCAGACACCGCTTCACATTTTGAAGTGATGATTTTTGGCGCACTGATTATTTTCTTCTTAATTGTCGAACCGCACGGTTTAGCGCGTTTATGGCAAATTACTAAAGAAAAACTTAGATTATGGCCTTTCCCTCATTAATCTTTTTTGGGAGTGTGATTTATGTTTAAACCTCTGTTAGTGAGTGGCTTGCTCGCCAGCCTGTTGGTAAACCCGAGTTTTGCGGCTGACGCGCCCAAAATTGCGGAGAAAGATTCGGTCAAAGCGGAACAATTTTTTCCGATTATGACCTACCGCAGTTATACCGCAGGCGCGACCATGTTCGGCGCGTTCACCGATTATTTAGCGATGATTAACGCCCGCGACGGCGGCATCAATGGCGTGCGTTTGACCTGGGAAGATTGCGACAGCGAATACAAAACCGATAAAGGCATCGAATGCTATGAAAAGCTGAAAAAGCAAGGCACACACGGCGCAAGCGCGTTCGCCTTGTTGCAAACCAGCTTGGCATACGCGTTAATTGAACGCAGCACCGAAGACAAAATTCCCTTGATTACTTTGGGCAGCGGGCGCAGCGATGCCACCGATGGCAGCGTGTTTCCTTATGTGTTCCCTTTAGTCGCGAATTATTGGCGGCAAAACGTGGCGAAAATCCAATTTATTGCAGAACGTGAAGGCGGGCTGGAAAAGCTAAAAGGTAAGAAAATTGTCAATCTTTACCATAATTCCGCTTATGGCAAAGAAACCCTCGCCGTTTTAGATGCACAGGCTGAAAAATATGGCTTTAGCGTGGAACACTTTTCTATCAATCCGCCCGGCATTGAACAGCAAGGCATTTGGTTGCAAATCCGCAGAACTAAAGCCGATTGGGTGATTTTGCGCGGTTTTGGCGCGATGAATAGTACTGCCTTAAAAGAGGCAAAACGTGCGGGATTTCCAATTGACCATATTATTGGCAGTGCATGGTCAAGTTCTGAAGAAGACACCCAGCCCGTGGGCGATGCCGCCAAAGGTTTCATTGCTGCCAGTTTTAACGGCGGTGGCGATGATTTCCGCGTGATTACCGATATTAAACAACGCATTTATGCCGATAAGAAAGGGCATGTCGATGAAAAGTATATCGGCTCGATTTATTACAATCGCGGCATTGTGCTCGGGATTTTAAGCTCGGAAGCGGTGCGGGTGGCGCAGGAAAAATTCGGTAAACAGCCCTTGACGGGCGAACAAGTGCGTTGGGGTTATGAGCATCTCGATTTGACCGAAGCCCGTTTGAAAGAGCTGGGCGCGGAAGGTTTGATAACTGCGATTAAAACCTCTTGCGCCAATCATGAAGGCGGCGGCAAAATGCAATTTCATCAATGGGATGGCGAAAAGTGGAAGGTTATCAGCGGCTGGATTGCGACGGATGACAGCTTTGTGAAGCCCTTAATTCAAGCCTCTGTTGCACAATATGCAAAAGAGCATCATATTATACCCAGGGATTGTAATTTAAATCCCTAGAGAGGAAAAAGCCCCAATCCCCTAAAGGGGCCAAATAGTTATTTGTTTTTAAGTCCCCTTTAGGGGATTTAGGGGCTTGTTTAAAAAGCTTTAAAACAGCGATTTATTGTAGTACCACTGGAGGAAACCATGAAAAATAATTTATTAATCAGTGCCATCGCAGGCATTTTGAGTGTAGGCAGTGTCGTCAGCAACGCCGCAGAAGAACAATTTGTCCCAATTCCGATTTATCGTACTGGCCCTTATGCGGCAGGCGGCGCGGCGGTGTTCGGTGGGTTTATGGATTACATGGCTATGTTAAATGCGCGTGATGGCGGTATTAACGGCGTGAAATTGACTTGGGAAGAATGCGAAACCGCGTATAAGCCTGACCGTGGCATTGAATGCTATGAACGCATGAAAGACCATCCCCCCACTGGGGCTGCGATGTTCAACTTCTTGAACACGCCCATGACTTACGCCGCGATGGAACGTACCGATAAAGATAAAATCCCCATCGTTTCCATTGGTTACGGACGCGCGGACAGTGCCGATGGTCGCGTATTCCCTTACGTGTTCCCGCTCGCAACCACCTATTGGAATCAAACCACCACCAAGATTAAATTCATTGGTGCGAAAGAAGGCGGCATGGATAAACTCAAAGGCAAGAAAATTGCCCATGTTTATCATGACTCTGGCTTTGGTAAAGAAACCATTCCTGTGCTTGAAGCCTTGGCGAAAAAACATGGTTTCACCGTGCAACATTATCCCGTGGCACATCCCGGCTTAGAACAAAAAGCGGTGTGGTTACAAGTGCGTCAACAAGCGCCAGATTGGGTGATTTTGCGCGGTTGGGGGGTGATGAATCCCACGGCGTTGAAAGAATCTAAACGCATTGGCTTCCCCACCGATCATATTGTGGGCGTGTGGTGGAGCGGTTCTGAAGAAGATGTGATTCCTGCGGGCGATGCAGCGAAGGGCTTTATCACGGCGGCATTTCATCCCGGTGGCAAAGAATTCGGCGTGATTAAAGACGTGGAAAAATTTGTGTATGAAAAGGGTAACGGCGCAGTCGATAAGAAAATTATCGGCTCAATTTATTATAACCGTGGGATTATTCACGGGATTTTGAATACTGAAGCGATTCGTTCCGCACAAGAACATTTCGGCAAAAAAGCCCTGACGGGTGAACAAGTGCGCTGGGGTTTGGAACATTTGACCATCGATGAAGCGATGCTGAAAAAGCTCGGGGCTGAAGGCTTCCTCTCAACCATGAAAACCACTTGTGAAGATCATGAAGGTTCTGGGAAAGTGCGTTTCCAACAATGGGATGGTACTAAATGGAATTCCGTCAGCGATTGGATTACCCCTGATTACGAATTAACCCGCCCGATGGTGGAAGCTTCTGCAATGCAATATGCGAAGGAAAAGGGTGTTACGCCTCGCGATTGTAGTAAAGAGAAGTAAGTTAGCCGTTAAATCTTAACTGCGCCCCCAACCCCCTAAAGGGGGCTTTTAAAGATAAAAATCTTTAATGTTTAGCCCCCCTTTAGGGGGTTGGGGGCGCATTCAAACAAGGTTTCGGTAAAAACCGCTACTCATACTCATCCAAAGGCAGGTAATACAATGAGTGAATACAATTCCTCTTTGTTTCTTTCGATTAATAATATTGAAGTGATTTACGATCACGTCATTCTGGTGCTCAAAGGCGTGTCTTTAGATGTGCCCGAGGGCGGCATTGTGGCTTTATTGGGCGCAAACGGCGCGGGTAAAACCACCACGTTGAAAGCGGTTTCCAACGTGCTCGGGGTTGAACGTGGCGATGTCACCAAAGGTTCAATCAGTTTCAAAGGCGAACGCATCGACCAACTCAACCCCGCTGAATTAGTCAAGCGTGGCGTGGTGCAAGTCATGGAAGGGCGGCATTGTTTCGCACATTTGACCGTTGAAGAAAATTTGTTGACGGGCGCTTACACCCGCACCGATGGACGTGCTGCGATTAAAGCCAGTTTAGAAAAAGTCTACGATTATTTTCCCCGCTTACGCACCCGTCGCAGCAGTATTGCAGGCTACACTTCAGGCGGCGAACAACAAATGACTGCCATCGGGCGGGCATTAATGGCAAACCCAACGATGATTTTACTCGATGAGCCATCGATGGGTTTAGCCCCGCAAATTGTCGAAGAAATCTTTGAAATTGTGAAAGATTTAAACAGCAAGGAAAAAGTCAGTTTCTTGCTGGCAGAACAAAATACCATCGTTGCGCTACGTTATGCGGATTACGGCTACATTTTGGAAAATGGGCGCGTGGTGATGGATGGCGACGCGAAAAGTTTGAGCGAAAATGAAGACGTGAAGGAATTTTATCTGGGCTTGAATAAAACTGGGCGCAAGAGTTTCCGTGATGTGAAGCATTATCGTCGCCGCAAACGTTGGTTAGCCTAGGGATTGATGATGCAAAGCACTCATGAGTTTTTTGACGATTTAGAAATTCAAGACCCGCGTGTGCGCGAACTCAGCGTGTTTGCTGCCTTGCCGCGCCAAATTCAAAACGCCCAACGCCACGCGCCTGCGTATACCAAAATTTTGGAAGGGGTGACGGCGGGCGACATTAGCAACCGCGCCGCCTTGGCACAATTGCCGATTACCCGCAAAAGTGCCCTGATTGAATTACAGAAACAATTACCGCCGTTTGGTGGTTTGGCAGCAATTTCAAATAATCGGGCGCGGCGCATTTTCTCTTCACCCGGTCCAATTTATGAGCCTGAAGCGCGGCGCGTGGATTATTGGCGCATGGCGCGGGCTTTATTTGCGGCGGGTTTTCGCGGTGAAGACGTGGTGCATAATTGTCTTTCTTATCATTTAACCCCCGGCGGTTGGATGTTTGACGATGCCGCGCAAGCCTTGGGTTGTGCGGTGTTTCCTGCGGGTGTCGGGCAGACGGAATTGCAAGTGCGAAGCATGGTCGATGTGCGTCCAACGGCTTACACGGGCACGCCTTCATTTCTGAAAATTCTGTTGGATAAAGCCAAAGAATTGGGCGCGGATGTGTCCAGTTTGAAAAAAGCGGCAGTTTCTGGCGAAGCCTTGCCTGCAAGTTTGCGTCAAGAAATTAATGCCTTAGGCATTGAAATTTATCAATGTTATGCCACGGCGGACTTAGGCTTAATTGCCTATGAATCGCCCGCAAAACAGGGTTTGATTTTAGACGAGGGCATTATTGTCGAAATCGTGCGCGTCGGCACGGGCGACCCTGTGGCTGAGGGCGAAGTCGGGGAAGTGGTGGTGACCACTTTGAACCCTGAATATCCTTTGATTCGCTTTGCGACGGGGGATTTGTCGGCGGTGTTGGCGGGGAATAGTCCTTGTGGGCGCACGCATACACGCATTAAAGGCTGGCTGGGGCGTGCGGATCAAACCACCAAAGTGAAAGGCATGTTTGTGCACCCTGAACAAGTTGCGGACGTGGTCAAACGTCATGCGGAAATTGTACGCGGGCGTTTAATTGTGGATCGCGACAATGTCAACGATGTGATGACTTTGCATTGTGAAGTGGTGGCGGGTAATGAAACCTTACAACAAGCGATTCAAGCAAGTTTGCGAGATATTTGTAAATTGCGCGGTGAAGTGCAGTTTGTGGCGGTGGACAGTTTGCCAAATGATGGCAAAGTAATTGAAGATATTCGGAAATATGATTGATTTCTGGTAAATATTCTTGTCAGAATCAGGATTTACAGGATTAAAGGATTTTCAGAATTAAAAACAATTTTATTTATATCCGTACTTAATCCTGTTAATTCGGATAATCCTGTAAATCCCAATTCAGACAAAGTTATTTCACTTTAACTTCAGTGGCAAAAACTTTGGCGGGTTTGTTAAAATCAAAATCAAGGGGGGCGGACACAGCGGGAGGTGCTGCGACTACGGTAACTGTACAGATTGTTCCAGTAGTAATTGCATTTCCAGCAGTGTAGGCTGTGCCACCACAACTTAAACTCCCGCCCGTTACGCTGCTGAATGTTACGGCATTAGCAGAAATAGTAATTGTATCCCCAGTAGTCATACTGCTGATATTTAAAGCAATAGAAGCAAGTGATGAATTACCATTCATGATGAATTTGTTACCTGAGCTGAATTTTAAGACCCCGCCCCCCCAAATTCCTCCTACTGGATCAAATGCAAGCGTTCCGCCAGTAAAAACATCCGTTGCGGCAGGAGTCAATGAAGTCCCAGCACAAATGCCAAAAAAATCTGCTGCAGCAGGGGTAATTGTTCCCCCCACCGCCGCTAACTCCGTCAGATTATTATCAACTTCTTCGGCTTTGGTGGACAAAGTCGCCGTGTAAGTTTTGCTAAGGCTTGCTTGCTGCACTTGATAACTTGCCTGATAACGCCATTCATCCGGCGGTTGCTTGACGCTATAGAACCGATTTGGAATCATTAAAGAGAAGCGAGTTGTTTAATGATAAGCCTGATAAAGCACAGTTTGGTATTAGCGTTCTCAAGACTGCGCTCAAAGTTCTTAACTAACGACTTACATCTCTCTACCCAAGCATTGGAACGTTCGACTACCCACCTTACCTTGACGGGTACAAAACCTGTTTTACCTAGGGCTGCCTTCTTTTGAGCTCCAGCAGCAAATATCTTTGTCATGTCATATGTTTCCTAGGTGTTTAACTACCCGCATTCCGCTACGCTTCATACGGGCTACCTATTGGGTATTGTTGAAAAGTTACTTTCATTCAATACCCCTTATTTCTCAGGCGGAAAATATTCCAACCAATACGCGGGTACATTAATGCCATTCAGTTTAAACTTCATCCCGAAGCTTTCTTCTTTCTTTTCCTGTTCGGAACGGGTGGCACGGCTGAAAGCCACCTCGGCAAAACGTTTTTCACTGGCAACCATTTCCAAAAGTTTGGCAGGATTTGGACTGTAGCCTTCTAATTCAATATTGCCCGCCTCCAAACGAAAACCTGTAATCCACGTATCTTTCGGAATTAATTTATCCAAAGTATCCAGCATTTCGGCAGCATTTTGGCGTGGGAAGTTTTTCACAGGCGCGATTTTTTCATCAATATCCACTACTTCCGCCCGCAATTTACTGATGTCTACGGTTTGCAATTTCAGCTCATCAAGTTGTGAATTTAAACGGCTTTCATAAATCCACACCCCAATAATCAGCAGCACCATGCAACTCGCTGCCACGCCCGCCGCAATCACCATATTGCGCCGTTTGGCTTGTTGCGCCCATTGCGCCATGCGTACAATTGCGCCATGCGGCACAAAAGCATATTGATAAACCACTTCAGAAGGCATCGGCAACAATTGCCAATCGGTGGGCTGGGCTTTCACGATGGGTTCATCAATTGGCGGGAATAATTTAATCATTTCCTGCAATTGCTGGTGAAACTCACCCACGCCTAAATCTTGCTTGGGCACGCTTAACCAGCGCGTAATTGCCGAGCCTGACCATTCCACATACGTGACATGCTGTTCATCTTCGTCATGGATACAGTTCAAGCCCTTGTTATTCACAGGCAAACTGACCAAAGGACGCGGTAAAATACAGGCGAGAAATAAACCGACTTTTTCAAAGGCGCGATACAATTCTTCAGCGCGTTTCACCGACAGCCACAATGCCACGGTTTGCCCGCCTTGGGGTTGGGCTTGCACCGCCAATAATAAAGGTTCATTAATGCCCGGCAATAAAGTCGGCAATTGCAGCATCACCGCATTTTTCAAGCTTTGGGCAGAAATCGCAGGCAAAGTTAAAGAAGTCGCGACAAATTCACTGCTGGGTAAACTTAAGGCAATGCGTTTTTTATCGTCCGTTGTCGGCAATAAACGCCGCGCCGCTTCTGCCAATTCCGCAGGACTCAGCGTCAGCATCGATTCATCAGCTTGTGCGACTAAATTCTGTTGCTCGGCATGAAACAACACATTGTTGTGGGCGATTAAGCAAATATCACACAGCGCGGTTTGCGAGGTTTTGGATTTTTTAAAGAGTTGAGGCAGTTTGAATTTTTTCATCCAATTTCCTTTAAGGTCTGAAACCGCTTCCTTCAGGGGAATAGTTCAATGGTGCTCACATGCGTTCGTATGTTATCATTTTTGGTAAGCTCTACGTTGACGGAGAGGCAAGTCACCGACCTATCGATGCTTTGCTCATTCGACAGCTGGGGTCTGGATTGAAACATAATCACTGAGCGGTTCGTACACGGGCGGCTGTACTTCTAGCCCCATGTCTAATAAGTGTTGAGTCAAGTGAGGATTATAATAAGGATCACCTTGTTGCAGCCAAGTGTGCCACGTTGTTGCAAACTCTGCACGTTCGCACTCGGGCAAGGCGGTAAAATCTTCACTGACATCGCTAATAAATTCAGCAAAAGGCGTATACACACAGCGCGTATTGTCGTGTAAAGCGCGCAGTGCGAAATCCCATAAACCATAAACGCTTTGATAATGGACATTTAAGCCGCCCAGCTTTTCCCACACATTGCGTTTCAACGCGAAAGCGGCGGGATGGGGTACGCTGACATTGCGTAAAATTGCCGTCGCAGCCATGTAGCCCGGCGTGCTTGCGGGTGTGCCTTGATAAGAACATAAAGGGATTCCAGATTCCCGCAAAACTAAACCTGCATGAACTAAATTTTGGGCGCGGTCTACAATTTTCCCGGTGACCAAAGCCACTTCAGGAATCTGTAAACTGCCTAATAATTCTGTGAATGAATCTTCAGCCAGCGGTTCAACAGTTTCAGCGAGAAATATCAGCGAGTTTGCGGCTTCATGCTGTGCAAAGGCTTGATTAATTTGTTCTGCATAATTAAGACTTGCGCGAATTTTAATGACTTGATAACTATTTTCAGGCGGTGCGGCAAAATGCACCCGATAATTTCCGCGCCATAAGGCTTTATTTTCGCTGACGGTGGCATGTAAACCGCGCCGCTGCAAGGCTTGTTCTAAAGCTTTAATTCCTGCGATATAGGCATATTCTTTTGCACCATGCGCCAACGCTACAGATTGGGCATGTTGCCGCCAATGATAAAGCACTTTGGGCAAATGGCGCACCACAGGATTTAATTCGGCGGCGCGTAAAATCAAATCATAATCCTGCGAGCCTTCAAAACCGAGGCGCGTGCCGTCCAATTTGTGCAATAAGGCGGTGCGATACACCAATAAATGAAATAAATAATTGCCTGACAGCAAAGTTTCTGGCGACCATGCAGGCTTGAATAAGTGCATGAAACGAAAGCCGCGCGGTGACAACATATCGCGGTCGCTGTAAACAATGTCGGTGTCGGGAAAGTTTTGCAGCAAGGCGACAACATGGTGCAAAGCGTCAGGCGCAATGCGGTCGTCGTGGTCTAAAAATGCGACAAATTCACCCGCCGCCGCTTCAATGCCGCGATTGGTTGCATGGCAAATCCCTTGATTTTGTGGCAAATGTTGCACTTTAATGCGTTCATCTAAAACCGCAAAACCTTTTAAACATTCCAAAGTGTCAGCGCGGCTGCTGCCATCGTCGATTAAATGTAATTCCCAATACGGATAAGTTTGCGTGAGCACGGAATAGACACATTCCCGCAATTGTTCAGGCTCGGTGTTAAACACAGGCGTGACCAAGCTAATCAGCGGTGGATTTTCCCAAGTGTGCGCCAACTCGCGCAAAGCTTGCCATTGCGCCAAGCTGATGAAACTATTGTGAAATGACCAAGCTTGATATTCAACCCATTCGCTGCTTGCCCATTGGCGAAGTTGGGTTTCGCTGGGAATCCATTCGGGTTTGGCGGGTTTGTTAAACCAAGCTAAAAATTTTAAGAAAGCGGTATACAATCGTGTGCTGTCTCTGAGTTGAGCGGTAAAAGCAAGGCTAAGTTGCTAATGACATGTACCATTCTATCAAATTCAAGGCTGATAATGCCTAATTCCCTGTAAATATCCTAAATGTGGTTTTTACTGGTCTCTACCTTTGAAAAGGGAGAAGGGGTCTCGATGTATTTTATAGTAAATCAATTTAAAAAATAGACTATGAAATAAATCAAGCAATATACTTGAGTTCATAGAGATGGCATACAGTACAGACTATCGTTTATGCATAGTAAACAACATCAAACAGGGGATGACGTGGGATGAAGCAATGACAATCTTCCATATCAGCCGTCAAACGTTAAGCAACTGGCTAAAATTGTGGGAGCAGCGAGCAGACGTGTCAGTCCTCCCAAGAAAAGCCTATCCAGCACGGAAAATAGAGCTAGAGGAATTAATTAACTTGGTGGAGAAAGAGCCAGACTGGATATTAGCCGAATATACCGCTCATTTCGATTGTAGTGCTCAAGCCGTGGCGAACCGTCTTAAACAACAGAAAATCACCCGTAAAAAAATATTTCACTACGAAGAAAGAGATGAAGTAAAGCGACAAGCTTATTTGAGTAGGCATAATGAGTTAGACGCAAGCAAGATAGTATATGTTGATGAAAGTGGTATAGAAGAAGCTGAGAAAAAAGGTAAAAGAAGTCGCCGAGTTAATATCATTGCAGGATTAGTTAATAATCGGTTAATTGCGCCTTGTGTCTTCAATGGCTATGTCAATGCGGACTGCTTCAAGGACAGGTCATTATTATTGATAATGCCAGTTTCCATAAGTCAGCTAAGACTAGAGAAAGCGCAATGTCGCTTAGTTTTCTTACCAGCATACTCGCCTGATTTGAATCCCATCGAAAATTGTTGGGCAATCATCAAAGCACGGCTTAAAAAAATTGGGAAGCAATTTGACAATTTTAATCATGCCCTTGATCATGTCCTCTCAGTCTATTTTTTAAAATTTAAATACTATACAGTAGAATAGACAGCCTAAGCTTTTTATAACGTCAAGTCTTTTGTAAACTCCAAGAACCCCATGACTTTAAAATTTGCAGTTTCTACCCAGCACAGGTAGGATCATGCCTTTATAACAGCATAACGAAGTAGTGCTATGTTCGGATTCGGTAAGAAATCAGTCACACCTGCAACATCCAACGATGAAGTTGCCTCCCCTGCCCCCGCAGGATTTTTCACCCGTTTAAAACAAGGTCTCAGCCGTACCCGTGCAGGTCTCACGGCAGGACTCAGTAACCTACTGCTTGGCAAGAAGACCATCGATGCCGAGCTATTAGAAGACATCGAAACCCTATTATTGACCTCCGATGTTGGCATTGAAGCCACCCAAGTTTTAATTAAAGACCTCACTGAACGCGTTTCACGTAAACAACTGGCAGACCCACAAGCCTTATTTCAAGTCTTGAAAGAAGACATGATTAAAATTTTAGAACCAGTGGAAGCCCCTTTAACTATCCCTGAAAACTTAGGCAAACCGTTTGTGATTTTAATGGTCGGCATCAATGGTTCAGGAAAAACCACCACCATTGGTAAACTGGCAAAACGTTTTCAAGCTGAAGGGCGTTCGGTCATGCTTGCCGCAGGCGATACTTTCCGTGCGGCGGCTGTGGAACAATTAAAAGCTTGGGGCGAAGTGAATAATGTGCCCGTGATTGCCCAGCATGGGCGGGCAGATTCTGCCTCAGTGATTTTTGATGCCTTGCAAGCTGCCACGGCACGTAAAATTGATGTATTAATTGCCGACACCGCAGGGCGTTTACACACCCAAGATAATTTGATGGAAGAGTTGAAAAAAGTGCGGCGCGTGCTGCAACGCATCGATGAAAATGCCCCCCACGAAACCTTATTGATCCTAGACGGTGGTACCGGGCAAAACGCGTTGATACAAGCCCGTCAATTTCATCAGGCGGTGCAAGTGTCAGGTTTAGCCGTGACCAAGTTAGACGGCACTGCAAAAGGCGGTATCGTGTTCGCCATCGCCAAACAGCTCGGCTTACCGCTGCGCTTTATTGGGGTTGGTGAAGGAATTGAAGATTTACGTGTGTTTGAGGCAGAAAATTTTGTAGAAGCTTTACTCAGTCGTGATTAATTTTTAGTCACATCTTGGAAACCCTCCTCAAGGAGTATTCATTATGACAACATTTTCCACCCTGATTACGCCAGAAGCTCTGTTTGCAAACCTAGATCAGCCCAATTGGGTCATTGTCGATTGTCGTTTTAATTTAATGGATACCAAAGCAGGATACCGTGCTTACACGGCAGCACATTTACCCAATGCGCGTTATGCCAATTTGGATTTTGATTTGTCGGCTTCTAAAACCCACAGTACGGGTCGTCACCCCTTGCCTGATGCCACGCAATTTATGGCAAAACTGGGTTCTTGGGGAATTAATAATAATACCCAAGTCGTGGTTTATGATGATGTTTCTGGAATGATGGCAGGTAGATTGTGGTGGTTATTGCGTTGGGTTGGACATCAAGCAGTTGCGGTGCTGGATGGTGGACTCACCGCATGGCAACGCGCTGATTATCCGCTGACGGATGTAAGCCCTCAGATTACCCCCTGTGAATTTCACGGCGTTGCTCAAGATAATTTATGGGTTAGCACCGAATTTGTCGCCCATGAATTGCAAAACTTAGGCTGTGTATTAATTGATGCCCGTCCTCCCGAACGTTTTCGCGGCGAACAAGAACCCATTGACCCAATTGCAGGACATGTGCCTTTTGCCAAGAATTTTCCCTTGTCGCTTAACCTCACAGCAGATGGTTCATTTTTGGCGGCAGAGACGTTGCGCGCCCGTTTTGAAGCCCTCGATGTGCCGCCAGAACGAGTCATTAGCATGTGTGGCTCAGGGGTGACGGCTTGCCATAATATTTTAGCGATGGAAATTGCGGGTTTAAGTGGGGCGCGCCTTTATGTGGGTTCTTGGAGTGAATGGATTACCCGCTTAGAACATGCCGTGGCAACTGGGGTATGATTTGAAGCGAATGCGAGTGTTTGTCTTACCCGCCGACCCTGTCACCTTGGGTAAATTATTCGAGCACAGTGCGCGCTTGTTTCTCGCAAGCTTTTTAACGGTCTTATTGCCCAGCAGCGTTTTAACTGCATGGTCATTTTTGCCGGGACTGCTGATTCCAGAACTCAGCTCGCCCGACCCCAAAGTGTTGATGGAAGGGATGAATATCTTCTTGAGTTATTTTCCCTTTTATCTGACGGGGATATTAATTTTATACGCCACCCTGTTTTATCGTGTGAATGCCTTGTTAGAAACCCAAGCACTCAGTAACTTTCAAGCATTTATGATGGCGATAGGTAAATTATTACCATTATTTGTTGCGGCGATCCTGTACACTCTCTTTAATGTGCTCGGCATGATGATTATTTTCCCTGCTATTTACTTTGGGATTGCTCTGGTATTATTCATGCCTTGCATTTTATTCGACCGCGCCAACGGCTTTACCGCCTTAACTGCCAGTTACAAATTAGTCGCAGGCGAATGGTGGCGTACCGCAGCCGCCCTGACTTTCCCCTTGATGGTCTCGGTGTTTTTGGGCTTGCTCAGTATTGGTAGTCTTGAAAGTTTATTAGTTATTTTGGGTGAAAATAAAATAGAAGTCGTGCCTTATCTGCAATTTACCTATACACTAGTGACGGGCTTACTAAGCTCCCTCTATGTCACGACCCTATTACTGCACCATCATGATTTAAAACTGCGTAAACAACAAAGTCCCTTCGCACCGCCACAAGCCTTTGTCGCCTAGCGAATCCTA
This sequence comes from Thiotrichaceae bacterium, assembly GCA_028688145.1. Taxonomy (GTDB): domain Bacteria; phylum Pseudomonadota; class Gammaproteobacteria; order Beggiatoales; family Beggiatoaceae; genus JAQTYU01. The sequence goes on along the minus strand of JAQTYU010000001.1, from coordinate 478,946 downwards.
TCCGCAACCTAAAACTTTTACGCGCTTCTTTTTTAAAAAGAAGTGATTTATTGCTATTTTCAATTCGCAAACCGTGTAAAATTATCGTCTTAAAATTACGTCTTACTTTTTTTGTCTTGAATACAATCTTGTTGCCAAGACCCGCTCAAACAGGTTCTACATGTCCACAGAAACTACCGAAAATCCCGAAACTACCATCCGTTTTTCCGAATTAAACCTCGCACCTGCCGTTTTAAAAGCTGTTGAAGAAGTGGGTTATGAAAGCCCCTCTCCAATTCAAGCCGAAAGTATTCCCCATTTATTGGCAGGGCGCGATTTATTAGGGCAAGCCCAAACAGGCACGGGTAAAACCGCCGCCTTCTCCTTGCCTTTGTTAAGCCGTTTAGATTTAAGCCGTCAAAGCCCACAGATTTTAGTGTTGACCCCCACGCGGGAATTAGCGATTCAAGTTGCCGAAGCGATGCAAACCTATGCGCGCTACATGCAAGGTTTTCACGTCTTGCCCGTTTACGGCGGACAAGGCATGGATACCCAATTACGCCAATTAAAACGTGGCGTGCATGTCGTGGTGGGAACACCCGGACGGATTTTAGATCACTTACGTCGCCGTACTTTAGTCTTAGATCAGCTCTCTGCTTTAGTGTTGGATGAAGCTGACGAAATGCTACGTATGGGCTTTATCGATGACGTAGAAGTGATTTTAGAACACACTCCCGCCACGCGTCAGGTTGCTTTATTCTCAGCAACCATGCCTGATGTGATTCGTCGGGTGGCAAAACGTCACTTAAAAAATCCTGTCGAAATCCATATCAAGAGCAAGACCACCACCGTTTCTACGATTAAGCAACGTTACTGGCAGGTCTCAGGTTTACACAAACTGGATGCTTTAACCCGCATTCTTGAAGTGGAAGATTTTGAAGCGATTCTCGTGTTCGTGCGCACCAAAACTGCCACGGTTGAACTGGCTGAAAAGTTAGAAGCTCGCGGTTATTCCAGTGCGCCTTTAAATGGCGACATGAATCAATCCGTGCGTGAAAAAACTGTCGAACGTTTGAAGAGCGGCGATTTAGACATCGTGATTGCAACTGACGTGGCAGCACGCGGTTTAGACGTAGAACGGATTTCTCACGTTATCAACTACGATATTCCGACCGATACTGAAGCTTATGTGCATCGTATTGGACGCACGGGACGCGCTGGACGCAAAGGTGAAGCGATTTTATTCGTGTCTCCTCGTGAACAAAGCATGTTACGCGCGATTGAACGTGCCACGCATCAACCGATTACCCCGATGCAATTGCCGACGCATGAAGACATCGTGGATCGTCGCATTACTCAGTTTAAGCAAACTATCACCGACACTTTAGAGGCTGAAGATTTAACCTTCTTTGAAGATTTAATCAACAAGTATCAAGCAGAACATGATATTGGTTTAAGCGAAATCGCTTCAGCTTTGGCGTTTTTAGTCCAAAAGAAACGTCCTTTGTTGATGAAGAAAAAGCCTGAGCCTGTCGCTGCTAAAGCCTTTAGTGATCGTCCTCCTCGGGAACGCAGTGAGCGTGGCGAACGTGGTGAAAGACCTGAGCGTTCAGAACGCAGAGAACGTCCTGACACAGGCCCTGAAGCAGGAATGCAACGTTTCCGTATCGAAGTGGGTCGTGAGCACAATGTGCAACCGAAACATATCGTCGGCGCGATTGCGAATGAAGCGGGGATTGATAGCGCGAATATTGGGCATATCAAACTCTATGACAGTTACAGCACGGTTGACTTGCCACAAGACATTTCACGCGATGCAGTACGTCTGTTAAAGAAAGTGTGGGTTTGTGGTCAACAACTGCATTTGAGTTTAGCGGAAGATCGCAGTGGTGGCGCAGGTGATGTGCGTGCTAGCAAGCCCAGAGCACCGCGTAAACCCAGCACCTTTAAGCCTGATTTTAAGGCAGCTGACTCACGCAGCAAGCCCCCTAGAAAGCGCAGCTAACCGCGTATTAATTGGGAAAGTGCTTCATTAAAGACGTGTAAGAGGAGCTGAAGTTGAACCTTCACCCTCCTTTTTCAAGAGAGCGAAGGTTTTAGCCTTGCTAAGTTTCGCTTTCGTCTTCCAACATCCGCTTAAACAAAGTGCCACCACAATTGGGGCAAGCAGGCACATGCGTAGGTTGGTAAAAAGCTAGCACTTCCCCACAGTTTTTTATACTGTGTCACTCTGTTGCGCAATCAGCGATTAGGACTTTTTCTCCAGCCAAGCGAATTGCCTCGCATCGCCACCACAATCCATCCTCGTGTAATACAATTAAATTTTCCCAGTAGAGTTTTTTTAATAACGGATTGTTATACATCCAAGTTGGTCGAATTGGTATAGATTTTATCAAAGAAGATTTTAACCACTCAGCCAATGAAGTTTTGTTATCTTTCGTAGTCATCAAATCAAAAAATTTTGTAGTCAAAAAAGGCAAACGACTCAACCCTTCTACGTAATCTGTAATTGGTTTATTCGCAGAATGCCATGTTAGACACTGTTCTAATAATTGAGGATGCCCGCCACTAAGCTTCATTAGTTGTTTAGAAATAGATAACTCTGGTATTTCCATATTTTCGCTACAGAATAAGCTTAACTCTTCGGCTGTCCACTCTTGCCAATATTCAGTCTGTGCATGATTTAACAGAGATGATATATCTGAAGGCATTGTCAATGCTTGTAGCTTTTCGCCACCTAACAGCATGAGATGAAAATGATGACCTAACTGTTCATCCAAACTTCTCAATACTCCCGATAGCTGTCGATTGATCATCTCATTATTTAACTTTTCAAAACGGCTTATGACACATAAAAATGGTCGATTGACTAAGGCAAATTTTTTGCAAAATTGCAGATGGAACTGACCCGCATTCTCGATAGATACTAGCCCAAACTTAGTTCCTAAAAAATGATAAAAGCTACTTTCATCAATACATTCAGGTAATGTTATATCATAAACATCTTGGTATTGTGCGTGAGCCACACTCACAACTAATGGGCGGATATATTTGCTGTCGTATTGAGAAAGCAAAACAAGGGGGGCAGGAGAACGAACAACTGTAAAGCGGGACAGTAACTGTTCAATAAAAAATTTTCGACTGGGTGAAATAGGCAAGGTCAAGATATTTTGATGTGTTACAAATATCTCATGAGAACATCCAGCTAAACCTTTAAGTTCATTAGATTGGGAGTAATCAAGTTCCAAAAACTGAATCAGTGCTGCTAAACGTTCTTCTGTCGGTTTTGTTTCTCCCTTACACCAGAATCCAATAGTTTTGTAGCTTAATTCTAACGACTCTCCATTGCTATTGGTGAGCTTATTTTTTTTAATAAACTCCTTGATGCCTTTCTCTAATGCGCTGTTTGGACTATACCCTTTCGCTAAAAGGATTTGCCCTAATTTATCACCAAATGGTTTCATGCTATGCGGCATTGGTTTGTTTCCTTTTCTAAGACTGAACACATCGATTTTTAATATGACTTAATTATGTCCTCAAATAATACAGAAATATTAAATTATTGGAAATGGATTTGCCATTTCCAGATATTTTGGAATTATCTATTCCAAAATAATTATATTAAAAACAAAATATTAAATAATTGCCTTTATTTTTATGATAATTTGAGTTTTCCAAGCATTATCTTTAGCCTATGAATCTCAACTTTGCTGAAATTTGGGAGGTAATTGCTGTGAAATCGAACTTGAAATGGTCGTTCTGGCTCTTAATAGGCTGGATTGGCATGAATCTGCAGGCGTTCGGACAAACATCAACCAGCACTACTGCCAGTGTTTGTGTTGGAACTGTTTGTACAACGGACTCGTCCTCTTCTAGTGGAAATAATGCATCCAGTTCTAGTGTTTCTATAGGAACAGGAACAACTCCAACACCTAGTGTTAGTACGGGACAAACTACTAATGTGTGTGCAGGTAGTGCTTGTGTCAATATTGATGGTAATTCTGTCACTAGCTGTACAGGAAGCAATTGCGTAACGACAAATGGAAGTTCAGCAACAACTGCGACTACAGCGCCTTCGACTACAACACAAACCACGACCAGCAGTACACTCACTGCAACTGATTGTACTTTGTACGATGCTACTTATTCTTTGACAACAAACAAACTGACTACGTTTGTGGCTTTACCCATTCAAAATTCACTGACAGGTCAATTAACGGGAGCTAGTAAGTTACTACAAGCTAATTTGTGGTATGACAACCAAAAAGCTTTATTTGTCTTAACAGCTACCCCAAAAATTGTTGCAGACAGTATCCCTCTGAAAACAGAATGCCCTGTTGCTACCTTATCAGCTAATGGTGAAATCTTACAGATTCCTCGCGTACGTATTCGTGAAATGGTCATATTTTTCGGACGTAAAATAGAAACTGATATCGCTCTGTATCAGGCGAGTCTTAAGTGGATTAAGACCGAAAAAACACCTTCCTTTTCAGTTGAATCTGCTGTTCCTTTGAATACTACGACTACTCCGCCTGTTGTGGCTTGCAATTATACAATTTCCCCTCTCACTAAATCTGACGTTTCCGCATCAGGGGAAACGGGCAATAGTATTGCAATAACAACCGATGCTAGTTGTTCTTGGAATGCTACAAGTAACGCTAATTGGATTGTTCTAAGTAGCGCGAGTGGAAAAGGAAATGCCCAAGTGGGATATAGCATTGCCGCTAACACTAGTACGACTTCTAGAACAGGGGTTGTTAGTATTGCAGGACAAAATATCACGGTGACACAAATTGGTGTTTTACCTTGTACCTATACAGCATCACCTTCCCAAGTCAATGTAGTTGCTGCAGGACAAACAAATTTACCTGCCAATATCACCACCACACCCAGCAATTGCACATGGACAGCATCCAGTGACGCAAGTTGGATCACCTTAGGAAGTACCACTGGACAAGGAGGTTCGACGCTTAATTACAATGTGGCATCCAATACTACAAGCAGTGTACGCACGGGTACAATAAATCTCTCAGGACAAATCATTACCGTAACACAAGCAGGTTTACCAGCTCATGCCTTGCCTTATTTGGGAAAGAATGGCTGTAACTACACACTCTATGCTGCAAATAACTGCACATACAAGATCGAACCTGCAGTGAATGCCTATCAAGGAACACAGCAAATCGTGAATGGTAATGGTATGACCATCAAGGGTAATACCTTCCAAATCACTTCCGCTTGCAAAGACATGGGCATTTCTATTATTAATGGCACCACGGTCACCAATGCGGGTACGACATACAATAATGTGATAACCATACAAGGTGTGCCATTGAACTTGAGTAGTTTTGGTGGAGCAGGTTGTCCAATCACAACTAACATTCCTACTTACGAAGACACAATTCCCAATACCACTTGTAGCTATGCTGTTTCACCCAGTCAAGTGAATGCCAATAATACGGCTTCTACGGGTTCAACAGCAATCACGACAAGCAGTAATTGTGCTTGGACTGCATCCAGTAATGTTGATTGGATTACTCTCAACACGCCAAATGGGACGGGTAGCAATACTGCACTTGGCTACAGTATTTCAGCAAATACCAGTAGTGTTTCAAGAACAGGAGTAATTAGTGTTGGAGGACAGTCTGTTAGTGTGACGCAAGCTGCAAGTTCCGCAGCTGTTGATAACACGCCCTTATCAATTCGTGTTTCAGGTCAACTGAACAATGTGACGATACTTCCAACAACAGGTGTTGGGGATAATGGTGCTCAATCAATATCAGATCAGCTCCAAAGTAAAACCTTCTATCTTTCCCCAGGAAAGAAAGCGGTTATCTCTGTCGGTGGTCAACTCAATAAAACCTACATCTCTAACCGAATTGCGGGAGATGTGACCTATACGAATTCGGGTCAACTTAACGAGTTAATTAAGATAGACTAATCGCTCTTGATTGCAAATAGACCTGTTAGGTTTTAAAAAACTTAACAGGTCTCATACGTCATCTAACAACGCTTCTTTCAACAATGGAATTGCATAACAGTATTGTTTAGCCTCTACTTTCAATACGCAACACAAGACTAAACGTCTTAAAGATTGTTTAATCATATCAGTGTGATATACAAAATCCCTATCTTTCAGTTTAGCGGTGACTGACTTCTGATCAAAACTATCTTCTGTTAGCATTAGATTCATAATCATACGATCTAATTTTTGTTCTTCCTTTGAAGGGGCAAGTTCTTGCCAACCATATAAAGCATGAATGATATTTCGATGCCAGAATGTTTTTTCAATAATACTGGACTCAACAACAAAACTCTTAAAATCTAATTGCATTACTAGTAAGTGGCAAAATTGTGTTATTAAATCAGCTCGTTGCCCTAGCTTTCGCACAATGTACTCTACTGAGTCATTTGGAATATCAATATTCATAGAACTCATGGGTTTTTTAACTAAATCACGAGCAGCCTCAATCTCCAATGCACCTAACTCAAATATATCCCCAAAATTTCTCAGTGGACAATGGTATTCAAAAATAGCCGCCTGATATAAATGCCAAAATCCAGCAAGGATGAAGTAACAATGTCCTTCCGTACTTAGAGTTCTCAATTTGTTTAGGTTGATGTAGTCAAATTCTTTGTCATTTTTAATGAACGCATCAGCTTCATCAATTAAAAATAGATAGGTTTTTGTCGAGTTTTTCAGGTACTCAATAATTTCATTGAGAGAACAATTTGCATCTAAGCGTAACTCATTGGCCAGCAATCTTATAAAGTTACTGGCTGTCGCATCAAGATAAATTACCTCTAGGTCTTGTTGTTGTCGATAATGCCTGAATAGATACTTTAATAAACTGGTTTTTCCGATTCTACGCCCTGCAACTATGATGTAATTTTGCAGTTCTCGACCAGTGATTTGGGAAATAATATGGGTTCTACCAAAAAATGAAGTGTCCTTATCTATACCCGTGCCACGATTATGATATGGAGATAAGTACATTAAATTGAGTTGAGTTGCCATAAGGCGGCTAACAGTTTGTATAGGTTCAGCTGAGAGTAACCAGTGAGTCAGCTCAATGGAGCTAGGCATAACGACTTCATTGTGAATGTCTTCAGCATATTTCCTTAAGCCTTGCTGCTGTTCCATATCTGTTGTGATGACGATTACCTTGTACTTATGAACTTCTAAATAAGAATTTAATTTTTCCTGAATATTTTTCGCGAACTCTTGTTTATCGGGAAAATAAAAGCAGCATTTTTCTATATTCAAAGGGAATAAAGCGGGCAGTTCCATTTTACAAAACGCAGTATCTTGGGAGACTGTTTGTGCCAACAAACGACGAGCAAGAAAGTCAGCTTGTTTTTTGGGTTTGAGTCGAGAAAATCTAGCAGCGGTGCGAAAAGTGAGAGGGGAAATTTGGTTGACATTAAGAACCATGTCTAAGCGTTGGGTGACAAGAAGTAGTTTTCTAATTTCGCCAAGTTGTTGTACAGGAAAGCTTAGCAAAGCTTCTGGATGTTCAGATAACTGTATTACTAAAGGATGTTTGAAATAACGTAACCAAATATATGCGATGAAAAATAGCAACATGATAATTATCATGAAACCAGGCGTTTTATTTTCCCATATATCATTCCATGTAATGCTAATGTTTTTAACACATTCGTCAGCTGAATAATTACACGAAATCCACTGATCTACTGCCTTACTAACAATTAAGGAATATTGTAGTTTTCCCTGCAAGTCATATATAAATACAGTACCATCTATCATACTGATGGAAATAAATTGATTGTTTGGACTTAAATCTGCTCGGCTAATGGACTTTGATACTTGAATCTCTAATTGGATTTTCTTACCTGAAATATCTTCAAGAGTCACTTTATTACTAAAACTTGCAGCAAAGAGAAACTGCCTATCCTGAGTAAACTTTAAACTGGGTGTCCATAAGTTATGCTCTGAAAGTGGGGTTTGTTCACCAGTTTCTATATCGTGGATATAAACCTTCCCATCTTGTAAACCCAATGCGATGTATTTATTATCATCACTAATCGTTGCACTGGTAATAGGTGTTTTAGGATAAATGTAGCGACGTATTACTTTTTGCGTCATCCATTCGGTTACATAAAGAGAATTATTAAGGCTTTCTGAGTATCCAGCGGAAATTAACCATTGTCCGTCGCGACTAAAGCTTAAACTAGAGACCTCCACATCATGTTGTTTAAGTAGCCCGAACTGTTTGCGTGACTGAATATCCCAAATGACAATATCTGCATCTGTGGAAAAAAGAATACTAGTAGGGTTTGCTCGAAAACCGATGGCTAAATAACGACCATCTGGTGAAAAATCTATTTTAGTCACTGTGTTGTTAAAAGAGATTTTCTGAATTTCCTGCCGTGTTTTTATATCCCATATCCGAACAGTTTTATCATAAAATCCAGCAGATGCCATGAGTGCATTATCGTGACTGATTGCAGCATCAAAAACTTTTCCTGTTTGTCCTAAAAAGGGGACAATTTGAGCGTGTTTAAAATCCCACAGATAGATATAACCATCTGTTGTCGTCAAAATAACCTGCTCGTTATTTGTAGGATGAAATCTAGTAGAAAGTACGGGACTAGTTTTATTCACATATAAACGTTTCAGCTGGTCAAGATCGCCTATGAATACGATAGAACTACTTAACTTATAGTAAAATAGTAGAATAGTCGTGCTAATAATTATACTAAACCAGAATAAACGTTTTTTTGAGTATACAATCATGATGCTAAAGTACCTGATAAAATTTGTAGTACTGTGTTCTTTGCTGACACAGTGGGCAAAAGCAGAAGAATTCAGTTGTAATACATCTGTACTCGGATTTTTAAACACAAAACAAGCCACACTGACTATTCCTCATAAATTAGACAATAAGCTTATTAAATCGGTCAATGCGGTGGTTTATTTTCGAGAATCACACGGGGGTTATCGCTCCTGTTTTAGTTTAAAAGACGTAGTCAATGCTAAAACTATTCCCCTTTTTTGTGAAGTACAGTGGTCAGATTTTAATTCAAGAGGGGGTAATGATTGGTTAGGTAGTATAGAAGGGGGAATTTTAGGAGATGCGAGTTCTGTCAAATCAGTGCCCTTAACTGTTGGAGCAAGCTACAACATGTTAATGGATGGGGAGTTTCCATTTCATAATACCTTGGCTAATTCCCTCAAGACTAATATAAACGATCCCATCTTTGATAATGATCCCTCCATTTTTACCTTTTACGAAGAAAGTAAATCAAAGAAAGTTAAATCTCTCGATTTTCGACATCACCAAGAGGGTGTCTCTACTATTATGGGATTTGAAGATGAATATCTTCCTGAAATAGAAAAAGACTACAACGATATTATTATAGAAATGTGTCTGCAAATAGAATTCAAATAAATCCATGCAGTACAGACCGTGCTACATTTCAAGGGATATTATCTACTCCGATTAATGAATCACAATAATATCCCTTGGTATTGAATACTAGTTAGTTTCGCTTTCGTCTTCCAACATCCGCTTAAACAAAGTGCCACCACAATTGGGGCAAGCAGGCACATGCGTAGGTTGGTAAAAAGCTAGCACTTCCCCACAGTTAGCGCATTGTAATGTCCCTGTGGTGATTTCTCCGCTAGTCCATTCCGTGGCTTGGCGAGCGCGTTCTGCAAGATTATCTAATTCAGTACGGGTGTGATCGACCATACCTGTGAACAGCGTTAAAAACTTGTCTTCCAATAATTCCAAATCAAAACGCATCCAATCAGCGAGTGCTTTCTCCGTGTCACTGAGAAAATGTGCCGCACTGTGTAAATCACGCCGTAAATACTCCGCAATTTTTTCTGCTTCATCAAGGCTTAATTCACCCAATTCAACGGCTTGAGTTTTTGCATGTTCTAAGGGCTGAGGCTGAGCTTTGGCGGCTTCTGCACGCGCTAACATTTGTTCGTAAGCGGCTGATTTTTGAGATTCAGGGGAGTGTGACATGGTGTGCTTTCCTTATTATGTAATCACGCATGGGTGGAATCCTGTTCACTATTATTAAGTATTTTGGGGGCAAATCAACCGTTGTTTTTCAAAACTTGTAAAAATACCTTTAAATCAAACCATTATAAAATAGCGTTCCTGCAAAGTTGGGCGCGGCGCATGTTGTAGAAATAGATTCATGCCTGTGGCAAACGATTGTATAATAACGCGCAATCTTTAAACTTTTTCACAAATTGGGCGCAAGAATATGCAAGCGACAAGAACGATAGAAATTGGAGTGGGCTTTTTTGTGGCTCTGGGACTTGCCGCATTGGTCATGCTGGCAATGAAAGTCAGCAATTTGAGCAGTTTATATGGCGAAACGGGCTACACCGTCACCGCAAAATTTCAGAACATTGGCGGGCTTAAAGTTAAATCGCCCGTGAAAATGGGCGGGGTGCGGATTGGGCGCGTGGTGGATATTCGCTACGATGACAAACTTTATAAAGCCGTGGTCACTTTGAAAATTGACAGCCAATACACCCGCATTCCCAGCGACAGCAGCGCGAGTATTTTCACCGCAGGTTTGTTAGGTGAACAATATTTAGGGCTTGACGCGGGTGGTGATGACAAATATTTGACCCAAAATAGCGAGTTATATTTGACCCAACCTGCGATTGTTTTAGAACAATTGATTGGACAGTTTTTGTATAAATCTGCGGCAGGCGATGCGGATAAAAAGTAAAGGTAGAACCATTGTCTGAATCAGGATTTACAGGATTATCTGAATTAAGCAGGATTAACTACAAGTTTTTTAATTCTGAAAATCCTTTAATCCTGTAAATCTTGATTCAGACAGTTTTAAACACTACCAAAATAATAAGAATTATATCAATCGCCACCGAGCGCACGCATCACGGATTTTAACGCAACTTTATGAAATCAATGTTCATTTCTATTTCACTTGAACGGCTGATTGTCGCGCTGATTATTGCCGTCAGTCTGCACTATATTACGATTGAGCATGTGGGTTTTGTCGTCCCCACGGGAACAAAGCCGCCCAATACCATGATGAAAGTGATGCTCGTGCCCAAACGCACCACGCCTGCAACTACAGTTTCAAAGCCTGCGGATGCGTTGGCAAATGTTACCCAAGATGGCGGTGGCGATGTCACTGAAGAAATTACCCCCGCAACGCCCGTAGTTGCGCCGTTTCCTGATCAATCTGCGCCCGTGATTGCCACGCCTCCTCCGCCCCAAGTGGCAGTTGCGCCCGAAGTGGCAGAAATCGAAGTTTTAACCACGCCAAAAGTTTCACCGCGCCATGTGCCCGCACAACAACGCGCCGTTGAACCTGAAACCAAAACTGACGCGCCCGAAGGCAACGCGCTGGAAACTACTGAACCTACGCCGCCGATGCCCGCGAGCACTTTGATTTTGAATGCACGCGCCAATATTGCCAGTATTCAAGCGGAAATCGACCAGAAATTTGAAGCGCGTTCCAAACGTCCCCGTAAGAAATTTATTTCTGCCAGCACGCGAGAATACAAATACGCCAGTTATATGGAAGCATGGCGCAAGAAAGTAGAACGCGTGGGGGATTTAAATTATCCCAGCGATGCGATTAAACAAAAAATCACTGGACGTTTGATTTTAGACGTTGCTTTAAATCCAGACGGCACAATTAATCAAGTTGAAATCAGTAAATCTTCAGGGCAAAAAGTGTTAGATGATGCCGCACTGCGCATTGTGCACTTGGCTGCACCTTACGCGCCTTTCTCTGAAGAGATACGTAAAGAAACGGATATTTTACATATCACCCGCACTTGGATTTTTTCCAATAATCGATTATCTGGGCGATAATTAAGATAAGATAAGGACTAGGCACGTTGTGCGTGGAAGCCACTATGCTAGAAACTACGTATTTAAATAATCATTTTTTAATTGCAATGCCCAATTTGCTAGACCCGAACTTTTTTCACACCGTCACCTACATTTGTATGCACAATGCAGAAGGCGCGATGGGAATTGTGGTCAATCGTCCGATGAATGTCGCGCTGGGCGAGATTTTAGAACACATGGAAATTCCCACCACCGACGAACAGGCAAAACAAATTCCCATCTTTGAAGGCGGCCCTGTGCAAAAAGAACGTGGTTTTGTGATTCATTTGCCACAAGGCACTTGGGATGCCACTTTGCCAATTGCGAGCGATTTAGGCATAACCACTTCACGCGATATTCTCGGCGCAATTGCCACAGGCACAGGCCCTGAAAAGGTGCTGATTGCTTTGGGCTATGCGGGTTGGGACGCGGGACAGTTAGAAGAAGAACTCGCCGCAAATTCATGGTTAAGCGTGCCTGCGGATAATGCGATTTTATTTGAAGTGCCCATCCATAAGCGTTGGCAAAGTGCAGCGGCAAAGCTTGGAATTGATGTTAATTTAATTTCGAGCCAAGCAGGACACGACTAATGAGCAGTGCAGGCTGCGTGCTGGGTTTTGATTATGGGCGCAAACGCATCGGGGTTGCGGTCGGTCAAAATTTAACTGCCACCGCCAAAGCTTTAGCGACGCTTCATTGCGTACAAAATAAGCCCGATTGGGACAGGATTCAGCGTTATATTCAAGAATGGCAGCCGCAAGCTTTAATCGTCGGTGTGCCTAAACATGCCGATGGCACGTCCAGCGAAAGCACTGAGGCGGCGTTGCGTTTCAGTCGGCAATTACACGGACGTTATGGCTTACCTGTGCATACCGTCGATGAAACCCTTTCTTCGGTGGAAGCCGCCAGCCAATTAAAACAGCGGAAATTAGCCGCCCATTTATTGGACGCGGTTTCTGCGGAAATCATTTTAATAACGTGGTTAAGTGAATGTCATTAAATACGCACTTAGAAATTATTTTGCACAGCATGGCTGACCGTTTGGCGGCTCAAATCAAAGATTACACGCCTGATTCGGTGATGATGATTGGGATTCACACCGGCGGGGTTTGGGTGGCGCAGCGTTTACATGAATTATTGCAACTCAGTACGCCGCTTGGGCAATTGGATATTAGTTTTTACCGCGACGATTTCACCCGCATCGGGCTGCATCCCAGTGTGAAAACTTCGAGTTTACCCGTGCGTATGGACGATAAACATATTATTTTGGTCGATGATGTGTTGCAAACAGGGCGCACCGTGCGGGCGGCTTTGAATGAAATTTTTGATTATGGCAGACCTGCCAGCGTGACTTTAGCGGTGTTGGTAGAACGCAACGGGCGCGAGTTGCCCATTCAAGCGGATGTGGTGGGATTTTCTTTGCATTTGGATGAAAGCAAGGCGATTAAACTTTCAGGGCCTGATCCACTGTATTTTGAAATTCGCAGTACGCAGCAGGCGACACATTAATAAAGTTTTTAGGATTGTCTGAATCAGGATTTGCAGGATTAAAGGATTTTCAGAATGGCTTAATACTCTCTGACATTAGAGGGTAAATCCTGCTTAATTCGGATAATCCTGTAAATCTTGATTCAGACAATAAACGGGCTTATGTCCTTGAATTCAAGACTCAATGCAATTCTTTCTGATAAGCCTGATAAAGCGACATCACCGTCTTCACATAATTTCGCGTTTCCCGATACGGCGGAATCTCATTACCATAACGAATCACCGCATTTTCACCCGCATTATAGGCAGCCACTGCCAATTCTTTGTTACCATTGAACATCGTCAGTAAATCGCGCAAATACCGAGAACCCCCATCCACGTTCGCCACGGGATCAGTGCGGTCACTCACGCCATATCTATCTGCTGTACCACGCATTAATTGCATCATACCCGTCGCACCTGCGGGAGAAACTGCATTGGGATTGTAGGCTGATTCTGCTTGAATCACCGCATGAATTAAGGCAGCTTCGACTTGAGTACGGCTTGCGGTTTCTTGCACCAACTGTGCGTAATCTTGATAACGTTTACGCAACACTGTCGCCGCAGAATATGAACCACCTGAGAACGGTTGAATCGTGCCATTGCCTTGGTAAACCAAACGATAGCGGGTATCTTTGGGATGATCGGTGAGGTGCACCACGCCTTCTTTATCGATAAAACGATAAATTTTGACGCTGCTGAATACAGGATTGGCACTGTTGCGCCCTGTGGAGGGGCGATTGACTAATTGATCCGTGAAATGAATTTGCCCTTGGGAATCCACATAACGATAAATTTCCCCGCCCCACACGCCGTGGCTAAATAGTTCTAAGCAGGTTAATAAAATAAGCTTCTGGTGAATACGAGGTGAAATAATCATAACGTGTGTGGGCTTACCTTAAGAAGATGCTTGAACAGGGTGGATTAACTTATTGTAAGCAAACTTAATATTTTTGCAACGCTTGATTAATCGAATCAGGTTCTATCCTGCAAAATCCCTAAGCTAAAACTATGCCATAAAAAAAGCGGCTCGATTTCTCAGCCGCTTTCTTCAGCAAGTTTCATTTAAAAATACTGGCTAATTCTTAACAGAATTAATGTCCAGCGTTTCGGTTACGCCATTTTTTAAATCCCACCATCGCCGCGATTCCTAAAAAAGTCAGCGATAAGGCTAAACCCGAATCTACTGGTGCTGAAACGGGTGGTGGCGCACCCAAGTTGAAAGTAGCTGTACAAGTAACATTTTCACTGGGCATGGAAAAACTGCCACCAGTAGCGTTTGATGTAGAAAGATAAGACGTAGTACCCACGCACGACCAGCTTCCAAAGGTTGATCCTGGATCAGCAATTGCGTTAGTAGAGATAGTCGTGCCGCTTGTATAAGTTCCACCACTTGGACTGGTTGCTACTCCAGAACCTGTTCCTGCAGTCATTACGCTTAGATTAAATAATCCGGCAGGCATGGTTTCACCTCACTTGTTTGGGTTGGAAATGTGGGAACGAAAAAATCACTATTTAGGTGCACCATTGTCGCACCTCAATACCCCATGATCATTGGATAGGGATATAAAGCCATTAGAGTTTATCGTGCAGGTATTAATATCTAATGGATTTATTTTATTCGCACCATCACATTGGCACTCCAAAAGCGATGGTTTGTAAAAAGAACTCATTGCTGTCGAAGCAGTTAATTTACAGTTTCGACAACTATTGGAATAACTGCCAGCAATGACTGGCATTATTGAATAAACAGAACTCACGGGAATGGGCATTCTTCCATGTTCGTGACAACCTAAATTCCCGTGATCATTAGTGTAATCAATAAAACCATTAGACTTGGATGAACATAAAGCCGCTCCTGCTGAAGTCAAGTGATTATTGGAGTCACAATAACAAGTCAGCTCCAGAGCTGTAGTAGAAACAGAATCTTTTCCATACGATGCAGAACAAAATCGACAGGATTGGTAGTAATTACCTCCTACAGCGTAATCGACTACTATTGTTGCATTATCTGCTATTGATGAGACCGAGGATAAAGACATCAAAACAAACAGAATAACGTTTAAGATAACCCTCATTATGAACACCCTCCCAAAAAGTAGATCAAAAAAACCTGCGTAGGGTATATAAGCGTAGCGTCATACACCTGAATGAATAAAAAAATTCCCATCCTTATTTGAGAAACCTGCTATCTCTCGGTGCATGACGGCTACGCCTTATGCACCCTACGAACTGCATGAATAATATTTGGGAACGAAAAACTAACTTCGCTACACAGCCCTCATTTTACACAAAGCCCAAAAGAATACTTGTCTTCGCCGCACAATCTTTTGACTTTGCCGCACGATTTTACAAAGAAAACTCTAAGCCTGCATAAATCTAAGTTAAAATCAAGAGTGCATTTTGACTTCCCCGCATAATTATTTGACTTTTTTGCACAAATGGATAAATAAATACATCAAAAATATATTATATAATTTATGGGTAAATAACCATGCTATCAAATAGATAATTATAATTTATATTAAAGAAAATTTAGATTTTTCTTTAATGATGAAAATTATTTGATTTTGACTAAGAATAACAAAATACTTATGATTTCAATGTCATTAAAATAACTTAAAAATTACACAAAGATTCTGCGAATAGAATACGCATAAACTATCCGATTTTTCCCCTGCCCCTTGGTTTTCCCCACCTTACCCACCAAATTGTTAGACCATTGAAATACAATTACATATTTCTGTTAATTATCCTAGAAAGAGTTATGGTTATAGATTATGCTGAATAATACCAAGTTGCCACACAGGGTAGGATCATGACACCATTACCCAAACACGGCTTATATGCGATTACTGACGCACAACTCATTCCCGCAGACAACTTTATTGATACGGTGGAGCGGGCAGTTTTGGGCGGCGTGAATGTATTGCAATATCGCGATAAGCGCACAGATCCCGCACAACGCCTGATGCAAGCACGTTCCTTGCGCCAATTGTGCGATAAATATCATATTCCTCTCATCATCAATGACGATATTTCACTGGCTCTCCAAGTCGGTGCAGATGGCGTACACCTTGGAAAACATGATCCCGCCCTGCCTCGCGCTCGTCTCCTCTTGGGAGAACGCGCGATTATTGGCGTATCTTGTTACAACGACCTCGCCCGCGCCCAACTCGCAGACCAACAAGGTGCGAGTTATATCGCCCTTGGCAGTTTTTTCCCTTCTTTAACCAAACCCGAAGCCGTTCCTGCAAGCCTTGATTTATTAAAACAAGCTAAAGCCAGTCTTACTTGTCCCATTGTTGCCATTGGCGGAGTCACGCCTGACAATGGCGGCGAACTGCTCAACCACGGCGCACATTTTCTTGCGGTGATTCACGGAATTTTTGGACAAAATAATGTCACCCTCGCCGCACAACGTTATAATCGCCTTTTTCACGCAATCGCTCTAAAGGAAACGGCATGACCCAATCACAACCCCATTTTGCTGCTGCACAACGCCATATTGCAGGTGGCGTTAATTCTCCCGTCCGCGCTTTCAAAGGCGTGGGCGGCGACCCTATTTTCTTTGATCGGGCGCAAGGCGCGTATTTATACGACGTTGAAGGCAAACGTTATGTGGATTATGTCGGCTCATGGGGGCCTATGATTTTAGGACACGCCCATCCCGACGTGCTCGCCGCTGTATATGAAGCTGCCGCTAAAGGTTTAAGTTTTGGTGCACCCACTTTAATTGAAACAGAAATGGCAGATCGGGTTTGCGAATTAGTGCCGTCGATTGAATTGGTGCGCATGGTCAGTTCAGGCACAGAAGCCACCATGAGCGCGATTCGCTTAGCACGCGGCTATACAGGGCGTGACAAGATTGTCAAATTTGCAGGCTGCTATCATGGTCATGCCGATTCCTTGCTGGTCAAAGCAGGCTCAGGGGTTTTAACGCTGGGTTTACCGAACAGTCCCGGTGTGCCCTCAGACTTAGCACAGCATACTTTAACCCTTGAATATAATAATCTCGCACAAGTGCAGCAAGTGTTCGCCGAATTGGGTGAGCAAATTGCCTGCATTATCGTCGAACCTGTGGCGGGCAATATGAATTGCATTCCACCTGTCGATGGTTTTTTACAAGGTTTACGCGCGGTCTGTGATCAATACCAGAGTGTGTTAATTTTTGACGAAGTGATGACAGGTTTTCGGGTTGCCTTGGGTGGCGCACAAGCCTATTACCACGTCACCCCCGATTTAACCACCTTAGGAAAAGTGATTGGTGGGGGAATGCCCGTGGGCGCATTTGGGGGCAAGCGCGAAATTATGCAACATCTCGCGCCTTTGGGCGCGGTCTATCAAGCAGGCACTTTGTCAGGAAATCCTGTGGCGATGGCGGCGGGGCTTGCGACTTTGAATTTAATTTCAGAACCCAGCTTTTTCTTAGAACTCAGTGTGAAAACTCAGAGTTTTGTACAAGACTTGCTCGGCATTGCCCAAGAAGTCGGCGTTCCAATGCAAGGCGTGGCAGTCGGTGGGATGTTTGGTTTATTTTTTAGCGAGTCCACCCAACCCATCACCAATTTCGATCAAGTGATGCAATGTAATGTCGCACGTTTTAAACAATTCTTTCATATAATGCTTGAGGCTGGCATTTATCTTGCTCCTTCTGCCTTTGAAGCTGGCTTCATTTCGGCAGCTCATAGCGTAGAGGATATTGATTTTACGTTAGGTACTGCCAAAAAAGTATTAATTAGTTTAAAATAGGCTATTGCAGTGGAATTTGAATAATTTATACTTTAGCAATCATTCTTACAAAAAGTAGGAATGGTATGAATAGCGTCAATGTTTATTGTATAATGACACTGCATTTTTTTAGTTACAAACCTTGCAACTTGATAAGAGGAATTACTATGCGTTACATCAGTATCGTATTAGCTGCTTTATTACCACTCGCTGGCTGCTCCAGCACTGCCCCTACCGTTAATGCTGCTCCTAAAGCTGACAAAGTAGAAGTTGCTGCACCTGCTGCTACGCCTGCTCCAGTTGACGCTACACCTGTTGCGCCTATGGCTGCTCCAGATGCTCCTGCTTACACCGAAGACAAGCCTGTCAAAAAGTCTAAGAAGAAGGGCAAGAAGAAGTTAAAAGGCAAGAAGAGCAAAAAAGCTCATGCTAAGCATGGCAAAAAAGCAAAAAAAGCAGCTAAGAAACCAGCTGCCGACGCTGTTGCTAAATAATTAATCGTCGCTTGTAAAAAAGCGATGTGCAATTAAGCGATCCCCCTCAAAACTTAGGTTGCGAGGGGGATAGTTTTTTAGGAATGCACTTCTTTCAACGGAATAATTTTCCGACGTTCGGTTTCAGGCAGTTTAGCCTGCGCAATTTGTTCACGAATCCGCTGTTCCAACACATCAACCAACTCCTCACTTTTTAGTTTATCAACAGGTACTCCATTGATATACAATAAATTATTGGGAGAGCCACCCGCTAAACCGACTTGCACTTCTTTCGATTCGCCAGGACCGTTGACCACGCAGCCAATCACCGCCACGTTCAAGGGTTCTGTAATATCTTCCAAACGTGCTTCTAATTCGTTCACGGTTTTAATCACGTCAAAATTCTGACGCGAACAGGACGGACAGGCAATCAGATTAATCCCCTTGCTGCGCAAATGCAGGCTTTTCAAAATATCAAAGCCCACTTTAATTTCTTGCACGGGGTCTGCGGCAAGCGAAATCCGAATGGTGTCGCCAATGCCATCCGCCAACAACATCCCCAAACCAATCGCAGATTTAACCGTGCCTGAGCGGAAACTGCCCGCTTCAGTGATTCCCAAATGCAAGGGCTGCTCAATTTGTGCGGCTAATAAACGGTAGGCTTCAACAGCGGTGAACACATCGGATGCTTTCACACTGATTTTAAAATCAGGAAAATTTAAACGGGTTAGGATTTCCGCATGACGCAGCGCGGATTCCACTAAAGCAGCGGGTGTGGGTTCGCCGTATTTTTTTTGAATGTCTTTTTCCAAAGAACCCGCATTGACCCCAATCCGAATTGGAATACCTTTGTCGCGGGCACTGTTGACTACGGCTTGAATGCGATCTTCTTTGCCAATATTGCCGGGATTAATTCGCAAACAATCCACGCCCAATTCTGCCACGCGCAACGCAATGCGGTAGTCAAAATGAATATCGGCAACCAGTGGAATGGTCACGGCTTTTTTAATCAATCCGAAAGCTTCCGCAGCTTCCATACTGGGCACAGAAACCCGCACAATATCTGCGCCCGCGCGTTGAATCGCTTCAATTTGCGCGACGGTGGCGGCGACATCACAAGTTTCGGTGTTGGTCATGCTTTGCACAGAAATCGGGGCATCTCCCCCAACGGCAACATTACCAACGAAAATTTTACGTGAAAGACGGCGTTTAATCTTCACTTCAGCGTGCATAACAAAATCCTTGAATGCAGAGTGATAAATTGCTGAGCGTCGCGCCGATAAGCCGCGATTTAACACGGGACGTGACGCTTAGGGAACGGAAGAAAATTTAAGTGATTGCGGGAGAGATACCCCCGAAAGTTGGGGTATCTCTAACCGAATTTTAGAAGAAGGGGCGGTGAGACGCTCACCGTAACCTTATGTTATTCTTCCTCTTCATCAGCAGGTTTTTTAGCACTGGGTAAAGCAACCCCCACGGTAAACTTGCGGGATTTGTTGGGTTGCGGGGTCATGTCAATTTTTTCCCCTTTGTATTCTGCAACCATGCTGCCAATCGTGCCCACTTTCACTTTGAAAGGGGGATTGCCGTTGACCGTGGCATCTGAACCGCCTTTACCGACATTGCTGTACACTTTTTTGCCGCGCGCATCAATGATTTCTGCCCAAGTGTCTTCTTTAAAATGCAGCAGCATGATTTTGGGGTCTTTCGCAGCCGCTTCACTTTGTTTAGCCGCAGCGGCGGTGGGCGTGTCATTGGCTTCGTTGGTTTCTTCAGGCGGTGGTGTTGTCTGAGCCGTTGCCGTAGTGGGCGCAGTTGCTGGAGGAGCGGCGAGGGGTGGCGTGCTGCTACTCATGAGTTGTGGGGGCAATGCAAGACTTTGTCCTTGCCCTTGCTGCGTATTGTTTGCAGCGGCTTCAGGCGCGGGGGTCGTACTCTTATTGAGTAAATTATCAGGTCGCCACAATGCCATCAACAACATCAGCGCGACAATAATCACCCCTGTCAGCACTTTAAACCAAGGATCACCCGTATTCGCCTGAGGCTTCTCTTTGAATTGTGGCAACAGGGGCGGCACAGGCTTGTTGCAACTGTGTTTGTAACTTTCGACCAAGGGCGTGGCATCAACATCTAATAATTTTGCATAGCTGCAAATATAGCCGCGCACGAAAGTCGTGGGCGGTAGTTTTTCATATTCATCCGCTTCTAATTGCAAAATCGTTTTGATGTTTAAATTCAATTTGTCGGCGATGTATTGTGCCGAAATATTTTTTTGCTCACGCAACAAGTGTAATTGCGCGCCTACCGTGTTTGCAACAGGGGGTAGGCTGGTCACGGTAGCCTCCGTTCCTGTTTCCACAGGTGCAACCGCTTGGGGTAAGGGCGGAACGACGATACCTTCAGCTAAGGGAGCTGCTTGATTTTCTTCTGAAGAAACAGGGAGTGTAGTGCTTTCAGTCATTTGGTTTGGGTCACTGTCTTGAGATGTACAACTGGAGTTTATATCGATTTCAGTAGAGGCTTCATGACTCAGGGTCTTTCCGATTGTTTCAACCATAAGGCTTCTTCTGAATCAGGAAATTGTGAGCGTAATAATAAGGCATAACTGGATTCGGCATTTTTGTCATGCAGCACACGCTCGACACGAATTCCCAGCCACAAAGTTTGTGGGGTGTGTTTGGCAATGGCAAGATAACGTTTTAAGAACTCACGCGCTGCTACCATGTTATGGATTTCATAATTTAAACCTGCCATTTGATACAGCGCGAGTGGTAAATTATGATTGAGTTGCAAGGCTTTTCGCAGATAAGTTTCAGCACGCACATAAGACTTATTGCGCACTGCACAAATGCCAGCGTTAGTATAAGGAATCTCTGGGGTTTTATACAATGGATTTTCCGTCGCCTTTAAGAAATGCGCTTCGGCTTGATTCCACTCACCCTGTTTGCAGAGAAATTGGGCGTAATTATTTTGGATGTCGGAGTCGTCAGGCTTTAAACTGATGGCTTGCTCGTAATATTTTCGCGCTTCTTCAGTTCTGCCCAAACGCTCTGATAAAATCCCCATCGCATTATGGGTTTCTGACAAATCGGGATTAACTTCCATCGAGCGCGTCAGCCGCGTCAGTGCGATGTCGTATTGCCCACGTTTTAAATACTCAACCCCCAGCTGCATATTGACCTCAGCCGCTTTTTGCGGATCAGGTTCACTTTTTTGGATGGGTTCGGGTTGGGGAGGCTGCTGCGGTGTGGTTGAGGAACTGCTGCACCCGTTCAATAACAGGCTCAGTGCCGCACAATAACTCAAATAGTGTTTCATTCGAGAGGCTCCTGTTGAATGGGAATATTCTTAAACTGACGGGGTTTGCGTCGGTCTTGCACTTGTCCTGCGAGTTGTCCACAGGCGGCATCAATGTCATCACCGCGCGTTTTGCGGGTCACGGTCATTAAGCCTGAATTCATTAAGATATTGCGAAATTGCTCAATCGCTTCAGGGGTGGAGCGTTGATAATCGGTATTCGGGAATGGATTGAACGGGATCAGATTTAGCTTTGCAGGAATGCCTTGTAAAATTCTGACCAGTTGTCGTGCGTGTTGGGGGCTGTCGTTGATGTCTTTGATCATGACATACTCGAAGGTGACTTTACAGCGGTTTTTGCCTTCGATGTAATCACGACAAGCCGCGAGCAAGTCGGCTAAGGGATATTTTTTATTAATCGGAACTAACGTGTCGCGTAATTCGTCATTGGGCGCGTGCAAAGACACTGCTAAATTCACGGGACATTGTTCTTTGAGCCGTGCAATTGCGGGCACGATGCCTGAAGTGCTCAGGGTAATACGTCGCCACGAAAGCCCATAAGCAAAATCATCCATCATGGTGCGCATCGAGCTGACCACGTTGTTGAAATTCACCAAAGGTTCACCCATGCCCATCATCACCACGTTACTGATGGCGCGGTCGGGATTATCGCCTGCACGAATGCCTTGTTTATAAAGTGTGTGTTCGGCAAGCCAGAGTTGTGCCACGATTTCGCCCGCGAGCAAATTGCGGTTGAAACCTTGTTGGGCGGTTGCACAAAAACTGCAATCAATCGCACAGCCGACCTGTGAAGATACACACAGCGTCCCCCGATCGTCTTCGGGAATATAAACCATTTCAATGCTGTTGCCGCTATCGAGTTGCAATAGCCATTTGCTAGTGCCATCAACGGAAGTTTGTTGTAGTAAAACTTTGGGGGGAGTGACGCAGGCGGTGTCTTGCAATTTTTGGCGCAATACCTTGCTCAAATTGCTCATCTCTGCAAAATCCGTTACCCCATGTTGATGAATCCATTGCAAAACTTGGGTAGCACGAAACGGTTTTTCGCCTATTCCTTCAAAGTAGGCTTGTAAGCCTTGACGGTCTAGGTGTAATAAATTGACGGGTGTATCCACAGGTATGCTCACAGCTTAGCGGGTACGTGGGCTGATTTCTGAAGGATTGAAGAAATAAGCAATTTCCACGGCAGCGGTTTCAGCGGCATCTGAACCGTGCACTGCATTTTCGTCTACAGTTTCAGCGAAGTCTGCGCGAATCGTGCCCGCTGCGGCTTTCTTAGGATCGGTTGCGCCCATTAATTCACGGTGTAAAGCGACAGCATTTTCGCCTTCTAAGGCTTGAACCATCACAGGACCTGAAATCATGAAATCAACTAAGTCTTTGAAGAAAGGACGTTCTTTGTGAACGGCATAAAAGCCTTCAGCTTGTTCACGGGATAAGTGCAACATTTTCGCTGCAATAATCCGTAAGCCTGCTTTTTCAAAGCGGCTGTAAATTTCGCCAATGACATTCTTTGCCACTGCATCAGGTTTGATAATAGATAAAGTGCGCTCAATCGCCATTCGATACTGCTCCGAGACAAATAAATAAGAAGTCCACATTATACGCATCTTAGTGAAAACTGAAAATAATTTATCAAAACTCTGGTGTTCTTATAGAACCGATTTGAAGTCTTTTAAAAAGAAGCGAGTCGTTTAATCAGAAGTCTGATAAAACACAGTTTGAGTTTGGCATTAGCATTCTTAAGAGTCCATTTAAAGTTCTTAACCAAGGACTTACATCTCTCTACCTAAGCATTTGAACGTTCTATTACCCATCTTGCTTTGACTGGCACAAAGCCTGTTTTACCTTGCGCTAACTTTTCTTGTTTTGAGGGTTTAGGAGATAGCTCAAATTGGATTTTATCCATGATTTCAGGAGAAATCTTTTCTAACTCTTTCCGAATACGTTCTGGGTGATAGTTATTATCCAACAAGATTGTCGTTTTAGGTATTTCTAAGGGCTTGTCCCTAAAGTAGTCGAGATTCTGCTTGAACATTTCTATCAAACCGACATCATCGCTGATATTGGCTTTGCTACAGTACGTGAACAAAGGAAAGCCTGAACTATCCACCGCTAAATGTCTTTTAATACCATGGGTGGCTTTGTAAAAACAAAAGCCCTTGCTTTGAAGACTGGCGAGACAGGTGT
The DNA here is from genome assembly GCA_028688145.1 of Thiotrichaceae bacterium. Lineage (GTDB taxonomy): Bacteria > Pseudomonadota > Gammaproteobacteria > Beggiatoales > Beggiatoaceae > JAQTYU01. Next base: position 454,867 of record JAQTYU010000001.1, on the reverse strand, counting down.
CACCGCTTGGGAATCCACCATTATCAGGCTTGTCCACTTAGCGTTTTTGTTCTCTGAGGCTTTCATGTAAACGCGGCATCAGTTTATCGATGATGCCGAAAGCTCTCCATTGTTTGTAATGCTAATAGACTGTTGAATACGGTGGGAAGTCTTTGGGGAGCTCTGCCCAGTTGCAGCTATTTTTGAGTTGATAAAGCATGGCATCGAACAGGAGACGATAGCCCCATTTCTGAGGACAAGTTTGTTTTTTCTTGGGTAATAATTCATTTAACAAGATTTCAACGACTGCCCACTCTGCATCGGTCAGACTACTGGAATAAGGACTCATTTTATCTCGATTCTCTATCCCTTATCTTTTACATCTTACACAAGACTTCAAATCGGTTCTATCATTCTCAATGAGCTTGCCTACCATGAATTTAACACGATTATATGGTTTTACACCCGTCATCAACATCTGTCTCAAGCATTTCCGAGTTACTCGCTTTAGATGACATAGAACTGATTACCACCTTAAAGAAAAACATGAAGCCTAGAGTACTAGCCGCTTTTGATAAGCTCTTGTTACGTAAGCGTTGTATTATAGAAACTATTAATGACCAGTTGAAAAATATCTTTGACCTAGAACACTCGCGGCATCGTTCACTAAGCAATTATATGATTAATATTGTTGCAGGTTTGGTCGCTTATTCTTATCAGAATAACAAACCTCCCTTGAATATTGCTAAAAAGGATTTGATTCCTTTATTCCAATCGCTTATGCCGAACTCAGGTTAAAATAAGCTTGTAAAATCCTCGCCGCTGGAGCGACGAGGTAGGTATTCCAACGCGGGAGCGTTGGAACGAGATAAGTAGTTATGGTATTTGTGTAGATACCAATGCTTTTTCAAAGGGGGAGGTTTTTACTTCTACACCGCGTCCAAATCAATACAAGCCTTGCCGTGGCGCACAAAGGGCAATTTCACAATTTTGGCGGGCAAACGTTTATCACGAATTCCCACGGAGACTTCTTCAGCGGCGGTTGCGGCGGGTAAACGCGCCATCGCAATGGCTACGCCCAAAGTGGGGGAAAATGTGCCGCTGGTAATCATGCCCTCGCCCGTGTCTGCGTAGACCGCTTGATGTCCGCGCAACACCCCTTTTTCTTTCAGCACCAAACCGACGAGCACCGCATGATTGGTTTTCGCCTGCGCTTCCAAAGCGGCACGCCCGATAAAATCACGGCTTTCGGGCTTAAATGCCACCGTCCAGGTTAAACCCGATTCCAGCGGCGACAAGCTTTCATCCATATCACTGCCGTATAAACTCATGCCTGCTTCAAGCCGTAAAGTGTCCCGCGCTCCCAAACCTGCGGGCGCAATGCCTGCCGCAAGAATCGCATCCCAAAACGCTTCGACTTGTGCCACAGGCAGAATAATTTCAAACCCATCTTCGCCCGTGTAACCCGTGCGCCCCACGAAAATATCTTGATTCCAACAAGCAAAAAACGGTTTGAGATTAGCGGCTTCTTGTTGCAAATCCGCAGGTAATAAAGGCAAAACTTTTTCACGCGCCTTCGGGCCTTGCACCGCCAACATTGCGACATCGCCTTCTTCAAAGCAGACGTGCACGCCGAAAGGTTTCGCTTGTTGAATAATCCACGCTAAATCTTTCTCACGGGTTGAGGCATTCACCACCATTCTGTATTGGGTCTCTTTTTGATAATACACAATTAAATCGTCAATGATGCCGCCATCAGCTTTCAACATGCAGCTATATAAAGCTTTGCCGCGTTGGGTTAAACGCCCAATGTCATTGGCGAGCAAATAGCTTAAAAACTCTTTGACACGTTCGCCGACTAAATCAATCACGGTCATATGAGAAACATCGAATACGCCCGCATCGCGCCGTACTTGATGATGCTCTTGTAACTGAGAGCCATAATGCAGCGGCATATCCCAGCCTCCAAAATCAACAATCTTGGCTTGCGCTTGTAAATGCTTAGCATATAACGGTGTTCTTTTGCCCATATTATTTCGCCTGCGGTAAAATGCTGAAAAACTGCATTGTTATTGTGAAATGTCAGTCGCAAATTATCGCATATCAGTTGCTTGATTGGTATTTATCGCGATTGATGAGGCAAGGCAAGGTGAGTTAGCCTCCCCCTTTGAAAAAGAGGGAATGAGGAGGATTTTCTCGTTCCCAAACTCTGTTTGGGAATGCCTGCACGTCAAGCTTTGCTTGACGATTCGGAAAATCTGAAACATCTTCAATAGATGACGAGGTAACACACCCAGCATTTATGATTTCTCATTTCCAAATATTAAGGATTAGATAACTGTACTGTATTATCAAAGCGGAACTTGACCGACAGGCATTCCCAAACAGAGTTTGGGAACGAGAAAATACGTGCTCACGGTGTTCGAGATGTCTGTTCACAGTATAGACATATTATGTGCATTTTATACTAATTTTCCTGTAAGGCTAAAGGAGATATTTTTATAATTTCGTCTTCTTAAGAAGCAGGGGTCATATATTTCCACACTGTCATCCGTGCCATTGTCTTGAAAGGTAATCATGTTAGAAAGCCAAAATGAGATTCATCGGGTAGAATAGCTTCGGTCGGTTTTCAAGAATAAAGTGGCTTTCACCAAATGAGGTGGGACTTCTTTAAGAACGTGGTTTATGATAAAAAAGGGTTTAAACTTGCGTGCGTTATACAGTATTTTACTTTATTTATTAATGCCTTTCGTGTGTTTACGCCTGTTGTGGCGCGGCAGACGTGCGCCCGCCTATTGGCAACGTTGGGACGAACGCTTCGCTTTTACTCTGCCCAAAATTGCCCCGCACGGTATTTGGATACACGCGGTTTCAGTAGGTGAATTTCAAGCCGCACAGCCCTTAATTAAAGCTTTATTAACCCAATATCCTGAATTATCGATTTTAATTACCACCACCACGCCCACAGGTTCAGCGCGAGTGCAGGCGAGCTTTGCGGGACAAGTCAGCCACGTCTATTTGCCCTATGATTTACCGATTGCGATGCGGCGTTTTGTGAAAGCCGTGCAACCACGTTTATTAATTTTGATGGAAACTGAACTGTGGGTGAATTTGCTGCATATTTGTCAACAACATGAAATCCCTGTAATTTTAGCTAATGCGCGCTTGTCCGCACGTTCGGCGGCGGGCTATCAGCGTGTGGTGAAACTCATTCGTCCCGCGCTGCAAAGTTTACACTGCATTGCAGTACAAACGACTGAAGAAGCCGCGCGTTTCCAGCAATTGGGCGTGCCTGCTGAAATTTTAAAAGTCATTGGTAGTATTAAATTTGATTTAGAAGTATCGCCCGAATTACAACGACAAGGGCAGCTCTTGCGTCAGCAATTTGGTGAACGGATAGTATGGATTGCCGCGAGCACGCACGCGGGCGAAGATGAAATAATTTTAGAAGCTTTTCAGCAAATACGCGTCCAAGTACCCAATTTATTATTAATTCTTGTGCCACGCCATCCAGAACGTTTTAACGCAGTCGCAATTATATGTAAACAATCAGATTCTCAATTTAAACGCCGCAGTTTGAGCGAAATTGCCAATTTAGAAACTGCCATTTATCTGGGCGACACCATGGGCGAATTAATGCTGTTATTTGCTGCGTCAGATATAGCGTTTATTGGGGGAAGTTTAGTGCCCACAGGGGGACATAATTTATTAGAACCTGCCGCTTTAGGTTTACCCGTAATTTTTGGGGAACATATTTTTAATTTTAAAGAAATAAGTCAGCGTTTATTATCAGAACAAGCAGCAGTCAAAGTCCATAATATGCAAGAATTAGCAAATCAAGTTTTAGGCTATGCACAAGATGCAGCATTACGCCAAGCAACAGGAGCACGCGGTCAAGCTTTTGTGGAAAAAAATCGAGGGGCATTACAACGGCTTTTAAAATTGATTTCAGCCGCAGTTTAAATCAAAATTTCTCTATGATGATAAAAATCATTATTTTTAGATAACATCTAAACAAGGTATTTGACCTAATGTTAATCTTTTCTCGATTTCCTTATTGGATTATCAGTTGTTTATTATTTATTGTAAGTTTTGGAATCTACTATCCCAGCCTAGAATATGATTTTTTATCATGGGATACGCGCGCTTATTTAATGGGCGTGCCGATGATTCAAGCAATCACTTGGGCTAATTTACAAGAAATGATGACCAGTTTTTACATGGGCAACTGGCATCCCTTAACATGGTTTTCTTACGCGCTGGATTATGCAATTTTTGGTTTAAACGCTTGGGGCTTTCATCTCACTAATTTGTTATGGCACAGCGCGAATACTGTCTTATTTTTTCTATTATCAGTCCGTATTTTAAACTTACAGGGTATTCGTGAACAAATAAGTATCCCACTTCAAAAACAGCAAATTTTATGGATTGCAGCCTTAGCGGCGTTTTGGTTTGGAATTCACCCACAACATATCGAATCTGTGGTGTGGATTGCAGAGCGCAAAGATGTACTTTCTTTATTTTTCAGTTTGCTAACAATTTTCACTTATTTGAATTATGTGCAAACCCGACGTGGGCGTGATTATTTCGTAAGTTTATTGTGTTTTTTCTTAGCATTAATGGCAAAACCGATGGCAGTGACTTTACCTGTCATTTTATTGTTATTAGATATTTATCCATTGCAAAGAACCCTGTTTACACAAAGCCTTAAACGCGAATCTTTAATAAAATTGGGACTTGAGAAAATCCCTTTTTTCTTGGGCAGTGCTGTGAGTGCATTTTTAACCTTGATGGCACAACATCATGCTGAATTTATCGCGTCCTTGGTGCAAGTAAGTTTAGAATTACGCTTTGTTAATGCCTGCAACAGTCTGTTATTGTATTTATCTAAATTCCTATTACCTTTGGGTTTATCGCCATTTTATCCCTTAGATTTAACTTTACTTAAAAATCCGTTGGCTTATGTCCCCGTTTTTGCAACGCTCTTAATTACAATTCTAAGTTTATATGCGTGGCGTAAAGGGAAATTTTACTGGTTAATCATTTGGTTATTTTATCTGGTCAGCTTATTGCCCGTATTAGGACTTATTCAAGTCGGCTCGCAAGCTGCGGCGGATCGCTACGCTTATTCCCCAACCTTGCCTTTTTACTTATTGGTAGCTATTTTTGCAATAATAGGGCTATTTCATCAGAAAAGACTGTGGCGGCAGTTTACGAGGTTTGGAATCTTGCTGGTAAGCTTGGGTTTTAGCTATATGACGATAAAGCAAAGTGAAATCTGGCGTAATAATTTGGTTTTTTGGACGTATGTGCATAATTTTTCCCCTGCACATTCACATCCACAGACAAGTTTAGGCAAAGTTTATTTTAAAATGGGGGATCGCGTGAAAACTTTAGAGCTGTGGGAATGTCTCGCGCCTCCCTCCCTTCAATCTCAATTTACTGAGCAAGATTATGATCGGGCTATTGCAAATCTTGAACGCACTGCTCCCTATGATGGTTCAGGTTTAACTCTGTATAATTTCGCACAATGCTACGCTAACACGGGAAAACCTGAGCAGGCATTAAAAATATTTGAATATTTGGTGAAACAAGCTGATTTTGGGATTGCACCAGAAATTTTATATTATCACATCGGCTCAGCTTATTTCGATTAGGGAAAAACGCAGGAAGCCCGTATTGCTTTGGAAAAAGTCATTGTCCTAGACCCACAGGCTGAACCTGTCCGCGAATTGCTGAAACGTTTACCACCCTCACCCTAGATAATTAAACGCATGACACGTAAAAAATATTGGATGGTTTTATCAGGCTCATTATTAAGCCTGTTGTTATTGGTGCTCGTATTTAGCCGTCTGGATTGGAGCGCATTTCAAGCAAGTTTCACCAAACTGCATTTCCCTCTCTTAGGTGTGAGTGCAATGTTGATTTTACTAAGCGTTGCCGTGCGTAGTTTGCGCTGGCATCTGATCACAGGCTTAAAATTTAAGCAATTTAAATACGTGTGGCAAGCGACCAACATCGGTTATTTAGGCAATATGATTTATCCCGTGCGTGCTGGAGAAGTTTTGAGAATAATTACCTTACAACATCTTACGAGGCTGCGTTTTGGGAATGTACTCAGCAGCTCGGTGATTGATCGAATTTTAGATGTGATTATGCTCGGATTTTCATCGCTGTTAGTGCTGTGGCTACACCGTGGCAATCTCGACCCGATGTTAGTCGAAAAAATGGAATACAGCATTTTAGGCGTCTCCAGTATTGCCATTAGTAGCTTATTGTTGACCGTGATTTATGTGGAATCTTTGCATGTTTGGATTGAGCAAAGCGAATTTTGGAAAGGTTTTCCCCGTTTGCAAGAATGGCTGATTCATGGTTTGGATGGCGTGCGTGTGTTTCGCAGTTCGCCACATCCTTTGCTAATTGTGATGCTCAGCGTATTTGCCTTTACTATCGATTTTTTATGGATGTGGCAGGTGATGTTCGCCTTTGGCTGGGATTTACCACTGGAAACTGCTATCACCGTTGGGGTTTTTATTACGATTGGGGCAGCTTTGCCCTCTGCGCCAGGCTATTTAGGGGTTTATCAAGTTGCCTGTATTTTTGCCCTACAATTGTATAATCAGCCCCAAGCTCCTGCTGTAGCCTATTCCATCATGTTGCAATTAGTCTATTTTCTGACGATTGGTTTGCAAGGTGCAATTGTGATGTTAGCGTGCGGATTTAATATTTTTAAAATAGCCCATCGCAGCGATACTACGCCCTCCCCCTAAATATGATCATAGGTATCTACATAACCTGAGTTCGCTTTAAGCTATTAGAACAAAGGAATCAAATCCTTTCTGGCAATATTCAAAGAAGGTTTGTTATCCTGATAAGAATAAGCGACCAAACCTGCAACAATATTAATCATATAATTGCTTAATGAACGATGCCGCGAGTGTTCTAGGTCAAAAATGTTTTTCAACTTGAGAATTATAAATGTAGAGACTTTATGTTTTCTCAGATTTTATTCAGCTTGCATTCCTTATTCCGAACTCAGGCTAAACTCTCATCTTGCCCTACTTTCTCTAAATTCCCCGCCAGCAAGACACTATGTTATGATCGAAATCTCTCACAGCTTGGCAAATGGCGGCATTACTGCCTAAATCCTGCCTCAGCTTTTCTCGATTTCGTCTAACAAGGATTGTGTCGCACCCTATGCACGCCTTCGCTTTATTTTTTAAATTATGTCGTTTACAGCTCAAGCCGCATCAATTGCCGTATTCGTATTCATTGCTCGCCATTAATAGCCTGCTCTATATGTTCATCAGCGTGGTATCTGCCCTGATTGCATTCACCGTGGAACAATCATGGCTGTATGGCTTTTTGGACATGTCGCTGCAAATCATACTGGTGAGCAGTTTGCTTACGGTTATGGGGCATCAGGAGCGCATTGTGCAAACTTTAACCGCACTGTTTGGCGCAAATAATATTCTCAGCCTATTGATGTTGCCCGCCAATTATTTCAGCTACCAAAATCACACCGTGGAAAATCTCGAAGGCTTTGCTGATGTGCTGCTACTCGGGCTGTTTCTATGGCTGATGATTATCACCGCCCACATTATGCGTCATGCCGTGGGCGGCAGTCGGCTCATTGGTTTAATGATTGCCTTTTTAATTGCCCTGTTTTCAGGCATGGCACTGCAACAAGTTTTTCCACAAGGATAAATATATGCACCTGCATATTTTAGGCGTTTGCGGCACCTTCATGGCAGGCATTGCCGTGATTGCAAAACAATTAGGGCACACCGTCACAGGCTCAGATGCGAATGCCTACCCGCCGATGAGCACGCAATTAGCCGAGCAAGGCATCACCTGCCTGCAAGGCTATCGCGCAGAACACATCGCGCCCGACACCGATTGTGTGATTGTGGGCAACGCCTTATCGCGCGGCAATCCCGCCATTGAACACATTTTAAACCGCCGTATTCCCTACATTTCCGCGCCGCAATGGTTAGCAGAAAACGTGCTGCACTCGCGCTGGGTATTGGCAATTTCAGGCACGCACGGCAAAACCACCACCACCAGCATGACCGCATGGATTTTGGAATATGCAGGCTTAAATCCCGGCTTTTTAATCGGGGGTGTGCCTGAAAATTTCGGGGTGTCGGCGCGGGTCAATGACAGCGCGTTTTTCGTGATTGAAGCCGATGAATACGACACCGCCTTTTTCGACAAGCGTTCTAAATTTGTGCATTATCGTCCCCAAACTTTATTAATGAATAACTTAGAATTTGACCACGCTGACATTTTCCCCGATTTAGCCGCAATTCAAAAACAATTTCAGCATTTAGTGCGCACCGTGCCCAGTCACGGCTTAATCGTGCATCCTGAACAAGCCAGCATTCAACAAGTGTTAAGCGCGGGTTGTTGGACTCCCCGAGAAAGCATTGCCACCGAAAGCGCGTGGAATGCTGAATTATTAAAAGCCGATGGCAGTGCATTTGTGGTGCGTTTTGGCGACAAAGTGCAAGGCGAAGTGCATTGGAATTTAGTCGGTGAACATAATGTAAATAATGCGTTAGGAGCTATCGCTTGTGCACGACATGCAGGCGTGCCTGTGGCGCAGTCTTGTGCGGCGTTGGCAGCATTTAAAAATGTGAAACGGCGTTTAGAATTGCGCGGCGTGGTCAACAACATTTCAGTTTATGATGATTTTGCTCACCACCCCACAGCGATTCAAACCACGCTTGCAGGTTTACGGCAACGTGTGGGGAAATCTAAAATTATTGCGGTGTTAGAGCCACGTTCTAATAGTATGCGCATGGGAATTTATCAAGATACTCTCGCCGCTTCTTTGACCGCCGCTGATAACGTGTTGTTTTATGAACCTGCGAATTTGAAATGGTCACTTGCCGCCGTCGCCGAACAGCTTGCAGCGGGAAAAATATTTAACAATACTGAGGCATTAATCACAGAAATTGTGCACATTGCCGAGCCTGACAGCTATATTTTAATTATGAGCAATGGCGATTTTGAAAATCTGCACAGCCGCGTGTTAAACGCGCTTGAGGCCTTGTAATGGAACAAGCACGAATTACTTTGGCAATGACGGGCGCGTCGGGCGCGGCATACGGTTTACGCTTGCTCGAGCAATTGTTGCGGGCAAATTGCCATGTGCATTTGGTGCTGTCTGCGCCTGCGCAAATCGTGATTAAAATGGAAACTGATTTAAGTTTGCCCGCCCGCGCCGCAGATATTCAAGCCCTGCTCACGGAACGTTATCACGCTGAAGAAGGGCAATTAGAAGTTTTTGGGCGGGAAGAATGGACTGCACCGATTGCCAGTGGTAGTGCGGCTCCGCAGGCGATGGTGATTTGTCCGTGCACTGTGGGTACCTTGAGTGCGGTGTCGTGTGGGGCAAGTCGTAATTTAATTGAACGCGCCGCCGATGTCATGTTGAAAGAACATCGTAAATTGGTGCTGGTGGTGCGCGAAACCCCATTTTCTGTGATTCATTTAGAAAATATGTTGCGTTTGGCGAAGATGGGCGCGGTGATTATGCCTGCGAATCCTGCCTTTTATCAACGTCCTGAAAAAATTGAGGATTTAGTTGATTTTATGGTGGCAAGAATTTTAGACCATCTCGACATTGTGCATGAATTGCAGCCGAGATGGGGTTTAGAATCGGATTAGGTTTTAAACAAGCCCCCTTTAGGGGGTTGGGGGCTTCTTTAGAATTACTTAAGGCGACACATCAAACATTTGTTGTAAGGCAGCCCGCGCTAATTCGGTTTCTTGGGCGGCAACTTTCACTTGATTGACCACTTTACCCTTCACCAAATTTTCCAACACCCAGAGTAAATGCTGCGGGTCAGTACGGTACATCGTCGAACACATGCACATCGTGGGCGACATGAAATGCACATGTTTCCCTTCCGCCGCAACTTCTTCCGCCAAACGTTTGACCAAATTTAATTCCGTTCCCACCAACCAGCGCGTACCTGCGGGCGCGGCTTTCACGGTTTTGATAATGTACTCGGTCGAACCAACTTCATCGGATTTCGCACAGACTTCAAACGAACATTCAGGGTGAGAAATCACTTTGGTTTCGGGATATTTTTCCAGAAACGCATCAATATGTTGCGGCTGAAATAATTGATGCACCGAGCAAAATCCTTTCCACAAAATTATTTTTGCGTTACGAATTTGTTCGACGCTCAAACCGCCACGGGGCTGGTTAAAATCCCAAGTCACCATTTCTTCCAAGGGAATGCCCATGCGATAACCCGTATTGCGCCCTAAATGTTGGTCGGGGAAAAATAACACTTTTTCGCGCTGTGAAAATGCCCATTCCAAGACTTGGCGGGCATTGCTGGAGGTGCAAACTACGCCTTGATGTTTGCCGCAAAACGCTTTCAAATCCGCCGCCGAGTTAATATAAGTCACAGGCGTAATTTGCGTATCCGCATCCAGCACCTCGGAAAGCTCTTTCCATGCGCGTTCCACTTTGGAAAGGTTCGCCATGTCTGCCATCGAACAGCCTGCGGCAAGGTCGGGCAAAATCGAAATTTGTTCAGGACGGCTCATAATATCCGCGACTTCTGCCATGAAATGCACGCCACAAAACACGATATATTCGGCGGCAGATTTCGCAGCTTCGCGGGATAATTTCAGCGAATCTCCTGAAAGATCAGAATATTTAAACACTTCGGCACGCTGATAGTGATGCCCTAAAATCACAAGGCGGTCTCCTAAAGCTTGTTTTGCCGCACGAATGCGCGCATCACAAACCTCATCACTGAGTGCGGTGTATTGTTCAATAGCAAGTTCGGGAGTACCCATGTTTATTACCTACGCTGCTCAAAAAGGGGTGATAAGCAAATTTGTTACTTGGAATATAGACTAGATAGTTTAGTTTTGCAACTTAAGTGCGTGTGCTGATTTCCTGTGCTTTTTGGGGAAAAGCGGCGTGGAATTATAGCACTTTGGGTTTTGAACGGCGGGGGGAAGTTTTACACAAGCTCCTAACTCCTTAAAACAAGTTAGCCTAAGGGAAATTAGGCTTAGTAGCTTATTCTTATCAGGATAAAAAACTTTCTTTGAATATTGCCAGAAAGGATTTAATATTCTTACTTTTCTAGATTAGTTAGAACTCAGATTGGATAAGCTATAAAATTACAATTATAATTTGCTTTGTAATTATCATTTAACTACGTTATAATCAAAGGTTATCTCTAAAAATATTCTGCGTGTTAAACCACATTCTGACACGTTTCCCTACAGGTCAAAAACCTGAAAGTTCCACAGTCTCTTCATGAATTAGTGCTCTATATTTATAGTCTAATGACCCGTTTTTTTACTGAACTAGATGGAATCCATCATGCGTATCATTCAAGAAGCTCTCACTTTTGATGATGTTCTGCTTCTACCAGCCCATTCCACGGTGTTGCCTAAACAAGTCAAACTCCGCACCCAATTGACGCGCGAAATCACTCTGAATATTCCGCTTGTCTCAGCAGCGATGGATACCGTTACGGAAGCACGTCTGGCAATTGCTTTGGCACAGGAAGGCGGAATCGGCATTATCCACAAAAATATGACCATCGAAGAACAAGCCCGCCAAGTGCGGATGGTCAAAAAATTTGAAAGTGGGATTATTAATCACCCCATTACCAGCACGCCCAATGCCAGCATTGGTGAAGTGTTAGCCATCACCCGCGCCCACAACATTTCAGGCGTGCCGATTGTCGATAACGGTCTTCTGGTCGGGATTGTCACCAGCCGCGACTTGCGTTTTGAAACCCATTACGACAGCCCCGTTTCCCGCATCATGACCCCGAAAGAACGCTTAATCACGGTGAAAGAAGGCGCGGATCGTGAAGAAGTTTTACATTTATTACACACCCACCGCATTGAAAAAATCTTGGTGGTGAATGATGCCTTTGAATTACGCGGCATGATTACCGTTAAAGATATTCAGAAAGCCACTGAAAAACCTTTCGCCTGCAAAGACCATCATGAACGTTTGCGCGTTGGCGCAGCCGTTGGCACGGGCGATGATACCAATCAACGCGTTGCGGCCTTGGTTGAAGCGGGGGTCGATGTGGTGGTGGTTGACACCGCGCACGGACATTCTCAAGGCGTGTTAGACAAAGTACGTTGGGTTAAACAAACTTATCCACACGTTCAAGTGATTGGCGGCAATATTGCCACGGGTGCAGCCGCTAAAGCTTTAGCCGAAGCGGGCGCAGATGCGGTTAAAGTCGGCATTGGACCTGGTTCAATTTGCACCACGCGAATCGTGGCAGGCGTGGGCGTACCACAAATCACTGCAATTTCTAATGTGGCAGAAGCTTTAAAAGGCACTGGGATTCCTTTAATTGCAGATGGCGGGATTCGTTATTCAGGCGATTTTGCCAAAGCGATTGCAGCGGGCGCATATTCGGTAATGATTGGCGGTTTGTTGGCAGGCACAGAAGAAGCGCCCGGCGAAGTCGAACTTTATCAAGGGCGTTCTTATAAATCTTATCGCGGCATGGGTTCACTCGGCGCGATGGCGCAGGCACATGGCTCGAAAGACCGCTATTTCCAAGACACTGACGAAGTGGAAAAACTCGTGCCTGAGGGCATTGAAGGGCGCGTGCCGTATAAAGGCAGTTTGTTAGGCGTGGTGCATCAATTATTAGGCGGCTTGCGTTCCAGCATGGGGTATACGGGTTGTCACAACTTGGATGAAATGCGTACTAAACCACAATTTGTGCGGGTCACGTCTGCGGGCGTGCGTGAAAGTCATGTGCATGATGTGACAATTACTAAAGAATCCCCTAATTATCGCATTGAGTCTTAAAGCTTTACTGCGCCCCTAAATCCCCTAAAGGGGACTTTAAAAATTAATTATTTAGTCTTTAGCCCCCTTTAGGGGGTTGGGGGCGCAGTTAAAACCCTAATGCTCACGCGGTGTGAATTCACAGCACACCCGTTTATACTAAGCCTGTTTATCCCGTTTTTAATGTCGCGAAACCTGTTTTCGCCTTATCTCTGAGGAGATTACTATGGATGTATTAGATCGTATTCGTGAACAAGTCACATCAAATGCTGTGGTGATTTACATGAAAGGCACGCCTGACGCACCACAATGCGGATTTTCTGCTCGTGCTGTTGAGGCATTGAAAAAATGTGAATTTCCCTTTGCTTTTGTCAATGTATTAGCTGATCTTCAAATTATGAATAATCTGCCCCGCTATGCCGATTGGCCCACTTTCCCACAAATTTATGTGGGCGGTGAATTAATCGGGGGCTGTGATATTACAGTTGAAATGTTTGAAAGTGGGGATTTAAAACCCATGATTGCAGCAGCTACTCAGAAAAATACAGCAGCCTAACGAGTTTAATAAAGTTTGGGAGGCGGTCGAAACCGCCTCCTAGATTTTATTCGTCACGATAAATATCAGCATAATGCACAGGGTAAACACCTTGTTTGCGGTCGTGAAAATAATATTCCAACACTTTGCGCACGATGGGAAACGCTAATTCTCCCCAAGGAATTTCGTGTTCTGCAAACAGTGCGACTTCTAAACTCTCAATCCCCGCGCCATAGTTAAAAGGTGCACTTAATTCGCTTTTAAATAATACATACACTTGGCTTATTTGTGACAGGCTAAACACGGCGTATAGTTCAACTTGTTCGACTCGTGCCTCAGCTTCTTCCAAAGTTTCACGACAAGCCGCTTCTTCTAAAGTTTCCCTATTTTCCATAAAACCTGCGGGCACAGTCCACAAGCCATAGCGCGGTTCAATTGCACGTTTACACAACAATACTTTTCCCTGATGAGTGACTAAACAACCCGTCACCACTTTGGGATTTTGATAATGAATGGTGTAACAAGTTGAGCAGACAAAACGAGCTTTTGTATCCCCTTCAGGAGTAATTAAAGAGACAGGGGCAGCACATTGACTACAAAATTTCATGGTTCATTCCTTCAGATATAATTGTGTTTAGTATAATCTTTGCGAGTTATTATCGTCACTGTACCGTAAATAAATTGCGGAAAAATGAAGCAGGCATCCGCTTAAAATAAAATTTTAGCCATTAATTAATAATATATTCAATCGATTTAGAAGTTACGCAGTTGTCGCAAAACTGGCATTGAAAAGGGAATGAATCCGAAATGATATGACGAATACGATTATATAAACTTTCTGGTTGCAGCTCAGAAAAGCTATAGCTGCCTTGAGGCAAATCGAGTGCAACCCATACACCTGCGCATAAGGTATTAATCTCCTAACGCTGTTATGGACGGATGGAGATAAACATGTTCCATGCGAGCATCGTATCTACGATAAAGCCCATGATAACTTAAGCAAAAACGACCACTTTGCAAGCTTAGTCAAAAGCCTAATCTCAAACTCATCCGTGATTTGAAGTGGCATTGACTGACCCGCTTGAAATCAAACCGTCTAACACAGGGAATGTGCCTATAGCGCGGTTAGCTATCCGTGATAAGGGTCGTGTTGTTCATCTCATGGGCTATGGCTTTGTTAAAGTGTTCAGAACAATCGCTACAAACGGCGATGCTGAACATTGGGCAAGCAGTAATCTCAACATGACTGAGCTTGAACGCGTGGCAACCGCTGAAAAGACATGGGCGATTGAGAATTATCATCGCGGTCTTAAACAGTTCTGTGGTGTGGATAAATGTCAGGCTCGCCCTGCGGGCTGCGTTTAGAAACCTATAGTTACACTACAGGTGACAGTTGGTTTGAAGCTAAAATGCAGATTATACGTGATGCCATTAGACACTATCTTCTCTCTCCAAGGTACAACCTTGTTTCAACTGCGTAACTCCTACATTAACCTGAGTTAGCTCTAAGGAAGGCAAGCTGAATAAAATCTGAGAAAATATAAAGTCTCTATTTTATAATTCTCAATGAGCTTGCCTACCATGAATTTAACACGATTATATGGTTTTACACCCGTCATCAACATCTGTCTCAAGCATTTCCGAGTTACTCGCTTTAGATGACATAGAACTGATTACCACCTTAAAGAAAAACATGAAGCCTAGAGTACTAACTGCTTTTGATAAGCTCTTGTTACGTAAGCGTTGTATTATAGAAACTATTAATGACCCATTGAAAAATATTTTTAACCTAGAACACTCGTGGCATCGTTCACTAAGCAATTATATGATTAATATTGTTGCAGGTTTGGTCGCTTATTCTTATCAGGATAACAAACCTTCCTTGAATATTGCTAAATAAGAACTTTGAGCGCAGTCTTGAGAACGCTAATACCAAACTGTGCTTTATCAGGCTTATCATTAAACAACTCGCTTCTCTTTAATGATTCCAAATCGGTTCTATACAGGATGCAGCGCATCCAAGAATGTGTTCCCAAGCAACGCTTGGGAACACGAAAAACGCAGCGGCATCAATGACCCGAATAATCTCGAAGATGAAAGCTATATCGTTAAACTGATTAAGCGAATTGTGACGGTGAGTGTGGAAACGGTGGGGCTGGTGCGGGAAATTAGTGGGTGTGAGTTGTAAACTGCGCCCCCAAGCCCCTAAAGGGGACTTAAAAACAAAATCTGTTTGGGAATGTTTGCAAGTCAAGCTCCGCTCGACGATTTAGTCGCGTAGGTTGGATTGCCATCGGCAACCCAACATCAACCCAAATCTCAACCATATTTTGCACTCTGTTTTTTGTTGGGTTGTCTTGTCGCCAACCCAACCTACAATTTCTCATATTTTTCCAAAAAGTGGCATAAATTTAGGACTGGCAGTCCTCAAAGGACTACCAGTCCTTGAGATGAGTTATTATTGATAACGCACCGAGAAGAAGAAAGTACGCCCCATCGCGGGATAAAATGCCGCCGTTTCATAACCCTTATCTAAAGCATTGTCTAAACGCGCTTGCACTGACCAATGTTGATCAAAGGCATATTCACTGCGTACATTTAACGTGGTGTAGCCACCCAAACGCACTTTATTCGCGGCATCTTCATAACGATGGCTTTGCGCTAACACGCCGCCCGCCAAACGCCACGCGCCCATACGATAGCCCGTTTCCAGCGATGCGGTTTGTTGCGCCCGACGTGGCAATAAACGCCCCGTTTTTTCGTCTTCAGGTTTCAGCCATTGAAACATCGCAGAAGCATCCCACTGTTGCCCTTTCCAACTCAGCGTATTTTCTAAACCGCGAATTTTCGCTTTATCAATATTCTGAATCGGATAGCCACCAATCAACTGGTCAATCTTAGTTTGATAAGCATTGATACCCCAATTCACTTGCTGAATTTTCCCCGCAAAACCCAATTCCAGATTATGCGAAGTTTCAGGCTTAATGTCGGGATTGCCATAATTGGGATAGTACAATTCGTTAAACGTTGGGGCGCGGAAAGCGGTGCTATACGCTAAGAAACTGCGAAACGCAGGACTGAAACTGTAACCCATCGACACGTTGCCCGTCTTATGCGTGCCAAACTGTTCATTTTTGTCTCTGCGCCCGCCGAGCAGCATTTCAAACTTACCGAATTGATATTGATATTGTACAAACGTGCCGTCATTGTCGCGGGAACTGAGGGCATAAGCCGTCGTGCTATCCACTTTATCAGTTTGATGATCGTAGCCAAAAATCAAGGATTCATTTTTTGAAATCACGATATTGTTTTGCCAAGTCCAGGCATTACGATCCGTTTTATAATACGTGTCGGCAACGTTGCCAAAATTTCTTTGATCATCGCGGCTATTACTGAGATTTAAACTCATTTGCCAAGTCGAAGGCAGCCCCGCCAACACTTTCACCGCTGAAATTTGCTGGGTGAAATCGGTTTGATTGTTATAGGTTGAATCAAATTGATTCGTGCCCTTCACCCGCATTGACTGCGCTTCAACACTTAAATCTTGACTGAAACGATACCCTAAACGTGCAGTGTACGCATTATTGCTATAACCATCTTTGTCAGGTTCTACGGTAAAACAACCGCCCGTCAAACTGCCACGACAAGTATTATAGCCATCGCTTTTGATGCGGCTGCCATACAGGCTATACCAACTATTCCCATCTGCACCCGAAACCCCAAGGCTCATTTGTTGGGTTTTATAAGAGCCCATGCCAAACTTCAAACTGGGTTTTGCTTCCCCTGAACCACCTGCGCGGGTAAAAATTTGAATCACCCCGCCAATGGCTTCCGAACCATATAAACTGGAACGTGCGCCGCGTACCACTTCAATTCGTTCAATTTGTTCGAGCGGAATATCTTGGATGGCAGCCAAGCCCAAAGTCGCTGAGCCGATTTTGACTCCGTCAATTAACACCAAGGTTTGATTGGAATTGGTGCCGCGCATGAACACGCTGCTGGCTTTGCCTAAACCGCCATTGCTGGCAATATCCACGCCCGCCAAGCCGCGTAAAATATCAGGCAAGGTGCTCTGTTGGCTATGTTCGATTTGTTCACGATTAATCACCGTGACCGAGGCAAGGGTTTCTTCAACGGTTTGTGCCGAGCGAGTAGCGGTCACCACCATTTCTGGTTGGGTCGCGATGCCTTCTGCAATGCTGAGGCTGGGCAATAAAAGGGGGAAAAAATAATAAGACTTATTCAAAATAATTCCTCTTAATTATGAATTCATCAGAGAGGAAGGGAGAAAAGGATGCACATCCCACTCCAAAAAGTGAGAGCCGTCGCGGCGCATTCATCCAGTCCGTTGCCCTCCGCAACCGACATTATTATTTAGTTTGTGAAGGTCGGTCTCCGGACTTGTAAGCGGGCTTTAGCCCTCAAAATTCGCCTTCCCACACGGAAATAGGCGTGCAGTGGCATGATGAACCTTGTTTACTTAGTTTACCGTTGCGGGGGCAGTGTCGGATTCTCACCGACTTCCCGTGCAAGCAAGCTTGCTACCTTAACAAAACGCTCGATTTAACAAGGATAACAAGGGGATGTCAAGTGAAATAAAATCTAATTGCGTCCCAACCCACTAAAGGAGGCTTTAAAGAAGCCCCTAAATCCCCTAAAGGGGACTTAAAGGCAAAATCTTTTATGTTTGTTTAGCTCCCTTTAGAGGGTTGGGGGCGCAGTTAAGCCTAAGCACTTCATTGTTCTTTACGCTGCCGCCGTTTAAGAGCCACTCTGATTTTCCGAAGCTGGAAGACCGCATGTTGCCGCAATTTTTCGTGATGAATCAACCAACCACCGATTGCCCCGATAAAACTTCCTAAAACAATATCTAAAAATCTTGTAGAAATCAGCATATCAGGATTATCTAACAGTGGATTTCCTGCTTCTGCCAGTAAAATTGTCAGGGGTGTAATGAAAATAGCAGCCAGTGCATAATGTTTGACCACCAAAATTTCAATAATAAATTGCAAGATAATAATGCTGATGCAGATTGCCAGCGGGGTTTTAGTCACAAATAACAATATCCAACTGAGACCTAAGCCTATGAAAGTCCCTAAAATACGATGAATAGTTTTTTGCCAGACATGATAAAGACTCGTACCTTGCATAATTGCCGCGCAGGAAATCGGTATCCAATAGGGATTTTGTAGTTTTAATAAATACCCACCCAGTAGCGAAGAAGCAAACATAAACAGTCCCATAATGGAAGCATCCACAAAATAGGAATATTTGGTCTTAGTCATGACTAAAGCACTAGAGTGAGATGCTTGGAGCTGAGTTTTTTTAATCGTCAACAAACTGTAAATTAATGCTAATAAACAGAAAAGCATCGTTCCAAGACCGATTAAACCAATTTTCTCAGGAATTGTATGCGGGTCAAAAGGCATTCCACCCGCAATTGACGCAATCAAAATGAAGAAAAAACTGCCTGGGGGTTTGATTTTAAAAAATAAGATGACCCAGTGAATACTTAAGGCAAATAATCCAAAAACAATTGAAGAAACAATAGGATTAAAACTAAAACAAATACCCACTGCGAGCGAAATCATAAACCCAAAAGAACAAGCTAACAGGGTAATCATACGATTAGGCAATGCGGTAGCGGGCATATAAAGAGTCATCACGCCAGCAAGACAAGCAATGATGCCTGCATGAAAGTTATTAAAATATAAACCTAACAGCAACGGAATTCCTGTACACACTGCTGCTAATAATGCGATATGCCAAGGACGTGTGGTTTTATTTAAGCGAGATAAAGCTTTTATTTCTTCGGTAATCAATTGTTTTATGGATTTATTCATGATTTTTACAAAATTTAGATTATTTAATATTCACAGCTTCAATAACGTACATTGTTTACGAATACCTTTGAAAATTGCTTCTGCAACATCTAGGGGAAAATTTATGGGTAATAATTTTTCAACTTCTTAGGAGTTACGCAGCTGAATTAATAACATTAGAAGTTACGCAGTTGTCGCAAAACTGGCATTGAAAAGGGAATGAATCCGAAACGATGTGACGAATACGATTATATAAACTTTCTGGTTGCAGCTCAGAAAAGCTATAGCTGCCTTGAGGCAAATCGAGTGCAACCCATACACCTGCGCATAAGGTATTAATCTCCTAACGCTGTTATGGACGGATGGAGATAAACATGTTCCATGACTATCCGTGTCACATCAAACTAAAAGCAAGCGTAGGGCGTATAGGACCGATTTGGAATCATTAAAGAGAAGCTAGTTGTTTAATGATAAGCCTGATAAAGCACAGTTTGAGTTTGGTATTAGCGTTCTCAAGACTGCGCTCAAAGTTCTTAACTAACGACTTACATCTCTCTACCCAAGCATTGGAACGTTCGACTACCCACCTTGCCTTGACTGGCAGAAAACCTGTTTTACTTTGGGCTGCCTTCTTTTGAGGGTTTAGCTGATAGCTCAAATTGGAGTTTATCCCTGATTTCAGGGTAAAACTTCTCTAATTCTTTCCGAATACGTTCTGGATAATAGCCCTTATCCAATAAGATTGTAGTCTTTCCGCCGTCATCACTAATATTGGCTTTTGTACAGTGCGTGAACAAGGGAAAGCCTAAACTATCCATCGCTAATAGCCCCATTTCTGAGGACAAGTTTGTTTTTTCTTGGGTAATAATGCATTAACAAGATTTCAACGACTGCCCACTCTGCATCGGTCAGACTACTGGAATAAGGACTCATTTTATCTCGCTTTGATTTTCTATCCCTCATCTTTTACATCTTACACAAGACTTCAAATCGGTTCTATAGAATCCAGTTTAAGTGTCTTGTAATATATAAGGTGAATAAAAGCAAATCCACAAAAGCTATTGAAGGATAAAACATGCAATCTAATCTAGAGTGTGTCATCAAATAGAGATAGAGGGGTATTAAGCCAAAAGAATGAGAATAGAAGCCCAGTAAATACCACTCAAGAAATGAGCTGAGCATTTATCATATCGAGTGGCTATCGCTCTGCTTTAACTTATAAAAGAAGTTCTCTATCAAATGACGTTCCTTGTAAAGCTCTTTATCATACTCACAAGGATTTAAACGGTTTTTCTTGAAGGGAATCACACAACCAATCCCTCTGAGTCTTAAAACCTCTCTGACAGGCTTATCTGCATCAAAGGATTTATTGCCAAGCAGAGCATCCACCTCCACTTGAGGGAGAAGTTCATCAGCTCCCTCAAGGTTTACTTGCCTGTCCTGCCGTTAAAAAAAGGAGCGGATTGCCCAGAGCATCAACCAACGAGTGAAACGGGTGTGCACTACACGAAAATCTCCAACACGTTCAGGTAAGTCTCTCCAAGGAATAACGATACAAAACGGCTTCAATGAACAAGCGATTATCTTTCGAGTCCTTTACGTCCTGGTAGGAGAGGTTCTAATTTAGCCCATTGCTC
Organism: Thiotrichaceae bacterium; assembly: GCA_028688145.1. Taxonomy (GTDB): domain Bacteria; phylum Pseudomonadota; class Gammaproteobacteria; order Beggiatoales; family Beggiatoaceae; genus JAQTYU01. The sequence goes on along the minus strand of JAQTYU010000001.1, from coordinate 434,086 downwards.
ATCTGTTAATGCGTAACGGCGACTCATTAGACTCTATTCCTTGTCCTTTAGAATAACCTTAATACTTATTTGATGACACACCCTAGCAATAATTTAGCCAACTGAGGAGTTTTTCATGATCGATAAAATCGCCATTGTAACAGGTGCAAATCGTGGTTTAGGTTTGGAAGCTGTGCGGCAACTTGCCCAAAAGGGAATTACCACGATTTTAAGCTGTCGTGATGCGGTCAAAGGTGAAGCTGCTGCGCACAGTTTACAGCAACAAGGTTTGCCTGTAGTTTTTCATCAACTTGATATTACTCAAGAATCCAGTGTCAAAGCTTTGCAACAGTGGGTTCAGCAACATTATGGGCGGCTGGATATTTTAATCAATAATGCGGGTATTTTCCCTGATGCCGCGGGTCCCAGCGAATTTGTCAGTGCTTTCAATGTCGGCGTTGAAGTGTTGCGCTTGGGCATGGAAACCAATTTATACGGTGCTTTTCGGATGTGTCAGACTTTTATCCCGATGATGCAAGCTCGCAATTATGGGCGCGTCGTCAATGTTTCCAGCGGGATGGGGCAATTTGAAGGTATGAATGGCGGTTATCCTGCCTATCGAACCTCTAAAACAGCTTTAAACACCGTAACTTGTTTATTTGCAGACGAGTTGAAAGGCAGTAATGTGCTGATTAATTCAATGTGTCCGGGCTGGGTGCGTACTGACATGGGCGGTGCAAATGCGGATCGTGATGTAAGCGAAGGGGCGGATACTATGGTTTGGTTGGCCACTTTGAGTGATGGCGGCAAGTCGGGGGGATTTTTCCGCGACCGTAAGGAAATTGCGTGGTAAGTCTTTATTGAATTTAAACTTTGTCTGAACCACACTTCACCTAATTGAAAAGACTTCTATTGTCTACAATTAGCATAATCATGCAAGCTGTGGTTCAGATAATTTATACCAAACCAGGAGGATAAAAAACATGACTGATGAAGAGTTAAAAGCCTTAGTTGCCAGTCTTGCGATTGCACAACAAGAAACGAATCGTTTCATAAAAGAGCTTGTGATTCAATCTCAGGAAACCGACCGCCAGTTAAAAGAATTGGGGATTCAGATTGAGGACATTGGTAATAAGTTCGGGAGCTTTGCCGAAGGTATGGCTTTTCCTGCTTTGGAAAAAATTCTCCGCAAGCAATTTGGTTTAGATGTGGTTTCTACTAACACGAAATCACAAAAAGGGGGACGTGAATTAGAGCTGGATGCACTGGGTTATAGCACTGGCGACAGTAATACCGTTGTGATTGTTGAAATGAAAAGTCATTTGAATGAAAAAGATATTGAACAGGTTTTAAAAATGCTGGACGAGTTTCCTTTCTTTTTCCCTGAACTCGCTCATAAAAAACGTTACGGTATGATTGCCAGTATCGTTGCTAGTAAAGACATTAAACAAAAAGTCGCTGAAGCGGGTTTATATCTGGGCATCGTTCAGGATGAACAGTTCAAATTGTCGAAACCTAAAGGATTTAAGCCTCGATGTTTCACTGAAAAGTAAATGCATAATTTTAACTGCGCCCTCGCCCCTTAAAAAATTCCTCTCTCTTTTCTAAAACAAAACCCCTGTGAGAATATCAACAAGGGTTTTGTAAAACCAATAACACCTTAAACTTTATTTTGTCGCAGGTACTGTGGCAGGTTTTTCAACGGCTTTTTCCGCAGGCGCAACAGGCTTCACATCTGGCTCAGGCTTGGTGTCAGCATTGGGAGGGGTTGAAAACTGCATGGTTTGGGCGCGTTCAATGTTGAACAAGTGCACAAACTTATCCCCTTGTTTTTTCCACAATTGGGAAATTGTTGATTTCACTTGCTTATCGCCACCATTGGGAATCAGTGAGGCGATTTGTTTGGGTAAGTTATGTGAAACCAGCACTAAAACGCGATACATCCCTTCTTCTTTTTGGGGATCGACCTTGGTCACTTTCCATTCGTGCATGTGGAAATCTGCATCGAATTTGCGGATGTAATCAACTTCATTCCATTCAGGACCTTCTACCCAGCTTTCAAAACCGCGCATGGTTTTGAAATCTTGTTTTTGCCAAGCTTCAACATATTGTGAAACTGACGCAACTAATGCGGGATAACTACTGGGTTTAGTATCCACATTAGGAGCAGCAGACTGGCTGGCTTGAGGAGGGATTGCTGGTAATTCCGCAGCAAAACTGGAAGTGCAAAGCAATTGGGCTGCAACACAACTTAATGCACTGAGCAAAGCATACTTTTTCATTCAAATCACTCTTACATAGAAAAAAGAAAAATCTTGCGTGTTGTTGAAGACACGCAAGATTTAGACAAATAGCTTATTGCACGTTGAAGTTAAAGGGGGCTTGATTCAAAATAATTTCCCCTGTGTTCAAACGATAGCCCAGATACAAAGTATATTTACCTGCACTGGTGGGAACGGGATTAGCTGTGCGCAAAGCTTGAGTGAACGAACCACTCCAGATTTTCAAATGACGGGTTGCTGTATCCAACTTCACGGCATACTCGGCTGCAAACAAGGTACTCAGTTGGAAATCCCAACGGGTAAAACCATTGAAGCGAGCATCTTTGTAATACCAGCTGCCATCATCATTTTTCAGCAACACCACTAACAGTTCCACGAATTGATCACGATGTTTTGGATCAATGGTGATAGCGGCTAATAAATCAATATTATCCGTTGCATTAAAGCTGTTGACCACGCCCGTATTTGCAAAGACCCCTGCATAGAATTTAGCAGGACTGTCTTGATAAACACCTTGCGGGCTGAGACTGCTACCTTGCGCGGTGTTGCCAATACGTGGAGGAGTCACTGCAATTCTACCCGTACCATTCACTCCATAAATACCAAAATTATCAATGGCTTTAACAATAATTTGGTAGTCACCGGGGGTGATGTTTAAAGGAATAGCTGAATTGCCCAGTTTGGAAGAAATGGTGCTCACCACACGGCTAGGGTCATTGAAATCACGTACTAACCAGTTGTAATTCACAATTTGGCTGGCTGCCGTTGTTGAGGGTTTGGCAATCGAGCAACTATTATCCAAGCTTAAGGACTGTCCATATTCTCTGGCGATTTCAGCATCTAAACCTGTACAGAATCTTGCTTCAGGTTTATTTAATGTGATGGTTTTTTCAACCAAGGTGCTGTTGCTACCCGTGCCTGAACCATTACCATCATTATCAGAGACTAAGAGACTAAACTTGTAATCTCCGCCACGATTATCGGTGAATTTCAAGCTGAGTTTAGGCACAGTGGTTGTCACTTTACTACCCGCAGCATCGCAACACCATTGATAACTCGCAATACTACCTCCATCAGGGTCAGTCGATGCAGAAGCATCTAAATTGATAGTGAGGAAATCTTCTCCATTCGAGGTTGTCGCAGGGGTTGCTGTGAAATCGGCAATCGGAGGTAAAGGATTAACCACTTTAATCAATTGAGAAACACTGTCCATACGTCCCTTATCATCAGTGACTAGTAATGTAATCACATAATTCAAAGGATTAATCAACTGCACACTACTCTTTATACCATCTGCAATCGTGGTGAATACACCATTGGTGAACCATTTGTAGCTTACAATTTTGCTATCAAGGGGGGACGTTGAAGCCGAGGCATCTAACTGCACATAAAGAGGGAAGCCTCCTGCACTGGGTGTTGCAGTAAAACTTGCTAATAAAGGAGGCATGACAATGGTCTCAGAGACCGTTGCATTAACACCTTTTTCATCAGTAATCACCAAACTGATGGTGTAATAGCCTTCCTTAGGTAAGGTATACGTTGTTAACGCCTCTGTCTTATCCAAATGTACTGAAGCACCCGTACTGGTATCCACGACATACCATTCATAACGCGTGATGCCACCTGAAGAACCCGTTGAACTACGTGAGTTTGACGCATCCAAATTCAGTAACAACGAATTTTTAATATCAGGCGTGACCACAAAACTGGCAATTGCTTTCCCCAGCAGTGCATTAGATGAAACTGTGACAGTTTGCGTACTCGTTGCGGTAGTTTGTCCATCAGAAGTCGTTAAGGTGATGGTATAAGTGCCCACACTGGTAAACGACATGCTGGTCTTCACACCTGTACTACTCAATTGGTTACTACTTTGCCATAAATAGCTGATTACGCCTGTACTGCTGCTGGCATCTAAGCTCACTGTTAAGGGGCTTGTGCCTGTGAGTGGGGTTGCAGTAAAACTTGCCGTCAAATTAGTGGAAGTTGTACTATTTTTTACAGTGACCGTATTTGTGACAGCGACCGCATTTTTATTGCCGCTACTGTCCGTGGCTTGAAGACTGACAGAGTAAGTACCCAGCTGTGTTAAAGTCAAAATAGGTGAAGTGCTGACAATGATACTGCGTCCATCTGGCAATGCAGGTGAAAAAGTCCATGTGTAGCTAGCAATACTTCCACCGGTCACTGTGGTTGAGGCTGAAGCAGTTAAGGTGACAGAGTTGGTATTGTTATTATTCACTGTAAAATTAGCACTGACAGATGCGCCTGGTTGCTCTGTCGTAGTATTTTTCACGGTGACAGTATTTGTAACTGGAACTGCATTTTTATTGCCATTACTATCAGTGGCTTGAAGACTGACAGAATAACTACCCACCTGTGTTAAGGTCAAAAGAGGGGAGGTCGTGGTAATGATGCTACGCCCGTCAGACAATGCGGGTGAAAAAGTCCACGTATAACTAGCAATATTTGCACCTGCCACGGTGCTTGAAGCCGAAGCGGTTAAGGTGACACTGCTGGTATTGTTATTGTTGACTGTGAAATTAGCACTGACAGATGGGGTTGGCTGTTGGACATTGGTACTTGTCCGCAGACGGTATATTTTGTGACTACCGGGCCATTTAGAATTAGTCAGGTCATCAAAATCTTGATGTCCATTCAGAAAAATTTCATATTGCGCATAACCATTGGTTTTAGTGTCACGAACATTTGAGGCTTTAAATTGGAAAGATTTGCCAATACTTCTTAATACGGGCATATCTGAAGAAACACAATTTTGGCGTATTACATTAGGACCTGCACCATCCGCAATATGATAGTAGTCATTAGCATCTAAACTGACTTGCGTGATTCCCGTTGTTTTAAACGAAGTGTCAGAGCTGCTACAGCTATTATTGACTTCTTGAATTCGTGTCACAACATAAGCGTATTGTACACCCGACTTTTTAGATTGAGGGGTGACTGTAAAAACAACTTCTCCACTGGGTAACACATCAACATATTTACAGTTTTGTACATTTTCACAATTAGCCCCTTCTACGCCACCTTGAATTGTGACATCTACAGTCATACTGGGATTAACCATGTCATCCGCCACACCTGTTCCTTGTACACTGACACCTTTGACCAGAGTACCTTGAGAGGCATAATTTAAGTAGTAAGTATCTGTATTCGTTTGCAATCCAGCTTGATAGGGCGCAAAAAAGTAACCCACGTTTGGAGCTGATCCTGACTGAGGAGCCAGTAAAGTAGCTGATTGAGGTGATTCCATTATCCAAGTATTAACGAGTTCTCGACCAGCTGTCGCTAGGTAAGTAAGATCTCCCGTCAATCCAAATTCTGCACTATTGCCTGTCATCGCTACGCTAATAGCGGGGTCTGTACCCCCCCATTGTATGCTGTTAGGTCTGATAATGGCACTACCAACCAAAACTTGTCCAAAATCAGCCCCGTAACTTGTACGAAGGTCGCCAAGACTGCCTGCATGTGTGTTAAATCCACATGCTGCTAAGCTATAAACAAATAGCCTGAGCCAAAAAAGTAGTCGTTGCATTAAGAAAACTCCTAAAATCCGAGTGTTTAATAAAATAAAGATAATTTGGAGTAGGAGTGTAGGTACTTGCTTAGAAAATAGCAAGATCAGTGTTTCATCTTGCTCTTATTTTAATGGATTCAGCAACAAAAAAGCGGGAATACCTAAGGTATTCCCGCCCTTCACACAACTTAACTTACTGGACTATTAACGTTGCATTGAACGCCATTGACCAAATTCAGAAAAGTCAGGAGTTGCTTCAAACGTGTATGCCAGAACAGGCCAGCTCACATTTAATGCGTTGACTGCATCGTTGTAACCAGATGCAGGGCTTAACACTACACGTCCTGCTGCAAAAGCATCACCAGCTGCTCTGTTGTCGTTAATACGACCAGCAGTTTGTGAAAATGCGTTCTTGAAGAAGCCAATGGTGAAGAAGTTCAATTCATGACCCAGAACGGTCGTCTTCACGGTAGGAATACAAGGTGAAGTTACGCATCCAGAACCACCAGGAATATTTTCGAAAATATCCCAAACTTCGACGTTCACAGCCTTCGCACTGGCTAACATAGCGTTCACAGCCGTGATCAAATAATTATCAAAATTATTCGTGGCATCTGCTGCTCTTTCAAAATGATAGAACTTTGTGGGGAAGTGAGCAATGTAGAAGCTCTTCAGGCCTGCTGCGCTTGCAGTTGCATTCTTCTTAGAGAACTTATCGAACCAAGAACCGTCTACATAAACGCTGGTGTAAGACTGGCCAGCTAAACGGATAGCTTCTTCAACTTCAGCAATACTGTTACCAGAACCACTGTTAGGGATACCTAACAAATCGTCACGCATGTTAAGGTGAGCTAATGATTCAAAGTTATCTAAATCTTTAGCACCTGTAGCATCACCGAAAGCACGCAGGTCGTTAGCACCACCATAGACGTTTACGCCACGGGTAGTATCAAAACGATTGCTCAGATTGTAGTCATCGCCGTCTGCTAAGGTAGGACCCCAAGTATTGTTAAACGAAATACGGGCTTCGCTGGAACGGTTGTCATCAAGACGATAAACGTAATCGCCTGCTGGGCTGGTTGCATTACCTGAAGAGTTTGCATCTTCATGATAAAGCATAACAGCTCTGTTTTCAGCAGTTAAGTTGAAACCAGCTTTAGCAGTTGCAGGATGTGCTGCTGCCGTTGCAGTGTTACGCGTATAGTTTTCAATACGGTGCGTACCCGTGGGGTAGGTCGTAAAGGTTTCTGCTGCATAACGGGTAGGCGTACGGAAGTTTACGAGCGCTTCTGCATTATAAGCAACAGCGGTAGGTCCACCATTCGCACCAGTGATACTGACAAAACCATTACCACTTAAAACGTTAGGTACGTCGCTCAAACCTTGGTCAGTTGCAAAACCAGATTCTGCATTACTCCATGCCCAAACGCTAGTGCCGCGCTTAGAATTGTTGTTGCAAGGGTTTGCGACTTTGTTTTGCCAAAGTTGGTTGTCATTACCTAATAAGCTAGCCATACGAGCTTCAGTCATACCATCTAACACGGCAGTCCCGAAGAACTCAACATAACCAGCATGTTTATGGTGGTTGATCACTGCATCAGAAGCTTGTTGTGCAGTTTGACCAGAAGCAGCGGCAACGCTGACGGTCTTAGGAATTAAGATATAGTTAGATTCAGGTCTTAAAACTTGATCAGCACATAATTGGTTGGTATAAGCAAAGTTCTTAGGATCTAAGCTTTGATCAATTGCCCAGTTACCTTGACCATCGATGTCTGCAATACGGAACACAAACACGTCACCTGGAGACAGGATAACGGGGAAGTCGAGGATTTCACCGCTCCATGCTGCGCCGCGGAAACGGATGTGACCTGCAACCCAACGGTTGTGGTTATTGCTGATAGTAAAATAGTTTTCAAAGTTTGAGTAGCCAATGAAAACTGGGAATAACAACGCATCACCAATACCATTAGGCTTCAATTCGATAGGTGCCGCGTTAATGTGCGGTGCAACACCCAAGCTTAACGCCACTGTTACTGCTGCAGCGAGTTTATTCATTTTCTTCATTACGAAGTTCCTCTTAATGTTATTAACGCATCATTTCAGTTAGGAGACTGAATTCATTGTCATGTGAAAAGAGTGTAACAAAAAAATCTCATCACTTTCCAATTTTATTGCTTTTACCTACAACTGACCGCTCACAGCTACGCACCATAAAGCAAACACCAAATAACTGCCAGCTTTAGGCTGTTGCAACGAATATTATCCAAGCCTTTAGGGATTGTCAACATACAACACTGTGAGTTTTTTGTACAACATAGGTAACTTATTGTTGTTTATTGTTGTAATAATACCACTCATAAACTAAATTTGATACAGTCATTGTGTTATCAGCTTCAGCAAACTTTATACCATAAAAAACAACGTTTCTTAGGCTTTCGCCAGCCAACGACGGAAGTTACGCAGGGGCGCGGTTAGTTTCCAAGAGTGAGAATTTTCAATATGAGTTAAATAATCCCGCAATTCTCGATGCGCTTGTTCACATTCCCACACTGGACTTTGTCGTAGCCCTCGAACTATACGTATATCAGGGGCTAAGTGTGCATCAGCACACAGGGCTTGCAGTGATTGGGTCACTGTTGACCATTTATAATGTTGTGCTAGCCGTTCTACCCCTGCAACGCATTGTGCGTAATATTCAGGGTCACGCAATTTGGTGATAGCATCCACCCAACCTTGTTCATCACTATAATTGACGACGACACCCGCTTTATATTCGGTAATCGCTTCAGCCAACACATCCCCTGTGGTAGTAATAATCGGTTTTCCTGCCCACAAATAGTGCAAAATACGGGTGCGAAATGAAAAATGAGTTTCTAAAGTTTCAAAATGTGCCGTAACTCCAACATCACTGTCGAGTAAATAATTGGCTAAAGCCTCATAAGGCACCCAACCTGCTTGAAACAACACTTCTTTTCCATATACCCCTAATTCTTTTGCCAAAGTCTCAGCACGGTGCTGCATAGGCATCGTATTGATACTGGGGTTAGGGTGTTGTGTTCCCAAAAACACTAAACGTAAATCAGGATAACGCGGTAGTAATTGGTGAGTCGCCCGAATTAAACTCAGCGGGTCAAACCACTCCCAAATTCCACCACCCCATAATAACACGAATTCTGAGTCAAGATGATGTTGTGCACGCAGACCCGCCCCCGTTGCCTGTGGTGGGACATCGGGTAAACCAAAGGGGACAGTACACACCCGTTGTTGCATTTCGTGATAGGTGCTAGGGTTTATACGTCCAAGACTCAATAAATGTCCTAACCATAAATCACGTTGCCGCGAATTAGCGCACAAGAAATAATCCGCATATTTAAGCTGCGTATTCATCATGCGAACTTGATCAGCAATTTGCTGATGGGCTTCTGGGGTATTTATTTCTTTTAACTGTTCTAAGCCTTCCAGTGGAATCGGATCATAAACATCAGCCACTAAAATTTTATTGGTATAACGCAGCCCGTGATAGATTTCTAAAATATAACCTTGAAAAATAATAATGTCGTGTTCTGACACTAAAGCATCAATATTTTCGGGGGTGTGTTGCGCAAATACAACGTGAGGCAATTGTAAACCGCTTGGAATCAGATTAGTCGCAGCCAAAGTGACGCGAAATTGCTGGCTTAACGTTTTGGCAAATTCCCAGTAACGAATCGCAGGACCTGCCATGCGCTCAGTAATCACATCTGGGCACAGTAATAAAATAGAACGGGGTTGCGTCATAGTTTCAGTGGTAATTAGCGGCTGTTTTAAATATAAATTATGAGGAGAAATTATCGAAGGATATTTTAAACAAGTTATTCGTAAATATAAATTATTTTATCGCCCGCCACTATAACCTAGATTAATCTAAAATCATAAGGTTTTCTGCTGTTGTAGCAGGGAGATGCGAAAAAATAAAAGCCGCCTAATTGATTAGTTATTTAGGCGGCTTTTAGGCTTACACAACCGAATTAGCGACGTTCTACCATCATTCTCTTAATTTCTGCAATCGCTTTCGCAGGATTTAAGCCTTTAGGACAGGTATTGGTGCAATTCATAATCGTATGACAACGATAAAGACGGAAAGGGTCTTCCAAGTTATCTAAACGCTCGCCCGTGTTCTCATCGCGGCTGTCAATAATCCAGCGATACGCTTGTAATAACACCGCAGGGCCTAAATAACGATCACTATTCCACCAGTAGCTAGGGCAGCTGGTCGAGCAGCAAGCACACAGAATACATTCGTACAAACCATCAAGTTTTGCACGGTCTTCTTTAGATTGCAGCATTTCGCGATCAGGAGGCAGCGCGGACTGAGTTTCCATCCAAGGCTTGATTGACGCATATTGTGCATAGAAATGCGTTAAATCAGGCACTAAGTCTTTCACCACAGACATGTGAGGCAAAGGATAAACCTTCACATCACCGCTGATGTCTTCAATCGCTTTGGTGCAAGCCAAAGTATTCTTGCCATCGATATTCATCGCGCAAGAACCACAAATCCCTTCACGGCAAGAACGACGGAAAGTTAAAGTGGAGTCGATTTCGTTTTTGATTTTTAACAGTGCGTCTAACACCATCGGACCGCAATTGTCTAAATCGATTTCGTAAGTATCGGTTGCGGGATTTTTTTCATCGTCAGGATTCCAACGGTAAACCACAAAACGTTTCACGCGCTTCGCGCCTTCTGCTTTGAAAGTCTTACCCTTGTTCACCACAGAGTGAGCAGGTAACTTAAACTCTGCCATTTCTCAGACCTCTCAATTAAATTAGTAAACGCGAGCCTTGGGTGGGAATACTTGCACTTCGTCTGTCAAGGTATACATGTGAACAGGACGATAGTCGATGCGAACCGTGCCCTTATCATCTAACCATGCGAGGGTGTGTTTCATCCACTCATCATCATTACGGTTAGGATAGTCTTCGCGGGCATGACCCCCACGGCTTTCTTTGCGGTTTTCAGCCCCGTGCATGGTGAGCACAGCTTGACCGCGTAAATTATCTAACTCTAAGGTTTCGATCAGGTCTGAGTTCCACACTAAAGAACGGTCAGTAATGCCAACTTCGCTGAAAGAAGCATACACTTCATCAATCTTAGTCACGCCTGCTTGCAAGCTTTCGCCCGTGCGATAAACCGCAGCATCGTTTTGCATGGTGCGTTGCATGTTCAGACGAATATCAGAAGTGGTCATGCTGCCTTTGGCATTACGCAACTTGTCTAAACGTGCTAAAGAGCTGTCGCCTGCATCGCTGGCGAAAGGCTTGTGAGTGCTGTTGGGTTTGATTAATTCAGCACATTGAATCGCGGCTGCGCGACCAAATACCACGATGTCTAACAAGGAGTTAGAGCCTAAACGATTTGCGCCGTGTACGGATACACAAGCGGCTTCACCGATTGCCATTAAACCGGGCACGATTTGGTCAGGATTACCATCTTTCAGGGTGACAACTTCGCCCTTATAGTTGGTGGGAATGCCGCCCATGTTGTAGTGCACGGTGGGCAAGACAGGAATGGGCTGTTTCGCTACATCTACGCCTGCGAAAATCTTCGCAGATTCAGAAATACCGGGCAGACGTTCATTAATAACTTCCGCACCCAAGTGATTCAGATTGAGGTGGATATGGTCTTTTAATGGACCGACACCACGCCCTTCACGAATTTCCATGGTCATGGCACGGCTCACCACGTCACGCGAGGCTAAGTCTTTAGCAGACGGTGCATAACGTTCCATGAAGCGTTCACCTGCGGAGTTGGTTAAGAAACCACCTTCGCCGCGCACGCCTTCGGTAATCAAGCAGCCTGCGCCGTAGATGCCCGTGGGGTGGAATTGTACGAATTCTAAATCTTGTAAAGGTAAGCCCGCACGCAACACCATCCCGCCGCCATCACCCGTACAGGTGTGTGCAGAAGTTGCGGAGAAGTAAGCACGACCATAACCCCCCGTTGCCAACACCACCATGTGTGAGCGGAAACGGTGAATCGTACCGGCTGCCATATCGATAGCCATCACGCCACGGCATACGCCATCTTCCATAATTAAATCTAAGGCAAAATATTCAATGAAGAATTCAGCTTTATGTTTTAAAGATTGTTGATACAGGGTGTGTAAAATTGCATGTCCTGTACGGTCAGCCGCTGCACAAGTACGTTGTGCCGTGCCTTTGCCATAATCCGTAGTCATCCCACCGAAAGGACGTTGATAAATTTTGCCTTCTTCAGTGCGTGAGAAGGGTACACCATAATGTTCTAATTCAATCACTGCGGGCACGGCTTCACGACACATATATTCAATTGCGTCTTGGTCGCCTAACCAGTCTGAACCTTTAACGGTGTCATACATGTGCCAACGCCAGTCATCTGCACCCATATTTCCTAAAGAAGCACTCATGCCCCCTTGTGCAGCAACCGTGTGGCTGCGTGTGGGAAATACTTTAGTCAAACAAGCCGTGGTTAAACCTTTTTCTGCCATGCCGAAGGTTGCCCGCAACCCTGCACCGCCTGCCCCAACAACGACAACATCATAGGTGTGGTCAATAATTTTGTATGCGGACAATTTAGCCTCCTAAAACAATACGTAACACGGCAACAATTGCGGTCACAATTAAGGTAATCGCAAGGAACTTCATTAAAACCATCGCAATAGTTTTAACAACATCTTCGTGCAGATAGTCTTCTACAACTTCATGCAAACCGATATGCGCGTGATAAATCAGCACTATCGATAATAAAATTAAGGCAATACTGTTAAAAGGGCTTTTTACCCAAGCTTGCACATGTTGAAAATCTTGACCTGCCACAGCGGCCAAAGAAAACACAAACCATAACAATAAAGGCACTAAGGCAATAGCGGTTAAACGTTGTGCAATATAGTGATCTGTCCCATCGCGGGCAGACCCCAAACCACGCACTTTTGCTAAGGGTGTCCGTAAGTCACTCATTCCTAAAATCCTCTTTACTTAGTAGTCAGCGCGAGGCCCCAAGCCAACGCAGTCAAGACAGTCGCAGCAAACCAGACTAATTTGCCAGATGCGTAAACTGACTTGATGTCCATCCCTTTGGCGGCATCCCAAAATAAATGGCGAACGCCATTGCACAAGTGATAAAACAAAGCAAAGGACCAGCCAAATAAGAATAACAAGCCAATCAATGAACCGAAAATGCCTTGAGCTTGTTTATAGCTTTCTGCCCCGCCTGCAATGGAGAGCAACCAGTACACCAAAGCCAGTGTACCTGCCGCAAGGAAAATTCCCGTTGCGCGGTGTAAAATTGACATAATAGAAGTCAATTGTGGTTTGTAAATTTGTAAATGTGGCGATAGAGGTCGCTGTTGCGCTGCCATTGCTTTGTCCACCTCGGTTAAATAAAGTTTATGGGAAGGGTAAACAATAAAACTCAATAAATTACTAAAAATACGTGAAAAATGCAAGTGTTATAGCGTGTTCTCTCTCAATTGAATTTATAAAGATTTGAAATATAAAAGACATATTCCTAAATTCAGTAATTTCATGCAGATTCTGTGCATCAGGAGTATGGTTTTCGTATGATAATCGCTTTAGAATGGATAAAATTCTTGTGCTAATTTTGCAAGTATTTTTAAATACTTCTGCTAATCCCTAAAGTTAATCTTTTATTTTGATAATTACTTATGACTAACTTAAATTACAAAAAAATAATCCTCTTCTTTGTCTTAGAATTACTATTTCAACCTTCAGTTTATAGCGAAGAAATTCATGTTGGAGCTGTTTTTAATTCACTGAGCACCCTAAGTGAAATTATTGAACTTTTTGAGAGAGAATCTCTTGATAAAGTGATTTTGCACAAAGAAAATCACACTACGATGACAATTTACAATCAAATCAAGGAGCAAGATAACTTAGATATTGTGCTATTGGGTGATATGAAAACCGCATTACGTCTTGAAAAAGAAGGTTTAACTACCCCTGAAACACATTTTACCTATGCCTTTGGTCAATTAGTGTTGTGGAGTAAAAATCCCACTTTAGTGGATGCTAAAGGAGAAGTTTTAACCACAGGGCATTTTAAAAAAATTGCTATCGTAGACCCACGAATTGCCTCTTATGGGATGGCCGCCCGCCAAGTTTTAGAAAAATTGCAACGTTGGGAAACTTTACGCCCAAAATTAGTCTTTGTCTCCAACGCAGGGGAAATGCAACGCAAAGTATTAAATGGTGAAGTTGATTTGGGCTTTATTCCTTTGGTGATGCTAAACCCATATTCTCAAGATGGCATTGAGGGTTCACTGTGGCTGATTCCAAAAAACTATTATACTCCCTTAGAACAGCAGGCTATTTTATTAAATCGCGCTAAAAATAATGAGGCTGCTAAAAACTTTTTTGATTATTTAAAATCGCCACAGGCTCGTAATATTTTTGAAAAATATGGGTTTAGTGTACCCTGATTAAAACATCGCAATTTTATTCACCTTACAAGAGAAACGATTTATGTACAACAAATTGCTAAGCCTCTGTTTTGGTATTTTAATGCTTCATAGCACAATTCATGCTGAAGAAGTGCATATTGGCACAGTGGTTTCCTCGGTCAAGGCCTTGAACGAGATTATCCATTTATTCGAGAAAAACTCCCCCAATGACAAAGTGATTATTCACAATGATAACTTTGTAAGTGCTTTCATCTACAAACAAATCAAAGAAAAAAATGATTTGGATATTCTTGTTTCGGGAAATACTAGTATTCCACTACAATTGGAAAATGAAGGACTTACGGTAAAAAATGCGCGATTTACCTATGTTTTTGGTAAATTAGTTTTATGGAGTCGAAATCCCAAATTGGTTGACACCAAAGGCGCAGTTTTAGGTTCGGATGAAGTGCGGAATATTGCCTTATTAGACCCCAAATTAGCCCCTTATGGGGTTGCGGCAGAACAGGTTTTAGGAAAGTTAGGCGTTTGGAATAAGGTACAATCGAAGCTCGTGATTGTTGGAAACTCTGGGGATATGCAAAAGCAAGTGCTTGATGGAACAATTGATTTAGCTTTTATTCCCTTGGCAACTTTAAACCCCAGTAAAAAAGTGGAAGGTTCATTATGGATTATTCCCAAAAATTATTATGAACCCATTGAGCAGCAAGCTGTTTTACTGAAAAGAGCAGAAAATAATGCGGCGGCTAAGGCATTTTTTAACTACTTAAAATCTCCTCAAGCCCGCAATGTGTTCGAGAAGTACGGGTTCAGTGTTCCATAATGATGTTGTGTTTTAATTGGAGGAATCTCATGTATCAAAAGTTTTGGATATTCTGTTGCAGCTTACTGGCAATGCCTGTGCTTGCAGATGAAGTGCATGTCGGCGCGGTTTTTTCTTCGCAAGGTTCGTTATCTGAAATCGTACGTCTTTTTGAGAAAACATCGTCGGATAAAATTATTATTCATCAGGAAAATGTCACTTCACAGTCTTTATACCAACAAGTCAAAGACAAAGCGGATTTAGATATCTTTCTTTCGGGCAACGTGAGCTATCCCTTGCAGCTCGAACAAGAAGCTTTATTAGCGACCGCAGGGCGTTTTAGTTATGCGTTTGGCAAATTGGTGCTGTGGAGTAAAAATCCCAATTTTGTTGATGCCAAGGGAGAGGTTTTAAACTCAGAACAGTTCCAAAGTATTGCGGTTTTGGACAGAAAAGATGCTCCTTATGGTTATGGGATTGCGACCAGACAAGTTTTGGAAAAACTAAAATTATGGGAGAAATTAAACCCTAAATTAATTTTTCTGGACAGCTCGGCTGAAATACAAAAACAGGTACAAGAGGGCAAATCTGAATTGGCATTTCTGCCCTTGGCAACCTTAAACCCCAGTAAAAGAGTAGAAGGTTCATTATGGATTATTCCCAAAAACTATTATAAACCCATTGAGCAACAAGCTGTTTTGCTGAAAAAAGCCGAAAATAATGCCGCAGCCCGCGCTTTCTTCAATTATCTAAAATCACCTCAAGCCCATAATATTCTTGAAAAATATGGGTTTAGCTTGCCTTAAGTCGTGCTATATTTTGATTAATTGTAAATCTCAACTTGGGGGAAGTCAGATGTATTGGAAACTTTGGATATTTTGTACGAGCTTATTATCAATGTCCATTGAAGCGGCTGAGGTGCATGTCGGCGCGATTTTTTCCTTACAAGGTCCGTTGTCTGAAATCGTGCGTCTTTTTGAGAAAACATCCTCGGATAAAATTATTATTCATCCAGAAATTGTCACTTCACAATCTTTGTATCAACAGATAAAAGAAAGTGCTCATTTGGATATTTTTCTTTCGAGTAATATTAGTATCCCCTTGCAACTTGAATTAGAGGGCTTGTTAGCCAAGGATGGACGCTTCACTTATGCGTTTGGAAAACTGGTATTGTGGAGCAAAAATCCAAGTTTAGTAGATACTAAAGGAGAGATTTTAAATTCAGATAAATTTCATAGTATTGCCATTTTAGACAAGAAGAATTCTCCTCATGGTTATGGGCTTGCGACCCGACAAATCTTGGAAAAACTACATTTATGGGAACTATTGCAGCCTAAATTAATTTTTATGGATAATTCTGCGGAGATGCAACAACAGGTAAAAGAAGGTAAATTTGATTTAGCTTTCATGCCATTAGCTACTTTAAACCCCAGTAAAAAAGTGGAAGGTTCATTATGGATTATTCCAAAGAGTTACTATACTCCCATTGAACAACAAGCCGTACTCCTTAAAAGAGCTGAAAATAACGCAGCCGCCAACGCTTTTTTTCATTATCTAAAATCACCTCAAGCCCATAATATCTTTGAAAAATATGGGTTTAGTTTGCCTTAATCATTTGTTCTGAATATTTACAAATTAAGAAGGTGGTTTAGATTTGACCCAACCCACTGACAGGTAAGGAATTGAGGTCTCATGTATAAACAATCACTGACTTTGTGTTTTAGTTTATTGGCATTTGTTGCAAATGCTGAAGATGTTCATGTTGGCGTGGTCTATCCCTCGCTTGCGCCGATTAACGAAATTGCACGTTTATTTGAGAAGAGTTCGTCTGACAAAATTATCGTGCATCAAGATAATTTCTCATCATTAACGCTTTATCAGCAAATTAAGGATAAAGATGATGTCGATATGGTGCTATTTGGCGATGTCAAAACATCGATTCAACTTGAAAATGATGATTTGGCAATTAAAGACTCGCGTTTTACCTATGCCTTTGGAAAGTTGGTGTTATGGGGTAAAAATCCTAATTTGGTTGATGCCAAAGGAGAAGTTTTAGCAACTGGGAACTTTCGGAATTTTGCTTCATTAGACCCCAAAGTCGGTCCTTATGGCTCTGGTGTGCAAGAAGTGTTGACTAAACTGGGTTTGAAAGAAAAATTAAAATCCAAATGGATTTTTATTTCAAACTCGGGCGAAATGCGCAAGCAAGTGATGGAAGGTACGCTGGACATGGCATTTTTACCACTCGCGACTTTAAACCCTAGCAAGAAAATTGAAGGTTCATTGTGGATTATCCCTAAAACTTATTACACTCCGATTGAACAACAAGCTGTTTTATTGAAACGCGCTGAAAATAATGCGGCAGCTAAGAGCTTTTTTAATTACTTAAAATCTCCTCACGCCCGCAATATTTTTGAGAAGTATGGATACACTTCACCACAATAATATCCAAATTTTTACATTAACTTGTGTTCACACTCAAGCTGTGGCGCAAAGTTTATGTCTCACTCAACTATAAATACTTTTCTAAGGGATTGCGCAGGATGCTCAAAAAATTACTGGTCTTATGTTGTGGCGTATTATCAATGGCTGTTCATGCCGAAGAAGTGCATGTTGGGACGGTTTTTCATTCGCTCGCGCCTTTGCACGAAATTATTCGTCTGTTTGAAAAAAACTCTTCTGCTAAAATCATTGCCCACGAAGATAGTTTCACCACGACCGTGCTGTATAAGCAAATCAAGGAAAAAAATGATTTAGATATTGTGCTACTTGGAGACGTGAAAACTGCCGTGATGTTGGAAAAAGATGGCTTAGCGAATCAAAATGCCCGTTTTACCTACGCTTTCGGGAAATTGGTGTTGTGGAGTAAAAATCCTGATTTAGTTGATGCTAAAGGTGAAGTATTAATTTCGGGAGAGTTTCGGAATATTGCTTCTTTAGACCCCAATGTTGCGCCTTATGGATTTGCCGCACAACAAGTTTTAGAAAAACTAAAACGCCGTGAGGCATTGCAGTCTAAATGGATTTTTGTCGCAAACTCAGGCGAGCTGCAAAAGCAAGTCATGGAAGGCAAAATTGACCTCGCTTTTATTCCTTTGGCAACTTTAAATCCCAGCAAAAAAATTGAAGGTTCATTGTGGATTATTCCTAAAAGTTATTATCACGTCATTGAGCAACAAGCAGTTTTACTGAAAAGAGCGGATAATAATCAAGCTGCTAAAGCCTTTTTTGAATACTTAAGATCGCCACAAGCCCGTAATATTTTTGAGAAATACGGGTTTAGTTTGCCGTAAGCATGAAGTACACCTTCTTCAGGTGAGTTAGTCGAGTAGGGTGGCATCGCCCACCCTATCCAGACTCACATTGAGCTTAGCATCAAAAAAAGCTTCACATCGCCCCAACAAAAAACGCTCCAACTCGCCCGCTTGTGCATTCAGCATAATCTCGCTAATCTTGACTTCATTCTCCCTACTCCATCATAAAAGGAAATTCCAATGACGAAATTATTACGTCTCCCGCTGTTTGTCGTGGTGAGCAGTTTGCTACTTTCTGCTTGCGTCACGATTAATGTGTACTTCCCCGCCGCCGCCGCTGAAAAAGCCGCTGATAGAATCATCGATGAAGTTTGGGGCAAGGAAAACCCCGATGAAAAATCCTCACTTTCTGTAAAACCTGAAAAAAAATCAGAAAAAACTGAACCCGCCAAAGACAGCAAACCTGTTAAACCTGCGCCTGCAAAAACTGATAAACAAAGCGATGCCAGTTTCTGGTTTGGTAATGCCTTACTAAAACTAATCCCTGCGGTTTCTGCCAATGAATTAGATATTAATGTGGCAACGCCTGCGATTAATAGCTTGCAAACCCGCATGGCAGCTCGCTACAAATCATTAGAATCTTTTTATAACAACGGTGGCATTGGTTTCACTGCAAATGGCTTAATTAGTATTCACGATGCCAGTATGATTGCGCTGAAATCCCGCAGTGAAGCACAACGTTTGATCGCAGAAGAAAATACTGATCGCAATGAACTTTATCAAGAAATCGCCACCGCCAACGGTCAGCCTGAATGGGAAGAAAATATTCGCCAAATTTTTGCAACGCGCTGGATTCAACGCGCCCAAGCAGGCTGGTGGTATCAAGAAACCAATGGCAAATGGAAGCGTAAGTAATTAAAACTGCGCATTAAAGAAGTCCCACCCCAAACCCCAAAAAGAAGCCCCCAACCCCCTAAAGGGGGCTAAAAATTTAAACCAGCTCCTAAATCCCCTAAAGGGGACTTTAAAGACAAAAATCTTTAATGTTTAGCCCCCTTTAGGGGGTTGGGGGCTTCTTTTCAAACTCCCCTCTCCCAACGCAGGTTATCCCATGAATATATTAGTCTTTGATATTGAAACCGTGCCCGACACCGAATCTGGGCGGGTTTTATATGGCAATCCCGTCGAAATGCAGAAATTAAGCGAAGAAGACGTTTCTCGCGTGATGTTTCACAACCGCAACCAAGAAACAGGCGAACTCGATTCTTTATTGCGCCCGCATTTACAGCGCATTGTCGCGATTTCCATCGTGCTCAGCACCCCCGAAAAATTGGTAGTGAAATCCATTGGGGAATTACATTCCAGCGAAGCCGAATTACTGCAAGATTTCTTCAAAGGCATTCAACATTACGCGCCGACGCTGGTTTCATGGAATGGCGCAGGTTTTGACTTGCCCGTGATTCATTATCGCAGTTTATTGCACAGTGTCAGCGCGCCGCTGTATTGGAAAAACGATGGCGATTTCAAATGGAACAACTACTTAAATCGTTTTCATGAACGCCATTTAGACTTAATGGATGTGCTCGCCAATTTTCAACGCGGCGCATCCAGCAAATTAGACGAGATTTCCAAAATGCTCGGTTTCCCTGGAAAAATGGGCATCGACGGCTCGCAAGTGTGGGATGCCTATTTAAAAGGTCAATTGCCTGAAATTCGTAATTACTGCGAAACCGACGTGTTAAACACGTATTTAGTGTATTTGCGTTTTGAACAAATGCGCGGACGCTTAAGTCCCGAACAAGTCAAAACCGAAATGACGCGGATTAAAGAGACTTTGCGCCACGAAAATAAGCCGCATTTTGACGAATTTTTAAACGCTTGGAGAAACTAAGATGGCAATGGACACGATACGGCTGCGCGGGGTGCGAACCCACAATTTAAAAAATATCGATCTTGATTTGCCCCGCGATAAATTGATTGTAATCACGGGCTTATCGGGTTCGGGAAAATCTTCGCTCGCCTTCGATACGATTTATGCCGAAGGACAACGCCGCTATGTCGAGTCCTTGTCTGCTTATGCGCGGCAATTTTTATCGATGATGGAAAAGCCCGAGCTAGACCACATCGAAGGTTTATCGCCCGCAATTTCGATTGAACAAAAATCGACTTCACACAATCCGCGCTCCACCGTGGGCACGGTCACTGAAATTTATGATTATTTACGCCTGCTGTTCGCCCGCGTCGGTGAGCCTGAATGCCCCACGCATCGCATTTTATTAAGTGCGCAAACCGTCAGCCAAATGGTGGATCAGGTGTTAGCTTTGCCCGAAGGCACGGCATTAATGCTGCTCGCGCCCGCAATTAAAGAACGCAAAGGTGAACATATTCAATTGTTTGAAAGCTTATTAGCACAAGGTTTTATTCGGGCGCGGGTCAATGGCGAAGTGATTAATTTAGACGAGCCGCCGAGCTTAGATTTATATAAAAAACATACGATTGAAGTGGTGGTGGATCGTTTCAAAGTGCGTGAAGATTTGAAATTACGGCTCGCAGAATCTTTTGAAACCGCACTGCGCTTGGGCGATGGCATCGCCAAAATTGCGTTTATGAACGAAGCTGAACGCGAACCCTTGGTATTTTCTGCAAGATTTGCCTGCCCCGAATGCGGCTACAGTTTGAGCGAATTAGAACCGCGCTTGTTTTCCTTCAATAATCCCGTGGGCGCGTGCGCGGCGTGTGATGGTTTGGGGGTGAAACAGTTTTTCGACCCGCAAAAAGTCTTAGCCAATCCCAACGAAAGTTTAGCGGAAGGCGCAATTCGCGGCTGGGACAAGCGCAGCCAATTCAATTATCAAATGTTGGAAGCTTTAGCCGCCCATTATGACTTTGATTTAAAAGCCCCCTTTTCCAGTTTGCCTGAAAATATTCGCCAGATTGTGCTTTATGGTAGCGGTAAAGAAAGCATTAATTTTGTGAATTCCAGCGACAGCGGCACCACCTTTTCCCGCAACAAGCCGTTTGAAGGCATTGTGTTGAATTTAGAACGCCGTTATCGTGAAACTGAATCGCAGTCAGTGCGTGAAGAATTATCGAAATATCTCAGTCAACAGCCCTGCGACAGTTGCCACGGCACGCGCTTAAATGCGTCCGCACGCCACGTTTTCATTGCGGAAAAATCTTTGCCTGAATTGGCGGCGTTGCCTGTGAATCGGGCGAAAGACTTTTTCAGTGCTTTAACTTTGACAGGACAGCGCGGCGAAATTGCCAGCAAAATTCTGAAAGAAGTGCAGGAGCGTTTGCAGTTTTTAATCAATGTCGGCTTGGATTATTTGACCTTGGAACGCAGCGCAGACACTTTGTCGGGCGGCGAGGCGCAACGCATTCGGCTTGCCAGCCAAATTGGGGCGGGCTTGGTTGGGGTGATGTATATTCTTGACGAGCCGTCTATCGGCTTGCACCAGCGTGACAATGAACGCTTGTTAAATTCGCTGTTGCGGCTGCGCGATTTGGGCAACACCGTGATTGTGGTCGAACACGATGAAGATGCGATTCGTGCGGCAGATTATGTGGTGGATATGGGGATTGGCGCGGGCGTGCATGGTGGCGCGGTGGTGGCGCAAGGTACACCCGCCGAAATCATGCAAGTGGCTGATTCCTTAACGGGTCAATATTTATCGCAACAACGCAGCATTCCCATTCCCGAAATTCGCAACGCTTTCAATCCTGAGCGCGTGCTCAAACTCACGGGCGCGTGCGGCAATAATTTAAAAAATGTCTCTTTAGAAATTCCTTTGGGTTTAATGGTGTGCGTGACTGGGGTTTCAGGTTCGGGAAAATCCACCTTAATCAATGACACTTTATATCCTGCGGTAGCACGCTTATTACAACAAGCCAGCATTTCAGGCGCGGCATTCACCGAATTGACGGGGTTGGAATATATCGACAAAGTGATCGACATTGATCAAGCCCCCATCGGACGCACGCCGCGCTCCAATCCTTCAACCTATACGGGTTTATTCACCCCGATTCGGGAATTATTCGCTGCCACGCCCGAAGCGCGTTCACGCGGTTATGCGGCGGGGCGTTTCAGTTTTAATGTGAAAGGTGGACGCTGTGAGGCTTGCGAAGGCGATGGCACGATTAAAGTCGAAATGCACTTTTTGCCTGACATTCATGTGCGTTGCGATGTGTGCAAGGGGCAACGTTACAACCGCGAAACCTTGGATATTCATTACAAGGGCAAGAATATTTTTCAGGTGCTGAGTATGACCGTGGAAGAAGCCGCTGAATTTTTCGCACCCGTGCCGATGGTGTTTCGTAAATTGCAGACTTTAATGGATGTGGGTTTAGGCTATTTAACCCTTGGGCAAAATGCCACGACTTTGTCAGGCGGCGAGGCGCAACGGGTGAAATTGGCGCGTGAGCTGTCGAAACGGGACACGGGAAAAACCTTATATATTTTAGATGAACCAACCACAGGGCTGCATTTTCACGACATCGCGCAATTGCTGCTGGTGCTGCAACGTTTACGAGAACATGGCAATACTCTGGTGATTATCGAGCACAATTTAGACGTGATTAAAACCGCTGATTGGGTGATTGATTTAGGTTTAGAGGGTGGCGAAGGCGGTGGGGAAATTATCGCCACGGGTACGCCTGAACAAATTGCGGCGCATCCGATTTCTTATACGGGGAAGTTTTTGAAGACCTTGTTAATGGGAAGATAGACCTGCTAGGTTTTAAAAACCTAGCAGGTCTCGAAGAAGGGGGAAATTATGAGTAATGATTCGTTTGTGCCTTACACCACGATTGATGACAGTAATGGTTATATTTACAAGCATGTCGATGATAATTCTAGCGATTGGGCGGGGTATGTTCGGGATAATTCGGTGTATAACTGGCATGGGGATTATTTGGGATATGCGGGAAACAATGGCTCTGTGTATGACCATAATGAGCATGTGATTGGTTGGGTCGATGCCCATAATGGGCATGTATATAACAGTGCGGGTGTGCAAGTGTATGACACCACGAGAGGCACAGTTGGGGCGGCGGCTTATTTGTTGTGTATTTATAAGGGTAATATACCATAATATGACTGAGGACTGGCAGTCCTCGAAGGACTGCCAGTCCTGTTAAAACTCAATTTCTAGGAGGTTGGCATGTTTCCTATTGTTGCGCTAACAGGCATTGGAAGTTTTTTTTCAGGTTTAGTTTCTGCCAGAAATACGAACAAACATTTAACGACAAACCAAGATTTGGAAAAACGCCGCGCTGAAGTCAGTCGAGAAATCGCGCAATTGCAAGCGCAAAATCAGACAAAAATTGCAGAGTTGCAAGCGAAAACCCAAATCGAAATTACAAAAGCAAATCTGGCTTTTCAAGCAGAACGTTTAGCCAGAGAACAAGTCTTACAACGTGAATTAGCGCAGTTAAACGCACAGCGACAATTAGAAATTGCGTTAATCCACCGTGAAACGACCTTGAAACTGCCAGAAGTTCATAAGTTATTTGAAAACTGGCCCTTGCGAATTGTCCCTTCTCAGATTTTAAATGCTTATCCGAATAAACAACCGCGTCCGTTGCGGGTGTTATTGTCGCCACCTGTGGTGGAGTTCGATAAATTTATCCATCCCAATCCACAAATTCAGCAATCTTCAGCAGGCAATTTTCCTAAATTGGAGAAACGTTTAGCGGATGAGTTGCGTACTTTGTTGAATACGCATTATCCGCAAAGTAGCGAAGTGCGTCCGCTGGAGTTGTTAGATGGGGCATGGGATAGCAACCGTTATCATGGCGGGGCGAGTTTGCGGGCATTGTATGCGATGTTGCAATCTGAGCCTGTTGTGGTTTTGGATTCGGAAGTGGATGGGGATTTTTTAACGTTTCGGGTGGCATATTGGGGATTGGGGCAGGAAAGTTATGAGTTTCAACCTGTGTTGTCGCGGTTGCCGTATCGTGAAATTTTGTATGCGGCCGCAAAAGCGCGAGCCTTGCAGTGGAAAACGGCGGTTCGCGATAAGTTGTTAGCGAAGGGGAAAGATTTAACTGAAATCAATGAGAAGTATGGCAGTGATAATGCGTTGAATCTGGCGATTTTGGAAGAAGATGAGGAGATGCGGGCGGAAGGCATTGAGATTGAACGGCATTATCGGATTAATCAGCAGGATTGGGAAGTGCTGGCGCAGGTGTTGAGTATCTATCACTCGGTGGCGTTGGGGGTGATTGCCGATGGTCACTTTTTAGTGCATCACGATACGGATTTAGCTTTTATCCACAGTTTGCCTGAGTTGTTAAAACCGCAATTGGGTTTGCCGACGGCGCAGATTGTTGAATGGGTGGTGGCGCGGTATGAGGATATGTTTGGCGCGTTAGTTAGTGAGCGGGCGTATCGTGTGCCTTTGTTGCGTTTGCAGTTGGCGAAGGGTTTGGCAAGGGTTGCGCCTGAGTTGGCAGAGCAACAGGTGATTGCTGCATTGAAAACTTGGTTTGCGGGGCGGTTGCTGGATGTGGCGGGGGATTCGTTGGCGGGGGTGTTGGAAAAAGCATTAGCGGTGACGGTGAGCGCGGATGCGGAATTTTTGGCGGTTTTGAAATCGTGTTTAAGCAGTTTAGGGTTGGAGGGGTTGGCTGCGACGATTGAAATTGTGGTGGAAAACGTGCCTGTATTGCCCGCTGTTACACAAACTTTAGTGTTATCCAGCGTGAATCAGTATGCCGAGCAACCGCCGATAGCGAGTGAGTTGGTGAAGGCGTGGGATGAATATGCAGATGAATTCAAAACACGGCTTGAGGCGAAGTTTTTGCCGATTGGGCAAGGGCGATTGTTGTTTGCGAATTATGCAGTGAAAACTGGGGTTTTGCCTGTGCGTTTGTCGGTGTTGCCGTGGGGAGTGAAGTATGTGCCGAATTTGGTGCAGATGCTGACAGTTGCTCGCGAAGTGGCGCGAGAATGGCGACAAGGTGAGGCGATATTTCCGTTGTATGCGAAGTTAGCGGTGAGTATTGAAGGGGATAAGGTTAAGGATATTCAGGTGGTTGCTTTGGAGTTGCAAGTGCAAGGGCGTTATTATCCGTTGTCGACATTAACTCCGCCTGATTATCAGCAGTGGGAAGTGTTGAGAACTTTTAGTGGGCATGGTAGCGAGATTAATTCAGTTACATTTTCGTCTGATGGGTTGACTGTTTTGTCGGGTAGTGATGATAAAACCCTAAAGTTATGGGAAGTTGCCAGTGGGCAATGTCTGCGGACTTTTTCGGGGCATAGTCACTATGTTCGTTCAGTCGCGTTTTCACCTGATGGATTGCTGGCATTATCGGGGAGTTGGGACAAAACCCTGAAATTATGGGAAGTGAGCAGTGGGCAATGTCTGCGGACTTTTTCGGGACATAGTAACATTGTTTATTCAGTCGCGTTTTCGCCTGATGGTTTGCTGGCGTTATCAGGCAGTCGGGATGACACTCTAAAATTATGGGACATTACGAGCGGACAACGTATGCAGACTTTTTCGGGGCATAGTAATGATGTTCGTTCAGTCGCCTTTTCGCCTGATGGTTTGCTGGCGTTGTCGGGGAGTGTGGATAAGACCCTGAAATTGTGGGCAGTGAGCCGTGGGCAGTGTTTGCGGACTTTTTCGGGGCATAGTGGCTGTGTTTATTCGGTCGCGTTTTCGCCTGATGGTTTGCTGGTATTGTCGGGGAGTGATGATAAAACCCTGAAATTATGGGAAGTGAGTAGTGGGCAATGTTTGCGGACTTTTTCGGGGCATAGTAGCTATGTTTATTCAGTCGCATTTTCGCCTGATGGTTTGCTGGCGTTGTCGGGGAGTTCGGATAGAACCCTGAAATTATGGGAAGTGAGTAGTGGGAAATGTCTACGGACTTTATCGGGGCATAGTAACATTGTTTATTCAGTCGCGTTTTCGCCTGATGGCTTGTCTGTTTTGTCTGGAAGTAATGATGGGACGATGATTTTGTGGGGGATGCGGTAGGGGGTTAGACCTTCTAGGTTTTAAAAACCTAGCAGGTCTTCGCTCACGTCAATTTAACAATTAGGAGAAAAAACACGATGTCGCAAACCGTTCCATTGATAGAAGGACAGTATTACCACATTTATAATCGTGGCAATAATGGCGAAAATATCTTTTTTGAAGCACGGAATTATGAATATTTCTTCAAATTGTATATCCGCCATATTTATCCGATAGCAGAAACTTATGCGTATTGTTTAATGCGGAATCATTTTCATTTGTTGGTGAAAATTGCCCCGAAACCAGACCTTCTAGGTCTCAAAGACCTAGAAGGTCTTAACTACTCGCAAGCCTTCTCCAAAATTTATTTAACGCCTACACCAAAACCATCAATAAAACTTAGGTAGTGCAAAAGAAGGAGTGATATTAAAATGAGAAAACTGGTGATTATAGAGGAGAAGCTAAAATGCTGACTTGCCCTCATTGTAAAGTGACACATATCGTGAAATATGGAAAAACCCGTTCAGGCACACAAAACTACAAGTGTCGTGAATGTGGTCGACGTTTTGTAGAGCATCCTACCAAAAAATACATAAGCCAAGAGACCTGGGCGCAGATAGATAAATTGTTAAAAGAGAAGTTACCCCTAAGAGAGATAGCCCGTGTCACAGGAATCTCAGGAACATGGCTACAAGCTTATGTAAACGATTTGTACAAGAAACAAAGTTTAGAGGCACAGCCTGTTAAAAAAAAGGGAAGTTGTATTTAGAATGCGATGAGACAGCTAGTTAGTCAGTTCGTGCGGAAAACCTTATCTTTCTCCAATAAGTTAGCGTTGTACAGTTCAAAATTATGTCTCTAGTAAAATTAAATAGTTATCGGTTAAACTGCGTAATTCCTAAAATTATTACTTCTTTAGCTACACCGAATTAAAATAGCTGTATGGAATAATTAAAATTTGTGTCTCCGAAAATTTTTTGGCACAGTTACTTTCTAATACTAATGGGAAATACTTATGTCCGCTTCTGAATATCCACTGGATTATTTAATTCTAAATTTTGATCAAGGTTTACGCACCTTGTTAGGAACGCCCGTGGGCACAACCCGTAGTAATCCTGCAACTCCTTTGGCTGATGCCGATTTAAATGCTGCCGAGCGTAAATTAGCAGCGCGTTTAATGCGGATTAATCACACGGGCGAAGTTTGTGCACAAGCTTTATATCAAGGACAAGGTTTGACCGCGCATGAGAGCAACGTGCAAACCCAAATGCAACAGGCTGCGCAAGAAGAAAATGATCATTTATTGTGGTGCTCGCAGCGGGTGCACGAATTGGGCGATCACGTCAGTTTATTGAATCCGCTGTGGTATGCGGGCTCATTTGCGATTGGCGCGGTGGCGGGCGTGGCGGGCGACAAATGGAGTTTAGGTTTTGTCGCTGAAACTGAAAAACAAGTGATTCGGCATTTAGACGAACATTTGCAAACCTTGCCTATGCAAGACGAAAAAAGTCGGGCGATTTTGCAGCAAATGCGTGAAGATGAAGCGCATCATGCAACGGTTGCCTTGGAAGCAGGTGGTGCGAATTTGCCCTTGCCTGTGCGCTTATTGATGAAAGGCATGTCTAAAGTGATGACGAAAACCACGTTCTGGATTTAGGTTGATACCCTTTCCAAAGACTGGCAATCCTATGAGGCTATTCTACAAATTTGCGACCACATTCGCGACATGTTGAGTGGTTTTACATTATTTCAGACTCTCTTCTACAATATTCAGTTATCTTAATTTGGTAGTGCAAAAGAATCAGTGATATTAAGATAAGAAACCATGAATAATGGAAGAGTCCTCCTAGATGCTAATTTGTCCCAACTGTAAAGCGACACATGTGGTGAAGTACGGAAAAACCCGCTCAGGCACACAAAACTATAAATGCTGAGAGTGCGGGCGATGTTTTGTAGATCAGCCTAAAAAGAAATACATAAGCCAAGAGACATGGACCCAGATAGATAAGTTGTTAAAAAAGAAATTACCCCTAAGAGGGATAGTGTGCGTCACAGGAATATCAGGGACTTGGCTACAGGCTTATGTAAACCGATTGTACGAGAAACAACGCCTAGAGCCGCAGCCTATCAAAAAAAAGGAAAGTTGTGTTTAGAATGCGATGAGATGCAGTCATTTGTAGGAAAGTTTCAAGAAAAAGTGTGGATATGGATAGTCTTAGATAGCGATTCGCGAGAAGTTATGGGAGTTGCCTTTGGAAAGCGAGATACAGAGGGAGCTCAAACCTTATGGGACTCGCTCCCCGCAATGTATCGTCAATGTTCCGTGTGTTACACCGATTTTTGGGAGGCGTATAAGAAAGTTTTCCCTAGGGTGTGTCATCAAATGAGTATTAAGGGTATTCTAAAAGACTAGAAATAAAGTCTCACAAGGAATAAAGAATGAGTCGTCGTTACGCTTTAACAGATGAGCAATGGGCTAAATTAGAACCTCTCCTACCAGGACGTAAAGGACTCGTAAGCAGACCCGCTAAAGATAATCGCTTGTTCATTGAAGCCGTTTTGTATCGTTATTCCTTGGAGAGACTTACCTGAACGTGTTGAAGATTTTCGTGTAGTGCACACCCGTTTCACTCGTTGGTTGATGCTTTGGGCAATCCGCTCCTTTTTTTTAACGGCAGGACAGGCAAGTGACCTTGAGGGAGCTGTGGTATTTACCTCGCTTCTATTCTCATTCTTTTGGCTTAATATCCCTCTATCTCTATTTGATGACACGCCCTAGGTTTTAAAAACCTAGCAGGTCTTTTTTTGTGACGCTAAAAACGCTTAACACATATATTAAGCAACTCTGAAAATTCTTTAGTCTTTCAATGCTATTTAAAAATCTTCATGACAATAAACATGCACTACAACTCCCAGATTTTTCCAGTGGAAAGCGCAGGTAAATAAATTTAATCCCCCCGCATTCCGCTACGCTCCATGCAGGCTACTCCACGATTTTGAAGCCTGCCACGGAATTGACAACCACGTTGAGACTTAGACAGCAGATACGGAAATTTCGAGGAGAAAGTGCTTGAAAAGTTTGACGAAACTTACCTATTAAAATAAGGGCATAGTTTGAAATTAATTCAATAAATACAATTTATTAGCTGAATTTATTATTCAAATAGAAAGTGCTTTAATGAGCATGGCATGTCACTTGCTACGTTAAAGGCAGGATAAGTTTAAATAGCTTTCCTCCTTATGTTGGTTACTGTTCAAGCCTCTTGCTGTAAAGTGAGAGGTTTTTTAATTGCGCCCTCCTAAAAGGAGGCTAGGGCATGTCATCAAAAGAGTAATAAGGGTATTTCTAAAAGACTAGAAATAACCTGAGTTCGGGATAAAAAATAGCAAAAAAATCAATAAATATAGTTAGTTAAAAATAAATATTATCTAAAAAACATGTCGAATTTTATCAATTACCCAACAACTCCATATAAATTTAGATCGTAATTTTTAACTTATTATTTAAAGGACTTAAGTGTTCTTATCCCGAACTCAGGTTAGAAATAAAGTCTCATAAGGAACAAAGAATGAGTTGTCGTCATGCTTTAACAACAATGGGCTAGATTAGAACCCCTCCTTCCAGGACGCAAAGGACAGGTCGGGAGAACTGCTAAAGATAACCGCTTATTCATTGAAGCCGTTCTATAGCGTTATCGTAGCGGTATTCCTTGGAGAGACTTACCTGAACGTTTTGGGGATTTTCGTGTAGTGCACACCCGTTTCACTCGTTGGTCTAAAAGAGGGCTTTGGGAGTACATATTTAAGGTGTTAGGGTCTGATTCAGACAATGAATATGTGATGATAGATAGCACTATTGTGAGAGCATATCAACACAGTACAGGCATGGGTGAATACATTGAAATCCTTGTGGGTCTGATAAAGAGCTTTACAAAGAACGTCATTTGATAGAGAGCTTCTTTTGCAAGTTGAAGCAGAGCGATAGCGACTTGATATGACAAACGTTCAGTGCATTTCCTGAGTGGTATTTACTCGCCTCATGTGCATCGCCATTCACCCGAGAGCCATACGCCCATACCGTGGGCAAATACTGAGTAAGCAATTGTTGTAGCTGTTGTTTATCTTTATCGCGTAAAAAAAGTTGTTTCATGATAAATTTTGGATAACTTCAGTTGCGTGATAGGCATCCACAATAAATGGCAGTAATAACTTCAAGGTTGTATCGGCAAAGCCAATGCCGTAATCATGTCCAGTATCATTGCGATTATCTCGATAAATTAACCAGCGTTCCGACTCTTCTAAACTGATTAAATCATGATAATTTGCCCATTTATTCCAAAATAATTTCAAATTATTTCACACAAGCCGCACGGTAAATATCATATAACAAGCTATCGCTTCCCTGCGCATTCAAAGCATTAAAGGCTTGTTCTAAAATGGTAATGCAACGCGCAAAATAATCGGTATTAAGTTCGCTCATCTTACGTATTCTCATGAAATTTTAGATTAAAAACAATTTCCATCACGTCCCCGCACACTTCATTTCCAAAAGGGCAGGGACACAAACTTAAACTACAAATGCACCGCAACCCGCGTCAACGGATCAATCACTAAAATCGTCAATAATTGCAAAGCAATCAACACAATCATCGGGGAAAAATCCATGCCCTGATAATAGTGCGGCAAACGCCGTGCAGGACGCAATAAAGGTTCATTTAAACGATTAAGTACAGGAATCAAAGGATTATAACCTTGCTGCGGTTTGATAAAACTAAACACTGCCGACAAAATCAAGGTGACTGTCACGGTGTAAATTAGCAAAGTGGTCAACTCTAGCACCGCCAACAACAATAAACCCACCACGCTTAAACCCTTGCCATAGAGCCAAAAGGTTAGCGACAGCCGCAACACCTGCAATAAATACATTAAGACAATCGCGGCAAAATCCACATTTTTACGAATTGGCAACCAACGATAAGCCGAGCGCACCACGGGATCAGTGACTTGCCAAATAAATGCGGCACTGACTTCACGGAAACCCGTGCGCGTCCAATATAATAAAACTCGTAGCATTAATAATAAGATATATGAGCCAAACGCCACATTAATCAAAAATACCAGCGCGTTGACTAAAGGCGAGGCACTCATTTATTCCCCAACTCCTCTGCCATATTCACCGCGCGTTGCTGTGCGGCTTGTAAAGCGCGATCAAATAATTCCTGCAAACCGCCTTGTTGTAAAGTTTGCACCGCTTGCTCAGTGGTTCCGCCTTTAGAAGTCACTTGAGCGCGTAAAGTTGCCGCATCATGCTGACTTTCCAAGGCCATTTTCGCCGCGCCAAAGCCCGTTTGCAACGTGAGTAAACGTGCCGTTTCCGCAGGCAAGCCCAAATTAATCCCTGCTTTTTCCATCACTTCCATTAACAAGAAAAAGTAAGCCGGACCACTGCCAGACAGCGCGGTGACGGCATCCATTTGTATTTCATCTTCCAACCAAATGGTTAAACCCACGGCACGCAAAATACTTTCTGCCAATTGTTTTTGGGCGGCAGAGACGTGTTTAACCGCAAATAAAGCAGATGCCCCACTGCGGACTAAAGCAGGCGTATTCGGCATCACCCGCACAATGGCAGCCTGTTCATTCCCCAGCCAACGTGCAATATCCTGTGTGCGAATTCCTGCGGCAATAGAAATAAACAAAGGCAAATGCTTATTCGGTAAGGTGGTCGCCAAAGTTTTCACCACTTCGGACAAAATTTGTGGTTTAACTGCCAACACCACCACATCTGCACCATCAATCGCGGCAATGTTATCGGCATAGTTTTGAATCGGAAAATCGGCTGCTAAAGCATTCGGATTAGGATCAGAGACGCGAATATTTTCAGGACTGACTTCCGTTTCTAATAAGCCGCCAATCAGGCTGCGCGCCATATTGCCGCCCCCAATAAAAGTAATGATGCTTTTTTTCATTGTTATCTTCCTTCGAGTTGATTGTAGGCAGTGTATTCATGCCACTTATCCGACTATTATAACATCTATGCGGATAAGCTGTGGTTTTCTATATTGTATTTATCTATATATAAATCAATAAAATAAACAAAAAATATTGCGATTTTATCCAGACTAAATCCGAAACAGAAAAGCTGTAAATCAAGAAACTGTGAGGATGCGGTGTTTTCCGTAAAAAAAACGTATAATTAAGTCTGTAGCTGATACAGTACAGTTATTCTAATTAGAAAATACAAAATCCCAAGGGAGGGATAACAGCATGTTCTTAACCGAAGAACAACAGATGATTCGTGACAGTGCGCGTGCTTTTGCCCGCGAACAACTTGCCCCTCAGGCGGCTGCATGGGATAAAAATCATAGTTTTCCCAAAGCTGCCTTAGCAGAACTGGCAAAACTGGGTTTTTTTGGCATTATTGTCCCCGAAGAATGGGGCGGTGCGGGCGCAGATTATGTGTCTTTAGCGGTTGCGATTGAGGAAATCGCCGCAGGAGATGGCGCATGTTCTACAATTCTGAGCGTCAATAATTCCTTAGCCTGCATGATTATTTTAAAATTTGGCACAGAGGCTCAAAAGACACAGTTTTTGAAACCCTTGGCAACGGGCGAGATGCTCGGTGCATTTTGCCTGACCGAGCCTCAAGCGGGTTCAGATGCCGCAGATTTACGTACTAAAGCGGTGCGTGAAGGTGATGAATATGTGTTGAATGGGGTGAAACAATTTGTCACTTCGGGAAAAAATGCCAATGTGGCAATTGTGTTTGCCGTGACTGATTCGCAAGCAGGGAAAAAAGGGATTAGCGCGTTTATCGTACCCACGGCAACGCCTGGTTATATTGTGGCGCGAATTGAAGACAAATTGGGGCAACATGCTTCAGACACAGCGCAAATCGTACTTGATAATTTACGCATTCCCGCAAGTTATTTGCTCGGTAAAGAAGGCGAAGGTTATAAAATCGCACTGAGTAATTTGGAAGGCGGACGCATTGGCATTGCAGCACAATCGGTCGGCATGGCACAAGCAGCATTTAATGCGGCACGCAGCTATGCTAAAGAACGGGTGACTTTTGGAAAACCGATTATTGAGCACCAAGCGATTGCCTTTAAATTTGCAGACATGGCAACCCAGATCGAAGCGGCGCGTTTATTGGTGTGGCGGGCTGCGAGTTTACGCGACAAGGGTTTACCCTGTTTGAAAGAAGCTTCGATGGCAAAACTATTTGCCTCAGAAATGGCAGAAAAAGTGTGTTCTGAAGCGATTCAAATCCATGGCGGCTATGGCTATTTAAGTGATTTCCCTGTGGAACGCATTTATCGGGATGTGCGAATTTCACAGATTTACGAAGGCACTAGCGAGATTCAACGCTGGGTGATTAGTCGTGCAGTAGAAAATGAATCTTAATTAGTGTAGTCGTTGTTTAAGTCGTTAAAACGCCTGTTCAATGAGGGCGTTTTAACCTTAGCTTTTTATCGTTGAATATTAAATATGTACCCCAATCCCTATTTAAATCACTTGATAATAGCGTGCGCTGTATAAACATCATGATTAACAATGGATTTAGGGGTTACTTTTTTTAAAATTAATGCTGTTTTAAAATATCGTTAGCGTTTTTAGGTAGGTTTGTCCGTATGTTGCATGGCAAACAAGTTCACCCGCTTGAAGTGAGAGTTTGGTCGATTCTGCAACAACTTATGTGTACACCGCTTGTTGCGGCGCTTTGACAGGAGTATTCCATGGAATACGTAGCGAATAATAAAAAAACCAAACGACCGGCACTTGATATGAATGTGCCCTTATTCATTAAAGTCAACCGTGAATGTAGAAATACTTATCGCAATGTCTACCGAAAGCTGAAATTCTTTTGGCAGCAATGTAATCTATTTCGGAGCGGACAATTTACAGTCGTCGCACGGGCTGAAATCCTCAGTCAAATTGAGGAGAAATCAGGCTTAATTACACTGGAAACGGCATCACCGAATTCTTTAGTGGAATTACAGCAGATTTTAAGAAAATTTCCTGAACGTGAGGAAGTTCAACAACGTTTTCCGCGTGCGAGGGTTTTATTGTTGGGTCATGCAGTTGATATGAATATACTTCAAATGAAGGCATTTGGATCAGGCTGGTGCTCGGGAAATCTCAATTTGTTGAATCCGCCCGTTAAATCTCCACGTCGGGACACGCACTGGTTTTTAGGCAATGAAATTTTATCTTTGGCGCGTAGTTTAGCGGCTGAATATGGCGGCACGGTGCTGACAGGGGCATGTGACCGAATTTGTCATGGCAATCCTCATCAAAATAGATTGGACACTGTGAAAGAAGTTTCCACAGAACACAATTTATACCGCTTGCCTGATGTGGTTTTAATTAATGCGGGGGATTATGAACGCGTATTTGATGTTAATGTACCCGTTGGTCGATTTTTTAAAATACTCTCCGAAGAAAAAGTCGATAAATGGTTGGAATATAATGGATTATATAAAGATGAACAGCGTTGGTTACATTATATTGAGGATTAAGCAAGAGAGCAGTGTAAAAAAAGCCCGTTCTAAAAAAGAGCGGGCTTTTTGTTTAAATACGGGTGATGGGCTTAGAGCGTGTCACTCTGTTTCGATCCTATGTGGGACTCAAATTCTACATTTTTTAATGAGGGAATAATGGACAAAAACATCTTTGCTGTCATCAGCAGGGGAGATAAACCCAAAGCCTCTGGCTTCGTTAAACCACTTTACCGTACCTGCGTGCATACCATTAACCTCTATAGATATAGAATCCATTTGAAGTCTTAAAAAGGGAGCGCGTTGTTTAATGATAAACACAGTTTAAGTTTTGCATTAGCATTCTCAAGACTACGTTCAAAGTTCTTAATCCACGACTTACATCTCTCTGCCCAGTGACAACAGTCATTTGTGGACTGGTAAAGCATTGCATCAAAGAGAAGGCGATATGGGTATTTCTGAGGACAGGTTTGCTTTTTCTTGGGTAATAACTCATTTATTAACAAAGCTTCAACGACTGCTTACTCCGCATCGTTCAGACTACTTGAATAAGGACTCGTTTTGCTTTGATTTTGTATCGTTCATCTTTTGCATATTACACAAGACTTCAAATCGGTGCTATCACACAAGTAATTTTTAACTCAAGCGCGCCCCAAAAATCCCCGTGCCCACGCGCAACATGGTTGAACCTTCCGCAATTGCTGCATCTAAATCATCGGTCATTCCCATCGATAAAGTATCAAGGGCAAAACCTTGGGCTTGTAATTGTTGATACGCTTCATGCAGCGCACGCAAGGGAACACATTGCGCGGCAAAATCTTCAGCAGGCGCGGGCAAAGTCATCAAACCCCGCAAGCGTAAACGCGGCATTTCGGCGACAGCAGTGGCAAAGGCGGGTAATTCTTCAAGACTAATCCCTGCTTTTTGTGGTTCGGCACTGACATTCACCTGAATGCAAATATTCAGCGCAGGCAAATGTTCGGGGCGTTGCCGATTTAATCGCCGCGCATGGTTTAAATCATCCAAGGAATGCAGCCACGCAAAATTTTCCGCAATTGCACGGGTTTTATTGCTTTGTAGCGCGCCAATAAAATGCCACACCAAGGCGGGATAATCTTGTAAAGCTTGAATTTTGGACAAGGCTTCTTGTAAATAATTTTCCCCAAAATCGCGCTGTCCCGCTTGATACGCACTGAGAATATCCGCTGCAGGACGGGTTTTGCTAACCGCTAATAAATGAATCTCGGCAGGCTCGCGCTGAAAACGCAAGGCTGCGGCGCGAATTTGCTGCTGAATGTGTTGCAAAGCTTGGGCGATTTCAGGCATGGGCTTAACTGGTCTTCAGGTGTTTTAAAACTTTTTGCACCACTTGTTGAATGCTGCGCCCGCCCGTTTCCACCACCACATCAGCCACTTCGCGGTATAAGGGTTCACGTTCTTCCAAAATGCCTGCTAAACGTTCTTTAGGATTTTCAGTTTCCAAGAGCGGGCGTGTGCCACGATGCGGCGCAAGGCGCGACAGTAATTCTTCTAATTCTGCATGTAAATAAATCACATAACCGCGACTTTTAAGATGGGTGCGATTTTCTGGGTCTAAAATCACCCCGCCGCCTGTAGACAGCACTAAACGATTTTCTGCGGTTAATTTGCTAATCATGGCGCGTTCACGTTTGCGAAAACCCGCTTCGCCTTCTAATTCAAAAATCAGAGAAATTGACGCGCCCGTATGCTCTTCAATTTCGCGATCACTGTCTTTAAACGTTAAGTCTAAATGTTGAGCGAGTTGGCGACCGATGGTACTTTTACCAACGCCCATAGGACCTACTAAAAATAGATTTGAGATATGCACTGCCTGTCCTCGTCAATGATTGTATTTTATGAAATATAAACGATTTTCTTGGAAGTCGTTCTAATTATTCGGGGGAGTTTGCGTGATGTGCAACTCCGCAGTTGGGGAAAAACTATAAGAAGATACATTGAACTGCTGATCACCGCAAACCACAGGCTGTCCGAAATGCGTATAACCTTGGGCGTGCAGTGTCTGAATTTGACCTGTGGCACTGCGGATTCGCAAGCCTTGCTCGGCACTTATCGTTCCTACTCGTGTAAAATGTGTGCCTGCGAGAGCTTTATCAAGTTGTGCAATCTTGGCTTCGGGCACGGTGAAACATAATTCATAATCATCGCCCGCGTGTAAAGCAAGGCGTTGGGCTTCTGTAAGTGAAATTTGAGTGCGTAAACTCTCAGACAGCGGTAAACACGCTAAATCTAAAGTCGCGCCCACCTTGCTGGCTTTGAGAATATGCCCTAAATCGCCCGCTAAACCGTCGGAAATGTCGAGCATACTGTTGGCAATGCCTAACAATGCCGTACCAGCCGCTAAGCGCGGTGTGGGGCGATTTAAGCGTGAAACCACATAATCATGATGCACTTTGGGCAGTTGAATCTGTTGTTGCACAGCGGCTAAACCCAGTCCTGCATCACCCAGCATTCCTGTGACATAAATCGCATCACCCACTTTTGCACCGTGGCGAGTAATCGCTTGATTAAACGGCACAAATCCCATCAATTGCAAAGTAATGGTTAAACTACCGCGTGTGGTGTCTCCGCCGATTAAACTGACCTGTGCGAATTCTGCCAAACCGCGCAAGCCTTGGGTAAATTCACCGAGCCATGTTTGATTCACTTCGGGGCAAGTCAATGCCAAAGTCATCCATGCGGGCGTTGCGCCCATTGCCGCCAAATCACTGAGATTCACTGCAAGGGCTTTATAGCCAATGTCTTCGGCTGAGGTTTCCAGCGGAAAATGTACGCCCGCCACCAAAGTATCGACGGTAATCGCTAATTGCATTCCTTCGGGAACGTGACACACGGCGGCATCGTCGCCCACGCTTAAGGCAACTTCGGGGCGTTGGGGAAAACCGTGGGTAAAATAATCTGCAATTAGTTTAAATTCTGCACTTGCCATGTAGCTTATTATTCTCAATAAATATTTTAGTCGTTACAAAGGTGTATGGCGGCTATGCCTTTTCGGGTTAAGAAGAACGTGAATAAAGGGTTTTCGTTAAATCTCTCAACAAAGCATCTTCAGATGCGCGAGCTTTACGTGAAGGAACGTCATAAAATAAAACCCTTTTCTCAAATCTGTCTTTCAGTGCTAAATATCCCCCTGAAAGCTCCTCAAACTTTTTCATAAAACAGCTTTCCCCTCCTAAAACAACGAATTCCCCATCCACAATAAGACCTCCCCACTTTTCAGAACTTCCGAAAAAGTACATTCCTGAATAACTCACAAAAGAATAACGTTCAATGCTTTCACTAAATGCTGTCCAATCACAAGGGGTTTCCCATTCGGAAAGCCAGTATGTCTGATCAGGTGTATAAAAAAATGAGGTTAAACAACATTTAATGGATGTATCGTGTGTGATTTCATCAATACAGATTTTAACTAGCTTAAAGTCCTCCTCATTTAAGAAAGCATCACAGTCGAGAGCATGAGCCATCCAATTTTCTTTCAAGAAAGGAAATGGGAGCATTCTTTCAGAAAATAAGTTTTGTTCGATGTAATCTAATAAGGACATGATGGATACCTGAATTTATCCCGATTTTTTTCTCGTTCCCACGCTCCCGCGTGGGAATGCCTATTGCGTCGCTCCAGCGGCGCGTTTATTCCTGAATTCTAAACAGTTAAATTGATGCAACTATCTAAGCATCTATTCTTTTTATCCAACATACTGGTAGAGTTCTCGCCGCTGGAGCGACGAGGTAAGCATTCCCACGCAGGAGCGTGGGAACGAGATAAAGGTGTATGGCGGCTATGCCTTATACACCCTACGCACTAAATCAGGATTTATAGGGTTAACCTAAAAAATTAATTGATAGGAAAAGTTGAACTTTTTTCTTTCATTCTGAAAATCCTTTAATCCTGTGAATCCTGATTCAGACTTTATGGAGTCTGTCGGAATTCCGCTATAATGTGCGCTTCTCACCAAATGTTGTTATTATATCGCGATTTAGTGGGTGTGCTAAACGCATTACTAAATTTAGCTAAAATCAGCACTTCAAAGCGCGGTCACACGCCCCCACAAATAACAATTCTGCATGACTCCTCTTTTATCACGCATCGGTAAGTAATTATGTTTGAAATCCTTAAAGCGGGTGGTTGGGTAATGTATCCCATCCTCTTATGCTCCGTCATTGCAATGACTATTATCATTGAACGTTTCTGGAGTTTACGCCGTCGTTACGTGTTGCCCTCGGGGCTGACTCAACAAGTCAGTAAATGGGTGCAAGAAGGCGGGAAGGTAGACAATAAACGTCTGGAAATCTTACGCAATAACTCGCCCTTGGGGAAAGTGCTCGCCGCAGGTTTGGTGAATATGGATCACGGGCGCGAGATGATGAAAGCCAGCGTTGAAGAAGTCGGCAGCCAAATCGTGCATGAATTAGAACGCTATTTGAACACCTTGGGCACGATTGCAGAAATCGCACCGCTGCTGGGTTTATTTGGCACAGTCACAGGGATTATCCGCATGTTTGCCGCAATTGGCGTGGTCGGTTTAGGCAATCCCAGTGCCTTATCCGCAGGTTTATCAGAAGCCTTAATCGCCACCGCCGCAGGCTTAGCCGTCGCGATTCCGACCGTGGTGTTTTACCGCTATTTCCGGGGTTTGGTGGATGAACTGGTGGTTTCTATGGAACAAGAAGCCTTAAAACTGATTGACACTTTACACGGCGACCGTGAAACCGAAGGTAATTAGCATGAAGCTGCGTCGCCGCCAAGCACACAAAGACCCGCATATCAATTTAGTGCCCTTGATTGACACCTTGTTCTTGCTGCTGGTGTTTTTCATGATGACCACAACTTTCAATCAGAAAGGCATGATTGATATTATTTTACCTCATGGTGAAGCCAATAGCTCAGAACATAAAAGCACCGAAAACCAGCCTATTAGAGTAATTATCAATGCTAAAGGTGAGTATGCAATTAATGATGCGCAACACACTTTAATCAACAATGATGCAGAAACTCTGAAACGTGCCTTACAAAAAGAGGCAGGAAATAATCCTAACCCAGTTGTGATTATTAGCGGTGATGCAAAAGCACCTTATGAGGAGATGCTCAGAGCCGTTCAAATGGTTGGTACGTTGAATTATGTAGTAAGCCTTGAATACGAACAAAAAGTTACCGACAGTAAATAATATGCGCTGGGATGCGATTTGGTACAGTAACCACCCCTTGAGTTATGCCTTATTACCGCTGGCGTGGTTATTTTGTGCGGTAGTACGTTTGCGTCGTGTGCTGTATCGTTGGAAAATATTACCCAGTTATCGCCCCGCCGTGCCCGTGATTATTGTTGGTAATCTCAGCGTGGGCGGCACGGGCAAAACCCCTTTAGTAATTTGGATTGCCCAATTTCTGAAAGCCCAAGGTTTCAAACCTGCGATTATCAGCCGGGGTTATAAAGGCGAAGCCACGACTTATCCGCAAGCCGTGCGCCCCGACAGCGATCCCAAAGTGGTAGGTGATGAACCGATTTTATTAGCGCGTCATGGCGCGTGTCCTGTGGCAGTCGCGCCGCAACGTATTTTAGCGGTGCAAGCTTTATTAGCGCATCATGACTGCGATGTGATTATCAGCGACGACGGCTTGCAGCATTATGCTTTGCAGCGCGACATTGAAATTGCTGTGGTGGACGGTGAACGCCGTTATGGCAATCGTCGCTGTTTGCCTGCGGGCGCGTTGCGTGAACCTGTCAGCCGTTTGCGTGAAGTGGATTTTATCGTCACCAAAGGCATGGCAGGCAGTCATGAATATGCGATGCAATACGAATCTAAAGTTTTAACTAACTTGCAAAATCCCGAATTAAACGAAGTCTTGACCACATGGCGCGGGCGCAGTGTTCATGCCGTCGCAGGAATTGGACATCCTGAACGCTTTTTCAATCGCTTGCGCGACTTAGGTTTAAAAGTACACCCGCACATTTTCCCCGACCACCACGCTTATCAAGCCCCAGATTTGCAATTTACTGACAACTTGCCCGTAATTATGACTGAAAAAGATGCAGTGAAATGTCGTTTATTTGCGGGGGAAAATGCTTGGTATTTGCCAATCACGGCGCGTTTGCCTGCCCCGTTTGGGGAAAAACTCTTACAGCTTTTACACAAAAGGAATCATGATGGACAGAAAACTCTTAGAAATTCTGGTGTGTCCCGTCACTAAAGCCCCTTTAATTTACAAGGCGGATCGCCAAGAATTGTGGTGTAAAGCCTCGCGCCTCGCCTATCCGATTCAAGACGGCATCCCCAATTTAATTGCCGAAGAAGCCCGCACTCTCAGCTTGGAAGAAATGGAAAGCTTATCATGAGCTTGTCCCCCGAAATTTTGGGCTTGGTGCAACGTTTGGCAGATGCCAGCGGCACGGTGATTCGGCGTTATTTTCGCACTCCAATTGCTGTGGA
The DNA here is from genome assembly GCA_028688145.1 of Thiotrichaceae bacterium. Lineage (GTDB taxonomy): Bacteria > Pseudomonadota > Gammaproteobacteria > Beggiatoales > Beggiatoaceae > JAQTYU01. The sequence goes on along the minus strand of JAQTYU010000001.1, from coordinate 392,869 downwards.
CGACAAGGCAGACAGCAGCCCCGTGACCATTGCCGACAGAGAAGTTGAACAAACTTTACGTGCTTTAATTACGCAGGCGTATCCTGAGCACGGTATTTATGGTGAAGAGTTTGGACAAACGCAGTGTGATGCAGAATATGTCTGGGTGATTGACCCGATTGATGGCACGAAATCGTTTATCACGGGTAAGCCTTTATTCGGAACATTGATTGCGCTGTTGCATCATGGAAAACCTGTGCTCGGGGTTTTAGACCAGCCGATTTTGCGGGAACGTTGGATGGGCGGTGTGGATTTGCCCACCAGTTTGAACACGCAAGCGGTGAAAGTGCGTGCTTGTGCGGATTTGTCACAAGCGATTTTATACGCGACTTCGCCCCACATGTTTGTGAAACCTGAACATGTTCAAGGTTTTGCCAATGTGCGTGATTCGATTAAAACCCCGATTTATGGCGGTGATTGTTATGCTTACGCGCTGCTTGCGACGGGTTTTGTGGATATTGTGGTTGAAGCTTCGTTGTCGCCTTATGATTATTGTGCGCTTGTGCCGATTGTGGAAAATGCGGGCGGCATCATCACTGACTGGCAAGGTCAGCCTTTAGGCTTGCATTCTAATGGGTGTGTGGTGGCGGCGGGGGATGCGCGGGTTCATGCACAGGCGTTGGAAAAGTTGAATTGGGTTTAAACCTCCCCCTTTGAAAAAGGGGGAATGAGGGGGATTTAAGATTTAAAACAATCCCCTAAAGTGCACTTTAAAAGAATCTGAATGAGTAATCCCGCAACTGAATATTATCCCGTGGCTTTTGTTTATAAAAGTAAGCGAAAAGTGTTTATTTGGGAGACAAATAAAGATGAGGGCGATACCTTTAAACTTGATGAAAGTCAACACCTTGTTTATGCCGATTCAGAGGGCGAGTTAAAAGAAATTATTGAAAGTAGTTCCTTAGAACTCCATTGGAATGAAGCTTCTGAAGAAAACTTTGACAAATTTTTTGGCAGTTTGAGTCGATTAAACACACGTTTTGCCTCTTCTACAAAAACATGTCGCTTATTACTTGACGGATGGAATCTGATAGAAGACTTGTTGAGAACTTTTAATCTAAAAGAAGAATCAGAAAGATTAAAATCCCCTGTGTTGAATAAAGCTTATGAGAAATTATTTTCTGGCTGTAATTTACCTTCTGTCACACCAGAAAATAAGTCCTATTCGCCATTGTGGCTTGCTGATGAAATTATATTGTTACGAAAGGAATTGAGATTTGGCTGGCACTTTTTAAGTGTAAATAACTATATTCCATTTTGATGAGTTTCATAGGTGCACGTATCTAAGCAAAAAATAATGGATATTAAATGGCGGCTAGCTACGTTAGTCACAATGCTAGATATTGCTTGTTATATTTTTCTAGTCGTCTCAGAAGAATTACCAATGAGCGGCAGCTTTTATCTAATCGATGATGGTTATGGACAAATATGGTATGTACTTCACTATCCATTGATCATCATTGCACAAGTTTTGCTAACCAATGGTTTTGCGAATTTTCCAATGCTTGCAGTGATAGGTGATAAAAACTGGTCATTAATCTTGCTTGGATATTTTGTTTTATTTTCCCAAAGCTTTTGGATGTCATTTTTAATGAGTTGGAGCATTGAGATTATCCTACGTCGCTCCAACAGTAAGAATTTAAAAAACATCAAGCATCACGAGAAATAATTTTAAACAATTTTTACATCTCATAAAAACAAGATCGCAAATCGTTTAGTTAGGTATTATGATAAAGGGTTCACATTCTTGCCCCAAACGCGCCGCTGTAGCGACGCAATACGCATTCCCACGCGGGAGCATGGGAACGAGAAAATCTTTCTTATTCAAGATATTCTAGTTTTTTAAAACCTAGAAGCTCTGATTTTAATCTCCCGTTTACCGAGAATCTCCCCATGAAATTAAAACTCTTAGGCTGTTGCCTATGTTTTTTTACCCATAACCTCATTGCTGCTCCGCTCACTGCCACTTATCAATTACCGCCCTTAGAACGCGCACCCGCAAAAAGTATTGAAGCCAAAACCCTCAAAGAAAGCCAAGTGATGATGAAAGCGGAGCAGTTAAAACTAAACTTCGCGCTGATTGACGATTATCAGTTATACACCGCGCAGCTTGAACAAAAAATCACCCAGCAATTAGCGACGATGCCAACGGCTGCGCCATTACACAGTTTCACAGGTGACAGCACCCAAGCGTTAAACACATTTTTAAATACGCTCCAGCCCCCCGCACAAGTACAAATCACCGCCGCACAACTCAAGTTTGATGAAACGATTGTGTTAAAAACAGGCATCAGTTTGCAAGGCAGCCCCACCAAAATCATCGGTAATGCGGAAAATTTTGTGTTCATGGGGGAAAACATCGAAAACTTTAAACTGAAAGATTTTGAGATCAGTGCGAGCAAAGTCGGGATTTATCTGAAAGCGGTAAAAAATTTCACGCTCGAAAACTTAAATCTACAAGCCAATCAACGCGGAGCTTTACTCCAAGGTAAAATCAGCGCGGGCTTGATTAGCAATAATCGCTTTGAAAATAATCAAAATGGCGGCTTGGCATTTATTGGGGAGGTGAAAGAAATTCGGGTCGTTCATAACCAATTCACCCAAACCCAAGATGTTTCCAATTGGCACGCAGGTTTTTTAATGACAGACACGCCGCTCGGTGAAGAATGGATCGGCAATGAAAGTGATTTTGTGCTTGGGGCAATCCGTAACCCGATTCTTAAAGGGGTTGAAAGTTTGCCTGCGTACAATCTGATTCAGGAAAATTTATTTCAAGCAAACCATGCGGCAGGTTTATATGTCGATGGCGGCGTAGGTAATGTAATTGCTGATAACCAATTCATTGATAATGATAAACAAGGCTTGTGTTTGGAAGGGGGCGCGTTGCTAAATATTGTGCAGCATAACCGTTTTACAAACAACGGTAGCCGTCAACATCAATCTGATGCCAGTTTGCAGCAAGAACAGGTGCTCGCCCTTGGAAAAATGACTGACGGTACTTCGGTGGCAAAACTGCCCGCGATTGCTTTGGACAATGCAGCTTACAATTTACTGCTGGAAAATACGATTCAACATAACAGCGGTGATGGCATTAAATTAGTGCGTACAGCTTTCCGTAATATCCTAATATTCAATATTATTCTTGATAACAATCAAGGACAAAATAGTAAGTTTTCCTTCTCTGGAATCAACGTGGGTTACACCGCAGACACCCTACAAGAAGAAGGCAATCACGATTTTACCCCCAGTGTGGAAAATATCGTAGCCGCCAATACCTTGTATGGCGCACATCATGCGGGTGTGAACTTAGAAGCCGATGTGACTTTTAACGACATTTATAATAATTTAATTTATAAATTTCGACACGCGCCAATTGTCGATAACAGCAAGCGTTTTAATAGCTTAGTGGATAATGCCTTTCCGTATGTTGCGCCCATGCCAGCGATAGTAAAAGTTGCCCCACCTGTAGAACAGCAAGAATTTCCCTTGCTGATAAAACTGTTGGTTATGGTGATTATTATCAGCTTTTTAATGTCAGCTTGGATTTTAATCAGAGTTAAACGCTTATCCCCTGAAAATAAAGCTTAAATAGATATTTGAAATAGCCATTAATATCGATGTTCCGCCGAGCATCATACGAGTGCATGATAATTGCATAATATTCACTGGGACTTGTGTCAAGATTTACGACACAGGGAAATACAAGAATAAATCGTAATGCTGTGGAGGCGGAACTGTGAACATACCTAGAAAAGGATGGCTATTGTTGTTGGTGTGGTCGATGAATGTTTGGGCAGATAATCTGCAAAACTTCACGCCTCAAGTGTTTCGCACTGATGATTCAGCGAGCCGCATTGCAACGCCCGTCAAAGGCTCGCATTTACGGGTTTATGCTCCAAGCTTACCTTATCTTTATGTCTCCCATGCCATCAATGGCGCACTGATTCGCCCCGCCAATAATGCCAAAGGTTGGGAATTTGATTTAGCCACTTCTTACGAAAAAATCAGCGATACGATTTACGAATTCGTGTTGCGTAAAGGTGTGGAATTTCAAGATGGCACACCCTTTAACGCTGATATGGTGTTATTAAACATGCGCCATTTCAAAGAAAAGCCATTCACCTATTCCAAAATTCATGAAGTTTTTGACCACGCCGAAAAAATTAACGATTACACCGTGCGCTTTCATTTAAAGCAAAAATACGGGGTTTTTCTCAATGATGTGGTCTGGATTCAATTTTACACGCCTGCCTATTTAGAAAAATTCGGCTGGAATGGGAAACCCACTTGCCCCAATCTGGCAGAACCAGGTTTATATGGTATCGGTCCTTATATTTTGACCGAGGGCTATATTGAAGGGGATCGCAAAACTGCAAAAGCAGAATTGGTCGCGAATCCGCGCTATTGGGATAAACGTTTTCCAAAAATTGAACGGATTACCGTATACACTGAACTCAACAGTGAAGAAGCCAAAAACTCGGTTTTATACCAAGAAAATCAATTGGATATTACGCCAATTGCTTTTGAAAATAAATTTCAAACGATCATCTCGCCCTATGCAAAATTAGTGACTTCACCCTCCACTGATAATTATGCAATTCATATCAATATGCGCACGGGTAATCCGAAATTACTGGATAAAGAAGTACGGCTCGCGCTGAATCAAGCACTGCATCAAGAGAATTTATTGCACTTTGTCTATGAAAATGAAGGTGAAAGCTCACCCGTGTCCACCTCGCCGAATTTTCCTGGGGTGCGGGCGGCAATGAAGACGATTAAGCCTTTTTCTGAAGTGAATGATCCCTATTTGGAAAAAAATCAACAACGCTTGAAGCAAATACTCAACGGTTTGACCCTGAAAGTGCTGACGCAAGAACGTTTTCTGTTTTTGTGGCGCGGGATTGAATATCAATTAGGCAAAGTTGGGGTAAAACTCGATTTAAACGTCACTAAAAACGAAACCCTGATTTTTGAACAATTGCTGAGTACCAATGCGAAAAAGAATACTGTGCCTTGGGATTTGTTGATTTGGGGAAATGACGATTGGTTTTTTTATCATCCCTGGACCTCATTTTTCACCTTACGCACTCATGATGTGTGGAGCACGGTATTTAGTGATCCCATCATGGATGACTTGATTGAAGAAATGTTTAAAATTGGCGTAGATGAGGCTGATTATAATCAAGTTGTATTAAAAATCATGCAACGAGCTTACGACAATGGATATATGCTGTTTGTGCCCACCCCAAATAAAGTTTTTGCAGTGAACAAGGAAGTGGTGTTTACCCCCTACAAAATGGCAGCTTTGCCACTTTGGGAAATTGAGCTAACCGCTCAACATTCTTCGATTCGTCAAGGTGCATATCCCGAAGCCTTAAAACAACCTGTAGAAATTGTACACAAAAATTTTTAGCACCATACACCGCAGGATTATTTTGGAGAGTCAGGTTTTATCATGAAAAATCTCAGCATTGGTAAGAAATTATTCATACTCGCCTTATTTTCAATGAGTGCGATTATCGGGGTTGGCGTTTACAGTTTAGAAAATCTACGACTTGCTTTTACGTGGGTGGGCGATCTTTATCAGACCGCACAAAACTTCGAGAAAGTTGACAATGAGATTGGACAACCTATAAATCGCCTCCGTCAATTGTCATTGATGATGGTGGTTGCACCCGATGTCAAAATGCGCACTGAAATTAATCAGCAACAACAAGAACTCGGGGTGCAGCTCGAAAAAAATATGAGCCGTTGGCAAAACGAGCATCAAGAGGAAGTGGGACAAAATGCTTTTAATCCTTTGGTCGCGGCATGGGAGCAATATCACAAAGCACAGCTTTACACCACGCAACAGATTTTAGAAGGGCATCGTGAAGCCGCTTTTATCAACGTGAGCAATGCCGAACGCCAACAATTTGAGCAGTTGATAAAACAGTTCAATGCTTGGCTAGATGTCCATGTCAAAGCGGCGGGCAGAATTCATCAAGAATCCACCCAAAGCTATCATCACTTGCTACTGTTGGCGGTGATAACGTTTGTTATCTTGTTATTGATCATGGTGCTGTTTAATTGGTATACGGCACGTTTGATTACTGCGCCTATCAATGACGCGGTTAAAATTGCCAAAGCAATTACCGACGGTGATTTTAACAGCGTGGTTAAAACTGGCTGTCGTGACGAAGTCGGGCAATTATTACAAGCTCTTGATGAAATGCAGCAACAATTACGCGCCCGTATTGCTGAAGAAAAACGCATTGCCGATGAAGCTTTACGCATTAATCAGGCATTGGACAGCGTCACCACCGGCGTGTTAATTGCGGACAATCAAAACAATATTATTTATCTGAATGCTGCTGCGAAAACGATGTTCCGACAAGAAGCGGAAAAAATTCGTAAGGAACTCCCTAACTTTGATCCCGAACGTTTGATTAATCATTCGGTCGATGTGCTGCATAAAAATGCCCAAAGTCATCGTGAATTATTAAGGACTTTACAAGACGTGAAACACGGCAAATTAGACCTTGATGCTTTAACGATTGAATATACCGTTGCGCCAGTCATCAATGCTCACGGCGAGCGTCTAGGGATTGTGAAAGAGCTAAACAATCGCACCCTTGAAGTTGCCACCGAGCAAGAAATTAACGCTGTAACTCATGCCGCCTCACAAGGGAACTTAGAACAGCGGTTGGATTTGGATGGCAAACGTGGCTTTTTCAGAAATATCAGTGAAAGTTTAAATCAAATCATGGATTTAAATCAGTTAGCCTTGCAAGATACCATGCGAGTCATTGGGGCTTTGGCAAAAGGTGATTTAACCCAAATCATTACGAATGAATATCGCGGCGCATTTTTACAGCTCAAAAACGACACCAACTCCACGGTTAAGAAATTAACGGAAGTCATGGCATTGATTCAAGAAACTTCGGATGCGGTCAGCCAAGCTGCGGATGAACTTTCGGCGGGCAATCTCAGTTTAAGTCAACGCACGGAACAACAAGCAGCGGCTTTGGAAGAAACTGCCGCCAGCATTGAAGAAATGACCAGCACCGTGCAGCAAAACGCAGAAAGTGCTAAACAAGCCAATTTGCTCGCCAGCAATGCACGCCAACAAGCACAAGAAGGTGGGGAAATTGTAAACTCTGCTGTTTCCGCGATGTTAGCTATTAATGAAAGTAGTCAACGGGTTTCTGATATTGTCAGCGTGATTGATGAAATCGCCTTCCAAACTAACTTACTCGCGCTTAATGCCGCCGTAGAAGCCGCCCGAGCAGGCGAACAAGGACGCGGTTTTGCGGTGGTTGCGGCTGAAGTGCGCAATCTTGCCCAACGCAGTGCGGCGGCGGCTAAAGAAATTAAAGGTTTGATTCAAGACAGTGTGCATAAGGTTGAAGATGGCACGCGCTTGGTGAATCAATCGGGGCAAACCTTGCAACAAATCATGGTTGCGGTGAAAAAGGTCAGTGACATTATTGCTGAAATTTCTGCCGCCAGTCAGGAACAGTCGGCGGGCATTCACCAAGTGAATAAAGCCATCAGTCAAATGGATCAGATGACGCAACAAAACAGCAGTCTTGTCGAAGAAGCAGCAAGTTCCAGTGAATCGATGCGTGAACAGGCGCAAAAACTCAAGCAACATGTGGCATTCTTCAATATTGGGAGTTTTATGCAAGATCGGCCCGCGCCCCCCAAACGCCATGAAAAGCCTGTGCTGGTGTCAAAAACAGAAAAGCGGGTTGCGATACGCGACAAGTCCACGATTAAAAAGAATGAATGGACAGATTTTTAAGTTGGGAACGGAAAAATAGTCGTTAATCTGTTTGGGGCGTAGTGATAGCCTGTCACTGCGCCCCACGCTCTAAAGAGAGTTCAAAGCTTTTTAGAGTTTGTTTAACATCTGTAGTTTCCAAATATGAAAGCTTCATTTGAAATACTATTCCCCAATCCCCTTCTCGAATTTCGATATGTACTGATATATACTGTAGTTAACGTGAATTTAAGATCACTGATAACTATTACAAATTTAGATTAATTCAATTTCAAAAACCAGAACGATCTCGGCTTTATTTAAGCTGGAATTGCTCTGGTTTTTTGCTATTTTTTAGGGCGAATTTGCTTTATAAGCACCGTCTCTGGAAAAGTACTGCCCTCTATTTTTGTGATCACGATTATCCTTTCTTCTTAAATTCACGCAGCTTTTAGTAGATAATTTTGAAATATAGCTCTATATTTCAAACCTTCACTATTTCAGTATTTTCTTTAAGACTTTCTTAAGATTGCAAGGACATAATCATGCGCAACATATTAGCAGCCAGTTATTTATTATTGGGTTTAGGTGCTTTTGCCTCTCAAGCCTATAGCAGTGAACTGACTTCGTCGAAAACCACGATCAGCGATGCAGATAATTTTTCTGCGACGGCCCGTTTCACTACGCCAGAACAAGGCGATTTGTACTTAGCCGCGCAATTGCCCGATGGCAAATTTTATTTCATCACCGAAAGCATTGGGTTTAGTGAAACGCCCGTGGCTTTCAAGAAAAACCAAAGTTTCAGCGGTGATTACACCCTGTTAAATTTGCCTGCTAAAGGTCTGGGCGCAGGAACTTATTTGTTATACAGCTTGGTGGTGAATGCGAACGCCAATCCTTATGACAGCACTAGCTGGGTCGGCGGCGCACAGGGTTTACATGTTTTGACCTTTACCATGCAAGCTGCAACCAGCAGCACTGATGCGGGGAAAACTTTGTATAACCAATTTTGTGTAAGTTGTCATGGCGCGGCTTATCGTCCTGCAAGTTCTGCAAGCGGCATTCGTCAGGCAATTACCCGAAATATGGGCGGTATGGGCAGTTTAAGCAGCATGACCGATGCTGAGTTGACCCAAATTGCAACTTATATTCAAAGTGCGATTGGTATCGTTCCACCAAAGCCTTAACTTGCTAAGCCCACTTAGGATGAGTTGATGAAAATCCCACCCCAAGCTATTGCGGTGGGATTTTTTTAGTGGGTATTCAATATGACTGCGCCCCCAACCCCCTGAAGGGGGCTAAAGATTAAAGCAGCCCCTAAATCCCCTAAAGGGGACTTTAAAGATTAATAAAAATAATTGTTTAGTCTTTAGCCCCCTTCAGGGGGTTGGGAACGCAGTTAAATCTTTTAAAACTAATCCGAACTTTTTCCTTTGAAAACTGTGAGTTCAATACCATGCTACGCAAACTGTTTTATCTGGTCTTATTCAGCAGTGCGCCGTGCTTTGCCGAGACGCAACTGCTCACCCCAAATCCTGTGTTGTATAACAACGCGGTCGCTTTAGAAATTAATTTACACCTCACCACGCCGTTGACAGGCGATTTATATCTCGCCACGCAATTGCCCAGCGATCCGCAACTGCTGTTTATCACGCCCACGATGGGATTACAAAGCAGCCCTACGCCTTACCTCGCAAAACAAACTTTCACAGGGGATTCAACCTTGTTGAGCATTGCCAGCGATGGAATGCCTATCGGTGTTTATCCTGTGTATCAAATCATTACCCAAGTCGGTGCGTCGCCTTTCGACAGTTCTGCATGGCTCACTGCTTTGAATATGTTGCAATTTTCAGTGGGTTTGCCGCCGCACATCAGTGGGGACTACAACAGCGACGGTTTGGCGGACGGCGATTGTAATGGTAATGGGATTGCCGATGATGCGGTGGGCTGTGAACAGAAATTTCTCAGTGCCAATGCTTTAAGTAACACCTTAACCGCAGGCAAAAATTTGTATCAAAAGAATTGCCAAGGCTGTCATGGTCAAGATTTCAAGCCCGCCCAATTTGTCGAAATTATTAAAAACTCCTTGAATATCGTGCCCAATAAAAAAACGATTTTAGGGCGTCTGACCGAGACCGAGTTTGACCAAATTGCCAGCTACATGGCAAATCTTCAATCCAAAATGTGCCGTTAATTTCCCGCTGTAGGAGTTCTAAAAATGGAAACGTATTATGAAGTCATGCGGCGGCAAGGCATTACCCGACGCAGTTTTATGAAGTTTTGTACGCTGATGGCAACCTCTTTGGGCTTGTCTGCGGATTATATTGGGCGCATTGCTTACGCGCTGGAAACCAAGCCGCGTTTACCCGTGTTGTGGCTGCATGGTATGGAATGCACTTGTTGCTCAGAATCCTTTATTCGGGCGGCACAGCCATTGGCGAAAGATGTAATTTTATCAATGATTTCGCTGGATTATGACCCCACTTTGATGGCAGCGGCGGGCGCACAGGCTGAATTAAGTCTTGAGCAAACCATAGCGGCATACAAAGGCAATTACGTGGTCGCCATCGAAGGCAATGCGCCAATGGGACAAGATGGCATGTCTTGCATTATTGGCGGCAAACCCTTTTCTGAGCAATTAAAACATGCAGTTGCTGATTGTAAATTAGTGATTGCTTGGGGAAATTGTGCTTCTTATGGCTGTGTGCAAGCCGCCTATCCCAATCCCACCCAAGCCACGCCCGTTCACAAAATGATCACGGATAAGCCTGTGATTAAAGTGCCCGGTTGTCCTCCGATTGCAGAAGTCATGGTCGGTGTGTTGAGTTATTTAATCACCTTTGACGCGTTGCCCGAATTAGACTCGCAAAATCGCCCCAAGATGTTTTACAGCCAACGCATTCACGATAAATGCTATCGCCGTCCGCATTTTGACGCGGGGCGTTTTGTGGAAACTTGGGACAGTGACGAGGCGAAACAAGGCTATTGCTTATACAAAATGGGTTGCAAAGGTCCGACGACGTATAACGCTTGTGCGGTCACGAAATGGAATGAAGGGACTTCTTATCCTGTGAATTCGGGACATGGTTGTTTAGGTTGTGCCGATGATGGTTTCTGGGATAAAGGTTCATTTTATCAACGGATTAATCATACTAAACCGCCCACTTGTTAGTTTTTTGAATTGCGCCCCCTAAAACAGGATTTTTAAAGATGAAAGCTTTGTCTTTATCCTCTACGGGGGCGCAATTTGATTGTGAAATTTTTAAGATTTTACGGGCAGGTATTTGTCTGTAATAACATAGAGTCATTTTAATGACTGCTGTACCCCTCAGTTTACTTGTCATGTACTGCGTTTTTTTACAATCGTTGTCGTTACGAGAGAGTTAAAACACAGACGCTGGAAGTACTTCCCCATCCCAAATAAAACACCCCACCCCCTTAATGCTGCTGCATTGGGGAACTTTACTTGCCATTGTGCTTGCGGTTCGATGGTGCTACTTCGTGAAGTCTTTGATGAAAAAGCCGTCCGTAAAACGTTACTCGGCATTCATCAAAATGCAGGCTTGTTCGTTTTGCTATTTGTGTTCGGGCGAATCATCGTGCGGATGCGTTACCGTCAATTAGTCACCGCCGTACAATTACCCCCTTTATTACGTCTCGCCGCCAGCGCAACCCACTTGGCTTTATATGGTTTATTACTAGCCTTACCTATTTTGGGCTTCTTATTAGCCAATTCACACGGTCGTCCCGTGAGCTTTTTGGGTTTATTCGATCTGCCGCTGTTAATCGGGAAAAATGCTGATCTCGGCGACAGCTTAGAACTCTGGCATTTCCGCGCCGCTGTAACTTTGGGCGCATTTGTCGCAATGCACGCCGCAGCCGCCTTGTGGCATCACTTTGTGCGCCGTGATGGTGTTTTACTGGCGATGTTGCCCGCAACCAGTCAAAACCGCGCCTAAGTTCGCGACAAGAGAAAATTCATGTCTATTTTTTATACTCGTACCTTATTAGCACGTACCGCATTATCTATCAGCCTGTTGATGTTAGTTTCCACTGCGCACGCCGTCCCCAGTTTTTCACGGCAGACAGGTCAAGATTGTGCGGCTTGCCATATTGGGGCTTTTGCTCAGCTCACGCCCTTTGGGATTAAGTTTAAGCTGGGCGGCCACGTCGATAGCAATGGTAAAAAAGGCAATATTCCATTGTCAGGCATGGTGGTCGCATCTTTTAGCAAAACCGCGAAGAATCAAGACCCCGCGCCCAGTGGCGGTTCTGCAAACAATAATCTGAAAATTGATGAAGCTTCTCTGTTTGTGGCAGGTCGTTTGAACGAGAAAATGGGCGCGTTTGTGCAAACCACTTACGATGCGATTGGTAAGCAACTTTCGCTGGATAACATGGATTTGCGTTTTGTGCACAGCACTGAACTGGCGGGTAAAGAAGCTTTGTTTGGGATTTCTGTTAATAACAATCCCAGCGTACAAAACCCCTTCAATACTTTGTCCGCTTGGGGAGTTCCTTTCTCTTCCTCAGCTTTTGGATTTGGAACGGGCGGCGCGTCGACACTCATGAGTGATGGCTTAGGTTCAGCACACCGTGTAGTGGGGCTGTCAGCTTATGGATTTTTGGATAATTCAATCTATGCCGAACTGGGAACTTATCGCTCGCTCACACCCACCATGCAAAGTCGTCTCGGTCAAGCCCACGATGGCGATATGGGGCGGTTTGGCAATAATACCGCTTACTGGCGTTTAGCCTATTTCAAAGATTTGAAAAAACATGCTTTTTCAGCGGGTTTGTTTGGTTTTAATACCAGTGTGCAACCTGATTGGAACACCAGCCAACCGACTAATACTTATCGTGATATTGGGATTGATGCTTCTTATCAATTTCTTGGAACACGTAAACATATTGGGACAATTCAAGCCAGCTACATTCGGGAACGGCAATCTCGCGGCAGTCTGGTTGCCAATGGCAATGCGGATAATCTGACGGGAAAACTCAATGAGTTTAAGCTCAGTGCATCTTATTTTTATAATCAAACTTGGGGTTTCACTGCAAGCCGTTTTGTGACACAAGGCGATTCTGATGCCACGCTTTACAGTGTCGCGAATGGTTATGCAAATAACTCACCGAATACCGCAGGCTATATTTTACAAGCAGATTGGACTCCTTGGGGCAAAGAAGCTTCTTGGAATGCGCCTTGGGCAAATGTACGCCTCGGTTTGCAATATTGGCTGTATGGAAAATACAACGGCGCAAGTCAAAATTACGATGGCAACGGTCGCGATGCTAAAGACAACAATACAGTTTTCTTGTTTGCATGGACTGCTTTTTAACTTTAGGGAATGAAATGAAGCGTTTAACGACTATGAAATTATGGCTTGCTCCACTTTTACTGAGTGCTACATTCACCGCTGTTCCTGTTTATGCGGCGGGAGATGCGCAGCACGGGGCAGATGTTTTCTCTGAAGAGTGTGGCGAATGTCACAGCGTTCGCGAAGGAACAAATAAGAAAGGTCCTTGACTGTTTGCGGTCACGGGAAGAAAGGCGGGGAAAATCGCTGACGTTGAGTATTCTGCCGCGATGAAACAAAGTGGTATCGTGTGAAATGCTGCACACTTAGATGCTTATGTGAGTGAGCCTAAGAACGCTGTTCCAGGCGGAAAGATGAAATATGATGGTTTGTCCGATGCAGATGCGCACTCTGATCTCATTGCTTATCTGGGTACTTTGTATAATTAAACGTTTTGCGTAATACCCTATTGCTGTAAAAAAACCACCGACAAAATTTTGTGGGTGGTTTTTTTTATGAGTGCGATTTCAAGATAACAAGGAACTGAGCTTTTTTGATTGCGTTTAAATGATTTTCCTAGCGTTTCTTAGCCTTCTTCTTCAAAGCCTTCACTTTACGCAAATATGCCTGCTCATCAGGCGCGGAATTATTGCGCTGTGCCAACCACAAACTTTCTGCCAAACAATCAATAATTTGATGTTCCAATTGGTGCGGATCAGGATATAAAGGACGCAATTCCGTGTACAAACTGCAAATCCCTTGCGGGCGATTAGTGCTTAATTGTTCATATAAAGCAATGTGCAAGCCTAAATGCAGAAAAGGATTGGTTTCACCCATTTCGGGCAGATAATCTTTATTAATAAAGGTTTCTTGCAACTGAGAATGATATTCAGGATGCGCTAAAATCACATCTAAAATAATTTCTTCTAAAGGTTCAAGGGCTTGTTTGAGTTGATGCTTTTGCCAAACGGTTAAAAAGTATTGGCGCATTTTGTCGCGATTGGGTTCAAAAACGGGCATGGTATTGAAATTCTTGGGGAAAGGAGGGCGGGTAATCTTGCCCACATCTTCGAGTTTTCAGAAAATGTGGGCAGTGGCGCAGACTTATTTTGCTGCGTCAGTTTTTTGGACAGCCCCAGAAGGGTTGGTGAAACGGTCATTCAAGGCTTGAACATACTTGTTGCTGTCGCTCAAAATGGCATTTAAGCGATTGCGCATTCCGTTGCCCCAGCCGCGTGGTTTGCTAATCAAGGGCATGAATAAAGTGCGCATCATGCAGGTATTTTTGCGTAAGGCATTGCTCAGGCTTTCGCGATGATTGTCATCGACGATTTCTTTTTTCAGCTTCTTAATTAAGCTGTTGACCACGAAACCCGACACTTTCAAGTGCAGCAGTGCCACAATCAGCAAGCCGACACCCGCGACGATTAATTGAGCATCTTGGGTTTTAGGCAATAATTCAGCGTAATTCACGCCGCCAAAATGATGACCCGCCCACGCTGCTGCACCTAATAAGACGGCTAAAATCGCGTCAAACACATACACCCGCGATTTCCAACGTTCAATCAATGTTTGTACTTCGGGAATAAATTTAGCTTCAATCGCCTTTGCGGCATTTTCCAGCGTGCCGACGATACGATAAGCGCGTTCGATGCCGATTTGATCAATGCGTGCACGAATGTCTGCCATGTCCGCATCACGCTTGGATTCGTAACGTTCTTTCACTTTGGGGTCATTAATCGGCACTGCCACGTCGGCATCATAAATCCGATAGAAACGCCCCGCCGTCAAACCTGCTTGTGCTAAAGAACGTTGCCAAGCGGCGACCACTTCTTCAGGATTGTCTTCGCGGGCAGTCACGTCGATTTGATTCAAAATAAATAAGAATTTATTGGAATCAGAACGGTTAATAGTTTCAGTCACCAAATGTTGCAAAGTGTCGTGCATCGCACCGGGTTCTGGGTGACGTGCATCGAAAAATACTAAAACTAAATCAGATAAATCAATGATATGGTCAGTGATGCGTAAAGTGGCAGTGCGTTGGCTGTCGGCATCAAAACCGGGCGAGTCGATAAAAATCTTGCCTTTCAAACTGGGGCTTTGGCAGGTTTTTAATTGCAAATACGCATCAATACGTTGTCCGCCACGCGCCACAATTTCGGAAATGCCTTGGCTGATTTGGTAAAACGGAAAACGCGGGTCAGAATCCAAAGCCACGCCGGGTAATACATTGGCGTTAGGTTCGCCGTTGTAACACATCACCGTGAATTTATCGTCCACCGCTTGCGTGCCCGTGCGTTGGATTTTTTGCCCGAAGAACGAGTTGATAAAGGTTGATTTCCCTGCGGAAAATGTCCCTAAAATCGAAATCATTGGCCACCATGACACGCGGTTAGCGTAAGATTGTTCTTGGTCTAATAAACCGAGTTTGTAACCGATTTGGTCGAGTTGGCGAAAACTTTCCACCACGCTGAACAACACATCATTTTCTTCTTTCAAATGTACTTCTAAACTTTTGAGGCGTTTTTCAATTTGCGAGTCGTATGACATTGTTTAATCCTCTGAACAAAGTTGACCTTTGGGGGTAATCTCTTGTTGAACCGTGCTTATTACGCGCTTTGCGAGACTTTCTAGTCCTTAGAGTTTATATTTTTTTGGGCACAGTGTCAGGTTTTATTTGCAAAAAAAGCCCGTGCCTGTTGTCCGTCACATTCAATTTGCTGTTTCAGCGCGTTGAAATCTGCAAAACGTTGTTCGTCACGGATTTTCTTTAAAAAATTGATGCTGACATAGCGTCCATAAATCACTTGGTTAAAATCAAATAAGTGCACTTCTAGTAAAAAATCTTGTCCGTTCACCGTGGGGCGCGTGCCTAAATTGGCAACCCCTGTGATTGCTTGCGCGTCAATGCCGTGCATGGTCACAGCAAACACGCCTTTTAACGGCGGAATCAAACGGTATAATTTTAAATTTGCCGTCGGGAAATCAATGGTTCTGCCGCGTTGTTGCCCATAACCGACACGCCCGCAAATGCTGTATTCACGCCCCAATAATTGGTTAGCTAAGGGCAAATCGCCCGCGACTAATGCCTGACGCACGCGGGTGCTGCTGACGCGCTCGCCATCAATAGAAAACGTAGTTTGTCGCTCCACTGCAAAACCGAATTTTATGCCTGCTTGTTGCAAAGTGTTGAAATTGCCCGCACGACCTTTTCCAAATTGGAAGTCATCACCAATCACCAAATGCTGTACGCCTAAACCTTCAACTAACACTTGTTGAATAAATTCATCGGCAGTGAGCGCGGCAAAAGCGGCATTAAATTGCACGCACAGCACCCGATCCACACCATAACTTTGCAGTGCGATTAATTTTTCCCGCAGCCGCGTTAAACGCGAAGGCGCAGTTTTTGGGGCGAAAAATTCCGCAGGCTGTGGCTCGAATAAAATCACCGTGGTGGGCAGATTTAAAGCAGCGGCGCGTTGTGCGACTTGTTGTAACACCGCTTGGTGTCCAAGGTGCACCCCGTCAAAGTTGCCAATGGTTGCCACACAGCCACGATGTTGGGGGCGAAGTTGTTTTAAATGACGGATAAATTCCATTATGCGTCCGAAAAGCGTATATGGTGAAGACGAAATCCCGAAGCCCACAAACTGACAAAATAAATGCCCATGCCTGTACTAATAATCATCAGCAATTGCAAGGCACGATGCAGTGTGCCCATGTTAAGCCAAGTATTTAATTCGCCTTGTTGCCAGAATAAAAACACACTCATCAGCAGGCTTGCCAATGTGATGCGTAATAATAATTTGCGCCAGCCTGTTTGTGGGATATAAACATTCGTGCGGCGCAAACCTTGATACAGTAAAACTGCGTTGACAATCGCAGCCAATGCGGTGGACAAGGCGAGTCCTGCATGTTTGAACGGTAGGATTAACATCAGGTTTAAAGCGATGTTGGTGAGCATGGCGATGACGGCAATTTTCACGGGGGTTCGGGTGTCTTGGCGCGCATAAAAACCTGAAGCCAGCACTTTAACCAGCACAAAACCCAATAAACCCACGCTGAAAGCTTGCAGCGCGTAAGTGGTTTGCATCACGTCATTGCCTGCAAATGCGCCATTTTGAAACAGCGTCGATAAAATCGGCATCGCTAAAATCATCAAGCCAAGCATAGCGGGCGTGACCACCACAAAAGTCCAGCGCAGTGCCCAGTCCAACATTTGCCCATATTTTTCAGTGTCACCCAAGGCAACGGTTTTGGAGAGATTCGGCAAAATCACCGTAGACAAAGCCACCCCAAAAATTCCAATCGGGAATTCCATCAAACGATCCGCATAATACAGCCATGACACGCTGCCCGTGACCAAAAACGATGCCATCAAAGTATCAATTAATAAATTCACTTGCGACACTGAAACCCCAAATAAAGCGGGAATCATTAATTTATGAATGCGTTTCACGCCTTCATCTTGAAAAGCGAGTTTGGGTTTGGGCAATAAATCGAGTTTGGCTAAAAAGGGTAATTGAAAGAGCAGTTGGGCAATGCCTGCGAAAAATACGCCCCACGCCAATGCCATAATCGGCTCGTCAAAATAGGGCGTAAGCCACAGGGAACAGCTAATCATGGTGATATTCAGCAGCACGGGCGTGAATGCGGGAATGGCAAACTGTCCGTAAGTATTGAGCACGCTGCCTGCCAAGGCGGTCAGCGCGATAAATAATAAATACGGAAACGTGATTTTCAGCATTTCCACAGTGAGCGCGAATTTTGCAGTTTGTTGGATAAATCCGGGCGCGAAAATCATTACTAATAAAGGCGCAAGAATAATTCCGAGCACGGTAATCAATACCAAAATCCCGCCTAAACTACCGGTGACGTGGTTCACCAAGCGTTGCACTTCAAATTTTTCGCGCTGGGTTTTATATTCGCTGAGTACGGGGATAAAGGCTTGCGAAAACGCACCTTCGGCAAACAGGCGGCGCATGAAATTCGGGATTTTAAAGGCGATTAAAAACGCATCGCTGCTGATACTCGCGCCGAAAGCATGAGCAATCACCACATCACGAATAAATCCCAAGATACGGGATAAAAAAGTCATCCCACCGACCAAGGCAGTGGATTTAAGTAGTCGTTTACTCAGAGGAATATCCTTTGCTAAGCTGGGTGCGGAAACATCACCGATTACAAATTAAGATTGCGTATGATCAGCACACGGGCGAAAATGTTCCTATTATAAGTGGAATTGCAGTCTAAACCATAGAGATGAAAACATGCACAGCTTCGATACTTTAATTTTGGGAATTGGGAATATTTTGTGGGCGGATGAAGGTTTCGGGGTGCGTGCGGTGGAAACTTTGCATCAACAATATGAATTTCCTGATAATGTTTGTTTAATGGATGGCGGCACACAAGGTTTATATTTACTGCAATATGTGCAAATGGCGCGTAATGTATTGATTTTAGACGCAGTAGATTATGGGCAACCTGCGGGCACGCTAGCGGTGGCGTATAACGAGCAAGTGCCCAATTTCATGGGCGCAAAGAAAATGAGTTTACACCAAACGGGCTTTCAAGAAGTGCTGGCGGCGGCAAAATTGACGGGCAAATTTCCAGAATCGGTGGTGTTAATCGGCATTCAGCCAGAAACCTTGGAAGATTTTGGTGGCAGTTTGACAGACTTGGTGAAAGCACAAATTCCCGTGACTTTAGAACGCGCTTTACAAGAACTCGCTAAATGGGGCATCGTGCCCACGCCACGCCAACAAACTGCGGACGCGCTTAGTCCCGAAAGTTTGGAGCTTTCGCAATATGAAGAACAACGTCCCTCGGAAGAAGCGGCGTGTCGGGTGGGAGATGCGCGGGTGTTAATCAATCGTTCTTAAATTATTTAAATCATGTTGGAGTAACAAAAAATCATGCTAGAAAAGTTTACGCTAAATATGCCGCATCCTGATATTGAATTGGGGTTGCCACGAGCAGCGATTGATTATTTTGTAACAATACCTCACAAGGGCGTTAAGAAAAATACAGGTTTAGTATTATTTATCCCTGGTTTCGGTATGTTGGCAAATGCCCCTTATGTTGTGGATAAATTAGCCCCTTACTTGGCAAATCAATATAACTGCTTAGTTGTTAGTGTTAATTATTTTGGTATTCATAATCGTCCTGAAACGGGTGCTTATTATAGGCTTGCCGATGACTTTTTTGATCTCCTAAGAGAGATTTATAGCCTTCAAGCATCAATAGAATCACCTACGTTATCATCAACTCCAGCAAATTTACCTCAACTACAAAACATTGCCACAGCCTCACTCAATGGACTCGGAAACGTATTACCTAATCAGTGGATTAACTCCCAGTGTCAAGTACTGTTAAAGTCTGGAAAAGGTGAATATGACTCGTTTGGCTTATTGCCAGTAATTGACTATTTGCAAGTTATGGGTGAGGTTTTAAAGATATATCAAATTGATACGCGAAAAATTATTGGATTTGGATCTTCTTATGGGGGATATATAGCCAGTCTAATTGGGAAACTATCCCCCAATACATTTTCAACCATTATCGATAATTCGGGTTTCGTTAAAGCCAGTATCCCACATATTATTAGTCGTGAATATATAAAAAACTCAGGAATTTTCTATTCATTTAATGGCTTAAATGGTTATATAGTTCATGAATATTTATGGACATTAGAAGATGAATATTCACCCTATTACTTTTCAGATGCTCATAGGGCAATTCGCAGTTTACTGCACCAAGCTCATTTTCAAAAAACATCGGCGCAGTACCATATTTTTCACTCCATTCAAGATGACATTACCGCAACCATAGCAGAGAAAGATAAACAAGTAGCTCTGTTGAAAAAATATGCCGAGGTGTTTTACCACCGAATTGAGCCACAACACATAGATGGAAAGGTATTTAAAACCATGGAACATGGTATGAATGCTTCATTGCGAGGTTTATTTGATATTGTCGCAAAAGAAAGTCGCCGCAAATTATTCAAGCCTGAATATGACAATGATTTTACTTTGAATAAAACACATCGTTTTGAGTGTGTTGGACGTAGTTATGACTTTTCTTTCAAAGATGATTACAGTCTTGAAGTGAAGATAACTTCCTAGCTGATTTCTTAATTTACGATCAAGGTATCACCATGTTAAAACTCACCGTCTTTCTATTGTGCAGCATTGTTTCCTTAGCGACTTTTGCCGCCGACATCCAGCCAAATAATCCTTATCAAGTCTTTGTCCCAATTACCCAAACTGACGACGCTTCCCGCCAAGCGGCAATAAAACAAGGCTTTATTCAAGTGTTAAGCCGCCGCTCGGGCAACCGCAAAGCTTTCAGTCGCCCCGAACAACAAGCCAAATTACAAGCGTATGCAACGCAATATTTACAACAATACGAATATCGCAAAATTCAAAACCATCCATTTTTGGTAGTGAGTTTCACCCCTGATTTAGACAGTTTATTGCCTAATTTCGGGGTGAAATTGTGGAGCGATGAAGCCCGCCCTGCGATTTTGAGCTGGATAGTGTTGGAAAAAACCAGCACCACTTGGCTCACGCCCGAAGAAGCCGGGCCAGAAACTGAATTGCTGAATTTAGCTGCCACACAACAGGGTTTAAATCTGCTGTTTCCCGTACTCGATTTGGACGACCGCCAATTACTCAATTTTGACGAAGTCAGCAAAGGCAATAAAAAACTGCTGCAAACCAGCGCGACCCGTTACAACACACCCGTGATTTTAAGCGGGGTGCTCAGTGAAAAAGTAGGGCAATGGCAGGCAAAATGGAAATTATTGATTAACGGCAAAGAACAGAGCTTTGAATCACAACCTGCTGAATTAACTTTATTATTGCAAGATTTAATGACCAATGTTTTCAATCGTGTCGCGCCTGTATTCGTGAATGCGCCGCCCCCACAAACTGTGAGCACGCCCATCACAGAAGCCTCGAAAACCTCCGAGCCACCCCCTTCAAGTATTACCACCACCATTCCTTCGGACAGCAAACAGCCGTTCACTTTACAAGTGAATAATGTGAACAATTTGCAGGATTATGCGAAATTGCAGCAATATCTGAAAGAATTACCCCAAGTTTCACAGGTGCAAACCCTGCAAATCACGCCCAACAGCGTGAGTTTTCAACTGACTTTAAAAACCGATAATGTCAGTTTTACCCAAGTTCTGAATAACAGCCGCCAACTCACGCCAAACTCTGATAATACCTATCGCTATGTGCCGTAAATGAGAACCCACAAATTCCGACTGAGTTGATAATAGAGTAAATTCTATGGATAATCTCAACTCAGTCCCCTCTTCATCAGCTTTGTGAATCAGCGACATGTCTCATAGCCCGTATTTATCTGCTTTTAGCGCGCATTTTCAGGCACAAAATTTAGCAGAATTAGACCAAAAATTTCTCGCGTATTTAAACGACCACGACCCGCTGTTAAATCTCAGCTTAATTGCCTATCGGCACGCGCCCGAAAGTTTAACCGCTTTGCAAATCAGTGAGTTATTGTTAGCCGTTGCGCCCGTGCTGGAAAGTTTCATTGCTGAAATTTTTGGCATTCAAACGGAATTGCAAAGCGCACAAGCCGCACGTCATGCCGAGTTGCCAATTTTGGAATTTAAAAAATGGTTTGTGCAACGGCGCGCACGGCGGCGTTTAAATCAGGCAGAAACTTTTGAAAGCTTTGCAGAATTAGACAGTTGGCTGAGTTCGCAATTGGAAAATGCTGAGCCAGATAGAGAATTAGCGGCAGCGAATTTGGGGAAACGCTATCTTGCCACGGCGGCAGATTATCCCGAACAGATTGAAAAATTAACGCGCTGGTGTGTGCGTGCTTTGACTGCGCCTGAGGGAAAATTAGCGGTAAAGCAATGGGTTAGTTTTAAATTGCCCCAGCAAACCCAGCATGAAAATTTAGTGCCTGTGCGCTGGTTGCCTGAGTTGCAGCGTTTTGAAGGCGCACACGCGGTTCCGCATCAACGCGAAGGTTTTAAGCTCACCGACCCACGCATGAATACCCGCGAAGTGCTGAGTGAGGCGCATTATTGCATTTATTGCCACGACCACGAAGGCGATTATTGTTCCAAAGGTTTTCCTGAAAAAGCGGGCGAAACCCGTTTAAAAACCGATCCGCTGGGCGTGACTTTGACAGGTTGCCCTTTGGATGAAAAAATTTCAGAAATGAACAGCTTAAGTCGCCAAGGCTACATTATCGCGCCGTTGGCGATGGTGATGGTCGATAATCCGATGTGTCCTGTCACCGGTCATCGGATTTGCAATGACTGCATGAAGGCGTGCATTTATCAAAAACAAGACCCCGTCAATATTCCGCAAATCGAAACCCACAGTTTAACCAGCGTGTTGCAACTGCCGTGGGGCGTGGAAATTTATGATTTATTAGTGCGTTGGAATCCACTGCGTTGCACGCAATGGCTGCCAAAAGCTTACAACGGTTTGAAAGTTTTGATTGCAGGACAAGGGCCCGCAGGTTTTACCTTAGCGCATCATTTATTGATGGAAGGTTTTGCCGTGGTGGGGATTGAAGGTTTAAAAATTGAACCTTTGCCCGAGGCATTTCTCACGCAGCCGATTCGTGATTATCAACAATTGACTGAAGAACTTGACGAGCGCGTAATGGCGGGTTTTGGCGGCGTGGCAGAATATGGCATCACCGTGCGCTGGGATAAAAATTTTCTCAAATTAATTTATTTGAGCTTGGCGCGTCGTCCGTATTTCCAAGTGTTTGGCGCGGTGCGTTTTGGTGGCACGATTACTGTGGAAAGCGCGTGGGAACTGGGTTTTGACCATCTTGCTATTGCCGTGGGCGCGGGGCTGCCGCAAGCCTTGCCAATTCCGCACAGTTTGGCGGTGGGAATGCGTCAAGCCAATGATTTTCTGATGGCTTTACAACTCACAGGCGCGGCAAAAGCCCACAGTTTGACTAATTTACAAGTGCGTTTGCCTGCGGTGGTGATTGGCGGCGGTTTGACGGGCATTGATACCGCGACCGAAGTTCAAGCTTATTATTTAGTGCAAATTGAAAAGATTTTACATCGCCATGAATTGCTGGTTGCCGCGCTCGGTGAAACGCAGATTCGTGAAAATTTAGACGCGCCGTCTTTGGAAATTTTGGACGAATATTTAAACCATGCCCAACAATTACGCGCCGAACGGGCGCGTGCAGCCAGTGTGGGCGAGTCGCCCAATGTGCAGGCTTTATTGCGCAGTTGGGGCGGGGTGACGGTGGCATATCGGCGCAGTTTGCAGGAATCGCCCGCCTACACTCGCAATCATGAAGAAGTGATTAAGGCATTTGAAGAAGGGATTTTTTACGCGCCCGCCTTAGAACCTGCGGCGGTGCGTGTCGATAAATATCAGCATGTGCAAGCTTTGGTGTGTGTGCAACGGGTCAAAGATGCAACGGGACATTGGCAAGATAGTGATAATGAAGTGGTTTTACCTGCACGGGCGATTTTTGTCGCGACGGGTGCACAGCCCAATGTCGCTTATGAATTTGAACATCGCGGGCATTTTCAGCGCGTTGCTAATCAGATTTTTCAATACCAACCGCATCAGCAAGTTGATGGTGAATTACAAACGGTTGCGCCTGCGGAACATTGCAAAGATGCGGCGTTTGGCGCGTTTACTTCGTATCAACAACAGGACAAACGCGTCAGTTTTATTGGCGACACCCATCCCGTGTTTCATGGCAGCGTGGTCAAAGCGATTGCTTCGGGAATGCGCACGTATCCGCATATTGTGAATTTATTCCCCAATCCCATGCAGGGCGACGTGCAAGAATACGCGGTGTTTCGCGCCAAAATGCAGGATTTACTGAGTGCGCGGGTGCTCAGTGTGCAACGTCATCGCTCGAATTTGGTAGAAATTAGTGTGCGTGCGCCCTTGGCGGCAAAACAATATCAGGCAGGGCAATTTTTCCGTGTGCAGAATTTTGAAACCGCCGCGCCAATCTTGGGCAATACGCGCTTGCAAACCGAGGCGATGGCGATGTTGGGCGCGAAAGTTGACGCGGAAGCAGGCACGATTAATTTTCTGGTTTCGGAATATGGCGCAAGTTCACGTTTATTTGCGACTTTGAAAGCGGGCGATCCTTTATCTGTGATGGGGCCGACGGGCGCGAAAACTCCGATTCCTAAAAATGAAACTGTGATGATTATTGGGGAACGTTTGGGCGCAATAGAAATGTTGAGTTTAGCCCCCGTGCTCAAAGCGGCAGGCAATCGGGTGTTGTATGTGGCGTGTTTGCAAACGGCGGATGAGTTATTTTCTCAAAGCGTGTTAGAAAGTTGCAGCGATGCGGTTTTATGGGTGACGGCTTCAGGGGAAAAAATTGTGCCGCAACGTCCCCAAGATTGCAGTTATTCAGGGGATTTGGAAACCGCTTTAAGTTTATATACGAACGGTGAATTATCCTTGCCAACAATTGCTTTGGAAAGCGTGAATCGGGTGTTGATTATGGGCAGCACGCAACTCATGCGCGCAGTGCAACACGCTCGCTATGCAGGATTAAAAGCGCATTTTTCAGAAAACACCCAATTCACGGCTTCGGTGCACAGCACCATGCAATGTATGCTGAAAGGGGTGTGCGCCCAGTGTCTGCAATGGCAAATTGACCCTGTGACTAAACAACGCACGAAGGCGGTTTTCGCCTGTTCGTGGCAGTCGCAACCGATAGATATTATTGATATTGATAATTTAGACGAGCGGCTCAGTCAGAATCATTTGCAAGAACGGCTGGCGAATTTGTGGCTGGATTATTTGTTTAAGGAATATGGGGTGGAGCGGGTTTAGAGATTGTGAATCTTGGATTAAAAACTTAAAAGAGAACTGGCAGTGCTCTGAGCACTGCCAGTTCTTCGATTTCAAATATGGCACAGAACTGGGGATTTTTAGGTTCAGTTTTTCCAAAGTTTATTTATAATTTCTGTTTGTAAATCATAACAGTGACGCTTTACCCCTGTGGTTTATCTTAAGTCTCCGCCCACGCGCATTTTAATTATATATATTTATATTGAAAAAATAATAGTGCTATTTTCAAAGAAAGATATTTAATTACAATTAGTTAAAGTTATTTAAGTATTAAATAATATAGTAATATATTGATAATAATCTATTTTTTATTCAAAAAACGTTCTAACATTAAGAATCTATCCGTAAAAATAGAGTTAACCCTATGTTAGCCATACATCATCTTAAAATGTATTTTGTATTATTTGTCCTCAGCTATTTTTCAGGTATTCTGAATTTGGTACACGCCACTGAATTTGCGGCAACTGTCCAACTTGAAGCCAGTAAACCTGCTTATAATTCCCCTTGGGCGCGTTATGCCACTTGGGAACAAAAGAATTGGGATAAATATACAAATACCGCAAAAGAATTGCCTTCTCCGATTAGCCCTAAACAAAAGCTAGAAATTCCGATTGTAGGGGATGTTGCGAATGGGAAAAAACTCATTGCAGATCGTAAGCTTGGTGGCAGTTGCTTGGCATGTCACCTTGTTCCTGATGAACATTTAATGGGCAATGTCGGCATTGATTTAACTGAGATTGGAACATGGGAAAATGATGAGGAGCGGATGTTTAATCACATTTATGATTCCCGCATTTATAACCCAAACAGCGTTATGCCACCTTGGGGGGCGCATGGCTTAATCAGTCCCACAGAAATTAAAGATATTGTCGCTTATTTGAAAACGCTGAAATCTCCTGTTGAATTTGCAGAAGCTGTCGATAATCCTGCAAACAGACCCGTACCTGTCGAAACTCGCAATAATCTCGATCCTTTTGAAAATCCTGCAATGGCAAGTCTAGAATTGGGCGAACAATTGTTTCAGCAACAATGTAGCAGTTGCCATCAATCTGCGGCTAAATACAAGGGTTGGGCGGTGAAAATGCCTAAATATGCTCCCAGTTTACAAAAAGTGCTCGGGGTTGAAGAATTTGTTACTCGCCATGCGCGTGCGACCAAACAACTCAACTATGTAATGCAATCCAAGGAAAACTTGGCGTTGGCAATTTATTTGCGTGCATTGAGTAATGGCGAGGCGATTGCGGTCGATGTAAAAGATGCGAAAACTCAAGCCGCTTTCAAACGGGGTGAGACTTTGATGCTGCGTAAACAGGGACAATTAAATCTGGCGTGCGTCGATTGCCATCAAACGGGGGCGAATAAATGGTTGCGGGGTCAATATCTTACAACGACCAAAGGCATGATTGATCATTTTCCCACTTATCGCACCAGCCGAGGCGAAATTTGGGATATTCGTAAGCGTCTTCAATGGTGTAATGTCTCGGTGCGCGCCAATGAACTGCCTCCCGATGCCAGCGAATATGCCGAGTTAGAGTTGTATTTGACCGCGATTAATAATGGGCAAATTATGAATGTTCCCGGCATTCGTCACTAAGGCTTTAAAGTTTGGGATAAAGCAATTCGGCGAATTTTTGGAATTCGAGCGCCGCTTTTCCTGAAGGCTCTAATTCAAAAACTGCCAAACCTTCGCTAAACGAGCGGCGGTAAGAAATCCGTTGTGAAAGTCGCACGGGTAAAATGCTGATGCCTGGCAAAGCTTGCAATGCTGTTTCTGCTTCGTCGGATTCGTGAACTGCAATATGGGTGTCGGCACGGTTGATAAACGCGATAACTTCTAAAGGCCTATCGCGTTTTTCACTGGCGATGAGATATAAAAAACGTTGCGTTGACCAAATATCTGCCTGACTGGGCGGCACTGGGATAATAATGCGATCTGCGACAGTAATCGCACGTTTCATGCCTGCCATGTTTGCCGTGCCCACATCAATTAAAATTTCAGTGCTGGGATTTGACTCAACCACTTTTTGAGCGGGGCGCAAATAACGGTGAACTTTTAATTCAGGTTCAAAACCTTCCTCTTTGCGTACTTGCAACACATCGCCCAGCGTACATTGTGGGTCCAAATCATAAAGCTCTATCGATTTTCCCGCACTTGCCAGCCACACTGCCAGATTAAAGGTGACGGTACTTTTGCCCGAACCGCCTTTAAGATTGCCCACCACTGTGATCATATTTATCCTCTGCCTTGCTGCTGAAAATATTTATCATAACGCAGTTTATGCGAATATTCTAATAATATGAATTAGCTGGCTTATCAGATTTACGCAGCATCCAACGCGCTGATCATATTGACTAACTCTGCGGTTAATTTATTGAAAGGGCTTCCCAAAGCAATTGCTTCATGAGCCACATGCTGATGACCATCGAGCGCGATTTGTAAAATTTGTGCGGCTTGTTGGTGGAAATTGTGATGGATTTCGACCAGTTCATCGTGATTAGCTAATCGATGCGCTTCCACAGACATCAGCCATTTTCCAAAAGAACATTTTTTATCATTGCCCGCATCGGCAACATTTAAATGGCTGCTTTGCATGTCGATGGCTTTGCGTAAATGAGATTTCCATTGGCTGTGCGCCCAAATAATCTCGTTAATGTTGTCTTTATTCATGCCTGTCCTGATTTAAATTGAATTTAAAATGTAGCCCGTATGGAACGTAGCGCAATGCGGGCTACTAAAGTTAACGCTTTTCCAAGGCTTCTCGCATTCTTTCCAATGCCATTTCCAAAGTGCTGCGCGGGCAGCCAAAATTCAAACGTACAAAACCTTCTCCGCCTTTCCCAAAGCTCTTGCCTTCGTTAAATGCGACTTTGGCTTGCTTCAAAAAGAATTGATAAGGGTTGTGCAAATTAGCATCACGGCAATCAAGCCACGCTAAATAAGTGGCTTCAGGAATTGTGGTTTTTAATTGTGGTAAATGCGTCGCGAGATAATTCACTAAAAAATCTCGATTGCCGCGTAAATAGGGGATTAATGCTTGTAGCCAAGTTTCCCCATGCTGATAGGCGGCAAGCATTGCGGTGCTGTTCAATACATTTAAATGCGGAATTAAGCCTTCCATCGCCGCTAATAATTGTTTGCGCAATTGCGGATTTTCAACCACGGCAAAGCTGCCACCTAAACCTGCAATATTAAAAGTTTTGCTCGGGGCGAGCAGGGTAATGCAGCGTTGTGCAATTTCGGGCGACAGCGTGGCGAATGGAATATGGCTTTGTCCGTCTAAATTTAAATCGCAATGCACTTCATCGGAACAGATAATTAAATCATTTTGTAAACAAAGCTTTGCTAAAGCTTCTAGTTCGTGGCGGGAAAAATGTCTGCCCACAGGATTGTGTGGATTGCACAGCAGAAATAAGCGCGTTTCTGGGGTCAGTGAGGCGATAAAACCCAATTCATCAATTTCATAATGCAGTTGTTTGCCGCGCTGCTGTGGGGTAAGTTCTAAAGTTTGTAATTTAATCCCTTGATTCAGGGGCGCAGATAAAAACGGTGGGTAAATTGGCGTTTGCACCAATGCCGCCTCGCCCGCCTTGGCAAAAGTACGACACACGAGATTTAAACCACTGACTAAATTGGGTAAAAATATCAAATGCTCGGGTGTTACTGTCCATTGGTAACGTTGTTGTAAACGTTCACACAGGGTTTCTGCCAGTTCTTTGGCAACTGAACCATAACCAAAAATGCCTGCTGCGACGCGCTGTTGTAAAGCTGCTAACACGGGCGCAGGTGAGGGAAAATCCATGTCGGCAACCCATAAGGGCAGCACGTCTTCGGGGTAGGCATCCCATTTGATGCTGTCGCTATTGCGGCGCGGGTGAACTTGGTCAAAATTGTAGGGCATGGTGAAATCTCGGGTTGCAGGTTTGAACGGAGATTAACAGTTTTCAGTTTAGTCAGGTAGGGTGGGCATTGCCCACCAAACGCTGGGTGATGCCCACCCTACTGGGCTAAAACTCTTTAGGGAATTAAAGTATCTGTCTCAAACCCCGTCGCTTTTTCACCCATAAAACCAAGATTCGCATCATACAAGTCATTTTGCGCCTGCACGTAAATTTCATCTTTAGTGAGCACGAGCATTTTTTGGTTATGTAATTTTGTAACGATGGATTCAGGCACATTGACCACGAAACGCTGCAATTTACGCAATACTTTATAATCAGCCTTGCCTGCAATCACGCTTTCTAACAAATTTTTATTGTCCGCATAACGCACAATCACGGGCTTGTAGGGCTGTTCAATGAAACGAAATTCTTCACCAACTTTTTTAAACTGCATGTCACTTGAGGATTTCAAAATCGCTTTTTTATCCAATAAATCACCGCGATGCCAGTACAATTCTTCAAAATAACGGGTGAAATTTTCGGGGGAAAGCGGATTATTGCTGGTGGTCAAGGTTTTAAAAAGCTTACAAGTCACTTCTTTGCCTTGGCGCAAAATGCCTGCGGGCGGTTGTGATGGCGGCACAAACACCACGACTTTTCCCAAATGATTTAATCCACCCTCACGATTACAACGTCCTGCGGCTTGTGCGATGGAATCCAGTCCCGCCAACGCCCGATAAACCACGGGAAAATCAATATCGACACCCGCCTCCACCAATTGCGTGCTGATGACGCGAATCGGCGCACCTGCGTCAAGTTTGTCTTTAATTTCTGCAATCACCCGAGAACGATGTTCACCGCACATTAATGCGGACAAATGCACCGTGTCTTGTGGCAACAGCGCGTGTAAATCGCGGCAATGTTGGCGAGTATTCACAATGCACAAAACTTGTTCATGTGCTTGCAATTGGGCGGCGATTTCTTCCCAACTGTTGGTTTTTTCAAAATCTTGTGGCAATTCAATCTGGACGCGCTGCAAATCTTGGGCGAGTTTTTCAGGGTCTGCCATCAGTTCTTTCACATTTTTTAAGCCTTCAAAACGCTGTCCGAAATCGTTACGCGCATTTAAAGCGGGTTGAGTGGCAGTCATCAATAGGAAAGAAACGCGGTAATTATTCGCCAGTTCTTGAATGCTTTTCAGAATCGGTTTTAAAAAATCAGCGGGCAATAATTGCGCTTCGTCCAAAATCACCACGCTGTTTAAAATGTTATGCAGTTTGCGGGTGCGGCTGGTTTTGGCGGCAAATAAGGACTCGAAAAACTGCACGGAAGTGGTGACGATAATCGGCGCGTCCCAATTTTCACAGGCTAAACGGCTGCGATAGGTTTCTTTATCCGAGTCTAAATTGCTGTGATGTTCGATTAAATCTTCGCCAAAAATTTTGCGGAAAATCTGCGCGGTTTGCTCAATGATACTGGTATAGGGAATCACGTAAATAATGCGTTTTTTCCCGTGCGCTAAGGCATGGTGCAGGGCAAACGCCAAACTTGACAGAGTTTTGCCGCCGCCCGTGGGCACGGTCAGGGAAAATATGCCTTGTGGCTGTGTGGCTTGGGCAATGCAGTCGTGGCGAATTTGTTCGCGTAAGGTATTTAATTCGCTGGTTTTCGCCCCGCTTTCCAATGCTTGCATGTGGTTTTCAAACAAAGACAGCAGTGTTTTTAAATCTCGATAATTGCCGCGTTGCTTTGTTTTGTCGGGCTGCATAAAGGCTTCTGTGTCTAAAAAATCCGCATCGACCAAGCAGGAAAATAACAGGCGAATCCATAAGACGGGGTCACGTCCTTTTAAACTTTCCAACGGCAAAGCAATTGATTTCAGCACGCTGTCGGGCGGCGATTGTGCCAGTGTATTTTGTAAAAGCTGTTGTTTTTCTAAACCTTTCTTTTCATTTCCTAAACAAGCCGTTGCGTCTTCTTTATTTCTTAAACCGCCGTGATGACCTGTAATCAAGAACGCAAAAATCACCCCTAATTGTTGTTTTAATTGTTGTTGGGCATAAACCGCGCCGACGCTGCTGTGGTCAACTTTCGCTTTAATTGTGGGAAGTTTGGGATCGTAACCGCTGCTTTTCTTAATGTAATCCTGAAAGGCGGGCTGATATTTTCCCAAGTCGTGCCACAAACCTGCAAGACGCGCCCATTCTTCACTTTGCATTTCTTTGGCAAATTGGGCGGCAAGGTCGGCGGTGGCTTGGAGGTGGTCGGCTAATTCGTGACTTTCAAATTGACCGTTAATTTCTTTGATGTGTGCGTGAATTGTAGGCATGAGGGAATCACTGCGGAGTGGATTGGAAAAATTGTTTGTTAATGACTATGTCTCTAATTAATAAAGACATAGTCCGTACAATTAACACAACAATTAAACTTAAAACATAACGTGTTTCAATCCAGCCTACGTTATTTCAATCTAATTTGAAAATCCTGTAGGGACGGTAATTCTAGCATATCTATTTTTATAGTCTAACAATCTTCACGTTATGTTTAATTTAATTATGTGTGTATTGATTGACACGAAGGTGATGAAGTTATTATACTCACATTTGTTCGATAATCAAACCAGACACAATATTTATTTTCCTAAAGGAAAAACCATGAACCACAAACAATCAGTAAGAAAAAATGTACACGGCACGGTTAAATTCATCATCACGATCATTCCGAACTGGAATATTTGTTTAAAGTTTTTTCGGAATCTCAAGGTATTGTTTAATCTGAATATGGAGGTGACTGCAAACTACAAATTATCAGCAACAACACGGTCAGTAATTACATAAGTTTATCTCGTTCCCACGCTGGAGCGTGGGAACGAGATGTAAATCTGATAAAAAATAAAATCTGAGTAATTTTAAAAGACAGATTATTTACTTAGTATTTCTAGAGTTTTATAGTGTATCTGTTTATAGGCGTTTTTTCCAAAGGAGATAAAATGAATGTTTCACCTGATCACTTAGCGTTGCGAGTCTGGGGCGATTTCGCTTGTTTTACACGCCCAGAAATGAAAGTCGAGCGCGTCTCTTATGATGTGATGACTCCCTCCGCTGCGCGTGCGATTTTGGAAGCGGTATTGTGGAAACCCGCCATCCGTTGGGAAGTGCGAAAAATCGATGTAATTAAACCCATCCGCTGGACATCAGTACGGCGCAATGAAGTCGCTTCGGTGGTTTCGACCAGCAACGTGCAAACGGCAATGAAACAAGGGCGCGGTAATTTAGGTTTGAATATTGAAGAAGACCGGCAACAACGCGCCGCGCTGCTGTTGCGAGATGTGGAATATGTGATTCATGCACGTTTTGTGATGACTGAGCATGTCGGGGAAACCGATAATCCACTGAAATTTTTAGATATGTTTCAAGAACGTGCGAAAAAAGGACGCTGTTTTAATCAACCCTATTTAGGTTGTCGTGAATTCAGTGCTCATTTTGAACTGTGTGAGGAAAAGATTGAACCTATCAATGAAAACAAAGAATTAGGCTGGATGTTGTACGACATGGATTATTCCAAAGCCCAACCGATGCCGCGTTTTTTCCGTGCTGCTTTGGAAAATGGTCGCCTGCTGTGCGATTCTCGCAAAGTGGAGATAAGAGGATGATTTTACATGCCTTATATCGTTATTATCAGCGCAAAACCCAAGAAGAAAATACCGATTTGCCGCCAATTGGCTTTGAATATGTGCAAATTTCCTATTTGCTCGTCATCAATGTACAAGGCGAGCTGGTCGAAATCATTTCACGGATTGAAGGCAAAGGAAAAGATAAACGGATTAAATTGGAATTAGTGCCGCAAAGTGTCAAACGTTCCTCGGGCATCAGTGCTAATTTGCTATGGGATAACACCAGTTATGTTTTAGGTTTTGACACCAAGGGCAAACCCGAACGCACCCAAGGCTGCTTTCAAGATTTTATCAAACGGATTAAAGACGCTTTTCCAAATACTGAAGATGAAGGTATTCATGCTGTTGTGCAGTTTTTTGAGAAAGAAGAATTCCGCAAAGTTTTCGAGCATCCCTTGTGGAAAGAAATTTCAGAAAGCACGGGCAGCTTAAGTTTTCAACTCGAAAGTGAACGCCGCTTAATTTGCCAGCGTCCTGTGGTACAGGCGTTTATTGAAAACAAAGAGCAACAAGTTTCTGATTCACAAAAACTTTGTTTGATCACAGGTGAACAAAGCAATATCAGTGAGTTACACGCCTCAATTAAAGGCATTTGGGGCGGACAATCTTCAGGTGGAAATATTGTTTCTTTCAACGCGCCTGCATTCACTTCTTTCCACAAAGAAAATGGCTTCAATTCTCCCGTGGGCAGACCCGCAGAATATGCCTATACCACTGCGCTAAATTATTTATTACGCAAAGGTTCACCGCAGCGGATGCAAGTGGGAGATGCGTCCACAATTTGGTGGGCATCGGAAAAAACTGAATTAGAGTCTAGTTTTGCTGATTTATTTGTAGAATCGCCCAAAGATGATCCCGACCGCAATGCTTCTGCTATTGAAGCTTTTTTGAAGGCGCAGCACTCGGGGAAAATGGCGCATGATGCTGATAATACTAATTTTTACGTATTAGGACTTGCCCCCAATGCTTCACGGATTGCGATCCGTTTTTGGTATCACGACACGGTTGCCAATTTATCCGATCACCTGCGCCGCTATTTCGACGAACTAGAAATCGTCCACGCGCCGCGTTATCCCAATCATGTGCCGTTATTTAAACTGTTGCGGGCAACAGCACTTTTAAACTCAGATAAACACATTCATCCAAAGTTATCAGGTGATGTGATGTCTGCAATTTTAAGTAACACGCCTTATCCTTACACCTTACTTAATGCGGTAGTACAACGAATTCGTTCAGAACCGCCGCCTAAAAGTGATCCAAACGATAAGTATGAGTATGGATTGAAAATGTACTACCGTGCTGCTTTGCTGAAAGCATGGTTAAACCGTGATAAACATCACAACAACCGAAAGGAAGAGGAAATCACTGTGGCATTAGATTTAGAAAACAAGAATGTAGCCTATCGTTTAGGGCGTTTATTTGCGACTTTGGAAAAAACGCAAATTGACGCGCTGGGCGATATTAATGCAGGGATTCGGGATCGCTATTATGGCGCAGCTTCCAGCACCCCAGTTGTGGTATTTCCGCGCTTGCTGAAACTCGCAAATCACCATCTCAGCAAAATTGCTTACAAAGGGCAGGCGGTGAATGCAGAAAAACTCATTGGGGAAATTCTGTTTGAAATTCAAGAATTTCCTGCCACTTTAGCCCTGCCTGATCAAGCCCGTTTCGCCTTGGGTTATTACCACCAACGCCAAGTTTTTTTCACCCCAAAAGCTGATAAAGCCGAAAAAGCCGCCTAATTTTCACTGAAAGGATTTCAACATGACTGCTATTACAAACCGCTATGAATTTGTATTTTTATTCGATGTCACTGACGGCAATCCCAACGGCGATCCTGATGCAGGCAATTTGCCACGCGTCGATCCTGAAACGGGTAACGGCTTGATTACCGATGTCTGTTTAAAACGTAAGGTGCGGAATTACGTCAGCATCAAAGAAGACGGCGCACCTTATGAAATTTATGTCCGAGAAAAGGCGATTTTAAACCAGCAAAATGAAAAGGCTTATCAAGCCTTAAATTTGAATCCTGCCAGCACTGAAGAAGTTGCCAGTCCTGAAGCGGATGGAAAAAAACCTGCGAAAAAAGAAAAACGTAAGGGCAGCAAAGATGATGTGAGCGCAGCGCGGGGGTGGATGTGTCAAAACTTTTATGACGTGCGTACTTTTGGCGCAGTGATGAGCACGGGTACAAATTGTGGACAAGTGCGCGGCCCTGTGCAATTGACCTTTGCGCGTAGTATTTCCCCAGTCATTGCAATTGAACACAGCATCACTCGCATGGCAGTCACAACTGTAGATGAATCTAACAATCAGCAAGGTGACAATCGGACGATGGGGCGTAAGGCAACGATTCCTTATGGTTTATATCGTACTCACGGCTTCATTTCTGCACACTTGGCAGATGACACCAAATTTTCTGAGGAAGATTTAGACCTGTTCTTTGAAAGTTTACAAAACATGTTTGACCACGACCATTCTGCGGCGCGGGGACAAATGAATGCGCGCGGTTTGTATATTTTCAAACACGATAGCAAGCTCGGCAATGCGCCCGCACACAAGCTTTTCGATTTGATTAGTGTGAAAACAGAATCTCCAACCCCGCGTAATTTCTCAGATTACAGCGTGACTTTTAGTAAAGATGGGTTGCCTAAAGGTGTGGTTTTAGATTCGCGGTCGTTTTAATGCTTTCTGAACCATAATTTTCATAATTAATGGAATTAACACAATAATTTTAGGTGCAACGCCTGAATCTTGTTTTAAATTGTGTAAATTTTGCTAATTGGGTAAATTGTGGTTCAGATAAGGAGCAAATCATGTTTAAAGAAGCAGATTTAATCCAAATTTCCGCCCTACAGCATTACAGTTATTGCCCTCGCCAATGCGCTTTAATTCATCAAGAACAAGAATTTGCTGAAAATGTTTACACCCTGCGCGGCGATGCGGTGCATGAGCGCGTCGATGATCCCAAATTAAGTTATCTTGCGGTGGGGAAACGGGTGGAATTTGCCTTGCCTTTGTATTCATTTCAATATGGACTGGCGGGAAAAGCGGATGTGATTGAGTTTTTCACCGATGGTGCACCTTATCCTGTTGAATATAAACACGGTAGTAAGCGCGAAAAATTGCACGATGATATTCAGGTCGCCGCACAAGCTTTGTGTCTTGAGGAAATGTTGGCTGTGTCTGTGTTAAAAGGCAGTGTTTATTACGCTTCTTCTAAAAAACGCCGTGAAGTGCTGATTAATGAAAACTTGCGGGCGGTGACTCAAGACGTGATTCAAGCCGTGCATAACTTATTAAGTTCAGACCGAATGCCTGCCGCTGTGAATGATAGGCGTTGCCTCAACTGCTCGCTGCATGACATCTGTAAACCTGAAATTTTGAGCGCGACCTCTGAATTAAATCAATTGTATACCGAGTTATTTTCTCTCAATCCTGACGAGGAAACTTAATTATGCAACGCCTACTGAATACGCTTTATGTCATGACTCCGCACAGCTATATCCGCTTAGAAGGGGATGCGGTGGTGATTATGGTGCCTCCTGAAAAATCAGACAGCGAACCTGTTGAAAAACCAGAGGAACAGCTTGAAACTGAGCTGCAATTGAATAAATATCAGCGCATTAAACAAGCAATGATTCCTTTTTTAAATCTGGAAGCAATTGTTTGTGTTGGAAATTCTGTTTTATCTTCTCCCTTACTCAGCTATTGTGCGAAACATGCTTGCCGCGTGGTATTTTTAGATAGAAACGGGCGTTTTAAAGCGCGTTTGGAAGGCGGAATTAGTGGCAATGTGTTGTTGCGCCAAGCGCAATATCGTCAAGCGGATAAGCCTGATGTTTGTTTAACTTTGGCGAAAAGTTTTATTGCGGGAAAAATTCGCAATTCGCGCCAAGTGTTGTTGCGCAGTGCGCGGGACAGTGCTTCAAGCAGCGATCAAGCTGTGTTGCGGGCGCAGACGCAAAAATTGCTCGCCAGTTTGCGGGCTTTGAAAGTGGCTAAAAGTTTGGGCGAAGTGCTTGGGATTGAAGGTGAGGCGGCAACGGGATATTTTTCAGTGTTTGATTATTTGCTCAAACCTGAACAACGGGAAGTTTTTGAATTTAAAGAGCGTTCGCGTCGCCCGCCTAGAAATCGCATGAATGCGTTGCTGTCATTTTTATACACTTTGATAACCCATGATTGCGTGTCGGCTTTGGAAACGGTGGGGCTTGACCCGCAAATGGGATTTTTTCATCAATTGCGCCCCGGTCGACCTGCGTTAGCTTTGGATTTGATGGAGGAATTTCGGGCGATTTTTGCGGATCGTTTGGCAATCACTTTGATTAATCGCTTGCAAATTCAAAAAGATGACTTTGATGAGCGGATTGGGGGCGCGGTGTATTTGAATGATAAGGGGCGGCGCACGGTGTTGACGGCGTATCGGCAACGCAAATTAGAAACGGTGCAACATCCGCTTTATAAGTCTGCGGTGGCGATTGGTTTGTTGCCTTGTGAGCAGGCGCGATTGTTGGCGCGTTTTCTGCGGGGCGATGTTGAGCATTATGTGCCTTTTTTAACCCGATAAGGAGCTATCATGCTGATTTTAGTGACTTATGATGTTTCTACGGAAACCAGTGCGGGCAGGGCGCGTTTGAGAAAAGTTGCAAAAACTTGTCTGAATTATGGGCAACGTGTGCAAAAATCGGTGTTTGAATGTCGCGTTTCTCAAATGCAATATGAGAGTTTGGAGCGGGATTTATTGGATGTGGTGAATCTTGATGAGGACAATTTGCGTTTTTATCGTTTGCAAGAACCTTTGTCCAAAAATGTCAAAGAGTATGGCACTTTCAAGGCGATTGATTTCGAGAAGGGGACGCTGATATTTTGAGCGAACGCGAACCTGTTTTGATGGTAAAAACGCGGGAGGTTCGCGCATGTTTATCTCATTGATTTTATTGCAGGTGACTTTTGAAGTTGTGAAAACTTGCGGGTTTTTTGCTTTTTGAAAACAGTTCGCGCTGGACAGCAAAATACGCTTTGTTTATTATGGGTTTGCCAATTTGGCATTTCACCAGCCTTTCGGGGCTGGTATGGATTGAAACGGAATGCCACTTGTCCACATCGGACAAATCTAAATCATTTCACCAGCCTTTCGGGGCTGGTATGGATTGAAACAACTGTTGAGGCACGCGCCGCGCAAATCAGTGATTATATTTCACCAGCCTTTCGGGGCTGGTATGGATTGAAACTTCGCATTGTATAATTCAACAGCCGCCGCGCTTTATTTCACCAGCCTTTCGGGGCTGGTATGGATTGAAACCTCTTGCAAAATCGCAAGCTCTTCAGGTGTTACTTATTTCACCAGCCTTTCGGGGCTGGTATGGATTGAAACGTCGCCTGTGTGGTAAGTCACGCCGCTGATAGTGACATATTTCACCAGCCTTTCGGGGCTGGTATGGATTGAAACAGGTTTTTGTCGGACTGAAACGCGACCTGAAATGCACGGATTTCACCAGCCTTTCGGGGCTGGTATGGATTGAAACTGAAACTAGCGCATTTAGGGATAACCAAGACTGTACATTTCACCAGCCTTTCGGGGCTGGTATGGATTGAAACTGGTTGATATTGATGAGACTACCCTATTTATTCGCGGATTTCACCAGCCTTTCGGGGCTGGTATGGATTGAAACATCTTGATGCACGAGACCCAGCGCGTTGGTGCTGATTTCACCAGCCTTTCGGGGCTGGTATGGATTGAAACCGCGAGGATATGATGAAAGAGCTTCGCGCAATCGAAATTTCACCAGCCTTTCGGGGCTGGTATGGATTGAAACGCCAAAAAATCCCGTTAATCACAGAAGCCCCAAAGATTTCACCAGCCTTTCGGGGCTGGTATGGATTGAAACACCAACGACATGACGCAAGCGTCAGGGTCGGCAATTTCACCAGCCTTTCGGGGCTGGTATGGATTGAAACAGGAGTGGGTCTTTGATTGCCATGATTAGCCGTATTTCACCAGCCTTTCGGGGCTGGTATGGATTGAAACAAGTTTGGAGGGCGTGTAGAAAATATGTAGAGTGCGCATTTCACCAGCCTTTCGGGGCTGGTATGGATTGAAACAAGTTTGGAGGGCGTGTAGAAAATATGTAGAGTGCGCATTTCACCAGCCTTTCGGGGCTGGTATGGATTGAAACGTTTGGTGCTGGAAGACGGCACTCTGTTTGCCTACATTTCACCAGCCTTTCGGGGCTGGTATGGATTGAAACAAACATGTCAGAAGAAGCAGCAGTAAAACCAGAAGATTTCACCAGCCTTTCGGGGCTGGTATGGATTGAAACAGAAGAGCTTGGTTACAAGACGGAACGTAAGGTGCGATTTCACCAGCCTTTCGGGGCTGGTATGGATTGAAACGCATTAACTCTTCAGCGGATGCTTTTCCCTTGGTTTGATTTCACCAGCCTTTCGGGGCTGGTATGGATTGAAACTCGAAACTGCTGATTGTCAGCAGTTCTCCATCTTGAATTTCACCAGCCTTTCGGGGCTGGTATGGATTGAAACTGCCTAACAATTGTCGCATTAATCATGCAAATTGTTGATTTCACCAGCCTTTCGGGGCTGGTATGGATTGAAACGAGTTTGAGTGCAGCCGTGCCGTCGAAAAAGAATCATTTCACCAGCCTTTCGGGGCTGGTATGGATTGAAACAATGGGCAGTGGTGCAACTTGCTTCTGTCTTGCCATGATTTCACCAGCCTTTCGGGGCTGGTATGGATTGAAACAACTTCTAAAAGTTTCGCCAAAGCCTGTTCTATGCGGATTTCACCAGCCTTTCGGGGCTGGTATGGATTGAAACAAAATAAGCGCGTTCCACTCCAGTCAATTTGTCCTCATTTCACCAGCCTTTCGGGGCTGGTATGGATTGAAACATGTACCCCTTGGCGGTGTCGAACGCACCCGCGTTGATTTCACCAGCCTTTCGGGGCTGGTATGGATTGAAACTGTTGTTTGTCTGCAATTGGTGCAGTATCGGCAACATTTCACCAGCCTTTCGGGGCTGGTATGGATTGAAACGTTCGATGGCATGATGAAAGTGGTAATCAATACCATTTCACCAGCCTTTCGGGGCTGGTATGGATTGAAACTCTCAAACATCTCTTGATTGCTCATAGGATGCTCTACGATTTCACCAGCCTTTCGGGGCTGGTATGGATTGAAACCGCACTGAAAAAATCTAGGTACGCCCCAAAGTCTTATTTCACCAGCCTTTCGGGGCTGGTATGGATTGAAACTAATTAGGTAGAATTCGGGGGAATTAGAATTCTGAACATTTCACCAGCCTTTCGGGGCTGGTATGGATTGAAACATAAAATACCCCTTGAAAAAGAAAACGAAACGGTATTTCACCAGCCTTTCGGGGCTGGTATGGATTGAAACTTGTCAGCAGAAGCGGCTGATAAAGTCGAAACCTATTATTTCACCAGCCTTTCGGGGCTGGTATGGATTGAAACCTGTCACCGTCCATAATGTATGGTGGTGGCTTAGGATTTCACCAGCCTTTCGGGGCTGGTATGGATTGAAACGTTCGCTTTTTGTGCGGCATTTAAACGCGCATTGATTTCACCAGCCTTTCGGGGCTGGTATGGATTGAAACAGAAATACCTATCCAGCGGATTGCTCAGTGCTGCAATTTCACCAGCCTTTCGGGGCTGGTATGGATTGAAACTGGGGTCGTCACGATCTAACATTGTTAATCTGGCGTATTTCACCAGCCTTTCGGGGCTGGTATGGATTGAAACGCCTAAATCTGGATCGGCATAATCGTCAAAAATAATTTCACCAGCCTTTCGGGGCTGGTATGGATTGAAACCATAAAAACCTCAAAGCCGCTCTTGATGGCAATGCCGATTTCACCAGCCTTTCGGGGCTGGTATGGATTGAAACCTACCCCTGCGAAATCTATGGGGTAGACTTCTTTGTATTTCACCAGCCTTTCGGGGCTGGTATGGATTGAAACCTTGCCCCGACTTGCTCGCCAAGATTTACGCCGATTTCACCAGCCTTTCGGGGCTGGTATGGATTGAAACAAATTAATCGCGTCGCCTATGGCTGTGATTTCTTTTGATTTCACCAGCCTTTCGGGGCTGGTATGGATTGAAACCAAGTGCACGACGGCGCAATTAACGGCATTGTGGATTTCACCAGCCTTTCGGGGCTGGTATGGATTGAAACGCCCCAGCCTTTTGCTTTAATGCCTTTAAACGTATTTCACCAGCCTTTCGGGGCTGGTATGGATTGAAACATCTTCCACCACGGGCGCGGCGGGCGCGAGTGGCGGAATTTCACCAGCCTTTCGGGGCTGGTATGGATTGAAACATTATGGATAGTAATTATTTAGTTATCAATTAGTCATTTCACCAGCCTTTCGGGGCTGGTATGGATTGAAACTACATAGCCCAAATTTAAAACTACCTTCAACATAATTTCACCAGCCTTTCGGGGCTGGTATGGATTGAAACAATCAAAGCCTGCAACAGCATGTTTTGCCGTGCAACTATTTCACCAGCCTTTCGGGGCTGGTATGGATTGAAACTTGTTTCCAGACTGCGGTAGAGTCCGAATAACAAATTTCACCAGCCTTTCGGGGCTGGTATGGATTGAAACAAGCGCGTCAAAACGTACTAAATCACTGGCAACCGATTTCACCAGCCTTTCGGGGCTGGTATGGATTGAAACGGCGGCGGCGGTTGCGTCGTTATTGTTGACAGCCATTTCACCAGCCTTTCGGGGCTGGTATGGATTGAAACTCTCTCCCTTCCACTTCGCCCACTTTGTGAAAAAAATTTCACCAGCCTTTCGGGGCTGGTATGGATTGAAACTTGGCGATAACTGTCTTTGACCGCGTCATCAGTAAATTTCACCAGCCTTTCGGGGCTGGTATGGATTGAAACGTGTGATGGTTAGTACCACGCCGTTATCGCGTGCCACATTTCACCAGCCTTTCGGGGCTGGTATGGATTGAAACAATAACTAAATATTCAGTTGCCTGCTGAATATCCTATTTCACCAGCCTTTCGGGGCTGGTATGGATTGAAACCGCACTGAAAAAATCTAGGTACGCCCCAAAGTCTTTATTTCACCAGCCTTTCGGGGCTGGTATGGATTGAAACCATGTATGCGAGCTTGCGAACTGGGCTAATCACATTTCACCAGCCTTTCGGGGCTGGTATGGATTGAAACTACCACTACATTGCTGCAACAGTGAGACAACGTTTTTATTTCACCAGCCTTTCGGGGCTGGTATGGATTGAAACAAAGGTTTGCGCGGTTAAATCCTCGTGGATTTGAATTTCACCAGCCTTTCGGGGCTGGTATGGATTGAAACAACTGAATTCCGCAATCAAATCAAGCTCATAGGCGAATTTCACCAGCCTTTCGGGGCTGGTATGGATTGAAACCCGCAATCACCTACAACGGCGGCAGTGCGGATTTTAATTTCACCAGCCTTTCGGGGCTGGTATGGATTGAAACTACCGATTATATCGGTGTTTTTACCTAAATCGATTAATTTCACCAGCCTTTCGGGGCTGGTATGGATTGAAACCAATCAGTTTTTTTGGAGACCTGACACAAAAAAATAATTTCACCAGCCTTTCGGGGCTGGTATGGATTGAAACAACCAGTTGTGTAGTACACTTATCCGATTAACAGACATTTCACCAGCCTTTCGGGGCTGGTATGGATTGAAACAGAAATGGTTTTTTTGATAAATCCAAGATTTAAAAATTTCACCAGCCTTTCGGGGCTGGTATGGATTGAAACTTAGTCGCTGTCGAGAAAAAGCATGGCGATAATGAGCATTTCACCAGCCTTTCGGGGCTGGTATGGAT
The DNA here is from genome assembly GCA_028688145.1 of Thiotrichaceae bacterium. GTDB lineage: Bacteria > Pseudomonadota > Gammaproteobacteria > Beggiatoales > Beggiatoaceae > JAQTYU01. The sequence continues at coordinate 350,517 of JAQTYU010000001.1, read as the reverse complement.
TGAAACTCATTTGGTTTTATGCGGGGTTGACGAAGCGAAAAGTTATTTCACCAGCCTTTCGGGGCTGGTATGGATTGAAACAGGCACTTAATCACATCGTAGTGACGTAAATTAACATTTCACCAGCCTTTCGGGGCTGGTATGGATTGAAACGAATTTCTACCAGCGTGAGGAATACAAAAAAGTATTTCACCAGCCTTTCGGGGCTGGTATGGATTGAAACAATTAATTAACTGCATACGCTATAATGATATTAAATATTTCACCAGCCTTTCGGGGCTGGTATGGATTGAAACAGGTCATTGGTAAGGATTTATCCACCCCTGAAAATCATTTCACCAGCCTTTCGGGGCTGGTATGGATTGAAACCAGATGACTTACCCTCTAAGTGGCTTGGCTCCTGATTTCACCAGCCTTTCGGGGCTGGTATGGATTGAAACACAGTTATCGCCCAAAATAATCACAACAATTTCCCATTTCACCAGCCTTTCGGGGCTGGTATGGATTGAAACGCACGGCTACGCCGATTATGATGGGCTGGTCGAAATGATTTCACCAGCCTTTCGGGGCTGGTATGGATTGAAACATGCGATAAAACCCGCTTTTGTTCTTCTAAAAGCGATTTCACCAGCCTTTCGGGGCTGGTATGGATTGAAACAAATTAATTGTGTCTCCTAACTGCAAATTAAAAGATTTCACCAGCCTTTCGGGGCTGGTATGGATTGAAACAAATAAAAAAACAAAGAAACAAAGAAACCAGATGTAGATTAAAACCTAGATGTTATCGCCCACCAGTGATAGCATCTTTTGTTTTTAGTCACGTCATAAAAACAAACGTATGAATACTGCAATCCCTGATTTCAAAACCGCGCAAGTTCTCGTCATTGGCGATGTCATGCTCGACCGTTATTGGCAAGGCTCAACTTCCCGCATTTCCCCAGAAGCCCCCGTTCCCGTGGTGCATATCAAACAACAAACGGAACGCGCAGGCGGCGCAGGCAATGTCGCCCTCAATATCAGTGCCTTGGGTGGAAAAACCACTTTATTGGGTGTCACAGGACAAGACGAAGCCGCCGACAAAATTCAACAACAACTGGCACAAGACAAAGTCGATTGTTGTTTTGTGCGCCTTGCTGACGCGCCCACGATTACCAAATTACGCGTCCTCAGCCGCCACCAACAACTGATTCGCTTGGATTTTGAAGAAGCTTTTCACAGTTTAGACAACGCACGCTTGCTGCAACATTTCGAGCAACACTTAGCACAACACAGTGTGGTGGTGCTTTCGGATTATGGCAAAGGCACACTCACAGACCCACAAAGTTTAATCCAAGCCGCCCGCGCCCAAAATAAACCCGTACTCGTCGATCCCAAAGGCAGCGACTTCCGTAAATACGCAGGCGCGACTTTAATCACTCCAAATTTATCCGAATTTGAAGCCATTGTCGGACCTTGTCGCAGTCAAGACGAATTGGTCACACGCGGCGAAGCCCTGCGCGAGAGCTTAAATTTAGAAGCTTTACTCATCACCCGCAGTGAACACGGCATGAGTTTATTACGCAAAGCCCACCCGCCGCTGCATTTACCCGCCCACGCCCGCGAGGTTTACGATGTCACCGGTGCGGGGGATACTGTGGTTGGCGTACTTGCTGCATCCTTGGCAGCAGGACAAGATTTAGTCAGCGCGACCGCCTTGGCAAATCTCGCCGCAGGCTTGGTGGTGGCAAAATTGGGCGCGGCAACGGTCAGTGTTGCTGAACTTGCCCACGCCTTACACGAGCACACAGGACAAGGAATTTCTGATGTCAACAGCTTATTAGCCGCCATCAATTCTGCCAAAGCCAATGGTGAAAAAGTGGTTATGACCAATGGCTGCTTCGACATTTTGCACGCGGGACATGTCCAATATTTGACACAAGCCCGTCAACTGGGCGACCGTTTAATCGTCGCGGTAAATGATGATGCCTCCGTGCGCCGCTTAAAAGGTAGTTCACGCCCCGTGAATTCCGTAGAAAATCGCATGGCAGTGTTAAAAGCCTTGTCCTGCGTCGATTGGGTGATTCCTTTCGGAGAAGACACGCCTGAAGCTTTGATTTGCCAGTTGCTTCCTGATATTTTGGTCAAGGGTGGCGATTACGAGGTTTCACAAATTGCAGGCAGCGATTGCGTGCTGAAGAATGGCGGACAGGTTTTAATTTTGGATTTTTTAGCAGGCTGTTCCACCACCGCAACCATTAAAGCGTTACAGCAGCTTACCACTTAGGATTTTAGAATTTTATGATTATAGTCACAGGAGCTTATGGGCTAATTGGGAGCAACATCGTTCGGGCTTTAAACCAGCGCGGACGTAGCGATATTATTGCCGTCGATAATTTGAGCAATGGGCAAAAATTTAAAAATTTAGTCGATTGTGAAGTCGCTGATTTTTTGGATAAACATACCTTTTTAGACCGAGTCAGCAAACGCAGTTTATTCACCTCTCAGCATATTGATGCAATTTTCCATCAAGGCGCGTGCTCCAGCACCACCGAATGGGATGGCAAATATATGATGCAGAACAATTATGAATATTCCAAAGCCGTCTTAGATTATTGCTTAGCGTTTCGGATTCCTTTATTTTATGCCTCCAGTGCCTCGGTGTATGGCGACGGCAAAACTTTTCAGGAAACCCGCGAATTTGAAAGCCCGCTGAATGTTTACGGCTACTCAAAATTTTTGTTTGACCAATATGTACGCCAACGTGTGCCGCTTGCGGTTTCCCAAGTGGTGGGCTTGCGCTATTTCAATGTCTACGGCGCACGCGAGCAGCATAAAGGCAGCATGGCAAGCGTGGCATTTCACTTCAATCAACAGATTTTGAACACAGGAAAGTTAAAACTGTTTGAAGGCTGCGATGGTTATGGCAACGGCGAACAACGGCGTGATTTCATTTCCGTAGAAGACGTGGTCGCGGTGAATTTGTGGTTGCTGGATCATCCGCAAATTTCGGGCGTGTTTAACGTGGGCACGGGGCGCAGTCAAACATTTAACGATGTGGCGCGGGCAGTGATTGCGTGGCATGGCAAGGGAGAAATTGAATATGTGCCCTTCCCAGATCATCTGCGCGGCTGCTATCAAAGTTTTACCCAAGCGGATATTAATAGCTTACGCAAAGTGGGCTATGATGCCGATTTTTACACAGTGGAACAAGGGGTTAAGCGTTATTTAGATTGGCTGAATCGGGTTTGAGAATTGATAGAATTGCGCCCCTAGATTACAAGCTTAAGCCTTTTTATGGACAATTTTAGAGTTTTTTCATTTCTAATTCCGTGCTTAAAAACCACGATCAATATGTCCTTCATATCAGATAAAATTTTTTCTCGTTAGCGTATCCTTGCATTTCCTTATCAGACCTTCCAAACTTTGAAAATTTGGAAGGTCTGATTTGTTTCTTGTGTCAGCAAATGCTGGATACAAAACTTTTAATTATTTCAACTATATCAATAGCATTCAAATTAAAGCACTCCGCCACAAGAGTTTCCCGCATGAAAATTTCTGCCACAGTATTGCAACAACTCGAACAACTTCGCGCCACGATTCGCCAACACAATTATGCTTATTATGTGCTTGATGACCCGCAACTCCCTGATAATGCTTATGATGCCTTAATGCGTGAATTGGAAGCCATCGAAGCCAAATATCCCGAAACCATCACCCCTGATTCCCCCACGCAGCGCGTCGGCGCACAGCCTTTAACCGCGTTTGAACAAGTTCAACACGCACTGCCGATGCTGTCTTTAAACAATGCGTTTACTGATCAAGAAGTCCAAGAATTTCATCAGCGCGTTTGCGAGCGTTTAGGCACAGAACAAGTTGAATATATTGCAGAACCTAAATTAGACGGGCTTGCGATTAGTTTGCGTTATGAACAAGGGCAACTGGTCACCGCCGCCACCCGAGGCGATGGCAGCACGGGCGAAGATGTCACGCATAACGTGCGCACCATCAAAGCGATTCCCTTGCGTTTACAAGGCGAAAATTATCCCGAAATTTTAGAAGTGCGCGGCGAAGTCATCATGCCGAAAGCGGGTTTTGACAAATTCAATCAGCAACAACTCGCCAAAGGGGAAAAGCCATTCGCTAATCCTCGCAACGCGGCGGCGGGCAGTTTGCGCCAACTCGACCCGCGTGCAACCGCCTCGCGTCCCTTAAGTTTTATCGCGTATGGCGTGGGCTTGGTCACAGGCGGCACGCTTGCCAACAAGCATTACGACATCTTGCAACAACTGCAACATTGGGGTTTCCCGATTGCCAAAGATTTACAACTCAGTTTTGGCATTGGCGATTGTTTAAATTATTACCGCGCTACTTTAGAACGCCGTGCCGCCTTGCCGTTTGATATTGACGGTGTGGTTTATAAAGTCAACGCCTTAGCCCAACAAGAACAATTAGGCTTTGTGTCACGCGCCCCACGTTGGGCAATCGCGCACAAATTACCCGCTGAAGAAGCCTTAACCACCATCCAAGCGATTGAAATTCAAGTCGGACGCACGGGCGCATTAACCCCCGTTGCCCGTTTGCAGCCTGTCAGCGTGGGCGGGGTTATTGTTTCCAATGCCACACTGCATAATCAAGATGAAATTCAGCGCAAAGATATACGGGTTGGCGATACCGTGGTGGTGCGCCGTGCGGGCGATGTGATTCCCGAAGTGTTGCGGGTGCTGCTCGAGAAACGTCCTGCAAATACTGAAATTTTTGCCCTGCCCCCACGCTGTCCCGTGTGCGATTCCGAAGTTGAACATGAGGAAACCATTGCGCGTTGCACAGGCGGTTTATTTTGCAGTGCGCAACGCAAACAAGCTTTACAGCATTTTGCTTCCCGCCGCGCCATGGATATTGAAGGCTTGGGCGAGAAATTAGTGGAGCAGTTAATTGACGGCAATTGTATTGAAAATTTAGCCGATATTTACACCTTGCCGCGTGAACAATGGGCGGGCTTGGAACGCATGGGCGACAAATCCGCTGACCGAATTTTACGCGCCTTGGAAAAAAGTAAACAAACCAGCTTCGCCCGTTTTTTATACGCTTTAGGCATTCGAGAAGTGGGCGAATCGACTGCCCGCACATTGGCGCAACATTTTGGCAGTTTGGAAAAGTTGACCGCCGCCGACACTGCCGCCTTGCAATTAGTCCCTGACGTGGGCGAAGTGGTGGCGCAACATATTTACCGCTTTTTCCGTCAGCCTCACAATCGCGAAGTGATTGCACAATTGCAAGCTGCGGGCGTACAGTGGGCTGAAAACGAAGTCAAAACCGAACAAGCGCAAGTGTTGGCAGGTAAAACTTTCGTACTCACAGGCACGTTAAACAGCATGGGGCGCGACGCGGCAAAAGCGCGTTTAGAAGCTTTGGGCGCGAAAGTCAGCGGCAGTGTCTCGAAAAAAACCGATTATGTGGTGGCGGGCGCAGAAGCGGGCAGTAAACTTGAAAAAGCCGAAAGTTTGGGCGTGAAAGTTTTAGATGAAGCCGCATTTTTAGTCTTTTTAAGCGAGGTGGAACATGTCAGTTAAGCACGCAGTTTTTCATTCTCCCATTGGCGATTTACATTTAATCGCCAATGATAATGCTTTGATTCAATGTGATTTTTCAGAAATCCCCTTGGATTGTCCCTTAATGCCGAAATTCCCGATTTTAGCCCAAGCATTAGACGAATTAAGTGCGTATTTTGCGGGCGAGTTGCGGGATTTTACTGTGCCTGTGCATTTGGAAGGTGCTGCATTTACGCAGCAAGTTTGGGAATATACCCAGCAACAGGTGAAATTTGGAAAGACGCAGGCTTATGGTGAAATTGCGGCGGCTTTAAATAAGCCTAAGGCGGCGCGTGCGGTGGGTGTGGCAATGCGAAATAATCCTGTGGCTTTGATAATGCCTTGTCATCGGGTGGTGGCAAGCACGGGAAAATTAACAGGTTATGCGGGCGGAATTTGGCGTAAAGCGTGGCTGTTGGCGCATGAAATGCGGGTGTTGGATGGGGTGTAGGTATTTTAGATACTGAACAAAACGTATTTCGTTCAGTATCTTGTCATTTACTAGTTTAAGACGAACTACTACTTTTATATGATTTCTTTTCAAAAAAATCATTAATAAAGCTTTCATGATCATCATAGTATTGGTCTATCAGGATGTTGCGAACCTGTTCTTCTCTTTGAGACACTAACTCATCGATTTTTTCATCAGGTTTGATACTATTTATCCGAGCATTTAAATTGTCAATAAAATTCTGTGTTGATTGATGAGATGCTTTAGATAAACTAACCGTTTGAAAAGACTGATACTGTAAATCAGCTGCCAATTTAGCTCGTTCTGTTTCTAAACTCAGAGCATGTAGTTTTTTTGCAATTTCGCTTTGAGTTTCTGCATTTGTTTCGTGGGTATGACGTTCAATCTCGTCATCCTTATTCTTGTCTATTTTAGATTTACAGATATAACTTTTTGCACTTCTTTCATGTTGTTTATCATTAATTTTTTGTGTTATTTCGCTCATTTTTTCATCTGATTCCATTTGCTGAGTTTTATTATAATTTTTTAGCACCAAATCGTATAAACTACCCGAATAATAAGCAAAGTACTTGATTAGAATTGCAGCTGTATCCAGTAATATGAAAATAACAGTGAATAAAATATAAATAATGCCTGCAAGCCAACCACCTTTATCCGAAAAAATCAATTTATCCAAAACTAATGTCTTTACTAAAACACCTTGAAGTTTATTTTCTTCTATATTTTTGATAGCTTTGTTTTCTTGTGATAGCAAATTCGCTAATTTAGTTTCAATCTGTGCTATAGAAGCATTTTCAGCATTAACCTGAGCATTTCCCTTTTGTAGAGCCAACGCAAGTTGTTGTTTCCTTATTTCTTGCAAATGAATTTGTGTAGCTGTCATCTTCTCTCTTCTATCATCTTCGGCTTTTTTTATACTTTGCAACTCAGATGCAGCAAGACTATTTAATTTACTTTCAATTGCCCCAATTTGTTCATCAAGTTGGCTAATTTCACTGGATAAGCGTTGAATATCGGTTTCTAAAGATCGAGCGACAGGACCATGTCCGTTTTTACGAGTTCTACCTTTGCCTGCTACTTCATCGGCTAAGTCCGCTCTCTTTTTTTCTATATCTTGACGTTTGAGCTTTTGTTCCGTCCGAAACCCATCAATTTTTGCTTGAAAATCTGATTTTAATCTTTTGTAGTCATCGGTCTGTAGAGTTGTACCTGAACTGTCATTCTGGTTTACCTGAGAACCTTCATATTTATTAAGTTCCGCACTGCTATTGTCTATAGCTGCCTGTTGTGATTTTCTAGCTTGGTCAAGTGTCGAATGGAGAATTTTTCGTTGTTCTTCATGTTGTTGTCTAATCGATTTTATTTCTTCTATTCTTTTTTCATTGATACGAGCTTGAATTTCATCATCAAAAATTTTTAAAACCAGAGGATGTGATATAACAAAACCTAAACAAACTGCCATAAAAAACCGAAAAATAATAAGAGATTTTGAGTCAGGTCTATAAGTCACCAATAATCCTATATCTAATAAAAAAATTAGTAATGCCCAAAAAACAGAAACTAACCAAATAGCAATATCATTATCCGTCATAGTACTGATGATGTAATGTGCTGCGATAAAAGCCATAATAGCTGGAATAAAAACACTTAAACCAACTACAGTATACTTTTGTTTCTCAGCACTTCCACATTGTTCTAAAACTTCTCGGTTTGTCCCAGATAAAGCGAGGAAAAAGTTTCTCATTATACTTTCCACTAAAAGCAAAACGATATGACTTAAACTCTAAATCATATCGCTAAAGGCTATAATATCTACGCGAAATTATCAGCGCGTTAGATTTGTATTTAAAATTTCTTGTAGACGATTGGGATATTCATCAAAAACCTCATAGAAACGGTTTATCATGTTAGCAATACGTTCTTCTTCTTTCTGAGCAAGTTTGTCACTAATTTTTCTAACGGACTCTAACCTTTCAGTGGCTTTTGCGACAGTTTCAGCAAAAATACTAATTTGTTGTTCAAGATGCTTTTGGGCTTCTTGCATTAACTCCACAAATACTTTCTGTCTATCCACTTGTACTTTGGCTTTACCCTTTTGGATAAAATCTTGGTACATTTCATCTATAGCTTGCAGCTGCGCGTTACGGGCGACTTGTAGAACACTTTTTCTAAAGTCTGTCTCGATCATGATTGCTTCCAATTCATACCGCTGTAAGTGCTTTGCTATTTTACTCGGAAACAGTCTGCGAGTTAGGCTATTTGCGGGTAAGCGATCAATGATAGCATCAGGAGATCGATCTACGGCAGCAATTTTCCCTTGAATACTCGCATGATCCTGTGGTTGTGAAGAATGAACCGCTGTAACTACCATCTTTCCTGTGTCTTCTTCCATCATAATAACCTCAATTAAGTATATCCATCAGAAAATATGTATGTCGTAAATCTGTGATATTTCCAATTGAAATTGTTCGTCTTAGGATATACAGAGAACATTATCAATCAACATCATATGAGTGAAAGATTCTATTTTGATTATCCGTAAAATGCAAGTTTTTATGAGGTATTTCTAGGGCGTGTCATCAAATAGAAAGATAGGTTATTCTAAAGAACTTAGAATGAAGAAACCCAAGGAATAAAGCATGAGTCGCCGTTACGCATTAACAACAATGGGCTAGATTAGAACCCCTCTTACCAGGGCGTAAAGGACAGGTTGGGAGAACTGCTAAAGATAACCGTTTGTTCATTGAAGCCGTCCTATACCGTTATCATAGCGGTATTCCTTGGAGAGACTTAGCTGAACGTTTTGGGGATTTTCGTGTAGTGCACACCCGTTTCACTCGTTGGTTGATGCTTTGGGCAATCCGCTCTTTTTTTTAACGGCAGGACAGGCAAGTGACCTTGAGGGAGCTGATGAACTTCTCCCTCAAGTGGAGGCGGATGCTCTGCTTGGCAATAAATCCTTTGAGGAATTCGTTGTGTGATTCCCTTCAAGAAAAACCGTTTGAATCCTTGTGAGTATGATAAAGAGCTTTACAAGGAACGTCATTTGATAGAGAACTTCTTTTGTAAGTTAAAGCAGAGGGATAGCGACTCGATATAACAAATGTTCGGCTCATTTCTTGAGTGGTATTTACTGGGCTTCTCTTCTCATTCTTTTGGCTTAATACCCCTCTATCTCTATTTGATGACACGCCCTAGTAAGATAATTCCTCGTTCCCAAACTCTGTTTGGGAATGCCTGCCAGTCAAGCTCTGCTTGACGATTCAGCAAAACATCCAATAAATAATGAGGTAATACACTCAGCATTCATGATTTCTCATGTCCAAATGTGAGGGCAAGATGACTGTACTATATTGTCAAGCGGAGCTTGACAAACTGGCATTCCCAAACAGAGTTTGGGAACGAGAGAAAAATTGAGGAATGTTTTCAGGCAAATAAATGCTACAGTCACGTAGGTTATGCTTTTGGATAATCATAATTGCTCTGGCTAAAAATTTAACTTTAAGAAAGTGCGCATATCTCTGGCAAAGGGAATAAATAACTGCATCACGATTTCTGCGATGCAGTCATTAAATTTCATACTTTTATACATAAAAGTTAACGAAATGTCATAACAAGATATTTTTTCGTTAGCGACAGCCTCAAATAAGTTTCTTAATTGAGAAAGGCGCTCTAATTCATTATCAGAAAAATTTAGTCGTCCACTTCCAACCATACTATCCCCTGTCTGTTTGGCGGACTCATACCAATTATCAAAGTCAATAGAAGGTAATGCAGTCAATCTTTCACTTATATTTTTATCATTATTTATAAAATAAATAAAACGAACCACATTTTGCTCAAATGTATGGTAAGAAGAATTGATGACATCCGTGACACGACTATCGTATTCATATAATGTTGGGATATTCTCGCGATGGAAATAACTCAGAGAAACACTTTTTATTTTTGCAAGCTGTCCTGTATTTTCAGCAATTAACTCTACAGACTGACTAATGCTATCTATGGTTTTATTTAGCGTTTTAATTTCTTGCTGTAATATGTTACTTAATTCTGTTACATCCGATTTTTCAATCACGCAACCCACATAATCATCCAAATCAAATTCAAAATGTTCTGTCTTTTTCTCTTCAACTTGAGGATGAAAATAAGTTACCTCTATTTCAGCATGTTTTAAATCCATTCCATCCTTCATAAGGTCTGAATACACACCATAGATAAATGTGTAGCTTTTTTGTGGAGGTAATATTTTTAATCCTTTCATAAACATAGAGGGTAATCGTCCATTTTTTTGCCAGTAATTCTGCATAGATTCTGACATTGAAAAACGAATATCTGTAGCATTCCAATTGCCTGGGTTTGAAATAACAACATCGACAAACACACCTTTACTAATTTGAATATCAATATTTACAAGTGATTGTATTAAATGTGAACGATTTCTCACATCTTCTATCTCATAATGTTCCATCGGATTAGATTGAGAATTAGAGCGTTTGTAATATTTTTTATCACTGCTTTGATGAGGTGCTGCTGCGCTTTTGGGAATACTAATGGCAAGGGCAAGAGTATCCTTTCCATTTTCTGATGAAATAAGATTAACCTGTAGTCCGCTAATTTTTGGATTGATTCCACTATCAACAATTTTTTCTATCCACTCTTTTATGGGAGTTTTTCCAGCAAAAGCAGGGATACCCGTATCATCTAATAATATACAATTCTTTAATTTATCTTCTGATATACCATAAATAATTATTCCACCATCGGAATTAGCAAAGGAGGATATATCTTTTAAAATCTCATTTTTCTCAGACAAGGACAAGGCTTCACTTGCTTTGTAATCAAGATGCACATCTTCGGGAACATTATCATCTACAAGCTGTTGTAAATCTTCTTCAGTTTCTGGAAGTTTAATCATTTTTTATGCCCTTAAAATTATAAGTTTCGTAATGATATAACAAGCTTGTCGTTAGTCAACCAAATATAATCCTCACCAACCCAACCTACTATTTCTAAAACTGAATAGCTTTGACGATGGAACATGGAAACAAGCTAAATCTTCTATGAATTAGTATATTATAAAATAACTATATTCATAATCTAGCAGCAACTTTGCTACAATGTGGGAGCGAGCCTGCCAATTATTTAATTAGGCTACACTTATATCGACTATCCCCAGAACCACCAAAATTCCCGCCTGAGGAGATTGCCAACCATGCGCCCCACTCCATGGATTATTCCCTTGTTATTGCTTGCCCCTGTTGCGAATAGCGCACCCCCTTTAGAAAGTATTACCGCCACCCTCGAAAACGTAGACAGCGAGCAAGTCGTGGACGGTATTGTCGAAGCGATAAACCAAGCGACTTTAAAAGCCCAAACTTCGGGGCAAGTTTTAGAAGTCAATTTCGACACCAATGATTTTGTGAAACAAGGCTCGGTACTGGTACGCATTAAACCCAATGAACAAAAAGCCGCCCTAGGACAAGCTCAAGCCCAACTCGGCGAAGCCAAAGCGCAATTACAAGCCGCCCAAGATGAATACAATCGCCTTTCTAAAGTATTTGCAAAAAATGCGATTTCAGCCGCAGAAATGGATCGCAGCACGTCCAATGTCAATGCTGCCCGCGCGCGTTACAATTCCGTACAAGCCAATTTAAGCCGCGTCGGCGAACAAAGCGAATACACCGTATTACGCGCCCCTTACAGCGGCATCGTACAACAACGTTTTATTCAAGTCGGTGAAATTGCCACGGTGGGACAGCCGATCATGTCAGGCTTTTCACTGGAAGACATGCGCACTGTCGCCAGCATTCCCCAGCATTTATTAGAAACCGTGCGCCAAAATAAACAAGCCAAAATCATGCTCTACAGCGGCGGCGAACCCAAGGTTTTTGAAGGCAAAAATTTAGTAATTATTCCCAATGCCGACCCCCAAAGCCACAGTTTTAAAGTACGGGTTTCTTTCCCCTCCAATGTGGAAGGCATTTATCCCGGCATGTTCACCAAAGTTATTTTCAGCACTGCCAAACAACAACGCTTACTCGTGCCCACCGAAGCAGTTACCTACCGTGGCGAAATCAGCGCGGTGTATGTGCAAGATAAAGACGGCAAAATTTTTATGCGTCAAGTGCGCGTTGGTGACACTTTCGGCAAAAAATTAGAAATGTTGGCAGGTGTGCAAGCAGGTGAACAAATCATTCTTGACCCCGTCGCCGCTGCGATTCGCCTGAAAGAACAACGTAGCAGCGAAGGAGTGGCGCGTCATGAGTAATCACGAAACGCCCGAATTGCCCGAAAAACTGGGGATTTCAGGCAGCATTGCCAAACATTTTTTAACCACTGAAATTACGCCTTTATTGGCGTTGGTGGGATTTTTACTGGGCTTATTTGCAATCTTTGTTACCCCGCGCGAAGAAGAGCCACAAATTAATGTGACCTTTGCCAATGTGTTTATTGCCTTTCCCGGCGCATCGGTCAGTGAAGTTGAACAAATTGTCAGCACCCCAGCCGAACAAAAGCTCTCTGAAATTCAAGGGGTGAAACACGTTATCTCGGTTTCGCGCCCCGGCATGTCAATTTTAACTGTGCAGTTTGAAGTCGGAGAAGATCGCACCGCCGCCATCGTGCGCTTGTACAATGCGATTTATTCCAATTTGGACTGGCTGCCGCAAAATTTGGGGGTGGCGCAACCTTTGATTAAACCCAAAGGCATTGATGACGTGCCGATTGTCAGCCTGACTTTGTGGACGGATGACCCCAAAAACAGTGCTTACGATTTGCAACAAGTGGCGCATACCATTGAATCTGAATTAAAACGGGTGCAAGGCACACGCGATATTTACACCATCGGCAAAATCGACCGCGTGGTACATGTGTTACTCGACCCCGTGAAATTAGGCGGGCATGGTTTATCGATTGACGAATTGCGCCGCGCCTTGATGGTGAATAATGCCACCCACGACGTGAGCAGCATTGTCAAAGACAATCAAGAAATTTTAGTGCAGGCGGGTGACTTTCTCACCGATGTGAATGAAATTGCCAATTTAGTGGTCGGAGTCAGCGAAGGCTCGCCCGTCTATTTGCACGAAGTCGCCACGGTGCGGCTGGGCGCGGATCAAGCGGAGCAATATGTGTGGTTTGGGACAGGCGCGGCAGTTCAGGAAAAAGGCATTACCCAGCGCGGCGAATTTCCCGCAGTCACTATTGCGATTGCCAAACAACCCGGTACTAATGCGGTTGAAGTGGCGAGTCAAGTGATTGAACGCTTTGAACAAATGCGCGGCGTGTTCGTGCCCGACAATGTGCAAGTCACCGTCACCCGCAATTATGGCGAAACCGCCAATGCGAAAGCGCAAAAACTCATCGGCAAACTGAGCTTCGCGACTGCGTTTGTGGTGATTTTGGTGTTAATTGCTTTGGGTTGGCGCGAGGCGATTATTGTCGGCATGGCGGTGATTATTACTTTAATTATCACGCTGTTCGCGTCTTGGGCATGGGGTTTTACTTTAAATCGAGTGTCCCTATTCGCACTGATTTTCTCAATTGGGATTTTGGTCGATGATGCAATTGTGGTGGTGGAAAACATTCACCGTCATTTGCAGCTCGGCAACACCAATTTACTCAAAGCGATTCCTATCGCGGTGGATGAAGTCGGTGGCCCGACAATTTTAGCCACCGCAACCGTGATTGCTGCCTTATTGCCGATGGCATTTGTCTCGGGTTTGATGGGGCCGTACATGAGTCCGATTCCGATTAATGCCAGTTTTGGGATGGTGATTTCCTTAGCGGTGGCGTTTATTTTCACCCCGTGGCTGACTTACAAAGTGTTACGCAATGTGGCGCATCATTATGTGGGGCATGGTGGCGACGAAGATTTAAAACGCAGTGTTTCCTATCGGATTTTTAATCATTACATGCGCCCATTTTTGCGCCGTACTGCATTGCGCTGGATTTTATTAGTGGCGGTATTGGTGATGATTGTCGGTTCATTAGGTTTAGCCGTGACGCAACATGTGGTGCTGAAAATGTTGCCGTTTGACAATAAATCCGAATTTCAAATCATTGTCGATATGCCCGAAGGCAGCAGTTTAGAAAAAACCACCCAAGTGTTAAATGAACTGGGGCGTTACATCGCCACTGTGCCCGAAGTCACGGATTATCAAGTGTATTCTGGCACGGCTGCGCCGATTAATTTCAACGGTTTAGTGCGCCAATATTATTTACGTCAATCAGCGTATATGGGTGATATTCAAGTCAATTTAGTCGATTCACACCATCGCAAACGCAAGAGCCATGAAATTGCGTTGGCGGCGCGTGAACCTTTGCAAAAAATTGGGGAACGTTTAGGCGCGAATGTGAAAGTGGTGGAAGTGCCGCCTGGGCCGCCTGTGCAATCGCCTTTAGTCGCTGAAATTTATGGTTTAGATTACAACGCCCAATTGCGTATTGCGGAAAAACTCACTAAAGAGTTTAAAAAGACCAAAGATATTATCGACGTGGATAACAGCGTGGAAACGCCCGCGCCAAAACTGATTATTCACGTAGACCAAAGCAAGGCGGCACAATTGGGGCTGGCGCAGGAAACCGTGGTGAATGCAGTGAGCACGGTGTTGGCGGGCAGCGATGTGAGTTTCTTGCACGAGGCGCACGTAAAATATCCAATTCCTGTGCGTTTGGAATTCAGTGTTGCGGATAAAGCCAACATTGAAGCTTTGAAAAATCTGCGGGTTCGCAATCAACAAGGCGCGTTAATTTCCTTGGCGGAGTTTGTCACCATTAAAAATACGCTGCGGGAAAATGCAATTTATCACAAAGACTTATTGCCGATTACTTACGTCACGGGCGACATGGCGGGGCATTTGGACAGTCCTTTGTACGGCATGTTTGATATTTATGAGCATTTGAAAGATTTCAAAGTGGAAGGACAGTATGATTTAAAACAATTTCTGTTCAAACCGCCTGCAAATCCCTATCAATACAGTTTGAAATGGGATGGTGAATGGCAGGTGACTTTTGAAACTTTCCGCGACATGGGGCTGGCGTATGCGGTGGGGATTATTCTGATTTACCTGTTGGTGGTTGCACAATTCCGCTCGTATTTAGTGCCTGTCATCATCATGGCTCCGATTCCGCTGACGATTATCGGGGTGATGCCGGGGCACGCAATTATGGGGGCGCAATTTACCGCAACGTCGATGATTGGGATGATTGCCTTGGCGGGGATTATCGTGCGTAATTCAATCTTGCTGGTTGATTTTATTAATCAACAGGTTGAAGAGGGTGTTCCGTTCCAAGACGCGGTGGTGATTTCGGGCGCGGTGCGTGCAAAACCGATTATTCTCACAGGCTTGGCAGCGATGTTGGGCGCGTTGTTCATCATCGATGATCCGATTTTCAGCGGCTTGGCAGTGTCCTTAATCTTTGGGATTTTGGTCTCTACCGTGCTGACGCTGGTGATTATTCCTGTGATGTATTATGCGTTTATGCGGAAACGTTTGGAGAAAACGACAGCGTAATGTTTAACTTCCCCCTTTAACAAAGGGGGAGTATTCAAATATTCCCCACAGCGCACAAATTCCTCCTGTGAAAACAAACGGATATTCAAATCAGCGGCATAGTGGGGAAACAGTTCATCAACCAAGCCTTGGGCGACTAAAGTTTCAAGGCTAAATTCAGCAGGGCAAGGCGCAGATTTGATTAAAATTAGGCGGTTTGCCCCGATTTTTTTCGCAAGCCATGCCGCCAAACTGTCAGAAGTCATTTTCCAAGAAGCCGCTATTTCCGCCGCATATTCTGTACATAATTTTGTCGGATGCCAAATCGGAATGGCTTGTTTTTCTTCTAAAATTTTTTCTAATTCTTCTAAACTTGTAAACGGCTGTAATTTTTTACAAATATCTTGTAATAACAGGGCATATTGACTCATCGCCAGCAACGCCATTTCATGCGCGGCTTGTTCTGAAAATGGGCATAATTGCTGGGCAGTGCGCACACTATCGGCAAATATTCCACCACCTGCAATAAGAATAATATTTTGTTGAGTGGAAAGTAGATTTAACCAAGAATTTAAATGGGGCGTAGTTAAAAGGCTGCCCCCGAGTTTTATGAGGGTGGGTTTTGAGGAAGGATTTATCATTATTCTCAAGTTAATCATTAAATTAACGTAGGGTGGGCATTGCCCACCGCCCAGATAGATCACAATTTTAGGGTGGGCAATGCCCACCCTACTTATGGAACTATTATTTGTCTTTTCAGTCCCCTTTAGGGGATTGAGGGACGCAGTTGAACTTAATGCCCCAACATCGCGACCATTTTATCCGTCGCCTTATAATCCGTGCCCGACCACAGCACTTTTCCCTCAGGGCTGATAATCGCAAAATAGGGCAAACCGATTTTTAACGGACGATGTTCAGGATTTTCCCGAAAAGCTTCAAATTCGGGTTCTTTATCCACCAATTTCACCGCAATCGCTTTTTCCCGCAACGCCTGATTTAACGCCGCATTATTGGCGGCTTCTTCCTTAAATGCCGCACAATTGGCGCACCAACTGGCATAAAAATCAATAAATAAGGGCTTGCCTGTTTGCTGTGCGACTTTGCGCGCGGCTTCAAAACTGCGATGCCACGCAATGCCCGATTCTTGTTGAATGCCTGAAGCCACGGTTTCAGGCACAGCAGTGCGATTACTGGCAGAATTCACCAAGGGCAGTTGTCCCAAACTTGCCACCACCAACCACACCCCAACAATTAAGGAAATCACCCCAAGAAAATGATGCATTTTTTCATTGGGTTGCGCGTCCTGTGGTAATAAACTCAACACGTTACAATGCACGACCGCAGTCCACACCCCTACAATTCCGAGCGTCAATGCCAAAGCCGTGGCTTGTTCCACGCCCAACACGCCTAAACCTTTGCTTAAATACACATAGGCAAAATATAAAATCATCAAGCCAAAGGTATATTTAATCTTGTTCATCCAATAGCCAGAGCGCGGTAATTTCTTAAATTTCAACACACTGACCAAGAAAAATGGCAAACCTACGCCTAATCCAAAGCCCGCCATCATCACGCTGCCTTGTGCGGAAATTGTAAATTTATCCCAAAAACTCAAACTTTGATTTAAAACCACTAAAGCTGCCGATTTCTCAGCAATATTGTCCGCCACTTGCAGCAATAAGGCGAATACGATTGGACCAACGCAGGGCGAAATCACCAAGCCTGCCACACTGCCCATCAGCCAAGTTCCTGTTAATCCTTTAATTTGTGATGAGTTTTGGTCTAAAGCATTCACTTCATTTTGCATGAAACCCAATTCGTAAAACCCTAATAAGGCAATTCCGAAAAAGGCAAAAAATAGGGCGAATAAAATATTCACAAATGCGGATTGCATGAAAGTGTTGAACGCGCCGCCCGTCATGCCTGCAATTAAACCTAACATCATGTAAGTGCCTATAATTCCGATTAAATACACTAAAGCGTGATATTTCTCGGCTTTGGCGACACCGCCCGCCCGGCTGACAATAAACATCGAAGTAATTGGCAACATGGGATAAACGCAGGGGGTGGCAACTGAAAGCACACCTGCCATAAACATTAAAGCGAACATAATGAAAGTATTATGTTTATTGCGTTCAAAAACTTGCACCAAACTTTCCATGAAACTGCTTTCAACGGCGGCACTGGGCGCGGTTTGCAGCGTATTTGCCACGTTCGCAACAGGCAAACTTAAATCCAATTTCGTGGTTTGGGGACGATAACACACATGGGTTAATTCGTTACAAAGCTGATATTGAACTGCCAATTGGGCGGCTTCAATTTTAGGTAAAGTATGTAATTGTGCCAGTGTCAGTGTGAATTCATTTTTATCGCGTAAAACGGTGGCTTTAACACCGCTATCGTAAATTCCTGCGGGTTTTTGCAATTTCTGGATTGAAAGCCCCACTGCGATAAGTTTTTCATCCAGCGTAATATTGACGGGAATATAAATGGACTCATCGCCCTTGTCTAAATAGGCGTGGTGGTCTTTGGGAACGCTCAAACTGAGAGCATATTGTCCGCCTGTGAGCGTGGTGAGATTGACTTCGGCTTTGGGCACTTCGGCATGAGCTGCGCCGATGGCTAAGAGCCAGAACATAATGATAACGCTTAATTTTTTCATGATGATTCGGAAGGGTTGAGTTAGGAAAAATCTTAAAGAAGCCCCCAACCCCCTAAAGGGGGCTAAACATAAAACCATGTTTTGAGCTTTAAAGTCCCCTTTAGGGGATTTAGGGGCTTGTTTTAGGGGGCGCAGTAAAATTAATTTAAATGCTTAATAATCTGCCCATCATTTTGGCAGCACAAAAACTCCAGTTGCAATTGTTGCAGCCAAGACCGCCCCGCTTTGCCTTTGAGCATGGCGATGGTGGCAAGGCTGCCCGCAACCACACATTGCGCGGCGACCACGCTGACCGCCCGCAATCCAGTGACGGGAAAACCTGTTTTCGGATTCAGCAAATGGCTATAACGCACGCCGTCAATGATTTGAAAACGTTCATAATCGCCGCTGCTCGCCAACGCGCCCGCTTTTAATTGCAACTGCGCCACCACTTTTTCAGGCTGACGCGGGTCACGAATTGCCACCGGCCAACCTTGTCCGTTGGGCAATGCGCCAATCACGCGCACATCGCCACCCAATTCCACAATGCCTGAAATAATGCCTTGCTGTTGGCACAAAGTGGCGGCAACATCGGCGGCATATTCTTTGACAATGCCGCCAAAATCTAACTCCATGCCTGCCAGCGGCAAATAAATTTCATGGGCATTCCATTGCACTTTTTTCCAGCCGATTAAGCTAAGCAGTTCTCGTAATTGTGATTTTGTCGGTAGTTCAGTGCGTTGCGCGTGCCACAAACGCCGTAACACGCCCGAAGTCACATCAAATAACTGCTGACTTTCACGATAACAATGCTCGGCATAATTCAGCAGCGCGAAGGTTTCGGGGTCGATGGCAACGCGCTCGCCCGTGCCCGCCGCACGGTTGATTTTTGAAAGTAGGCTGTCTTCACGATAACGCGAATAATGCTGTTCCAATGCCTCAATGCGTTGCCGTACCAAACTATAAACCGTAGCCGCTTGGGGGGCGGTGGGCGCGTAAAACTGCAATTGACAGGGCGAACCCATCGCATTGAAAGTGAAATTAAAAAGCTCGGCGTGCATGGTTACATTTACTTCGTTTTGTTTTGATTTTACTGCGCCCCTAAATCCCCTAAAGGGGACTTAAAAACAAAAATCTTTAATGTTTAGCCCCCTTTAGGGGGTTGGGGGCGCAGTCAATCTAAAACTTCAAATTAAACGAGGCGGTGAGCAAGTAATAACGGAAATCGGTAAAATTGCCGCTATTTCCACCGCCGCCCAATTGATACGCGGCTTTGTGGTCGAAATATTCAAGCCCTGCCTGAAACTGTAAATGTTTCAATGCACTGACGTGTCCCATGTCCTTGCTGAATTTCAGACCGCCCGACACTGTGCCAAAACCTGCTAAACGGTAATCTGAGGAATAATAAGCATAATCTGCGGTTTTTCCTGTGAAGGTTGCGCCGTAGAAATCAGCCTGATTTTGGGTGTAATAACGCAAGCGTGGAATAACTTGCCAGCCATCGCCAAGCGGTTGATGCCAACTGAGTTCTGCGGTGTGAGATTTCGTGCCCCAATCGTCTGAAGTAAAACGATAATCTACATGTAACGCGGCATTGTGCATTCCTTCAAAATGGCGCACATAACGCGTCAACCATGCCCATTGATTTTTGTCGCGCGGACGTTTATCTGCACCAATGCCCGATAAATTATTGTCCACGTCATAAAACAGCACGCGCTTGTAGGGGTCAGATAAATAGCCCTTGCTGTGTGCATAGGTTAAGTTACTCTGCACCAAGGAATTTTTATCCACGACTTGAGTCACGCCCACTAAATACTGTTGGCTGTTTTTATTACATTTGTCGCCACAATCAATATTAAAATTCGTGGGTTCAATTTCATCTGACGCGACCGAGCCGCCAAAATTCAGCGTGGTCATTTTTTTGTTCAAATCGACGCTAAGATTGGTGCTGAGATATTTGGAAAGATAATCATTTTCCTTGGAATAGCCGCCGCCCACATTTAACGCGGCATTGTCGAAAAAGTAAGTTAATCCCGCATTGATGACGTTGCGTTCTTCGCAAATCGATTTCCCACAACTGCTGGTTGCGGCTTTTTGAGATGCGCCACTGAGGACTTGGGTGACTTTGCCTTTACTGTCTTTTTCATTGTAAATCGGGGACGCGCCTGAAATGGTGTCGCGCACCAAGCTCAATGTGCCCGTCATGGTTTTGCCGATGGGAATGCTTAACGAGCTTTCAAAAATATTGACCCCGATACGGTTATCACTTTCTTGATAATGCCCATATTGCGCATCCACATCGTAAGTTTCATCAACCCGCCCCGCCTGTGCGGTTTGCATCAAACCTGGTAAAGCCAAGGCGGCACAGCTCAAACGCGCCACTGCATTTAGTTTTTTCTTCATCAGATTGCCCCTAAATTAACCTATTGTTTTAGTTGCAACCGCAACCGCCGCCCGTGCCGCCATAACCGCCAGACCCTGCTTCTTTACTGAAAGAAGTGTGTTGGCGCAATCCAAATTCCAAGACATCGGGGGTTAATGCCATTTGGGGCAAGGCTAAATTGCCACGTTGACGGGCAGGCACTTCGCTGCACGCGCTCACCGAAACTGCGGCAAGAATTAACAAACCCATTTGTAAAAGTTTCATGGGAAACTCCTATTTGCGTGCGAGCAAGCTGGTGATTTTTTGTTCTAATTCGGCGAGGTCGTCGCTGGCAAAACCGTGGTGAATGTGCTTAATAATCCCTTGTTTATCAATGATAAATGAGGTTGGCATGGATTCGACCACAAACTTATCCGCCCATTCGCCCTTGGCATCGCGCAACACGGTGAAATCCACCGCAAATTCTTTGACAAATTGGGCGGCGTTGCTGGGCTCTTCATCAAGATTGATGGCAACCACTTCAAAACCTTGCGCTTTCAGCTTGTGATGCAGTTTATTGAGCAAGGGGAAAGAAGTACGGCATGGCGCACACCATGAAGCCCAAAAATCCAGATAAACCACTTTGCCTTTAAATTGTTTAAAGCTGGTGGTTTGGTTTTTTGTCAACGAAGGTAGCGTAAATTCGGGGACGGCTTCACCGACATTTGAAGCATTGGCTGTAAAGCTGCTGAGCATTCCAACAAGCAGGAGTGAGGATAATTTTTTCATGAGTGTCTCTTAGAAAGTTAAAAAGAGTTTGAGTCACATCTCGATTATTTCCATTAAAAATAAAAGGCTATGTGCGTTTGGATTGAGTATAGCTTGCGATACTAGCCTTAAAGAAATCTTAACTTTAGAAGTATGTTTTTGAGGGGGAGGGCATTGATGGTTTGTTAAGAATAAATGTAGCCCGTATGGAGCGCAGCGGAATGCGGGTAGTCAGGCGATGATTTAAAAATCCTGCACATGATGCGATAACACGATGTTTTCTCGTTCCCAAACTGAGTTTGGGAATGAGACAAAGTATTGAGTTTAAATTTAGCGGATTACGCTATACTTTTACACTAACTGTTTAATCTAAATTTAGGATATGACCCATGCAAGCCATTGAACTGGAAACGAGTATTAGCAACGATGGGAAATTACAAATTCCTATTGCCTATCAGCAATACTATGGGAAAAAAACTAAAATCGTTGTGCTATTACCTGATATGCCTGTAGATAGGCCTGATGTATGTCGAGATATAAAAATGCTACATGGCATTTTACCCGCCCCCAGCAAGGCTGTGACTTTGGAAGAAATGGATGCAGCTATTAAAACGAGACATCAACGCAAATGATAGGTGTTGATACGAATGTTTTAGTCCGTTATTTGGTTAATGATGATGTGAAACAGTCGTAACTTGCACAACAATTTTTTCAGCATTACTGCTCGCTGAATGAACCTTGTTATATCAGTAATATTGTTTTGTGTGAATTGGTTTGGGTGTTGGAAAGTGCTTATCGTTATTCATCTGTAGAAATTGCAGATGTTTTGCAGCAACTCATGGAAACGCAAGGTTTAGCAATTGAAAACTCGGGAAATGCATGGCAAGCCGTGGCACAGTATCGCAAAGGCTTCGATTTTTCGGATGCGTTGATAGGTCTTAATAATCAAAGCAGTGGATGTTCAGTGACGCTTACATTTGATAAGAAAGCCACTCGGTTAAATGGCTTTAAAAAACTTGCCGCGTTTTTAGAAGATGAACCCGCTAAGAAATAAAAATTGTCTGGTTCTGAAAAGTCTTAATCACACGAATGATGTGCTTCGTTTCTCAGCACATCCTATCGGGACTGGGAAGTTTAAATAAACATTTGTTGTAACAAGCTTTGTTTGTATTGCTTGCTTAAATTGAGTTGCTGCTGGCTGGTGTTTATTTGTTCGTCGAGTGCGCTGAGGAAATTGGCGATTTTGGTTTGTTCTTTTTCACAAGGTAATTTTACTATGCAGTTGCCAATTTCACCCAAGTTAATTTTTTTAGGGAAAGCAACATGAATAGTTCTGTTATGCAATTCTCTTTGAAATGCGCCAGTTCTAATGTAATGAGATACATATAAAAAATTAGCTTTTTCAGATTGTTTTATTAACGCCAAACTAACATAGAAAGAGGCTTCAACATCCCAATCAATGTATTTGACTGTGCCAATATCTCCAATTTTAGTCATTAGTAGATCACCTTTTTCAAGCTTTACTCTTTTATTTTCCCGTTCAAAAACTTCCTGAGCGATAAATTTGGTGTTCGCAAAATTATTACTTGTGATATGTTCAACACTGTAGAAAGGAATCCCTGATTTTTGATAGTCGGGAGTCATGTGTGTACCGTCATATATATTAGATATTTCTCCCAGTGTTTTCTCTTCCCACTCAGGAAAATCCTGCCCATTGTCATCTTTAAAACGCAGTTGCTGGCTGAAAATCTGCTGCATTACGCCTTTTTTATAACGCTGTAATAAGGCTACTTTTTTCGTGAGTTCTGCAATTTTGTCGTCAACTGCTGTGAGGAAATTGGCGATTTTGGTTTGTTCTTCAACTGTTGGAATATAAATGGGCATATCTACAATCATATCCATACGAACAGAATCGACAGAATTTTTTGCACTTAATCGCATAACTCTTTTATTAAAAAATGTGGAAAAGTAGAAATATACGTATTTCCCTAACGCATTACTATTGAATTTTGACAAGCAATAAACACGTTGATGATAATCAAATTTACCATTGATGTAGTGAAAGTTTTTACCAACCCCAACACCATCACCTGATGTTAAAATTGCCTCACCGTCATAAGAAAAAGAATTAATTCTTTCCACTGTTTGAGAACGCACAAAAAACGGATATACGCCGTTATCAACCTTGTTTTGAGTATCTCTAGCTCCTGTGGTGACTTGTAGTAACTGCCCTATTTTTTTCTCTTCCCACTCAGGAAAATCCAGCCCGTTATCATCTTTAAAACGCAATTTCGGCACATTCATAAAATAATCCTTGTAGAAAAGTAGCCCCAAAATAAAAAAGCCGAGCTTTAAAACTCGGCTTTTGTCTGAACCACAATTTACGCAATTCTCATAATTCACACAATTAAAAGATAATTATTTCATATTTAATTGTGGTCATTGTGAAAATTATGTGAATTGCGGTTCAGAAAATTACTTATTCGCAAACAAGCCCTTCAAAGAACTTAAAATATCCCAACGAATATCTTTAATCCGAGGTTTTTCACTTTCCGTGAAAGGCAAAGGACGACAGACTTGCATCGCTTTAATCCCCACCCGCGCCGTCAAAATCCCACTGCCAACACCTTGCGCGGCTTGGGCCGACATCACCGATAAAAATGAATTCCCCAAAGTTTCCGCCATTGATTCCGCCAACATTTCACTGACATCGGCATATAACAAACTTTGCACCACCGCAATAATCAAACTCGTAGAACCCAAGAAACTGGGGCGTGCGCCGTATAAACTGGCGATGTCACGAATCATTTTCACATTGCGCCACAAGGTCAGCGCGGTGTCGAGTAAAGCCACTTGGCTTAACATCACCATAAACGCGGTTTCTTTAGAACGTTGCGCCACAATGCGATACGCCTGTTGATCCACATCTTTCAAAACATAATGTGAAAATAAATTGCAGACTTCGCGGTCACTGTGACAATCATTCACACTGCCATAAAAACGTTCTAAACGGGCTTTTAAATCAGGACGTTGATGATATAAAACTGCCACTTTGCGAATGTAATACATCGCATCGCCGTGACTGTCCTGCGCCATCAATTGCGCACCTTGTTGCTGCAAATGCGCAATATTCCGAATTGCCAGCACGCCTTGATAACTGCGCCAGGTTAAAATCGTTACCGCCCACAATAAGCTGCTGATTAAAATCAGGAAAAAACCACCCATGAAAAAGCTGGCTTCAAATTGACGCGCAATAAAATTGGAAGTATCGAGCACCGACAAGGCAAGCAATAACACGCTTAAACTGCCCAATAACCAAATCCAAGGCGATTGGTGCACGGCGTAATTATTGGGCACATTCAAAGGCTGCGCACTGGCACTGGCATAATGCTCAGAATATTGATAATTTGCATCACGCGGCGCGGCGGAGTCTGCATAAACCTCAGGTTCAGGCTCGTGCACCAAAGAAGACGGCGTGGTTTCAAATTGCGCTTCTTCAGGCAACACCACAGGCGGCGTGTAATTTAAGGTAATCGCCGCTTCTTCTTCAGCAATGCTTTCAACTTCTGACAAATCGAAAAACAGGGGGGCTTTCCAAGTTTGTGCACTCATTTTAAAATTTATCTCCCAACAGAAATTCTAAGGCGCGGTCTAAACGAATATGGGGTAATGCGCCGCTGTGGGCATTGCTTAAGCGGGGCGGTTTAAATTCTACAAAATTGAAGCGTCCCTCAACCCAATCTTCGGGGACAGGAATATCCACAGGAATTTCTCCGGGAAATAATGCAATCGGCTTATCACCGTCTTTAGGCACGCCCTTAATACAAGAAAGCCTTTGCCCATCAAATTGCGTATATGCCGCTTGGGTACATTTAATCGCAGCCAGCGCGAATGCGTCGGTTTGCACGCTGTCGAAATACAGATTTTTTTGCGGTTTAATCAGCATTTGTCGCAAAAATTGTTCTAAATTGTTTAATTGATTCGGGGTGACATGGTCGGCTTTGGTCGCGGCAAACAACACTTTATCAATTTTCAGCCCACCAAATAACTTATTAATAAGCCCCGTTTTCGCATAATGGAAACTTTGCAACACCATATTTAACGCGCTCTGCATTTCCGCAAACGCGTTATAACCCACATTAAACGCCCGCAACGGGTCGACCAGCACAATTTGACGGTCGAAACTGGCGAAATGTTCGCGATAAAAAACCCGCACCACATGCTCTTTATAAGCTTCGTAGCGGCGTTTCATTTCCGCAAATAAACTGCCTTCAGGCTTGCTGCTCGGGATTTTTAACAAGGGACAAAATTGTAAAATCGGTGCGCCTTTCTTATCGCCCGGCATGGTGAAATGTCCCGGTTGCAATAAACTCAAACCGTATTCAGGCTTTTTGCAGGCGTATAAAAAATCTGTATACAATTCACTGGCTTGGCGCAATACCGCATCTTGGCTGGGCTGTGAAAAATCGATGCTGTCTAAATATTCCCGCCATGCTTGCGACAAAGTGAAACGCGGTTCACGTTCACACAGCGTTGCAATTTGGGCTGACCATTGTTCATAAGTCAGTTCTAGCAAAGGTAGGTCTAACAGCCATTCACCGGGATAATCCACAATATCAATGTATAAGGTTTTAATCGGCGCGAGATATTTCAAAACAGGTTGCGCAGATTCATAACGAATTGCCAAGCGAATTTCACTAATACCTTGCGTGGCTTCGGGGAACTCGGGTGGATCGCTGCATAAACGTTCAATCCCTTCGAGATAGCGAAATGCAGGAATATGCATATTGGGCTGCGGCATCAAGCGCGTGCCGCGCAAACGTCCACTGCTCGCGATTTCAAAAAATGGCAGATGACTGCTGTCTAAGCCGTGCATCAATTGGTGAATCAGCGAAGTAATAAACACGGTTTTCCCACTGCGGCTTAAACCCGTGACCGCAAGTTTCACTTGACGGTCCAAACTGCGATTCACGAATTCTCCCACATTAGAAGTTTTTTGCGAAATGAAAGAAGTCCATTGATTCATATAATCGGGTTAGCCTTACGTCGGGGGTAAAACCGCTCACACGCAAACCTGTCTTGCGCGAATAATTAATTATGATAACTGGCTGCTTAGGTCTATGTAAATGTTTTTCTCATATCCTTAGCCCAAGCTTTCCCCAAGGTTTTAAAATACACATTTTTGCCACATTTATGGCTGGGAAATTCGTAAATAATTTCTTAAATTACAGTATATTATATTTGAACTGTGTGTTTCATGCCACAGGGTGTATAATTTGAGCTTCCAGTAATCCAATAAGTTACTCTCAACAATGAATCATTCTTCAGCCTCTACTCCTTCACAAAGCGTTTCTCTCAAATTGACCCTCGCGGCTTTAGGCGTGGTCTATGGCGACATTGGTACCAGCCCCTTGTATGCTTTGCGAGAATGTTTTACTGCCCCGCATGGGGTTGCTCCAACACCTGATAATATTCTCGGTGTCTTGTCGTTAATGTTTTGGACATTGGTTTTCGTCGTTTCTTTAAAATATGTCATTCTGATTATGCGTGCTGACAACAATGGCGAAGGCGGTATTCTCGCACTGACCGCGCTGACCTTGCGCTATTGGAAGGGAGATGCTCGAAAAGTTTGGTGGCTAGTCGTGCTCGGAATTTTCGGCGCAGCTTTATTTTATGGCGATGGGATTATCACCCCCGCAATTTCTGTGCTCAGTGCAGTGGAAGGTTTAGAAATTGTCAGTGATGTTTTCAAACCCTACATTATCCCAAGCACCATCGTGATTTTAATCGCGCTGTTTTCCATGCAACGCAAAGGAACAGCCAGTGTCGGCGCGTTATTTGGCCCGATTATGTTGTTGTGGTTTTCCTCCTTGGCGGTGTTGGGCTTTCTCGAAATCATTCAACAACCTTCAGTTTTAAAAGCCATTATTCCATTTTACGCAATCGAATTTCTGATCACCAATAAATTCCATGCGTTCTTAGTGCTTGGCTCAGTCGTTTTGGTGATGACGGGTTCAGAAGCTTTATATACGGACATGGGACATTTTGGAAAACGCCCCATTCAGATCGCTTGGTTTTATTTAGTCGGTCCTGCCATTGTGATTAATTACTTTGGACAAGGCGCATTATTAATCAGTCGCCCCGAAGCTGTCGCCAATCCTTTCTACTTACTCGCCCCTGAGTGGGCCTTAGTGCCACTGGTGATGCTTGCCACCGCCGCCGCCATTATTGCCTCACAAGCAGTTATTTCTGGCGCATTTTCTTTGACCCGCCAAGCGATTCAATTGGGTTTTTGCCCGCGCATGGAAATTGACCATACTTCAGAAGAAGAAGTGGGACAGATTTACGTGCCTTGGGTCAATTGGACACTATTGACTGCAATCATTGGCTTAGTGTTGGGCTTTCAATCCTCCAGCAATTTAGCCGCCGCCTATGGGGTCGCCGCCACAGGCATGATGATTATCAGCACCTTTTTTGCCTTCGTTGCCATGAAACACATGTGGAATTGGGGTAGATTGGGCAAGTGGGGAACGTGGATGTCAATCGTTGGGTTTTTAAGTATTGATATTATCTTTTTCAGTGCAACCGCGATCAAAATTCCTCAAGGTGGTTGGTTCCCCATCGTGGTGGGATTCAGCATTTTTACTCTAATGTCGACATGGAAACGGGGTCGCGAACTGATTGCAGAACGCATGAAACCTGACCTTTTAGAAATCGATGATTTTCTCATGATGATCGATCCTAAAAACTCAAGCCCCAGCAATAGCCTATTCCGTGTACCGGGTACGGCAGTGTTTATGACCAGTCATCAAATTGGTGTGCCCCCTGCTTTATTACACAACTTAAAACACAATAAGGTGGTGCATGAACGCATTGTGCTATTGACCTTGGTTGTGGAAGATGTGCCCTATATTAGAGATCATGATCGGGTTCGGGTTCAGGATTTGGGCAGTAACTTCTTCCGCGTGGTGGCGCAATATGGTTTTAAAGAAGACCCGAATGTGCCTAAAATTTTGGAACATTGTCATCCTTATGGCTTGGATTTCAACGAAATGGAAACCACATTTTTCTTAGGGCGTGAAACGCTCATTCCCTCGAAAGATAAAGCCAAGAAGCGCTTTAGTATGGCTTCATGGCGGGAAAAATTGTTTATCAGTATGTTGCGTAATTCGCGCAGTGCCACCGACTTTTTTCGCATTCCCAGCAATCGGGTGATTGAAATCGGGACACAGCTCAATCTATAAGAGTATGCTAATATACTAGCCCGTGTGCCGCTGCAATTTATTGGCGAGACACGGGCTTTTTTTATGCAGCTTTTCACAGAGATATTATTATGTTTCAATCCACACCCAACCTCATCCGTCAGGTGAAACCCGCCGACGGATAGAGGTCGATGGATTGTTCCTCCCCGTGAACGAGGAGCTTACTGCAAAGGATAATGATACTCGAGTATCGTTATCAAAACTTAAAAACCGCCCCTAAAGAGGAAGGTTTCAAACCAACAAGGAAATCTGATGAAAATAGGAATTTATAGCATTGTTTTGGGTGGTTTATTGTGTAATGTGGCTTCTGCCGAAACTGAATTAAGTGCCGATAAATTAGCAGGCTATCGTCAATCCATTCAGGCTTACGGCGGCGCGTTAAAACAAGAATTAACCACAGCGATTAAAAGCGGTGGGGCGATTGCAGCTTTGGAAGTTTGTCATCTAAAAGCCCCTAAAATTGCACAGCAAATTTCTGAAAAAGCGGGCGTGAGCGTGGCGCGTACCAGTTTAAAACCGCGCAATGCTGCCAGTGCGCCTGATGCGTGGGAAGAAGAAGTTTTAAATACCTTTGAAGCCCGTAAAGCCAAGGGTGAAGATGTGAATACTTTAGAATTTCATGCGGTGGTGGAAACAGAAGGCAAGCGTGAAGCGCGTTACATGAAAGCGATTCCGACAGCAGAAGTTTGTTTAACTTGTCATGGCAGCAAGATCAAACCTGATCTGATGGAAAAAATTACGGCTTTGTATCCACAAGATAAGGCGGTGGGTTTTAATGTGGGAGATTTGCGCGGCGCGTTCACGGTGCGTGAAACTTTGACGGCGGCGCAATAACTAAAGATTTTAATACCCCTTAAATCTGGCGAAAAATAAATCCGCAATCCTTGCCAGAATCTCATAATCTATCATCGTTTCCACGCGCTCCGTATGGAAACGATGCAGCTATCTTAATGAATGATCTCAACAATAAAAAAAGTAGCAGCTCTGTTGAGTTATTTGCGCTCGTTTTTTTAATTCATTTTTTTAGTGCATTATTTTACAGTACGTTCGCGACTATATTTTATCGTGTGATTTCTAATAATTTGATTTCAGTATGGAATCTTAATTTGTTAGTGGGCTGTTTCATCTCAGTAGCGAGCCTTATCATCACAATAATGTTGGAACGCTTATATATCAAGCCAATGTCTATGACTGTTGCAAAATATCTTTTTAGAATATGGTTGCTTGGTATCTTTATTGTTATTCTTTTAGGTTTAATGAGGCAACTCCACATTATTTAAACTTGTTCAAACAATCCCATTTATAGCGGTAATTTTTAACTTCTAGGATTTCAAACCGCTCAGTTTTGGACTCTAGAGCGACCAAACTGCTCTCCATTACAAAACCTAGCATAATAGGATGTGCCGACGACAGGAGGCGCATCAGTCGAGATTGAGTGTTTTCACGCAAATGATGCGCTTCGTTCCTCAACACATCCTAGTTACACTATCATAACCCGCAATGGACATTTCCAGTTTATCTGCCATCATTTTCAAAAGTTAGTATAAAATTATACCCAATTTGATGCTTAAAACTTTTAAGTTTCATAATGTTATTCCAAAGGTTGCAGTGTGTGAAAGTATTACGTTTTCCAGCATTCTATTTTCCACGTTTCTGTACAGAAACGAGTACTGAAATTACAAGCGAAAAAATACTAACCACTGCCAAGGTTTCGTGATTAAAATTAAATTTTTATGAAATTAGCTGAATCACCTGTCTAAACTTTCAGATCAGGCGAACTTTCCAAAATGACCACGGCAACTGCAATATTCGCGCTATGCGACACACTGACGTGAATCTGCATGATGCCAATGGCATCCGTCAATGTTTTCGTATTGCCATGTAAAGTGATACGGGGTGCCCCCGAAGATTGATTAAGCACTTCAATATCTTTAAACGTGACTTGTTGACGGCGACCGGTACCTATCGCCTTCATAAACGCCTCTTTCACCGCAAACTTGCCCGCATAATGTTCCGTGGGATCACGATAACGTTCGCAATACGTGATCTCTTGTGCAGTAAATAGCTTTTCAACAAACTGTTGTCCAAATTGGGTAATACTCGCACGAATGCGTTCTTGCTCGCTGATGTCGATCCCTATGCCTATAATCATGGCAGCGAATTTCCTCGTCTCATCCCTAAGTCCTTTGTTTGAAAGAAAGTGAATACTTCACCTTCTTTCAAGTCCGCCTAATTAAGCAGGTTGTTTGTCTGCCAATGCGCGCCGTCTTTCATACGCTTCACGGGCGATACGAATATCTTCTAAGAAGTAGGGCAATTCTTTCATTAATAAAGCCTGAGGTCCATCGACCAAAGCTTTGGCGGGGTTGGGGTGGAAATCAACCAATACCATGTTCGCGCCTGCAATAATACCTTGCGTGGTGGCGTGGAACACATCCAGAATCCCATCACAGCAACGTGAGCGTGTGCCCACAGAATGTGAAGGATCGATACACACAGGCATCCGGGTCAAACGCTTGACCGTGGGCACATGCGAGAAGTCCACCAGATTGCGGTGTGGGTCGCCCATGTTGGTTTTCATGCCGCGTAAACCGAACACCACTTTACGATTGCCTTCGCTGGCGAGATATTCAGCCGCATTTAAAGACTCTTCAAGCGTAATCCCGAAACCGCGCTTAATTAACACGGGGTATTCATTTTGACGACCCACAGACTTTAATAATTCAAAGTTTTGGGTGTTGCGCGTGCCAATTTGCAACATCACGCCCGTGGGCTTGCCCGTGGCTTCTAAAGCCGCATGAATTTCATCAATATGTGATTCATGAGTAACTTCCATCGAAATCACTTTAATGCCGTATTTGCCAGCCAACTCGAACACATAGTTTAAGCAATCTTTGCCATGTCCTTGGAAAGCATAAGGATTGGTACGGGGTTTGTACGCGCCCATCCGAGTGCAAACTTGCCCTTCGGCTTGCAAAGCTTTCATCATGATTTCAACGTGTTCAGGGGTATCGACTGCACACAGCCCTGCAAACACATTCAAAGTATCTTGGCTGAAAGTCACGCCATTGTATTCAAAAGCGGAAGTGCGTTGATCGTCGTCGGCATGTCTGCCTAACACCCGATATTCACGCGAAACTCGCACCACACGACCCACACCGGGTAAAGCTTGAATCTCTTCTTTATCAAGGGTGTGGGTATCGCCAATTAAATAAATTTCGGTCAGGGTTTGTTGTTCCCCAACTTCAGCATGAATGCGGTGTTGCACGTTTGGTAATTTTTCCAAAAATGCCATAATCTTGTTGTATTCTTCACTGCCACTCGTAACTTGTGGCTCAAGTATAATAATCATTGTACAGTTGACCTAATTGACTTAACAAAAAATTGAAATTATCCCATAACGCAGTTTAATGATCACGCGCTAAGCCCTACGTGTTTCTTGGTTTGTTTCGATCCACACCCGACCTCATCCGTCAGGTGAAACCCGCCGACGGATAGAGGTCGATAAAACGGGCAAAACAATTTATCAGCAACGCGTCATCTTATCACGCTATTTGTTGGTAATAGCGTCAAATCTTCTAAGCCGCTATCCCCAAGCCCGCAAATTTTGCGCTATGATGCCAATACTTATTGAAAATAATCAAGGTTACAGCAAATGTTTCAATCCATACTCGACCTTATTTGTCGAGTGAGAAAGCCATCGACAGATAGAGGTCGATGGCTTGTCTCTCCATAAACAAAGAGCTAACCAAAAATAATAACATGCTAACGCATGTGGGAACAATTGAGCCATCTTCCTCACAGAGAGAGCTTTCACACCGTAAAGGATATTGGATGAAATCCTTAGAATATTTTGTAGGCAATACGCCTTTAGTCGCGCTGCAACGCTTACATGCAGGCAACAATAATCAGATTTTAGTGAAATTAGAAGGCAATAATCCCGCTGGTTCGGTGAAAGATCGTCCTGCATTGAGCATGATTAGTAAAGCAGAAGCACGCGGCGAGATTAAGCCAGGCGATATTTTAATTGAAGCCACCAGCGGCAACACGGGGATTGCTTTAGCCATGGTGGCGGCGATGAAAGGTTATCAGCTCAAATTAATCATGCCTGACAATATGAGCGTGGAACGTCGCATGTTGATGCGGGCTTATGGGGCTGAATTAATTCTGACTCCTAAAGCCAGTGGTATGGAAGGCGCACGGGATTTAGCAATTGAATTAGAGCAAGCAGGCAAGGGTCGAATTCTGAATCAATTTGATAATCAAGATAATCCCCAAGCACATTATGAAAGCACAGGGCCTGAAATTTGGCGCGACACTGAGGGAAAAATCACCCATTTTGTCAGCGCAATGGGGACGACAGGCACGATTATGGGCACGTCGCGCTTTTTGAAAGAACAAAATGCAGCGATTCAAATTGTTGGGGTGCAACCGACAGAGGGTTCAAGTATTCCTGGGATTCGTCGCTGGCCTAAAGCTTATTTGCCTAAGATTTATGATGAACGTCGCGTGGATAGAATTATTGATATTGATCAAGCCACCGCAGAGCAAACTATGCGTGATTTGGCTGCAGTTGAGGGAATTTTAGGCGGGATTTCTTCAGGCGGTGCAGTTGCCGCCGCTTTGCAATTGGCGCAGGAAGTGAAAAATGCGCTGATTGTGGCAATTATTTGTGATCGCGGGGATCGTTATTTGTCGATGGGATTATTTCCAGAGGCTTAATCATTAACTTCCCTCTTTGAAAAAGGGGGAGAGCAACGCGAGGGGGCGGAGGGGGATTTAACATCGTGGCAATAATCGAGATTTTTAAATCCTCCCTGCCCGAGGAGGGCATCATCAAAGAATACAAAACTGAGATATAATAAGCAGTTAAATAGGAATATCTTTTAACCAATTGATTCATCTGATAAGCCATGAATAGTTTAAGCCCCTACTTAACCACACTCAGCGATTCCCGTCAGAACAAAGGCATTCGTCACCAACAGACACCCACCCTCATGATAATGAGCATGATGTGTGGTTATACGAGCTTTAATGCAATGGCTCATTTTGCAAAGAATCACAGGACATTATTGGTAACCCAAATACCCTTGCCACATGGCAAAGTCCCCCAGTGCATCAACGTTCCAAAGACTAGGCAATCGTCTTGATATTCAAGAGTTATGTCAGGCATTTAATCAATGGATGTTGAGTCATTATAAATCAGAGCTGATAGCCATTGATGGAAAAAGCATTAATAGCACCGTCACTCATTGCCATGATGCGGAGCAGAACTTTGTAAGTTTAGTAAGCTTTTTCGGGCATCAAAGTCATTTAGTCTTGCAGCTTGGAACTTTAGAAAACAGCAAGCAGAGCGAGATTCATCCCCAAAAAAAACAGTAGAGCTGATTATCAAGAATAATCATGCTTATGTGGCAGGTTTGCGTAGTGTGGTCTCAGTACATCGTCGTGGCAATCGCGGTAAGAAACAGGTGGGGAGTGAGAGCTATTACATCAGTAGTGAGGAAGTCAGTGCTTATCGCTTTGGTAAATGGATACAAGGCGCATAGAGAACAACTTACACTGGGTAAAAGATGTGATTTTAAAAGAGGATAGCTGCCAAATCTCTAAGAAGCATACTGCGTTAGTGATGGGGGTTTTACGGAGTATCGGGTTAAACTTACTGAGGTTTGCAGAGGTAAGTTCAGTGACGGAGGGAATCATGAAAATGGGTGCAAACCTTGAGGGTTTTCTGGGGTTAATGAGTCGGTCTAGTCCCTCAAGCAAAGTGTTTGCATGAGAATGGGTTGGCGTTAAAGTGTACTTTAACTAATTATTTAGCACAGTGATTTTACTCTTTGATGAAGCCCTCCCTGAGCAGCGGCTTCACGAAATAATTTAAACGCGATTTCCAGTTTCCCGTCATCCCATGCCTGATAAGCTTGCTCGAATAAACTA
Source organism: Thiotrichaceae bacterium (assembly GCA_028688145.1). Lineage (GTDB taxonomy): Bacteria > Pseudomonadota > Gammaproteobacteria > Beggiatoales > Beggiatoaceae > JAQTYU01. Next base: position 316,014 of record JAQTYU010000001.1, on the reverse strand, counting down.
CTCATAATCAGTCTCTCTTTTGAAATCGTGGCGTTATGGAGTTGCCAATTTTTTCTCATTCTAATACCCCTGCTATAGGAACGAGAAATAATTAGAAGTCTATTCTGAACTGCCCAACTCATATATATCAAAAAAATATAATATAATAATATTTTGATATAAGAGAAGCTTCATTATGCCTTTTTCAAACTCACAGAATGCCAACACCCTGCGCGGCATCTTGCTAACCATGTTATTTGCACTCTTCGCCATGATGTTGGGAACACTGCCTTACTTGCAATCGACAGGCATCTCGCCCCTGATTATCGCCATTTTCATGGGCATGATTTACGCCAATAGCTTGCGCCACACCCTCCCCAAAACATGGCTGCCCGGCATCCAATTCAGCGCAAAAAATATCTTACGCCTTGCGATTGTCTTCTATGGATTCAGACTGACTTATCACGAAATTATCGGCTTAGGCTGGCAAGTGCTCGCATTAGACTTTATCGTGATTATCTCGACTTTAGGCATTGCGTGGTTTGTCGGCACTAAATTTTTAAAAATGGACAGAGACACTTGCTTATTAGTCGGCGCAGGTTCAGGCATTTGTGGCGCAGCCGCCGTCATGGCAGCCGAAGGCACATTGCAAAGCGAGCCGCATAAATCCGCCGCCGCCGTCGCAACCGTGGTGATTTTTGGCACATTGGCAATGCTGCTCTATCCCTTCATTTACGCGCACAGCGGCTTAACATTAAGTGACAAACAATTTGGAATTTGGTCAGGCGCAACCATTCACGAAGTCGCACAAGTGGTCGCAACGGGGACAATGGTCGGTGGGGTTTCGGGCGCAAATGCGGTTTTGGTGAAAATGGGGCGCGTGTTATTAATGGCTCCCGTGTTGCTGTTGCTTGGCTGGTTATTGCAATATTTCACCGCCAGTAGTGACAGCAATCAAAAATTAAGCAAGCCGCCCGTGCCGTGGTTTATTTTGTATTTTGTCGGCGTGGTCGCGCTGAACAGTGCGCAATTAATTCCGAGCGCGATTGTAAATATGATCAACCAAATTGACCAATTTTTATTGGTCTCCGCAATGGCAGCTCTCGGCATAGAATCCACTTGGCAGAAAATTCGGGTTTCTGGCGCGAAAGCCTTTGCACTTGCGAGTTTGTTATTTGTCTGGCTGACGGTTTCGGGATTATTCACGGTGAAAATATTGTTTTAAAATTAGTAGTTACGCAGTTGAAACTAGGTTATACCTTGGAGAAAGAAGATAGTGTCTAATGGCATCACGTATAATCTGCATTTTAGCTTCAAACCAACTGTAACCTGTGGTGTAACTATAGGTTTCTAAACGTAGGAAAGCACGCAGAGCCATCGCAATATGATTGCGCTGGGCGGTTGCAGAACGAGCCTGACATTTCTCTACACCACAAAACTGTTTAAGACCCCGATGATAATTCTCAATCGCCCATGTCTTTTCAGCGGTTGCCACACGTTCAAGTTCCGTCATGTTGAGATTACTGCTTGTCCAATGTTCAGCATCGCCGTTTGTAGCGATTGTTCTGAACACTTTAACAAATCCATAGCCCATGAGATGAACAACACAACCCGTATCACGGATAGCTAACCGTGCTATCGGTACATTCCCCGTATTATCTGGATTGACCAGACTTGTTTAAATTATCATGAGCCTTATCGTAGATACGATGGTCGCAAGGAACATGTTTATCTCCATCAGTCCATAACAGTGTCAGCAGATTAATGCCTTTAACAATGTCGTGGTGTTTTCCAGACCAATGTCGATAGACTAAGGGGATTTTCTGGGCATAGGGCTTATCTAGGGTTGAATCATCCAACACAAGCAAACCCTTATCCTTCTCTAGCATCGGTTCGGCTTCTTGCCAGAGTGCGTCATTATCAGGGTTCATAGAGTGTAAACATCGTGTTATCGCATCATGTGCAGGTGTATGAGCATGTATGGGTTGCACTCGACTTGCCTCAAGGCAGCTATAGCTTTTCTGAGCTGCAACCAGAAAGTTTATATAATCGTATTCGTCACATCGTTTTGGATTCATTCCCTTTTCGATGCTACTTTTGCGCCAACTGCGTAACTCCTAAACTTATTGTTATTTAAAAGACTTAAGTTTTCTTATCCCGAACGCAGGTTAGGTTAACTTAATGGCAGTGATACTGGATCGTGGGAACGAGATAGTTTAATCTTAGAATCAAATAATTATAAAATTGTGCAGGTACCTCTGCCCTTTTCAACAGGAAAGGGAGAGCATATCCAGTTTTAACATAAAGGAGTTTATCCATGAGTTTTGGTGCTGACTTTATTGCGATTTCTGAACAAAAATTATCTGAATTACAGGATACGCCCAGAGAGCTTTGTGATTTTTTACGCAAAGAATTGGATGAACAACCCAGTGAAAGCTTGTGCATTGATGATGCATGGGACATTTTGGCGCAAACTTTGGACAAACTCGGCGTAGCGTTTTCAGTGGAGTTGGAACAACTGGAAGGCTTGCCCTGTGCCGAAATGGCATTTTATGTTCCTGCCGAGCGCGTTGTGAATTTAGCAAAACAATTGGCTGCGTACTCACGCACCGAATTAAGCACGACTTTAGAAAGCTTAGATTATGAAGAAATTTATCACGGTGAACATTGGAGTGAGGAACAAGAAGAGTTTCTGGAACTGTTTGAAACAGTCGTCGCATTTTTCAAAAATACGGCAGATAGAAATGAAGCGGTTGCTTATTTGCTGACTTAAAATGCAATGTATGAATTTTTTATAATGTGTCTTGGGAATATCTGATTTATAATATTCTCTTAATGGACTGCTTCCTCGCGCTCCCGATTATAAAAGATAAAATTCAAGGAAATTTTTATGTTTGACTATCATCCCGCTCCTAACCTTTTGGCAGAACGTATTATTCTAGTAACCGGGGCTGGTGATGGCATCGGACGCGCTGCTGCAAAAACCTATGCTGCCCACGGAGCTACCGTGATTTTATTAGGGCGCACGATTCGTAAACTTGAAATAGTGTATGACGAAATCGAAGCCGCAGGACATCCGCAAGCCGCAATTTATCCGATGAATTTGGAAGGCGCAACTGCCAAAGATTATGAAGATTTAGCCCGTACCTTATGCGACGAATTTGGACACTTAGACGGCTTACTGCACAATGCCGCAATGTTAGGCGCATTGACCCCCTTGGATTATTACGACACCACCATGTGGTTTCAGGTGATGCAGGTCAATTTAAATGCCCCATTTTTGTTGACCAAAGCCTGCTTACCTTTGTTGCGCAAAGCCGCTGATGCTTCGGTGATTTATACCTCTTCCAGTGTGGGGCGCAAAGGTCGGGCGTATTGGGGCGCGTATGCAGTTTCTAAATTTGGGATCGAAGGTATGGCGCAAGTGCTGGCAGACGAATTGGAAACTAATACCAATATTCGCGTCAACACGATCAATCCCGGCGGCACGCGCACGGGTATGAGAAGTTCTGCCTTTCCCGGTGAAGACCCTGCCACCTTGCCCACGCCAGAACAAATTATTCCCCTATACTTGTATCTAATGGGTGCAGACGGGCGCAGTATTCATGGGCAAAGTTTGAATGCCCAAGATACGCAATTACCCACCGCTTCTTAAAATTCATTCTGAAATCACATTGCCCGAATCAGTCTTGCCGTTAGCTCATCGCCAATCCAACAATTCGACTAACTCTGCATTTTCGCTCTTTGTTGGGTTGGTTTATCGCTAATCCAATCTAAGAAATATTCTAAAATCTCTGCTATTTCAGTATTACTAAAAATTATACCTAAGTTTATAAGTTTAGGTAATCAAGTCCACATTCATATAAAATGGAAAAAGTGATAAGCATTTGAATGCGCTTATGGCATTAAGACTGCATAAGTATCGAAAACACTTGCATGGAATGAAACAATAATGTTTAAAACAATGAAAATTCGCACGCGCTTATTTCTAGGCTTTATGGCGATGACCCTGTTCAGTATCATTATCGGGGGATTTGCGATTTATCAGATGAATAAATTAGCAACTTTAACCACAAGTCTGCATCAGCACCCGTTCACAGTGACGAAAACTATTCGGGATATACATGTTCTGCTGCTCGAAATTCGTCTGCATATGCGTGATCTCCCCGTTGCAGATAATCAAAACATAGAAAGTATTATTGCCAAAGTTAATAAATTAGATGAAGAATCTGTCGATGCTTTGAGCTTAGTCGCAGAACGCTTTCTTGGAGACCCTAGCAATGTGGTTGCGTTACGCACTGCCTTGGTAGAGTGGCGACATGTCCGTGACGATGTTTTCAATTTGAAACGCCAAGGTAAAAATGATGAAGTACGTCAACAAGTTATTACAGGTACCAACGCCGAAAAATTTAAACAGGCTGCTGAACTAGTTAATAACATTAGTGAGTATGCCCAGAATAAAGCCATCAGCTTTATGGAACAAGCAGGTAAAGAACGTGAAGATGCGGTTTTCTGGGTTTATCTCGTATTAGCAGTCTCTGTCTTGTGTAGTTTAGGAATTATCTATCTGTTCGCCCGCGCGATTAATCGCCCCTTAACTCAAGCTGTCAATGTCGCCAATGCGATTGCTGCAGGCAATTTACACAACACCATTACCCATGATCGTCAAGACGAAACAGGACAATTATTGATTGCCTTTGACAGTATGCAAATTCAGCTCCGTGAACGCATTGCCCGTGAAAAAGCGATTACAGAAGATGCGCTGCGCATTAACCGTGCTTTAGATTGCGTCACCACAGGCGTGATTATTTTAGATGCACAACATCAAGTGATTTATATCAATGAAGTCGCACAACGCTTATTCAAATCCGATGAACGCACTATTTGCCAAGAATTACCCAAGTTCGATGCGAGTAATTTAGTTGGCGCACCGATTGATGTGTTTTATCACAATCCCGCCCAACAACGGCAATTACTCGACCAGCTCACTCAAAGTCTACGCACCACACTGAAAATTGGCTCGTTGACCATTGACCCGATTTTCACCCCCGTGATTAACACGCAAGGGGATCGGGTGGGCACGGCGGTTGAGTTTAATAACCGCACCCAAGAAATTGCCACCGAACAAGAAATTAACACCGTGACCGTTGCCGCCGCCCAAGGCATTTTCAATCAGCGGATTGAGATTGATAATAAAGCAGGATTTTTCCGCACCGTCAGCGAAAGTATTAATTTAACTTTGGATTTCAATCAACGCATGATTGAAGAAATTATGCGCGTGGTGGCTGCCATGGCGATGGGTGATTTAACTCAAACCGTTGATAGAGAGTATGCGGGTTCATTGGATCGGCTCAAGCAAGATGTGAATGCCACCGTTAGAAAACTAACCGAAGTCATGCAAAGCATTCAAAAAACTGCACAATTGGTGAGCCAAGGCGCAGATGAAATTTCTCAAGGCAATGTTTACCTGAGTCAGCGCACGGAAGAACAAGCCGCTTCTTTGGAAGAAACCGCCGCCAGCATGGAAGAAATGACCGCAACTGTGCAACAAAATGCGGATAATTCACGGCAAGCCGCCCAACTCGCCACCACAGCTAAACAACGCGCCGAACAAGGTAGCCAAGTCGTCGGTAGTGCAATTTTAGCGATGAATGAAATCAACAGCAGCAGCAGTAAAATAGCAGACATTATCAGTGTGATTGATGAAATTGCTTTCCAAACCAATTTATTGGCTTTAAATGCGGCGGTGGAAGCGGCGCGCGCAGGTGAGCAAGGACGTGGTTTTGCAGTGGTTGCCTCAGAAGTGCGCAATTTGGCGCAACGCAGCGCGGCAGCGGCGAAAGAAATTAAAGAACTTATCAAAGACAGTAGCGAAAAAGTTTCTGAAGGCGCACGCTTGACCAATCAGTCGGGCGAAACTTTGGATGAAATCATGATGGCGGTGAAAAAAGTCAGTGACATCGTTGCTGAAATTGCCGCAGCCAGTCAAGAACAGTCTTCAGGGATTAAGCAAGTCAATAAAGTGGTTGCGCAACTGGATGAAGTGACGCAGCAAAATGCAGCTTTAGTGGAAGAATCAACCTCTGCCAGCGATTCGATGCGCAATCAGGCGCAAAATTTGAAACAACAAATTAGTTTCTTTAAATTAGCGGAATCACAGGGTTTTCAAGTGGATTCCAGCACCGCCAGTCCTGTAAAAACTTTCGCCCCTCACAATACGCATATCCCGTCCGTCACGGCGGCGCACCCCGGATTGCGTAAAGCTGTGGAAACCCCGCTTCAGCATTTACATCTGGCGCGACGAGTCCCGACCACAGTTGTGGCACACGATGATGAATGGAAAGATTTTTAGATTTAACTGGCTCACTGCTTTGAAAAATGAAGAGATTTAAACCGCGTGTTTGAATCTCCCCATTATTTTATCAGTGGGAAGGCTGAGAGTTACTTTTCACCAGAAAGGCTAAGCACATGACGCAATCTGTTTATTGTCTAAAATTGCCCACAACTTTAACCCTGACTCAATTGCACGCCTTACAAATTGAATGTCAACAACACCCCAGCGAAACTTTGCAGATTGATGCTGAGGCAGTTGAACATGTAGACACGGCTGCTTTACAATTATTGCTGGCTGTTAGCCAAGTCATCCACATTGAATGGGAAAATCCTTCATTGGTACTTTGTGCTGCGGCTCAAACCCTAGGACTCACCCAACTACTAAAACTGCCACCGATTAACGTATGATTCATCATGAGAAAGTGCTGTTAAATCGCGAGTTTACCTTTACCCAGCATGATTTTAATTTGCTACGTGAGCTGGTAAATCACCACACGGGCATTCACCTGTCCGAGCATAAACAAGAAATGTTGTATAGCCGTCTTGCTAGACGCTTACGCGCCCTCAATTTAAATAGTTTTTCCAGTTATTACCAAGTGTTACTTGAAAATGATGGCGAAGAATTGGTGAACTTTATCAATGCAGTCACCACCAATCTGACCGCATTTTTCCGTGAAGCCCATCATTTTGAAGTCTTGGGTAAAATCATCCTGCCTGAGTTGCTAGAACGTAAGCAAGAACAGCAACGTTTGCGCATTTGGTCTGCGGGCTGCGCCAGTGGTGAGGAAGCCTATTCGATTGCTATGGTGGTGAAAGAGGTCGTGCCGTCTTATTGGGATGTAAAAATTTTGGCCAGCGACTTAGACTCAGCGGTATTGGAAAAAGCACGCTTGGGAATTTATGAGGGTGATAGATTAGAAGGCATTTCCCCAGAGCGTTTACACCGTTGGGTCAAGCGCGGCATTGGTGGACAAGCGGGCAAGGCACATATTTCTAAAGAATTACAAGAAATTATCAGTTTTCGACAGTTAAATTTAATCCACGCATGGCCGATGCGCGGCACATTCGATCTTATTTTTTGTCGCAACGTCGTAATTTATTTTGATAAAAATACCCAATCAATTTTATTTGAACGCTTTGCCGATATTCTTGAACCCGAAGGCTATTTATTCATTGGGCATTCTGAAAATTTATTTCAATTAACTGAGCGTTTTCATTTGTTGCAGCAAACAGTTTATGTGAAAGCGTAAGCTCAAAATCTAAAAATGTTTAAAAAACAATTGGATTTTATCTTCCCTCTTTGAAAAAGGGAAATGAGGGAATTTAAAGTTTTAAAGAAGCCCTCAACCCCCTAAGCATAAGGCGTAGCCGCCGTGCACCAGAATGGCTATTTTAAGGTGTATGACGCTACGCTCATACACCCTAGGTTCTGCCTTTCATCGCCCCCGCAAAAACAGCGCATCCAAGCCCGCCATATCCACTTGCACCCACGTCGGGCGACCATGATTACATTGATTACTGCGCTCGGTTTGTTCCATTTCACGTAACAAGGCATTCATTTCCGTCAGGCTTAATTGCCGATTTGCCCGCACCGAACTGTGGCAAGCGAACGTCGATAATAATTCTTCACTCAGGGTGATTAAACGTTCACTGCGTTCAAAATGGGCAAGGTCTACCAAAATCGCTTTTAACAAGACGGCAATATCTGCTTGTTGCAATAAATTCGGCACTTGGCGCACGCTTAAAATGTGGGGCGCGGTGCGGGTAATTTCAAAGCCAAATTGTTTAAACCACGCTTGTTCCTGCTCAGCTAATTCAGCTTCGATCTCGGAAACCTCCACTTGCACTGGCACGAGTAAAGCTTGACCATGCCACGCTTGTTGCTGCCATGCGGTTTTTAAACGTTGGTACATAATCCGTTCGTGCGCCGCATGAATATCGACCAAGACCAAACCTTGCGTATTTTCCGCCAACAAATACACCCCTTGTAATTGTGCCAAAGCATAACCTAAAACAGGTGTGGCTTGCAGCGCGGGCGCGTCATTGGAAGTTTTATCCTCTTCTTCAGGAATGTTTAAAGATTCTGAAAACTCACGCGGCGAAATTGACGTTTGTAAACGCGGCGGCAAACTTGCCTGTAAATGTTGATAGCTTGCCAAAGATTCCCGTACCGCACTTTGGGTAGGATTGCGCGTGGTGTTTGAAAAAGCGTATTGTGTCGGCGCGTCGCTAGTGGCAATTTTGGGCTGGGGAATCGGTTGAATAGTCTGCGGCGAAGTGCGATTTAACGCTTGTTGCACGCTGTGCACCAGAAAATCATGAATCCAACCGCTTTGCGCAAAACGCACTTCGCTTTTATTCGGATGCACGTTCACATCGACTTCGCTGGGGTCGAGGCTCAAATAAAGCACATAACAGGGTTGTCGCTCGCCATACAGCACATCATGATAGGCTTGTTTCAAGGCATGGCTGATGAGTTTGTCGCGAATCACCCGCCCATTGAGAAAGAAATATTGTAAATCGGCTTGGGCGCGGGAAAACGTCGGCTGACTAATCCAACCACTCAATTGCAATGCGCTGCTGGTTTGCTGCACGCTGAGCAAATTTTGCACAAATTCAGGATGACATAATTGCCCAACCCGCTGCAATTGCTCATGTTCTTTAGTCGCGGCGCGTAATTGCCACAGCACTTTGCGGTTGTGACTGAGTTTAAACGCCACATTAAAACGACTCAGTGCCAAACGTTTCACCACTTCTTGAATTTGCGCGAGTTCCGTTTTTTCCGTGCGTAAGAATTTGCGGCGGGCGGGGGTGTTGTAAAATAAATCTCGAATTTCAATCGTGGTGCCGATGGGGTGAGCAATCGGGTCGGGGGCGGCGGGTAAATTTGAAGCTTCCGCGCGTAAGCAATAGCCGTGCGCGGCGGCGTAAAAACGTGAACTCAAGGTTAAGCGCGACACCGAGGCAATACTTGCCAAAGCTTCGCCGCGAAAACCTAAACTGTTGATATGTTCTAAATCGTCTAAACTTTGAATCTTACTGGTGGCATGGCGACTGAGTGCCAGCCCCAATTCTTCACCACGAATGCCACAACCATTATCCCGAATCCGACACAAGCCCACTCCGCCTTGTTCCAGCTCGATTTCAATCTGGTCTGCGCCTGCGTCCAAACTGTTTTCCAACAACTCTTTCACCACCGAAGCAGGGCGCTCAATCACTTCGCCCGCCGCGATTTGGTTGGCGATGTGTGGCGAAAGTAAATGGATAGAGGGCGGCATCGATTTATTCATGAGATTGATTTCACTGAAGGGGCATTGAGTTGGATTATAACGCGGGTTTGCGAGAAGAATGAAAAATTTGGGGTAAGTACATTTCACAGCTAAGAATTTAAATCCCCGCATTCCGCTATGCTCCATACGGGCTACAACTAACTATTTTAAGTCCCCTTCAGGAGATTTAGGGGCGCAGTTAATTTTTACGAATGCAATTTACGCGCAATTTCCTGCAAATACCGCATTCCCTGAATCGCACGACTCCCATACCACGACAACATTTCACCATCAATTAATTGTAAGCGCGAACTCGGAGTAATACTGAAATCGCTTTCAAATTCAACTAAATCGCTGTCTTTGAAATGATAAGGCTCGCTGCTGAATAAAAATAAATCGGTTTTTTCCAAAAGTTCAGAGTCTAAATTAAGCACGGGATAACGCATATTTTCCGATGAAAATGCCAACTCCCAATTCACCAAGTGCAACATGTCTGCAATATAAGTTTCGTGGGAAATTCCCATCCACGGCGCTTTCCAAATAAAATATAACACCTGTTTTTTGGGCAAAGCCTGCGCCGCCTGTTGTAGCGCGTGGTATGCCTGTCCAAAACTAAGACATAAATTTTCAGCTTGTTGCTGTTTGCCAAAAATGCCGCCCAACAGCTGATATAACGCCAAATTATCACGCACTGTCAACGGATGGGTGACAATAATATTGGGAATCAGTGCGGCAAGTTCTTCAACAATTTCTTTGGGATTTTCATCAATATTGACTATCAGATGTGTGGCATGCAACGCGCTGATGCGGGGCATATTCACCACTTTTGTACCGCCAATTGGACGAATCGCGGCAACTTTTTCCGCAGGGTGAATACAGTAGGCAGTGCGCCCAACAATGTGTTCACCCAGCCCCAAAGCGAATAATAATTCAGTAATACTCGGCACTAAGGACACGATGCGCAACTCACCCGTGGCGGGCAAGTGCACCGTGCCTTGTGCATCAATTAACTCATTGGGATGAGAGTTCTTCTTCAAGTTGCTTTCCCGTGTAGAATTTTGGGAAGTATTGTTTAACCACTACGCCTTTACTATCAAAAGCATGGCAACTGTCGATAAGCACAGGCTTTTTATGGGGGTGTGCTTCTAACTCTTGCTGATGTTTGGCGCGGGTTTGTGGGTAAATGGTTTGAAATGCAGTCGTTGCCAAAGGCCCAAACAGCTCCACCAAATGGGTGCAGCCTTTCACATCACCCAACAATTCTTTCAACATTTTGTTCCAGCCTGCGCCAATGCGTAAACCTTTCAGCAATTGGAAACGCGCGGTAATTTCAGGGCAAACCACGAAAGGCGAGGCATCAATCACTGCCTCCAAATCGTGAATTAAATAATCATCATCGACGGTGATGCGTATCCACATGTCATGAACTGCATCTTCGGGGGACAAGTCGCCCCGAGTTTGGGTGTGAAACGGGACAAATTTATTGTCGCGCAAATGGGCTTCAATATCCCACAGACCATCTTCACGTTGATAGCCTTTACAATTAATACTGCGGTGATGAATCGGCTGACGCGCAGCCGCAGGTGACAAGGGCATAACAATTTCCTTATAACTTTTGAATGGGGACAAGCCTGCTCAAATTTAACTTGGATGCTTACACCTTTCTAATTTGAACAATATTTTCCCCTCCTGCCTCCATTTTTTCTAAGTGGGGAATTTAAAATCTCTAAACCCTACCTCACCTAATTTACACAATTGACTTAACGTCAAGTCAAGTCCAAAAGTTATCTTTATACTTGTACGAATGATAATTCAGACAAACATAATTTCTAATAAAACGAATGAAACAGCATCATGCCAAGCAATGATTTTCTATCTAATGGTTTTGAAATTATCCCAAAATTATTTTCATCGCAACAATGTGAACAGCTTGCCGCACAAATTTCGCCTTTGTTGCAAGATGCTGCGGGCACACGCGCATTATTAACTTTGAATTGGTGTGGTGCGCTGGTGCAATGCCTTCGAGAACACGCTGCCTTGTCTGACATCTTACCAGCGGATTTTGTTGCAGTGCAATGCACGTATTTTGAAAAATCTCAAACACGCAACTGGCTGGTGTCTGTGCACCAAGATTTGAGTATTCCCGTGGCGAATTTTGTGGAACATCCCGAACTACAAGGTTGGTCTGAAAAAGAAGGACAGCTTTTTGTACAAGCTCCTCGCGCCTTGTTAGAAAAAATGCTGGCAATTCGGGTGCATCTTGACCCATGTTTAGCACAAGATGGCGCGTTGCGAGTGATTCCAAAATCACATTTATTGGGGCGTTTAAGTGCGGATGAAGCCATTGCAATGCGGAAAAATTCACAGGAAATCTTATGTGCTGTGGAACAAGGCGGCGCGTTAGTGATGCGTCCCTTGTTATTACATGCTTCTTCCAAATCCTCAGGGCAAGGTTTGCGGCGGGTGTTGCATTTTTTATTTGCCCCGCGTGAACCTGCTTATGGTTTGCGGTGGCAACATGCGGTTTAGTTTGGAAATATGGAGCTTACTTTCCTCTTAGCCTTCCCCCTCTTTGACAAAGGGGGCAGGGGGAATTTAAAAATCTCAACAGTTGCAACGATCTTAAATTCCCCTCAATCCCCATTTTTCAAAGGGGGAAGCTCACTGCCAGTCCTAAAGAAAATCAAAAATAATTACTTCGCCAATTCCCGCGCCACCGCTCGATAACCAATATCTTTGCGATATTGCATTTTTTCCCAGTGGATTTTATTCACCAATTCATACGCCTGCGTTTGCGCCGCTTGAACCGTGTCGCCCAAAGCACAAGCACATAATACCCGCCCGCCAGACGTGACCACTTCACCATTCACTTCTTGCGTGCCTGCGTGAAACACCTTGCCTTCTAATAAAGCCGCGTCGGCTAAACCTGAAATCGGTGAACCTTTGGCATAACTATCGGGATAACCGCCCGCCGCCAACACCACGCCCAAAGCGGCGCGACTGTCCCATTCTGCGTTCACTAAATGCAAACGCTTGTCTAAAGCCGCCTCACACAATTCCACCAAATCCGAGCGCAAACGCATCATAATCGGCTGGGTTTCAGGGTCGCCAAAACGGCAGTTATATTCTAAAACTTTAGGTGTGCCGTCTTTTTCAACCATCACCCCTGCATATAAAAAGCCGGTGTAAGGATTGCCTTCCGCCGCCATGCCGCGCACTGTCGGTTCAATCACTTCACGCATAATGCGGTTGTGAATTTCAGGCGTGACCACAGGCGCGGGGGAATATGCGCCCATGCCGCCCGTGTTTACGCCCTTGTCGCCTTCGTGCACGGCTTTGTGATCTTGTGAGGTGGCTAGCGGTAAAATATGTTCGCCGTCCACCATACAAATAAAGCTGGCTTCTTCACCATATAAAAATTCTTCAATGACTACCCGATGTCCCGCGCTGCCAAAAGCATTGCCCGCCAACATCGAACGCACTGCTTGTTCTGCTTCTGCCACGGATTGCGCCAAAATCACGCCCTTGCCTGCGGCTAAGCCGTCGGCTTTAATCACAATCGGCGCGCCATGTTGTTGAATGTAAGCAAGTGCGGGTTCAATTTCGGTGAAGTTGCCATAAAAGGCGGTAGGAATTTGGTGGCGTTGTAAAAAGTCTTTGGTAAATGCTTTTGAACCTTCTAATTGCGCGGCGTTTTTGCTTGCCCCAAAACAACGTAAACCTGCGGCTTGAAAACGATCTACTACGCCCAAGACTAATGGAGCTTCAGGGCCTACAATGGTCAAGCCAATTTGTTCACTTTGGGCAAAGGCGAGTAAGCCTTCAATATCTTCAGGCTGAATTGCGACATTGCTGACTTTAGCTTCGTGCGCTGTGCCTGCATTGCCTGCGGCGACGAAAACTTGACTGACTTTTGCAGATTGTGCCGCTTTCCACGCCAGCGCGTGTTCACGCCCCCCATTCCCAATAATTAAAACTTTCATCGATTTTATTCCGTGCTGTGGTTTAAGCTTCGCTATATTAGCGACTGCTTGAGAGAAAGCAATGTTTCTGAAATTCAGCAGTATAATTTCGCAATCCCCAGAAAAAATGGGAAACTGTCACTTTATGCTGTCATAATTACCACTTGGAGGGGGTTGAGTTCACTGTTGCCAAATGAAAAAGGCTTGACATCTGTACCCCCTTACCCTAAACAATGTTCTAAATTCATAATCCAGAGGAAAAACGTGCTTTGAGTAGTGTTACGCTTGGTCTATTATTAGGCTTCTTAGTTATTTTGGTGCTTTGTTCTGCCTTCTTTTCTGCCGCAGAAACCAGCATGATGGCAATCAACCGTTATCGATTACGCCATTTAGTCACGAAAAAACACGTAGGTGCTACTCGCGTCAGCCAATTGTTAGAGCGTCCTGATCGCCTGATTGGCGTGATTTTACTCGGGAATAACTTCGTTAATATTCTAGCCTCCTCGATTGCGACTGCAATCGCTATCCATTTAATGGGTGAGGAATGGGGCATTCCGCTTTCAGCCGCCTTATTGACGGTTTTTATTTTAATCTTTGGGGAAGTGACCCCAAAAACTATCGCAGCCTTGCATCCCGAGCAAGTGGCATTTCCTAGCTCCCTGATCGTCAAACCTTTGCTCACGGTGTTGTATCCCTTGGTGTGGTTTTTAAACAGCATCAGCCAAATCCTGCTAAAAATGCTGAATATTTCCTCGGAAAAAACTGAACACCATCGTCTTAGCCCCGAGGAATTACGCACCGTGGTGCATGAAGCCGAAGGTTTAATTCCGCAACGTCACCAACAAATGCTGTTAGGGATTTTAGACCTCGATAAAGCGACGGTGGAAGACATCATGATTCCGCGCAATGAAATCATTGGTGTGGATTTAAACGACTCGCTAGACACCATTGCGGAACAATTGGTGAATTGCCAACACACTCGCCTGCCTGTGTACCGCGAGAGTATTGATCATGTGGTTGGAATCGTGCACTTGCGCAAATTGTTACGCCTATTCAACCAAGGTGAGTTCACCAAAGAAACTTTAGAGCAAACCGCGAAAGAAGTGTATTTCGTGCCCGAAGGTACGCCATTAAATACCCAGTTGTTAAACTTTCAACAACAAAAACGCCGTATCGGTTTGGTGGTCAATGAATATGGTGATATTTTAGGTTTGGTGACTTTAGAAGATATTTTGGAAGAAATCGTTGGCGAATTTACCACCAATCCTGACACCCTCAGCCCTTCAATTCACACCCTTGATGAGAACACGATTTTAGTGGAAGGCAGCATTAGCATTCGTGAACTTAATCGGATTATGAGCTGGCATTTACCCACCGAAGGCCCGAAAACGCTGAATGGTCTGATTTTGGATTATTTAGAAGCAATTCCTGAAACGGGTACCAGTCTGCGGCTCGAAGGCTATCCGATTGAAATCGTGCAAGTGGCAAATAACACGATTAAAACAGTGCGTATTCACACGGATCGAGAAAACTTGCCGAGCTAATTTTAAACAGCTTATATCCAGTGCGACATCGGGCGGGAAATTAAAATAATTCTCCGTCGGCGAGGCTGTTGGATATGGGCTGAAAAATCCCGCAACTGCTAACAACATTAAAAATCAGGGTAAAGTTTTGCGATCAACCCCCTGTCACGCTATGATGTTAGCCTTCTTGTTATCTTTTCCGAATCTGTCTGAATTCAAATTATGGCACCACTTATCAAAATATGTCCCCAATGTGGTAACCACAATGCCGCACAAGAAACCGCTTGTGCGGTGTGTACCTATTTTATTGGCTCGGTTTCCCCCACGATGGACAGTTTAATTAGCCCCATGCCTGCTTTACCCCAAGTGATGCCTGCCACCGACAGTAAACGCACGTTTATTGCCAGCACTTTATTTTTAGACATCGTGGGCTATTCAAAGCGCAGTGTTGATGATCAATTAAATTGTAAAAGACATTTTAATATGCTGATTAGCAAGGCAATGACTAATATTGCAGAGCCAGATCGGGTGTTATTAGACACGGGCGATGGGGCTGCGTTGTGCTTTTTAGAAAATCCTGAAGAAGCCTTGAATGTGGCAGTGCGGCTATTGCGGGTCATTCTCGCGCTGAAAAAGACCCAAGCCCCGTATTATCAATTATATTTAGGCGTTAATTTAGGACCGATTAAAATCATGCAAGATGTTAATGCACAGCGCAATGTGCTGGGGGATGGAATTAATGTCGCGCAACGCATTGTCAGTTTTGCAAAACCCAATCAATTATTGGTATCGCGCTCGTTTTATGAATTGGTGGTGTCGCTGAATCAAAGCCGTAAAGTGTTATTTAAATATCAAGGCATTCATGTGGATAAACATGAGCGTGAGCATGAAGCCTATGAGTTTTTGACCACCAAGCTTTTAGCGCAGCAAATCACACGTCCTAAACCCACAGCAACACCATACGCGCCGAATACGGGCGTTGTTCATAACAATGCCAGTCCTATACCGATGGTGTATTTAGAAGCCGCTTGCGGTTCACAAATTTACCCTGTGTTAAAGGGTTCGGTGATGGGGCAGGCGCATCCTGAGGGCGGGGCTGATGTACAAATTAGTGATTTAGAGGGGTGTCAATATATTCACCGTCAACATTGCCGCTTTGAATATAGCAATCAACAGTGGTATATCATTCCGATTGACCAACATAGCCTAGGGCGCGATTTTACCAATCCCACCACCCTGAATGGAAATGCTCTCAATGTCGGCAAGCCACACTCATTGCAACATGGTGATAAATTAGAATTGGCGGGGGTCGTATTTTATGTACGTGTCTTGAGGTGATTTTTTGTAAACTATCTTTTGGCGCACTCCTACCGTTTACGCCATTTTGATAAATTTGTGGTAACGCTTAGTTTTTAAGTTTTAAAGGATAATCAGGCCAACGTTGTTTCAGTTCGACTAAACGTTGTAAAGCTTCTTCTTTTGAGGAATAGCGCGAACCTAAACCCTGAGTCCTCCAGCCGTGTGTTTCATCTGACCATTCACTCACGGGTGCGCCTGCACCAAATTCCAAACAAATATAAATTCCCGAAACCACTTTAGCCACTTTTGGGGTAGCTTTTTCTACGAGATTGGGGATGACTTCCACTGTTAAGTTCTGCACTTCTTTTTGTTGGCGAACTTGTTCCATTTCAATTTCTGCCAATTTCTTTTTCAAATCATCAATAGCCATCATCTGCTCCAGAGTAAAATCGCCTGATACTTATATCAGATTATGAATAGCGCACGCAATGCTGCAAGTGGATTATAGGGTTTGATTATTGGCGCGGGATTGTGGGAACAGTCTGAATTAAACACCCAGCATCTGTCAGCGTATTTTTCGAGAGTTCTCGATTAACATAATTTACAGGATTGATAAATTATATTAGTCGTGAGCAATAAGAATTTTAGTCACTTTATTGTCTGAATCCTGATTCAAGCAAACAATATTCTTAGTTTTTTAGCAAAGCAAGTAGCTTGTATGAAGCGCGTGGAATTGCATGGGAAATTAACTTGCCTCACCCGCATTCCGCTGCATACGAACGCCTAAAATACATTCAACTGCCCCGAATTTTCACCAGTTCTTTTAACAAGCCTTCCAAACCTCCATAAATGGAAATACTGCCCACTTTTTCGGTGACTTTTTCCAAAGTTTCCAATTCTTTCAAGCGCAATGCGGTGGGATTATCTTCCATAACTTTGGCAGTGTTCAATAAGGAACGAGTTGCCGCAGTTTCTTCACGGCGACGAATCAGATTGGCTTGGGCGATTTTTTCAGCTTCGACCACTTTGCTGAGAATAACTTTCATCTCACCTGGCAGAATAATATCTTTCACGCCCACGCTGTGCACCGCAATTCCTAAATTCGCCGTTTTGGCTTGAATATGTGCGAACACTTGTTCATCAATCAGGGTTTTATTTTCGAGCAATTCATCCAGCGTGCGCGTGCCCACCGCCGCCCGCAGTCCAAATTGCAATTCTTTGTAAATAAAATCCAAGGGTTTTGCGACGGTCAAACTTAATTGCAAATAATCGGTGATTTGATACGTGGCAGACAAATTGACCCGCAGCGTGACTTTATCCTTGGTGAGAATTTCTTGCCCGCTGATTTCAGTTTCTTGCAAACGCGTGTCCACCACATCGATTGCAATACGGCGGTTAAACGTCCAATACGCATAAAGTCCCGCACTGAGCTGTTGCACCCGTTTGCCATCAACCATGAGCACGCCGATGTGATATTCAGGAATAATGTGTTGATAAATCGCAGTGCCTAAACGTGAAGCCAGCGGGACATTTTTGGCAAAAACTAAAGTGGATGCCAATTCTCGCGGAATTTCGTATTGCTCGCTGAGGTCGATAATTTCAGCTTCAATTTGAATAAAACCTTTCCAATAAATTTGGCGGGTGGTGGGAAATAAAATGTCGGTGACGACCCCATTTTTCCGAATTAACGCCACTTGGTGATTATTTAATTCGACGCGGGTGCAATATTGCTGCATCGCTTCGGCATAGCGGCTGAGCAAAAAGTCGAGCAGGGGATGTTCAAATTCGGGCTTGGCCAAATTAAAAATTTCGACGGTGATTTTTCTGAAGGGGTCGAAAAATTGATAAGTGCCCGCCTCTAAGAAATTCTGGAAATCGCCTTCTTTGAACAACAAACCGCGTTCATTTTTACGAACTACAAATTTACGCCATAACATGATTTGTCCTCGGTTGAATGTGACTGTTCCACCCGACACAGTGGATGTTGGCGCGGAGATGCGATGCTGTCACGACAAGCTCACTGCCAGTCTGCTAAGGTGTCACACCGCCACAGCTTTTGATGAGTTTGAGGAAATAACACGGTATCTTCCATCTTTCCCAACACGCAAAACTTGTCTGGGTTGTCCTGCGCAAGACGGGAACAGTCACGGGCACTGCTGGATTTAGGGTAGGAATCGAACCTACTACAGGTTGATTAAAGTCAACTGCTCTACCAAATGAGCTACCTTAGCTTGGAGTCCAATGCGGGAATCGAACCTGCACCTGATTATTTTGTAATCCGCTCACCAATAGAGCTTATTGGACGGAGGATATAAGCTATTTCTCGGTACACGCCGCCCCAATTTTCAGGAGCAGTGCGCCAGTGGGGTATACAGAACCCCGACCGCTGAGAAAAGCTATTAATACCCGTAGCTAGTATGCAGAAAATAGGGGCGTAACTCAATTGGGATTATTTGATGTGGGAAAAGTAGCAACACTTTCATTTAATTTCCCGTATTACATGGTGTTTTATACGGACTACTTCTATTATTCATAATGGTGATTACACATTATTTTACCCAATAAGGAGAGCAGGAATGAGTTTACCCAATGAAGATCAGATAGCTACCCCAACAAGGGGACGATTTTTTGCGTTTTCTTTCCCCGAAATATTGGGAATGGTACGTGAATATAATTTTCAGCATCCCACTTATCGGAAACGTATTGATATTTTGTTTTTTAATCTAACAAGTTGTCGTATCGATCAAATGCCTATCGCAAGTTTGTATCCTCGGGATGCTTTATACCTGTATTCTTTCCCAAAAACTTTTTCTTCAAGCCGCGCTCGGTTAATTGTGAAAGCGACACTCCAAGAGTTTGCGACACTTGATAAATCTACAACGCAGTCTAAGCAAGAGTGGAGCCGTCATATAGACAATAGCTCGTTTGATGTACGTCTTGAACAATTGAATCAATTAACGATTGTAAAACAGCACTGGCGGACAAATCGGGAAAAAAGGTATCGTGGAGATGATAAGTTGTCGAGTGCATACATACCCAAGCAACAATCATTCGAGGAAAAGAAACTTTACACCCTGCATGTCACAGCAAGTGATTGATAGTGAAAAGTAGCGGGTGAGATAAGAACTTTCCCGCTTAATTCCCCGCATTCCGCTACGCTGCATACGGGCTATAAAACTACTCACCACCCTGTAACGGAATCTCTAAAAGTTCTTGGACTCTGCTTTGAATAAACTGCTCAATCAGTTTTAAACATTTATCGGGCAAGTTATAACGCGCGTGTCTCGTAAATTGAAAATTAATTAAGGCGCGTAATTGTGTCTTTTGTCTTTTTGTGATGACAGCACGCGCAAACGCTATAAAATCTTGACCATCTCGCATGAGACGCGTTTTTGCATAAATATTAATATTCTTTAAATCATCAGCCATTGCATAATTAAACAAAGATAAACCATTATCAAAAATGGGCGCAGTTGCAACAATCTGGTTAGTTTGATTTTCGATTAAGAGTCCAAAATTACCAAAATGTCTGTCTTCATTACAAATCACCGCATCAAAAATTAGCATATCAATCAAATTATTATAATAATTTTCACCTAAATTTTTATAATAATGAATGATATTTGTCCAGCCGCCCTGCCTCACCAAGCGTCCTATGGGGATATAAGAAAATTGCTGGCTGGTAAATAATTTACAGGTAGAACAAAGCTGTTTTTTCCATCGGTGCAGTTCATAACCAACGGCATTTAAGCCCATTTGCTTAGCGATTTGAGCGGCGTAAAATTCAGAATAAGGTTCATTACCTGTATTTGCAGCCCCTGTACTACCCGCCTTATAAAGAATAATTTTCTCATCTATTTTGCGCCAACATTTCGCCAGCATCCCATCTGTCGTCAGTTCTGGAGAAGAGGTAAAACCGCTGCGTACACTCTCCCCATAGCCCGTATAAGCAATTAATCCCAAGGTTTGATTAAAACGATTCGTATATAAATTATATTGGCTAAAACTCCCCGTAAAGCTTTCATCCACCACCCAATAACAATCGGTTAATGAAAGTCCTTTACAGATTTCTAATATTCCTTTTATATCATTATGATTCAAGCCCAGTTTTGCTAAAAAACTGTGCACAAATGCCCTGTTTTTGGGAATGAATCGACGTTGCAACCATTTTAAAACTCCTTGAGAACTGACTTCTAAATCAAGCGGTAATAAATTTCTTTGGGCTTCATTCAGTTCAAGCAAACTCACAGACCATCCGTCTATGGGGTCAAGCGACAGCGTAAATTTAAGCAAGGGGGTATCAAAATGTTTCAAGACATAACACATTTAATAAGCCTATTTAAAATAGCGTAAAGATTAACCCGCACTACACATTCAAACGACTGGTCAAATCCACCACCCGCGAAACTTCTTCTAAACTGGTAATGCCTTCAACAATGCGACGCACTCCATCGTGTGCCAAGGTCGCAAAACCCAATTGTTTCGCGTGTTGCCGAATATCATACGTGGTGCAACGGTGTGCAATTTTATCCTGCAAAGATTCATCAATCCGCAACACTTCCATCAATGCCACGCGCCCTTTATAACCGCGATGCTCACAGGCTTCGCAACCCACGGGACGATATAAAGTTAAATGCTGTTGCGGGATTCCCAATAATTGCCAATGCATCGCTGTTGGGAGATACGGCTCTTTGCAGGCAGAGCACAATTGCCGAATCAGGCGTTGTCCAATAATTCCAATAGTATTTTCTGCAATAATATCAGGCAGCACCCCAATATCCAGCAAGCGCGGCACTGCTCCAATTGCGGAATTAGTATGCAAAGTTGAATAGACTTGATGCCCTGTCATTGCCGCCCGAAATGCCATATCTGCGGTATCTTCATCACGAATTTCCCCCACCAGAATAATATCGGGGTCTTGGCGCATCATCGAGCGAATCCCATTGGCAAAATCCAATTTCACCGCCTCATTCACCGCCGTTTGTCGCACTTGTCCAAGCACATATTCCACAGGGTCTTCCAAAGTCATGATATTCACGGCTTCGGTATTCAAATAATTCAGAATGGAATACAGCGTGGTGGTTTTACCGCTGCCTGTTGGGCCTGTGAGCAAAATAATCCCTTCAGGACGCGCAATCATCAATTTTAACGCCATCAAATTGGCATCTGACAAACCCAAATTATCCACAGGCACAATGCCGCGTTGACGGTCCAAAATCCGCAGCACGATATTTTCACCGTACACCGTAGGCTGCACCGACACCCGAAAATCAATTAACCGCCCCGCCAAGGTCAAGGAAATTCGCCCATCTTGCGCAATGCGGGTTTCAGCAATATTCATTCCTGCCATCACTTTTAAACGCACCGCAATCGCCGACCAATAATTTTTATGCAAACTGCGGATTTGCTGCAAAACCCCGTCAATACGATAACGAATTCTTAAAAAGCCATTTTCAGGCTCAAAGTGCACGTCGGAGGCATTGCGTTTCACCGCGTCTGAAAGCAAGGCATCGACCAAACGCACAAAAGGCTGACTGTATTCATTATTTCGGGTCAGCGCGATACTTTGGAAATCAATTTCACCGGTTTCAATTTCGTGCAAAATGCCGTCTAGCGACAGGTCATAACCGTATAAGTTATCAATCGCATTGATAATTTCGGTTTCGCTGGCGAGCACGGTTTCGACAGTAATGCCGTCCAGCGTCGCGGTGACTTGGTCGATGGCTAGAATGTTAAACACATCTGCCATGGCAATCAGTAGTGTTTTGCTAGCACGCTCATAACTGATGGGCAACAAGGTGTAACGCCGTGCCAAGCTTTTCGGAACGAGGCGAATTGCCTCGTGATCAACCACCAATTTCGACAAATCGACGCTGTTATGCCCCAGCGTTTCCCCGAGAAAATCGCGCAGCACCGCCTCAGAAATAAAACCTAAGTGCACTAAAACCTTGCCCAATTGTTCTTGGGTTTTTTTCTGTTCAGTCAGCGCGATTTTTAACTGGTCAGGCGTGATAATGCGCTGTTCGGTGAGCACATCGCCTAGGCGTTTCGGGGTGTTATTTGCGGGTAAATTCATGATGCTGGGTTTGGTAAAATTCCATTTTAGCCGCCCGCTCTGACAACGGGGGAATGAGGGAGATTCAAGATCGTGGCAACTGTTGATATTTTTAACCATCAGCCTCGCGTCAAAGGACTCAATAATTAGTTAACGCATGTATTATTGCTGTAAAACTTTCTCATACAAACACTTTAAAGCTTATATAGCCACATAAGAATGAGGCTAGTTATTTGTTAATGACGTAGGTATGAGATTAAGCTACTCATATATTATAAATATAATCAGAGGGTTAAATTATTAACCCCCGATTATCTGGCTTTAGCACTCTTCCCTGAAGGGGACTTTTTTAAAGATAAAAATATTCCCCTTCAGGACATTGAAGAACGCATGAATTCCTAGGGCGCAAGCTTCCGTTTCAACAATTCATTCACTTGATCAGGGTTTGCCTTGCCTTGTGAAACCTTCATCACTTGCCCCACAAAGAAGCCAAATAACTTATCTTTGCCGCTGCGATATTCTTCGAGCTGTTTGGGATTTTTCGCCATCACTTCATCGATGACTTTCTCAATTGCGCCCGTGTCGGTGACTTGTTTCAAGCCTTGTTTTTCAATCACGCTGTCCGCATCGCCTTCACCATTCCACATCGCTTCAAACACTTGCTTGGCAATTTTGCCAGAAATGGTGTTATCGGTGATGCGTTTTAACATGCCTGCCAATTGCGTGGCATTCACAGGCGATTCGGTGATTTCTAAATTATGCTTATTCAGCGCGGCGGCTAAATCGCCCATCACCCAGTTAGCACACAATTTGGCATCGCTGCCCGAAAGTTTCACGGTGTCTTCGTAATAATGCGCCAATTCACGAATCGCAGTTAATACACCTGCATCATAAGGCGACAAGCCATATTGTGCGGTGAAACGTTGCGCCTTTTCGTCGGGCAATTCGGGTAAAGATAGCTTCACTTGGGCAAGAAATGCTTCTTCAATCACCAAAGGCAATAAGTCGGGGTCAGGGAAGTAGCGGTAATCATTCGCTTCTTCTTTAGAACGCATGGAACGGGTTTCATTCTTTTCAGAATCGTACAAACGGGTTTCTTGAACCACTTTGCCGCCCGCTTCAATTAAATCAATTTGGCGTTCAACTTCTAAATTAATTGCGCGTTCTACGAAACGGAATGAGTTCAAGTTTTTCAATTCGGCGCGTGTGCCAAAAGCTTCTTGTCCTTTGGGACGCACGGAAACGTTAGCGTCGCAGCGGAATGAACCTTCTTGCATGTTGCCATCACAGATTTCGAGATAACGCACTAAAGAGTGGATTTTCTTCATGTACGCAATCGCTTCTTTAGCGGAACGCATATCAGGCTCGGACACGATTTCTAACAAGGGCGTGCCTGCGCGATTTAAATCGATGCCGCTTAAGCCTTGGAAATCTTCGTGCAAGGATTTGCCTGCGTCTTCTTCCAAATGGGCGCGGGTGATGCCGACGACTTTTTCTTGTCCATCAACTTCAATGGTAATTGCGCCTTTTTGCACCACGGGCAATTCAAATTGACTGATTTGATAGCCTTTAGGCAGGTCGGGGTAAAAATAATTTTTACGCGCAAATACGGAACGTTCAGAAACCTTTGCACCAATTGCCAGCCCGAATTTTGCGGCCATACGTACCGCTTCTTCATTCAGCACAGGCAACACGCCGGGCATTCCGAGATCAACGGCACAGGCTTGAGTATTGGGGGGCGCACCGTAGGCAGTTGCAGCACCCGAAAAAATTTTGCTTTTACAAGCGAGTTGGGCATGAATTTCCAACCCAATAACAACTTCCCATGACGACATAGTTAAACCTGCTGTATTTTAGAAAATAGGAAGGATGAGCATGGCTCACGGATGAATTAATCAAGAATTAAGATGTATTTTACACAAGCATGACGGGCTTGTTAAACAATTTGCGGGAGAGTGAGGAATTTAAGATTTAATCTGTGTGTTTAACTCCCTTTAGAGGGTTGGGGACTTCAGTTGAGATTTTGAAATTCCCAGCCACCTTTTCTAAAGGGGAGTTACTTTAACTAAACGAATGTTCCGCCGCAGGAAAACGACTTTGTTTCACCGCTTCATGAAATGCGGTAATTGCCGCAGGCACAGAACCTGATTCTGCTAAGAAATCTTTAGAAAAGGAAGGACGCTTTCCGTGACTAATCCCTAGCATGTCGTATAAAACTAAAACTTGTCCGTCACAATCTACGCCCGCCCCAATCCCAATCACAGGCACTTCCACCGCACGGGTAATTTCTGCTGCCAATACACTGGGCACACATTCAAATAACAAAGCAGACGCGCCCGCCGCTTGCAAAGTTAAAGCATCTTGGCGCAAACGTTCCGCACTGGCTTCACTGCGCCCTTGCACCCGATAACCACCCAATTGATGCACGGATTGCGGAGTTAAACCCAGATGCGCACACACAGGAATACCGCGTTCCGTCAGCAATTGCACGGTTTCCGCAAGCCACGCGCCGCCTTCTAATTTCACAATTTGCGCGTGTCCTTCTTGCATCAAACGCGCCGCATTGTGCAAAGCCTGTTCAGGCGTGGCATAACTCATAAAAGGCATGTCCACCATTAACACGGATTTATGCGTGCTACGGTGCACTAATTGGCTATGATAAATAATATGTTCCATGGTCACAGGCAAGGTGCTGTCATGCCCTTGAATCACCATGCCCAGTGAGTCGCCCACCAGTATAATTTCAACCCCAGCGGCATCGATTAAATACGCAAAACTCGCATCATAGGCGGTTAAGCAGCTCATTTTTTCGCCATTGGCTTTTAATTTGCGAAGGTAAGTTAAACTGAGTCGGCTCATTATGGGGAAATCCTCGAAAGCCCAGCAGCAGAGCAAGTTTGCAGCAATTGTGCAAGGGCTTGTCCGTTGGGCAAGGTTAAATCAGGGGTGCAGTCGTAAAGAGGGTAAAGCACAAAAGCGCGATTATACAATTCTGGATGGGGTAAAGTTAAGTGCGGATCGTCGCTGCGATAATCGGCATAAAGTAACATATCTAAATCTAAACTGCGCGATGCCCAACGTTCTGCGGTACGAATTCGACCTTGTTGTTGTTCAATCGCTTGCAATGCGTCTAATAATGCCAAAGGCGTTAAGCCAGTGCGCAGCATCGCCACTGCATTAATATAATCGGGTTGGTCGTTTCCCGAGAGTGGCGCGCTGCGATATAAATGAGAGTATTTAATTAATTCACTCTCGGGCACAGTTTGCAAAGCTTGTAAGGCGCGTTGTACTTGGATTCGGGGCTGTTGCAAATTACTGCCCAGCCCAATATAGGCAAGCTGTTTATTCATCAGAACCATTGATGTTAGGCGGCGCGTCTTTTTGCAAAGGGCGTTTACTGGGCTTGCGCCGCCGACGAATCCGTTTCGCCGTTGCCGTGGCTTGACGCGGTTCTTCTGCAAACAATAAGTTATTGCGTGCGGCATCGTCGCCGTGGAAAAACTGCGTCCACCACGTCGCATATTCGCCCACGCTGCTATCGCCCGCACTGGCACGCAACAGTAAGAAATCATAGCCTGCTTTAAAACTGCCGTGTTCCAATAAAGCAAAATTACGCTTGCTCTTACGACGGGTCAAACGCGGCTGCATCAACCAAATTTCATGAATCACCAGTGAAACCCGTTTCGGAATCCCGACCCGTTGCACTTGGCGGGTTAATATGTCGCGGCTGGCAGCAAATAAGCTGTCTTGCTCGGTTTTGCCCTCGGCTAAATATTTGGCAATTTGTTGTTGCAAAGGCTGCCACAACAACGCGGCAAATAAGAACGCGGGGCTGACAGGCTTTTGTAACATCAGGCGTTCATCGGTATTTTTGAACACATGATTAAGCAAAGTGACCGCTTCGGGATTGTTTAAACACGCCGCAGTTTGGGGAAATAAATGGTCAAATAATTTATAATCCCGCAACAAATTGAAAGATTGCAAAGAATGCCCGCTAAAGAATAACTTTAAGATTTCTTCATATAAGCGTGAAGTATTCACATCTTTCAGTAAATGCGGCAGTTGGAAAATCGGCGCGCTGGTGCTGGCATCGATGGTAAACTTAAGTTTTGCTGCAAAGCGAATCGCCCGTAACATGCGCACAGGGTCTTCTTGATAACGTTGAATCGGGTCGCCAATTAAGCGAATCACGCCTTCATCTAAGTCCTTCATGCCGCCCGTGTAATCCAAGAGCGCGAAGTCACTAATATCATAATACAGCGCGTTAATTGTAAAATCGCGCCGCCATGCGTCTTCGTCAATTGTGCCGTACACGTTATCACGAATAATGCGCCCGTCTTGAATTACCCCATCGCCGCCCTTGTCGTGTTGGGCGCGAAAAGTGGCAACTTCAACGATTTCATCGCCAAAGTAAACATGTGCTAAAACGAAGCGTCGCCCAATTAAGCGGCAATGCCGAAATAAGGAGCGTACTTGTTCGGGCAGCGCGTTGGTGACCACGTCAAAATCTTTGGGTCTGCGCCCAACTAAAACATCGCGCACGCCCCCGCCGACTAAAAAAGCTTGATAGCCCGCATTGTGCAATTTGTATAATACGCTCACTGCGGATTTACTGATCATGCTGCGTGATAAGCTGTGCTCGGCGCGGGGAATGTGTAATGGTACATGATTGACGCGAGGTTTTACTTGTACGCTGGTTTGAGGTTGTAACACTGCGTCCACAACAGCTTCTTTTGAAGTTTTTTGTGGACGGAGAATGTTTTTAATTCCATTAATCAAACGTCTGTAAGGAGACATCATATTCCTTGATGCTAGTCTGCATTCTAGGTGAATCTATGCGGCTGTGATAGCAGATAGTCACCGTAGGCTTTAATCCCAGATTACCGTTTTAAATTATTTGAATTAGTTGCTTTCTAATTGTTTAATCAACGGTAAAATTTTTTGTTTTAAAATGTCAGGGTTTAAAGGTCCAACGTGTTTGTAACGTACCACCCCGTGCTTATCGACTACAAAGGTTTCGGGTGTTCCGATAACGCCCCAGTCCATACCGACACGCCCTTTTTCATCGAAACCGCTGGCAAGATAAGGATTGCCGTGTTTTGCTAATAATTCACGAGCATCATTAGCATTGTCTTTATAATTTAAGCCATAAATCGGAATTTGCGTGTATTGTGCCAATTGCATTAATACAGGATGTTCTTGCAAGCAAGGTGCACACCACGAAGCCCATGCGTTAAATAACGAAACTTTGCCCTGAAATGTTTGTTGAGTGAGGGTTTTACTCGAATCCTCTAACAAGGGCAAAGTGAACGCAGGCGCGACTTTATCTAAACGGGTCGAACCAATATCACGCGGGTCTAAGCTTAAACCCACGTAAAGAAAAGCGGCTAAAATTGCAAAAATCCCTAAGGGAAGTAAATAACGCGCCATTATAATTGCCTAGGGGTTAATAATTATGGTACATAGCTGTTTAGAAAATTGTACATCATAAAAGCTTTTTTCCATAAAGCAAACCTTTTAATATTATCACAGCACCCCTAGCCCCCTAAAAACGGCTAAAGACTTAAAGATTAAAACAAGCCCCTAAAGGGGACTTTAAAGAAAAAATCTTGTTTCTCGTTCCCTCGCTCCTGCGTGGGAATGCCTACCTCGTCGCTCCAGCGGCGAGGATTTTACAGGCTTGTATGTAAATCGATTGTACGAGAAACAACGCCTAGAGCCGCAGCCTATCAAAGAAGTTGTGTTTAGAATGCGATGAGATGTGGTCATTTGTTGGAAAGTCTCAAGAGAAAGTGTGGATATGGTTGGCCTTGGATAAAGACTCACGATGGGACTCGCTCCCCGCAATGTGCCGTGTGTTACACCGATTTCTGGGAGGCGTATAAGAAAGTCTTTCCTAGTGTAAACGCCATAAAGCTGCTGGGAAAGAGACAGGACTCACCAATCATATTGAGCGATTTAACAATACGTTAAGACAGCGAGTGAGTCGGTTAGTGAGAAAAACTTTATCTTTCTCCAAGAAGTTATAAAATCATATCGGAGCTATCATTTATTTCATTAACCATTACAACAAATCACTGCTTCTTTAATACTACCCAGAATTTGAGGCAGCTTTGCAGCAAATCCCCAATGCTTTTGAAAATAGTTACATTTCGGAGATAACAGCAGTCACGCTGCCTTATGATTCACAATATGCTCTACGCTATGGTAAATTGCGCTATGAAGAGAAACTTAAAGTTAATTTAACAGATGAACAGTGCCAACTTTTATGCCTATTAGGGGCTTATGCAAAAGGATTTAAATTCAATAAACTGGATAAGACAGAATTGGAAAACTTAGCCTATCATCAATGGGTAAAAGTGCTTAATGCGGACTTATTGGAAAAAATCAAAGAACTTGCACAACTCTTACAGCAAGCCAATTTTCCATTAGTAGAAATAGAAAGCATTCATAATCATAATATTACGCAGAATTATGTACGTCTTAGCGTTGAGTCAGAGGCTATTTTTTTCGACGAAAAGCATTTCAATTATCAGCTGATTAAACCTGATGACAAGCATGATTGGCGGGTTCGAGTAACACGTCAGGCAATTTGCAGCCCATGGGCAGAAATTGAAGAAAAAAGTGAGGAATTGAAATGCAATATCGGACAACAGCTCAAAGATGTTGAGCAGGGCAAATATTTATTTCATAAAAATAAAGGGTTGGAGTCTCACCTTAGAAAACAATTGGATGTGGATATTAATCGCTTGGGATTGCGTAAATTGGTACGTATCCAGAGTAAAGTTTATCGTTTTACTTATCAGCAAACTGCTTCAGAGGGTGAACTTTATAGAACCCATTTGAAATCACTCCTATCCTAAAATTAAGCTTCAGACTGAATAGTTGATATGGGCTCAGTCTAGCAAACTTAAGATTAAGACTTCAAATGAGTTCTATATATTTAGCCCCCAACACATAACACAAGCTATTTCCAGAGTAATTAAATGTTTGAAAATATTCGAGCCGACTGGCAACACTATCAAAGTTTCAGTCGTCAAGGTTTTTGGGTGATGCTGGTATATCGTTTGGGACGCTGGCGTTATTGTATTGAGTCACGCTGGTTACGTCTGCCATTTTCTGTGTTGTATAAAATTTTACACGTCACAATCCAAATTTTGACAGGCATCGATTTACCCTGTGAAGTGGTGCTTGGGCGTGGTTTTGTCATTGAACATTTTGGTGGAATTATTATCAGCGGTGACACCGTGTTTGGCGATGATGTGGTGATTCGTAATGGAGTCACGATTGGTTTACGACATCGTGGGGTGCGCGGCGCGCCTGTGATTGGAAATCGTGTCGATATTGGCGCGGGGGCAAAAATTTTAGGTCCAATTACTATCGGTGACGATGTGGCAATTGGGGCAAATGCGGTGGTGATTTGTGATGTCCCTGCGAATTCAATCGCAGTGGGCGTTCCTGCTCGAATATTACCGCGCAAAAAATAAAACCTCGGCGCGAAGCCCTGTTAATTTTCCGAGAATCGCCCTAAAACGCTTTGTGAACATTCTAAAAGGGTTTTCTCTCTCCAAGGTTTTGATGTTATCATTCACGCTCTAAATTATACGCGGCGCACCCCTCTTTTCTATCTCAACGTGTGTTGATATGTCCCTCTACCGCATCATAAATCATCAACCCATTATTATCGCCGCTAAGCCTTAGATGGTAATACACGAACATGACCGCTTTAATAGCAAATTTTTTTGAATTGATTTGCAGACTCTTTCAACCGCTGGCTTTTCTGCTTGCTCCTATACAATCTCTTCTTGCAATGCTCAAGCATGTTTTCAAATCGCTGCGTTCTGCCTTAATTTTTCTGGGCATGGTTGCCATGCTTGGGATGCTGTTTTTCCTGATTTATAAAGATTTTTTCAAAACCGAAAATCGACCTTATCATCTTGCTTTTATCGGTCCGCTTTCGGGCGAGGGTGATGCAGCGGGCAAACAAATGACCCGCGCCATTGATCTTTATTTGGAACAATTGAATAAGCGGGGCGGAGTTAAAGAACGTAAAATAGTGCTCGACCTATTTGACGACAAAAACGATCCCACCCAAGCCCATGATCAAGCCGTCAATATTGCCCAAAAAAACCAAGCCCTTGCAGTGATTGGACACTGGTATAGTTCTTGTTCCATCAGCGGCGGCGAAGTTTATAAAAACTATCAAATTCCTGCGATTACCCCAGGTTCCGTCAATATCCAAGTCACCCAAAATAACCCGTGG
Organism: Thiotrichaceae bacterium; assembly: GCA_028688145.1. Lineage (GTDB taxonomy): Bacteria > Pseudomonadota > Gammaproteobacteria > Beggiatoales > Beggiatoaceae > JAQTYU01. Next base: position 285,331 of record JAQTYU010000001.1, on the reverse strand, counting down.
TATTTCCGCAATATTTACAATGCGGGCGCATCTGGGCAATTCCTCGCCAATTACGTCAAACAAATTTTTCAGCAAAAAGTCGTCACTATTATTCATGAAGATGCCTCTTACGGGTCCTATCTTGCCAACGTGTTTGAAGAAACCTCCAGAAAATTGGGGTTAGAAGTCAAAAACAAATGGATGTTTAAAACAGACGATAAAAATATCGACCGCAGTCTTGAAAAGATTGTGAATGAATTAAAAGCCAAGCAAGAAGCGAAAGAAGATGCAGGGGTCGTTTTGCTGGCAGTGCAAGCAGTGGAAGGGGTGAAGCTGGTCAAACTGATTAAAGATGCAGGTTTGTCCAATGTGTTAATGGGCGAATCTTCATTTTCAGAGCAGACTTTTTTACATGGCTTTGATGAATTTCCCCGTGAAAAAGCCAGCCCCGGTTATTACACCAACGATATTTATGTTGCCACGCCTTTATTATTCGACACAGCGAATGAGCAAGCGCAACAATTCCGTGAAGCCTATAAGGCTCGTTACCACGAAGAACCTGACTGGTCAGCCGCATACGCCTATGACAGTATTCATTTAATTGTCGAAGCCTTGAAAAATGGCACGATTCAAGGTAAGCCTGAAACTTTAAAAGAAGATCGTCAAAAATTACGGGATTATTTGGCAAAAATTGATAATGCCCGCGATGCAGTGCTGGGGGTGACGGGATTTAACTATTTCGACGAAGGGCGTGATGCACAAAAACCTGTGGCATTAGGGGTTTATAAAAACCGCAATATTATTTCTGCCTTGACTCAGTTGCAAGTGATTCGTAACTTGAAAGAAATCTATAATTTGGACGCAGCGGTAAAAGATGGCAGCGTGGTGATTATTGATGACAAACACATGTATAAAACCAACATTGTTTATACTGGGGTTGAAATCAATGAAATCAGTGAATTAGATTTTAAAAAGTATATTTCCACCCTCGATTTTACCCTGTGGTTTCGCTATCAAGGCGCGATTAAACCGCAAGATATAGAATTCACCAATGCCGCTGAACCTATAAAAATCGAAGCCCCCGTGATTGATCAAGTAATTAATAATATTACTTATCGTCAATATCGGATTAAGGGCAAGTTCAAAATGGACTTCTTGCCTTCGCATCATTCGTTTAAACAACATGTGCTGGGGATGATGTTCCGCCACCGCGAATTGACCCGCAGCAACTTGGTTTATGTGACTGACGTGCTCGGTATGGGTTTGAATAATGGCGATTATGTGTTGCAAAAATTGCAAAGTCCGCAAGTATTCAGCCCGTCCTTTGATTGGAATATTGATCAAGCATGGTTTTTCCAAGATATTTCCAAAAAAGACTCCTTTGGGGATCCGCGCTATGCTCAAAAACTGGACGGCGCAATTGAATATTCTCGTTTCAATACAGGCGTATTGATCAAAGAATCTGAATTTGCCCTCAGTAAACTCGTCCCTCATAAATTCATGAGTTTGGCATTGGTGTTGAGTGCCATTGTTAGTTTAATGTTAGTCATTGCGAGCAAGCATCCGCGCTGCAAAGGCTATAGTAAATTAATTTGGTTTTTCCAAGTGTTGACCACGTTTATGCTGCTACTGTCTACGCAAATTGTGGTGGTGGATAAGCTGCTCGAAGAGCAAGTCAGCACCCACAATTTAGAAGTGGTGTTGACCACCTTCCAAATTCTATGGTGGATGATTCCTGCGTGGCTGCTGCGCATTGCCGCCGAACGGTTCTTGTGGATTCCTTTGGAAGAAAAAACCAAGCGCACCATTCCAAATATTATCCGCATGTTCTTGGCATTTATGCTGTATTTCTTGGGTTCAGTCGGGGTCGTTGCCTTCGTATTTGACCAGCAACTCACCAGTATTCTAGCGACTTCTGGGGTGCTGGCGATGATTATCGGTTTAGCAATTCAGATTAATATTTCTAATATTTTCTCAGGGATTGCGATTAATATTGAACGTCCGTTCCGTGTTGGTGACTGGGTCAAAATTGGCGAGAATGAAGAAGGTAAAGTGGTTGATATTACTTGGCGCACCACGCGGATCAAGTTGCGCAATGAATGTATTTTGAGCATTCCGAATAGCGCGGCATCCGAGTCGAAAATTCTGAATTATTGCTATCCCGATGATGTGTATTGGTTGTGGCCTACCGTGCATGTTGATGAATCTCATTCGCCTGAACGGGTGAAAAAATTATTGCTGGATGCGGTGCTCTCAGCGGACAAAATTCGGCGTGATCCTGCGCCACAAGCGATTTTCACAGGTATTGAAGAACGTGGTGCGAGTTATTGGGTAGCGTTTTGCACCGATGACTATGACAACAAATTTTATATTTTAGAAGACGTGTGGACACGCATTTGGCTGCATCTTAACCGTGCAGGGATTAAACCTGCGATTCAACGCCAAGAAGTACACCTGTTTCGTGGCGTGAGAGAGCGCGGTGATGACGCGGCGAAGCCATTGACTTTATTGCATGAAGTTGAAATTTTCAGACCGCTGTCGGAAGTAGCAAAACTCTATCTCAGCCAACGGATGCGCCGTAAAACCTATGCCGCAGGCGATACTATCGTACACCAAGGCGACGAGGGAAATTCTTTGTTCATCGTGGTCGAAGGCGTGGTGAGTGTGCGGGTTAATGTGAAAGACAGTGCGGCGGTTAGCGAAACCACGGAAGTGGCGCGTTTGGGTTCAGGGAATTTCTTTGGGGAAATGGCATTGCTGACGGGGGCGGATCGCACGGCGACCGTGGTTTCAATGACGGAAACTGTGTTGTTTGAAATTACCAAAGCGGATATTGCGCCCGTGATGGCGAAACAACCTGCCATTTCTGAATTATTTAGTAAAGTTCTGACGCAACGCCGCTTAAGAACCAGTTCCAAGCTAAGTCTGGTGCAACAATTGAAAGATGCGGCACAGCGCAAAGAGGAAGAAGATACCTTGCGAGAACGGATTCGCAATCAAATTCAACACTTCTTTGGTTTGAAAAAATAACGAGTTCTGGACAAAATAGTCTGGCAAGCTGTATTATTATTTTATAGTGATACAATCGATTGATGATAAAAAAATTTCTGATTTAGAAAGTTCATTTTTCATCTAAGCGTTTAATTTAAGGACTGAAGCATGATGAGCGTATATTCCTCTACGGTACAAACTGCCCGTAGTTATTACAACAGCAAGAATGCCGATAATTTCTATTTCAAAGTGTGGGGCGGCGAGTTTATTCATGTTGGTATTTATGAAAAACCCGGTGAGTCTATCGCTGTTGCAAGCCAACGCACCATTGAAAAAATTGCCAGTTGTTTGAAACTGAATGCTGACACTAAGGTGTTGGAAATTGGTTCGGGTTATGGCGGTAGTGCGCGGTATTTGGCGCGGACGTTTGGTTGCATGGTGGATTGTTTGAACCTGAGTGAAGTGCATAACGAGCGTAATCGTGCTTTCAATCGCGAACAATCGCTTGAGCACAAAGTGAAAGTTATCGATGGCAATTTTGAAGAAATGCCGTTTGCTGATGCACAGTATGACATTGTGTCTTCACAAGATGCTTTGTTACACAGTGGCGATAAGGAAAGTGTGTTAAAAGAAGCGTTTCGTGTGCTTAAATCGGGCGGCGAGTTTATTTTTGTGGATTTGATGCAAACTGAAAACTGTCCCGAAGGTGCATTGCAACCGATTTTAGACCGCATTATGTTAGATTCGATGGCTTCGATGGAATATTACCAAGCCACAGCGGAAAAAGTGGGTTTTCAAACCGTGCAAGTGCTGGATTTAACGTCCAATTTGGTGGAACATTATCGGCGTGTGCTGGAAGAAATTGAAGCCAATTATGGTGAAATGTTGGAAATCTGCGATCAAGATTACATTGATAAAATGCGTGTTGGTCTGCAACATTGGGTAGATGGTGGCAACAATGGCTATTTATCTTGGGGCATTATGCAATTCCGTAAGCCTTAATTTGCGCTAATCTTGTACTGAGCAGCTTAGAACCTGCTTATTTTTATAATAAAACCCATCAAGTGGACAATGTGCTTGATGGGTTTTGTTTTATTGAGGTTTTTTTATGCTTCTTGATTGGAGGTACGCATCATCATTTCATAATGCTTGATATGCCCTGATTTTTCAAAAATCGCTTTGAATACATGTAAATAGGTGTCGGGTGTGGAATTATATTGGCTAGAGACATAAGCATCATCATATGCAGGTTGTGAACCTTCATGAAACTGAGAAGTTAATGTATTACAAATAATCTTTTCACGCCCATCAAACAATTCACAGAATTGTGTGAAATCAAGCTCACCTAATAATTTGAAATAATATTCAAGTATTCTGCGTAATATATTTTGGATGTTCAAATTTGAATATGTTTTGTTGCGAATTTCCGACCACAGTAAATTATATGAGTTTTTAATCGGGTTAGATGTTTGTTTTTCTAGTTTCGTGACTAAATCTAACTTGCGTACAATCCAAAAAGTTTCCTCTTTCAGTATGCTATTAGGAGCGCGCTTGGCATTAAATGTAACTTCGTTGTGAAAATAAATGTTATGCGTAAAAATAAATACTTGTTTTATATAGCCTGTCTGATTACGTACTTCATTGAAAATACCTTTTATTAGACTCGACACAATAAATAAAATATCACTGTCTAAACTAGAAACGGGATCATCAAACACCACAACCCGATTTTCTGCTGCTCCTGTTTCAGCATTACTTCCCTTAATCAGATGATAAAAATACAAAAAAGTAATGAAGCTCTTCTCGCCCTCGCTCAATGTTCTTTTAGCATCCGTTCCATCTGAACGCACTAACTTATAAGCAGCTATCTCACCGTCTGCTTGTACAAAAGAAAACCCCTGAAAACCAAAAGAGGCTAAAATATTATTCATGCCAACCATTGTAGGCTGAATACTGGTGATTTGCTCTTGAAGCCTTGCGATTTCAGAGTCTATGTTACTTTTTTCATTCCGCCAATTATCGATGTTCTTCCCTAACCCTTTAATTGCCTTTAATAAGGAATCTTTATCTTTATTGTAACGTGTGAGACGATCCTTTAACTCTATGCCAACTAGATATTTCCATACCTGAGATTTTAGAATGTTTTTCTCTTCCACTCGATTTCTAATAAGCGCATTATGTTTTTCAATCTGTTCATTTGCAGAATCGATAAGATTTTTAATCTCAGATAAAACTATGCTTACAGAGTCTAGTGCAACGCTTTGACTAGGCTCTTTCTTCTTCAAAGATAGTTTTTGACTATTGATACTCAAACGAGAATCTAATAATCGCTTCTTATCTTCCAGAATGGAGATGTCAAGAAATTCAGTGGGAGACGTTGGAATGATGTTGAGCTTTTGTTGCAACTTAGTTGTAGCTCTCTCATAATCAGAAATGAGATTATCAACCTCTTGCATTTCAAGCTGATAGGTCTCATCAAAATAATCACTTAAATTTTGGGTGAAGTGTTTTTGTGTTTCTTGTTGACAAAAGGGACAGATTTTCTGATCAATTTTTTCATAAAAACCACGACCTGCTTTAACCCAATCACTATTACCTAATTGTTGAATAATTTTTGCGATATCAATATTATTCTTTCCTAATATGCACTTTTTCAGGATAGAATTGGATTCATGCTTAACAATATCTGTTATTTCTGAGTCAATAGTTGACATCAGTCCTACGAAAGCCAAATCTTTTCCAAAAATAACCCTCGCCTTCTCCTCAAGAATCGCTAATTCAAGGGACTCCGATGTGTCAGTATTATTTTCTGATTGTTGAAGAACTTCATTTTTGAAGAGTTCTTTTTTACTCCTAAGACCCTCAAAAACACTAACTATGGGCGAGTCTTTATGTTTGCTATAAATGCTCCAACAAAAATTCTTAAATTCTTCTTCTAAACTTGATAGTTCACTTTGTTTGGCACTTTTATTATTTTCAGCTTTCAGGATTTTCTCTTGAAATTTTTCAAGTTTTGTTTTGTTACCTCTAATTTGTTCTTCTATAGACAGATTCTCGCTTCCAAGGGTGAATATACCTTTAATTTCTGCGGATTGATGAAAGTGATTTGCGATAAAATCCTCATTGTAAACCAGTGCTCGTAGAGGAGTATTGTCTTTCCATCTAATTGAACAGGTTGGAAATGCATTCTCATCCGCAATAACTTTTGTAATAGTTGTTTTACCTGAACCATTACCACCAAAGATAAAATTAAATTGAGATAAGCCGTTGAGATGTTGTGAAGCTTTATATGTGGCAATATTTGAGAGCTTAATAGATTCAATCATAATTAGTTATCCTTGAAAGACATTAAAAACGATTGGGAAATAATACCTTAATCTACAAAGCTGTAAAAGTGAAAATTAAGGTTATTTTCTAAATAAAATTTCAATAATAAAAGAAACCCCGCCAAGCCCCCAGTTTTCACTGGATACCTGACGGGGTTCATTTTTAAATCAATGCGCAGTTCAAACCAGCAAAGCCAGTTTATACCGCGCCTGATTGTTACATCATGCCACCCATACCACCCATGCCATCCATACCACCAGCACCGCCGTGGTTATGTTCTTCTTTCTTAGGCAATTCAGCGACCATTGCTTCAGTCGTGATCATTAAGCCAGCGATAGAAGCTGCATTTTGTAAAGCAGAACGGGTGACTTTGGTAGGATCAAGAATACCCATCGCAACCATGTCGCCGTATTCTTCAGTCGCAGCATTGTAGCCGTAGTTGCCTTCGTTTTCGTAAACCTTGTTCAGGACTACGGAAGGTTCGCCACCGGCATTGGCAACGATTTGACGTAAAGGTTCTTCCATCGCACGGCGTGCAATGCTGATACCGACATCTTGATCATGATTGATGCCCGTTAAATCTTTCAGAGCCTTCAACGCACGAATTAAAGCCACGCCGCCGCCAGGTACTACGCCTTCTTCAACAGCCGCACGGGTTGCGTGCAATGCGTCTTCAACACGAGCCTTCTTTTCTTTCATTTCGACTTCGGTCGCAGCACCGACTTTAATCACAGCCACGCCGCCAGCTAATTTAGCAACGCGTTCTTGTAATTTTTCTTTGTCGTAATCAGAAGTTGCAGCACTGATTTGTTGACGTAATTGTTCAACGCGGGATTTGATTTCTTCAGCATTGCCAGCACCATCAATAATCGTGGTGTCGTCTTTGGTGATAGAAATGCGTTTTGCAGTCCCTAAATCGTCTAAGCTGGCTTTTTCTAAGCTTAAACCGACTTCTTCAGAAATCACGGTTGCGCCCGTCAACACAGCGATGTCTTGTAACATGGCTTTACGACGGTCACCGAAACCAGGTGCTTTGACAGCAGAAACTTTCACAATGCCGCGAATCGTGTTCACAACCAAAGTGGCTAAGGCTTCGCCTTCCACATCTTCAGCGATGATTAATAAAGAACGACCTTGCTTAGCAACGCCTTCTAACACGGGTAACATTTCACGGATGTTAGAAATTTTCTTGTCATACAACAGAATTAAGGGGGCTTCTAATTCTGCCGCCATAGTTTGTTGATTGTTGATGAAGTAAGGGGACAGGTAGCCGCGATCAAATTGCATCCCTTCCACAACTTCTAATTCGTTGTTTAAGCCAGTGCCTTCTTCAACAGTGATTACGCCTTCTTTACCGACTTTGCCCATCGCTTCAGCAATGATGTCGCCGATAGCATGATCAGAGTTGGCAGAAATCGCGCCCACTTGAGCAATCGCTTTGTCGTCTGCACAAGGCTTAGACAATCTCTTCAATTCTTCAACTGCAACGATCACAGCCTTGTCGATACCGCGCTTTAAATCCATAGGATTCATGCCAGCAGCAACGGCTTTCATGCCTTCGTTGACGATAGATTGTGCTAACACAGTTGCGGTGGTGGTGCCGTCGCCTGCGATGTCAGAAGTTTGAGAAGCCACTTCTTTCAACATTTGTGCGCCCATGTTTTCGAATTTGTTTTCTAATTCGATTTCTTTGGCAACAGAAACGCCGTCTTTGGTAATCGTAGGTGCACCAAAAGACTTGTCTAAAACCACGTTACGACCCTTAGGGCCTAAGGTTACTTTCACAGCATTAGCAAGGATGTTCACACCCTTAATCATACGTTGACGAGCGTCATCAGCAAAACGGACTTCTTTAGCAGCCATAATAAAACCTCTTAATTCAGAATTCGGGATAATAAGGAGAATTGTTTACAGACTAAATGCTTAGTCTTCGAGAATTGCTACCAGGTCTTCTTCACGCATCACTAACAGCTCTTCGCCGTCGAACTTGATTTCACTGCCTGAATATTTACCAAACAGCACGATGTCGCCTACTTTGACATCTAAAGGACGCACTTCGCCATTTTCTAAAATCTTGCCTTTGCCAACTGCAATGATCTTTCCACGCACGGGCTTTTCAGTGGCAGAATCAGGAATCACAATCCCGCTAGCCGTTTTACGTTCTTCTTCAACACGTTTGACGATAACGCGGTCATGTAATGGACGAATTGACATACTTCAACTCCTTAGTTATTAGATAAGATAATGCTTATGTTCAGTGATAGCCACTTATTACACTCTGCTATTGTTAGCACTTGCAGCCATTGAGTGCTAATAATAGTGACTAAAAAAATGAAGTCAAGGGGCACTCAAAAATTTTTATCTAAATTCGGGTGGAACACCGCGCCCAAAAATGTCCAGCCTGGCTTGTTTGTAAGCCATGAAACCAAAGCATTTAGGGCGCAGTGTGGGTCAGGCACAACACTGCGAGAGGGTAGAACTCACGCTGAGTAATGCCTGACTTGTTCATAAGGATTGGGGGCTAGTCCGCTGTTTTCAAGAGATTATTTGAAAAAATATCCTGGGTCACAGCTAATCAATAGTGGCAATGTTTCAACATTTGTGGCAAAATTGAGACACTTAACGCGCTGAGGATAGCGTGTTTTATATTTAAGACAGGTAGGAAGTCGCCCATGATTAATAACGCTGTAGTGCCTAACTTAACATGACTAATTCACCCGATTGGCAAGACTGGTTAAAAACTGTCCCGCAGTATTTAATTCCTCAACACTTGCTGTCCCGCTTAATGTTTCGCTTAACCCGCCTCGAGCTGGGCGGCGCAACGCAATTTATGATTCGGCAATTTGTCCGAAGCTATGCGGTCGACATGAGTTTAGCGCAACATCCTGAATTGTCACACTACCGCAGTTTCAATCAATTTTTTACCCGCGCCCTGCGTGCTGACGCGCGCCCACTGGCTAATACCGCTTTGATTTCTCCCGTCGATGGCGCAATTAGCCAATTGGGACAAATTCAACAGCACAATATTTTGCAAGCCAAGGGACATGAATACAGCGTCACCAGTTTGTTAGGTGGCGATCCCGCATTAGCCGCCGCATTTGCGGATGGTTCATTTTGTACTATTTATTTATCTCCCAAAGATTATCACCGCATTCACAGCCCTTGTGAGGCGCGTCTCATCCAGATGCGTTATATTCCGGGGAATTTATTCAGTGTCAATCAACGCACCGTGCGTACTGTTCCCAAAGTTTTTGCCCGCAATGAGCGCGTCGTCTGCATTTTTGAGACCGCGTTTGGAAAAATGGCAGTGATTTTGGTCGGCGCAGTGTTTGTCGGCAGTATGGAAACAGTATGGGCAGGTCAAATTACCCCGCCTTACACCACCGACATTAAAGATTGGCAATACCCTGCTGCAACTGCCCCCACTTTACAGCAGGGACAAGAACTCGGACGTTTTAATATGGGTTCTACGGTGATAATCCTTCTTGAGGGGCAAAAACTCGCATGGATGCCTCACTTAACCGCGCAAACCTCAGTCAATATGGGGCAAGCCCTCGCTCAATAGGTGTCGTACTATTATGAATAATTTAATTTTTATGTTCAGTCCGCTTGCTAATTTACATTAGCAGATTTCACTTGAATACCAGCCGCTTAACGGTTGATTTAAATAGTAAAATTGCTAAGGATTGAACCCATGAACATAATCAGTAAACAGACTCTTATCTCTTGTGCACTACTCAGTTTGACTGCCTGTGCCAGTCTGCCCGATGCAGAAACTGAAAACACTGCCCCAATGGCAGTCAGTGCCACACCGCCTGTTGCGGTTGTTGCACCACCACTTGCAAAAACTGCACAACTCGCACCCGCTACGAAGAAAAAGTCTTCGAGAAAAGCCCGTAGAAGTGCCGCTAAAAAAGCGACCACCAAACAAGCGAAAGCTAAAAAATCCCGCGTGCAAACAGTCGTTAGAAAACAACTTTCTGTGGAAAAGTTTGCTGCCAGTTTAGATACCAATGATGACAAACAGGATTTATGGACACGGATTCGGGAAGGTTATGCTTTAAAAGCCCCGACTGAAGACAATGGGCAAATTCGCCGTGCTATTGAACGCTTTGTGCGCGCCCCCAGCTATTTCCGTGATATTTCCAACCGTGCCAGCCCTTTCTTATATCATATCGTTGAAGAAATCGAACAACGGGGAATGCCTTTAGAAATCGCGCTGTTACCCGCGATTGAAAGTGCGTTTGAACCCGGTGCCTTGTCCCCAAAACGTGCCGCAGGCATTTGGCAATTTACCCCAGGGACTGCGCGTAACTTCGGTTTACAACTCGATTCTTGGTATGACGGACGGCGTGATGTGGTGGCTTCCACTTCAGCAGCTTTGGATTATTTGCAAAAACTGCATCAAGAATTTAATGGCGATTGGTTCACCGCGTTGGCGGCGTACAATTTCGGGGAAGGCAATATTCGGAAAGCGATTGAGCGTAATCGTAGCGCAGGTAGACCGACTGATTTCTGGTCCTTGGATTTGCCCGCAGAAACCCGCAATTACATCCCAAGCTTATTGGCAATTTCTACGATTATTGCTAAACCGCATCAATACGGGATTAGCTTGCGTTCGATTGCAGACTCGCCCCAAATTGAACATATTGAAATTGGTTCACAAATTGATTTGACCGTTGCCGCACGTTTGGCGGGTTTGTCGCCACTGGATTTGAAACGTTTAAATCCCGGTTATCGCCGTTCGATTACCGCGCCTGAAGGTCCGTTTGGAATTGCCTTACCGATTGATAAAGCAGATGATTTTAAACGTCGTTTAGCAGATTTATCCGCAGAGCAATTGGTTTCCAGTTCCGTGAAAGCGCAAGTTGTGGCGGAAGTGGCAGCGGATAAAGATGAGGATATTAAAGCCTTGCCTGAAGATAACAATACTGTCGCAAGCAATGCTGATGCTAAGAACTTATTGAAAGTCAACACTGCCAAGGTGCTGCGTCAATATCGTGTATCACGCGGTGATACTTTGGCGAGCATTGCACAACGTCATGGAACCACGGTGGAATATTTACGTTCCCTGAATCAGGCTTTGAATACGCGCGGTCTGAAAATCGGCGAAGTGTTACAAGTGCCTAGTAAAGTTACAGCTGCCAGCAACGAAACTGCTAAAACGCCGCTTAAGCTTGCAAGCCACTTTTCCAATTAGTTAATTCTCCTGCAAATCCACAGTCTGAATCAGAAATGATGCTGGTTCAGACGCTGCATCAAACGCTTCCTGTTTAAACTGCTTCCCCCGCTATTTTCAAAGATCAGCCAAGGCGTTTAAATACGGCTTCACGATTTCCCTTTCCCAAGTTGCCGCAGGTTTCACATGAACATAGCAACATTCATCTCCCTTACCCACACAGCTTTGTTCAATAGCAATCACTTTTGAACCAAAAAATCCGCTACACCAACCCGAAGCATAACCCACCATCGACCAGCACACGGGGTCATGGGCGCATTCATTAAAACTCAAATGTTGTTCCGCTTCATAACAATTGAAACAGGCGGCAGACAGAAAAAAGCTCCCTGCATTGCGGTCATAATATATTTCATCGGGCACAGCTTTCACAATGCCTTCCCAGGTATGCACTAAAGGTCCCACGCTCAACAACTCTAATTCGTTATCGAATTCATAGCCTAATTTGAGCTGCATGAAATCGGCATAACCCTGCTGATAACCAAAACGGATAAATAAATTGCGGGTTCTTTCAATCCCTAAGATATTAATCATCTCTTGGCGTAATAAACCAAAGGCATTGCTGTCTAATAGCAACAGTCGGGTGTCGCGAAAGCTGGTGATACCGCCCTCAAAATTGAAATTGAGTTCTTTGGAAAGGTTAAAATCTGTCGCTTTCATGTGAGGCCCCCTCTTATTATTTTTTTGTAAACTATTGGAATTATGATAATTCGGGATTAGATAGATTCTATACAATATCGCCCATATTAACAATGTCATTATCATGGTTATTTTGGCAATAAAAAACATGCAATTTTCTTGCATGAGGACATTAAAACCTATTCAGATTTACTGCGCCCCTTAAGAAATTGGGGCGCAGCAATATGACACAAGCTATTCGGCTTCGCTATTTTCACTTGCTCGCAGCACAGCCACACGCTTACGCAAGGGAATCACTTTTTCCGCAAAATTCTGGGCTTCGTAACAATCGGCCAGCATTTCCAAAAGCTCTGCTAAATCAGGATGTTCACTGCCTAAGGTGCTTTCCCAAATCACTAAAGCACGTTCATACAAAGGAATCGCAACTTCATGCTTTGCCTGTACTTTGGCGGTGTCTGCCAACGCGCTTAAACTATAAGCCACTTCGGGATGATCTACGCCTAAATGCTTTTCTTGAATTGCCAACGCTCTTTCGTTCAATTGCCAAGACTTCGCATAATCGCCTTTTTCATCATAAATATTAGCAAGATTATTGAGACTGATCGCAATATCTACATAATCATGACCAAAAGCTTTCTTTAAAATCGTGATTGATTTTTCAAGTAACACAATTGCCTTAGCATCGTCACCTAATTCTTGCAAGCCATTTGCCGCATTAATCAGGCAGCCTGCATAAGCTTGTTCTCTTTCTTTAATCACCCGAAATAATTCAGCCGCTTCTAATAATTCATTCACCGCCAACTGACAATTACCCGCTTCCAGCGCGTCTAAACCGATTTGAAATTTTTCTTCGGCAATGCGTAAACGTTTATTAATATTCATCTGTGTATTATCTCCATAATAATCTAACTCTCCTTACTGTGCCCCAACCCCCTGAAGGGGGCTAAACATAAACCAATTTTTAATGTTTGAAGTCCCCTTTAGGGGATTTAGGGGCTTGTTTTAATCTAAACATCCTTTTCCTGCGCCAACGCCAAACTATACAAACTATTTTTACTCAGTCCTGTAATTTCGCTGGTCAATTTTGCGGCTTGTTTCAAAGGCATGGCTTCACGCAACAATTTTAAAATGCGCTGAGCTTCGGGCGAAATTTCTTGAATATCAGGTGGCGGTGCGGCGGCAACCACAATCACAAATTCACCCTTTTGGCGTTCGGTTTTTGCGGTGAGCCAGCTAATGATTTCGGGCAAAGACGCGTGCAACACGGTTTCATAAACCTTGGTCAATTCTTTCACCAAAGTTGCTTGACGAGTTTCCCCGAAAATTTCCGCCATGTCTTCCAAAGTTTCCACAATTCGATGCGGGGCTTCATAAAACACCAGCGTGCGGGTAACGGTGGCGAGATTTTGCAAACATTCGCGGCGCGCATGAGATTTTGCGGGTAAAAAACCTTCAAAATTAAACTTATCCGCAGGAAAACCTGCAACCGATAACGCGCTAATCACCGCACTCGCGCCGGGAATGGGCACGACGGGAATTTGATGCGCGTGCACGGTTTGGATAAATAAAAAACCGGGGTCACTGATCAGCGGCGTACCCGCATCACTGATCAATGCGCCCGACTCGCCCGCCAACAATCGGGTTAATAAACTCGCGCTGGCGGCTTGCTCATTGTGTTCATGCAGTGCGATTAAAGGCGTGTTCAGCCCGAAATGTTGCAGTAAAGTGCGGCTGTGACGAGTGTCTTCAGCGGCAATCCAATTCACTTTGGCTAAAGTTTGTTGGGCGCGCGGGCTGAAATCCTGCAAATTCCCAATCGGGGTTGCGACAACATAAAGCGTTCCGAGTGCCACTTAAAACTTCGCACCGCTGCCAGATGCCACCAGCTTGGTTTCAAGCCGTTCAATCGCTTTCTTTTCGCGCTCCAACGCGCCTTCGGATTTAATTAAGCGCGTGCGCAACATCGTGGTTTCTGCCTTGGTGGCATTTAAATCTTGCTCCAATTTGTTCAACATCTCGCGATGCGCGGCTTCTTGTCCATCACTGCGGGTGTTTTGAATCGCGAGTTTCTTTTCAAGCTCGGCACGCAGTTTAATTTCAGCTTCTAATGAAGCTTTCACTTCATGTTTTTCTTCGCGCAAAGTTTTGATTTCAACATCTAAACGCTTACTAAGTTCACGCAATTCTAGGGTAATCGCTTCTGCAACTGCCACTTTACTTTGTTCGACACGCAGTTGTTTAGAGGCTTGTTCAGATTCATCCAAGGCAAGTTTCAAGCTCTTTTCCAGACGCTCACGGGTACTGTGGTTTAAGCTGGCTTCCGCTTGTAATTCGCGCAAACTATTTTGATCTTGCTCTGCTTGACGATTGATTTCAAAAACTTTTTTGCTGACTTGTTCATTGCTTTCACGAGAGCGTCCCAGTTCTTCACTGAGATTTTTAATCTCATGTTCGTGTTGTAATTGTTTTTCTTCCAAACGGGCAACGTGATCGTGTGCACTGCGCAGTTCTGCGGTTTGACGGTCATTATCCACATGCAAGGATTTATTTTCGCGTGTCAGATTATCCACCGTTGCCCGCAGCGTAAGGATTTCCGCTTTGGCTTGTGCCAATTGATCCACCGCAATTTGCTGTTGTTTTAAAATGTCAGCTTCTTGCTGTTGATAACGTTGTTTAATTTTATCCACTTCTTGTTGTGCAACCGCCTTTGCCGATTGCCATAAAATTTTGCTGGTTTCTAAGCCAGTGCGTTGCACTTCTTCAGGAAGTTCAACAGGAGAATCTTCAATAAGCGATAAGGTGACTGTTTGTCGTGCCATGATAAGACCATTGCGAATAAAACGAGAGGGGATAAGCGTTGTTTAGAACAATACGAATTGTTGGTTACTGCTAGCGTGAGGGAATAGTTTAAACTATTTTCAGATTATCGCTAATACCTTAGTGATTTTGATTAGGTTCTAGGAATTTAAAATCGGTAGGGTGGACATTGCCCACCAAAAATTGGCAGCATGTTTAATTTTTGTGTTTAGCCCCCTTCAGGGGAGGGCTGCGTCAAAGAAGCTAAAGATTAGGTATAATATGCAGTTAAACAGAGATAATCTTTAACTAATTGATTATCCTGATAAGAGATGAATAGTTTAATCCCATATCTAAATACACTGAGCGACTCTCGTAAAGCCAAAGGTATTCGTCAACCTTCCTAAGGCTCAGTAATCGTCTTGATGTTCAAGAGTTATGTGAGGCATTTAATCAATGGATGTTGAATCATTATAAGCCAGAGCTTATCGCCATTGATGGAAAAAGCATTAATAGCACCGTCAGTCATTGTCATGATTCGCAACAGAACTTTGCAAGTTTAGTGAGTTTCTTTGGGCATCAAACTCATCTGATGTTACGGGTTGGGACTTTGGAAAACAACAAACAGAGCGAGATTCATCAAGTTCAAGCCTTACTAAGTTTGTTTGAAGTAGAGAAAGCTATATTTACTTTAGACGCACTCCACAAAAACACTAGAGTTGATAGTAAAAAATAAGCAGGTTTACGTAGTTTGGTTTTAGTCCATCGCGAAGGTTCACATGGGAAAAAGCAGGTCAAGAGTGATAGTTCAGTAGTGAGAAGGCGAGTGCTTATATGTTTGGAAAGTGGATACAAGGCGGATAGAGAACAACTTACACTGGGTAAAGGATATTGTTTTGAAAGAAGATAGCTGCGCAATCTCTAAACCGAATTCAGCCTTGGTGATGGGTATTTTACGGAGTATTGGGTTAAACTTATTGAGGTTTGCAGGGGTAAGTTCTGTGACTGAGGGAATCATGAAAATGTGTGCAGGGGTTGAAACCCTGATGGGTCTGATTAGCCAGTCCTCCCTCTTAAGCAAAGTGTTTGTATAAGAGGGAGTTACAATAATATCTACTTTAACTGCTTATTTAAAAACGTGATTTAAATCTTTGACGCAGCCCTCCCCCTTTAGGGGGTTGGGGGCGCAGTAAACAATCCGTCACAAAACTTACCCATTTACTTGTTAAACTACAGCACTATCATTTCACACTTAAATTATTGCCGACGCATAAAGGATTTTTTATGAGTACGCCTGCAAGCGAAAATTATTACATGCCCCCAGAATGGCATCCTCACACCCGTTGCTGGATGGCGTATCCTTGCCACCCCGACAGTTGGAAATTTGGTTTAGAAGTCGCCCGTGCGGCTTTTGTGCGCGTGGCTCATGCGATTGCGCGTTTTGAGCCAGTCACCGTGGTTGTGCCGCCTGAAGAAATGCCACATGCACGTGAATTATTTGGGGACAAAATTGAATTATTAGCCCTGCCTTTGAGCGATTCTTGGACACGCGACACTGCGCCGACTTTCGTGATTGACGGCAAGGGCAATATTGCGGGGGTGGATTGGCAATTTAACGCATGGGGCGGCAATTATGCGGATTATCACGCCGATGCCAAACTTGCCGAAGGCATTTTAACTGCCACGCAAATTCGCCGTTTTGCCGCGCCTTTCATTTTAGAAGGCGGTTCGATTCATACCGATGGCGAAGGCACGTTATTAACGTCTGAAGAATGTTTATTAAATCCCAACCGTAATCCGCATTTAAGCCGCGAACAAATCGAAGCGAATTTACGCGATTATTTGGGCGTGCAAAAAATCGTGTGGCTGGGTAATGGTTTGCAAGATGATGAAACCGATGGGCATGTGGATAATATCGCCTGTTTTTCAAAACCCGGCACCGTGCTCGCGATTACTACCAATGACCCTGAAGACAGTAATTACAAAGCGTTGCAGGATAATTTAAGCCGTTTGCGTGCGGAAATTGATGCCCAAGGGCGCAAGTTTGAAATCATTGAAATTGAACAGCCTGCGCGGCGTGATGCGTTTGGCGAACGTTTGGCGATGTCTTATATTAATTTCTACATTGCGAACGGCGGTATTGTCGTGCCTGTGTTCGATGATCCGATGGATGAAGTCGCGCTGGAAACTTTGCGCAAAGCCTTCCCAAGTTATGAAGTGGTTGGCGTGAATGGGATGGATATTATTTATGGCGGCGGTTGTATTCACTGCATTACTCAACAACAGCCCACGCCTTAGAAGTTGATTTGCTGCGCCCCTTAGTAAGCTAACAAATGTAGGGTGTATAAGGCGCAGCCGCCATACACCTTTGTGATGCTGCATAACTTTTCAAATCGTAAGGTGTATGGCGCGATGCTTATACACCCTACGCTTGCTTATGTTCAAGCATACTACTTGAGCTGGATGATTCCGGGTCATTAATCAGGCTGCAATGGTTGGGGGTGTGGTGTTCGCTACACCCCTGTGTTGTCTGATGCTGAGTGTCAATAACTATTTTCCCATTATCAAAATTACATGACGGGGCAACATCATACCACTGTGCGATGTTGAGTTTCATACGAACCACTTCTTGATCATATGAAGAGACAACATCATACCACTGTGCTATCTGATGCCGAATGTCATACCCAACTCGACGTGAAACGACAGCGTTTTCTACAAAATTGCGATCGACATAAGAAGTAAATAGCTGTTCTAAAGCATTTTCTACGTTATCGCTCAGTAATACCTTTTGTTCACTAAAACGAATGGCTGTTTCTTGTGGACGAATAAGCTCACCAAAGATAATTTTTGAAAAATCTATATATTCTTTTTCAGAATGATTTTCTAAATGATATTTTTCCAGTAATTGCCTAACCCTGATAAATTCTTTTTTCAAAACCTCATCTTTCGCAAACAGATAGGCATCACGAGCTTCTTTGTGGATAAAAGGGGCTATCTTTGCTGTCAACTTAAAACCAAAAAAATGCTTTTGTGGGGCTAATAATACGATGCCAATATTAATAAACTCCTCTGTCTCCATGATAGGTATGAAGCGCACCACAGCATACTGACACAAAACTCTTTTCATTATTTACTCCAAAATATTTTTTCTTGGCAAGTCATGAGCTTATCATAGGTGACTTTTAAGTCAAAATCCACGGAAACAGTTTGTTCAGCGTCACTAAACCACCATTCGGGGGGAATACCAGTACAAATCTCATTCCAATATTGTAATGCGTTTAAAAAAAGCTGAGTGTAATCATTTTGTAGGGCTTTATCTGAGAGTAACGCAAGCCCTTGTGCTTTAAAGATATGTGATTTAATAAAGTCCTGCTTATGAAATTGTTTATCAAATGCTAAATTGTGATCAATCATGACTAATCTGCTTTCAAATTCACTGTTTATGTTAAGCTTCCATAATAGATTAGGATTTCCCCCTTGCTCTGTTAAAGTACGATCCATGTTCTGAATCCACCAATCAAACGCAAAGATTTTTTGTTGTAATGTTTCAGGTATTGTTTGAATATCTTCTGGTTTAACTTTGGATACACGGTCTTGTTCTAATGATCCAAATGCCAAACCGATGCCTAAATATTTGGAGTCTTCATAAACATTATTTGCTAATAATTCTTCGGGAACATCCACAATACAGAATGGTGCAATCGGCAACTGTAACTGTTGTGCTAAACACCCTGCAATCCACTCGCAAATTAGGCTACGTTTTCCTGCGCCAATGCCTTTTACCACATAAATAAGACTATTTTCTCCTTTACAAATAAAGGGTTTAGTTATGCCATCTGCTGCGCGTCTCAAAATTTGAATAATTTCAACGTTCACTCCCTGCTCGTGTAAGGTGTAATTACCCGCATTCTGTGCTGCTTCATGCTTAAGCATATAATTACCACCAGTCTCTAACTTGATTCATGAAAAGTATGATGAGCCACACAAGAAATGGGAGTAGGGTTATTAAAATGGCAACTATCACGGCTTGTGATGGGGGTGGTGGAGCACGACGACTGTCCTGAATACTTTCAGAACTATCTATCATTGTAAAGAATATAAGAGCTATAAAAATTGACACGGGCATAGTGAGGGCAATCATATACGTCATAAAGAGCGCGGTACTGAATGCAGCGATAGGAATCAAAACTAATGCAATGATTTTTGTGCGAAGTGAATCAAGCGGGGGTGGTGCACCATGAGCGTTTATGTCTGCCACACTTGGCGCAAAAATTAAATATAAAAACAAAATGATACTGACAACTGGTACCAGAATGAAGATAGCGAGCCATGTTTTATTGCCTGTATCTTGTAAGCGTTGAACGGTGTAAAACATCATCTTGAGGATGATAGCAGAAAGTATAAGGTACGCACTTGGCAGAAATAACTCCCCCAATACGTTAAATATCACGCGTTCAAAAGCGAATAGAAACCATATAAAACTGAGAGACAGCGTCATCATCAATGTCATTTTGATGAAATACGGTAATCCCCGAATGCGTCCTTGAGAAGAAGAGTATTTATCTTCTGTCTGTGCAGAGGTTTGGGATATTTCTTCTTTTGAAGATGTTTCACCTGTGAGAGATTCGGTCATATTAATTTCCTCCTTTTAGTTATTGTTATTCACCACCCCACCCCCTGCAAGCCATCATAATTCCCCTCACGATTCAAACGATAATTTTGCACCCGCGCCCGCATTGCCACCACATTATTTTCATACCACAACGGCACATAGGGCAATTGTTCAAACAAATACGCCTGCAAAATTCGATAAGCCTGCACTTGCTCAGGCAAAGCTTGCGCATTTTCCGCAGCCTCAATTAAATTATCCACTTCAGCACGTTGCAAACGCCCCCGATTTGCACCCGTGGGCGGCAAAGCAGAACTGTGAAACGCATAACGGAAAATATCAGGACTTTTCACCCCAATCCACGACAAACTAAACACCTGAAAACGCCCCGCCTTAATATCACCGTAAAACGTGCCCCAGTCATAACTGCGAATTTCTAAATGAATGCCCAAACCCAGCAATTGCTGCTGCATCACCGTAACCAAACGAATCCGAAATGGATTACTCGAAGTTTTATAAACCAAATTCACAGGATGTTCAGGACTGATGCCCAATTGCGCCAACAATTGCCGCGCCTTTTCGGGATTATATTCGTATTGCCCCAACTCAGGATTACCCGCCCAATGTTCAGGCGGCAAAATACTACTCGCCAGCCGCGCCCCATCACCCATCACATAATGAATAATCGCTTTTCTATCCAAAGCATACGCAACCGCTTGACGAAACAGCAATTTTCCCGTGAGTTCATCCTGCAAATTAAAACCTAAATAGGTAAACGTATCGCCCGACTGGCGCGTCACCTGAATATTTTCTTGCTTGCTCAACCAGCCCACCAATTCGGGCGACAAATCTTCTTGGGTCAAATCGATTTCGCCGCGCAACAATTTCAAGGCACGGATAACGGGGTCTTTCACTTCTAAGAAATCAAATACGCGCTGATCGCGCAGCCGTTGTAATTGCAAATGGCTGGCTTGTTCCCACGCCAACAGCCGAAAATTGCCACTGCCCAAAGCATTACGTTGCAAGGAAGTATTTTGTACGCGCTGCGGCACAATCCCGATAGTCAAACGCCCAATAAATAAATTATCAGGTTTGCTCAAAATGAAATCTAAAGTATTGTCATCAATAATTTTTATTTGTTGAATATGACTAATTGCGGCGCGATGTGGCGAAGCATTGGCGGCGGTGAGGACAAATTCATAAGTGGCTTTCACATCATTTGCCGTCAACGGCGTGCCATCGTGAAATTGTCGCCCGTCCTTGTTTTGCAAATGAAAACGGTATTGCGTCGGGCTGATTTGTTCCCAAGTCGCTAAATCAGGAATCGGCTGCAATTGCGCGTCAAAATCCACTAAACGCCGATATAACAAGCGGTTAATCCGTGAAGAAGTCGCATCCGTGGCAAAACGCGGGTCTAAAGTTACAGGCGCAGTCGCAAGCCCGATGCGTAACGCGCTGGATTCTTGATGTTTACAACTGCCCAGCAGCAGCAAACAGAATGCGCCAAGCCCGATGAATACACATCGTGGCAAAGTATTTACTTGAAAACCGAGTCTAATCACCGTATCTTTGTCCTAAATTTCTTCTATATGAATCATTATGATGCAAGACACCCATATTTCCCTCGCGCACGGTAACGGTGGACGTTATATGCGTGAATTAATTACAGAATTATTTGCGCGTTATTTACACAATCCTAATTTGGATACCCAAGCCGACGCGGTCACTTTGCCGTGGGCGAGTTCAGAATTGGTGATTACTACCGATGGTTTTACCGTGCAACCTTTGGAGTTCAATGGCGGCAATATTGGCACATTAGCGGTGCATGGCACAACCAACGACCTCGCAGTTTCTGGGGCAACGCCGCGTTATTTGACCCTCAATGTGTTTGTCGAAGAAGGTTTTGAAATTATTCAATTAGAGCGCATTATCGCAAGTCTTGCGGAAACTGCCAAAGCTTTGCAAGTTTCGGTGGTGGCAGGCGACACCAAAGTGTTGCGGCGCGGCGAAGGCGGCGGCTTATATTTAGCGACTACGGGCGTGGGTGTGCACACGGCAACCGCAAAATTAGGGATTAAGCAAATTCAAGCGGGCGATGTGGTGCTGGTCAGCGGTTCAATTGGCGATCATGGCATTGCGGTGATGTTGGCGCGGGAACAGTTTGGATTGCGCGGTGAATTGGCTTCGGATGCTGCCAGTGTGTTGCCGTTGACGCGGGCTATTTGGGATTTTACGGGCTTACGTTTTATGCGTGACCCGACGCGCGGTGGGCTGGCAACGGTTGCCAATGAAATCAGCCAAGCCACGCAATTATCTGTGCATTTGCAGCAAGCTCAAATTCCTGTGCGTGAACCTGTGCAAGCGGTGTGTGAAATTTTGGGTTATGACCCGTATTATTTAGCCTGTGAAGGGCGCGTGGTGGCGGTGGTTGCGCCAGAACAAGCGGAGCAGGTTTTGAATGTGTGGCGGGCGTTGCCTGAAGGACAAGATGCGGCAATTATTGGGACGTTAAAACAAGGAAAAGCGCGGGTAATTTTGCACACGCCGCTAGGTGGTGAGCGTTTATTAGATGAATTGGAAGATGATCCGTTGCCCAGAATTTGTTGATAACAGAGGGGAAAATTAAAGTTAGGTGTTATCCCAATGTTATATTGTCCCCATACAATAACAGTAGGTTGCAATGTGTAATACTCAATGCAACCCTATTATTTACAAGCATAAGTTCACGTAGTGATTATTCAATACATTCAACCAATGTTTTTAGGTTAGGTACTTGTTTATCCAATTGAGTTTGATTAACGGTTATAGTGATTCCAGCAACTTTCTTTTGACCTGCTGTAAGAATACCGATAGGAATACCCAGTGCACCTGAAACAACTGAAGCGGTGTTGGCATCATTGACTTCAAATTGGAACATATTCTTGAAAGACTTTTTAGTGTTTGGTCTGATGGCATTGGACGGGTGTATACAGAAAGGCGTGTTACCTGGTGATTGCCATACCGAGTAAATTTCTTCGCTAATCTCATTCACAACCGTTCTAAAGGCTGATGCAGATGAATTATTCATTTGTGTCAGTCTATTACCGATATACATGTAGATTGCGGGGAGAGACATTTTATATCTAGCCGTTTCAAGAAAAAACTCTGATTGTGTGTCGCTGGATTGTCGCTTCCATCCATAGACAAGAGATAACACGGCTTTAATCGCCCGTTTTGATGAACCATCTGCCGAAAATGGAATCAGTAATCTTTCTGCTGCGGTCAGTGCTAATTCCGTATAAATAGAAAAGCTCGGATTGCAGTCAATAAAGACACAACACTCTTCATTATTCCATAACCGCTTAATATCAGTAATTAAATCAGTTATCCATAGATGTACGATTCTCCAACCGTCATCAGGACCATTCTTAGTAGCTCCCGATACACGAGATGATTGAAGTTCTAGTTGCTCATCACCGACAACAAGATAGACATTGCTAGGAACTTTGTCGTTATGCAGAGAGACCTGCGTTATATAATCAGCACCCGAATTTGTTGGTTTATAAGGGCTGCTAATTCGCTCACTTATGTATCCAGAGATTGTGATTCTTGGCTGTTGCCCATGAATACTATTTAAATGCTTCTCACCTTCTTCCATGCCACCTAATAACATAGAGGATGAGTTTGCCTGAGGACATAAATCAATCACCAATACCTTTCTATCTGGATGTTGGCGAGCATATTCAGAAGCCAATTGAAAAGTTAAATAACTTTTACCAACACCGCCTTTGTTATTCCAGATTGCATAGATAGCCATGTCTTAAATTACTCCTGTTTATCACAAGGACGTATTATATATGAAGGCAATCTATTACTGTTACTACTTAGCCTGCGTAGGGCGTATAAGCGTAGCGTCATACACCTAACCCCACTAAAAATAAGCACTTTTTCAATACGATGACTCAGGATTTAATCCAGAAAATCCTGATTCAGACATTATTTCACAGGCAACAAAAACACCACCATTCCCCGAAAATATGACGATTTTCTCAATAATCGTTCATAAGCCACATTCCAATCAGCCTGCGCCACCACCCCAACCTTAAAAGGCACTTGCAGCCGCAACAAGGAATGAATATAGCTCGCATAATGCGGAATGGTTTTCTTACCCTGATAAGTTTGGAAAATCACTTCATCAAGAATATCCGCCAAACTCTGTAAGATTTCAGGATTAGCATTCTGACTCCAATCCAATAAACCCGTAATACTCAGTTGATATTGTTTGGGAAATTCCGCACGCACTTTACGCAAAAATTGTTCATAATTCTGCAGATTTTTCGTGCCTGCATCAAAATCCAGTTGAATGCCTAAAACAGGCTGTTGATAAGCTTGCCATGCTTTGATTTGATTCAAAATACTTTGTTGCACAACTGCATTCCACGCCAAAGTTTCCAAACGATATACTAAAAAAATGGGCGTATTCAAAGCTTGCGGTAAAATCCCCTGTCTTTGAAAAATTGGCTGATTTTGCGAATTGAGGCGAATACTGCCTTGTAAAAGATAAAGCCGTTGTGCTTGTTGCGGAATATGGGCGGCATGAATTCCGCCCCACACCCAAAATTCTTGATAATTTTCAAGCTGCACCGCGTCGTTTAAAGGCGTGGCAGCAGTAATTAGCAGGGACAAACTCAACAGTCCGCCTCGCCAAGTTTTTACCCAAATTACCAATAATATTTCTGCTGTTCTGCCCATACGCTGGATTTATAAGTGCTTTTCAACAGTTTGAACCACGCCGCACGTTGAGATTTTTCAATTTCTTGCGCGCCACAATGATTATTACCGCTGCTAGCAAAACAATTGAGTGCGCGCGATAAGGCAAATGCTTTAGCCACCGCTACAGCTTTGGGATTATTAATAACCGCAAGGTAAAAATCTAAGCGGGTGTAAGCTTTATTTTTAAATAAATCAGGCATTTCACCCAAATAATGATTTCGCGAGTCTGCATGGAGACCGCTTCTGTACGCCGTCTGCGGAGTGTAATAATCATAATAAAAAAACAGCCGCAAAAACTCGCTTACACAATTCAAGGCGGGCGCATCCTCATTTTTTCGTGACAGGGTTTGCACACTGTTTAATAAAGCAGGACAAGCATATTCAGGCTCATTCTGTCCTGCCCATTGAAAATGTTGTAGTTCCTTTAAATTAGGATAATTTTTACTGGGATATTTCTGATAAATCCGCAAAAATTCTGAATAATTCGTGTGAATCAAGTTTTTTAGTAATAAAGTTTTTAAAGCTACTGCTTTGATTTCGGGCGCAGTATGCTTTTGATTCAGAGCTTTTTCCAATAAATCAGGCGGCGTGGAACGTTCAATTAATAAGCGTTGCAAACGTTTATCCGTGACGCGTGAATTTTCCGAAAACACCTTCGCCAAACGCCCCGATTTTTCATAATTCAACGCAAGTGCAAGTTGTAGCTGGCGTTGATGAATCGGGTGTTGGCTGTGTTCAAATAAACTGAGCCAAACTTTTTCGCCCTCTTCCCATTGTTTCAGGGCTTCGTGCGACAGGGCGCGTAAACTAAAACTGCTGAAAGCGACATTGGAAAGCGGCGCATTCACCGCGCTTGGCGTGTGCTGAATGACGGCGGCATAATTGCGTTGTGTAAAAAACTCATCGGCACGCAATAAATAATCATATAAATCGCTTAAACCCGCTTGTGCAAACACTGCCTGTTTTTCGGGCAACGCGCTAATTGCAGTTTTATTCGTCGCCCCGCTCCGCATTTGGGTCAACACCGCCACAGCGGATAACAAAGGCGCGTCCCACGTCGGTTTAGCTAAAATCGAGCTGATTTTAGGATTGTCCGTCATTGGGAAAAATAGAAAAGCATCGATTTCATTGACCAAGCCCATCACTTCCTCAGTGGACAAAGGCTGTTGTTTTGCCTCGTTCACGCCATCCATAAACGACTTGGAAAGTGCGGCAATATTGCTGTCTAGCCAATAAACCCGCCGAAATAAGCCTTGTGCAGATTCGCTATATAAGCCTTTTGGATAGTGGGCGAGATAATTTTTAAATTGGGCTTCAGCTTGTGAGCCATTGTAATCATTCAGAAAAACGCGCCCCAATAAATAAGTCGCAGTTTCTTTAAGCCACGGTTGCGAACTGTTTAATAAGGCTTTAAATTCAGTTTCGGCATTCTTGAAATCTTCGTTGTAAAAATATGTTGCACCGCGTAAATATCCTGCCATTTCTTTTGCTACGGGCGAGTTCACCGCAATTTCTAAAGGTGGCATATTTTTATCCGCGCACACCCCCGCCAATTGCAACCGTGCTGTGGCTAAAACGCGTTTTTCCTCAGCGGTGAGTGGGCTGGCATTCAACATATTGAAAAACTGTTGCACTGCTTGGGAATTATTGGAAACGCAGTGTCCGCTTTGATAACTGCCTAACTTCACCAAAGATTTTTCTATCAAAGCCGCGTCAACGCCTAAAGCCTGTGCTTTTTTATCTAAGGGCAATTCGGGCGCGCTGGGCGGTGTTGTGGGCTGGGAAAGGGGTGGCGTGGGCGGTTTAGCATTAATCAGCGCATCTTGTCGAAACGGAATTTCATAACTCAGCATATTGGGCTGGTCTGGAGAGGTCAGCGCAGCACGTAAATCAAACGTGGCTAAATGCGAATCTTCCAGTAATAACAGTAGGTTAATGCGTGAATCATTATAAGGATTTAGCAAATATGTACCCGCCAACCCGCCCGCACAATTTTGCACATCGCCTGCCTGCAATTCGACGGTGAGCATCTCGGCATTGTCACTGCAATTAAAATCAAAAGAAGCGTAACTATTGCTGTATAAACAACAAGTAAAAATAAAACAATTGAATGAAGTGAGGATAGATTTCATCAGTCTATTACTCGGAAAAATGTGGGAGAAATGCAGCCGTGAATAATATGCGCTTTTGGGCTGTAATTTTCTAGGGGTGAAGTAGCGGCTTGTTTTAATGCTGTCATTCGATACAGTAGGCATTTTCAATCATGAGTTTCCCATGAATTCCCGCTTCGACACCCAACAGCCTTTGGCTTTAAATTTACGTGCCTCACCCAGTTTTGTGCTGGGTTTGGGTGGAATTTTACTGAGTACACTGATTTTATTATGGAGTTTGCCGCTGTCGCCGCTGATATTTGGGCTATTAACTGCGGTCACGCTGGGCTGGGGCGGGCATACTTTGGGATATTACGGCTATTATCGAAAACATCCGCTGCGGAATGCGTGCTTATTAGAAAAGCAATTGGAGCTGGCGAATGGCACGCGGCTCGAGATTGACCCGCGCAGTTTTACCCATCCGCTGTTTATTTTTTTGTGCTGTCGTTTGGAAAATAAGACCCTGCAATTATTTATTTTTGCAGATGCGCCATTGTCGCCTGTGGAATTTTGGCAATTGCGCCGCCGTGTAGAACAGATGGTGAAAAACTCAATCGAACAATAAAGCAGCGGCGACATCGCGCCCCTCGCCCATCAAAATGTTATAAGTGCGACATGCCGCCCGCATATCCATCACTTCTACGCTCAAATGTGCCTCAATGCAGGGCAACAATAAAGCAGGTTTCGGAAACCGTAAACGCGACCCCGTGCCCAATAAAATCAATTCAGGTTTCAAGGCGCACAGAGCTTCAAAATCTTCCACACACAAACTATCAAAACTACGCGCTGACCATTGCTGCAACTGCGTCGTCATCACGATCAGGTTTTCATGATAAACCATGTCGTTGATGGTCACGCTATCGTGGGTGTACGCATTGATAATATATTGTGTGCCTTCGCTGGCAAGCAGATGAAATTTCATAAAACAATCTCGACAGAAAAAATGCGTTGCAATGACCTGAAGCTTTATTCAGGGACTAACCATTTCGCATTATAACGACCCGTGCCCTCGACCGACAACAATTCCCATAATTGCGGCAACCACGTCCGAATATTATCTAAAAATTGAAACGGCGGATTCACAATTAACAAGCCTGAGCCGTTGAAACGGGTTTGCACATCGTCGGGATACACGCATAATTCTGCACAAATAATTTTCCGAATTCCCAAACGTTCCACTTTTTGATGAAAACTTTTCACCAGCGAAGTGGATTTAATTGGATACCAAATCACATACGTGCCTGTTTGCCAACGGGAATACGCATCTTGTAAGGCAGTAAGCACTTGTTGAAATTCATCACGCGCTTCAAACGCGGGGTCGATTAAAACCAGCCCACGCTTTTCCACAGGCGGCACCGCACTTTTTAAAACTTTATAGGCATCTTCATGATAAATCTGAATTTGTTGATGTGCCGATAATGCGCCGTGTAAAGACAATACGTCTTCGATATGCAGCTCGCTCAACAACATCCGATCTTGTGGGCGCAGCAATTGTTCCATCAAACAAGGCGAGCCTGCATACCACGATAAACCGTTAGTATTGCCACGTTGTTGATTGAATAAAAGTTGTTGTTGCACGTATTCGCGCAAAGGTTCAGACAAATTGGGCGCGTTCCACAATTTGGCGATGCCTTGTTGATATTCTTTAGTCAGCTGCGCTTCTTGGGTCTGCAAGTTATACGCGCCAATCCCTGCATGAAGGTCAATATAACAACAGCCTTTGGGCTTACGTTGCAAGGCGTAAATTAATTGAATCAGCAGCGTGTGTTTGAAAACATCTGCAAAGTTGCCAGCATGGTAAATATGTCGATAGTTCATTTGAGCTTTATCAGTGAAGGGCGGGCGTGAATACGAGGGCTGAGCATCGGCATTATATGCGACATGGGAGAATTATGTAGATTTTTCTTGTTGCCACGCGCTTGTGTTGCTGTGATTAGGTTTTCCTGCATCTCATCGGAATGAGGAGACTGTTTAGTCAATATCACTATCTCTCTAATTTCAGTACAATGCGGATTTAAAGCTACGATATAAATCCCCCATGCTTCTGCTGCGTATTCTCGAAATTTTATTTCCGATTTTCACTATTATTATGATTGCGTATTTTTACGCACGCCATAACCCTACGGATATGCGTGTCGCCAATCGCCTCAATATTGATATTTTAACCCCTGCCTTATTATTCAGTGTGTTAGCTGACAAATCTTTTAATATTGCTGAATATCAGCAGCTTGCTATTGGCGGCGCGGTGGTGATTCTTGGCTCGGGTTTACTTGCCTATCCTTTTGTACACTGGGGAAAATTGCCCTTTAAAGTCTTTTTGCCGCCGATGATGTTCACCAACACGGGCAACATGGGCTTGCCGTTGATTTTATTTAGTTTTGGGGAACAGGCTTTGCCTGCGGCAGTGATGCTGTTCGTGGTGGAAAACACGCTGCATTTCAGCGTTGGTATTTATATGCTTGACCACCATGCGCCCTTGTGGCGGGTGTTGAAATTACCGATTATCATTGCCACCATTTTGGGGCTGTTGGTCAGCAGTTTGCAGATAGCGATTCCACCCACCTTAATTACCCCGATTAAAATGTTGGGACAAATGTCTGTGCCTTTAATGTTGTTTGGTTTGGGCGTGCGTTTGCTGGACATTGATTTTAATGATTGGCGCATTGGCTTGTTGGGCGCGGTGGTGTGCCCTGTCGTGGGCGTTGGCGCATTTTTACTGATTACACCGTGGCTAAATTTATCGCCCTTGCAGCAGGGAATTTTGCTAGTGTTTGCGGTGTTGCCGCCTGCGGTTTTGAACTATATGATTGCTGAAAAATATCATTTAGCGCCGCACAAAGTCGCTTCAATTGTGTTGTTGGGCAATGTGTTCAGTGTAATTAGCATTCCCTTTGCCCTGGTTTTTGCTTTGCCCAAACCTGTTTAAATAGAGATATGAAATGCACCCTGAGTATGCCCGTGAACTAATGATTCAACGCCTACAACGCCAAGGCATTAAAAACCCGTTGGTGTTGGCGGCAATGCAGCAAGTGCCGCGTCATCTGTTTATTGATGAGGCGTTTGGCAGTCATGCCTACAGTGATTACGCGATGCCGATTGGGCAAGGACAAACCATTTCGCAGCCGTATATCGTGGCATATATGACGGAATTATTATTGCAGCAGGGCAAGCGCGATAAGGTGTTAGAAATTGGGACGGGCTGTGGTTATCAAACCGCGATTTTGGCGCAATTGTTCAAACAGGTGTATAGCATTGAACGTATTGGCAGTTTGAGCAATAAAGCAGAATCGCGTTTGGCACAGTTGGGGATTGAAAATGCCTGTTGTCGTTATGGCGATGGTTATGCGGGCTGGGTGGAAAATGCGCCTTATCCTGCGATTTTGGTCACTGCCGCGCCTGAAGACATTCCGCTTGCTTTGCTGGATCAGTTGGCAATTGGGGGATTTTTAATCATTCCTGTGGGCAAGGAAAAATCTAGCCAACAGTTGTTAAAAATCGTGCGCACCCGAAGCCATTATGAGCAACATATTTTAGAAGAGGTGAGTTTTGTGCCGTTGCGGGAGGGGGTTGGTTAGGTATTTTAAGCTAGTTAGAAGCCATGCAGTTTAATCTGTAAGTGTTTTATTTTATTAGAAGTACTATTGTACGGTGTACAATGCTAACTCACTGTAATTTCAACTGCGTAACTCCTAATGGGTATCTGTGAGATGTCTTTTATATACCTATGTCCCAGCGAAAGTAAAGATTGATTACACACTTTTTCTGATATAGGTCAAGCATTTGGGATTTTGAATACACTATTCAGCGGATTTGCATTGTCTTGAGAATGCTAATGCCAAACTCAAACTATGTTTTATCAGGCTTATCATTAAACAACGTACTCCCTGTTTAAAGACTTCAAATGGGTTCTATAAGCTTTTTAAACTCAGATAATCCACCATGCAAATCAACGGCATTCTCATCGAAGACAATTTTGCGGAAGCTTTTCAAATGTACGCAACGCGGATTATTATCACCGCCCACAATCCACACTGGGCGATGGTTGCCGCGCAAACCATGACAGGCTTTGCAACATCTATCATTGCTTGCGGCTGCGAGGCGGGCATTGAACGCATTTTATCCCCTGAAGAAACCCCCGACCGCCGCGCAGGGATTGCAGTGTTATTATTCGCCAGAACTCGCAATAATTTATTGAAACAGTTGCAAAATCGAGTCGGACAATGTGTTTTAACCTGCCCCACCACCGCCTGCTTTGCGGGTATGGAAAGCGATGATCCCGCGCCTTTGGGAAAAGCCTTGCGCTATTTTGGCGACGGCTGGCAAATTTCCAAAGTATTAAACGGAAAACGTTATTGGCGGATTCCCGTCATGGAAGGTGAATTTCTGTGTGAAGAGAGCACAGGCATCGTTAAAGCCATCGGGGGCGGGAATTTTTTCGTGCTGGGAAAAGATGTGATTTCAGTGCTCACTGCCTGCGAAGCCGCCATTTCCGCCATGCGCCAAGTGCCCGAGGTGATTATGCCGTTTCCCGCAGGCATCGTGCGTGCAGGTTCAAAAGTCGGCTCGCGCTATGCGGGGATGATTGCTTCCACCAACCACGCTTATTGCCCTACTTTAAAAACCCAAGTTGACACCGCATTAACAGATGAAACCAATGCGGTGATGGAAATCGTCATTGATGGTTTAACTTTTGAGGCAATCGCCCATGCAATGCGCGTTGGGATTTTAGCCGCTTGTGAATTGGGCAAGATTCAACGCATCAGCGCGGGCAATTATGGCGGCAAGTTGGGTAAATCTTTATTTTATTTACACCAAGTTTTAGCATGTTTCAATCCACACTCGATTTCATCTGACGAGTGACACACCCTCAACAGAGCGGCGGTAGCCTCTCCATAAATGAAGAGCTTACCAGAAATAATATACTTGAACTATTACCCTGAAGCGAGAGGTTTGAGAACAGAAAGGAAATTGGATGAGCGCGTTACGCCTACGTTTACACAGCCTTCCTCCGCAGCGTTTAGACCTGCGCCAATTGTTGCCCCAGCATTTAATCGGATTAAGCCTTAGCGCAATTGAACATTTACCCTTGCCGATGGGACACGAAACGATTGCATTAGCCGAGTTTTTCCAAGTTTATGCAGGCGAAAGTAATGTCATTGAGCTGCAAGACGCTTGTGATAAATTGGATAATATTGGGCAGGGGCTAAGCCACGGAGAACTGCGGGTTTACGGCACGACAGGCGCGTATCTGGGCAAACACATGACAGGCGGTCAATTATTAGTTGAAGGCGATGTCGGCGATTATGCAGCCCAACAACTCCAAGGTGGTGAAATTTTAATTCGTGGCAATGCTGGCGCATTTCTCGCCGCACAGGCAGGCACTCGGTGCGCGGGAAAAGTCATTGTGACGGGCAATGCAGGTGCGCGGGCTGCGATGGATATGCGGCGCGGGTTTGTGTTGGTCGAGGGCGATATAGGTGAATACAGCGCGGCGTTTTTGCAGGCAGGAACGCTGTGTTGTTTTGGCAAAGCAGCTTCGGGCGTGGCTTATGGAATGCAGCGCGGCACGATTGTTTTAAGCCAAGCGCCAGAAAATATTTCCCCAACGTTCAAAGCAGGCGGTAATTATGCGGGGAGTTTCCTAAACTTGTTACAACAAACTTGCAGCTATGCCCACAGCCCTGCGCGTCAATTCACTCAAGCACAACGCTTTATCGGGGATTACGCCATGTTGGGCAGAGGAGAATTGCTTATCTTGTGTACGGAAAGGATAATTCCCGCATGAAATAAGTTATCATGCCTATTATTAAATCGAGACTAAATTAGGCATTAAATTTGTATGATCCTTAGACATAACCTACTTAGCGATGTTAAAGTTTCGCTAACATTCACCGAGTACGCTCCCTCTGATTTTAATCATGCACCCTTTAAATGTCTCTAAGACAGTTTGCAACAGGCGAGATACATTTACTTGTATCAGGCAAAGCCATCCTTTAAACAGTCGAATGGTCGGCAGCACACACGAATATGCAACTGTTCCACGATGTCCCTCGTGTGGGAAGCACGATTGCGCCATGCTGCTGAGGAATTAGGCATGAGTTATAAAAAGTTCTTGAGTATTAAAGTATTAGTACTCACATTTATTACTATCATTAGCGTGCTGTTACTGATTGCAGCCAACGTCATTTCAGGAAGAAATGGACAGTTGCAAAACCATGTCGCCGCGATGCAATTGCAGCGCACGGTCAGCGAGATGTCTGAGAAATTAGAAGCCCAAGTAGAAGATGCAAAACAAAGCGTCCAACGTCTCAAAAGCTACACAACCCTGTTAAATCCGAGCAATGTCAACGCCAATGATCAATTGGCACTGCTGAAACAATTGATGATGGAAAATATTCAATTTGAAAGTAGTTATTACAGCAGTTACCTTGCTTTAGAACCCAGCAAAGCCCAACAGTATTTTAACCAAGATGGTTATTTGTTGTCGGTGCATAAAAATTTAATACAACGCGATAGTCAACGCTATAACCGTCCGCAACACATGTTGACAGAAATGTGGAATGACCCAATTTACGCCAATGACCCGCGCAAATTCTGGTATCACCTCAGCAAGCGTAACGCAGATATTCAAGTCACTCCGATTTATTTCGATGATGAATATTTGAAAACGCAATTATTCTCAGTGTCGCAAGCCTTTTATAAACAAAAAGATTTTCTAGGCGTGGTCGGGGTCAGTATTTCAGTCGACAGCTTTTTAGAAGACATTGAAAGCAAAAACTTAGGGCAAAGCGGCGGGTTATTTTTAGCGGATTATCAATCAGGCAGTTTGCTAAGCCGTATCGGCACGCAAGGCAGTCATAAACTCGCCTTTCTCAATGTCAGCGATCGCATGTCTACCAGCTTTTACAGCGGCGAATTGAAACAACCGTTTTGGAAAGACTTACTCACCCAAGACACTAATTCCCGTGAGGTGCGCACTCAGCAAAACGTGCCCTATACGCTGTCATCTAAAAAATTGCGGAATTTGCCTTGGACGGTGGTCGGTTATCAAAAAACTGCCGAGCTGCGCGAAGACGAACGTTTCAGCACGGGCAGTTTCACTTTGTTGACTAGCATCACCTTTGTCTTATTGCTTATATTGCTATTAGTGGTTTATTTCTTATGGATTCGCCCCTTTAACAAATTGTTGCGTGAAACCGCGCAATTCAAAGGCGAAGCAGGAGAAGAATTTCGGATCAGCAGTTATCGTTTGCAAGAATTGGGACAATTGTCTGAATTATTTAAGAAATGGGCGAGTAGAATCGCGCAAATTTCTAAAGAAAAATCCCAATACCTTAAACATTTACAAGTCAGTCACAGCACTTTGAACGAGCACAAAGAACGTTTAGAACGCAATGAAAATGAACTGACTAAGGTAAAAACTGAGGCGCAAAACTCGCGTACTGAAGCGCAAAAAGCACGTTTGCAAATTCAAAAGGCGCGGGTGGAAATTCAGCGTTATAAATTGGAAACCCAACGCGCACGGGTGCAGGCGAATATTGCCAATCAAGCGAAAACGCAATTTTTGGCAAACATGAGCCATGAATTGCGCACCCCGATGAATGCGATTATCGGTTATACCGAAATTTTGCAGGAAGATGCTCGCGATCATGGTTTGATGGAGTTTATTCCCGATTTACAAAAAATTCACGGCGCAAGTTATCATTTATTAGATTTAATCAATAACTTGTTTGATTTGTCGCGGATTGAATCCAGCAAAATGGATTTGTATATCGAGACTTTTGACATTGCGCCAATGATTCAAGATGTAACCACCAGCATTACACCCTTGTTAGAAAAACAATCCAATATTTTGAAAATGGAATGTGATTCTGCTTTAGGAACCATGTCTGCCGATTTAACTAAAGTCCGTCAAAACTTATTGAATTTATTAAGTAATGCGAATAAATTCTCTAAACAAAATACTATTCAATTGATGGTGACCCGCGAAAATCTGGAAGGGGTCGATTGGGTGGTATTTAAAATTGTAGATCATGGTATTGGGATGACCGCAGAACAAATTCATAAATTGTTCCTGCCATTTTCACAAATTGATGCTTCCCCAACGCGGCGTTATGGCGGCAGTGGCTTGGGTTTGGCGATTACGAAACAGTTCTGCCAAATCATGGGTGGCGATGTCAGCGTAGAAAGTAAGTTTGGACAAGGCAGTGTGTTTACTATGCGCTTACCTGCTCAGGTGAATCAGCTAAATTAGGGTTTAAATTTCACTGCGCCCCCAACCCCCTAAAGGGGGATAACCCTTTGTTTTTTGAGTTCACTTCAGGGGATTTAGAGGCTGGTTTTAATCTTTAGCCCCCTTTAGGGGGTTGGGGGCGCAGTGAAGATTTAAAACCTCTCGTCCTCTTTCCTAAAGCATAAATTTTTTCTCCTACGTTTCGACAAAACTCATGATTTTACCCGCACACAGCTTAAGGTCTTGGTATTTATATCAGTGACTTGTTTGCTAAAATAGACAATAATGCTTCATGAATAAACGTGTCGCTCCGTGCTATTTTGGAGGATTCAGAACACGATAAAATACCAACTAAAGGAATTAATCATGGGATTGTTCGATAAAATTAAGAATTTAATCGGGAATAATAGCGAACCTGAAGGTGACGAAACCCCTGAAGAAGTTGCAAACCCGTTTAGCCCAGAAGTCTTAGATAAAGCCCCTTATAGCTTTGTAGACGCACTTTATGCAGCCCGCCAAGGCAATCTTGCAAAAATTCAAGATTATCTCAAATTCAATAAGAATTATGTGCATTGCCGAAGTTGGGATGATTGCACCTTGCTGCATGAAGCTTGCCGTTTTTCGCGTAAAGAAATTGTTGAGGTTTTATTGAAAAATGGCGCATCGGTGAAGGGTTATTACAAAGGTAATGCCCCGTTGCATCTGGCGATTGAAGGCGATTCCCGCGAAAACACCCTGACCAAACCCGAAGAAATGCTGGATTATAAAAAACGGCGGCGTGAAACGCTTAAATTATTGTTAGAAGCCAAAGCGGATTGTGAAAACCCCAATGAAGCAGGCGAGTTACCGCTACATATCGCGGCAAAATTTGGCTATAACGACTTAGTCGAGATTTTACTAGAACGGGGCGCAAAAGCAGACAGTTTAACGGTGAGCACCGATCCTAAAACGCCCAGCGTTGAAAGAACACCCTTGTTGATGTCGGCGCGTTATCGCAAAGATAAAAAAACTTTTCAAGTCTTGTTAGAACATGGGGCAAACCCCAACTTACGCGATACCGACCCAGGCTTTGCGCCCTTACATTATGTCGCGGCTTATCATTATCCCGCAGACACTGCGCCGCAGGAAACGCGAGAACTTGCTTTGGTGGAATTGGCGAACTTGTTGGCAACGCACAAGGCTGATTTAAATCTGCTTAGCAATAATAAACACCAACAATCTGCCTTACATTTGGCAATTTTGAATCATCACGTCAAATTAGTGGATTTTTTACTAAACCAAGGCGCGGATATTCACAGCCAAGATGCTAAAAATACCATGCCTTTAGGGATGGCGGCGGAAAGTGGCAATATTGAAATGATGGAATATTTAATGAGTAAGGGCGCAGAAATTATGAAATCGCGCGCCTTGTTTCATGCCGCCGCCTGTGGCAAATCGATTGAGCCGTTAAAATTATTGATCAGCAAAGGGGCAGATATTAATATGCCTGATCCTGCGGGTTATACGCCGCTGTTTCCTGCGATTTCTGCTTATTCTTTGGATAATGTGAAATTGCTACTTGATAACGGCGCGGACAAAAATATGTATTCTCCCAAAGGCTTAACCGTGCGTGAACATGCGTTTGCCTCATGGGGCGAAGTCGAATCAGTTTCGGATACCAAAATGGCGGAAGAGCGGCGACGTAATGCTGATAATGCTCGCGATATTATTATGTTACTTGGAGGTTTTGATCGTTAAATGCGTACCCCAGCCCTTTTTATTGGACATGGACATCCTCTTAACGCACTGTTAGATAACAGTTATACCCGTTGTCTGCGACAGCTTGGGGAAGGCTTGGCTAAGCCTGAATTAATTTTAATGATTTCTGCGCATTGGGAAAGTTTCGATACACAAATCAGTGTGCATCCGCACCCACCGATGATTTATGATTTTGGTAACTTTGCCCCCGAATTATTTCAAATAACTTATTCCGCCGCAGGCGCGCCAGAATGGGCGGCACGGGTGCAAAAATTACTCGGGGATTTTCCGTTAAAACTGAACGCGCAACGCGGTTTTGACCACGGCACTTGGACAGTTTTACATTGGTTATTCCCTAAAGCTGATGTGCCTGTGCTGCAATTGAGTTTAGCGGTAGACCTCAGTCCTGCTGAGCATTATCAATTAGCGCAAGGGCTTGCCCCTCTGCGTGAACAAGGGGTGATGATTGTCGGCAGTGGGAATATTGTGCACAATTTGGCACAGGTGAATTGGCGACAAATCGATGGCGTGCCGCCGTTGCGTTGGGCTGTGCAATTTGATGAATGGGTTAAACAGCAATGTTTAGCGGGCAATCACGAAGCTTTGATTAATTATCCAAAATATGGACAAGCTGCGCTGTTATCTGTGCCCACGGCTGAGCATTATTTGCCTTTGTTATACGTACTTGCGACACAACAGCCTGAAGAAGAATTGAAATTTGTGTTTGAAGGTTTTCAAAATGCCGCAATTGGAATGCGCAGTGTGCAACTTGGATAAGCTGGATAAACGCGCTTTTGCCGAATTTGTGCTGCAAGCAACCATCGCAACTGCCCGCGATGCTTATCAGCAAGCAGGCATCAGTGGTTTATGTCATACAGGTCGAGAGGAAGCCGCCATCAGTGCGATGCAAATGCTCGACTTGGATAAATTGATTACAGAATGGGAACAGCTTTAATCTTTCAAATGTGGATAGGCTTCAAGCAATCCCGCCCATTCTTCATCAGTGAAAAAGTGCGAGCGGCTTAAAAAACGCACGCCTTCAACCCCTTCCAATGAAAACATGCCGCCGCGTCCTGCCACCACATCAATAATAATCTGGGTGTGTTTCCAATATTCATATTGTGCCGCGCCGATATAAAACGCGCAGCCGCCAATTTCCCCAAGCTTGACATCTTGATCTCCCACTAAAAAATCGCCGTCGGGATAACACATCGGCGCACTGCCATCACAACAACCGCCTGATTGATGAAACATTAACGCCCCATGCTTGGCTTTTAGACGTTCAATCAGTTCTAAAGCAGCGGGGGTGGCAATCACTCTTTCTACTGGGGTGGACATGATAAAACCTCGTGATGTGATGAACTGAGCCCCCTCACTGTATTGTCAAGCAGAGCTTGACTGACAGGCATTCCCAAACAGCGTTTGGGAACGAGAGAAACAAGTTTGTCGTGTTTGAAGTCCCCTTTAGGGAATTTAGGGGCTTATTTAAAGCTTTAGCGCGCAGTTAATTTTAGATAACCTATAGTTCGGGATAAGAAAGAGTAGAAAATTTAGTAGTCGTAGGGTGGAATAGTGTAGCGTATTCCACCTTGCAAGGTGATAACTCTAGGCATGACGCAGTTGAATCGCTAAGACCCTCATTGTACGGTAGAAGCTTGTAAAATCCTCGCCGCTGGAGCGACGAGGTAGTCATTCCAACGCTAGAGCGTTGGAACGAGACAAACTTCTTTAACAAGCGAGATTGATTAAACTTTCAGCTCTTTCTTATCCCGAACTCAGGTTAGATATAAAAAAAGGAAGAAAACAGTGCGTGTGCAGACACTATTCTCTTCCATCACAAGCATGTTTGAAATCGGTTTAAAAACCTGAACCACCACTGCCAGTTGGAGGAGAGAGCAGTGGGGTTCAAGGCGGAGGAGGAACTGTTTAGAAGAAACCTAAAGCGTTGGGGTCGTAGCTCACCAACAGGTTCTTGGTTTGTTGGTAGTGATCCAACATCATCTTATGGGTTTCGCGACCGATACCAGATTGTTTGTAGCCACCGAAAGCAGAGTGTGCAGGATACAAGTGGTAGCAGTTGGTCCATACGCGACCTGCTTGAATTGCTCTGCCCATACGATACGCACGGCTACCATCACGAGACCAAACACCTGCGCCTAAACCGTACAAGGTATCATTGGCGATGTGTAAAGCTTCTTCTTCATCTTTGAAGGTGGTGACGGATAATACGGGCCCGAAAATTTCTTCTTGGAAGATACGCATCTTGTTATCACCCTTGAAAATCGTGGGTTCAACATAATAGCCTTCTTCTAAGCCTTCGTTGATGACTTTGCGCGTGCCACCGGTGAGTAATTGCGCGCCTTCTTGCTTACCAATATCAATGTAGCTCAGGATTTTTTCCATTTGTTCGGAGGAAGCTTGTGCTCCGATCATGGTATCCGTGTCTAAAGGATTGCCTTGTTTCACATTGCGAACACGGGCAACTGCTTTTTCAATGAATTGCTCGTAAATGGATTCTTGCACCAATGCGCGAGAAGGACAGGTACACACTTCACCTTGGTTCAATGCGAACATGGAGAAGCCTTCGAGGGCTTTGTTAAAGAAAGCGTCGTCTTGTGAGGACACGTCTTCAAAGAAGATGTTAGGAGACTTGCCGCCCAATTCCAAGGTCACAGGAATGATG
Source organism: Thiotrichaceae bacterium (assembly GCA_028688145.1). Taxonomy (GTDB): domain Bacteria; phylum Pseudomonadota; class Gammaproteobacteria; order Beggiatoales; family Beggiatoaceae; genus JAQTYU01. The sequence goes on along the minus strand of JAQTYU010000001.1, from coordinate 246,196 downwards.
TTTTGTGAGGCGTATTGCATGATTAGACGCCCGGTGCTGGTTTCGCCCGTGAACGCAATTTTAGCAATGCGCTTGCTGGTTGCCAGTGGCTTGCCTGCTTCAAGTCCAAACCCGTTGATGATGTTCAACACGCCTTTGGGTAATAAATCAGCAATGACTTCCAACAAAATCAGAATAGAAACTGGGGTTTGTTCTGCGGGTTTCAAAACGATGCAGTTCCCAGCGGCTAAGGCAGGTGCAATTTTCCACACTGCCATTAACAAGGGGAAGTTCCAAGGAATAATTTGCCCAACCACGCCCAGGGGCTCATGGAAATGGTAAGCAACTAAGTCGTGACTTATTTCGCTTAAAGTACCTTCTTGTGCGCGGATGCAGCCTGCAAAATAACGGAAATGGTCAATTGCTAAGGGCACGTCAGCGGCTAAGGTTTCACGAACAGGTTTACCATTGTCCCAAGTTTCAGCCACAGCCAAGGTTTCTAAATTAGCTTCCATACGGTCAGCAATTTTGTTCAACACTAAAGCGCGTTGTGCAGCAGGGGTTTTGCCCCAAGAATCTTTGGCAGCGTGTGCGGCATCTAATGCCAGTTCGACATCTTCGGCTTGTGAGCGTGGAATTTCGCAGAATACTTTGCCATCTACGGGGGAAACATTTTCAAAATATTGTCCGCCAACGGGTGCTACCCATTCGCCGCCAATAAAATTGCCATAACGTGCTTTGAAGGAAACTTTAGAACCTGGTTGATTCGGCTTAGCATATAACATGGGGTTGCTCCTTTGATTGTGAAATCAGTTATTAAGTTATGCTTTGAATGCTGTCTCTCTACTATAGTCAATTTTAGTGCCAAGATACAACTAAAACTATCTAATTGATTTTTATAAAAAATATAGTTTTATTGATTGGCTCATTTTTGAAGCATTTTGTCACACCCCAAAAAGTTTTTTAAAAATTAACATAGATTAATTATTAAAATTTACTGAATAAACAAATAATTATTCTGTAACGCTGCCTGCTAAATTTAATATTTGAGAAAATAGTACATCTTGTAATAAGTTTGATACAAAGTTGCTATCAGCTAATTTTTGCTGAAAACGCGACTCTGTGAAATTCACGCAGAATAAAACAGAATTGCGGGCTTTTCAGCTGAAATAAAGCATTATTCTATTGAGTTATAACAATAACTTTAAAGTTGTTGTGAAAAGCAGACAGTCTATGACATGAAAGCATTATTCAATCTCAATGAGTCAGCGTAGGGTGTATAAGACGTAGCTGCCATACAGCCTTGTATGGGCATATATGGCACAAGTTCTTATTTAGAGACTAGAGACAAGATATTATTTTCCTCAAACAAGGCTGGAGTATGAGTTACTTACTTGAATTAGCGTTCATCTAGTTGTATGATTCACGAATCATGAACAAAATAGCTATGTGAACATAATGGCATCAGAATCTCAATTTGCAACATTAGTTGAAACGAACGCTCCTTTCATTCGTATCTCAGTTTTTGAACATAGTTCAGCCCATAGCATAGAAAACTTTTTAGATGGAGAAGCTCATATCCGAATGAACAACGGTGATGAATTTAAGTTTGCAGTTGTCTTTAAAAAACTTCACCGTAAAGAAAGTTTAGATATTTTCATACAGCAAAAAGATAGCTATTGTAAAGATATTAAATTGCCACTTTTACTGATTTGTTCACCATTAACACCTTTTCTGGCAGAATATTGTGAAAACAATAAAATTAATTATATTGATACGGTGGGCAATGCTAGGATTCATATAGCAGGTTTACATATTATGATTGAAGGTAAAAAACCGTCTCATAATCTTACTTATGAAGGTCGTAGAATAACAGGTATTACAGAGGGTATTATGAAGTTACTATTTGTAATACTTTCCGAACCTACAATGTTGTTAACAAAAAATTACCGACAATTAGCGGGACTCGCCAATATTTCGTTAGGTATGGTTAGTAAGTCTTTTTATTATCTAACTCAGCGTGGCTTCTATAGAAAAACATCTACAGGGGGCAGACTTATTTCTGTGCCAGAATTAATGAAGTTGTGGTTAAAAGAGTATGCCTTTGTTATTAAGCCCAAATTGAAGGGAGTCATGGTCATTTGTACTGAACAATGGGAGAATATTCCAATGGCTGAAGGTGATTATTGGGGAGGGGAAGTGGCGGCGGCAAAAATATCCAATAAACTCTATCCAGAACGTTTACAATTATTTACACATCAGGCGTTACAACAACGTCTTGCGAAGTTACGGATGAAACCTTCCAAAAATGGAAATTTATGGCTAGTTAGTGCTTTTTGGGGAAAAGGTTTTGAACTCAACGAACAGGCAAAAGTAATGCTCGCAATCGCAGAATTACTCGCCAGCCAAGATGATCGAAATATTGAAGTTGCGGAGTTTTTAGATGAGCAATACTTACGGGTTGAAAAAACCATTATCACCCCAAATTGAAGGTGTACTCACGACAATTTCTCGTATTTGTGAATGTCAAAAAATACCATATTTTGTGGTAGGAGCAACAGCAAGAGATATAATACTGTCTAATGTGTTCGGTTGTGAGCACCTCAGAAAAACCCTTGACATAGATATTGCTATTTCTATTTGTACATGGAATGATTGGGAACGACTAAAAATAGCTTTGATAACAGGGGGTTGTCAAAAAGTTAGTGTACATCGCCTGTCTTTAAAAGCAATAGATATAGACATTATACCATTGGGCGATATAGCTATTGAGGGAAAAATTTATTGGCCTCCTGATCAAAAAACCGTAATGAATATCGAAGGATTTCAAGAAGCTTTTGATCGTGGTGTTGTTGAAGTCACATTGGGAAATGGTGTGAAAATCCCTGTTTGTTCCATAGCAAGTTTAGCTTTACTAAAGTTGGTGGCATGGTTAGAGCGTGGCTCTAGTAATAAAAAAGACGCTATAGATATTAAAGCGATCTTATGTAATTACCACTATACCGTAGGTGAGGATATTTATGGAGACAACATTCCCGCTGACACTTTAGGACATAATCTTGATCGTATGGGTGCTTATCTATTGGGCATAAATTCAAGAGAACTTATAACCATACCATCTGGTTGTTTCGACATATTACAGAAACTGCAAACTAAAGAGTTAGTTGAGCGTTTAGTTGATGCTATTGGAACCCAATCAGCTTTTCGTTATGAAGATGAAGAAGATGATGATATAAAAGTACCTATTAAAGTACTTATTGAAGACTTTTGGGCTGGCTTCAATTCAGCCACATAGATATAGAAGCATATTATATGCTGAGTAATACCTATAATCACCGAGTTGCAAAGTATCTCTTGCATAATTAGCTTCGTAGGTTGGGCTGCCAACGGCAACCCAACCCACATTCAAACCTAACGATAACGCGCAAACAACTCCGCTAATTGTTCCCGAACCGCCGCCGCGCCATAACGTTGGTCAATATATTCACGCCCTTGTTGCGCCAATTTATCCCACAATGCGGCATCGTGATATAACTCGCACACTGCCGCCGCAAAACTTTCAGGCTCATCCGCAATCAAAGCGGTTTCATGATCGGTTAAACCCATGCCTTCCGCGCCCACCGTGGTGCTGACCACAGGCAAGCCCAACGCCAACGCCTGCCCTAATTTGCCCTTCATGCCCGCGCCATAACGCAGATACGACACAAACACCCGCCGCTGTGCAAACGCAGGTTCAACTTCGTCAACCCAGCCCACAATTTCAATATTTGCGCTGGCAAGTTCGCGCATTTTTGGCTTCATGTTGCTGCCGACTAAATACAATTTCACGTTAGGAATACGCGCCAAAATCTTCGGCATCACGTTTTCCACAAAATAATAAACCGCATCTTCATTGGGCTGATGATTGTAATTACCAATGAATACAATGCCATCACGTTCCGCAAAACCTGTGGTAGCAGGCGCGGGCAATTCGTGAATGTTTGGAATCACCGAATATTCGACGCTGGTTAATTCTTTGCGCAAATGCAGCCCATCGTCTTCAGTCACGGTGAGCACGCGATGCGCGAGCAGACAATTTGCCAATTCTTTGCGCTTGGTGTCTAAAGCCCGCAGTCCCAATTCAGGATTATTTTCAATCTCGGCTTGGCGCAATTCACGCACATAATGAATATCGACCGTGTCATAAAACACTTTGGTTTCAGGCGACAACAGGCGAATAAACGGAATATAACGTTGCCCAATATCGACGCGGCACACGATGGCAAAATCAAAATGACGATAACTCAGCGCGTCCCCAATATTGTATTGCCCATGAAACACTTCCACGCCCAAAGCTTCCAGCGCGTGCCGATATTTAAACTTGCTGTCCAAATTGTCGGGGAAAAAGGTGACTTTATAGCCCATTTGTCCCAAGATTTTCATCAAGGTATAAATCCGCAACGAGCCTGAATCTTCATCATAAGTAGGCAAAGTTGCATCAATAATCAACACGTTGCGCTGTTGTTTCGGATTGAGCAAGGCGGCAGTATTTAACAAGCTGCCTTGTTTGACTAAAGCCTGCTGCCAATTTTTGAAAAACACCTTTTGATCTGCGAGATACTCTTTAGAATTCAGCACGCGTTGTGCACAATCATCTTGATAGCACAAAGTGGATTCATACACCGCCAACCATGCGTTTTGGCGCAATTGCCAGATAATTTCACTTAACTGATAAGGCAGGGTTTTATACGCTGCCAAAGCTTTGAAATTCAAAGTTTTTAAAGCAGCCCGTTGCAAAATCACGCAAGGCGTACTCACCGCATCCACTTCGCGCCGATAACCATGATAAGGATGGTTTGCAGGCATTCCCACAGGGAAATGTTGCATGATGCCTTCACTATTCAGCAGGGCATACGTTGCATTCAAAGTTTCACCCTGCACCAAACAGGGCACAATCATGCCCGCTTTGGGATGGGTGTGCAGCACTTCGGCTAAAAACTCGCAAGCATCAACCGCAGGCAAAGTGCTGTTTTCCAATAGCCATAAGAAATTAGCGGGCGAAGTTGCGATTTTTTCCAACAATTGCACCAAACTCGGATGGCGCAGTTGTAATAATTGCTGCTGTTGAATATAGGCTTGCGTCGCCTCGGAAACTTCGCCCCAAATTAAGACTTGTGCGGAAGTTTTACCTTGTTCACAAAGCTTGCCTAAACTCTGCAAAAAGGTGTGCAGTTTCAAAGGCTCAGCCGCATGGCTGATAATAAATAAATGTTCGGGCGTACTGCTGCGCAACACCGCAGGCAAGGCTTGCGCTAATAAACTGCGTTGCACCCATGCAGGAATATTATCGGGAACGGCGGTGATGACAACTTGAGGCGGCGCGGTGAATTGTGCAGGCAAGGACGGTTCTTGACACCACACCGCCACCCCATAAGGTTCGTGCACGTCGGGCGAGTCGATTTCGACTTGATAGGTTTTGCCTTCAGAATCTAAAATCGGCTCGAATTGGAAGGGGTGAAATTGATTGTCCAACACCGTCAACGCGCTGCATTGCACACTGCGCAACACTTCCGAATGTCCCACTTCACGCACCACGCAGCGCAAATGACAGGGATTTAAACGTGCATAGGTTGCAAAAGTTATTTCCACGCGGCTAAAACCATTGCAATGCACGCTCACGGGAAAGACTAAAGTGCTGCCGCTGCCGAGATGAAATAAATGATTGCCTCGGATTTCGCTGCTTTCAATCAGTTGCAAGGCATCTGTCGAACCTGCAAAACAATTTAAATTCGGACGTAAGCCAGACAAAGGACGCGGCGGCAAATTGCTCGCAAAGGTGATTTCTAAAGGCGTGGGCGTAATCAGCGCGGGCGCGTGGGTTTGTTGCAATTCTTGAGTCAGATTATCTGCCAAGCAATTAATCTGATTTAACATTTTCACGTAGCCGCCACGGTGCAACCAGCGTGATTTCATCGCCTTATCGGTGATAACACGTAATTCCTGCCGCAGATTGCCGTTAAGTTGTTGCACAGCATGAAGTTGTTGCTGTAATTGTTGTTGCGGCGCTTGTTGCTGACTCACCCATAATTGTTGGCGCAGTTGAAACCACGCAATCAATTGTTGCAAAGTATTGCGCAAATGGTCATCGGCGGTGAAATTAAAACGGCTCGGGGCTTGGTTGCCGAGAATCTTGTGTAAAGTGCCTTGTGATAAACCCAGCGTTAATTGGCGTTGCACATCATGCAATAAGTCTTCGCGCTGCTGCAATTGTTGCTGCGTATCTTTGCGTTCAGTTTTGTAGCCTCTGTCTAAGCTTTGATATTGACTTGTAATATCAGACAGTTGTAATTTTAAACTGTGTTCAACTTGCAGCAGATTTTTTAATTCTTGTTGATGACGCTGCAAATCTTGCTGATAGGTTTGCTCGGTGCTTTGTAAACGTTGTTCAGTAGCTTGTAAATGCTGCTGAAATTGTGCATCTTGTTGTGCGTGCGCCTCATTTAAAGCTTCGTAATTGCGCTGGTGTTGTGTTACTTGTTGCTGTAATTGATCAACATTGCGTTCCGCTTGCAATAAGCGTTGTTCTAATTCACGCTTTTCGGTGGTGGTGTTTTGCACCATGCCGCGCCGTTCTTGGCTGACCATCCAATATTCTGCTAATAATTTCAGCTGAGGCTCACTTTCCAAACTCAGCAAATGTTTGGCAAGAAATTGGTGATAGGCTTGTACCCAGCGGCTGCGTTGCGTGGATTGGGTAATTTGTTGATTGCCCCACACCCCATATTCGGTGGTGATGCGGTCGAGATGATAAAAACCGACTTGGCGCGACAAACGCAGTAATAAATCCCAATCTTCAAAGATTTCAAATTGTTCATCAAAACCTTGATATTTTAAAAATAAGTCACGGTCAATAAGCAAATTAATCAGGGGGATATAATTTTCATATTGCAGGCGTTGGGCTTGATAAGGATCGTTAAATTGGGACAGCACTTGTTCATGTAGCGGAGTGTCTTCGCCCAAAAAATGGCGTTGCACCACGCGGCAGCCTGAATAAGCAACTTTGGAATCAAAGTGCAACATCACTTTTTCGAGACGCAATAAATGTTCTGGTAAATAACGATCATCATCGTCTAAAAATCCAATCACTTGACTGCGCGCCAGTCGTACGCCCAAATTACCTGCTCGCGCCCGTCCTTGATTCACAGGATTTTCAATCAAGCGGATGGGTAAATCACTGTATTCGCCTAAAATGCTTTTCACCGACTCGCCCGCGTCATTAATCACAATCACTTCATCAGGAAGGCGTTTTTGCTCAGCGAGACTTTGTAAGCAACGATTGAGCTGGTGCGGACGATCTTTGGTGCGAATAATAATCGCAATTGTCAGGGGAGCGAGCGGTTTACGATGGCGGTAAATCTGGGGGCGCGACGTTGAGGCAGTCATCAAAATTCCTTAAGTTTAAGTCGGTAATAGCCAATTTTTAGAAGCGTTTAGTGGCAAAACAGTTCTTTTATAATGAGGGCTTCGATAAGCACCGATTTTAACATAAGTATTTTTGCCTGCGCGTGTGGTTTTATGCTGTATATCAATGCTGATTAGGATTATTTACAGTCAATAATAATTAACGCACTTTATTTATGCTTTAAATTTGCAGTAGTATTTTATGAAATTTGAGTACATTACGGAGAAAAATGTATGGCAACCTGTTTCAATCGTTATTACCCAATTTCTCAGCAAAAGGGATATGTGGACTTAAGAGGGCTTTTCATTGTAGGTTTAATTATGGGAGGACTTTCTTTAAGTAATCTCGTATTTGCTGGAGATGCTACCTTGAGTTGGAGCTTGGAAAATAACACTTCAAATACAGTCTATTTGAAATTCTTTTCAGAAAAGGGAGGAGAATGACCTGGTAATGATGAAGTCTATGTTATCAAGCGTTTTAGTGAACAAACTTTTACCCTCGGGGGTTCGGAAGATGAAAAAGTCTGTTATGGGGCATGGAATGAGAGTGATCCCGATAGTCATTGGGGCGTAGGAAGGTTCAATGACGAATCATGTCCTGGATGTTGTACGAGTTTTGGTAAAGGTTTCGCGACAGGACCAGCCAAAAGATTACAGTAAAAAAGCCGCTAGTCAGTGACCCGTATGGAACGCAGTGGGATGCGGGTTTAGAAAGCGTTAATTTGCAAATTCCCCGCATTACGCGAGGCTTCATGCGAGCTACTTGCTTTGACGGTTTTGAAAATTTTGTATTGCATTATTTAACCATGATTCACAGTCTAATAACTGTGCTCTGACTTCCAGTACTGTTACTATCGCTGAAAAATCTCCTTCTTCCCTTTCGATATGTTCCTCAGCCCATCCTATTTGGTGCTATTGGCAGTGAAGCGTAGGGTGGTGCATAAGGTGTATGATGGTTACGCCTTATACACCCTATGCTTATTTACCGCGCTTCGTCCTTGCCATTCACCTTAAAAAACGCAATATGTTCTTTCAAAGCCTGTGCTTGCACGCTCATCGACTGGCTGGCAGAGGACACTTCTTCAACCAACACCGCATTTTGTTGCGTCATTTCATCCATTTGCGCAATCGCTTTATTGACTTGATGAATGCCAGCGGATTGCTCGGCAGAGGCGGCGGCAATTTCGGAAATAATATCATTTACCCGTTGTACCGCAGTGACGATTTCCTCTAAAGCTTTGCCCGATTCACCCACTAACTTCGTGCCTTCTTCAACTTTGACCACGCTGTCTTGAATCAATTGCTTGATTTCTTTTGCGGCACTGGCACTGCGTTGCGCTAAATTCCGCACTTCGCTGGCAACCACCGCAAACCCCCGCCCTTGTTCACCCGCACGCGCCGCTTCAACGGCGGCATTGAGTGCTAATAAATTGGTTTGAAAGGCAATTTCATCAATCACCCCGATAATATCCGCCACTTTCTTGCTGCTATGTCGAATTTTCAAAATGGAATCCACCGCGCCACTGACAATGGTTTGTCCTTGTTTTGCGCGTTCTCGCGCACTGCTCGCCAATTGGGTGGCTTTACGCGCATTATCGGCATTTTGTTGAACCGTCCCCGTCATTTCTTCCATGCTGGCGGCGGTTTCTTCTAAAGAAGCGGCTTGTTCTTCGGTGCGTTGGCTCAGGCTAATATTGCCGTTGGATATTTCCGAGGCGGCTGCATTCACCGATTCAGAGGTAGATTTAATCGCGCTCATCACGCTGGTTAATTTTCCAACCGTGGCATTAATATCGTTTTTGAGCTGTTCCAAAGTGCCCGCATACACATTTTCAATATTTTGGCTTAAATCGCCCTTCGCCAACGCGCCTAAAACCCGCGTCAAATCTTGAATCATGCGTTGGTTATAATCCAAAATCTGATTGAAAGCCGCACTGAGGTTTTTGAAAAAGCCTGCTTTATTATTCAACACAATGCGTTGACTAAAATCGCCATTGGCAGCGGATTGCATCACTTTACCCACTTCTTGCTCGGTGGCGACTTCGGCAGTGTGGTCGGTGAATTCAATCACCACGCCGAGACGTTTGCCTTGTTTATTGATAATCGGATTGGCGGTGCTGTCTAATTCCAGCCCGCCAATGCTTAACCTCATGTGGTAGGTAGTGCTTAAACTTTCCATCCAGTCGTAACTTAAATTGGCAGATTGGTAAAGTTGCATCAGGGATTTACCTTCTAATTGTTCACGCCAGCTCAGAATTTGTCTGTCTTCTTGAGTGTCTTGAATTTTGGCAAACATGTGAATGGCAGCTTCATTCACATAAATGATTTGGAGCTTATCATCTGCAATCAGCACGCTGGTAGAAACACTTTCCAAGGCACGATTAATCCGCAACGCTTCGTCCGCAATACGTTTTTCTTCAAAAATTTGATTGCGTAATTGAGTTTGCATGATGGCTAAAGTGGACAATAATTGTCCCATTTCATCTTTGCCCTTGCTGATAATATGATTGTCTAAATTGCCCTCGGCAATTGCCTTGGAAATACCAACGGCTTGGGCGACGGGGCGGGTAATACTGACTAATACTTTATAGCCCAATATTCCTGACAATAATAAAATGCCCAAGGTCAGCCATAAACTGTATTGAAAATCCTGTACGGCTTGCGCACCCAGCGTTTTTGCAGTATTGGAAAAATCAGTGGTTAACAATTCTTCAAATTGCTTCATCAAATCTATTTTATCGCTTTGGGTTTTAAACCATTCATCAGGATTAATATTTTCCTGAACGCCGTCTAAGCTGTTGTAAGCGGTACGGCGGAATTCTTCCGCTTGTCGCATCACCGAACTATTTGCAGTGATTTCTGCAATTTTTTTATAGACTGCATTATCTGCATAAACATTGAGTTGTTCTAGATAGAGTTTTTGCGCATCGACTAATTCTACAAAGTCTCGATATTCACCCGTATCAAACGATTTACGGGTAAATACTTTAGATAAAACATAACGCTCAATACTGGCTTTTTCCTTGGCCTGTATCATTCGTAAATTGGCAACGCCTTTCAAAAATAAGTTTTTATTACTGGTGAGCATGGTTGCTGCATTAATCAGTGCAAATAACGGTTGATTCATGCTGACATAACGTTGCAATACTTGATCAATAGTTAAGTTCAACTTATTGACTTCTTCTCGTAATGCAAGCAAACCATTGAGTGATTTGTCAGTTTCATCTAAATAAGATTTTAGCGCGGGGTAAAAACGTCGATTATTTAGACTGCTAATTAACGTGCGGTATTCCAATAGTTTTTTATCAGTGCGTGCAAATTCTACTTTCATGTCTTGGGCAAATTGTTCGCCATTATTACGCACATACATTTCACTGAGACCGCGATCACGCTGCAATTCGTAAACAAGATCAGCACTTTTTAGCACTACATGCGAGAGTTCTTGTAAGTCTTGCATTTCCTGCGCGGTATTAAATCGATCCCATAAGGTATAAATCGAAAAATACAACAGTCCTAAGGTAGGAATTAATAAGATTATACTGAGTTTATAACGCAGCTTGAGCTGGCTGATAAGTGTAAACATGGTGTGCCTCTGAATAATTTGTTGCCTAAGCACTTTATAACCTAAAAACTGGCTTCGTGCATCATAAAAAGATATAACATCCCTTTAATTTTAGTGAAATTATATTATGCTCAGAAATGATGATTTTTTGTTGCTTTGAGATAATGCTAACGATTTGTGGATGTCATTGTGTAGATAGGTGTTGCAATTCGCCTACCATGTTTTGAGGGGACAGATTGGATTGTGGTTTATGTTTTAAAAATATCGTAATCTATGATTGGTATTACATGAATTAGCATTCATATCGTCAAGAGCGCAGATTCAGTGTGATGTCATTCAAAACCTGCTTTAGAGTAACAAGTATTGTCTTTTTTAGTGAACATTCTAACTAATTTAGGAGTTAGACGGTTGGCGCAAAACTGGCATCGAAAACGGTATGAATCCGAAACGATGTGACGAATACGATTCTATTAACTTTTTTGGTGGTAGCTTAGAAAAGTGTTCAGAACAATCGCTACAAACGGCGATGCTGAACATTGGGCAAGCAGCAAGCTAGACATGACTGAGCTTGAACGCGTGGCAACCGCTGAAAAGACATGGGCGATTGAGAATTATCATCGTGGTCTTAAACAGTTCTGTGGTGTGGATAAATGTCAGGCTCGCTCTGCAACTACATCGCCATGACTCTGCGGGCTTTCCTGCGCTTAGAAACCGATAGCTACACTACAGGTGACAGTTGGTTTGAAGCTAAAATGCAGATTATACGTGATGCCATTAGACACTATCTTCTCTCTCCAAGGTACAACCTTTTTCAACAGAATGAATTCCTAAAGAATGGCATAATCTGTCCTTGTGTAAAATATCTAGCGGGTTTAATTTTATGCGAAGTGCCAAATCGAAAAGCTTCATCAAATCCGACTCAAACTTCACAGCCCCTTGTGTCATTTTATAACAAAATGGAATTTTGCTATTTCTCAGCTCATTTTCCAATATCTTAAATACATACTTGTTACGAGCGAGAATAGCCATTTTTTCCCAGTAAATATCACCCTCAATATCACTATGCTGTTTAAGTTTTAGTAACTCTTGAATTTTTTCTATAACCCATAGAGCCTCAGATTTTTCATCTAAGAAGCCTTTTAATTCAAACAAACCCTCATTAACAACAATATTATCCATTGATGAGTCTTGATTTGGAATAATTTGTTTAGCTGCTTTCAAAACAGCTTTTGAAGAACGATAGTTTTTATCCAGTGATATGTTGGCTTAAAATCCTCCACGAACTTCTTATCCATAAACTCAGGTGAAGAACCTACAAAATGAAAGATAGATTGGTTTGGATCACCTACCATCATGACATTTCTGTGCTCACCATTTGTGAGTGCTCGCAATAAATTGTATTGTGCGTTATTTAAATCTTGGGCTTCATCAATACAAATATTTTGAAAACTCCTTCTGTATAATGCCGTAATTTTAGGTTGGCTGATGAAAAGGGTGTATGTCAGTAACAATAAATCATCGAAATCAATCGCATTTTGTGAGCGTAAAATATCCTGATAGGTTTGATATAGTAAAATTATATTTTCATCATTAGAATGTTTGCCAAACTCGTCATCATTGATAAGTTCTCTTTTAACTTTCGCAATGAACGCTAACGCTGAATAACTAAAGTTTTGTTGGTCTTTTTTATTTTTATGAGCATATTCATAGGAAGGAATTTGCTGAGAAATGTACCCACAAAAAGTCGAGAGTTTGCTTTTGGAATATCACTGAATCGTTCTTTAATTTCTTCGCCAGCCTTATTAGTAAAGGTTAAAGCTAGAATTTTTCTTTTAGTTATTTCTAAAAGATGTTTTATTCTCTCAGTCAATACTCGAGTAATGTAGTCTTAATTTTGTTAAAAAGTTTTAGGACATTTAGGTGGTGATGATTTACCACTCTTCACAATTTCAGCAGCCAGAAGAGGAGCAAGTTTTTTTTTCGCCAGCCATAACCTGTTGTAACTGGTTTTCATTATATAGGGATATTTTTTGCTGTTGAGCAGCCCGAATTTCTCCCAAAATTACCAAAAACTGCTCGGTAATGGGGTTTATTAAATCATGAAATAATTTGGGTTGGAAGGGGAATTTGGGGATTTTTTTGTCTGAACCGCAATTCACATAATTGCCATGATTAACACAATTACAGAGGTTTAGCCACCCCCTTTGAAAAAGGGGGTGAAAGGCTGGAAATTTTGTATAGTTGTAGGGTGGAATAGCGCAGCGTATTCCACCCTACAATTCTGCAAAAGCGGAGCAAAATGGTGGAATACAGCTTACGCCTATTCCACCCTACAGAATCTCTAGTTCTTTTTCCTCATTCCCAAGTGCTACTTCACAGCCATTAAGTTAAGCGTTAAAAGCAAGATTTCTTAGAACACTTAGCATATTGGAGTAAATGTCTAGTAGATGAATATATCCTAGGAACTGAACGATGACTTCGACTACAACTGGGATTTGTCAGGAACAAACGCTCTAACTCTGCCAAAGCCTCATCAGCATGTTGAGGATAGCGGGTTTCTTTGCCTGATAAGAAACACTGACTACTCTCTGTTAATATCGCCTCAAGCCCTGTTAAATACACACTCGAATAGAAGTCCTGATACACAGATTCTGCTGACTTTCCTGTGAAGTTCTCTAAACCTAAACGAGTTTTCAAGATTCCAAAGAAAGTCTCAACTTTCCAACGCAAACGGTAGAGTTCTTTAAAATCTGCGGTTGGGTATAAAGTTTCATCACATAAACTGCTGACTAACACCTCAAATTGTCCATTTAGACGCACAAAACGTACAGCAAGGACTGTGGGTAAGCCCGCCTGTTTTATTGAATGGAGTTTTGACGTATGTGGTTGTAGCGTATGTAATTGACTGTCTGCACCCTTTCCCTTGAGCATATCGCGGGCTTGTTTGAATGAACTCATCGAACAACGTATTACAAAATCTCTTTGTGCCTGAGATAGGCTCGAAATAAAACGAAAAGAGGGATAATTACGGTCGCATAACAGCAAGTCCTTTTCTCGTGTATGCCCAAGGTGAGTCAAGGCTAAATCGACTTCATAATCCTGTGCTTTGCCTAAATGACTGTCGATGGCTACTCGATTAAGTACGTCGTACATCACACTCGCCATGCCATAGGTATGTTTACCTTCGACTTTTGCCTTATTACTGTAAGATATTTCTCCAATGACGCTGGGTGTGGAAGCATGACATCGACCACAGCTTTCTGGTTGAGTTCGATAAAGGCTGTATGTTTGAGCTGCATTCTGCGCTGACTAAAAGCACTATGACTGACGGGAGAGACTCCCCAATGGAGACTCATCTCATTTAACAACAACTGTATGGACTTCACGCCCTTTTGTAATAACAGTGTTATTAACAAGGGGAAACTTAGCTTTCTGTCCCTTGTGAAGTTGCGGTGTTGCGCTTTGAAACTATCCATGTGAATGAGTTCGTTACTTTGGATTAACGTTGAGTTTTTTTAACATCGGATATTCTCCTGTTTGTTTTAGATATCACTATAGTTCTTTTTACTTAACTTAATCGCAGTGACGCAGAAGCGTGGGAACGAGGCAAAAAAACTCCCTTTTACTTCTACATTTCACGCGCCACGACCATGAGCTACTCTTGCATAATACTTTTGAGTAAGTTCTTCTTGGCGTGATGCGAGGATATCCAAGACGCTGAGTTATAAAGGGAATTAACTCAAGTTGTTGGGTGATTATTGCAGGGTCGATTGAGGGATGTCTAATAAGCAGCACAATATTGTATTGTATCGCATCATAACAGTGGGTTTTCTCCGTTTAGTCATATTTTTCCAGTAATCCATAGGACACATTAAAGGAGTTAGTACAATGGAAATGTTTAAGATTGAGCATTTTAAAACAGCATATCCAAATATAGAGTTTCCTGAGTTTTATAATGTAGATAATGCTGACTTACTGAGGCTACAAAATCGTTTATTTGACAAATTGAATGTTAAGGACAGAGATTTACTAAAACTGACTAAAACACTTAATTCTCGGACTTCGGTCATATCTGGGGTAAATGCCGAGCATGAAGATTTTTGTTTATCAAGTGTGCTTTTCCATGAAAACATCAAGCCCAACGAATGGGTTTATCTGAATTGGTATCGATATGATCAAGTTGATAAGATGATATTCAGTGAGCTAGAAAAATATTTCGATGATATTTGGTATCCCAGTTCAGACGATTTAGATATATTTGATGATTCCTACGCTTGGATACTTTCCATAAGACATTATGGCGTTTTAAGCTTGTTGAGATTCACCTAATTTAACCTTAGTTCGGGAGAAAAAAGGCAAGCTGAATAAAATCTGAGAAAATATAAAATCTCTATTTTATAATTCTCAACGAGCTAGGAGTTACGCAGTTGAATCGCTAACTATTTGATTTTACTTGAAACATGATTGTACAGTGTATAATACTAACTCATTGTAAATTAATGAATTATGATTTCAACTACGTAACTCCTACGAGCTTGTAAAAAAATATGTAAAACTTTATTAATTGCCAAAATTTTTACATAAATTCAGAACGTTATTTTGTAACATATGGTTATTTAAAGTAATTAAGTTCACTTATCCCGAACTCAGATTATCTATCATCGCATACTCATTGTCTAAGTCAGACCCTAATACCTTGAATACGCTCTCCTAAATCCCTTTTTTAGACCAACGAGTGAAACGGGTGTGCACTACACGAAAATCCCCAAAACGTTCAGGTAGCTCTCTCCAAGGAATACCGCTACGATAACGGTATAGAACGGCTTCAATGAACAAACGGTTATCTTTAGCAGTTCTCCCGACCTGTCCTTTACGCCCTAGAAAGAATACTGTTCAGATCATTTGTAAACTCGTCAACAGGAATGGCGGTACTTAATCTAAAGACGTTAGAGTCTTCAGAAAAAAGTTTGCTAATTAACTGCAATAGCGTTGTTTTTCCATAACCATTAATACCTGCAAGAACAATAGTATCTAAGCTAAGGTATTGCCTTCACTATCCGTAAAATCTAACTCTATGTTGTCAAAAATTTTGTAGTTTTTAATGCTAAGTTTTCTAATTTTCATGTCATTTTTACAGTGAATTATGTTATTTGGTGTAAAGTTCATTTCAGATTGGTTTTATAATGCGAAGCAATAAAACTCATTATAGCTTGCATAGAATGCGGGATTTGAGTCATAAGCTCCGAATTTCCTGCATTCCGCTACGCTCCATGCGAGCTACAATTTAATAATTACAAAGGTTTATGCACCGTTTTATCATAACGTGGCAACAATTGAATGCTGTCATCGAACCAAATTTGAATGGTTTGCGCCATCGATTCTTGCAAAGCTTTTTCCCAAATCATGCGGGAACTTTGCAAAGCAGTATTGGTATTATTAATAAATTCATCGCGCTGCATTAAAGCAACTCCCTTATTAATCGCATAATCCAGCCCCACGCCGCCTGCAATTCCCACCGCAACCCCCAAAGGCCCGCCAATTGCGCCCACTGCGCCGCTGCCCGCAATCGTCAAGGCCTTGGCAATAAACGGGCTGGCAAGTTTGCTGATTAAGCCACTTTCCACATTTGCCGCAATACCTTTGGCGACCGCACTGCCGATAACTTTGCCTGTTAATCCGCTGCCTGCCGCAAGCAAAGCTCCGCGCCATGCCTCAGTGCCATTTTTTTGATAATCCGCGAAATTGATTTTATTGAGATTACTTTTCCAATCTAATTCCAAAGTGGCTTGGCTGGCATTATTTTCAACATGCGTGGTTTGTTGTTTCACAAAAACTTGAAATTTTTCTTCAACTTTGGTTAAAGATTCCAACCACTGCGAATGCGCTTGTTTTAATTGTTCTGTATAAACGGCTTCTATGGCAGGATGGGTAATTTCGGGCTGTAAAATAATCTTATCATATTGTTGTTGAATCACTTTTTGTAAATCGTAAGCCACTGCGTCAGATAAACTTTGCGCCCCGCTGCTGAAAGTATTTTTGGTGGCAGAAGTCACCGCTTTCAAAAGCAATTCATAAGTCGTGGTATAAGCAAAATACCAGTCGGCAAAATTGGGAATGCGTTGCTGCATCGCCTGAAAAATCAGGTTGAGTTTTTCGTTTAAAGCTTGTCGCGCTTGAGTTTGCAGTTGTTGGCGCAGTTGTTCAAGTTCGGTGAAGTTTTGGCTCACGAATTTTGAATATTGTTCCGCATCGACTAAAACTCGATGAGTTTCCCCATTTTGATAATGCGTCACCAATTGAATTGTGGGTTTAACTTCGATTTTTGCGACAACACTTACTTTACTCTGATCCGTGTGCACCGCTTGCGCGGCATCTAAACGCGCCATCAGACTGTCATACCATTGTCGCCCCAATTGCAACCCAAAAAACAACAGCACCAAAATACTTAAGCCGATGATTAAAAAACGCCATTTGTGCGAGCTGGGTTGCGCTGCTGGGGCGACGGCTAAATATTCAGCTTGGGGCTGGGCGATATTTTGATTCCCAGAAACTGGGGATTGAGTGAGCACCCTTGTTTTAGGTGTTGCCGAGATTTCAGGCGCAAATTTTTGCAGGCGCAGTTTTCCTGCATCCTTGCCCTCAATTTCCTCCCAACACATTCCAATCGTTTCAGCCAATTGCGGCATGAATTCTTTAATGACCGCTAATAATGCCTCCGCCTGTTGCAATAACAGCCCGTCCCCTGCCGCCCCCTGTAAATCCTCATTCAGGGAGTTGCGTTTATAACTCGAATCAGGCTTGTTCTCCAAGGCTTCTAGGCTTGTCCTTGCTTGCGGATATTGATCCTGAATACGCATTTTAAGGTCTTCGTATAAGTCTTTGATAGCTTGCTCAGCATTCAAATCCATTGCCGCACCCATCGCGATGGCAGTGACAATTGTCGTAACAGCATCCATATTAGCCTCCACTTAATTTTAATTAAAAATATTTATTTTAAAAAAATAAAATAATCAAATAAAAAAATATTATTTTTATTTTTAAATAAAAATTTAAATTCTTATTATATTGATATTAAAATAATTATACCGCTTAAATTATAAAAATACAGGACGATAATTTAGTAACTTTATTAGGGATAAATCGCAAAATTATGGCAAATAATATTTAAAATTATGCTTATTAAAATTAATTTCCATACTTTATTTATTAAACTCTGCCATACTCAGATACAGACTTAAAATAATAATGGAATTGTGTGATTTTTTATTTTTAAAAACAAAAAATTACAACTTTAATGGGCAGATTATGGGTAAATATATGAAATTAAAAACTTCCAAATTTATGGGGTTGCTAACGCTTGCTGCGCTATGCTCCTATTCAAGTACTGTGTTGGCGGCGATTTGTACGGCACCTGGTGCTGGTAACTGGAGTGCGCCAGCAACTTGGGGTGCAGGTGGTGGTTGTCTTGGCGTTCCTCTTGCTGCTGATACTGTCATTCTGAACGGTGCTGTCCTACTCGACACCGCGACTGCTGTTGCCTCTGGGGTGACTGTTAATGCCGCTTTGACTTTTGCCGCAGGGGGCGTGTTGACGATTGGCACGGGTGGTCATGGTACGGGATTTCTTAATACCACCACGGTCACGGCAACAAACGGCAGTGCGATTATTATCGACACCCATTTAGATAATGTCGTGGCTTTTGATAATCAAGGCACATTTACGCTGGGAAATGTGAGCGTGGGCGCAACACTGAGTGTCTCGGGAATTGATGGAAAAGGTATCACCAATAGCGGCACTTTTACAGGGGGTTTAGGAGCTATCAGCACCAATAGCTTTACCAATACCGCAAATACTTTTGACCTCAATGGACCTATGAACATCAGCTTTCTGAACGGTGTCGCCAGTAGTTTGTTTACGAATACGGCAGGGACTGTGACATTGAATGGCAACATAAGCATCGCAGGCAGCATTGGTGCAGGCGCAGGCACATTTGCTGCGGGCGCGGGCAAAATGATTTTCACAGGTGATGCAAATCACACGATTACAGGTCCCGTTTCTGTGCACAACTTAGAAATCGCGACTTTAACTGCGGCGCGTACCATTAGCATTTCTGGTTCAGTGGCAGAAACAGGCACAACGGTGTTGAATGGTGCTTCTGCCACAAATAGCATTAGCTTTGCAGGCTCGTCCTCACCTATCATCACTGCCTTCACTTCTTCCAATTGTGCTACTGCGGGTGGTGTGGCGAATATTACTTGTCCAGGTGTTGTTATTGTCTCCCCGATTTCTGCCCCCATCAGCTTGATTTCTTACGAAAAATCCCCTGTTTTTTCAAGAGAACTTACCCTGAAATAACCTGTCTTATAAACTCAGGTGTATAAGCGATAGCGTCATATACCTTGGTTTTCAACGAACAACATATTAATTTTTCCATCCTTGTTGGTGTATGACGCTAGGCTTGTGCACCCCACGAATATTCTTTGTCCGAGTTCTAATTTTCCCATTGCCACATGCTGGAGTTACAGCCCTTGTGTTAAGGAAAGCGTCCTCGCTTTTCTAGGAAATGCTCGCCTCAATGTTACCGAAGGCATTTTATTATGAGATTAAAATTTTTTACACGCGCAGGGCTACTAAGCCTTGCGGCACTGTGCTACTCAACTTCCGCGCTGGCTTTAAACTGTGCCAGTGTGGGGTCTTCACCTTGGGGGGCACCCGCTACATGGAGTTGTGGCAGTGTTCCTTCCCCGAGCGACACGGTAGTGATTATGGCAGGCACTGCTGTCACGATTGATATCGCCGCTCTCGCTTATGGCGTGACTGTCGGTGCGAGTGGCACATTGACGTTTGCCGCAGGTCAGAGTCTCACGATTGGCAATGCGGGGGCTGGTGCAGGCTTTCTCAACAACGGCACGGTGACTGCAACAGATGCGAGTTTTATTAATATTGACACCCATTCAAGCAGTACGGCTGTTGCTTTTGATAATTTCGGTACTTTCACACTGGGAAGCGTGATCACGGGCGCGAAACTTTACGTTGCAGGCGCAAATACCAACGGTATTCATAACTCGGGAACTTTTACGAGCGGCACAGGGCTAATTACAACTAATAGCCTTACCAATGCGACCACCTTCACCCTAGGGACTGGAGGCATGGACATAAGCTTTCTGAATGGCGTTGCCAGCAGTGACCTCAGCAATGCGGGTACGCTGAACTTGAATGGCAACATGACGATAGCAGGCAATATTAATACAGGGAATGGCTCGTTGTTTGGCGGGGGGAAAATGATATTGACGGGTGATAGAGATCACACGATTACAGGGCCGGTTCGTGTCCGTAATTTAGAAATCGCGACTTTAACCGCGCCCCGCACCCTCAATATTGCTGGCACAGTGACCGCCGAGGGTACAACCGCGTTAAATGGTGTTTCCGCGCAGAATAGTCTGACCTTCTCAGGTTCTTCCACCCCCAGTATCACCGCTTTTTCAGCGGCTAATTGCTATTTAGCAGGCGCGCCCGTCCTTGGAATTAGTAATTGTCCAGTGGCTGTGCCGTCCTACAAACTGACACTGCAAACTTCAGGCACGGGCGCGGGCACTTTAACAGGCACGACAGCGGGGACTTATGCACAAGCTAGCCCGATTAACGTGACTGCAACCCCTAATGCTAATTCAGTTTTTGTCGCATGGACTCCCTCAAGTTGCGCTTCTACATTTAATATTAATGCGGACACCACATGTAGCGCACAGTTTAATTTGAAACCCTTAACCTTCACCACGCAAACTTCAGGTACGGGCAATGGGACAATTTCAGGCACAGTTTCGGGAACTTATGCCGCAGGTTCAAACATTCTAGTAACTGCAACCCCTGATGTGAATTCAGTCTTTATCGCGTGGACTCCCTCAAGTTGTGCTACTGCATTTGCTCTTAATGCGAATGCCACTTGTAGCGCACAGTTTGATGTGAAACCCGTCGTCATCCCACCAGGAACTTTTTACCAATTCACTGCGCAAACTTCTGGCACAGGCAAGGGAACAATTTCAGGCACAGCTTCAGGAAGCTATGCCGCAGCTTCAAACATTCTAGTAACTGCAACCCCTGATGTGAATTCAGTCTTTATCGCGTGGACTCCCTCAACTTGTGCTACGGCATTTGCTCTTAATACGAATGCCACTTGTAGCGCACAGTTTGATGTGAAACCCGTCGTCATCCCACCAGGAACTTTTTACCAATTCACTGAACAAACCTCGGGCACGGGTAAGGGAACAATTTCAGGCACAGTTTCGGGAACCTATGCCGCAGGCTCAAACATTCAAGTAACCGCAACCCCTGATGTGAATTCAGTTTTTATCGCATGGACTCCCTCAACTTGTGTTTCTGCATTTGCTCTGAATGCGAACACCACTTGTAGCGCACAGTTTGATTTGAAATCCGTCGTCATCCCGCCAGGGATTTTTTACCAATTCACCGCGCAAACTTTAGGCTCGGGAACTGGGACAATTGCAGGCACAGTTTCGGGAACCTATGCCGCAGGCTCAAACATTCAAGTAACCGCAACCCCTGATGTGAATTCAGTCTTTGTCGCATGGACTCCCTCAAATTGCGCTGCTGCATTTGCGCTTAATGCGGACGCCACTTGTAGCGCACAGTTTGATGTGAAACCCGTCGTCATCCCACCAGGAACTTTTTACCAATTCACTGCGCAAACTTCTGGCACAGGCAAGGGAACAATTTCAGGCACAGTTTCGGGAACCTATGCCGCAGCTTCAAACATTCAAGTAAGCGCAGCCCCTGATGTGAATTCAGTCTTTATCGCATGGACTCCTTCAAGTTGTGCTGCTGCATTTGCGCTGAATACGGATCAAATTTGTACGGCGCAATTTGATTTGAACCCCGTGGTAACTCCTGTGCCTGGCAATCCCAATCCTGATAATAACCCATGTGTTTTGAATACGGTGCTAAATACCTCATGCAATGCTGCACAAGTCAAAACTAACATTACTGAAATTACCGCCAATGGACAACTTTCCAACGCGATTATCGACGCGCCGCTACTGAATCAAGGCTGGATTTCTGACAGCTACGTGACCGCAAAAGGGGAAATTACAGGCGGCACAATTACAGGCTACATTGAAAATAAAGGGATTATCAGTGATGTTGAGTTTAAAGGGCGTTATATCAAAGGCGGGATTTTAGCGGGTAAGATTATCAATAGCAGTGCTGAAGGCTATTTGGAGAATGTCACCTTTGCCGCTGGCAGCAGCTTGAATGGTGGGATTTTACAAGGCATTATCCGAGGCGATCCTAACGCGCCCGCACTTTTGGAAAATGTCACCCTGAAAAAGGGCAGTGTGGTTTCAGGTGTGCGTTTTGGGAAAAATGTGATTGTAGAAGATGGCGTAACCTTGCTAGATTATCCCTACTTACCTGCTTTAGAAAAGGTTTTAGGTGTCGATGCCGAAGGAAATCCCCAAACCACCCGCAGCCGTTTTTATGGGGGCATTTCGGTCAGTGGTAAAGCTTACGTCCAAAAAGCCACTCAATTGTTATCTGAATACGTGTCCGTTCGGGGCAGAATTATCCCAGAACCTGCACATATTGGACAAAAGGTGGATGTATTTGTGTATTCACCTTATTTTGAGAGCTTACCGAATGTCGGCAATGATCGCCCCTATTACTTGGCTGATGAACAGAGCAATATTTTATTCTGGGATCAAAAGCCTGCAAATTTGATCGCTTTTAAAAAGGGCGTGATTTTGGAATCGGTGCATGAATTAGAAATGTTTGTCGGACATTTTATTGCAACGGGCGGCTTGAACATTGTGTTTGGCTATCGTTTAGAAGATGGCACGCTGTTCGTGGCTGATTTGCAAAATGGCATT
Organism: Thiotrichaceae bacterium; assembly: GCA_028688145.1. Lineage (GTDB taxonomy): Bacteria > Pseudomonadota > Gammaproteobacteria > Beggiatoales > Beggiatoaceae > JAQTYU01. Next base: position 223,336 of record JAQTYU010000001.1, on the reverse strand, counting down.
GAAGTGACCATTCAGTAAGTTAAATCGTAAAAAGCCCCCAATCCTAGAGCGGGGGCTTTTTTAACGATAATTTCGCAAGCTCTGGTTTTATATTTTTTATAAACCGTCCTGTCAGAAGCGTAAGGTGTATAAGGCGTAGCCGCCACACACCTTTAACCGCATAAAATTTCAAATCGCAAGGTGTATGGCGGCTACGCCTTATACACCCTACTAATTGCTTATAAATTCAACCACGTAACTCCTAACTTCATTAGAGAAAGATAATATTTTCCGCACTAAACGACTGACTCGCCGTCTCAATCTATTGTTAAATCGCTCAATATAATTCGTGAGTCTAGTCTCCTTCTCCGTAGCAAACTCAAAATAACCATATAACATAGTTGATGTTTAGGTTATTATTGTTTTCTAAGGATGAAAATTAACTTAAGTTAATTTCTTTCTAATTTATGTGGCGTAGACTAAAATCAGAATTAGAGCTAAAACACAACCCCAAGGAGAACACTATGTATTCAACTGAACATCATGATTTACACCATGAATTTCCTGAGTTCAAAGAGAAAATCCATGCACTTAAATTGAGTAATCCTCACTTTGAACGCATGTTTGAAGAATACCACAAGGTTGATAAAGAAATTCGGCGTATTCTCCAAGAAATTGAAAAGGCTTCTGATGTGTATCTTGAAAATCTCAAGAAAACACGTTTACATCTAAAAGATGAACTGTATGTGATGTTACAAGCAGCCTAATCGGCTCAAACCACATAATGAACGGGGCAGCATAAAAAGCTGCCCCGTTTGCGTTTCGCGGCTAAGGCGATTAAGCATTTGGTAAATAACGCAACAACAAACCACCCGTCGCATCTTCTTGAATCGGTGAAGGAATCCGCATGGTGTGCCCAGAACCGGGGGCAATTTCCACCGATTCACCGCGCAGATTCTGCATCGCGGGCAAATCAAAATGTACATTGCCTTGCGGCAACATCAGTTCTAAATGGTCACCGACGAGGAAACGATTTTTCACTTCAATGTCCATCAAGCCCGTGCTCAAATCGTGTTTTAACACCTCGCCCACAAATTGCTGATTTTCACCCACCGACGAACCAGTTAAATAATTCTGATATTCATCATGCACATGGCGACGATAGAAACCTTCGGTATAGCCACGGCTTGCCAATTTTTCCAATTCGTCCATCAGCCGCATGTCAAAGGATTTGCCAATGACCGCGTCATCAATGGCTTGGCGATATACTTGGGCGGTGCGTGCCACATAATAATGTGATTTCGTGCGCCCTTCGATTTTCAGGCAATCAATCCCCATATTGACCAAACGCGCAACGTGTTGCACCGCACGTAAGTCTTTAGAATTCATGATATAAGTGCCGTGTTCATCTTCAAAAATTGGCATAAATTCACCGGGACGTTGCCCTTCTTCGAGCAAAAATACTTGTTCCACGGTTTTGCCCGCGCCCAATTGTGGCTCGGGACGATATTGTTGAATGTCGCCTGAAGCTTGTTCGGTGGCGGGATGTAATTCGTAATTCCAGCGACAGGCATTGGTGCAACTGCCTTGATTGGAATCGCGATGATTCATATAACCCGATAATAAACAACGCCCTGAGTAGGCAATGCACAATGCACCGTGTACAAATACTTCTAATTCAATATCGGGGCAAGCTTGGCGAATTTCTTCAACTTCGTCCAAAGATAATTCACGCGACAAAATCACCCGCGTTAAACCTATCGCTTTCCAAAATTGCACGGTGGCATAATTCACCGTGTTGGCTTGTACGGAAAGATGAATCGGCATTTCGGGCCAGCGTTCCCGCACCCAGTGAATTAAACCGGGGTCTGCCATAATTAAGGCATCAGGCTTGAGTGCGACCACTTCAGCCATATCACTCATGAAGGTTTTGAGCTTGGAATTGTGCGGGGAAATATTGCAGGTGACAAAAAACTGTTTCTGTTGCGCGTGGGCTTCGTTAATCCCCAAGGCAAGATTTTCAAGGGTGTTGAAATCGTTATTCCGCACCCGCAAACTGTAGCGCGGTTGTCCTGCATAGACCGCATCAGCACCGTATGCAAAGGCATAGCGCATACTTTTTAAAGTGCCTGCGGGAGAAAGCAATTCTGGTTTTCGCATCGTGTATAATGTATCAATTCGCTAGACTGCGTAGTTAATCCGTATCCCGTTAAATTTAAACGGAAGTTTGCAACGACTCGTGCCGATGCGTAAACATTTTAGCCGTTTTAGTGCGTCAGGCGTAACTATTTTTTTCAGCTCAGGAAATTTCACCGCTATGTCTAAATTGCTTATCTTGGTTTTATGCAGTTTCGCGCTGCCTGCTGTGGCGAGAGATGTTTATCAATGGGTTGATAAAGAAGGCAACACCCAATTCAGTGAATCTGCGCCCGTGAATAATTCACAAAATCATAAAGTTGAAAAAATTGTGATTGAAGATTTTCAAACCGCACCGAATTTGAATCCAGCCCCTGCAAATGCGGCTAATGCCACCGCTCCTGCAACGGGCACGAAAGTTTTAGACGCGAATAGTCGCCCGCCTGATGCTGCAATTCCCAAAGAAATCGGCCCGCAAGCGCAAGCTCACCCCGTGCCGCCGCAAAATGCGGGTATGAGCGATGAACAGCGGGTGGATAATTTAAAAAATAGTTTAAAAGTGGTGTGCAATGAACACGCTGAAAGTTCACCCGAAAAACGCCAATGTCAGGCGCAATTACAAGAACATGTGAAACGCCGTTGTTTGGAGGAAAAAGACCCTGTGAGCCGTCGTGCGTATTGCATGTTGGCGATGCAGCAGCCGTAGGATTTCTAATAATCAGCGTAGGGTGTATAAGCGTAGCGTCATACACCGTCACGAGTTAAAAATAACTCATTCTTCATGATAATGGTTACCGCTGGTGCATGACGGCTACGCCTTATGCACCCTACGAACTACCAAATTTTCAAAATTCCCCATTACAAGTTCTGCCCAATTTTTGAAGGAAAACCATGCGTCAAATCATTCTCGACACCGAAACCACGGGCTTATCCACTTCAGAAAAACATCGCATTATTGAAATTGGCTGTGTGGAAATGTTCAACCGCCGTTTCACAGGCAAAACTTTTCATGTGTATTTGCAACCCGACCGCCCGATTGATGAAGGCGCAGTACAAGTGCACGGTATCACCAGCGAATTTCTAGCCGACAAGCCGCGTTTTGCAGAGAAAGCCCAAGAGTTGATGGAGTTTTTACAAGGTGCGGAATTGGTGATTCATAATGCCAGTTTCGACGTGGGCTTTTTAAACTATGAACTAAGCTTGTTAGCGCATAATCCTTGGCAATATGTAGAGACACAGTGCAGCATACTCGACACGCTCGCGCTTGCCCGCCAGATGAATCCGGGACAAAAAGCCAGCTTAGATGCACTGTGTAAACGCTACGGCATTGACAATACCCATCGCCAATTTCACGGCGCATTGCTAGACGCGCAACTGCTCGCTGAAGTGTATTTGGCGATGACGGGCGGACAAGTCAGTTTTTTGGGCGGTGAAGAACATGATAATAAAGTGCAACAAGCGGCTGAAATTCGTCGGATTAGTGCAGAACGTCCGCGTTTACCTGTGATTGCCCCTAACGAAGAAGAATTAAGTGCACACGCCCAACGTTTGGCTGCAATTGAGAAAAGTAGCGGGGGAAAATGTTTATGGCTGGCATTAGATAACAAAGTCGAACAGTAAGCTTATAACTTATTAACATAACAAACGGATTTGTTATAATGCTATGCTGAACCATTTCCAAATACCTTTAAGAACACTAAAAAATTAGTACCATGGATGAAAACCACAAAGAAGTGAAAAAACCCCCTTTATTATTTGAAAAAACCCAAACCATTGTGCAAAAAATTGAGCAACAATTGGGTTATCCGTTTCTCGTGTACTGGACTTCTAGCAGCGGTTCAGTCTGTGATAACGACGTGCTGGCTTTATACGATGTGCTCCGAACTTTGGGGCAGGGTAATAAAGTCGGTATTTTTATCAAGTCCGACGGCGGTGATGTCGAAGCCGCGCTGCGAATTGTCAATTTAATTCGCGAATATTACAGTAACGTAATTGCGCTAGTGCCTTTGGAATGCGCTTCTGCGGCAACGATGATTGCACTAGGTGCAGATGAAATCAGTATGGGCGCGCTGGCGCATTTGACTGCGATTGATTCCTCTTTAACCCATGATTTATCACCCTTAGACCGCGATAATCGTCGTGTCAGCGTCAGTCAAGATGAGCTTGCACGGATTATCAAAGTCTGGGGCAATAATGCAAAAGATCATCATGGCAATCCCTATGAAGAAATTTTCAAGCATATTCACCCGCTAGTTGTGGGTGCAATCGACCGTTCCAGCTCCTTGTCGATTAAAATTTGCAAAGAAATTCTGTCATACCACATCAAAGACGAAGAAGCTGCTGAACAAATTAGCTGGAATTTAAACTCCAGTTATCCCTCGCACAGCTATCCAATTACCGCCAAAGAAGCGGCGCGAATCGGCTTGACAATTTCCAAGTTGGATAATGAAATCAATGATTTATTGCTGGAATTAAACCAGTTATATTCCGAAATGGCGCAGCGTGCGGTCACGGATTACGATGAATTTAATCATCACGACAATGAAATTCTGAATATTTTGGAAAGTAGTCATATTCAAATCTACTACCAAAACGATAAGGATTGGCATTACATTAAAGAGGAACGGCGGTGGCGCACACTGAACGATGAAAGTTCATGGCGCAAAACGATGTGTGTGGAAGGGGAAAAACAGTTTTCTCAACTGCATATTCGTTAAGCAAAAATCGCAGTTTTCTATCAATTATGCCCTTTAGTTAAAGCAACTGAAGGGCATAATTTTTACTCAAGGCTTACTTAGCTTCAGCAGCTTTATTCAAAGTCTTTTCAGTCCAAGCACTGGTTGCAACGCTCAGTGAATTCATTAAGCCCATGTTAGCGGCTGCATTGTCTTTCACTTGTTGTTGAATCGTTGCCAACAAATCGCTTTGCACCGTGGTTAATTCAGTGGTGCCGTTGACTTGTTGTAAGTTAGCAACATAGCCAGAAAACGCGCTGTTCAGGTCGCTGATAAACTGGGTTTGTTGTTGCACAAATTGGCTCATCAAACCGCTAGAAATATCGGTCAATTCTTGTGCCGCAGCGGTGCTATTCCCCAAGTTCATGGAAGTGATTTGGTTATGAAATAACTTCATGAAGGTTGCGGTGCTGATGTCATTGAATTGCTTGTTAGCGGCAATTGCATTTTTCAACAATTCAGCCACATCAGCACTGGAGAACGCAGGCTTTGCAGCACTGAGGTTTGCAACGCTGGTATCGCTGAATTCTTTGAACTTACTCAAAGAGGCTTGGCTAAATTCAATCCATTGAGATACAAAAGTATTTGACATGATCATATTTCCTATTGAACGGAGAAGGGGAAAGAAAACTAGTTAGTTTGACGAGGTTCACCTAAACGCTTAACCATTGCCATAATAGCAGACATTTGAGGTGCGTTTTTGGTATAAAAGTCTAAATTGCTAGGGTCTTCACTAGAATAGCCCCAGAAGTCCCAGCAACCTTGAGGGTTGGCAGGAATTGTCTTGGAAATTTGAGCTTGTGGGTACAATACGATGATATTGTTGGTGTCTGCGATTTCGTTATAACCCGTAGTGGTATTATAGTATCTGTCGCCGATTTGAGCTGCCCCTTGTAAACAACCATGGATGGCAATGTGCACACGACAAGCTTCGGTTTCACAAGATTTGGGCACGTAAATATAAGCATCGTCGCTCATGCTGCTACGTGAACCCTTGATAAACTCTTTCTGATTGAAGGCAATGATCCTGCCGCTCAGCTTATCAACGGTGGTGGGGGGATTTAATTCCCCATAAATATGGTTCAGCAAGTCTTGAGATTGTTGAAACCCGCAATTGTTGATAAAAGGGGCTTTGGTAACAGCGCAAGGCACATCACTTTCAGCTTTGGTGACAATCGAATGTCCTGCATTAATATTGTGTTCGTACTTGATGTTTTCGTCAGGAACACCTGCTAAGTTGTAGTAGGCTTTGACTTGATCGACTACGATGGTTTTTACCGTAGAATCGCTAGAACCACTGAACAAATACACTTTTTGTTTCTTCAGGTTTTCAACGTCGTCAATTTTGCCTTCTGAAGCAAATTTTTGGGCGTTTTTGAAAGAAATCTCAGCATTAGGTCCCACGGACTTACTCAGGGGATTCATACAAGTAGACATGGCACTTTGCATATTGCCAACGCTACCATACGTTCCAGAGCAGTAGAAAGGTCCGCCTGCAATAATTCCAGCACCAATAAAACTGGCAGAATACGCAGTATTTAATTGGGCGGTCATGAATGCACCAGAAGATAAACCAGATACGGAAGTTTGGCTTAAATCAACCCCAAATGCGGGGAGATTAGGGGATTCAGCAAAGACGGATGTGCTTAATACGCTAACTAAACCGATAAGACTTAACAATGAGCTTTTGGATTTTGACATTATTGATGACCTCACGTTAGAACTAAAAATGCTTGGGCTATAACCGGTGAAAACATTACTCTCGGTAGGAAATAGCCACAACATTATAACGTAATTTTTTGACAACTCAATGAAAGTCCATAGGCTCAATAAAGCTTTTAAACGAATAATTTCACAAAAATGTGAGGCTATTTTTAGGATAATAGAGGTATGGTGTGCAAGCCCTGTAAACTATGTTAGATTGTTTAAATCTACTAAATAATTACTTTTGTGAAAAAAGACAATTATTATAAATTTTAGGAAAATTTTTTGAAAAGGCACACGATAACTTATCGTAAATCTTGTGGTTTTGTCTTGGCTGCAACTTTATGGTTATTGGCAATCATGACGGTTGCGGCGGGATTTTTTGCACAGTGGACACAGCGTACTTTGGAACTAGCACGCAGTTTACAAGACAACGTGCAGGGTGAAATTGATATGCAAAGCACTCAATCAACATTAATTTATTTGTTTGCGACGCAATATTACACTTTTGCAGGTTTAACTATTCCCAGCATTGTCACGGGAAATGAATCCAGTAATGCAGTACAAAATTTACCTTCTTTGATTGATCCTGAGATGGGTGGAATGTCTTCATTACCCATTGGTGGGGAATTAGGTTTAGATGATCGGGCTTACCGAGGTTTAGGGAATGCACGTTTTGCAATACAAGATGAAGCAGGATTAATTGGCTTAAATTTTATTAATGAACCCGTGTTTTCAAGATTACTCGGTTTTTTGGGTGTGAAAGCGGAAGAGCGTGCCCCCCTGATTGCAAAATTAGATGATTACACCGATATTGATGATTTAGTTCATCTCAATGGTGCAGAAAGCTATCACTATAAGGAACGTAATTTACCACTGCCTCCCAACAGGTTTCTACATAGTCCAACCCAAGTACGCAAGGTTTTGGATTGGGATAACTATCCCAGTCTATGGCAAGGAAATATATGGAGTGAGCTAACCACAGTAGCCCCCGTACCCTTGCCCAATTTCAACACCGCTCCTGCAATGGTCTTGCAAGCTACTTACAACTTTGACGCAGACAGCGCACAACGTTTTATCCTAGCGCGTCAAAATATGCCAGTCTTCAATCTTGCCACGGTTTCACAATTATCAGGCATGGTAGTCACGGTTGATGAAGATGCCGTAAACTTTTTCCCATCGCCTTATGTGCGGTTCAGCTTATGGCATTCAGGGCTAAAACAAATGCGGCAAGTACACATTAAATTTACCCCGTTTGCTGATGAAAAAATGCCGTGGGAATTACAATATATCAGCAACTTACCCTTACTCGATGCTTATCAAAAAGTTACTTTAAACGATGCGAAAACCCCTCTTTTTAACTCAGCGTTACCTGCAACAACGCGCTGATCTCATTACGCCTATTGATAGCAGCGGATATGGACGCAAAGAATGGATTGTGGCGCGTAGTCTTTGCCATTATAAATACTTTGCGCTCAGTGAATTACCCGAAAACCGCTGGGAAGAAGCCTTGGCGGTTAAAATTCGCCAATGGAGTCCATTCACTAATTATGCTGATTATATTGTGTGGCAGGCTGACGCGGTTTTCGTTTGGGTCTGGGATGTAGATTTACAGCAACAAAGCATGGAACAAGTCGGACTCAAAACCGTGCGCAGTTTCCCAGAAACAATTCTGCGCCCTGCTGCAAAGCATGATGGCGGGTATTTGCTCGCGTGCTTAGAAGGCGTTGAAGGACAAATTTGGCAAGCAGGCAAATTAATCGCCAGCCGTTGGTGGTTGAATCCACCCAATTTACGCGAATGGAGTCAATTTCTACGCGCCCACAGTCTCGCCGCAGTTACTGAAGTTCCCACCCCTGAAGTGACCGAATTACTCGCCCAGCCTTGGGGAAAAGCACGGCGCAGTTTTGGCGGTTTTAAAGCGCAGCAAGAACGCGATTGGGTGTTTATTGGGTTGCTGATTTTCGTAATGATAGCGACATGGCAAGCGGTGGATATTCTCAAAGCGAAGTCTGCCTTGCAACAATTACAAACGCATCTTGATGAATTGAATGACAAAGCTACGCCCGTGCTGACTGCCCGCACTGCCGCAATGAATTATAAGCAAGCCGCCGAGCGATTATTTACCCTGAATTCTCAAATTAGTCAGATTGAATTAATGGCGTTAGTGGTGGATAAATTGCCGCAACAAGGCGCGAAAGTGGTGGAATGGGCTTATCAATCGGGCGAGTTAAAAGTCACCATTGAAGCCAGTAATATTGACCCGCGTTATTATGTGGAAAACTTCCAATCGCAACCCTTATTTGTAGATGTAAAATCTGAAAATGGGCGTAGCAGCAATCAAATTGTGATGAGTATGCACATTGCAGCAGCAGTGCATTAGTCAAAAATGTTTGCTGGACTTTATGGAAAAAGCTGCTTGAATATAAAAAGGTTATCCTAAAAAGGAAGGGCGGATGTTACAAGCATTGATTGCAATTCCCGGCAACGATTTTATTGTGTATTTTCTCATTGCTGCGACTTTAAGTAGCTTGCTGCTCTGGGGAGTCAATCGTATCAGTGACTCCTCCCGAAACTATGAAGCTCCCTTTCCCACCAAATTACATCCCTACACCCTCGCTCTATTACGCGGTGGGGAAAAAGCAGTGTTGGAAACTGCCTTGTTTAGTCTGCACCAGCGCGGTATTTTGAATTTCAACACGGCTGCAAACGGAATAACGCAATTAGAAGTTAATCCCGAGGTCGGTTTGCCCAAACACCCGATTGATCGAGAAATTTATTACTTTGCGCCCCAACCACTGCCGCAATTTTTCAGAAATCCCAAATTTACAGCTGTTTTAAAACCTTGCATTACTCGTTTAGTGCATGAACTTGAACAATATCACTTATATCGAACTCCCCAACTGCATTTTCAATGGGTGCGACTGATTCCTTGGACAGTTTTTGCAATAGGTATCGTTAAGCTGGGTTTTGGCATTTCACACGATAAACCTGTCGCATTTTTGGTCATTGCCTTAATTGTATTTTTTATCCTTATAAAAATTCTTGTACCGTCTAAACTTAGCTTATTGGGGAAAGAATTTTTAGCAGCTTTACCCACGCGTTTTGATTGGATTCGCCATAAATTAGACGCGCCTGAGCAGTTGCGTGGTGTTGATCCTGCGTTTGCAATTGCAGCCTTAGGGGTGAGTGTGTTAGCAGGTTCGATGATCTTTGACACCTTTCAACAACAGCTTGCGCCCGTCACAAATAATAATTCAAACTTTGGGATAGAAAGCGATGGCGGCAGTGATAGCGATGGGGGGAGTAGTGGTGACAGTGATGGAGGCGGTGGTTGTGGAGGTTGTGGCGGCGGTGGAGATTAAATGTTCTTAAATGAAAAATTTTAAAGTGCGCTGTGGAGGTTGGAGTGAATACTCAAAAAAAACTTATTTTACAATGGCATATTACCAACCGTTGTAATTTACGCTGTCGACACTGCTATCAAGAAAATTATCAGCGCGCGGGCGAGCTGAAGTTTACCCAATGGAAATTAGTAATTCAGCAATATGTCACCTTGCTAGAAAGCCTCAGCGATCAAGCAGGCTATCCCGTGCGTGGTCAAATCAATGTCACGGGCGGTGAACCTTTTGCCCATGAGTCTTTTCTAGAATTACTCGCGTTACTGACCCAATATCGAGAAAGTTTCAGTTTTGCAATTCTATGTAATGGCAGTTTTATCACGGCAGACATGGCGGAAATCTTGAAAAGTTTCGCGCCGCGTTTTGTGCAAATCAGCCTCGAAGGAATGCGTGAGACTCACGATGAAATTCGGGGCAATGAGCAATTTTCACAAGCCAGCACTGCCTTAAAACATCTGGTGAAAGTCGGTATTCGCAGCATGATTGCCTTCACTGCACAGCGCGATAATTACCGCGAATTTCCTGCCTTGGTCAAACACGCACAAACCTTGCACGTTAATGAAATTTGGGCGGATCGTCTCATTCCATGCAGCAGTAATGAAGATTCTAGCCAAATTTTAAACACCGCTGAAACCCAAGAGTTTTTCAAAATTGTGCATCATGCCCAACAACGTGCCGCAAACCGTTGGTTTCCCAGTACACAAGTACGAATGCACCGCGCCTTGCAATTTTTAGTGGCGGGCGGCGAACCTTATAAATGTTCAGCAGGTGAAAGTTTGTTAGCATTATTGCCCAATGGCGATGTATTGCCTTGTCGGCGAATGCCTAAAACTTTGGGCAATATATTGCTCACGCCCTTGGTTGAAATTTATCGCAACGCGCCTTTCCTACATGAATTACGCGAATCTAGTCCGCCAAGGGATTGTAATACTTGCTTTTTTACGGAGTTTTGTCGGGGCGGTTTAAAATGCTTGAGTTACGCACAAACGGGGCGTTTAGATCAGGCCGATCCGAATTGCTGGATACGTTAATATTTTTTCCTTTCTAAACCTTTTAAGTTTTCCAGTATTCAGAATTTCTCTGAAATGAAAAAGCTATAAACACTTAGACAATCAAATAAGTAGCTGACTCGCATTCACGCTATTCTAATTTCCCCTCAAAGCAGTATAATGCGGCACGTTAATGCTGTTTTGCAGCATTTTCCGAGAGAGCACATTAATACTATAAAAACCGCAGCTTCATCATAAAATTAAGCGGTTTTATCGGTAGGGTATTTGTATGAAATTGTCGTTAATAACCAGTCTAATTTTGGTTTGGACTTTGTCGGGTTTAATTGGGCATGATCCTTGGAAACCTGATGAAGCTTATAGTTTTGGTTTACCACATGTTACAGCAAGGCAATTTACGTTTTGGCATTCAGGCGTATGAAGTTTCTCCTGACCGTCTGCAAGGTCCATCAGGACGTTATCTTTCTCCCGAAGCCAATGCGTTTCATCCCTTCCAAATGGAACCTAATCAGTTGATGTTACGCACCAGCCGCGTGTGCATGGGCTGTCACGAACAATTTATTAATGATAAAGGTGTTCCCATGTGTCAAACGGGGATGGAATATTCTGATATGAATGCGCCCGTCACCTGTCAATCTTGCCACATGCCCAAAGTGAGCGATTCAACCGACCACAGTATGTTAGGCGGACACAGCGAAACCATGTTAAAACGTGCGATTGTGGTTTCCCTGAAAACTAAAACCGAAGGTAATGTGATTAAAACCACGGTGCGCTTACAAAATATGTTGCCGCATCGTTTCCCCACAGGTGTGCCTTTTCGTAATGTTTACATGAAATTAACCGCTTACGACAAGCAAGATCGTTTGCTGTTTAATAATTTCAAAACCTTCCCGCCCGAAGCGAAAGATGATCCCAAAGCGATGTTTATGTATAACCTTGCCGATGAAACAGGCAAAACTGTTGCCTTGCCTTTTAGTGCTTCGGAAATGCTCAGTGATACCCGTTTTAAAGCCAGTGAATTGCGTGAGTTGGATTACAATATTCCCTCAAAAAATGTGGCGGTGATTCGTGCCGAGGTAATTTATCACTTGCTAACGCCTGAATTTGTGGAAAAACTTGGGGCAGGTTTGACGGGGGATTTAACCAGTCCCGCTGTGGCAGGGATTGCAGAAGTGAAGTTTTAAAGTCCTTAAAAGCAGCCCCTAAATCCCCTAAAGGGGACTTAAAAGAATAAATCTTTTATCTTTAGCCCCCTTTAGGGGGTTGGGGGCGCAGTTAAAACCTAGCAGGTCTTGAACTTATCATGAGGACTGGCAGTGCTTGTAGCACTGCCAGTCCTTAATTTTTTCAGAAAATTCGTAGGTTGGGTTGCTAACAGCAACCCAACGAAAACGTGAAATGACGAAAGAATATAATGTTTCGGAAACTAGGTTAATGTTGGGTTGCCGTCGGCAGCCCAACCTACATTCTACCATCCTTGTAACTTACCTATCGAAACCAGCTTTTTATCTTTAGAAAACTCAAATAACACCCCACCAATGTAGATTTCTTCATTATCATGGGCGTTTATATACCGTTTTTTTGTAACGTCTAATAACCTGGCATCTTTAGACATTTCGAGAAAACTTTGATAACCGATTTTTGGATAAGCTTGTGTTAATAATACGTTACACGTCTTGAGCTGTTGCCCTCTCCAAACTAACGCCTGACTTTTATGATCCAGAGTCACCGCAGTATCAATGCCGCGATAAATCAGCAGCAAATTCAGCAAAACAGAAAGCACGCCACCGATGATCAATACAGTTTTCATATGAGGTTATACGCCATACCATTATTTAAATTAAGTGAATCATGCTGCAAATACGAAAGATAATCAACGATAGCCAGCAATCAGACTTTAACCCATGAAGGATTAAGACTAAAATACCGCTTTTCTCTTCACACATTAAAATCATAATCCTATGTATAAAATTGTACTGCTCCGACACGGCGAAAGTGTCTGGAATAAAGAAAACCGTTTCACAGGTTGGACGGACGTAGATTTATCTGAAAAAGGGCTAGAAGAAGCCAAACAAGCAGGCGAATTGCTCAAACGCGAAGGCTATGATTTCGACATCGCTTTCAGCTCAGTGTTGACCCGAGCCATTCGCACCTTATGGATTGTGCAAGAAACCATGAATTTATTATGGTTGCCTGTGCAACGCAGTTGGCGATTAAATGAACGTCACTACGGCGCATTACAAGGCTTGAACAAAGTCGAAACCGCCCAACAACACAGCGAAGAACAAGTAAAAATTTGGCGGCGCAGCTACGATATTCCACCGCCCGCAATGGAAAAAACGGATGTACGCTACGCAGGCAATGATCGCCGTTATGCCGATTTAAGCGAATCAGAATTGCCCTTAACTGAATGCTTAAAAGACACCGTGGCGCGTTTCCTGCCCTATTGGCATGAAAGCATTGTGCCCGCCATCAAAGCCGACAAGCGCGTGATTATTGCAGCCCACGGCAACAGTATTCGTGCTTTAATCAAATACTTAGACAATGTTTCCGAAACCGACATTGTGGAATTAAACATTCCCACCGCAATGCCTTTGGTGTACGAATTGGACGAAAATTTAAAGCCAATTCGCCATTATTATTTGGGCGATGCTGACGCAGTGCAAAAAGCGGTTTCCGCCGTCGCCAATCAAGGCAAGCGCGAATAATTCGCTGTGCACATCCCAGCAATCGCGCTTTTCTTAAGTTCCGCCTTATTGCTGGGGTGTCCGCAGGCATACGCCGAAACCGTGCCTGCGGCAACGCCCGAACAATTAAAAGCCCTCAATACCCGCATTCAAGCCCTACAAGTGCAACGTCACACCACGCGCAGCGAATACGACCGCCTGCAACAATTGTTGCAACTCAGTGAAGAAGAAATCGGCAATACCGCTGACAAACTGTCCGCACTGACGGAAGAATTAAACGACAAGCAGCATATTCTCACTGATTTACGTAATCGTCAGCAAAATCAACATATTCAACTCGCCCAACAACGCAAAATTTTGGCGCAACAAATTCGTGCCGCCTACATGGTGGGCAGACAAGATTATTTAAAACTCTGGCTCAATCAACAAGACCCGTTTGCCGTGGGTCGTGTCTTAGGTTATTACGATTATTTCAACCGCGCCCGTGTGCAACAAATTGAAATAATTAATAAAAGTTTGGAACAAATTCAATTATTAGAACGCACTATTCAACAGCAAGCCATTGAATTAAATCGTGTATTATCACACCAAGGCAGCAAGCGCGAAGAATTGGCAGGCAATTATCAAGAGCGTCAGCAAATTCTGACACAATTGGCAAATACTTTAGAAGCCCAAGACCAAGAATTAAAGAAATTACAAGAAGATAAACAGCATTTAGAAAGTTTATTAGGCGGTTTAAGTGAGGTTTCAAAAGTTATTCCTCCCCCTGCCAGCAATGTGAACTTTGTTCAATTAAAAGGGCAGTTGCCAAAACCCACCACAGGACAAGTGTTTAAGCAGTTTGGTGACTCTTTGATTGGTTCTTTGAAATCTCAGGGCATGATGTTTAAAGCGGGGTTGGGCGATAAGGTCAATGCGGTGGCAGCGGGGCGGGTTGTGTTTGCCCAATGGTTTAGAAATTATGGGAATTTGGTGATTTTAGACCACCAGCAAGGCTATATGAGTTTATACGCACATAATCGCAGTTTATACGTGAAAGCCGGTGATTGGGTGGAAGCGGGGGCGAATCTCGCCACAGTGGGCGACAGCGGCGGGCGAAATATGGCGGCATTGTATTTTGAAATCCGTTATCAAGGCTCGCCTGTGAATCCTGCGGGCTGGTTGAAGGCAGTGAATTAAAGTGTAAGTTTTCAGGTGATTATCATAGTAAGCTCTAAATTCTAAAGTTGGTATCCAAGCCTAGGAAAATCCATGCAACAAGTCGCCTCTTTACGTTATGAAGTCATTTTCAAAAAAGCTTTTTGCGATGTTGAAGTGTTTAAAGCTTTTGCAAAAGACTTTCTCGGCATTGACCTGAAAATAGACAAAGTTCAAACCGAGAAAAAGTTTGACCCGCCGATTGGCAACGTAGATTCTCGCTTTGATTTATATGCCGAAGATGTGGAAAACCGCGTGATTGTTGATATTCAGCACCGCCGTTACAGTGATTATTACGAGCGATTCTTGCACTATCACTGCGCTGCGATTTTGGAGCAAGTCGATACTTCTAAGAATTACAAACCCGCGCTCACTGTATTTACGATTGTGGTTTCCACTTCAGGCACACGCGAAGATTGTGCGATTGCAGAAATCAACTTTGACCCGATAAATCTGCTCACACATGAAAAACTGAATAGAATTCATCACCGCGTGCTGTATCTTTCCCCAAAACACGTCACTGAAACCACGCCCGAACCTTACCGCGAATGGCTAAAACTGATTCAAGACAGTTTAGATGAACAAGTTGATGAATTGAGTTATCACAAAACCGAGGTTTTAAAAGTGGTAGATTTAATCAAAACCGACGGTTTAACTCCGCAAGACCGCGCCCGCATGAAAGATGAATATGCAGAGGCAGAAGCACTTAGGGAAGAGAAAAAGGAAGAGTTTGTTGCGGGTTTAGTTGTGGGACGTGAAGAGGGTCGTGAAGAAGGCAAGCTAGAAATCGCTAAAAATCTATTTGCGCAAGGCATGGCTATAGAGCTGATAGAGCAAGTAACGGGTATTCCGAGAGGTTTATTTGAATCAGAGTAAATAGTTTGTGCGGGGGGCGGTTTATTTCGAGATTTTAAAAACTGACATTCTCAAAAGCACTATAATACTTGCCTCAACACATTTCCCACGATTTAGAAGAGCAAACATGCCCGTAAAAGACAGTAATGGTACAGAACTCGCCGATGGCGATTCAGTGATGGTGATCAAAGATTTAAAAGTGAAAGGCACTTCAGTGACCTTGAAAAGAGGGACGTTAATTAAAAATATTCGTCTCACCGAAGATGAAGAAGAAATCGAATGCCACGCTGAAAAAGTCAAAAACTTGGTGTTGAAAACCTGCTTTTTGAAAAAGGCTTAATTTCGACAGCGTATTTTGATAAATGAAAAGCGGGTGTAAAAAATACTGTGTGCTAACTATTTTTTACACTCGCTTTTGTTTTTAAGTATGTCGTCCAAAGAGTTTCAAAATATCGAAACTGGACTTTTTATGCGGTTCTTCTGTGCGTTCAGCCTTAATCGGAGTCAGTTCACTAGGCTCATGATGATTACGAAATGCTAAAGCCAGTGCATTCAAAGTACGCCCATCCAGCAAATAAGGATTAAATTCTTTGAATCCACTTTCTTTGCAGATTTTTGCTGCAACCGCTGGAGAATGCACGAATTTCATAGACCATTCATGGAAACAACGACTACCAATTTCCCGTAATTCTAAAACTTGCATGTTGGTGTGGCGTTCGTCTTTAATAATCTTGTTATACAAGATGTTAAGATTATTTCTCGGCCCTTCTAAAATTTGCAGAAAATAATTATTCCCACAAAACAACACTCCCGTGATATGTGAACGGGCGTTATTTTTCTTTGCAGCTTCTACAATTAAACCGATTTCGATAGAGGAGCAGCTTTCAGTCGCTGTGCTCGCATAACACATAGTTGCCAGATTGACGTCGGACATAAATGCCTCTCAATGACATTATTCTTGTTGATATATGAACCTAGGGTATGACTCAAAGCCATTAAGTTAAGCTTGTTGTATTCTCAGGTTTTTTCACCCCCTTTGATGAAAAAAGGGGAGCGGGGGAGGAGAGTATCAAAGTATTTTTTAAGCTCTTAAATAAGTCCCTAAATCCCCCTTTGGCTAAACCTGCATCTAACCTTGCGCCATGCTTAACTTAATGGCTGTGAGGGTATAACTCCCCAAATTAAGCACGACTAAAGATGCTAAAAATATTTAATTTACTCTTGGTCGTGTTCAAAACCCCAGCTTCTGCTTTATCGGGGGGCACGTAATCACGAAACACTTCCGTCATTGCATTCAGCGCGTAGCTATCTAACAAATAGGGGTTAAATTTTCTTAAGCCAGTTTGCTTGAAAATCTTGAAAATCACATTGGCAGAATTCACATACTTCATAGACCACTCTTCAAAGTAACGTTCTTCGATGTCTTTGAACTCCAATAATTCAACATCTTTATGCCGAGGATCACGCGCAATCTTTCTGTAAAGGTAATTGATATTTTCGCGTGAACCTTCTAAACATTGTAAGAAGTAGCCTTCCCCAAAAAATAACATGCCCGTCACGTCTAAAGACGGATTCACTGTTTTACAGGATTTTAAAATATTGCCAATATCATGCGGTAAATACTCTTGAGTTGCTGTACTTGCATAATACAAACGACAAAGTCTGAGATTAGACATAATGCCCTCCGCTGAGGAAAAATCAATATACATTAACGCTTAAATAATATGCAATTACCTATCCAATTTTTTGAGTTATACAGCTTAATTAGTTAATTATTAATTTAATGAAGTTAATAACAATAAAATATGTGTGGTTAAAAATCATCTTAATATAGATAACTAAATCTAATTCAAATAGATATAACAATTATAAAATGAACTGAGGGACATAGAAATATCATAGATGACTCCTAAATCCCTTGTTTTTAATAATATTATGTCACATTTGTGTGACTATAATTAACGATAGGGGAAATATCTGAGAATCATCTCATTTTTCATGCTCAAATCTTTAAGCTGCTCACGCATTTGCACCACGCTGCCATTGAGTTCTTTGACCTTGCCCTGCACCGTGCCCACAGAGCTTTGAATCTCGCCGATAGAACCCGTAATTTCTTGACGTGATTGAGCATTAATTGCCTGCGAATTCATCGCAAGTTTAGCGAGACTGTCTTTCACCGTGTTTAAGTCATCGGTGACATTTTTCACCCGACTGCTGGTTTTAATCGATTGTTCATAAACGATTTTAGTGCTCTCAGTAAATTGATAGACAAAAAAAATCATCAACAACATCATGATTAAAAAGCCCGCAATTCCAAAACGCATGAGGTACAAACTGCGTTGTTCTGCGCGCTCGGTGATGACATCACGGCGTTTAGTAGCCTCACTGAATTCAGTCATGGCAATACGGTGTTCTCTAAAAATTTTGCCAAAAGCCTCAACCATCTCGCCCTCATCATTGCGAGCCGCTGGCAATTCCTGATTCAAAACACTTTGTTTTAACTCATCCAATTCTGTTTTAAATTCTGACATTTTTTCAGAAAAGGCGGTCATAAGCGCGATGGTGTCGTAGACTTTTGTGCCTTGCCCGCAGGAAGGACATTTCACCGTTTTATCAACGTATTGTTCTGAAACTTCTTTGGAAAAGTCACAGTGAGGACATTTTAAAATCGCCATCTTAATCTCCTTCATGAGGGCATTATCTGGATAATCACACGGGCACTGCCTAGAAATTTATTTCACTGACTGAATCTATAAAATCGGTCAGGGCATGACAAAATTTTTAACTAAGTTTTTGAAAGGTTTTTGTTATTCCTGAGTATTTTAATGCAAAATTATTGCCGATTATTTAGATTAAAAAATATTTGTTAGGTATTTTTCTAAATCATCTATTTAAGACCCACTAAGTTTTCAAAACCTAGCAGGTCTTTTTCTAAAACCAGCTAATTCTCCACAAGCTCACTATTAGTCCGTACATGGCTGAAATAGGGGAACAGCAACGGTAATAAGAGTAAAGTAAACACCGTCGCTGACACCACGCCGCCCACAATCACCACCGCAAACGGACGTTGCGTTTCTGAGCCAATCCCATGCGACAACGCCGCAGGCAACAAGCCCAAACCCGCCATTAATGCGGTCATCACAATCGGGCGCAAACGTTGTACCGCGCCTTGAATGATGCTTTCACTCAATTCCATGCCGTCACGGAATAAATTCATGATTTGTTCCACCATGATCACCCCGTTTTGCACCGAAATTCCCGCCACCGCAATGAATCCCACCGCCGCAGAAATCGACAAATGCAGATGCGCCAAATACAAACCCGCCAAACCACCAATTAAAGTGAATGGAATCATCAGCAGCACTAAAATGGCTTTGCGCATCGAATGGAACGCCCAAAACAGCAACACGAAAATCATCAATAAACTCAAGGGCACAATAATCGTTAAACGTTTCAAAGCCCGTTGCTGATTTTCAAATTGACCGCCCCAAATCATGGTGTAGCCTTGCGGCAAATGCACTTGTTGATTGACCTTTTCCATCGCTTCAGTCACGAAACTGCCTTGATCGCGTCCCAACAAGTTCGCTTTCACTGCCACATTACGCATACCTGCTTCACGATTAATCCGCGACGCGCCTTGACGCACTTCCACTGTCGCCAATTGTCCCAAAGGAATCACGCCCGCTGCATTGGGTAAGGCAATCGGTAATTCGCTGATGTCTTCAATTTGGTCACGGAAGGATTTATCAAACCGCAAAGTGACATCAAAACGCCGCTCACCCTCATAAAACACACTGGCAGCACTGCCGCCCATCGCGGTTTGCACCGTGGCGTTGACATCGTTGATATTAATCCCGTAAGAAGCCAAGCGATTGCGGTCGATAGTAATATTCAATTCCGTTTGCCCGCCGACTTTAATCACGCCCACATCCGCAGAACCTTGAATTCCCATGAGAATTTGAGCAATCTGCTCACCTTTTTGCTCGAGAATTTCCAAATCCTTCCCGAAAATTTTCACTGAGATTTCCCCTTGTACCCCGCTCAACGCCTCATTCAAGTTATCTTCAATCACTTGTGAAAAGTTCGTCGGCACGCCGGGAATTGCGTGAATTTTCTGGGTTATTTCCGCAATCAGTTCATTTTTATCCTGAACTTTCCATTCTTCCTTGGGGCGTAAATTCGCCATGATTTCCAAGTTGTTATTACTCTTGGGATCAGTGCCGTCATCAGGACGACCGACTTGGGTAATCACGTCGGTGACTTCGTCATAACTGTTCAGAATTTTGCGAATTTGCTGTTCGACTTCTTTGGTTTTTTCAATCGCAGTCGAAGGCGGCAAACGGATAGTGAGCCAAATATTGCCTTCGTCTAATTTGGGCAAAAACTCGCTGCCCAGTTGCGGCGCAAGCAGCAAGGCGGTGGTCAATAAGGCTATCGAAACCCCCAACACGGGAAACAGCACCACGCGCCCTCTCAGCAAGAAACGCCGATAGAGTTCTTGAAAAGCGTGCATCCAAGCACTGTGTTTTTCAATCATGCCCTCGCCGCGCAAAGTGTAGCTGAGCAGCGTCGGAATCCACGTTAAGGTGAGTAAAATTGCGCCGAGCAGCGCGAAACTCAAAGTGAAAGCCATTGGGGAGAAAATTTTGCCTTCGACCCGTTGGAAGGTAAAAATCGGCAAAAATGCCAGAATAATAATGACTTTAGAAAATAAGATGGGATGTCCCATTTCAGTGGCGGTGTTTTTTAATTGGTGTAATCGCCAACTATAGGTGTTGTGGGTTGCATGATTTTTGTGATGCGCATCCATTGCGAGTTTTGCCATAAACGCTTCCACCAACACCACCGCGCTATCGATAATAATCCCGAAGTCCACCGAACCTAAGGAAATTAAATTAGCGGAAATGCCGTAAATATTCATTAAGGTGAAAGCAAACAGTAAGGATAAAGGAATCACCGAGGCGACAATCAGCGCAGCAACCCAATTGCGCAGGAATAACACCAAAATTACCACCACCAAAAACGCGCCCACCACCAAGTTTTCTGAAACGGTGTGCACGGTGTGCTTGATTAAATCGGTGCGGTCGTAATACGGATGCATTTTCACGCCCGCAGGCAATTGGCTGTTAATTTCTGCGACTTTGGCGCGTAATGAACCAATTAATTTTTCCGCATTTTGCCCTTTAATCATTTGCACGATGCCAATCACTACATCGTCATGTTCGTTGAATGCAACAATGCCCGAGCGCAGACGGTCACCGATGACAACCTTGCCCACGTCTTTGACAAAAATCGGTTGTCCTTTAGTGGAGCTGACCACGACTTGCGCGATGTCTTCGAGCTTGTTATATAAGCCGCGTGTCCGAATCACCAGCGATTCATCGCCACGGGTCAAAATTCCTGCGCCAATATTTGCGCCATTATTGCCAATCGCTTGGGAAACTTGGTCAATGCTGAGCGCGTATTTTTTCAGTTCATAGGGGTCGAGTTGCACTTGATATTCTTTAATTGCACCGCCGAAGCTGACCACGTCGGCAATACCGGGCACTTGCCGAATCCCTGGGCGCACCACCCAATCTTGCAAAGCACGCACTTCCCGCAAAGGCATATCCGCAGGCGCGTCAATCACGTAACGAAACACCTCGCCCACCGCATTGGTTAAAGGCGCGAGACTGGGTTGTACATTGGGGGGAAGACTGACGGTTTGCAGTTTTTCCAGCACTTGTTGACGTGCAAAATAATCGTCGGTGCGCTCGGAAAACGTCAGCGTGACCACGGATAGCCCTGTGATTGAAACCGAACGCAACCGAATGACGTTAGGCACACCTGTCATTTCGCGTTCAATCGGCAAGGTGATCGTGCGCTCGACTTCTTCAGGGGCTTGCCCATTGGCTTGGGTAATAATTTGAACTTGCACATCTTGCACATCGGGAAATGCAACAATTGGCAAATTATCCAGCGCGTACCAACCGCTGATAATCAGCACAATCACCGCCGTAATAATAAACAGGCGTTGTTGCAAAGCAAAAGTAATCAATTTTTCAATCATGGTCGTTTATAAGGCCCACCGTGGGTGATACTAAGATAGGGATGTACTGTTGTTGAGTTTAAATCGAGGATATTGGAAATTGTGGAGCAGAAGTTTTTAGCTCCTTTTGAAAGGGAAATTTGTATTGCCTTCTGTTTCAGAGAGGCGGTAATTTTAACGCTTTCTACAAAGATAGCACGCACTTTACGGAATAAATCGCTAAGTCCTCATTCACTTAAATAAAAAAAGCCCTGTTATTTTCAATAAGTAACAGGGCTTGGTGTGCAATATTCAAAAATAGGCACTATTTGTGTTTATCGTTTTTCATGCCTACCGAAAACGTAGGCGTTACAGTTTTTGCTGGCACAAGCGGCACCCCAAAAGGCTGCGTGGATACTGCGGTTGCTGTGCTTGAGACAGGCACATAAATGACCGTGCTTGAATTGCTTGAACTGTTATTACTTGATGTATTACTCGATTCCAGAGTGCTCGAAGTTTGCGCGGGTTGTGAACTTTGCGGCTCTTCTCGCGTAATACTCATTGAGCGGGTAGAACCGCTATTATCCCGCGTTGCACTGCGCGTTTTATTAGTAGTGGCTGCCGTCGGTACATAATACGGCGTGCCTGTCGCTTCAGGTGTTTTTCGAGAAATTGGAATCGAATAAGGACTGGCTATCATTGGCAAATCATGCGTGTGACGCAATTCGTCCGTGCTTTCTTGCGTGACTTCTTGTGCTTGCGTTTTTTCGATGACTTTGACTTTTTTTTTGCACTATAACTCGTCACTGATTTTTGGTTTGAGTCACTCATGTCTGCGGGCGGCTGGTTTGCCATATTCAGACGTTGTTGCTCATAATAAACCCGTTGCTGTGCATAATAAGCTTCCATATCCTGCGCTTGCTTAGTTGCCACGGTGTCTTCTTCAACAGGTTGGGCAGAACTGCATCCGTAAAGCAGCATGGGCAAGGCGCAAATTTTAACGGCTCGTATAAATTGCTGGGTAAGATTCATAGATAAAGTGTCCTCTCATTGACCGATGCAATTCTAGCGTAATTCCCCCAAATAGCTAGCGTTTAGCCTTCGCTTGTTCAAGGGCGCGTTCTGCCCGCGCTCTAATTTCTGCTTCTTGGGCGCGGCGTGCTTCTTCTTCACGCGCCCGTTTTGCGATTTCTTCATTCACGCGTGCTTTTGCTTCATTTACTTTACGCTCCGCTTCTTCATGAGCTTTGGCTTGGGCTTCTTGTGCACGTCTTAAAATATCTTCACGCGCTTTATTTTCGGCTTCCGCTTTTGCGCGATGTTCCGCTTCAGCTCGCGATTTTTCCGCTTCACGCGCCAGCCGTTCAGCATCAGCTTGTGCCCTGTTTGCAGCATCTCTGACGGCACGAGCCGCATTTTCGCGTTCATGGGCGGCACGTTCTGCCTCAGCACGCGCACGATTTTCCGCTTCTCGGGCATGGGCGGCATTTTCACGCTCGCGTACTACACGTTCTGCATTTTCACGTTCACGGACGGCACGTTCTGCCTCAGCACGCGCACGATTTTCCGCTTCTCGGGCGTTCGTTGCATGGTCGCGTTCGCGAGCCGCGCGTTCTGCATTTTCGCGTTCGCGCGCAGCCCGTTCTGCCTCGGCACGTCGACGTTCTGTTTCGGCATTAGCCCGTTGTTGATTTTCACGTTCTAATTCATGTCGACGCTTTTCTTCTTCGATTCGTAATTGATTCGAGTGTTCAGAAGCGGCTCTTTCTGCCTCTGCGTTAATTCGTGCTTCACGTTCTCGTCCAACACGCGCTTTCCTTTCTTCCTCTTCTCGGCGTTCACGGGAGACACGTTCAGATTGGTAATGTCGTTCGCGTTCCTCGTGGCGTTCACGCGCCTGCCGTTGTTGCAATTCATATTCAGCTTCTCGTGCTTTTTGGGCTGCACGCATTGCGTCGAGTTCATCCGATGCCGAACTTGACGAAGCACTGGGATAGCTATAACGACTGGTTTCTTCGTGGGTAACGCTGTCAGCGGAAATTGCGCGATTACTGCGCACCCCTTCTCTTTTTGGAACGGGTAAGCTGGGTTTATTGTTTGAGAATGCGGGGCGTTCACTTTGCACGGGCGCGGGATATTGAATCAAGGGCGTGCCTTGAACGATGGGAGGACTTTCAACAGGCTGCATTTTAACAATGTCTTGCTCAATTGTTTCTTCGGAATATTGTGGTTGGACTGGAGGGGCTTCCTCAACAGGGGCGGGTCGTTCGGCGGTAAGGCGACGCTGTTGTTCTTCATAAGCACGTTTCTGAGCATAAGCATCAGGACCTCTGCCATTGACCGATTTCACTTGAGGTGCACATCCGTCCAATAACAGAGAAATTGCACATAGATATAAAATTGCTTTAATTTCACCTTGTAATTTCATAGAGTTCCCTCCCCACAAAATAATGAGTCTGTGAGCTGTTAGTGTTTTTTATGCGTGCGATGTACGGGGCGATGTATGAGCACACGACGGTGCACGACCACTGGGCGGCGGATTACCCGATGGTGGGTGACATAGCGACGGCGCGGGGCAACATAAACAGGCGCGGGAGTCACCACCACAGGGGCGGGCGAATAATAAACTGGCGCAGGGCTGCTATAGGTCTCAACTACTGGGCTGTTGACTGATCTGGCGGGGGGTGGCACACAGCCTTCCAGTAATAAAGGCACAACACATAATAGAGTGGCGTAGGATAATCTCATGAGTCTCTCTCCAAAAGCTGGGTTATTTCTTGAATTCTAGCGTGCAAGAAGTTTGCAGTCTCCACCATTGCAAGAACGGGAATTGTGAGCTGGTGGCGGCGTGTGTATCGATCTTGAGGGCGCGGTATTGTGAGGCAGACGCAGTGCATCATCTCCACGATTGTTGTGTGTAGGCGTTGGATGCGGATTTGTGTAAATCGGGGCGTGGGGCTGATAAGTGCGTTCATGACGTTCATGAGGATGTGCATCATCTCCACGATTATTGTGTGTAGGCGTTGGTCGCGGATTTGTGTAAATCGGGGCGCGGGGCTGATAAGCAGGATGTTCATGACGACGATCCTTCTCGCGTGCATGTCGATTAAATTCTTCACGCGCCCGAATTTCTGCGGCACGCCGTTCTGCTTCACGGTGGCGGTGTTGTTCGGAATAACGCGGATGTCTTGGTGAAACATAGACAGGCGGGGGAGCGTAATAGACATTGGGGGCAGCAGGATACACAGGGGCAGGGTAATAATTGGGCGCAGCGTTGTATTGGTTATATTGTTGGACGCGCTGCTGTGCATAATAATCATCCATCACTGCTTTTTTTTGTTGCTCGTTTAAGCGCACCCATTCCTGTTGCGGAATGCCGTACATAGAGTTATAGCAACCACTTAGCAAACTCAACAGGGTACAAATTTGAGTCATTCGAGTCAGCGCATGTAAATTCAACATCATAACCTCCGTCCACGTATCTTAATGTGAGTTCGATGTGAGAATGAAGTTGTCTAAAAAGCGGGCAGTTTGACACTGCAACTGACTCAAAACCTGCTCTTTTCTAAATCCAGAAGGTTTGATTTAAGCGTTCAAGTAAAGATTTCTTCATAACATAGAACTCAATGAATTAGGAGCTATGGGATTTGGGAGAAATTTTAGCTGTTTCCTCCCCGAAAAGTCCTCTAAAATATTTGATAAAAATACTTATTTATTATCAATAAGTTTAAAGACTTCGAGAGAAGAACAGCTTTTTAAACTTCCAAAACATAACTGCTTGCCATAAGACAGCAAACTACATGCCTATTTCTCTAAGACATAAGTTCCCGGCGCATCGCACAGTGGTTTATATTGCTCGTTGCCCGTGGTAGGAGGGGTGTGCAATTCGCCGCAACGGGTTTGCAACCAAGCATCCCAATCTTCCCACCATGAACCTTGCACTTTGGGGGTTTGGTCGCGCCATAATTCGGGATCGGTTTGTCCTTTGGCTTCGCCCACCCAATAACGGCGTTTAGGCGGATTTACGGGCGGGGAAATAATCCCCAAAATATGCCCTGAAGTTGCCAAGACTTGGCGAATCGGTGCATTGACCAAGCCGCAGATTTTGAAACTTTCTTTCCACGGTGCAATATGATCTTGCTCGGTTGCCACGGTGTATAAGGGCTGTTGAATCTTGCGCACATCAATCGGTCTGCCGCCCAAAGTCACGCCATTGGGTTTCATAAACTTATTGCCTAAATAGAATTCACGCAGATAAAAGGCGTGCATCGCTTCGGGCAAACGGGTGTTATCCATATTCCAGAACAAGACATCAAAGGCGGGCAAGTCTTCGCCATACAGATAATTATGCACAAAGTAATGCCACACTAAACTGTTCGAGCGCAAAATGCGGAACGAGTCGGCAAGCTGAGTTCCATCCAAAAAGCCTTTGCTGTGCATCGAGTCTTCAATATGCGTAATCGTTTCTTCATCGATGAAAACATCAATTTCGCCAGGATTGGAGAAATCCACCAAGGTGGTGAATAAGCTCCAGCTTGCGATGGGATTATTGGTGCTGGTTTGTACATCTTCATCAAGCCATGCCATTAATGCGGTCAAAATAATCCCGCCAATACAATAACCGACTGCGTGCACGCTGGGCGCGTTACAAATACTCTTGGCGACATTGACCGCCTCAAGCACGCCATGCAGCATGTAATCATCTAAGGTGGTGTTGCGCATTTCGGAGGTGGGATTTTTCCAACTGATCACAAACACGGTATAGCCTTGCTCGACCATGTAGCGCACCAGACTTTTCTTCTCGCCCAAATCTAAAATATAGAATTTATTAATCCACGGGGGAATGAATAAAATCGGCACTTGGTGCACTTTTTCTGTGCTGCTGTTGTACTGAAGTAATTCAAATAAATTATTACGATACACCACTTTTCCGGGCGTATTGGCGAGAGTTTTGCCGACTTCAAACGCATCTTCTTCAACCATACGAATGGTTTTGTGTTTGCTGTCTGCTAATAAATGTTTAATGCCTGCGATGACGCTTTGTCCGCCCGTTTCGATGAAACGGCGCACCGCAATCGGATTGGTCCAAAAGAAGTTGGTGGGCGCAATCGCATTTAAATTTTGACGTACCCAAAATGCTGCCTTGCGCCGCGTTTTATCAGAAATGTCGGGCGTGTCGTAAATCAAATCTTCTGTCCAACGGGTGAATAATAAATAAAATTCTTTGATGGTGTCTAAATAAGGATTTTCTGTCCATGCGGGGTCTTGAAAACGTTCGTCAAACTCCACCACGGGCACGACATCAGTGAGTTTCATCCCGCTCATGCGTTCCCAGCATTGCAGTTGTAAAGCCCAACTATCGGTGCTCAAACGCATTAACCAATCTAACATTTGTTCAGGATGATCCATCCAAGCCCGTTGCACATCTAAATAAGCGCGGGTAATTCCAAAGGGGTCAAAAGTTTTGAACATCTGTTGATTGAATTGGTCTTGAACCAGCCCGAACGGGTCAAACAGACGACCAAATTGCGAAATAATTTCATCGTTAGATAAGCCAAACGGCGCAAGCATTTGCAGCATTTGTTGTTGAAGCGAAACCAGTGATTGGATCGTAGCTGTATTTTTTTCCATCGTGATTGTGTCCTATGGAGTGAAAGCAAGGTGAACGTGAGACGCTCGAAAGCAGCTGTTATGCTCCCCGTGCTGGCAGGAGTTTATCTTTATTAGTGTAGCACGCACTCCCTACTTCGGATTAACCTTATTAGAAATTTGGTTTTTTTGATGATTTAACTACGCTCCTCATCCCCTAAATGAGGCTAAACCTTAAAGATTTTTGTCTTCAAAGTCCCTTTTAGAGGCTGGTTTTGTTCTTTAGGGGCGCAATCAAATTTTATCACGGCATTTTTCCTGCATAGTAGAGTGTAGAAACCGCACATGACTCGTGAAATACCGTGCGAGTCCTCCCTGCGATTGTTAAACTGTTCTTATCAATTGACAACAACACATATAAAAATAAGGTCTTTTTCTACTATGACAATTCCCTTTAATAAACCCTATCTAACGGGCAAGGAAACTGAATATATCACCCAAGCCTACGCCCATCTTTCGGGGGATGGTGTCTTTACCAAACGTTGTCATCTTTGGCTGGAAACTCAAACGCAGGCGCACAAAGTTTTGTTGACGCATTCTTGCACTGCTGCGTTAGAAATGGCGGCATTGTTGTTAGATATTCAACAGGGCGATGAAGTGATTATGCCCGCTTATACTTTCGTTTCCACGGCGAATGCGTTTGTGCTGCGTGGGGCTGTGCCTGTGTTTATCGATATTCGTCCTGACACTTTAAACATGGATGAAAATCAGATTATTGCCGCCATTACCCCCAAAACTAAAGCAATTGTTCCTGTGCATTATGCAGGCGTGGCGTGTGAAATGGATGCCATTTTAGCGATTGCGAAGACTTACAATCTGGCAGTGATTGAAGATGCTGCACAAGGTTTTCTCTCCAAATATAAAGGGCGGGCTTTGGGCAGTTTGGGCGATTTGGGCGCGTATAGCTTTCATGAAACTAAAAATATCATTGCGGGAGAAGCAGGAGCGTTGTTAGTCAACAATCCCAAATTTGCCGCAAATGCCGAAGTGATTCGAGAAAAAGGCACAAATCGCAGCCAGTTTTTTCGGGGCGAAGTGGATAAATATACCTGGCAACAAGTCGGCTCTTCGTTTTTACCCAATGATTTAACAGCGGCTTTTTTATACGCACAATTGGAACAGTCGAGTTTAATTACCACACAACGCATGTCGATTTGGCAACGTTATCACCGCAAGTTTTTTCCTTTGGAAGAGGCGGGCTATTTAAAGCGTCCTGTTATTCCTGAAGAATGCGAACACAATGCCCATATTTACTATTTGGTGCTGAAAGATGCACAAGCGCGCCATGAATTGTTGGCTTATTTGAAACAACGCGGTATTCAGGCGGCATTTCATTATATTCCTTTGCACACATCGCCCGCTGGGATGCGTTATGGGCGTGTGAGTGGGGAATTGGATAACACGGAGCGACTTGCAGAATGTATGTTGCGTCTGCCGCTGTGGGTGGGTTTGACTCGAGAAATGCAGTCGGAAGTGGTGCAGGCAATTGAGACGTTTTTTGAGTAACTAATATTCTTTAAGGGCTAGCAGTCCTCTTAATTAACTAGGAGTTACGCAGTTTAATCGGTAACTGCTTGATTTTACTGGAAATAGTATTGTGCGGTGCACAATACTAACTCATTGTAAATTAATGAATTATGATTTCAACTGCGTAACTCCTATTTATTAAATAACCAGTGCCGAATTTGCAGAACTTGTCTTCATAAACCTGAAGACGCGCTTGCCATAGAAAAATTCTACCAAAGAATGAGTCGTCGTTATACTTTCACAACAATGGGCTTGATTAGAACCCCTCCTTCCAAGACGCAAAGGACAGGTCGGGAGAACTGCCAAAGATAATCGCTTATTCATTGAAGCCGTCCTATAGAAGCCATTTGAAATCTTTAGTAAGATGTAAAAGATGCCGAATAGAGAATCAAAGCTAAATAAGAATGAGCCCTTATTCAAGTAGCCTAAACGATGCAGAGTGGGCAATCGTTGAAACTTTGTTAAATTGAGTTATTGCCTAAGAAAAAACAAACTCGTCCTCAGAAATGAGGCTATCGCATCCTGTTCGATGCCATGCTTTAGCTCAAAAATGGCTGCAACTGGGTTGGCCTTCCCAAAGACTTCCCACCCTATTCAAGCGTGTACTGGCATTATAAACGATGGCGAGCTACGGGTGTCATCGATAAACTGATGCCGCGTTTACATGAAAGCCTCCGAGAACAAAAACGCTAAGTGGACAAGCCTGATTATGCTAGATTCCCAAGCGGTGAAGAATACCTGTCTCGCCAGTCGTCAGAGTAAGGGCTTTTGCTTTTACAAAGCCATCCATGGTATTAAAAGACACTTAGCGGTGGATAGTTTAGGCTTTCCCTTGTTCACGCACTGTATAAAAGTCAATATTAGTGATGACGTAGGTTTGATTGAGATGTTCAAGCAGCCCCTCGATTATTTAAGGGATAAACCCCGAGAGAGTGGAAAGACTACTTTGACATTACCGCGCGTAATCCGAAAAGATAGGATGTGCCCGCAATCATCGACTAAGAGATGTAGCTTGAAGCCATAAAACCATCCTGTTGAAGATTTGCCTCTTTCCGCGTCATCCTTGAAGGTTTTGTGACGTGAAATCCGCAGATTATCGCAAACCCGTAAAGGCGTTGAATCAATAAAGGCAATCCCATTCCCTGTAGCACAACGGCTTTTCATAAAGAAAGTCAGTGGAATCAAGATGTCAGGTAAAAGCTCAATGAAACGATTGTAGGAGATAAGCTTCGGAAATGCTTGAGACAGATGTTGATGACGGGTGTAAAACCATATAATCGTGTTAAATTTATGGTAGGCAAGCTCATTGAGAATTATAAAATAGAGACTTTATATTTTCTCAGATTTTATTCAGCTTGCCTTCCTTATCCCGAACTCAGGTTAACTAACGACTTACATCTCTCTACCCAAGCATTGGAACGTTCGACTACCGACCTTGCCTTGACGGGTACAAAACCTGTTTTACCTTGGGCTGCCTTCTTTTGAGGGTTTAGCTGATAGCTCAAATTGGAGTTTATCCCTGATTTCAGGGTAAAACTTCTCTAACTCTTTCCGAATACGTTCTGGATGATAGCCCTTATCCAACAAGATTTTGGCTTTTGTACAGTGAGTGAACAAGGGAAAGCCTAAACTATCCACCGCTAAGTGTCTTTTAATACCATGGGTGGCTTTGTAAAAACAAAAGCCCTTGCTTTGAAGACTGGCGAGACAGGTGTTTTTCACCGCTTGGGAATCCACCATTATGATGACACCCGTAGCCCGCCATTGTTTGTAATGCCAATAGACTGTTGAATACGGTGGGAAGTCTTTGGGGAGCTCTGCCCAGTTGCAGCTATTTTTGAGTTGATAAAGCATGGCTTAAAAAAATTGGGGAGCAATTTGACAAATTTAATCATGTCCTCTCAGTTTTTTCAAAAAGTGAAATACTATAACAATTTAGGGATAAGAATGAATCTTTTGAGTGCGAAAAGAGAATTATTTCACTTCGATTCCTTTAATCTATCGATTTCCCGCCCGCAACACCGTCCAAAATAACGCCACGGTGAACAAACTTACCGCTGCCACCACCACCGAAGGCCCTGCGGGCGTGTCAAAATGCAAAGACATCACCATTCCTAAAGTCACTGCAATACTGCCAATAATGCTCGCCAGCCACGCCATTTGTTCAGGCGTATGTGCAAAATAACGGGCGGTTGCGGGGGGAATAATCAACATGGAAGTAATCAGCAACATGCCCACGATTTTCATTGCCACCGCAATGACTAAAGCAATCAGCAGCATAAAAACTAAGCGTACCCAACCCACGGCAACGCCTTCCACTTTGGCAAGCTCTTCGTGAATGGTCATCGAAAGCAAGGGCTTCCATATTTTCAGCAAGCCAATTAAAGCAATGCCGCCGCCGCCATAAATCCAGTATAAATCTTGTACGGTAATTGAAAGCAGGTCTCCAAACAAATAACTGGTTAAATCAATTCGCAAGCCTTCAATAAAGGTCAGCGTCACCAGCCCCAAAGACAAGGCACTGTGCGACAAAATCCCGAGTAACGTATCGCTGGCAAGCTGGCGTTGTTGCTGCAAACCCACCAATAATAACGCCAACAAAATGCACACACTGATAATTCCAACTTGCGGGCGCACATTCAGCAACGCCCCCAAGGCAATGCCCAATAAAGCAGAATGCGATAAAGTGTCGCCAAAATACGCCATGCGCCGCCACACCACGAAGCAACCTAGAGGGCCAATCACCAAACTCACGCCCACACCGCCAATCAAGGCGCGCCACACAAAATCATCCATCAGCGCGGCACTCGCGGTAAGTTTTCAGCGGGCACGATTGGAATGATATTTTCAAATTTTTTCACAGGCAATTCCTGCTCCGCTGCATGGTGGTGTGAATAAAATGCCAAATCTCGCGCCGCCCGCGCCCCGAATAATGCCAAATAAGCAGGATGTTGGCTGACTGCCGCAGGATGCCCCATACAACAAATTTGCTGGTTTAAACAGATAATTGAATCGGTTGCCGCCATCACTAAATGCAAATCGTGGGAAACCATCAAAATGCCACAGCCGCGCTGGGTGCGAATCTGTGCAATCAGTTCGTAAAGTTCATATTGTCCATTCACATCCACGCCCTGAATCGGCTCGTCAAGCACCAATAAATCAGGAGCGCGTAACAAAGCCCGTGCCAATAACACCCGTTGCATTTCGCCGCCCGAAATCTGTTGCAAAGGACGCTTTAATAATTCGGTTTTCACCCCCACTTCTGCCAAAGTGTTGCGCAAAACTTCAGGTTGTTGCACGCCACTGAGGGCAAGAAAACGCGCCACGGTCAGCGGCAACACCGCATCAATATGTAGTTTTTGCGGCATATAACCGATGCGAATCCCGTTTTGACGCACCACCATGCCCGAATAGGGTTTAATTAAACCCAAAATCACCCGCACCAGCGTGGACTTGCCCGCGCCATTGGGTCCAATTAAAGTCACGATTTCACGACGATTTAAATTCAACGATACGTTTTGTAAGGCGAGATGTTGTTCAAATTTGACGCTAACTTCATGCACTTGAATGAGTGGCATGGTGTCCTCAGCTTGCATAACGGGCTTGGCAATGGGCGCAACGCCCGCTGATTTCGATGGTTTGGCTTTTCACGACAAAGCCCAAAATTTCGGCACGCTGCATGATGCAATTGGTAATTTCAGGGGTGTCTAATTCAATCGCGTTGCCGCAATGTTCGCAGATGAGAAATTGCCCGACATGGGTCGCCTCGGGGTGTAAACAGCCGATAAAAGCATTTAACGAAGCAATGCGGTGAATTAAACCCTGCGCCAGCAAGAAATCCAAAGCACGATAAACCGTGGGCGGCGCGGCGCGGCGACCTTGGGCGGTTTGTAAATTTTCTAAAATTGTGTACGCCCCCAAGGGTTTATGACTGCGCCACACCAATTCCAAAACTTGCAAACGCAAGGGTGTGAGTCGCACGCCGCGTTGTAAACAAAGTTTTGCTGCATTACCAAGGGCTTGGCTCATGCAGATGGCGTGGTTGTGTTCATCGGGAAAGGGGGCATCTGACGGCATCTGACATTCTCAAAATTTAAGCGGTGTGGGAAACTGCGCCCCCAACCCCCTAAAGGGGGCTAAAGATTAAAAACAGCCCCTAAAGGGGACTTAAAAACAAGTATTTTTAAATGTTTAGCCCCTTTTAGGGGGTTGGGGGCGCAGTTAAAGAACTCAAGTTCTTCAGTTATTCCCGACGGAAGTTTAATAAACTGATTATGTTATATTATAACTTTTTTAACCCAGTGCAAGAGGAATTTTATGCGCTTACGAATTTTACTAGGGATATTCTGCAGTTTTTACAGTGCTTGGAGCATGGCAGCCGATGTACCGCAAGTTGTGGTCACGCTCAAGCCAATTCACGCGCTGGTCAGTGGGGTGATGCAAGGGGTGGGTGAACCGAGTTTATTATTATCAGGTGGCGAGTCGCCCCATACCTACAGTTTGAAACCCTCACAAATGAAGCAATTGCAGCAGGCGCAATTAATTGTGTGGGTGGGTTCAGCAATTGAAAGCTTTTTAGTGAAGCCTTTGCAAACTGTGCCTAAAGAAGTGCGCCAACTGAGTTTATTAGAGGTACAAGGCTTGCATTTACACAAGGCACGCCGTGGAGGAATTTGGGAGGAAGAACATGAACATCATGCAGACGCTGCGACTGATAAAGACCATTTAGATCAGCATATTTGGTTAGACCCGCGCAACGCACAACTCATCGTACAAGCCGTTTCAGAACAATTACAACAATTAGACCCCGCCCACAGCAACCGTTATGCTGAAAATGCCAGCCGTTTAAATGCGCGTTTAGATGCTTTGGACAAGAGTTTAATGCAGCAATTAAAACCATTCAGAACGGTTGCGCTAATGGTGTTTCACGACGCTTACCAATACTTTGAAGAGCGTTATGGTTTAAATGTGGTGGGCGCAATCAGCATTTCTCCCGAAAATCGTCCCAGCGCAAAACGCCTGCATCAATTACGCGAACGCATCCAAAGCGCACAAGTGCGTTGTGTATTCAGTGAACCCCAATTTGAACCGAGTTTGATCACGCCCTTAATTGAAAATACGCAGGTGAAGCGCGGCGTGTTAGACCCCAATGGCATGGATTTAGCCGTGGGCAGTGAAGCTTATTTCAGTTTATTGATGAATCTTGCGAAAGCTGTGCGAACGTGTGTGGAGAACTGATTATTGTATAAATGCGGTTTGCGGTGATAAAGCTCAAGGAATGTTTCCCTAACACGGATAGAAAACACCCCTTGAGCGACAAACGGTACTGCTAGTGATGCGCTATCTTAGTATTCAACTAAGATGTCTTCATCACGCACGATCATTTGGCAAGCTAAACGCCACGTCGGAGGAACGTCGCCAACTTCAGCTTGTTCCAATTCTTCTTTGGTCAATTTGCCAATGTTTTTGAGCACGACTTTTTCTTTCTCAGTCAAGAAACCGCCCATGCGAGTCTTCTTATCTAAGCTAGTCACTTTGATCACGCAAGTCCCACATTCACCATCTTGACAATTAAATTCCAAAGGAATTTTGTTTTCTTGTGCGATTTTCAGAATGGTTTCAGTGTGGCTACCTGCAACAGCATAAACCGTTTTATCTTTGTAGCTAGGATTACTAAACGTAATATCGGCCATGTTGATGCTCCAAAATTATGCAGGTTTAACGGTGACATCACCCAAAACTTGGGCTTGGCAAGCGAGACGGTGATGTTTACCCGCCATGTTATCCCGCAATACTTTGTCTTCTAAAACTGAAGGAGTTGACAGGTTATTCCAGCCATCGGTGACTTCCATCATGCAAGTCCCACAATCGCCTTCACGGCAACCGTAGACAATGCCAGAACCCACTTTTTCAGAAATTTCGATCACGCGAACCCCAGCAGGGACAGTTACGCTGATACCAATATCTTCAAACTCCAATTTTGCTTTTGCCATAATGCACGCCTCATAAAAGTAAAGTGATAATGTTTGCCCATCCGCAAAACACCATTACTGCTTTGGCTGTGTTCAAGCCAAATTTGCCATATCGATCACTTTCGCTTGATTTCTATTAGTAATGAATTCAGCGAGTTGGCGACCGAATTGACGGCAATCTTCTAACTCTTGAGCGGTAGGAATTAATTTAACGCGCACGCCTTGTAACGGCACTCGCATTTTTAATCCTCTCATCCGATCTTCCAACATGCGTACGGCTTCCCCAGACCAGCCATAAGAACCAAAGGCTGCACCAAATTTGCCTTTCAAGTTTACCACCACTAAGGAAGATAATAAATCCCACATCATCTTGGTGGCATCTCCGTTAATGGTGGGTGTCCCCAAGGCAATTCCATCGGATTCTTCAATCAAATCGACGAAGGGTTCAACTTCGCCGCCCGCCAAGTCATACAAAGATGCACGCAGCCCTTCGACTGTGTTCGCGCCTTCATAGACCGCTTCTGCCATGCGAGCGGTATTACCATAAGAACTGATATAAAAAATCAATAAGGTTTTATCACCGCCGTTGACCTCACGGTGCAAACGGGGGCTAGATAATTCGTGATAACGCTGCACATAACGCAAGGGGTTATGTCGCAAGATTGGGCCATGAGTTGGCGCAATGGTTTTCAGCGGTAATTTTTCAACCAATTCCACCGCTTCCAGCACATATTGCTTAAACGGACGCATGATGTGGGCGTAATAATATTCAAAGGAAAAGCGAAAATCGCCAACTAACTCATTGAATAAACGCGCATCACAGAAATGACAGCCGAAAGCATCACCTGAAAATAAAATGGCTTCTTCTTCTAAATAAGTGCATTGGGTATCAGGCCAATGCAAATAAGGCGTATTCAGAAAACGTAAGTTTCTGTCGCCTAGAGACACCGTGTCATCCGTCGTGACCGGGGTAAATTCTAATTCCGTATCCGCTTTGAGCAGACCTTTAATCATGCTCTGTGCGCGAAATGAAATATACAAACGCGCCTGTGGAGCACGTTTCAATAATTCGGGCAAAGCCCCTGTGTGATCAGGCTCTAAGTGATTTAACACAATCACTTTGATTTCGTCATAACGTGCCACTTGTTCCAAGCGGGTGAAAAACTCATCCGAGAATTCTTCTTTCACGGTGTCGATAATCGCAACACCTTCACTGCCACGCACTGCATAAGCGTTATAACTGGTGCCGTTTGCAGTTTTCAGAATGATGTCGAACGTGCGCAAGGTGGGGTCGAGTGCGCCAATCCAATGCACGCGCTCGGTCACATTCACCGCTTCAATGCTCGTGAACTTATTCATGAGGCAGACTCGGGCGTGGCGCAGGGGTGTTGTGTGCGCGGGCAGGCTTCCAAATTTTCGCCTTGCGGAAGTCCTGCCACATCTAACCACGCGCTGACCGTTTCCGCGTCAAAACCCATGCGATATTCGTCAGCCACTTGCATCAGTGGACGACGAATTAACAAGGGTTCTGCCAGTAACAAAGCTAAAGCCTGTTCTGCTGAAAGCTGTTCGGGAATAACTTCACCATTTTTCACTTTGGGCGCGGCGCGGTTAAACCAATCGGCAACTGCAAGCCCCGCCAAATAGGGTTCTAAACTTTCCTTTGTCCACGGTTCTGTCAGCAAATCCTTCGCGATGACATTATGTCCTGCGGCACGCAACCAAGCTTTTTGCTTAGTATTGTTGCCGCAGCCGACTTTTTCATAAAAAATCACATCTGTCATGGTGCGTTATCCTGTGGTCATTCGTGTTCAAAACTTACCGTGCACGAATTTCAGCCATGACGCTTTGCCATTTTTCAGGCGGAATACCTGTCAATGAACCCGCTGGATTCACTTCCATACCTTGGCTGTTCAAAATCGCGCCTTCAATCGGGCAAATACTCGCGCATTGGGTTTCGGTGAAATCGCCATCGCATTCGGTGCATTTTTTGGGGTCAATCAAAAAATGCGGACTTGCTTCATAAATCGCCTGACTGGGGCACAAAGGTGCACACGCCCAACAATTCACACAGGCACTGATAATTTGTAACGCCATTTTAAGTGACCCCTTACCCTAATATTGACTGGGACTGACACGGTTAAAAAATTCTGTTCGTTAAGACTGCGCCTCTCGTTTCAAGGACTGGCAGTCCTTAAAGGACTGCCAGTCCTGAATAATGAACGCAGTTTATTACTTAATCACTTACGAAGCGTGAGCGTATGCCACATCTTCAGTTTCATCCAATTTACCTGCAGCAATCATTTCTTGATAAACCGCCATCACCGCTTCTTCGATGGGTTCCATCGCGTGCTCGCCATTGGGCTGGATACCAGCGGCTTCTAATGCGCCCCAAGGTTCATAACCAATCTTGGAACAGAGCACCACTTCACAGCCTTCCAAAGCGCGGATGATTTTTTGCAGCGTGGTTTCTTCATCGCCACAACTGTCGCCACCTGAGCAATACAATTCAGTCTTGCTGTGTCCGACAAAACGCACATCATCACTAGAGGCTTCGTAAATCAAAAATTCTTTTGCATGTCCAAAGTGTTGGTTAATCACACCGCTACCTTGGGTTGCCACTGCCATTAAGACAGAGCGATATTTACGTTGCGGATGCAAGGAAGATAAAGGCACAAATTGTGCTTTTTGTTCTTGCTTGGCTTGTAATTTCGCTTCGATTTCAGCATGAACCTGAGCGCGGTATTCCATCGCTGAGGCGTAATCGATATTCATCGCTTCAATCTTATCTAAGCTAAATTCATCGCCACGATCTTCACCCAACAAGCCCACTGCATCAGCACGACATTGACGGCAATGACGCATCATGTTCATGTCGCCTTCGCAAGCGTCTTGTAAACCACGTAATTCTGCGGAAGTGGGACCACGTTGCCCCATGATTCCGTAGAAAGTACCATGTTCGGCTTCAGCGATTAAAGGCATCACGTTGTGTAAAAATGCGCCTTTCGATTTGACAATCTTGCTCACTTCTTTCAAGTGTTCGTCATTCACACCAGGAATCATCACTGAATTGACTTTGACCAGAATGCCGCGTGCAACCAGCATTTCTAAGCCTTTTTGTTGCTGTTCAATCAGGATTGCCGCGCCTTTAATGCCTTTGATGCGTTTATTTTTCCAGAAAATCCAAGGATAGATTTTCGCACCGACTTCAGGATCGACACAGTTAATAGTGATGGTGACGTGATCGATATTGTGCTTAGCAATTTCATCAACATATTCGGGTAACATTAAGCCATTGGTAGACACGCACAATTTAATATCAGGCGCGGTGCGGGATAATTCTTCAAAGGTCTTAAAGGTACGTTCGGGGCTTGCTAAGGGGTCGCCAGGTCCTGCGATGCCTAACACCGTCATTTGCGGAATCGTGGCTGCGACTGCCAGCGTTTTCTTGATCGCTTGGTCAGGCGTTAATAATTCGGAAACAACGCCGGGGCGTGATTCGTTGGCACAATCATATTTACGGTTGCAATAATGGCATTGAATATTACAAGCAGGCGCAACGGCAACGTGCATCCGCGCATAATAATGATGCGCTTCTTCGGAGTAACACGGATGATTGTGGACTTTTTCGCGAATGCTTTCGGGCAAATGCGAAAGTTGGTCGTCACTGCTTCCGCATGAGCTGGAAGCACAGCCCCCTTTCGCAGGGGCGGCGACACTTTGTCCTATGACTGGCAATTCCATCATGGCAATATTCCTCTGAGATTGGGAACGGACGAGAAAGAGTTGCTTTTCTATAGAGCAAAGAGCGTGCCTGCTTTTATCTTTATGATTTATAAATATAATCTATTGGAATACTTGTCATTTGTCGCAAAGCTTACAGACATTTTCAGCCCGCTTGTGAGTAAACATACATCTTGCTTTGTTTTAACAACAGCGGAAAATATGGGCTTTATCTCTTCTAGCAGCGAATAATGATGAATAACGAATTTGCACATTTACTCAGCCGTGCTGAGAGTTTATTAGGGCGTTTAGAAAACCATCTGCCTGCCCCAGCGGTTATGCCTGATTGGAGTTCAGTGATTGCGGCACGTTGGCATAAATCAGGATTTCATCCGGTGATTCATCCGCACAAAATTCGGGTGGCGGATTTGCAAGGGATTGATACCCAAAAAGCTTTGATTGATCGCAATACCCAGCAGTTTTTGAAAGGCTTACCTGCCAATAATGTGTTGTTATGGGGTTCGCGGGGCACGGGAAAATCATCGGTTATCAAAGCGTTGTTAAACAGTTATGCGGTCAAAGGCTTGCGCTTGATTGAAGTTGAACCGCATGATTTGATCGACTTGCCCGACATTGTCGAGAGTTTATACCAACGCCCTGAACGCTTTATTTTGTTTTGCGATGATTTATCTTTTGAAAAAGAGGATGCGAGTTATAAGGCGTTGAAAAGCGTGCTCGATGGCTCGGTCAGCGCGTCGCCTGAAAATGTGTTGATTTATGCAACGTCTAATCGCCGCCACTTGTTGCCCGAATATTTGGGTGATAATTTGGAGGCGAAAAATATCGATGGGGAAATTCATCAGGGTGATTCGGTGGAAGAAAAAATTTCGCTGTCGGAACGCTTTGGCTTGTGGCTGTCGTTTTATCCGTTTAACCAAGATGAGTATTTAGACATTGTGTTTTACTGGTTACGGGAATTGGGCGTTGAAAAACTGAATCGCCCAAAAACTCGCACGGCTGCCTTGCAATGGGCTTTGATGCGTGGCTCGCGCAGTGGGCG
This sequence comes from Thiotrichaceae bacterium, assembly GCA_028688145.1. Taxonomy (GTDB): domain Bacteria; phylum Pseudomonadota; class Gammaproteobacteria; order Beggiatoales; family Beggiatoaceae; genus JAQTYU01. Next base: position 183,697 of record JAQTYU010000001.1, on the reverse strand, counting down.
CAGTGCGTGGCAGTTTGCACGGGATTGGGCGGGGCAGTTGGGATTGAAGAATAAGCGTTGAGTGGGTTTTGTCTAAACCATAATTCACGCAATTACCGTAATTAACACAATTAAATACGATAATTTTTAATGTTTATAATTGCGGTTCTGACAAGAGTGAGCATTTTGAACCCAGTCAATATTATCCTCATTCCCAAGCAGAGTTTAGGAATGAAAGGAATAGAAATTGTGTAAATTGGGGTAATTGTGTGAATTGTGGTTCAGACAGATGTAACGACCTAGGAAATATTTATCTGAACACGATGCCCTGTTAATTCAACCATATCGACCAGTGCATCAATGGTGAATTTTTCAACTTTGCCATGTATCACATTGGAAACACGCGGGCGTGAGATTTTAAGCAGTTTTGCGGCATCTGATTGTTTTAGATTGCTTGCTTTCATCCACTGGGTGAGCTGAATCATTAAATCGGCTTTAATCTTGAGTTTCATGGCTTCCGCTGGTGCAAAACCTAAATCCTCAAAGATATTGCCTTCTGCTGGGGTAATGTGTCGAATTTCTACATCGATGCTCATGATTTGTTCCTTTGGGCGATAATCGCGTTATAACGTGTGCTTACGATGTCTTTGTCATGTTTGCTGGTGGTTTGCGATTTTTTTTGAAAGGCATGTAATACATAAATGGCTTCTTCAAATTTCGCTACGTACATGACGCGATAAGTGCCATTGTCCTCGCTGATGCGAATTTCTTTTACGCCTGCACCAACGATGTAAAAAGGTTTCCAATTATCGGGGTCTTCGCCTTGTTGCACTTTACTCAACTGAAACCCGACTTCTCGTTTTGTGGGTTCAGGAAATTTCTTTATATCTTCAAGACTTGTGCCTATCCATTTAATCGCTTTGTTAGGTTTCATCATGTCAAAAGTATAATGTATAAAATTTGATACAACAAAGGCTTTAAGATTTTTCTAAACGCAATTTACACCCAAAGCATTTTTTGGGTGGTGTGGGAGAATCGTGCAAACTAAATTTGTGTGGTTGAGACAAAAAAGCTTGACTTCTTTAAGGGAAATCTGATAGAAATGAGCATATCTATCGTCTTGTTATGATTTGTAAATATTGCAGTAGGCTGTTTTTCACATTAGCCTAAATTGATGTGCCACATTGGGGGAGAGATTGTTATGAAAGTTCTGTTGTTTTGGTGGTTTCATTGGTGGCGGGAACATATTTCGCCAAAGACTCGTATTGTTCAACGATTGTTTATGTTGATTGCTGTACTGGGCTTATCTATAAATGCAACAGCAGTACAAGCTGTTGAGTTGAAACGCACTTCTATCGGAAGTTATGTAGGAGCGACAGTTCAATGGGAAGTAATAGGTCTTTCTGATAAGGATAAGAAAGTTAAGTTACAAACTGTTAATTTGCGATCAAGCCAAGATGGTAAATTCCCAGTTTTAGGCGTTGATTCTGAGTTGAATGTTACAACTGATAAAAACAACAAAAAATATATTAGTTCCTTCTTCTCTGATTCTGGAATTTATAAAGTTAGAATTATTCCGTCTGGTGTTACTGGTGCTGGAAATACAGTTCCTCAGAATACCACATCATGGGCTCAGTCAAATGAGCTAATACAAATTATATCTCCTGGACAGCCTGCTGCCTTTGACAATGAATTTGAAACTTTAGTTTCTAAAAATGGCTGCTTACCTAGCATTCTTTATGACGTAATCGTTGTTGATGGCACATCGGCAGGTATTGGTGCAGCGGTGACAGCAGCACGAGAAGGCTTAAAAACTTGTTTACTTGAGTCTTCTAGCCTTTTGGGAGGAATGTTCACGAATGGCATTGGTAAGACAGATTTAGGATTGGCTGAGTTTGGGGATTTAGGATTTCCAAGCCTAAGCGAGATAAAGGTAACGGCTGAAAGTAAGTTATCTTATGGATTAATGGAAGAGTTGCGCCAAATAGTACTCACAAAGCCTACGTTACTTAGAGAGTATTCAGATAAGTCATCTACTGAAAAAACAGTTTATGGCGGTGGCTTAGTTTACCGCCCTTCAGTGATACGAGAAGCTGTGTATTCTTTAATAACAGGTGCAGTGGGAAAAGGACTCAAAGTTCAACTCAATACGTCATTCAGTAGCATCACAAGACCAAATGACTACCAAATAACAACCGAGAATAACGTAACTGGACAAAAAGCAACGTATACCGCGAAGTATATTGTGGATGCGACAGACAGTGGAGATGTTGCTGCAGCAGCTGGTGAGACTGTTCAGACTACTAGTGATAGCCCATTAAAATGCAACCCCACAAAAAATGAAACCAACGGGAACGTTTTCTGCACAAGAAACCCTCCTCAGCTTTATAGCTATATCATGAGTGTGAGGACGTACGATGATAAGAATAACAATTGGAGTTACATGAATACCCCTCCTATTGGTTGCACTACAGAAGGGGGTGTGGAAGGTATTTATACAACGGAATCTATCTGGAAAAAAAATGATGGTAAGGACCCTTCATGGACTTTTGAGTCAGGAAACTTAGGGAAGAGTGCTCTTGAATCTGATAAAGATAAAGATATATATCAGGTCAAACATCATGAAGGAATAGGAACTGTTTCTCTGGATCAGATAAAGAAAGTTCTATTAACTGTAAAGGACACAGATCCCACTTGTTACAGCGGAAACATATCAAAATTAGGAGATGAACTACTTGATTGTGATACCTATAAAACAGGGAGACCATCAGGCTATGCAAAATCCATCTATGATTCTGACATAAAGCGTCGTAGTGTAGTAGAGCGTTATGTCAACCATACTTTATGTTTTTTGTACCATGTTCAACAAAATGGTCAACAAAATGGTCAACATAGTAATGTTGGTTTGACAATGGACGAGGATCCTCTTCGTGGTAATTTTCCTGCAAGATTATATGTCCGTGAGGGTCGTCGCATTAAGGGAGAAGAAGTATTTAACAAGGAGGAGGATGCATTCAAAAAGACTACGACTGCCAGACCCGTTCAAACTGAAACAAAGAAAAAACATAGCATTGGTGTAGTTACTTACACGATGGATTCTCATGCCACAAATGTAGGTGAACCAGCAGGTACGTTCAAAGTTAATGATCTGTCTACGGGACCAGGTCTCATTCCATTAGGCATCATGATTCCTAAAGATTTGCCCAATATGATTGTGCCTCTTGCTGTTTCAGCAACACCAGAAGGCTACAGCACCCTACGCATGGATCCGACCCGTCTGAATATGGGAATGGCGGCTGCATTGGCTATTAAAGTAGTTAAGGATAAGGCAATCCAAGATAAGACATTTAATCTTAACAAATTACTAAGTGATGATACTGCTATGGTCGGACTCCAGAAGAAAATCGTTAAGGATTACAATGGTGCGATTTATCTCTATCAAGATTTGAAAACTGATCCTAATTCTCCTTCTGCTACTTGGGCAAAAAAAGCCATTCAGTTGTTGGGTGTTTGGGGGATTGATATGACCAAGACAGAGTATAAATTTCAGGGTTCTGACAATATTACCCGCGCCGATTTCTTGAAGATGGTTATTGATGTTTATGGTAAACCAGATAATTTTGAAGACACAGAATGTGACAATGTATTCAAGGATGTATCATCCGCGACCCCGAATTGCAAATATATCGTATATGCTAAAAACGAGAAGATTGTTGAAGGATATCCATCATCTCCACAAACTAAGACCGATTTCAAGCCCGAAAACTCTATAACTAGAGCAGAGGCTGCAAAAATAATCTACAACACTTTTGTATCAACTTTGGAGACGAAAGAAAAAGATAAAAAGTGTGATGACAAAACTGATCTATCTTTCCCTGACATGAAAGCCCCATCAGAATGGTATTGCGGTTTTGTCTATGGTATCAAAAATAAGGGGTACATTACGGGTAGAGAAGATCGTAAAGGTGTCATTACTGGTTTCTATCCAGCAGATAATATGAAGCGTGCCGAAGCTGCGATAGTGGGATGTCGTGTGTATGCTGACAAACATAGTTTACCTACAAGTAGTTGTGATAAGGAGTGAACTTTATGAAAAAACAACTCTCTTGTTTTTGGACTGTGTTTGGGGTAATGCTGTTAGTTAGTTTGGCACTTATCACAACTCAAGTGAAGGCTATTTGCATTGGTAACGAATACGAACAACAAAACCCGTTACCAAATGTTGTGTTACCCTCAGTGCAAATTGCCAGCCTACCCACCAAGTTTGTGCAAGGTCAAGCAATCACATTGAATACAAAAGCCACTGTTGACACACAAAATGGCGGTTATCCCTTCTTTGTGTGGTGTGCAGATTCAGGCACTTTTGCAGAAACCGCAGACAGCGTGACAAATAACTATGCAACAGTTAGTTTTACGCCACCGAATGATGCCTCAATCAGCCAAGTTAAATTTTTAATTTTGGTAGGAGATACACTGGGTTACATCAACGTAGCAACAGTCACGATTCCAGTGCAACCAGCCACTGCTACCAATACAGACCCACGTCTTGGCACTGTGACGCTCACAAGCAATTTGCCGAGTATCAACCTCAGTACAGCAGGAACTATCACACTCAACGGTCAACCCATTCAAGCCACATGGACTCCCGATGGTGTAACTTTCAACCTGTATCAAGCCACGGGCACTACTTTTGACAGCTTATCACAACCTGTCAGACTGAATGTGCGTGATGCCAACGGACAAGAAATTTATGTCGGTTGCTTCCCCTTCAAAGATGTATGCCCCAACCAATGGGCGACTAAACCCATCATCAAACTGTGGAAAGAAGGCATTATTGAAGGCTACAACAACGGCATATCAGCCACTTTTGGCACCAACAATGACGCAAATCGAGCCGAATTCACGACAGCCCTCGTCCGTTCCTTAGAACAAGGCAAAACCCCATCGCCCCTGACCGCTGACCCCTTTGCCGACGTGAGCAAAGACAAATGGTATGCGCCAGAAGTTCAATATGCTAAAACGTTAGGACTGATTCAAGGCTGCGACACCACTAAAAATCTATTCTGCCCCGACAAAGCCATCACCCGTGCAGAAGCCTCAAAAGTATTGGTGTTAGCATATCCAGACCTCAAACAATTGGCAATTGACTATCAACAAGGCAAAGCCCCTAACAAAGTTTACTCTGATGTCACAGATAAACAGCAATGGTACTACCCTTATATCTACGCGGTTCAAGCTGCTCGTATTGCACAAGGCTACAAAGACGGCACTTTCCAACCTGGCAGTGCCCTCAAACGTTCAGAAATGGCACAAATGCTTTGCATTGCTAAATTTGGTGTAATGGCATGTACAGACATGGGCGACACAGCAACGAAAGCCCTAGTATTAACTGTCTCCCCCTACAAAGCCCAATTGAACCAAAGCACCATATTTACCGTGCATGGTCTCAACTTAGCTGAAACCATGTCATTGTCTATACAAGATTGCAGCAATATCACCCGCTTAAGTCATGCCGCAGACAAACAAACTTATCAATGCACCCCAACGCTCATTGGAAGTAAAACTGCGAAAATGACAGACAGCACAGGTAAATTATTGTACAGCAGCACTGTTCAGGTTGAAGGCGTTGTCGCGCCTGTCACTTTACCCGGTGATACTTCTACGCCACCGACCAATGTCGTCACACCCACTACGCCGCCACAAAACTGCACGTCCAGCAGTGTAAGCAGTATTGACCCTTCAGTATTTGTGCGTTTAGGTGAAGAAATCACATTCACCGTCACAGGCAGCTGTTTATCAGATAAAACCGCTTTGTACCTCGATGAATGTTCTAGTCCTAATCAAGGCACATCCTCTGTTCCACAAATTGTAGGGGGCACGGCAGAACGTAGACAATTCCGTTGTACACCAGGTTACAAAGCAACCACGCATAGTGGTGTCGTGAAGGATAACAATGATGGTAGAGAACTGCTTAAATTTAACATTGATTATCGTTGGGGAACGCCAAAAGTCGATAGTGTGACACCCTCCACAGTGACATCGAAGCAGCCCACCGTCTTTACAATTACTGGGGCGAGCCTACTCGATACAACAGCAGCTTGGATTAAGACTTGTACAGGTTTGCAGATGTTTGCGGGTAATGCCAATATACGTACTTTCCAATGTACACCTACAGACACTGGATCGATGTCCATTATCATCAAAGCTGAACCCGACGTAAAAGCACCTGATGATACTGTTATCACACCAGGCAGAGAGTTGTACAACTCCACCGTAACCGTTCAGTAAGGGAAACAAATCATGTTAACGAAAACGTTAAAAATGAGTAGCTTGTTATTAGCCATGTTTCCGCTTACTTCACAGGCTCAAGCCGTGGAGTCTTGTTTGGGTGAATCCTATTCCTATCGAGAAGCACCACCAGAAATAACACCGCCCACGATTAAAATCCTTGGGCAGACCTTGCCACAACTGAAAGCGGGTGAAACCCTCCGACTGAAAGCAGAAATCGTGGCACAAGGTCAAACTAACTTGGTGTGGTGCACCCCAACAGGACAATTGCTAAAAAACAGCGATGATTTAAGGGCAGTCATTTATCGAGCACCTGACATTATCACAGAAGACCGAGTAGTCGCTATCGGCGCACAAGCAGATGATAATGGCTATGTGGGTGGTGATACCATTTTTGTTTATTTACGGAAAAGTGTGGCGGGCGAAACGCTGATCCTTGTGGGTACAAGCCAAAATCCTCAGCTAGCTTACACCCCAGACGGTAAGGCATTTACTGGACAAGTCGCTGCTTCAACTGGAAACATTACGGTAGATGTTAATGGCGATGGCACACCAGATGTCATCATCGGCTTAAAAACAGCCGATGAAATCACTATCAATGGTAGCCCACTCAAAGTTTTCGGCAGTGCTACAAATAGTTCGAGCACGACTACATCGAGTTCTACGTCTTCTAACAATCAAGGTAAAACCGCAATTTGTCACAAAGGCAAAAACACACTGTATTTACCTGCGCCTGCAATCAAAGCACATTTGAAACATGGTGATACCTTGGGTGAATGTGCTCAAAGCTCTCCGACAACGACGGGAGGAACAACACCCAACGTTGTTCACGGGGTCAATGTCGGTGTGGGAGACCTTGATGGGGATGGTGTGCCTGAAATTGTTGTAGCGATGGCAAGTGCAGGCAGTCGCATTGAAGTTTATACCGATAACCAGTTGCTAACGGAGTTTGACGCATTTTCAGGAAACAATGGCTTACTGATTGCTGTCGGTGACATTAACGGTGATGGCATAGCAGAAATTATCGTTGCTGAAGTGAATGGCAAAGAAGTGCGAATTTTCGACAGTGAAGGCGTACAACAAGGAAGTTTCTCCACAACGGAAAGTATCACCAGCTTGGCAATTGGCAAAGGCAATGTTTCCACACAAGCAAGTACGGGTTCAACTGATTCCGCTGTATTACCAAAACCTGTTATTTCAGCACCTGATTGTCCAACTTCGACAACCCTGAGTTTTTCTTGTGCTGGACAAAATCGGACCATTGAAAACGCAAACATTGAAAAAGATGTTAGTGTCTCTGGGCTAACGCTTAAAGGGAATGCAATCAGTGCAGGCATGATTTCTAACTCTACCGTTGCAGAAGGTGCTGTCTTAACAGGAGGCTCATTAACAGGCTATATCATCAATCAGGGTACAACCAGAGACATTACCTTCGTGGGTGGTCAATTCAGTGGTGGAATAGTGGGAGGAAACATCACCAATGCCAGCAAAGTGGGTGGTGTGGTTCGAGATATAAGATTAGAAGCCAATGCACACTTATCAGGTGGCAATGTAGATGGCATGGTTATAGGGGATATTACAGGCACTTCTGTTTTGAGTAATCTGACGATTCGCGCAGGCAGTATCGTGATAAATGTCCAATTGGGTGAAAATGTCATCATCGAAAAGGGTGCAACTGTCATTGTAAGTCCCTCCGTATTGCCCTTACAAGAAACCAATGCCACAGACGCACAAGGCAAATCGATTACGACAAAAACGCGCATTGCGGCAGGCATCAAAGTCAATAAAGAAGACTTCAAGTCTCATGTTGCACATAAACAAAGCGTTCCTGTTGAAATCAGCATGAGAACTGCGCCTGATGCTACCCATGTTGGCAAAAACGCTGACATGATCGTATATGCCACTTATCAAAAAACCGCTGACAGTGAGCCTATTTTATTCAGTGTGTTAGATGATAAAGGTACGGTTCGAGAATGGGATGGAAAGCCTGCCAGCCTATTAGCATTTCGTAAGAACATCCAACTGGAAACCATCAACGAGTTGCCCTTGTTTAAAGGTAATTTCTCAGCCAAAGGTCATCTACAAGTTTTTGTAGGGTATCGTTTAGAAACAGGTGAGTCGTTTATCACCAAACTACCTTTAACGACTGTTATTGAATAGTAATTTGTAGAATGCGTAAGTTTGGGTTGTCAATGGCAACCCAAACTACACAGCTACCTAGGTGACCTTGGCACAACTTCATTCAATTCTTCAGTCGGTTCTTCAACATTTCCCAGATGACCCGATTTCATGTAAATTTCACGACGCGGATAGGGCATGGTAATTCCCGCTGTTTTAAAACGATCCCAAATCGTCATAAATAGACGTGAACGCACCTGACTACGACTAGCCTGTTGTAAATTCACGAAGAAATCAATCCGAAATTTCACCGAAAAATCCCCAAAATCCCACAACAAAGCTTGGGCAGGCGGCTCTTTCAACACATCCGAAGTTTCATACAAAATATCTCGTAATATCTGCACGACTTCATGAGGATCATCGTCATAACTGGTGCTGATGTACAAAGTCGTGCGCACGCTGGAATCGCTGTGGGTCAAATTCACAAACGCCCGCGACAATAATTCCGAATTGGGCATGATCACTTCTTGATTTTCTGCCGTGGTCAAGGTCAAGGAACGGATACCGATGTGAGTAACCGTGCCTTCAAATTGGGAAATATTGACCACATCGCCCGTGCGCAAGGGACGTTCAATCAATAATAAAATCCCGCTGATGAAATTATTGGCAATATTTTGTAGCCCAAACCCAATCCCCACCCCCAACGCGCCTGCAAACACCGTGAGTGTGGTTAAATCCACCCCAACCAGCCGCAAGGTGACTAATAAACCAATTAAAATCACCGCATATTGAGTAAAGACCGATAAGCTATTTCTAACCCCTAAGTCACTGATATTAGAATAAATCCAACGATAGGTAATTTGACGCGCCCAACGTCCAAACCAAAAAATCAGCCACAGACTGAAACCCAATAGCAACAAGTTACCAATGGTGACTTGTATGCGTAACATTTTCAGCAAGGGGTAATGCCAAAAACTTCTGACATTTTCCATGACTGCTACATCGCTATACCAGCCATTAATCCAAAAAAAGCAAGCAATTCCCAGCAAAATCAAGGCAGTGTCTAAGAGTTTATGCAATAAAGGAATAATATCTTGCGTCCATAACAAACCATATTGACTGTGTTGCAGGGCAAAATTTTTCAACAAACCAATCAGGTCAGACAGCAAGCCGCGCATAATCAGCCACAGTGTGAACACGCATAAAAATAGGCTGAGCAATTTTGCAACCGTCCAGCCCAAATTGATGTAGCCTACCAAACCCAGCACCGCGACGGCAAAAATTGATAAGGGCAATAATAAGCTGCTCAAACTCACCACAGAAAGCCAATAGCCTTTTAAGCTATCTTCTAGCATTGCCAAGGTAATGCGTCGAATAAATAACACGGGAAAAGTGGTGACGGATAACATCAACATGAACACGCTGTCGAATAAATCGCGTAAGATCAAAGAAATCGGCAATAAATGCACGATGGAAGTAATTGCCGTAAACGTTCCTGTCGCAATCACGCTCCAGCGCAATTGCTGGTAAATTTTAGAACGTTGCCGAATATTGGAAAGATAGCGACCTGCTAAAATCAAATGCGAAAGATTTAAGGGAAACTTCACCCCTAACCATAAAAACACTAGCGTATGGGTGAGCAAGAGGCTGGAATGGCGCGGCTGGGCAATCCAAGTGACCAGTAAAATAATGCCTGTAATCGCTAAACCCATTAAATTCATGCGCAGTAGGCGCAACCAAACCTCACTTTGCACCCTGACGGCATTCGGATGATCTAATTGTTTAAGCAAATCTCCGAGTAAACTGTAAATCCATAAAAACACCGCAAGCCACAGCACACTTCCCAAACCTAACATCACCACAGAACCCGCGCTCATGCGTTGAAAAGTTTGAATAAAACCTTGGGTGGAGGTGAGCACTTGTTGCAAAAATATCGTCGGGAGCATACTGATTTCGTTAAAAATATCCTGCCATTCTGCCCAATTTTTAGGCAGAATGCGGTGTCGCAACAACATTTCACGCAAGCGGGTTTGATAACGTGTCGTCAAAGTGCTCAAATACTGGGTTGCAGTCGAATTGAGTTCACCAATCAACACCATTTGCGGCGTTAATTCTTTAATCGTGCTATCGAGATTTTTCTCAATCTCATTCCCAATTTTTAACTCTGAGCCCGTCAAAACTTCATTATTCTTTTTAGTGGCTTGTAATTGTTGATTCAAAATATTGAGCTTACTTTCCAAAATATTGCTCGCATCTTGGATTTCATGCGCCACCACATCCACTTGTCTAATCATCTCCTGCGAGATTCTTGAAGTTTGTTGTGTGCTAATGCTCTCGAATTCAGCTAACTGATTTTTAATATTTTGCAGCTTTAATTGACGCGCCCGTTTTTGCTGATTTTCTTCCGCCAGTTGCAATTTAATTTCTAAAAGATAGCGTTGTATCGGCAGTTGGGTTTTTTCTAATTGAGCGCGTAAGTCCGCCGTTTCTTCTAAATAATGTTGCCATTCTTGTTGATTTTGTTCAGCTAAGTCTTGTTTTTGACGGGTTTGATACAGCTTTTGAATCGCAGCAACCCATTGTTCTGTATAAGCTAAACGCCTAACTGCCAAATCACTGCGTTGCTTATTAATATGTAATTGACGATCGTCTAATTCGCGGGTAGTTTTTTGTAAGGCAATGTTTTTTTCGAGTTCGGCAATTTGCTGAGTTTGTGCATCGACTTGATCGGCGGGGGCAGGTATTCTGCGTAAAACAGTCAGGTCGTTTTGTAATTTGGTAATTAAATTAACACGTTCACGCTGTGCATTTTCAGAATTTTGAACTTCCACTTCTGCATTTTTGACTTCAATTTGTGCCGTGTCACGTTCTAAAATCGCATTTTCTAAGGTTTTCTGATTAACTTTATTGACATCCAGCAAGGTGATTTTAGCGGGTAATTCTTGCTGTTCTGTCTGCAACTTGGCATTTTTTCGCGCTAAGTTTGCCTCAAGCTCGGCTAAACTTGCTTGACGTTGGCTAATCAGTTCAGGACTCATAATCGAAGTATTGAGCGGATCAATACTCAGGGAAGTGGTCTCGGCGGGAATGGTTTCTGCGGCACTCAGGAGGTGAGACAAGCTGAACAGGAGGAAGAGAAAAAACCAACGGGTCATAGTTGAGGTCTCAGATTAAATAAGAAAAAGGGCAAGCACTCCCATGATCTTTCTTAAAAGAGCCGATAGGTTTTTAAAACGCATCAGTTCTGATCTCAGATTTAAATCAGGGATAATCACTTGTTACATCGAGTTAAGCGGGTAATATCGATTAAATCGGCTGTTGTGAATTCTGGATTTGGAAAAAGCTGACTTGTGTCATTAAATTCTGGGCTTGCTGCTTCATCACATCACTGGCGACGTTTGAAGCTTGGGCTAAGTTGGCATTTTGTTGGGTAATTTCTTCTAATTGATTAATCACCAGATGAACTTGATTAATCCCTAATGTTTGCTCCATAGAAGCGGCGGCAATTTCAGCAATAATTTCATGTACCTGTTGCACCGCCTTGAGAATTTCACCCAAAGTGTGCCCCGATTCACTCGCCAACAAAGTGCCTTCATTGACCGTGCTTACACTGTGATTAATTAAGATTTTAATCTCTTTTGCCGCCGCTGCACTGCGTTGCGCCAAATTACGCACTTCAGTGGCAACCACCGCAAAACCGCGCCCATGCTCGCCCGCCCGCGCCGCTTCCACCGCCGCATTCAGGGCTAATAAATTCGTCTGAAAGGCAATTTCATCAATGACTCCGATAATATCGGCCACTTGGCGACTGCTTTGGCTCATTGCCTGAATTGCGGTAATGGTTTTATTAATCACCACCCCGCCTTGTTCTGCTTGTTGCTTTGCCACTTTTGCCAACTGGGCTGCTTGATGCGCATGTTCTGCATTGCGCTGCACGGTGCTGGTCATTTGCTCCATGCTGGCGGCGGTTTCTTCTAAAGAGGCAGCTTGTTGCTCGGTGCGCTGATTAAGACTGGAGGTGCCCTGCGCAATGTCTGCTGCGGTCGAATTCACGCGCTGTGCGGTTTGTTGTATGGTCTGCATCACGGCGGTCAATTTTTGGATAGTGGTGTTGGCATCTTGCTTCAGTTGTCCAAACGCCCCCAAGTATTGATTACGGATACCTTTGGTTAAATCACCTTTCGCCAAGGCGGCAAAAGTCTGCAAAGTTTCTTCAAAAATAGCCTGATTGGTGTCTAAAATACGGTTCAAACTTTCGCTAAAATTCAGGAAAAATCCTGTTTTATGTTCCAGAGATAAGCGTTGTTTGAAATCGCCCTGTAAAGCTGCGGCTAACACGGTGCTAATTTCTTGCTCGGTGGCTAATTCTAAACTGCGATCCGTTAATTCCGTGACCGTGCCAATGCGTTCGTTGTTGCTATTGATCACGGGGGTGATGGTGGAATCTAAAATCAAATTCCCCAAGTTAATTGTAAACTTATAACTGCTTAATAATTGATCAAGGTGTTGGTTAATCTGTTGCGGATTTTTGTGGAACAGATCAATTTTCTCACCCAGTAAACGCTCAACATCAAAATTAGGTAAGTCTTTAGAAATACTGTATTGTTCACGAGCAAATAATTGTCTTGCCGCATTATTTAAGTAAATTATTTGGTGATTATTATCCGCAATTAAGACATTAGTCGTCACCACATCTAAGGCACGATTTAAACGCAAGGCTTCATCAGCAATACGTTTATCTTCGGTACGACGGGCGCGTAATTGTCGCTGCATTTTGGAAAAGGCTTTGAGTAATTTACCCGTTTCATCAAGACTATCGACATGAATCGTATTTTCTAAATTCCCATCCGCTATCGAATACGCCGCCCCCACTGCATTGCTAAGTCGGGTGGTGATGCCTTTGAGAATCAAATAAGCCAAGAAGCCTGCCAAACTGAAAATAAGCACAGTTCCCGCACTAATCAGGATAAAATCTTGATAAGCATCATTTTTAACAAAGGTCGCTTTCTGGTAAATACTTTGCCCTAAAATATCTTCTAACTGTTTGAGGATTTCTATCTTCTTCGTTTGTACTTTGAACCAATGCTCAGGGTCTGCCTCTTTAATCAAACCTTCTGATTCCGCCGAATAGACCAATTTGCGCAAACGTTCAGTTTCTTGAAGGATGTTGTCTGCCAAACGGGTTTTAAAAATGGCGCGTTGTTCTTCGTCCAGATAAAGATTGAGACTACGCCCTAAAAATAAATCTTGGGTGATGGTCAGCATCACAAACTGTTTAAACTGTCCGCGTTCAAAGTAACGCTGTTTAAAAATACGAGTCAGCAAAGAACGTTCTAAACCCGCATTTTCTTTGGCAGTGAGCAGGTTCATGTACGCCAATTCGCCTTTCAATAATCCTTTATTGTTGCCATAACTCGTGAGTTTCCCAATAAAGCTAATCAATTGATTATTTAATTCGCTGTAAACACGGATCACTTCAGGCTCAGTCAGAGCGAGTTGATCGACTTGTTCGCGGTATTTATGAACCTCAATCGCGTCTTTTAAAATTTCCGCCAAGGCAATGCGGAAACTATCCCCAAAATAATGCGTATCTAAAGTTTGTGCGGTTTGCTGCAAATTATTGAGTGCGGTATTGGTGGTGACGCGTTCTTGCGCCAGCTCTTGTAATAAATGGGGTTGCGGCGATATTAAATAAAATCCACTCACGCCGCGTTCACGTTGAAATTGATGTACTAAATCACTGACTTTAACCATCAAACCCGCTAACTGCTCTAAACCCGCCATCTCCTCATAGGTTTTTGCTTTCTCGGAGACGTTGTCTAGGGAAAAATAAAGCAGTCCTAACATGGGGAAAAATAACATCAGGACAAGTTTGTATTTGATCTTTAAATTCGCAAGAAATTGCATGTTTCAATCCACACCCGACCTCATCCGCTAGGTGAAACCCACCGACAGATAGAGGTCGATGGATTGTGCCTCACCATGAACGAGGAGGTTACAGTAAAGGATACTGGCGTATCGTTGTCAAAAAATCCCCATAAAGGCGGATGTCTCAAACCAGCAAGGAAATCTGACGAATGTTCCTCTCCATTTTCATGGAAAGAATGACGATAAGCAGAGAAAAGTTCGGATCAAAAGTGCAGCAGCTTATCAATGATGGCTTTGCTCGATAATGGCTAATTCGTCAGAGTTTAATAGCGCATCGATTTCCAAAATGATGATCATTTTCTCACAAACATTCGCCAAACCTTTGACAAACTCAATATTGATTACGCTGCCAAATTCGGGCGTAGGTTTGACATCAGCCTCATTAATATCATATACATCGGAGACTGCATCGACCACAATCCCCATGATACGCTCTTTATTCCCACTGATAACCCGCACCACCACAATGACAGTCATTTGTCCATAAGGCAGACGTTCTAATCCAAAGCGTAAACGCAGGTCAATAATGGGAACAATCGTGCCGCGTAAATTAATCACGCCGCATAAATATTCGGGGGTATTGGGAATGGGCGTGGGTTTATTCCAGCCTTTAATTTCTTGGACTCGCAAAATATCCACGGCATACTCTTCCGTCGCCAGCACGAAAGTGAGATATTTATTAGCGATTTTTGTCTCTTCGTTATTCATGTCATCGCTCCTACGCTCAGTTCAGAAAAAGTATGGACACGGTTGCTGCTGTAAAATTGTCGAATCAAGCCCGCCACATCAAGGATTAAAGCCACGCTGCCATCCCCTAAAATCGTCGCGCCTGAAATCCCGTGAATTTGTTTGTAATTGGTTTCGAGACTTTTAATCACAATCTGTTGTTGTGACAATAATTCATCGACAAAAAGCCCAATTTTTTGCCCCTCACCTTCCACGATCACTAAAATGCCTTGTTCCAGTTGGGTGGTGCTGGGAATGATATTAAACAAGGCATAAAGCCGCAAAATCGGAATATATTCATCGCGCACGCGATAGACTTCCGCCTTGCCCGCCAACACGCTTAATAAATTCGGTTGAATTCGCAAAGATTCAATAATCGAAAGCAAGGATAAAATATAAATGCGATTGCCAACGCGCACCAATTGCCCATCCAAAATCGCCAAGGTCAACGGTAAACGAATACTGAAGCGTGAGCCTTTGCCGATTTCAGATTTAATTTCAATCGTGCCGCCCAAATCACGAATATTACGCCGCACCACATCCATGCCCACACCGCGCCCCGATAAATCACTGACTTGTTGTGCAGTTGAAAAACCGGGATGAAAAATAAATTCGTAGAGCTGTTCTACCGTGGGGTTTTCATCGGGATGTAATAAGCCTTTATCAATCGCTTTTTGCTGAATACGTTCCAGATTAAATCCCGCTCCATCATCGCTGATTTGAATCATGATGTTGCCGCCTTGGTGAAAGGCATGAAGCTTTAAGATACCTGTTTCAGGTTTACCCGCAGCGCGGCGTTGTTCAGGCATTTCAATCCCATGATCCAAAGCATTGCGCACTAAATGCACCAGCGGATCACTCATTTTTTCCAACACGGTTTTATCAAGTTCGGTTTGTTCGCCCGAAAGTTTGATTTCGACTTTTTTGCCGAGTTGGGTGCTCAAATCATGCACGAGGCGCGGAAAACGGTTGAAAGAATAACTGATCGGCAACATCCGAATCCGCATCACACTTTCTTGCAATTCACGAGTGTTGCGTTCTAATTGCGCTAAACCGCTACGTAATTGTTCCAAACGTGCAAGGTTAAAATCCTCACCGACCTGATCCAGCATGGATTGCGTGATCACCAATTCCCCGACAATGTTAATCAATGCGTCGATTTTATCAATCCCAACCCGAATCGAACTGGCTTCATTAATATGACTGCTGAGATGTTCGTTGTGGGCGGGCTTTTCCAGCACTTCGTTGACAATGGGAATACTGGATAGCTTCGGATTTACAGGTGTTTCGCTGGGTGCTGGCGAGATGATTTTTTCAGGCACTTTAGCAAGCTTCGCAAGGCTGGCTTCGAGTGCTTTATCCATCACGATGCGCGTTTCTGCCAAGCTTTCCTTGTCTAAAGGAATCATTTCTAAATCACAATCACCTTCGACCCATTCAAAAATTTCGGTGATGGCGGTTTGTTCTACCGCTCCCGTGAGCAGCAAATCCCAACTTAAATAACAGTTTTGAAAGTCTAAATCCGCAAACGTGGGCAATTGTGAGCTGTCGGCACAGATTTGTAACTCACCCAAAGCATCCAAGGCACGAAACAAGTTAATCGGATCATTTCCCGTTTGCAATAAACGTGGATAAGGTTTAAAGCGAATGTGCCAACCTACAGGTATCACTTCAGGCGCAGTGACGGGCGCGTGAGTGTTCTCAGGGTGTGGATGCGCGTGTTCTGGAGGCGGCGACATCGGGGTGATTAGCAAGGCTGTGAATTCTTGCTGACAAACCAGCACTGCCTCTGGATTGTACTCTTGTCCCGTCTGCAAAGCCTTGAGTAAGGCACGCAAGGTATCAACCCCGCGTAGCAGTAAATCAATTAAATGTTGGGTGACAATATGCTGATCATTACGTAATTCGTCTAATAAGGTTTCTACCGTATGTGCAAAATTAATGACATGCTCAAATTTAAAAATCCCTGCGCCGCCTTTAATCGAATGTGCTGCGCGAAAAATCGTATTGATTAATTCTTTATCGACCGCACCAATTTCTAAATCTAATAAGCTCGACTCCATCATATCGAGGTTTTCAAAACTTTCCTCGAAAAACAGTTGTCGAACCTCTGTCATATCTACACTCATGGCGTTACCCCAATACTTTTTTGACCGCAGCTAATAATTTATCGGGATCAAAGGGTTTCACTAGCCAACCCGTTGCCCCTGCTGCTTTTGCTAATTTTTTCTTATCAGGATCAGATTCTGTGGTTAAGACTAAGATCGGCTTAAACTGATAGTCAGTTAAACTTCGTAACTCACGCACTAAGCTTAAACCATCTAACATAGGCATGTTTACGTCAGTAATGACCAAATCAAACAGGTGAGTTTTGGCGAGACTTAAGGCGACTAGCCCATCATCTGCTTCAACAACTTGGTGATCTTCAACCAATAAAGCAGCCTTCAACATCTGCCGCATTGCAACCGAATCATCACTAATTAATATGTACGCCATTTTCGTGCCACTATTGCATGGAAAAAGAAAAAATAACTAATGGTTGTTAATATCATAATCTCGCACACATTACGAGATACCTATCACGGGAACAGTGGTCTTAGCCGCATTGTGACGTTCTCAGTGATTGTTTTATGTTCTTACGCATAAGCCATAGTAATCTATATAAAAATAATAGTCATTACTCCAAAAACAGAGACGTTATTTATCCTACGGCAAACAGGTTTAAGAAACTGCACTTTTCAATTATACTTTCAAACAGTTTCGGTTTAATAGCGAAAGTCGTTGTTGCAAGCTCATCGCTTAACGTAGAGACGTTGTTTATTTTGGGGTCATTATGCATCTCAATGACCCACGATAACACAAGCATCTTTTTGGGCTTGCTTTTCTGTTTAAGTTCCATTAGAATGCTGTTCCTGACGTTGTTAATGTCATGGAGAGATGACCGAGTGGCCGAAGGTGCTCCCCTGCTAAGGGAGTATAGGTCAAAAGCCTATCAAGGGTTCGAATCCCTTTCTCTCCGCCACCTTGACAGAGAAATAAAAACAACGCATAATGTCAGTTTTTAGTGCGCCCGTAGCTCAGCTGGATAGAGTACATGGCTACGAACCATGCGGTCAGGAGTTCGAATCTCTTCGGGCGCGCCACTTCTAAAGCTTCAAAGTGCAGAACCTCTCTGCAAAACTCCTAAAAATTTCCCTCGCTGTTCACAGCAATTTCATAAGTTTCTCGCTATGCGCCACAATGAATATTTGTTTGGCATTCATGCCGCACGCCAAGTTTTTGATTACGACACCACCCGCATTATCGAATTATGGTTACAACAGGGGCGTGAAGCAGAATTTGCGTCTTATGCCACAGAAGCCACCACGCAAGGCATTCCTGTGCATGTTGTGCCCAAAAAAACCTTAGATAAACTTGCAGAACAAGGCAATCATCAAGGGATTGTGCTGCGCTGCAAAGCCTTGCCGATTCAAGATGAAAACAGTCTCGCCGAATTATTGGCAACACTTCAAGTTCCCCCGTTTTTATTAGTGCTCGATGGCGTACAAGACCCGCATAATCTGGGCGCGTGTTTGCGCACTGCGGATGCTGCGGGCGTTCACGCGCTGATTGTGCCCAAAGATCGTGCCTGCGGTTTGTCGCCCACGGTGTTTAAAGTCGCCTGTGGCGCGGCTGAAAAATTGCCTGTGATTCAAGTCACGAATTTAGCCCGCACTTTGAAGTTTTTAAAAGAACAAGGGGTGTGGTTGGTCGGCACCACGGGTGAGACTGAGCAAGATTTATATTCGGTAAAACTCACGGGCGCGTTAGCGATTGTGATGGGCACAGAAGGTACAGGATTACGGCGTTTAACCCAAGAAGCCTGCGATAGTTTGGTGAGAATTCCGATGTTTGGGACGGTTGAAAGTCTTAATGTTTCAGTGGCGACGGGGATTTGTTTGTATGAAGCGGTGCGACAACGTGTTTGAAACTCGCTTACAGTTTGTGTGACTGAGTGGATAGCATTTCTGTAAAATGAACAGTTTAAAATAATGCCAATTTTAAACTGGGGGTTGTATGTGGCAGTACGCTTTTAAAATCATACTTTCTGCAATTATTTTAACCTCAGTTTCCGAACTGGTAAAACGCTCTTCTTTTTTAGCGGCACTACTTGCATCTTTGCCCATTACTTCAGTCTTTGCATTTATCTGGATTTATCTTGACTCTCAAGATGTTCAGAAAATCGCCGAAATGTCTCAGAGCATTTTTTGGTTAGTTTTGCCCTCACTGGTTTTATTTCTCGTGTTGCCGCCGCTACTCCGTATGGGGTTTGGTTTTTGGCTCAGTTTGAGCGCAGCTTGTGTAATCACCGTGATAGCCTATTTAGGCATGGTCAAATTTCTTGAGATGCTCCGCATTCATATTTAGAGGAAAAGATTTTAGCTCGCTTCGTGTCTGAATCAAGAGTCAAAAGAAAAACAGTTTAATCCTTTCTCGGTATTAGAAATTAATCCTGCTTAATTTCCCTCGTTCCCAAATGGCACTTCACTGCGATTAAGTTAAGTAAAAAGAACTATAGTGAGATCTAAAACGAACAGGAGAATCTCCGATGTTAAAAAAACTCAACGTTAATCCAAAGTAACGAACTCATTCACATGGATAGTTTCAAAGCGCAACACCGCACCCATACTACAGACTTCACAAGGGACAGAAAGCTAAGTTTCCCCTTGTTAATGACACTGTTATTACAAAAGGGCGTGAAGTCCATACAGTTGTTGTTAAATGAGATGAGTCTCCATTGGGGAGTCTCTCCCGTCAGTCATAGTGCTTTTAGTCAGCGCAGAATGCAGCTCAAACATACAGCCTTTATCGAACTCAACCAGAAAGCTGTGGTCGATGTCATGCTTCCACACCCAGCGTCATTGGAGAATTTGGAGAAATATCTTACAGTAATAAGGCAAAAGTCGAAGGTAAACATGCCTATGGCATGGCGAGTGTGATGTACGACGTACTTAATCGAGTTTGTGCGTGTGCGTCTAAAGGGACAATTTGAGGTGTTAGTGACCAGTTTGTGTGATGAAACTTTATACCCAACCGCAGATTTTAAAGAGCTTTACCGTTTACGTTGGGGCATTGAGACTTTCTTTGGAATCTTGAAAACTCGTTTAGGTTTAGAGAACTTCACAGGAAAGTCAGCAGAATCTGTGTATCAGGACTTCTATTCGAGTGTGTATTTAACAGGGCTTGAGGCGATATTAACAGAGAGTAGTCAGTGTTTCTTATCAGGCAAAGAAACCCGCTATCCTCAACATGTGAATCGTTCCGTCTCTTTTAATGCGATAAAAAATAAGGTATTAGATATACTATTTGATGAGAAACAGAATACTGATGAGGCTTTGGCAGAGTTAGAGCGTTTGTTCCTGTTGGGAATGCCGTGGGACGCAGTCGTTATAAAATTTATGAAAACCAAGCTCCCCATTTTTTAACTTGTACCAGTCATTAACTGGCTGCCTTTGTTTATACGACAGGACACAGTACAAATCACCTTAGATACACTGGTTTGGCGACAGCAAGCATAGGGTGGATAAGGCACAAGCCGCCATCCACCTTTCAACCCAAACAAACCGCTCAATAATTATTTTCCCCACCCAATTCCTCTTTCTCTGGTGCATGGGGCTACGCTTATGCATCCCACGAAATATCTTAATTTCTAATGAATTTCCCGCATTTCGCTGCGCTACATACGGGCTACTCAAAGACGTTCATCAAAACACCTTATAACTATTGATTTTTAGCCCACGTTGTGGGGTTAGGGCGCAGTTGATTTTTTAACCGCCTTATTTATTATGGAAAGTAAGCGCAACGTGCTTCAAATCTTTTCAATAGGTTAAACTCACTCAACTATTCTTATCTTTGAAAAAACCGCCTAATACGCTATAGTTGACAGTTTTAGCTCTAGTGCACTCGACGAAAATAATAGGCTTCCCGCATTGGGTAATCGCCTGTTTTACGGTAATCTCAAGCCCCCCTGCGGCTCGCATCACGGCTGAATTCAACGCCCCGTTGCACCATGAAATACTGTCACCTTATCCTATCCATTAAGATTATTATCCAATGAATCCATCTTTCCCCTTGTTAGAGAAAATCGATTCACCCGCCCAATTGCGTGAATTGCCTGAACGAGATTTGCCGCAGCTTGCCGAAGAGTTGCGTGGATTTTTACTCGATACCTTAAGCCGCACCGGAGGGCATTTAGCCTCCAATCTGGGCACGGTGGAATTAACCATTGCACTGCATTATGTGTTTAATACTCCCGAAGACCGTTTAGTGTGGGATGTGGGACATCAAAGTTATCCCCACAAAATTCTCACGGGGCGGCGCGAAGCCATGTCCAGCTTGCGACAATATCAAGGGATTTCAGGTTTCCCGCGCCGCGCAGAAAGCCCCTATGATTGTTTTGGGGTGGGACATTCGAGCACTTCAATCAGTGCAGCCTTAGGTATGGCAATCGCGGCAAAACAATTGGGCAGCGAGCGTAAAGCGATTGCTGTCATTGGAGATGGCGCACTCACCGCAGGCATGGCATTTGAAGCCTTGAATCATGCCAGTGATGTCGGTGTCGATATTCTCGTGATTTTAAATGACAACGACATGTCGATTTCCCCCAATGTGGGCGGCATGTCCAATTATTTGGCGAAATTATTATCCAGCCGTTTTTACAGCTCGGTGCGTGAAAATAGTAAAAAAGTGTTGTCAAAAATGCCCAGCGTCTGCGAACTCGCACGGCGTACTGAAGAGCATGTTAAGGGTATGGTAGTCCCCGGCACTTTATTTGAAGAATTAGGTTTCAATTACATCGGCCCGATTGACGGGCACGATTTACCCGCCCTGCTCCGCACCTTACACAATATGAAAGCCCTGAAAGGGCCGCAATTTCTGCACGTCGTCACTAAAAAAGGCAAAGGCTTTGCGGTGGCAGAAGATGACCCTTGCGTATATCACGGCGTAAGTGCCTTTGATGTGAAAACCGGGGAAATGCTTGCTAAAGCTGCCACGATTCCGACTTACACCCAAATTTTTGGGCAATGGCTGTGCGACATGGCGGCGCAAGATGATAAGTTAATCGGCATCACCCCCGCGATGCGCGAAGGTTCAGGGCTGGTGAAATTTTCCGAACAATATCCCGAACGTTATTTTGACGTGGGCATTGCTGAACAACACAGTGTGACTTTAGCAGCGGGGCTTGCCTGCGATGGTTTAAAACCCGTGGTCGCGATTTATTCGACTTTCTTGCAACGCGCTTATGACCAATTTATTCATGATGTGGCTTTGCAAAATCTACCCGTGTTATTTGCGATTGACCGTGCAGGCTTAGTCGGGGCAGACGGCGCAACTCATGCGGGCGCGTTTGATTTGAGTTATTTACGCTGTATTCCTAACCTGCTGCTGATGACCCCGAGTGATGAAAATGAATGTCGGCAAATGTTGACCACGGGCTTTTTATATCGCGATGGCTGTAGTGCGGTGCGTTATCCGCGTGGCAATGGCATTGGGGTGACGGTTAATAAAGAATTAACGCCGCTCCCGATTGGCAAGGCTGAATTGCGTCGTCAAGGCAAGCGCGTCGCAATTTTGGCATTTGGCACTTTATTACATCCTGCGCTTGCTGCTGCGGAAGAATTGGATGCTACGGTGATTAACATGCGTTTTGTGAAACCGCTGGATGTTGACATGATTTTACAACAAGCTGCCACGCATGAATTGATTGTCACTGTTGAAGAAAATGCAATTATGGGCGGCGCGGGCAGCGCGGTGAATGAGTGTTTACATGCGCATCAATGTCATATTGCTGTGTTAAATTTGGGGCTTGCGGACAGTTTCTTAGAGCATGGCAACACCCCGATTTTATTGGCAGATTCGGGCTTAGACAAAGCTGGCATTCAACACGCGATTAGCCGCCGCCTCAGCCAATTGCACGCTGATTAAGAATTGACAATTAGGGCTTTCAAGCTATAGTGGGTTTGTAAGCAACAGTTTCCCCCACCGACTTGTCGATGGCTTTTTCACTCGACAGTCGAGTCTGAATAGAAACATAACATGACTGCATAAGGACACCGCATAATGAAAGGCGATAAAAAAGTTCTCGAGTTTTTAAACAAGGCATTGCTGAATGAATTGACGGCAATCAACCAATATTTTTTACATGCGCGCATGTACAAGAATTGGGGCTTAATGAAGCTGAATGAACATGAATATCATGAATCCATCGATGAGATGAAACATGCGGACAAAATCATTGAGCGGATTCTGTTTTTAGAAGGGCTGCCAAATCTGCAAGACTTGGGCAAGCTGATGATTGGGGAAAATCCTCAAGAAATGTTGCAATGCGATCTCAAGCTGGAATTAATCGCAATTCCTTTGTTGCGTGAAGCGATTGCTTATTGCGAGTCTTGCCAAGATTACGTAACCCGTGAATTGTTGGATGATATTCTGGAAAGCGAAGAAGAACACGTTGATTGGTTGGAAACTCAACTCGATTTAATCGAACGTGTGGGCATTAAAAACTACCTGCAATCGATGATGGGCGATGCCAGCTAAGTTAGTTTAATAAGCTGCTTCTCTATAAAAAATCCTCCCTACTTTATTGAAAATGGGGAGGATTTTTTCGTTTAAGACGGCTAGAACAATAGGATGTGCCGACGAAAGGAGGCGCATCAATGCCTATTTAACCTGAGTTCGGGATAAGAAAGAGTAGAAAATTTAGTAGTAGGGTGGAATAGCGTAGCGTATTCCACCATGCAAGGTGATAGCTCTAGGCATGACACAGTTGAATCGATAAGACCCTCATTGTACGGCAGAAGCTTGTAAAATCCTCGCTGCTGGAGCGACGAGGTAGTCATTCCAACGCTGGAGCGATGGAACGAGACAAATGAGTGCGTTCTTGATTCAACTGCGTCACGTCTAGAGTTATCACGTTTCAAGGTGGAATACGCTACGCTATTCCACCCTACTACTAAATTTTTTCGTTCCAACATTTTACTACTGCAACAAGCGACTAATATTCACCACAACTGTTTCACCCAGTTTCGCAGTCTCAACTTGACCCACATAATCGCCTGCTTGTGGCAAGGCATTTCCACTGCTCGACACCCGCGCCATCACCATGACTTCACTGAAGTTTGATAATTTCATGCTCGGAGTCATTGCCATGCTGTCATCCAAGGTAATTTTCAGCGGCAAATCTTTCACCTGTTTTTTCACCACCGCCAAAGGCATGGGCGTGCCTTGTTTGGCGCGGGCATAAATAAATACGGTATCCGTAGGATTGACTTTTGCCAACACCTCCGCCGCAAGACTGACTTCAACCTGCAAGTGTATCGCGCCCGCTGCTTTGGGTAAATTAGGTAAAGTTGCCGTGCTGGGATTTGCCATTGCATTCAATGCACTGGGTTTCATCAAACGTTTGGCTTCATTAATTTGTTCTAACAAACTTTGACGATCTTCGGTTTCATTTTCAGGAATTTGCGCCAGTAAACGCTGCCAATATTCCACCGCCATTGCATAATCTTTACTTTGTGCGGCGGCTAAACCTGCAAGCCATAAACCTTTGGGTAACTCGGGATTTAAAGAAAGCGCGGTTTTTAGCAATTCGCTGGGTTTCCCCGCCAAATCTCCGTTGGCACTCATGCCCAATGTTTCAGCAAAATCGACAAATAACTGCGGATTTTCGTTGCCCGACAAGGCAAGGGCTTTGGTATAGGCAGCTATCGCTTCAGGATAACGATTTAACACGGTGTAAGAACGCCCCAACATGTACCAACCCTTAGCATCATCAGGCTTTTCTTCCAAACGTTTCACCAATTTTTGAACCATTTCTTCCAAATTAGGCGGAATTTTGCTTTGTGCAGCTTTATCCGTAGGAACGGGCTTTTCCGAAGTTGCCAGCAAATAATCTGAAGATTTTAAATAACCGCCAATCGCGAGCACGGGCAAAATCATCCCGATGGCAATCCCTGCCCAACGCCCACGCGCGGCGGTGATTTGAGTTTCAGGCTCTTGCACATCGTGTAATAAAGTTTGGTCTAATTCTAATTTGGCAAGTTCCCGCAATTCTGGGCTTAAATTTTCGGCTTCTAATTCGGCGAGCCGTTCTTTATAAATCGCAATATTGGTGGCGCGTTGCCCAATTTGGGAAATAGGCTGGGTGGTTTTCAACAAGGCGGGCATCACGAAAGCGAGCGCGAGTGCGGTTAAGGCGGCGGCGGTAATCCAAAACAATATCAGCATGGTTAATCTTAATCCTTATTCGTCTAGCAAATGCTTGAGTTTATCGCGCTCAGTGCTGCTTAAATTTTGCGGGGCGGGGGCGGTTTGTTGGCGGCGAATGAAATAAATTAAGACTCCAATCCCGAATAATAATAACAAGCCGGGCGCAATCCATAGCACTGCGGTAGACGCTTTAAACGGGGGACGATACAGCACGAAATCACCATAGCGCGACACTAAAAATTCGACAATTTGCGCGTCGCTTTGTCCTTGAATAATTAAAGTGCGGACTTGGTCGCGTAAATCTTGGGCAAGCTCGGCGTTGGAATCTGCCAGTGATTGATTTTGACAAACCACACAGCGCAATTCCGCAGACAGGGCTTTGTAGCGAATTTCTTGGCTGGGATCGCTAAAAACGGCGGTGGTTTTGTCAATCGCAGTGACAACAGCACTGCTTATTAATAAGCTAAACAGCAGGATGATTCTATACATAGCACGTATTTCGACCTGTGAAAGAAAATCGTGGGCAGTTTTTGGAGGGTTGTGATGTATGTAGTGCAGATGGGGCGCATTATAGCGCATTTGTGAGATTGAAGGATTGTGGTCCGTATGGAGTGCAGCGGAATACGGGGGGATTTTCCATTCTTAAAACTAGACCCATTGTACAAATTACCATACTATTTTTATTCATACATTTTGGATAGTTTATGGATATGTCTCTTGCTGACGAAACTTAGCCTACGGATAAATTAATTAACCTGAGTTCGGGATAAAAATAGCAAAAAAATCAATAAATATAGTTAGTTAAAAATAAATCTTATCTAAAAAACATGTCGAATTTTGTCAATTACCCAACAACTCCATATAAATTTAGATCATAAGTTTTTAACTTATTATTATTTAAAGGACTTAAGTGTTCTTATCCCGAACTCAGGTTAATTAGAAATCAAGATATTTCGTAGGGTGCCGTCATGCGCCAGAGAAAGAGGAATTGGGCGGGAAAAATAATTATTGAGCAGTTTTTTGGGTTGAAAAATGGGTAGCAGCTTGCGCCTTATCCACCCTAGGCTTGCTATTTACGAAGAGTACATTTCAGTTTATCTATTGCAAGCTGCATATCTTTTGAGAGCGCGAACCTGTATTGATGGTAAAAATACGGGGATGTTCGCGCATCTTTATCTGTTTGATTTTTATAATTTCTATTTTTTCCCTGCTTGAAATTTCTCTCATTTCCCCTTTTAAAAATCAGTTCGCGCTAGACAACAAAATAAAGCTTATATATTATGTGGTTGCCATTATGGTATTTCACCAGCCTTTCGGGGCTGGTATGGATTGAAACCTGTTCCTGGGCGGTTTTAGTGCCTGTTAAATCAGATTTCACCAGCCTTTCGGGGCTGGTATGGATTGAAACCCGCCCTTCGGGGCGGGCAGGGATTGAAACATGAAATTTCACCAGCCTTTCGGGGCTGGTATGGATTGAAACATGGGCACGGAGCGACGGGAAATAGTTGTCAATCTATTTCACCAGCCTTTCGGGGCTGGTATGGATTGAAACGTATCGCCCCCCGATAAGCGCAACGCAATCCACTTGATTTCACCAGCCTTTCGGGGCTGGTATGGATTGAAACACCGGGTGTAAGCATTGCGGGCACGGTGTCATCACTGATTTCACCAGCCTTTCGGGGCTGGTATGGATTGAAACTCGCTTACTGCGAACCTCGCAAAGCAGAGCTGCTATTTCACCAGCCTTTCGGGGCTGGTATGGATTGAAACAACCATCATAGTTGGTAAGATTTTGAAATTTGGATTATTTCACCAGCCTTTCGGGGCTGGTATGGATTGAAACCAAGATTATTGTGGGTTATGGCAGTCACCAACAAATTTCACCAGCCTTTCGGGGCTGGTATGGATTGAAACTCTAAGTCAACACCCCTATCCCCATTTGGAGTGCAAGCCTGATTTCACCAGCCTTTCGGGGCTGGTATGGATTGAAACTAATCGCGTCTAAATCGGTTTTAAGCCCGTCTTGAATATTTCACCAGCCTTTCGGGGCTGGTATGGATTGAAACAACTGCCAAGTCAGTCACGGTACATATCGCCATGATATTTCACCAGCCTTTCGGGGCTGGTATGGATTGAAACCTTGCGATGATTGAATGGGCTGAAAAAAGCGAGTCCATATTTCACCAGCCTTTCGGGGCTGGTATGGATTGAAACCGATGTCCAGTAAGGCTGGCGTGGAAAGCATGACCTAATTTCACC
Organism: Thiotrichaceae bacterium; assembly: GCA_028688145.1. Taxonomy (GTDB): domain Bacteria; phylum Pseudomonadota; class Gammaproteobacteria; order Beggiatoales; family Beggiatoaceae; genus JAQTYU01. The sequence continues at coordinate 156,151 of JAQTYU010000001.1, read as the reverse complement.
AGCCTTTCGGGGCTGGTATGGATTGAAACATGCCAATCTCAAAAATATCTCTGCATTAACCATTGATATTTCACCAGCCTTTCGGGGCTGGTATGGATTGAAACAGACCCGTAGTCATAACTCACTGTGATGGATGCACCGATTTCACCAGCCTTTCGGGGCTGGTATGGATTGAAACGACCTCAAACTTAACCCCGAATGCCTCGGCTACTTATTTCACCAGCCTTTCGGGGCTGGTATGGATTGAAACCGCGCTAAGCATTAAGCTGTTGCCGTAATCCTTGAGATTTCACCAGCCTTTCGGGGCTGGTATGGATTGAAACGGTATAGGCATTCCCCATGCGGGTGTACATGGGATTTCACCAGCCTTTCGGGGCTGGTATGGATTGAAACAGCACGCCAGCCCATTGTTTGTTAGCATATTTAAATTTCACCAGCCTTTCGGGGCTGGTATGGATTGAAACCAAAATGATTCTTTACGCTTCGCCACGATTTCAATATTTCACCAGCCTTTCGGGGCTGGTATGGATTGAAACTTACAGGCTTAGGCATAGCAGCCACTGCCACAGGCATTTCACCAGCCTTTCGGGGCTGGTATGGATTGAAACTTATACCTTCGCAACGGCTGGCGACAGTTTGACCAATTTCACCAGCCTTTCGGGGCTGGTATGGATTGAAACAAGACGGATTAAGATTTTTATCTGAATCTCAAGATTTCACCAGCCTTTCGGGGCTGGTATGGATTGAAACCATCAAAACCAACTTTGCGTATGCGGTCATGTTGTCATCATTTCACCAGCCTTTCGGGGCTGGTATGGATTGAAACGTTGACGCAATGATTCAGCGCGACAACAAGCCATTTATTTCACCAGCCTTTCGGGGCTGGTATGGATTGAAACTAATGTGGAAATTACTGGGAATCATGTTGAGGGCAATTTCACCAGCCTTTCGGGGCTGGTATGGATTGAAACATTGCGGCGCACAGAAGCCCAGCGAATGGGTTTAATGATTTCACCAGCCTTTCGGGGCTGGTATGGATTGAAACATTGCCGATGTATGACAACTGGAAGTCAAGTTATAATTTCACCAGCCTTTCGGGGCTGGTATGGATTGAAACGGTGAGTTGCTTGTGAAGTCCAGGAGACTTGCGATTTCACCAGCCTTTCGGGGCTGGTATGGATTGAAACAAAGCTAATTCCGCATTTGTCTATCGCGACAATGTCCGATTTCACCAGCCTTTCGGGGCTGGTATGGATTGAAACTACTAGGAAAAGTATTAATAGAGTAGGTACTGCGGTATTTCACCAGCCTTTCGGGGCTGGTATGGATTGAAACATCGTAGGTTTTTGCCTACTCATAGGAGCAAGCTCATTTCACCAGCCTTTCGGGGCTGGTATGGATTGAAACCCGGCAGCACCACTGTAGGGGATGTATATCAGTTGACATTTCACCAGCCTTTCGGGGCTGGTATGGATTGAAACGATGCTAACGGCAACACCACCAGCAACTATTCCGCACATTTCACCAGCCTTTCGGGGCTGGTATGGATTGAAACTTAAACCATCGCTACCAGTTAAGAAAGTTTTTAATTTCACCAGCCTTTCGGGGCTGGTATGGATTGAAACGAAATGAATCAAGACAATGAAAATCATGAGTGCGCTTATTTCACCAGCCTTTCGGGGCTGGTATGGATTGAAACATGTCAGCCATTATACTGCTTCCTCTGTAGTTGATATTTCACCAGCCTTTCGGGGCTGGTATGGATTGAAACAATCGCTGCAATCATGTCAAGTGCCACGGGTGGATTTCACCAGCCTTTCGGGGCTGGTATGGATTGAAACTAACGGATTATACGTTTTGCTGGGACAACAGCAATTTCACCAGCCTTTCGGGGCTGGTATGGATTGAAACTATAAGTTGATGACGGTTGACCTTGCTAATACCAATTTCACCAGCCTTTCGGGGCTGGTATGGATTGAAACACTTGATTTCTTAGCTAAGTTAAAGGCTATTTATCGATTTCACCAGCCTTTCGGGGCTGGTATGGATTGAAACGCCTAACAGCGATGTCAAAAATTCTGCCAGTTTAATTTCACCAGCCTTTCGGGGCTGGTATGGATTGAAACCAGTTTGTAGCACTAAAACACCGCTGTTCATGGAATTTCACCAGCCTTTCGGGGCTGGTATGGATTGAAACTTTTAACATGTCGTAAACTTGACTTAGATTTTGCTAATTTCACCAGCCTTTCGGGGCTGGTATGGATTGAAACCAATGTCGCGCTCTAAGGGATTAGCCGAAGTCACAATTTCACCAGCCTTTCGGGGCTGGTATGGATTGAAACCTGCATCTTTCGCATCGGGTTGTTTGCCACCCGTTATTTCACCAGCCTTTCGGGGCTGGTATGGATTGAAACAAAGGATAAGCCTGCGGAATTGGCTTCTGTGCCCGCATTTCACCAGCCTTTCGGGGCTGGTATGGATTGAAACAATAAGCTCAGAAACTGGCACGGAATAAAACTGCATTTCACCAGCCTTTCGGGGCTGGTGAAATTTAACGATTTATTGAGGAGCTTTCGGTATAACCACAGGTGCTGCTGTTCCCTTCAAAGGCGGTAAAGTTCCCGCCCCCACCAAATTTTCAACCGCATTGCTGAAATTGCTGCCCAAAGTATAAATATTCATGTCGCTGGGTAAATAGCCCTTGATATTTTGATGACCACTTGCAAACCAGCGTGCAATCTCAACCCGGGCAAAAATATCCGCACCGGGCACAGCATACGCACTTAAACGCAACTTTTGCGCCTCTGCTTCCGACTGCCCTATTGCTAAAATCCCCTGTGCTTCCAAAAGCTTAGCATCCCGCGTACCCGTCGCTTCCAACACTAATTTTTGCTGATGCGCTTCTGCATCCAAAATCACTTGTTTCTTAGCCGCTTCCGCAGACAAAATGCGTTGTTGCGCTTCTTTTTCCGCATTTAAAATGCCCACTTGTTTATCACGTTCTGCTTCCACAATCCGCTTTTTTAAATCCGCTTGCGCCTCGGCTTCGGCACGCAAAGCCTCTGCTTGAGCCGCTTTAGTTTGTTCGTCGGCTTTCAATTTACGTTGGGTGGCAACTTGGCGTTCTGTGATTTCACCGATATATTTCGGGTCTAAACGAATCCCTTCAATCACAAAGTTTTCAACAATAATCCCGCGCTGCCGCAGTTCACCTGCGGGATTAATTAAATCGGTGTAAATATCAGCTTGTAATTGAACTAAACCCACGCCTGAATACGCATCAATTGCCGTGCGCCGTGTTGCTTGATCTTTCACCACCCGCATTACTACAGGACGCAACATTTTTTCTTCGATGCCTGTGCGCACCGTTTTATGAATATCAATTACTTTCACAGGATCAATGCGCCATTGCACATTCAATGAGATGTGCATATCTTGCCCTTCGGAAGATTGCACAAGGTAAGAATCCCGCTCCCGTCCCGAGGCAGTTTCGCCTTGTTGATCGGTGCGATCATTCATCACAAAAACCTGTAATGATAAGGGATATGTGTAGATTTTCTTGGAAAAACCCGGAAAGAGAAAATACGTTTTCGTGGGATAGGGGTTGGGATCAATCCCATCAATCCAAGTTTCCAACACACCGATTTGATTACCTTCGACGGTTTCAAATTTAAATAACAACAAGGTAATTGCCAGCAACAAAATGACAATCCCGCCCACGCCTCCCAACACCCACCAAGAGGAATTATGTGTGGCTGCTTTAGTCTTTGGGGACGTAGTGGTTGAGGTATTTGGCTCGCTCATGATGATTAGTTTCTCCTAAGGTGTCTGTGGAATTATTTTTATTCGCATTTCTTAAAGCAAATACAAGGCAAAATGAAATATACAACAATAAGATAATCAGGACGATGGGCATGATAAAAATCGCGGTTTTCCAGTGTAGGAAAAGCGTCAATAACAATAAAACTGTCCATATTCCCAATAGCGAAAGTGTAATTGACCAACGGTGCTGCATAAGTAAAATTCATCCTGTGATGGTGATTAAATTGTTTTAAAAAGTCATTGGCAGCGAATCAAGCGCAGTCATTAAGCTTCTCAAACAAGGATGCTTGACATTATTCACAGTCTACAATGATGATAGCATATTGTTTTCAGCGCACACCTTCTAGCCTTCGACCGTGATTTGAGGATATATGATGGATAACATCACTCCCAACCCGTTGTTATCAACGTTACACAGCATTAAATTTCCCAATGGAAATATAGCCTCTGCGGTACGGGTGAGCACTCACGCTGATCCGCAATTAATTTTAGACGCGCTCCAAATGCCTACCCCAAAAAATCTGATTTTGCTTGCAGGGGGTGCTGGCAAAATGGACAACAATGCACGGCTGACGCAATTATTCAGTCGTGGCGTTGCCCAAGTGGCTTCAGAAACTCAAGCTTTATTAATTGATGGCGGCACGCAATCAGGGGTGATGGCGATGTTGGGGGAAGGGGTTACAGCACGCGGGCATAAAACGCCGATTTTAGGCGTTGCGCCTTTTGGAAAGGTGACTTATCCCGATCAGCCTGTGGCGGTGACGGGCGAAGATTCCGCGCCGCTTGAACCCAATCACACCCATTTTGTGTTACTTGACACGCACTGTGAAAATAATGAGGGTTGGGGCTGTGAAACGCCGTTAATGTATCACTTAGCCGAAATTTACACCAAAACTTTGCCCGCCTTAACGTTGCTGGTCAACGGTGGCAACATTTGTAAACAAGAGATTTTACACAGTGTACGTTTAGGCATTCCGATTCTTATCGTGCAAGGCAGCGGGCGTTTTGCAGACGAACTCGCACAATGCAAACTTAATCCCCCCGAATTTATTGAAGACCCTTTGCTTGCCGAAATCATCGATGATGGCGAGCTGTATTTATTCCCTTTGGAAGGCAGTTTAAACGAATTTGAACGCTTAGTTTATCGACTGTTACGCGGCGACAATACCTTGAAATCCGCATGGGAACAGTTTGCCATTTATGATTTAAATGCAAAACGCCATCAAAAGCATTTTGAATCGATTCAATCTGCAATTTTATTTGCAGGGGTTTTGGGGACCTTATTAGTGCTGCTACAAACCACTTGGGCGCAAAAATTAGGTTTAACCTCCGCACAAATTGACGAGGATTTTGTCAGTACCTGTTTGCGTAACATGATTATGCTAGTACCCGTTACCATGACTGCCTTGCTCGCGATTTCAAACCGCTTTAATGCGGGCAATAAATGGATATTGCTGCGTGGTTGTGCGGAATCTTTGAAAAGTGAAATTTTTCGTTATCGGGCGCAGGCTGAAATTTATAGTAGAACACAAACACTTGAAATGAGCCGTGAAATGAAATTGGCTGAAAAGATGCAAAATTTCAGCACACAATTGATGCAAACCGAAGTGAATTTATCTGCCCTGAAAGCCTATGAAGGCAGTTTACCCCCCATTTATTCTACGGCCAAACAGGACAAGGGCTTTTTAAGCCTGACTCCAGAGTCCTATCTGCAAGTGCGTTTAGAAGATCAACTGAATTTTTATGTGAATAAAACGGGAACATTAGAACGCAAATTACACCACCTACAATGGGCAATTTACATTATTGGGGGAGGGGGCACATTCTTAGCAGCAATTAATTATGAAATCTGGGTTGCCTTGAGTACTGTAATCACTGCCGCCTTGGGTACCTATTTACAATATCAACGTATCGAAGAGAAATTGATGAAATATAACCAAGCGGCAATAGGCTTAATGAATGTACGCAGTTGGTGGGTTGCTTTGCCGCCTGCTCAACAAGCGCAGCAGAAAAATATTGATGCAATGGTCAGCAATACTGAAGGCATTTTGCGCAGTGAATTCAGCAGTTGGGTGCAAGAAATGCAGGAAGCGATGACCGAGCTTAAAAAACAGCAAACGCCCAAAGAAGACGATAAATACGCGGCTAACAGCAGCTCACAAAGCATTCAAACCACCGTGACAAACAGCACGATTTCCGTTGAATCATCGCTTGAAACCGTGGCTTCTTCTTCCAGCCCGCCGCCAAGCGATTCTCCCAAGTCTTAAACTAAACTGCGCCCCTGATGAAAAATTTAGGGGTGCAGTTTAGCGTTAAAAACGCGACCTGATTTATTGATTAGCGTATTTCCATACATTCATTTAGGTAGGATAGGTTCACAGCATGAGCGACGCATTTATCTCGTATTCGCGCAAAAATAAAGCCTTTGTACAAAAATTAGCCGATTCTTTAAAAATAGCCGCGCGTAAAATTTGGGTCGACTGGGAAGGTATTCCGCTCAGTTCGGAATGGTGGAAAGAAATTGAGTCGGGGATTGAACATGCGAATACCTTCATTTTTATTATTACCCCTGAGTCCTTGCAATCTGAAGTGTGTGGGAAAGAAATTGAACACGCGCTGAAACGCGGCAAGCGTATTGTGCCGATTATTCAAAATGATAATTTGAGCGATTGCACGGTGCACCCTGCGATTGCGGCCTTAAATTGGATTTATTTTCGAGAGAAGGATGATTTTGAAAAGTCTTTCCAAGATTTATTAAATACTTTAAACACAGATTTAGACCATTTACACACCCACACTCGCTTATTAAACCGTGCTTTGGAATGGGATAAACAGGGGCGCGATAAAAGTTTTTTATTAGTGGGGCGCGATTTGCAAGCAGCGCAACAATGGCTAAGTACGCATTTTTTAAATGATCCTAAGCCGTTACCGCTGCATGTTGAATATGTCGTGAGTAGTGAGCAACTCAAAATTACGCGTCAAAAACGTATTTTTACCGCGATTGTGACGGGATTTATTATCACCTTATTTCTAGCAGCGTTTGCAGAATATCAACGCCGTGATGCGGTCAATGCTAAAAATAATGCTGAAAAAAATCATATTGTTGCCCTCAGTGCCTTGGGCAAAGCGCGTTTGTTGAAAGATGATCAATTAGGCAGTTTATTGGCAAGCGTGGAGGCGGCAAAAAAGATGCATAAACTTGCGCCTGTGATTGAGGCAGAGGTGCACAGTGCTAAACAATTGCAAGATGAACAGTCTCTAAAAACTACAGTACAGGCTGCTTTGCATGAAGCACTTTACGCCAACTATGAAATTAATCGGCTCGAAGGGCATAGTAATGCGGTTTTGAAAGTCGCCATCAATCCAAAAAAAGACCTGATTGCTTCTGTCAGTTATGACGGTAGTTTACGGCTATGGCAGCACGATGGACACTTTATAAAATCGATTGAGTTTTCAGAAACGCCTCAAAATATCATCTTTAGTGTTGATTTCAGTCGTGATGGCGAACAATTAGCGGTGAGCACCCGCAGCGGCTGGGTGTATCTTTACGACAGTGAAGGCAATGAAATTAAACGCTTGCGACATGGCAGCAGTGTGCATTGCGTGTTATTCAGTCCTGATGGGCGATTACTGTTTTCAGGCGGTAATGATCATAGTATTAAAGTGTGGGACATTGCCACCGCCAAAATGTTATATGAATTAAAAGCACACCAAGGCGCAGTTGAAGATTTAAGTATTAGCAAAGATGGGCGTTGGTTGGCTTCGGCAAGCTCGGATAATCATATTGGAATCTGGGATTTAGCGAATAATTATAAATTAGTCCAAATGCTGAGTGGGCATGAAGATCGGGTGTATGGGGTTAGTTTCAATCAAGACAGCACCTTGTTGGTCAGTGCCAGTGCTGATAATTCGATTAAGCTTTGGAAAAATCCGAATCCTGCGCAAAATCCTGAGGGTTGGACATTATCATCGAAACAAGATGCTTTGAGCACAGCGCACAGCAATTGGGTGTATAGCGTGCGTTTTAGTCCGAATGGGGATATTTTCGCCTCTGCCAGTGCGGATGGGATGGTGAAATTATGGAATCATGATGGCACTTTATTAAAAACCTTTCGCGGACATACGGGCGCAGTGCAAGGCTTAAACTTTAGTCCTGATGGCAAGCAAATTATAACTGCCAGTGCGGATAAATCGGTGAGGATTTTTAGTTTAGGCGGCAATATTGTCGAAATTCTTCAAGGACATACTGCCAGTCTTAAAGATGTGACCTACAGTCCGAATGGCGAATGGCTCGCTTCAACTGGCAGTGATAAGACTGTAATTTTATGGAATAAATCAGGCTTGGTACAACGTCGTATCCGTTATGTAGCGGGTTTACGTACCATTGATTTTAGTCCCGATGGGAATTTTTTAGTGGGCGCGGGTTATGACAATACGATTGTGATCTGGGCGCATCCTGAAGACAGCAGTCACGATGATCCGCTTAAAATGACGGGTTATGTGAAAGCTTGGGTTGCGCAGGGGGCTTCAGTGAAAAGTGTGCGTTTTAGTCCCGATGGAAAATATATTTTATCTGCCAGTGCGGATAATACTTTGAAATTATGGAAAACTTCGGGGGAATTTATTCGCTCTTTTGTCGGTCACACTGATGTGGTGAATGACGCTAATTTCAGCCCTGATGGTCAACGTGTGGTTTCTAGTAGTGCGGACAGTACTGCTAGAATTTGGGATATTGAGGGAAATTTGTTGTATATCCTGCCCCATAATGATTGGGTGAATCGATCTTCATTTAGTGCGGATAGCAAAAAAGTGGTTTCTGCTAGCTCGGATCGTTTGGTGAGAGTTTGGTCGGTTGCCGATGGAAAGCTCTTAAAAACGCTGGAAGGGCATCATGATTGGGTGTGGGATGCGCGTTTTAGTTTTGATGATAAGCTAATTGCTTCGGGGGGCGCGGATGATACTTTGCGTTTATGGGATGCTGAAACGGGTAAAATGCACCACGTTTTGAAAGAACACACAGGCTGGATTCGCGCGCTTGCTTTTAAGCCCAAGGAGCGAGCATTAGCAACGGCGAGTTCAGATATGACCGTGATCGTATGGACTTTGGATGCGTTAAAAGAAGACAGTGATTTAACGACTTCAAAACTCAATGATTTAACTTCTCAAGCCTGTAAGATTCTTCATAATTATTTGCAAAATAATGTGAACTTATCTGATTCGGAGCGGACGATATGTCAGTAATTGCGCTTTCTTAATGTGTCTTTTGTTTGAACCGTAATTCGTAGATTGTTTATCATGAATTGCGGTTCGGTAATTTCTTGCTGCTGCTCGATATGGGCTATTGACTTGCTCACATCCTATAAAGCACGTCAACAAACTCCCCATTCGCTAGTTTTTCAACCTCTTCTAACGTGTCAACTTCTAATTCGGAATAGGTTAGTTCACACCCGCTAATGGGGGTATCTTCATCACTAATTAGGGCAGCATCTTCATCGCTTAACTTTCTGATACCTGCAGACATGTCCACTGTGATTAACTTTCTGATACCTGCAAAAATAAAACATACAGGTTCTTTTCCATTGAGCACCAAAGAATCATTCTTAGTACTATCTTCTTCTTCTCTTGCATATTCAAGAGACTTTTCCATGGCTTCATCAGCATCATTTGCTTGGACAAGATAGACATTCTCATGTATGAAATAGGATTCTTGTTCTTCCTTGTATTTTAGCTTAAAGTAAAAAATCGCATGGGCGCAGTACCACATTTCGAGAATACTCCACGTTATACCAGATTGGGTAACACTGTGTAATTATTACAGATTCTAAATTAACTTCATCCATGTCCCCAGCAATAAATACGCAGTCATGCAGATGAACGCCATACAAGTTATTTTGGTATAAATTAACTTGACGGAAAGTCCTATTAGCGCAGCGACTGTTTGCATTTATCAGCATAACATCAATACTGCAAACGCACCTTATCATTGCCCAGTAAATTTTTTAACTGGCTCAATAATTCAGGCGAAGGACGCAGTTGCCAGCCATTCCCCAAAGTAATTTCCACTTTGGCATCACGGCGCATGTATTCAATCGCAAACGGACAACGCCCTTGGCGATGTGGGCTGAGAATTTCCACCAAATGCTTTGCCAAACCGTTGCGCGATTCCTTGGTTTCCCCTTCAATTTCCACCAAAATCTTGCGCGCATATTCTTCACGGGCTTGGGCAATACTTAAGACTTTCTGCGCATTCAAACTAAAACCGCCGTTAAACGCATCTTCACGCACTTCGCCCTCAGCAATCAGCAATTGGTCCACCACTAGCACATCTTGTTTGGTTTGATAAAGTTCAGAAAAAATCATCACTTCCAATTTATCGGTACTGTCTTCTAAACGCACCGAAGCAAAACGCCCACGACGGCTATTAATATGACGAATTTCCGCAATAATCCCCGCAACCCGCACCGTTTGCCGTTCCGCAGGGCGTACATTTGCCAGCGAAGTCCGAATTAATTGCGCTAATTCTGCCTGATATTCATCAATAGGATGCCCGCTGAGATAAATCCCTAAACTGTCTTTTTCAGCGGTTAAGCGTTCTTTAGCAGACCATTCCGCCACATTGGAAAAACTCGCCGCCTCTTCGCGCACTTGATTTTGTGAAACCGCCGACAGAGAACCAAAAATATCATTTTGCCCGCGACTTTGTGCCGCGCTGTGCTGCTCAGCGGTTTTAATCGCTTTTTCTAAGGTTTGCATCAAAGCTGCCCGATGCGCCCCTAAATTATCTAAAGCTCCCGCTTTAATCATCGCTTCTAAGGCGCGCCGATTGACTTTGCGTAAATCCACGCGTTTACAAAAATCGAATAAATCTTTAAATTTACCGTTGCGCTTACGCTCTTCAAACGCATTTTTAATCGCTGCCTCGCCCAAGCCTTTAATCGCGCCCAAGCCGTAATAAATCACGCGCTGGGTGTTGTCGGGGACGGTGAACATGTATTCACATTCGTTAATGTCGGGCGGCAACAATTTCACGCCCATGTCCCGACATTCATTGACTAAAATCACCACTTTATCGGTGTTGTCCATGTCCGAAGACAAGGCAGCCGCCATAAATGCCGCAGGATAATGCGCTTTCAGCCACGCGGTTTGATAAGAAACTAAAGCGTATGCCGCACTGTGTGATTTATTAAAACCATAAGCCGCGAATTTTTCGACTAAATCGAACACATAACTGGAAACTTCAGGGGGAATATTATTTTTTTCTGCCCCTTCGACAAAACCAGAACGTTGCTTAGCCATTTCTTCAGGCTTCTTTTTACCCATTGCACGGCGTAATAAATCTGCACCGCCTAGCGTATAGCCTGAAAGCACCTGTGCAATCTGCATCACCTGTTCTTGATAAACGATAACCCCATAAGTTGGCTTTAATACAGCAACTACGGCTTGATTATTGTTTAAATAAGAATGTAAATACTCAATTTCGACACGGCGGTGTTTGCGATTAATAAAGTCGTCCACCATGCCTGATTGCAAAGGACCGGGACGGAACAGCGCGACCAATGCCACAATGTCTTCAAAACAGTCAGGTTGCAGGCGTTTAATTAAGTCTTTCATCCCGCGCGATTCGAGCTGAAACACCGCAGTCGTTTCCGCATTTCGCAGCAATTTGAAGGTTTTCGCGTCATCCAGCGGAATTGCTAAAATATCAATCGGTTCAGCACTGAAGCGATTGATAATTTCTAAAGCCCATTTGATAACGGTGAGGTTGCGCAAGCCCAAAAAGTCGAACTTCACCAAGCCCACGGCTTCGACATCATCTTTGTCAAATTGGGTGACTAAATTCGGGCTGTCTTGTTCGCAATACAGCGGGGTGAAATCGGTCAAAGTCGAGGGCGCAATCACCACGCCGCCCGCATGTTTGCCCACGTTACGGGTTAAACCTTCTAATTTTCGCCCCGTATCGATCAGTTCTTTAACTTCTTCTTCTTGCTCGTAACGGGCTTTTAAGGCGGGTTCTTGTTCTAAAGCTTTGTCGAGCGTTATCCCAAGTTCAAACGGGATTAATTTGGCGATTTTGTCCACAAAGCCGTATGGATGATTTAACGCCCGTCCCACGTCGCGCACCACCGCTTTTGCCGCCATCGAACCATAAGTGATGATTTGTGAAACCTTGTCGCGCCCATAACGATCCGCCACATATTGAATCACGTCATCGCGCTGGTCCATGCAAAAGTCAATATCAAAGTCGGGCATGGAAACCCGTTCAGGATTCAAGAAACGTTCAAACAGCAAATCGTAGGGCAGTGGGTCTAAATCGGTAATTTTTAAAGCATAAGCGACTAAAGAGCCTGCGCCTGAACCCCGTCCAGGTCCGACGGGAATATTGTGATCTTTTGCCCATTGAATAAAATCTGCCACGATTAAGAAGTAGCCCGCAAAGCCCATTTGCTCAATCACTTTGAGTTCAATTTCAAGGCGTTCATCGTAAGGGGCGCGTAATTCCACAAAATTGGGACGGTTGCCAAACAGCTTTTGTAGCCGCGCTTCTAAACCTTGTTCGGAACATTGCCGAAAATAAGCATCAGGGGTTAAATTCGGGTCAGGAATGGGGAAATCAGGTAGGAAGTTTTTGCCTAAAGTCAGCTCTAAATTGCAACGCTGCGCAATCAGCCAAGTGTTTTCCAAGGCTTCAGGAATGTCGGAAAATAATTCAGCCATTTCTTCAGGCGTGCGTAAATATTGCTGCGGGCTGTATAACTGTGGGCGGCGCGGGTCAACTAGCGTGTGCCCGGTGTGAATACACACCCGCACTTCGTGTTCTTTGAAATCTTCGCTGTGTAAAAAACACACGTCATTGGTCGCGACCACAGGCATTTGCATTTCGGTGGCAAGTGTCACTGCGGCGTGAATATAATCTTCTTCCTCGGGTCGCCCAGTGCGTTGCAGCTCTAAATAAAAACGCTGCGGAAATAATTTATCCCAGTTTTGCAAGTGTTGTTTTGCAGATTCGTAATGTCCTGCAACTAAGGCTTTGCCCACGTCGCCCAATCTTCCGCCTGAGAGTGCAATTAAGCCGTCGGTGCTGCCTTCTAGCCACGCACGTTGCACATAGGGCACATCTAAAACTTGCCCTTCGGTGTAGGAACGCGACACGATACGGGTCAAATTGCGATAGCCCACTAGATTTTGACACAACAGCACTAAACGACTGACATTATTATCAGGTTCACGGATTTTCAAATCCACGCCGATAATCGGTTTCACCCCTGCTGATTGCGCGGCACGGTAAAATTTCACCAAGGCAAATAAGTTGCTGTGATCGGTAATCGCACAGGCGGGCATGTCGGCTGCACGCACGGCTTTAATCAATCCGCCAATGCGAACCAAGCTATCAACAAGGGAATATTCTGTGTGTACAAGAAGATGAACAAAGCGTGTTGACATGATAAGGAGGACTTCACAAGACAAACTGGAGAGGATTTTCTAATTATACCATGTACCTATTTATGAACTTTAACCGCCTCTTTATGCTCATTTTTTGAAATATCATTACAGCAAATAGTGTTATAAACCTATTGATTTTATTAACTAATCTCTTGATAGTTTGGCTTTTAAACTATGATGGCTGTCTAGGCTTGATTGAAAATAAAATTTTGGGACAGGGTAAAAAGAGACTTAGTTTCCCGTATTCCCACGCTGTAGCTCATAGGATGTGCTGAGGAACGAAGCGCATTAATTCGTGAGAGAACGATGAACTTCGATTGATGCGCCTCCTCTCGTCGGCACATCCTATTCTTACGACTCATCACCTTTTTAAAAACGCTCAAAAAAGTTTTTTATACTCAACAATTCCCCTTCATTTATTGCGCTCTGCAACATACTACTTAATTTGCTTATATCTTTGATTTTGGATTTAAATCGCATTAATCCGCAATTTATTATATTTAACCTATGTTAATTTTTTGCTGCCAACGACATAATTCCTACTATAAATTAAGTGTTTAGCGCATTGTCGTTCAAAAAACCTCCTCGCTAGTTTTACATCTAAAACGCTCACCTCGAAAACTTGTAGCCTTTACGACAAAACCCTTGTTATAGCAGGTGTAGGTCTACAATATTGCAGTGCGGCATGATTGAGTAAGTATTTAATTTTAATCATGAAAATCTCTTAAAAATGTAATGGCATGTTTGATGCTAACCCCCTATTGAAACCCTCGTATATTCAATCCTCTCATTAAGGACAATCCACTATGACTGAATACCTGTTGCTACTGCTCACGACTGTGCTGATCAACAACGTGGTGTTAAGTAAATTCTTAGGCTTATGCCCCTTCATGGGCGTTTCCAACAAGCTGGATACTGCATTAAGCATGGGACTTGCGACCACTTTCGTGATCACTGCGGGACAAGTTGCAAGCTGGGCATTAGAACATTTCATCATCACCCCTTATGACATTGGCTTTCTAAGAATTCTTTCGTTTATTGTGGTAATTGCCGCTTTAGTACAATTAACTGAAATGTTTATTCATAAAACCAGCCCCGTGCTCTATCAAAAACTCGGGATTTTCTTGCCCTTAATCACCACCAACTGCGCAGTGTTAGGGATTCCCTTATTAAGCGTGCAATCTCATCATGGCTTTATTCAAAGCGTGATGTATGGTTTTGGTTCTGCGGTCGGTTTCACCTTAGTTCTAGTGATTTTTGCAGGCTTACGTGAACGTTTAGCCATTGCCACCGTGCCCGCCACCTTTGCAGGCTCTCCGATTGGCTTTATTACCGCAGGTCTGCTTGCAATGGCATTTATGGGCTTTGGCGGTTTGAGTTTCAAATAACGAATTTCTAAGACCTCGAAATTTAACAGGAGAAAACATCATGTTTGCAGCTGTTGTGAGTTTAACCGTGTTGGGAATCAGCTTAGGCTTTGGTTTAGGTTACGCCGCACGGATTTTGAAAGTTGAAGTCAGTCCTATCATTGAAGAAGTTTCTGCAATGATGCCTGGTTCACAATGTGGACAATGCGGTTATCCCGGTTGCCGTCCTGCCGCAGAAGCGATTGTGCGCGGTGATGCTCCCATCACGATTTGCCCTCCCGGTGGCAGAGCGTTGGCTGAAGATTTAGCCTCAAAACTAGGGGTTGCAGTCAACCTTTCCGATTTAGCCGACCATGTTCCGATGTTAGCCCGTGTCAATGAAGCGACTTGTATTGGTTGCACTCGTTGTTTCAAATCTTGCCCCACCGATGCGATTGTTGGCGCACCTAAGCAATTACACCTCGTGATTCAAGATGCCTGCACAGGCTGCGGCGCATGTGTCGATGTTTGCCCCACGGAATGTTTACAACTCCACCCCATTAAAGAAACCTTGCGCACTTGGAAGTGGACCAAACCCGAAGCTGGATTGGCAGCCGCCTAGTTTTATTGATGTAAACCGCTCTTAACGAGCAAACTCCTACAACCCGTGAGAAAGAGTCATTATGAAACTATTTCATTTTCGTGGCGGGGTGCACCCAGAGGCTAACAAGCACCACACCGCTCACAAGACGATTCGGGTCATGCCCATGCCCAAAATGTTGTATGTCCCTTTACAACAACATGTCGGGGCTGCCGCAGAACCTCAAGTTGAAATCGGACAACATGTCCTGAAAGGACAATTACTTGCCCACAGTCAAGGCAATATTTCTGCCCCCGTGCACGCGCCAACTTCAGGCACAGTGGTCGCGATTGGTGAATTTTCTGCACCCCATCCTTCAGGCTTACCTGTCAGAACGATTACGATTGAAGCGGATGGCGAAGATCGTTGGATTGAATGCAATACCCCCGCTGATCCTTTTGAATTAGACCCCGCTGAAATCTCAACCCGTGTCGGTGCTGCGGGCGTAGTAGGGATGGGCGGCGCAACTTTCCCCGCCGCAGTTAAACTGCGTTTAGGGATGAGAAGCGACATTCATACTTTTATCGTGAATGGCGGCGAGTGCGAGCCTTATTTAACGTGTGACGACCGTTTAATGCGAGAACGTTCCATCGAATTGATCGATGGGATTCGCATCGTTATGCGTGCTCTGCAACCCAAAAATACTTACATCGCTATTGAAGATAACAAACCCGAAGCTATCGCGATTTTGACCGAAGCTTGTCAACCTTACGACAATATTACCGTTGTTCCTGTGCCTGCGCAGTATCCTATGGGTTCAGCACAACACATGATTACCACCATCACAGGCGTTGAAGTGCCCGCCGATGGACGCAGTGCGGACGTGGGTGTACTCGTGCACAACGTGGGAACGGTGGTTGCGATTCATAAAGCTGTGCGTCATGGGCAAGCCCTGATTTCACGGATTGTCACCGTTGGCGGTGGTGCGATGACTGAACCGCAAAACGTAGAAGTGCCGATTGGTGCACTACTTTCAGATGTTATTGAATTCTGTGGCGGCTTTAAAGAAAAGCCCGCCCGTCTCGTCATGGGTGGCCCCATGATGGGCTTAGTGATGCCTTCTCTCGATGTGCCTGTGGTTAAAGGCACGAGTGGCATTATCGGACTCACGCTAGATGAAATCACGCCCAAGCCCACCATGCCCTGCATTCGGTGTGCAAGCTGCGTTGATGCCTGCCCCTCAGGTTTAGTGCCCTTAGAAATGGCGTCCAATATTCGCAGTGGCGAATTAGAAGGCGCGATTAAGTTTGGTTTAGTGGATTGTATTGCGTGCGGTTGCTGCGCCTATGTGTGCCCATCCCAAATTCCTTTGGTTCAATATTTTAATTACGCCAAAGACGAACTCGCCGCCCAACAACGCGCCAAACACAAGGCAGAAGAAACCCGTAAATTGGTGGAAACCCGTAAACAACGGCTTGACGCAGAAATTGCAGCCCGCGCTGCGGCTGCGGCAGCCCGTAAAGCGGCAAAGGCTCAAAAAGCAAGCGAGGCATCAGCATGAGTAATTTAGTTTCAGGGCCCCACACCCACGCCCGCCCCACAGTTCCGTGGATCATGGGACAAGTGATGTTGGCATTAGTGCCCACGACGTTGTTTGGGATTTATTTATTTGGTTTTCCTGCCTTAAATTTATTTGTTTTAACGATTTTAACCGCCGTGTTTGCGGAAGCGGCGGGGCTTGCGATGATGGGTCGTCCCGTGCGTCCCTTCTTATTTGACGGCTCTGCGATTTTAACAGGCTGGTTAGTTGCCTTGACTTTGCCGCCTTGGGCCCCTTGGTGGATTGCGGTGATGGGCGGTTTATTCTCCATCGTCATCGGCAAACAAGTGTTTGGCGGCATTGGGCAAAACGTGTTCAATCCTGCGATGTTAGCGCGGGTCATGTTGCTGGTGGCTTTCCCCTTGCAAATGACCACCTGGATTAATCCTATCCCGATGTTTTCTGCCAACGCGCCCAGTTTCATGGACAGCTTAGCGATTACTTTCGGGGGCACGATTCCGCATTTAGACGCGGTCAGCAGTGCCTCTTTACTGGGAAATTTGAAAACGGAATTGACCTTAGGGCACAAAGTGCCTGAGATTTTAATCCACAGCCATTACAGCATCTGGGAAGCTTTCAATGGCTGGACCAGTGGTAGCTTGGGTGAAACCTCTGCCTTATTAATTCTGCTCGGTGGTTTGTACCTGCTGTTTAGAAAAATCATTACTTGGCATATTCCTGTGAGCATGTTGGGTAGCGCATTTGTGTGGGCCTTAGTTTTTAACTTGATTAATCCTGACCGTTACGAAGGCGTGGATTTTCACTTGTTAAATGGCGGCATGATTTTAACCGCATTTTTCATCGCCACCGATTACGTGACTTCTCCCGCCACCCCCGTTGGCAAGATTATCTTCGGGATTGGTTGCGGCACGATTGCCTACGTGATTCGGACCTGGGGCGCATTCCCTGAAGGGGTGGGTTTTGCAGTGTTAATTATGAACGCACTCAGTCCCTTAATTGATCACTACACTCGCCCACGCATTTACGGTCGTCTGCGTTCTGGCGCACCGATTGAAGCGTCCAAGTAAGGGAGCAGGAATATAAATGGAAGCTTTTTTAAAGAAAATGCAGGAATACGTCGGTTATCACAGCGTGATGCTGGGTTTAATCGGTTTGGCTGCTAGCATTGCCTTGGCGTATAGCAGTGTTGCCACCGCCCCCGCCATTGCCAAAGTTTTGGCTGATGATAAGAAAGCCAGTTTGGCGCAAGTGATGCCCGAGAAATTGCATGACAATGATTTATTAAGTAGTTCAGTCGAGGTGAGCGATACCAACATGGGCACTGCACCTGTCAAAGTTTACATTGCGCGTCAAGGGACTAGTTTTTCTGGGGCGGTGTTTGAAACTTCAGGTTCAGGATATTCAGGCACAATTCGGCTGATTATGGCAGTCGATGGCGAGGGAAAAATTTTAGGGGTGCGCGTTTTGTCTCACACTGAAACGCCCGGCTTAGGCGATAAGATTGAAGTGTTACGTGATCCGTGGATTACCAAATTCAATGGCTTATCTTTAAGCAATCCCGATGAAAAAGGCTGGCATGTGAAAAAAGACGGCGGCATGTTTGACCAGTTCTCTGGCGCAACCATTACCCCCCGTGCTGTGGTGAAAGCAATCAAGCAAGGCTTAGATTTCTTTAACGCACATCGTCAAGAATTGTTGACCTCAACCCCTGCTAAATAAGGAGTTTTAATCATGTCTTCAGGCTCTAGTTCATTTAAAACCATCAGCTATGATGGTTTATGGGGCAACAATGTCGCTTTTGCCCAACAGCTCGCACTCTGCCCTTTGCTCGCTGTGACCACTTCCGCGACCAACGGTTTAGGGATGGGGCTGTCCACCGCCGCCGTGATGATGCTGAGCAATGGTGCAGTGTCCGCCGCGCGTAAACTGATTACCCCAGAAATTCGGATTCCTGCGTTTATCGTGTTAATTGCAGCCATTGTCACCGTGGCAGATATGTTGATTAATGCCTACATGCACGATTTATACAAGGTGCTGGGCTTGTTCATTCCGCTGATTGTGACCAACTGCGTGGTGTTAGGACGCGCCGAAAGTTTCGCCTTCCATAATCCTGTGCTGCCTTCAATGTTAGACGGCTTAATGATGGGCTTGGGCTTCACTTGGGCACTGACTTTAATGGGCGCGTGCCGAGAAATTATTGGCAGTGGCACTTTATTTGCCTATGCCTCGTTATTATTGGGTGATGCCTTTAAGTTCTTGGAAATGGTGATTATTCATGACTATCATGGCTATTTACTGATGATTCTGCCTCCCGGCGGCTTCTTAATGATGGGCTTCTTGTTAGCTGGTAAGCGTTTGATCGATGCACGTCTGGAACGGGCAGCTCACAGTGCTTCATTAGTTCAAATCCAAGGTCATGCGTAAGGTTTCAATCCAGACTCGACCTCATCTGTCGAGTGATCAATCCATCGACAGGTAGAGGTCGCTGGATAGTTTCTTTGTAAATAAAGAGCTTACTGGAAATAGTAACATGTTAACGCATGCGGGTACAACCGAACTCCCTGAAAGGGGAAGTTCCCAAGACGATAAAGGAAATTTGATGAACGTTGGAGTCACGTACTCAAATAACGAGAACCAAGTGTGGTTGCGTTTAGAAGTTCCCGAAGGCAGTACAGTCGAAGATGCGATTAAACAATCAGGTTTATTAAAACGCTTTCCCGATGTGAATTTAGAAACTCAAAAAGTGGGGATTTTTGGCAAAATTGTCAAACTCAACACCCCATTGAAAGACAGTGATCGGGTTGAAATTTACCGCCCTATCATTGCTGACCCTAAAACTGTCCCCCGCCGCTTTGGGGACGATGATGACGATGATTAATTATCGCGGCTTTATCAGTTGAGAATGCCCCCTTACTCTTGTCTTGTGCTATGATCCACACGATGGCGGTCAGTAAGGGGGTGTTTTTATTACACCCTCTTAATGCAGTGTCCCGCTAGGCGTGAATCAATGAGAATAGCAAGCATGAGTAATGAGTTCAGTCAGCCTTTGGTCAATTTGACCGAGGCAATTCAGTCGTTTTTAGCTGCCCCACCCGTAGGTACGCCTGCTGATGTGATTGCAGCTTTCGGTGAAGCCATGTCTTCAGGGCAAACCGATTTACCCCCACGCTTGTTTTATGAAGCGGTTGAACAAGCCCCCGTCGCGATTTCAATTACTGATTTGAAAGCCAATATTTTGTATGCAAATCCTGCCTTTGAACGGGTTACGGGATACACGCCCAGCGAAATTATGGGCAGCAATGAAGCTATTCTCTCCGATAAAACCACGCCCAGCCTAGTCTATGAAACTTTATGGGGACGCTTGCGTCAGCAAAAAGCATGGTCTGGAGTCTTGCTGAACAAGCATAAAACGGGAACACGCTATCTTGCCGAATTAATTATTGCGCCTGTGGTCGATGCCACGGGTAAAACTACGCATTATTTAGGAATGCACCGCGATGTCACCGCTGTGCACCGCCTTGAACAGCAAGTTCAAAATCAAAAAGCCTTGATTGAATCGATGGTGGACTCTGCGCCCGTGGTCATCGCCTTGCTCAATGAAAAAGGCAAAGTGATTTTAGACAACCAAGAATATAAAAAATTGGTGGGCGATTTGCGCGGCAGAGAACCTGCTTCAGTGTTTTTAGAAGCGATTAAAGACGGACTCGGTGAAAATAACTGGGAACGTTTACGCGCCAGCGATGGCAGCTTTGTGGATCGTGAAGTGCATTTTGATCGCGGTGGTGGTCATCAGCCGCGTTGGTTTGTGTGTTCAGGCACTTGGTTTAAAGAACGTGACAGTAGCGCGGATGCATTTTTTGAAGCCCGCAAACAAGGTTATTTATTACTCGTCGCCAACGAAATTACTGCGATTAAGCGTCAACAAGAAGAAATTCGCATGAATACCCTGCGTGCCTTGTTGGCAGAAGAAGAATTAGTCGAAAGCGTGCGCGAGACTTTGACAGGCGCAATTCACCAACTGCAAGGCCCGATGAATTTAATCGCCGCAGCGGTGAATATGTTAGAACGCCGTGCTGAAAAAACGGGCGATGATCCCTTATGTCAGGCTTTGCAAGAAGCTTTAGATGCAGGCAATAAAACGCTGGATAACTTACGGCGTTGTGTGCCGAATGTGTCTGAAGAAAGCATGATGCCTGTGAATTTGAATGAATTATTGCGCGATGTACTCTCGATTTCGACAGGACGTTTGTTGTCTGAAGGTGTGGTTGTTGATTGGAAACCCGCCTTAGTCTTGCCCGCCTTGGTGGGACGCAGTGACCGTTTACGCGGCATGTTTAAACAGCTTATCGATAATGCACTAGACTCAATGAGTGAAAATCGTTATAAACATCGCGAACTGAAAATTATCACCACCAGCGATGCTGAAACCTTGAGTGTGATTATTGAAGATTCTGGAACGGGTATTCCTGAAGGATTACGTTTTAAAGTCTTTGAACCTTTTTTCACCACCAAAGGCAGCGCGGCAAAGGGGCGGCGCGTCGGCATGGGGCTTGCATCGGTTCAGGAAATCGTCAACTTACATGCGGGTTACATCCGCATTGATCCTGAGTATACGGAAGGTTGTCGCATCATTGTCCAATTCCCTATTGTCCCCTATCGAGAAACAGCATAAGTGTCTGCACCAGTTGATCAAAAAATCACACTGTCCACCCGCGCCAATCTGATTGAAGCGGAATTGGAAGCCTTGTTTCATGTTGGGCAAGTGCTCAGCCATTCGCTCAATTTGCAAGAAACTTTGCACGGGGTGTTACGGGTATTGCATGAAAACACGGGCATGTGTCACGGTTTGGTTTCATTGCGTGCCGAAGATGGCAGTTTAGGGATTACCGCAGTTCACACCCAAGATAAAATTATTCAACGCGACACCCGCTATCGTTTTGGCGAAGGCGTATTAGGTAAAGTATTAGCCGTCGGCAATACCGTGATTTTTGAACGACTTGCCGATGAATCTACTTTCATGGATCGTTTAGGTTTATACGAGCGTGAACTTCCGCTGATTGGTGTGCCTATTCGTTTGGCAGGTGAAGAAGAACCGATTGGCGTGATTGCTGCGCAACCCAATACGGGGAACGATGGATTGCTGCCTGACCGTGCGCGGTTTATGGAAATGGTCGCGAATTTAGTCGGACAAACTTTGCGTTTGGCGCGCGAAGTGGAACGTGAAAAACGTGATTTGGCGGATGAACGTGACCGCTTGCGGCGCACAGTGCGCGGCAGTTATGGTTTTGACAACATGATTGGACACGCCAGCACCATGCAGCGCGTGTTTGACATGGTGCGCCAAGTCGCCAAATGGAACACCACCGTGTTAATTCGTGGCGAGTCGGGCACGGGTAAAGAATTAATCGCCAATGCGATTCACTATAATTCGCCCCGCAATAATTACGAATTTATCAAAGTCAATTGTGCGGCTCTACCTGAAAATCTTTTAGAATCTGAATTGTTTGGGCACGAAAAAGGCGCATTCAGTGGCGCATTAAATCAGCACAAAGGGCGTTTTGAACGCGCTGACGGCGGCACTTTATTCCTTGATGAAATTGGGGAAATTCCGCCCACTTTCCAAGCCAAATTATTGCGGGTGTTGCAAGAAGGCGAAATCGAACGCGTCGGCGGCAATCGCACCATTAAAGTCGATGTGCGGATTATCGCAGCGACTAACGTTGATTTAGAACAAGCGGTTGAAGAAGGCAAGTTCCGTGAAGATTTGTATTATCGTTTGAACGTGATGCCAATTACTTTGCCGCCGTTGAAAGATCGCATTGAAGACATTCCCGAATTATCAAATTTCTTAATCAATAAAATCGCGAAAAAACAAGGGCGTAGTTTGCAAGTCACCGATAGCGCGATTCGTTTATTGATGCGTCATCGCTGGTCTGGCAACGTGCGTGAATTGGAAAATCGTCTGGAACGCGCCGCCATCATGAGTGAAGACGGTGTAATTGACCGTTCGGTGTTGGCATTGACGGGCTTGGAAGAAGAAGTTCAAGATCATGTCAGTGTGGCAAGTCCTGTCACTGCGGTGCCCCATAAAATGGATTTAAATGATCCCAATGTCGATGAACGTGAACGTGTGATTTCAGCCTTGGAACAAGCGGGCTGGGTGCAAGCAAAAGCCGCTCGTTTACTCGATATGACCCCCCGTCAAATTGCGTATCGTATTCAAACTTTGAATATTAAGATGCGGAATATTTAAGCTCTTCTGACCAAATCTAAAAAGTATCCCATGCCTCGTAAACTTGCCGTAATCACGGGTAGCCGTGCTGAATATGGATTGCTCTATTGGTTATTGCAAGAAATTCAAGCTGATACAGCATTAGAACTCCAGCTTGTGGTCACGGGAATGCACTTATCCCCTGAGTTTGGTTTGACCTATCGCAACATTGAACAAGATGGTTTTCACATTGCCGCTAAAGTTGAAATGTTGCTTTCTAGCGATACGCCGATTGGCATTGCGAAATCGATTGGTTTGGGCGTTCTCAGTTTTGCGGATGCTTTGGCAAATCTTAAACCCGATATTGTTGTGGTTTTGGGAGATCGCTACGAAATTTTCGCGGCGGTTCAAGCGGCAATGGCATTAAATATTCCTGTTGCCCATTTACACGGCGGTGAAACCACCGAGGGCGCGATGGATGAAGCGATTCGGCACAGCATTACTAAGATGTCACATTTGCACTTTGTCGCGGCAGAGGTGTATCGGCAACGTGTCATCCAGTTAGGCGAATCGCCTGAAAGGGTGTTTAATGTGGGCGGCGTTGCCCTAGACAACTTAAAGCGTTTAAATTTATTAAACCGTGAACAATTTGAAACTGCTCTGGATTTTAAACTTGCCCCGCTTAATTTTTTAGTCACTTATCATCCCGTGACACTTAGTCAGACTTCAGCTAAAGCCAGTGCACAAGCTTTATTAAATGCCTTAGACGTATTTCCCCAAGCAAATATTATTTTTACCAAGGCAAATGCGGATGCAGGTGGACGCATCATTAATCAATTGTTAGAAGAATACGCTGCTGCACAACCTGAACGGGTTTATCTCACAACGTCTTTAGGTCAGTTGAAATATTTAAGTGCTATTAAACTGGTGGATGTGGTGATTGGTAATTCATCCAGTGGTTTGATTGAAGTGCCTGCTTTGCATAAACCTACGGTCAATATTGGTGAACGGCAACAAGGGCGATTAAAAGCGGCTTCAGTGATTGATTCCAGTGAGGAAACTTCAGCGATTAAACATGCGATTAATTATGCCTTATCTGCTGAATTTCAAATACAATTACCCAATGTAGTTTCCCTGTATGGTCAAGCAGGGGCGAGTTTGAAAATCAAAGAGGTACTAAAAAACTACAATTTACATGATATACTCATGAAAAAGTTTTATGACCTAGCCCCGTAAATTATGACCAAAAATTGGCAAAATACTCGCGTCGCGCCCACAGATTCGATTCGCGACACCATTCAAATTATTGACCAAAGCTCCTTACAAATCGCACTCGTCATTGATGAGAAGGGTTGCTTATTGGGAACAGCAACCGATGGGGATATTCGTCGTGCCATCCTAAAAGGCATTAGTTTAGACGCGGCAATTCACAGTATCATGAATGCCAGTCCCACGGTTGCCCAAGCGCACGACAGCACCGAACAAGTGCTTGCCCTGATGCAACACACCCGCAAACATCAAATTCCAATTCTTAATTTTGAAGGCGTTGTTGTTGATTTAGCGATTTTAGAATCTCTATTATTGCAACCGACAGGCACGCGCCCGAATGCCGTGGTGTTAATGGCGGGTGGATTGGGTACACGTTTGCGTCCTTTAACGGAACATTGTCCCAAACCACTATTGAAAGTTGGTAGCAAACCTGTTTTACAAACCATTATCGAAAATTTTAGAGACCAAGGCTTTAAAAAGTTTTATCTTTCCGTGAATTACAAAGCGGAAATGATTGAAGCGTATTTTGGAGATGGTTCTGCGTTTGCGGTCAGTATTGAATATTTACATGAAAATACCCGTTTAGGTACGGCAGGCGCATTAACCTTGTTACCTGAACAACTTGAACATCCGCTGATTGTGATGAATGGGGATTTGCTCACCAAGGTTGATTACCGAAAATTATTAGATTTTCATCACGAACATGCCGCAACGGCCACAATGTGCGTGCGCGAGTATGATTTCCAAGTGCCTTATGGCGTAGTCGAGATTGATACTCATAAAATCGTGGGGATTCAAGAAAAACCGATACAACGCTTTTTTGTGAATGCAGGGATTTATGTGTTACAACCTGAAGCATTGACGTTGATTCCCAAAAATAGTTTCTTTGATATGCCGACACTGTTTGAAAAAGTATTAGCCAATGCTGGGGAATGTGCGGCATTTCCCGTGCGTGAATATTGGATTGACATTGGGCAATTGGCTGATTTGGAAAGGGCGCAATTGGAATTTGGAGATGCATTCAGTGGATAAAATCTTAGGACAACGCACTTATATCATTGCAGAAGCAGGTGTGAATCATAATGGTTCATTGGATATGGCAATGCAATTAATTGATGTTGCGGCTCAAGCCGGTGTAAATGCAATTAAATTTCAAACCTTCAAAACAGAAAGCTTAGTGAGTGCTCAAGCACCTAAAGCAGGTTATCAATTATTAAGCACCGCTAAAGACGAATCACAATTCGAGATGCTAAAAAAACTTGAATTGAGTGAAGAAGCGCATTTTACATTGTTGAAATACTGCCAACAAAAAAATATAGAATTTCTTTCAACCCCTTTTGATGAACCCAGTCTACAGTTTTTAGTGGAAGCACTGGGTTTGAAACTTTTGAAGATTTCTTCAGGAGAGATTAACAATGCCCCTTTTTTGTTAAAAGTGGCGCAATCCCAATTGCCGATTATTCTTTCTACAGGAATGTCATCACTGCAAGATATTGAATTAGCCTTGAGTGTATTAGCTTTTGGTTATTTAGATAGTATTGAACAACCCTCTCTTAAAAGTTTTTTAACAGCTTATAGTTCTGAAGAAGGTCAAGCAATTTTACGGGCTAAAGTAGCACTGCTACAGTGTACAACAGAATATCCAGCTCCTGTGAATATGGTTAATTTACGAGTTATCAACAGTTTGCAAACTGTTTTTGGGGTTAGGGTAGGATTTTCTGATCACACACAGGGTATTCATATCCCCGTGGCTGCCGTTGCACGCGGAGCGAGGATTATTGAAAAGCACTTTACCTTAGATAAAAATCTTCCAGGGCCTGACCATAAAGCATCTATTTCTCCCGATGAATTAAAAATGATGGTCTCACAAATCCGTGAAGTAGAGCAGGCTTTAGGTTCTGGGCATAAGTATCCATTTCCAATAGAGCTAGAAAACAGGATTGTCGCAAGAAAAAGTTTAACCACTCTCTCTGTTGTGCGAAAAGGTGAAATATTTACAGAGGAAAACCTGACAGCTAAGCGTCCAAATACGGGTATTTCTCCATTTAGTTATTGGGATTATTTGGGACGGGTAGCGACGAAAGATTATAATGCTGATGAACAACTCTCCTAAAAATGTCATTATACTAGGGAGTGGTGGTCATGCTCGTGTGCTTTTAGAGATATTAAACAACCAAAACTATCCCATATTAGGCATGACCGATGTTTATACTGAAAAATGGGGTTCTGATGTAGCGGGTGTGCCCGTTTTAGGTAATGACTCGAGCATTTTTAAATATGATCCACAGTCAGTCATTCTGGTAAATGGATTGGGTTCTACGCAGCAAACAACCAGCCGCTCAAACGTATTTAACTTATTTTTCCAAAATAATTACTCATTTTTAAGTCTTGCGCATATCACTGCATACAAAAGCATTTCTGCTGTTCTTGGTTACGGTACACAATTATTAGCAGGGTCTATTGTGGCTAATCAAGCAAGATTAGGTAATAATGTGCTAGTAAATACACGAGCTATTGTTGAACATGACTGTGTTATTCATGATCATTGTCATTTAGCAACAGGTTCTATCGTTTGTGGACAGACAGTCCTAGGAGAGGGAGTCCATATCGGCGCAGGAGCAACTATTATCCAAGGTCTTTCTATTGGAAAAAATGCGACCATTGCTGCTGGTGCGGTTGTTGTTAAAGATGTTCCTCCTAATGTACTAGTCGCGGGTATTCCTGCTAGAATTATTCATCATCTATGAAATAGTGTGCGCTTTCATGTATCAACAAAAAAAAATCCTAGCCATTATCCCAGCGCGTGGTGGTTCAAAAGGTGTGCCTCGTAAAAATATCCGTCTTCTTTTAGGAAAACCATTGATTCAATGGAGCATTGAGAACGCACAAAAATCACAATACATAGACCGTGTTATTTTGAGCAGCGAAGATTCAGAGATTATTCAAATAGCGCGTGAGGGTGGTTGCGAAGTTCCTTTCATCCGTCCTATTGAACTTGCTCAGGATGAAACCACAGGCATTGATGTGATTGTTCATGCTTTAGAAACGCTCACGGAAAAATATGACTATGTCGTTGTGTTACAACCCACATCTCCTTTGCGAACGGCTGAAGACATTGATGCTGCGATTAGTCAAACCATGATGCAGGGTGCTGAGTTTTGTGTCAGCGTGACTACCCCCGAGAAACATCCTTATTGGAGTTTCTTACTCACAGAAACAAACTGTTTGAAAGCAGTTTTTTCCGATATTCCAAGCAGACGGCAACTTTTACCTCAAATGGTTACTTTAAATGGGGCTATTTACGTTGCAAACAGCTCGGCTTTTTTAGAACAAAAAACTTTTCTTACTGCTGCCACACACGCTTACCTCATGCCGAAAGAACGTTCTTTTGATATTGATACGGAACTAGATTTTCAGCTATGTGAATATATGGCTCAGCTCTTATCCAAACAGGTAAAGGTATATAAATGAGTTTAGATATTGTTGCACAACTTGTTAAGGCAACGCCGAAAAAACGTTTAAAAATGATTTTAGAGATGCAAGAGAAAAATATTGCATTCTTTAGAAAATATAATGAAGAACTTGCCAATTTTATTAGAGACTCAGGGACGGGTGGTTATGAAATACAAGTAACTCCTGATTTTTTAGAGATTATTGATAAAAGAACAGGACAAACTTGTCATCCCCCTGGAAAATTTTATGAATACCTAACACAGTTTGGTTCACCTCACCATACGGGATGGATTGATAAACTCGAAGTGTTACATAGTTATATGCCCGGAATTGAGCATGGGCAACGTTTAATTCAATTTGTTGAACGTATGCATAAAGAACTACCTTTTGTGATTCAACGTATGGCAACAGGTGAAATTAGTCTGCCTCGTTTAAAAGATGGTCGGCGTTATTCTGGAGTCACGGTATTTTTAGGTATTTTTACGGGTTTACACATCGCTCATTATTTAAGTCATGTAGAAATTCGTGACATTGTTATGTTAGAACCCGATCTAGATCGATTTGGTTTGTCCTGTTGTTTTCTGGATTATGCAGCATTAGAAAAACGTTTCGGACGTTTAGTTCTGCATATAGGTCCAGATATGCCCGAAAATCCCCCATCACTATTGATTGATAAAGCACAAATTACAGCAACCGCTTGGTTGCGTTTTTTACCCGCGTATCCATCTGAAGAATTTAGTGCGATTATCGATAAATTTAATATTCGATGGCGCGCCCTTATTGAGATTTTTGTGCCTTTCGATCGCGAAGTACGAAACCTCACCTATGGCATGAGCAATTTGTTAGCACAACGACCTATCAATGATACACCACGTAATTTGTCTCAAAATAGCCGTATTGCGATTGTTGCCAGCGGACCTTCTCTGGATAAAGAATTAACTTGGTTAAAAGTAAATCAAGATAAACTTATTATTTTTGCAGCACACTCTGCTGTACGTACTTTGAAGAAAGCAGGTATTCGCCCTGATTTCCAATTCAGTTTGGATACCGAGTTAGAAGACTCTTTGTTGGAAAAATTGGATTTGTACTATGATGTTCCTTTCGTATCGTATTACAAGGCTCGTCCAGAATCATTGGCAAAATTTCAACATGTCTTATTAGTTAATGAATTCTATAAGGCGAATCCTGTTAAATTTGATCATCCTATCACGTATACACACCCCACCACCGGTAATTTGATGGCGGCTGTTGCCACGTTTGCAAAACCTAAACAACTCTACATTGTAGGCTTAGACTTGGGGTTTCGTGATGTAGCCAAAGATCACGCAGTCGATTATTGGGCATATCAGGACAATAAAGCTTCAACGACCTTGGCTGAAAATGCAGTGATGGTGGCAAGCAACTTTATGGAAAGCCAAGGTCAGATTTATACCAATGCCTACCTAAATACGGCTCGTAATAACGTGGAAGCAGCATTGGGAACTTTGATTGAAACATCAACTTATAATCTTTCCGATGGGGCAAAAATCGACGGTTCTGAGGCAAAGCACAGTCATGAATTGGAGTTGACAGATTATCCTGAAAAACAAGCTGATATAGTTCAGTTCACAATAAGTTTTAGTGGTGAAAAACAGGGTGTCTGGAGTTTTTATAAAACGCCGGGTAATGAGCTTTTGGATATTTTGCGCACGCAATTGGAACAAAGTCTGCGTCTTAAAAAATTTGATTGGACAAACTTTGCTATCCACTTAGACAATGCGTGGTCTAGCACATTACACGCTTGTCTTGCACAAGAAGTTGGTGACTTGCGTGCTGAAGCCTACATGAAATTTGTCCAAGATTTATTAACGGAGTGGTATCGCGTTATTATTTTCACCAAATCTCCACAAGAGACCCAAAAAGCCTATGACATAGGTTTAAAGGTTTTGTTGGAGACACTAGAAGAAGTAAAATGGCCAACTGAGTTGGTCGCAATGGAGGAAGAGTCTGTCATTGAAGTAGACAGTACGTCGCCTTGTTAAGTCCACTTATCTAAAATAGCTAACCACCTATCTTTATTTTGTTAGGCTATTGTTTTTAATAGATTTACAATATCAAAACCTAATGGGAAAGACTGGTTTGTCTACAGAGCGTCGTTTCGTGCGGATAATTTATCCGATTATCTTTACATGCTAACTTAAGTGTTTTAGACTGTATTACTATAAGCGGTGTAGTGGAGATTGGGAGTAAATAAAAGTCTCTTTTTCGACCAGCTTTCCATATTATTTGAAATTATCTATGGAGTACACGACATGAAAATGAATAAAACCTTGCTTGGTCTTGCCATCGCCACAGCACTGGGTTCCGCGAGCATCAATGCATTAGCTGTACCAGCAATAGGTGTGGTAATTGGTGGTTCTGCCAGCACCCAAAAACCTGTGTATTTTGCCAAAGAACGTAACGCTGAGACTGCTGGCGTGTTTTTGAACGCGGCTGCAGGTGTAGTAGCTCCTGCTCTTGGAGTGGGTGGTGACTTGAATGTCACGTTCCCAACACAACCTTCCTACTTGGTAAATGCCACAAACACCATGTTTGTGAAAGTTACTTTAGCAAAGGGTGCGAAATTTGGTGGTACTAATAACCCTGTGTTGATGTGTAAGGGCCTGAGTGGTGCTGCTGCCGCAACCGTTTCAGCGAACTTCCAAGTAGGTGGTAAAGGTACGTCTTCTGTATCATTCTCCTTACCTCTTGGTTTCACGACAACGGCAACCAGTGGGCTGTGCACTTTGGTCGCTTCTAGCTATGTCGGTGTACCCGCAGCAGGTCTCACCGTGTCTGCCTTAGTCCGTTATAAAGACGGTGTTACTCAGTTAAGTGCAGGTCATAACGGCACGGTTATTAGTTTTGCCACGGGTACTCAACTTAGAGTAAGCACTGCTAGTTCTCAGGTGACTGCAAACGTGGGCTTAGAATCCAAGTTGTTTACCACGGGTACGAAGATTTCCTCAGCTACTCCTACCGCCAGTGCCTCTCCCAAGACGGCTTATCTGGGTTTTGTGAAATATGGCATGTTCTATCAGTCAAGCACAGATATCCATGTCACACGTTATGCAGGAACAGCCGCTCTTTATGAACCTGTAGCTGCGTCAGTTGCGGTATCCACGGCGAATCTCGTATTGGAAGGTGCAGCTTTAGCAGCAGGAACCAGTATTAAATTGATGACGGGGGCAGCAGGCTGTGCTGCTACGATGTATAAATCAGCCACCTTGGCTGGAACGAACTCTGTCACCATCGCTGGTGTAGCTGCAAACGTTTTGTCAGCAGGTTTTAGTGTTTGTTTGATTGTTGATGGTACTAAGGCAATTGATCAAGGGACGATTACTGCCAGCTTAACGGGTACGGCTAAGAGTAACTTTACGCCTGTGTTTACACCCTACAATGGTGCAAACAGTTTGGCAACCATCAAACAAAATGGCACGACTGTTCGTCTGTTGAACCTCCCAGCACCTACTGGTGCAGAAAAGGCTTTTGTGCGTTTGTATAACCCCAATACACAGCCTATCAAAGTGACGGGTAGTTTGTATACTGCAGATGGGAAGGCTGTTGGTACGAGTCAAGTTGTTAATGCCGCATTGCCAGGCTTTAGTGTTCAAGTGTTAGATGCACCTGCATTAGTAACTTTATTTGGTACTTGGACGGGTAAGGCCACATTACGTTTGGATGCTAATGCAGACAAATTTAAGGCGATGGGTACTATCCGTGACCTCACGGGTACACTGATCAATGCCAGCGGTTCCACCAAAGACTAATCGTACCTGATCACCGATTTTGGAGTTATCACAATGAAAAACAACCGTATTTTGGCTTTGGCTGTAACCACGCTGCTGGCCGCTCATCACAATGTCTCTTTTGCAACTATCACACTGACAGCTGCTGGTTCTGATAGTGCGTTGGTGTATGCTAAAGAATTACCCACGACTACCACTGCCCTGAAAATTGCAGCTGGAGACCAAGGTATTGTTAGCCTTTTACCCGCAGGTGTTAAAGTCTCTCCAACGAACCCTGTGTTCGTCAAGATTAACCTGTCAAATGGTGCCAAATTTGGGACTAGTACATTAACGGGTCTGAAGTTTATGTGTAAGAATTCCGCTGATGGAGCAGGAGTTTACTCCGTGAGTGCTTCTAAGACCGTGGGCGGCGCAGGCTTCATTAATGCCACGTTCCAAATCACACCAGTAGGTAATACCACTTCTGCTACTTTGGGTAGTGCTTGTGTGTTGACGGTTTCTGCGTTGACTATCAGTGGTCTGACTGATAAGAGTATTTCTGCACTGGTGGAATACTCTGATGCGGGCGTAAATAAAACCCTTGCATCAAAAGGGAAATTTATTACTTTTGCACAGGGTTTACAAGTCACGTACACCCCCGAAGCCAGTCCTAAGAAAATTGACGTTGCAAAGAGTTCCAAACAGTTTATCAGTGGTGTAACTAATTCTAACACTGCTGTTGTTGGTACTGTCAAGTATGCCGTTCTTGCTAATAATGCACGTAATACCGCAGGTGACGCATTAACTGTTGCCTCAGCACTGAGCAGCGTTAATTTGATCATCAGTGGTCCTGCAGTGGGTTCTGTACATTCAGGCACTAAAGGTATCTCTGGTGTGTTCTTAACGACGGCTGGCGATGGTGGTTGTAAGCCAAACACCAAGTATACTACTACTTATTCAGGCTCCACGATTACCTTCGCGAGTGTTCCTGTCGCAGCGTTAGTTGGTACCATTACTGCCTGTATCGTAGGGAATGCTGCAGCTGTCA
Source organism: Thiotrichaceae bacterium (assembly GCA_028688145.1). Classification (GTDB taxonomy): domain Bacteria; phylum Pseudomonadota; class Gammaproteobacteria; order Beggiatoales; family Beggiatoaceae; genus JAQTYU01. The sequence goes on along the minus strand of JAQTYU010000001.1, from coordinate 123,674 downwards.
TTGCTGATGGACAAATCACGGCTAACATGACGTTGAAATCTGCGGCTAACAGCATGGCACCTATTTTAACTTCTTCACGCAACACTTTGGCATTACTGAAGAAGAATGGCAGCAGTACAAAGGCATTAGTTATTCCGCCTTCAACCTCAACGGATAAAGTATTCGTCCGTATTTACAATATTGGCTCGGGTACGGGTCGTGTTTTAGGTACGCTTTACTCTCAAGCGGGTGTTAGCTTGGGCAGTGGTATTTTAGCAACGACCTTAGCTCCAAATGGTGTTGCTGTATTAGATGCCGCTGGTATCCAAACCGCATTAGGCTTGACCGCACCATGGACAGGTCGTGCTTGGTTACAAATTGAAGCTGAATTCCAAGGCTTACGTTCACAAGTGCTTATTCGTTCACCAAGCAACGTCCTCACTGAATTTAGTGATGGAGCTTGCACAAGCAGCACTATGTGTGGCGATTCCAAGTAAGAAATTATTATCAACTTGATGTTGGGATAGTTTTTTCTTAGTAATCAAGAGCAAGGTAGCATTTTTACCTTGCTCTTTTTTTGTGGTCGGATAAATCAATGCCTAAGTCTATATTTTTTTATCGGGATTTTCATGGATTTACAGGTGGACATTTGAAAGTCTGGGATTACTTTCAACATGTTAATGCCTCTCAGAATTATCAAGCTCATATTTACTTTACCCCCAATTCTCAGCAAGATGAGAATAATCCATGGGTTGGAAAGAATGTGAGCATTTTACCGACGTGGCAACCTGAACAAGCTGATATTTTATTTATCGCAGGTTTAGATTGGCAAGTTATTCCTGAATCATTACACTACTCATCAAAACCTATTGTTAATTTAATTCAGGGGGTTAGACATGTAGACTCTCACGATGAGCGGTATGCTTTCCTCAAATATAAGGCGATTCGTATAAGCGTCAGTGAACAAATTACATCAGCACTACACGCAACACAACAAGTGCAGTACCCTATATTTACCATACCTAATGGACTAGACTTCTCTATTTTTCCTAAACCATACCCTTATCTGCAACGTCCATATCAATTATGTATTTCGGGGTTAAAACAGCCTGCACTAGCAACACAACTTTATCAGTGTGTAACAGCAATGGGTATAAATAATGTATTATTATTGACGCAAGCTATACCCAGAAAACAATTTTTAGAATACTTAACTCAATCACAACTAACAGTTTTTTTACCAGAACATAGAGAGGGCTTTTATTTACCCGCTTTGGAAGGGATGAAGTTGGGAACTCTGGTAATTTGTCCTGACTGTATTGGCAACAGAGATTTCTGTTTAGATGAAATTAACTGTTTTATGCCACACTATGAAATCGAGCATATTTTACAAACTATTAACAAAGCTTTTCGATTCTCGTTAGAACAAAAAGAATCTTTACTACAGGCTGCGCAAGAAACAGCAATAAATTATGATATTGCTAGAGAGCGGCAACAATTTCATAAAATTCTAAATGACATCGAGTCCATGTAATAATGAAAAATATTTTATTGACGGGTGTACCTCGTTCAGGCACTACTTTAACGTGTTATTTGTTAAATCAATGTGCTAATACAGTGGCTCTAATTGAACCTATGGCTGTTGGGATATTGCCAACCCTTCCCAATAACGATGCAATTCGCCAAGAAATCCAAAATTTCTGTCAGCAGACGCGCTACAGTTTATTAAATTCTAGAATAGCTATTTCTTCTCATATTGATGGGAAACTAGTTGATAATCAATATGAAACAGAGCAAACAGGACATCTCAGAAAACATCTTGCGATGATAGGGGAAGTTACAATTGATAAAACTTTGACCGAAGAATTTACCTTATGTATCAAACATCCTGCAGCCTTTACTGCATTATTACCTGTCCTACATCCCTATTTCTCTTGTTATGCTCTGATTCGTAATCCACTCGCTATTTTAGCATCGTGGAATAGTGTCCAAATGCCTATGGAACAAGGTCATGCTCCCATGGCAGAACAACTTGATTCAACTCTAGCGGATACATTATCAGCCTGTCCCGATAAGTGGGAAAGACAATTACGTTTATTACATTGGTTCTTTCAACAGTACGCACAGTTTTTACCTTCGGAACGCATTATCCGATATGAAGATATTATTACCAGTGAGGGCTTGTGTTTAAATAGTATCGTCCCTACGATTGGGCGAAATATTACAGTTCTACGGAGTAAAAATACTCAATATGATGTCGATTTAATGCAACAACTCGCAGAAAAATTATTATCCAGTACTGGAAGTTATTGGGATTTCTATCAAAAGACAGATATTGAAAAATTAGTATGCTCAACTTTCTAGGAATCGGTGCACAAAAAGCAGGCACAACATGGCTTTATGAAATGCTTGCAAAACATCCACAAATTGCATTCCCCCCCATGAAAGAAGTGCACTTTTGGAATGCACAACAACATCTGGGTTTACAATGGTATGAACAATTATTCGCGGGCGATGCCAGTAAAATACACGGCGAAATCACCCCAGCTTACGGTTTTTTACCCTTAGAAACCATTCGCCAAATTCACACTTTATACCCCGATATTCGTTTAATTTACTTGATTCGCAATCCTATATACCGTGCATGGTCATCGGCATTAATGGCATTGGGACGCGCTGAAATGCAAATTCATGAAGCTTCAGACCAATGGTTTATTGATCATTTCAACTCGCAAGGCTCATTAAAACGCGGGGATTATGAAAGCTGTCTTCGGAATTGGCGACAAATCTATCCCAGTGAACAATTATTAATTTTGAATTTCGACCAAATCAAACAAAATCCCAGAGCCTTACTGACACAATGCAGCCAACATTTAGGTATTGATGAAAGTTTTTATAAGAATTTGCCTGATGAAATTATTTATCAGAAAGTTTTTGAAGGAGCAGGGCATCCTTTGCGAGAATCATTGCGCCCTGTATTGCAGAATTTATACACTGACAAAATTTTAAGCTTGGCTGATTATTTACAACAAGATTTGTCAGCTTGGTCTTGATTATTTAAGACTTAAATCAAAGGCGAAAAAAGGGGATGCATGAGAACCAGTTACTCGATGCATCCCAAATGGTAGGATTAGGTAGAGAGAGGAACAACAAATACGTTAAGGACGTTTTGACAAAGACTCCGCCAAAATTTTACGCTCGCCTGCCGTGAGGATGACCGCAATTTCACCCAAGGCTCGATGTAAACTCGTTTGAAAATTAGCCATTGCACGCTGGCTTTCAGCCAAAGAGGCGTTGACCTTTTGCATATCTAAAGACTCAGCCTGCAACAACTCGCGAATCTCATGGCGAAGCTCGTGCAAAACATCCGCTTTTAGCTTTAATTCAGGTTCATATTTATCCAGCAAAGGGCGTACTTTTTCCTGTGCTGCTTCTGGCAAGGATTGCAACATCCTCATCAGGGGCGGGGCATGAGGGGGAGGCGGTCGACGATGATCATCGCCATGCCCCCCCCGCTCATACGGTGGTGGTGGAAACTGCGGGGGAAAAGCTGAGGGTCGTAAATATCCCCCGAGAAAAATCCCCAGTAATAGCAAGTTGAGCGCGAATGAACTGCCCAAAACAAGCCACAGATTACGTGCTGACATCACAATACAAACTCCACTAACTCGATAGACTCCGTTGCTAAGCGATTAATCCGCTGGGTGCTTTCATCTTCGGCAACTTGCTGATGATGTTGTTTGTTTTGGTGAACTGGTAAAGATAAACCCACCGCCACCCCAACTAACAACGGCAATCCACAGGCTGCCACCACCCGCCATCCACTGTCGCCAAAATACCGTTCCCAAACTTCTTGTAGCCAAATTTGCCACGCAGGCAACGGCTCGGGAACAGGATTTTGTATGCTGTTAAAAATGCGTTGTTCCAAAGTTGCTGAAGCTGAAACCTCAGGAAGCACCGCCAAAAGTTGATCGAGTCGTAAAGCTTGCTGTTGTAAAACACGGGCTTGTTCAGAATGTTGCAAAAAATCGAGCGCGGCAGCACGTTCATTTTCAGACCAACGCCGTGGGTCACCCCCATAAGCGTCAAGCATTTGGGAAAATCGTTGTAGGTTCATCCAATTTCCTTTACGGTCTTGAAACGACCCTCTTCAGAAGGATAATTTAATTGTGCCAATATGGGTTGGCATGTTATCATTTTAGGTATGCTCTTCATTTATGAAGAGACGACCCACCGCCCTGTCAATGGCTTGGTCACTCGACAGCTTGGGTCTGGATTGAAACATGATAATTTACCCATCCATTAAGTGCGCCTGTAATTTCTCGCGTAACGTTCTTCTACCCCGTGCTAACAAAGATTCTAAAGCAGGAAGACTGACGGCTAAAACTTCGGCGGCTTCACTGTTACTCAGGTTTTGATAATAACAAAGCACTATCGCAGTACGCTGACGTTCAGGGAGTTGTTGTAAGGCGGCTTCAACTTCTTGAATCATTTCTTCACGCTGTACATGTTCTAAAGATTCAGAAATACCAGCGACTTCGGCATCATCCATCACTTCATCAATTGACATTGACACTGTATGTAGATGATTGCGTCGTCCCATATCGATACACAGATGATAAGCAATGCTGTGTAACCATGTCGAGAGCCGTGCCCGCCCGATTTGCCATTGTGCTGCGCGGTGCCAAACTCGAATAAAAGTTTCTTGCACGATGTCCTCCGCCTCAGCGGAATTGCCTAATAAGCGTCTGGCAAATCCGTGTAAGGCGCGGACATGCTGCCGCACGAGCTGTTGAAATGCCGCGCTATCCCCTTGCTGGACGCGCTGCATGAGCATTTCATCAGCTTGTAATTCTGCCGCGTTGCTCACGTCAGTTTGTTTAGCGAGCAAAGCCTCGACCTGCGGGTCTTCCAAAACCTTTGCCTTCTCCCGTAGGAGCTTGCGTCAATTTGGTGGTAATTTCATCAGCAGTGATAATACCATCACTGTTGGTATCAAACTTGTCAAACAAAGGCACGTTTGAAACGAATTCGGTGCGTGAAATTTTACCGTCTTTATCCGTGTCTAATTGGTTGAATTGACCTTGTCCGCCCCCACGATGTCCACCATGACCCCCTTGGGGAGGAACTGCTGCTTGAAATTCAGCCAAACTTACAAAACCATCAGCATCTGTGTCTAAAGCAGTGAAGTGTGCTTGTTCACGGGTGGCATCAACCACAGGATGGGGTGAACCTGCGGCGAGTTCAGCGGCAGATAATTTGCTATCAGCATCGGTGTCTAACTTGGCAAACATTTCAGCAGCACGCGCTTGATGTTCTGCGGTGTGCAGCGCGGTCAATTCGTCTGTGCTCAAATAAGCATCACTATTCGTGTCTGCTTTGGTGAAAGTGGCATCACGCACCGCTTGCACTTCATCAAGGGTAATTTGACCATCACTGTTTAAATCAAAACGCTTAAGTAATGAGGCTAGCATGGTTTGTGCGCGCGCTGTGGCAGCGGCGGTAGCGGTGGTTGTAGTCGTCGTGGTTGCAGTTGTTGCGGTGGCGTCAGCAGCAAATGCGTGGCTATTCACACCTAAGATTAAAGCGATAGCAGCGGATAAAGTAGCAATATTTTTCATGACTAAATTCCTTTAAAGTAGTGTGTAAACTTCGGTTGCGTTCCGAAAGTTTTTTTGCTTTCTACTCTTTTATACGCAGCATATTGCACAACCTGTCGCTGAAAATGTAAAAATATTCAAAATATCTATAATCGTAGGAGTTACGCAGTTGAAACAAGATTGTAATGTGATTACGTTGGACGGTTGCAGAGCGAGCCTGACATTTATCCACACCACAGAACTGTTTAAGACCGCGATGATAATTCTCAATCGCTCATGTCTTTTCAGCGGTTGCCACGCGTTCAAGCTCAGTCATGTCTAGCTTACTGCTTGCCCAATGTTCAGCATCACCGTTTGTAGCGATTGTTCTGAACACTTTAACGTTGTACTCGACTTGCCTCAAGGCAGCTATAGCTTTTCTGAGTTCCAACCAGAAAGTTTATATAATCGTATTCGTCACATCGTTTCGGATTCATTCCCTTTTCGATACCAGTTTTGCGACAACTGCGTAATTTCTAAACTAATGAATTCAAAAAAATTTATCAAGCATAAGGCGTAGCCGTCATACACCTTGCAATTTGAAACTTTATGCGGTCTGAGGTGTATGGCAGTTACGCCTTATACACCCTACGAACTGCTTATAAATTCAACTGCGTAATTCCTAGAGATATTAAAGTCAGTTAATGATATATTTGAAGACGGTTTACCATTCAAACCATAAGTCCATTAAAATAAGCACCCTACCGCCTATTTTAACGCCACATGTCCTTCAACAAAATCCAAATTTATCCCGCCACTGTTTTAGAAATTTCTGATTTAGTTCGATTAGAACAAGTTTTCACCGAATACGCGCTATCTTCTCAAGCTTTTCATTATTTAATTCAACGGGCTAAACCCTGCGTATGGGTTGCTGCCCAAGGGCAACGCATTTGCGGCGACATGGTTTTATTATTTTTCCCGAGCAAGCAAATCACCCGTCTTTATTCTTTAGTTGTTGAACCTAGCCAACGACGCTGCGGTATTGCGCGGGCTTTGCTGAATGCCGCAGAACACTTAGCCCTAGAATATCGCTGTCCGTTGCTACGTTTAGAAGTGCGCGCCGACAATTTCGCCGCCCGTCATTTATACGAAAATTCTGCCTATGCTTACACCGAATATTTAGCTGATTTTTATGGGAAAGACCAAGCTGGCTGGCAGATGTCTAAACATCTGTTAAAATAAGCAATTATCCTTTCTTGGTCTCATCACGCCGCATGGACGTTTCTCACTTAATTAATGCTTTAAATCCCGCACAACGCGCCGCCGTCACTGCTGACAAACCCCATACTCTCGTGCTTGCAGGCGCGGGCAGCGGCAAAACGCGCGTCTTAGTGCACCGCATTGCATGGCTGTTGCTCACAGGGCAAAGTCATCCGCACCAAATTTTAGCTGTTACTTTCACCAACAAAGCCGCCAAAGAAATGCAAGCGCGGCTGGTGACTTTACTCGCGCAACCGACGCAGGGTTTGTGGGTGGGAACGTTTCACGGCATCGCCCATCGTTTATTGCGAATGCACTGGCGCGAAGCGAATTTACCACAAAATTTCCAGATTTTAGACAATGATGACCAATTACGCGCCCTGAAACGGGTGATTCAAAGTTTACAACTCGATGAAAAAAAATGGACTCCTAAACAAGTTCAAAGTTTTGTGAATAAATGTAAAGACCAAGGTTCACGCGCCCAAAATTTGCAACCAGAATCCCGTGACATGTGGCTGCGACAAATGCAAAGTATTTATCATACTTATGAAGAATATTGTCAGCGCACAGGTGTGATTGATTTTGCAGAAATCTTGCTAAAAGCGTATGAATTGATACGCGATAATCAGGAATTACAGGCCCATTATCAACAACGTTTTACTGATATTTTGGTCGATGAATTTCAAGACACTAACAGTATTCAATATCAATGGCTGTGTTTGTTGGCGGGAAAGCACGGACGCTTATTTGTGGTCGGCGATGATGACCAGTCGATTTATAGCTGGCGCGGCGCACAAATTGAAAACTTGCAAAATTTCCCGCGTGATTTTCCCGATAATCAAGTGGTCAAACTTGAACAAAATTATCGTTCTACAGGCAATATTTTGGCAGTGGCAAATGCCTTAATTGCGCACAATAAAACCCGTTTGGGCAAGGAATTATGGACGGACGGCGCGGATGGTGAACCCGTGTTCGTTTACAAAGCCTATGACGAACACAATGAAGCGCGCTTTGTCGCGGAAAAAATTCAGGCTTGGGATGGCAATTTGCAAGAAGTGGCGATTTTATACCGCACTTCAGCACAGTCGCGGGTGTTTGAAGATGCTTTGATGACGCGCCAACTTCCTTATCGCATTTATGGCGGTTTGCGCTTTTATGAACGTGCCGAAGTCAAAGATGTGCTCGCCTATTTGCGTTTAATTATTCATCACCACGACGACAGCGCGTTTGAACGCATTATTAATACGCCTGCGCGCGGGATTGGTGAAAAAACCGTGGAAAGTATTCGCGCCGCCGCCCGCGCTAAAGGTTTATCCTTGTGGCAGGCGAGTGAATATTTATTAAATTCCCAAGGTTTTACTAAACGCAGCGGTACTGCGGTATTTGCGTTTCAGCAATTAATTTTAGAGTTTGCAGAACAATTTCAAAATCTGGCTTTGCACGCCCAAATTGACGCGATTATTAAAAACAGTGGTTTGTGCGAAGTCTATTTGAAAGAAGGCAAAGAGGAATCGCAGCGGCGTTTTGAAAATTTGGACGAATTAAGCATTGCCGCACAGGAATTTGAAGCTAGTGCGAAAGATGGCAATGATCCCGTCACCACTTTCTTAGCTCATGCGGCTTTGGAGGCGGGCGAGGGTCAAAGTAAAAGTGTGGAAAATTGCGTGCAATTGATGACGCTGCATTTAGCCAAGGGCTTGGAATTCAATCAGGTGTTTTTATGCGGTTTGGAGGAAGGTTTATTTCCGCATGAAAATAGTTTGAAAGAAGGCAGCTTAGAAGAAGAGCGGCGGCTGTGTTATGTGGGCATTACTCGGGCGCGGCAATCTCTATATTTATGTCACAGTGAAAGCCGTTATCGTTACGGGCAACGCGATTTCAGCAATATGTCACGCTTTATTCAGGAAGTTCCTGCGGAATTGTTGGAAGAAATTCGCCTGCGTAGCAGTTATCACAATGCCTTTGGAAATAGCACCATTCCTGCTTGCACGGTGTATAACGTTGGGGATGAAGTGAAACATCAGGTCTTTGGGCAAGGCGTGGTTTTGGAATATGAAGGGCAGGGCGATTATATGCGGGTGCATGTGCTGTTTAGCGAAGGGAAACGCTGGCTGATTGCGGGCTTGGCGGGGCTGGAGCGGGTTTAGTTTTTTTAAAGACAGTCCTAAAACCATTAAAAAGTAGGGCTAACCACTGAATTTTTGAGCAGAGCTAAAAAATCTGAGTATTGCGGAAAAAGATTTAAGAAATAACAGGTTGAGAAGAAACCAGTGATGTAGCCCAATCACTAAAATCAACCTGAGTTCGGGATAATCGAGTCAAATATAGGCAGATGGCATGGTGTATAAGCGTAGCACTATACACCTTAACCCACTAAAAAAAATAACTTTTCTCATTTCTACGTGCCTTGCGTGGAAATGCAAGAGGGACACGCCGCGTCCAGAGTAATCTTATTATTTTAACCTGAGTACGGCGAAAGAATTAATGATAATGAGTTATACCTAAAAGACAAACTGGAATAATAAAGAGAATGCACTATTCCAAACTCTCAACGATACAACCATATACTTCATCTATTCTGCAATCTCGATGACTTTTGTAAATGGTTTATCCCCTTGTGGGAACAGAGTCTACTAGAAGAAAATAAAAGTTATAAGAAACGTGAGTTTACGATGTCACCTGCGGAAGTGATGAGCTTACTGATAGTGTTTCATCAATCAAACTGTCGTCATTTCAAAAGCTTCCACACTCAATATGTCCCCCATATTTTAGCTTTTCCTAAAAGGCTGAGTTATCAACGCGTTGTTGAACTCGCACAAACGCTGACGATTCCGCTCAGTGCGTATTTACACAACCCGCGAGTCAACTCTCGTGGACTCGCGGGTTGTGATTCAATACCATTGCGGGTTTGAACTTACGTTTGAACCCTGATTTTAGTGAGTGGGCTACATCACTGGTTTCTTCTCAACCTGTTATTTCTTAAATCCTTTTCCGCAATACTCAGGTTAAGAATAACAAACCATAAAAAAACACCCCATTACTTTGGTAATGGGGTGGGATGCTTGAAGTTCCTAAAAAGGGGAAATTAGTATTGTTAAGGCAGGAAAGGTAAAGCCAAATAACCGATAGCCGCTTGACGCTTGTTAATCAAGGCATCTAAACGCGCTTTGGTATCTGCACTGGGTTTGCCCGTGTAATCCCCAGCATGTTGATAACTGCTCAACACATAACTGAAATTATTCAGATTATCCACCGCTTGCAAACCTGTGGATTCTGCACCTGCGGGTAAAGAAAGAATGCGTGATAATTTGCGGGTATCGAGATTAAATGCCCACAAGAAGTTATTCACATGCATTCCGCTGTCTTCACCGATAAACAAGGTGCGATATTTTTCCGAGAACTTCAGGTTGTCAGGATTTGCCACGCGATTCACATCGGCGGTATTACCCACACCGTCAGGCGTGCTTAAATCAATGCCGTACAATTCGCTGGGTACGGAAATACTGCTGCCCACATAATCGCTGTTGATGCTGCTGCCTTGGGTGTCTTTCATGCCTGAGCTGAGCAGTAATTCATACACCGCGCCCGAGCTAATTTGATTCACATGAATATCATCTACAGGATCGCTGGCATTGGTCAACATGCTCTTTTCGATGTAAGACATCGCAAAATAGACTTTCTTGTCTTTCGCATTGACCGCTACCCCTTCAAACTTGTTGAATTCTGAAGTCGCACCCAAAATTGCGCCATAACGACGGGTTTCCAAAAATGCAGCCGCTTTTTCCATACCCGACTTGACGCGCAAATATTCAACCACGCCGGGATACGTCTTAATCGTGGTGAAACCAGAAGTGGCTTTGTCCGCAGTTTCAAAAATATCCGAGAATTTAATTCCGCGATCAACCAAGGCTTTAATTTCGGAGTCGCTGGAACTGCCCAAACGTACCCAAGTTAAAGTTGCCTTGCCGCCGTTGAGGTTGCCACCTTGTGCGTCGGGTAATTGCGTCCATTTTGCGGCGTATAAAGTGCCTGCGGATAAATCATTTTCTTTGTCTGCGACAAACATCACCATCATGGTGTAATTGCCGTCATCGCCTTGATAAATCGTGCGTTTGTCAGGCATGACTTGCACTAATTCGCGGGCAACCCGACCCATTGCATAATGTTTGACCACTTGGGTTGAGCCATCAGCTTTCACCGTGACTTCAGGCACTAAGCCGTAGTGATAGGGGGCTGAGCTACCAAACTTTGTGGGGTCTTGGAAATAGGCATTGAGGAAGGAATAGAGCTTATCCGTGGAGACGGGACTTTTTTCCCATGCACGGGCATCGGGTTCGTATTCTTCGCTACCCAAATGGGTGTTCCACGGGGACAAGGAGGAGGCGCAAGGAGTCCATAATCCATCGACACCGGCAAAGCTGATGGGACGGGCGGTGACAACACTTAAATCCCCACTGCTGGTATTTTGATCAATCGTGCTTAAACCCATGTGCATCGGCAAGCGTTGATACATGTCGTTTGTTGAGGGACTGTTTTCAGCATAGCCTTTGTTATTAGTGGTGACATATTCAAAATGGTTCACCAAATACAAAGGATTGCCGCCTTTTCCTGTGGCAGCCGCGCCCGCCACTTGTAACAAGCTGTTGCCGTCTGGGGTATCGGAAATGAATTGGCTGGGAGAATTGGGCAGGCTGTTATCGTAGATGGGATTGCCTGAAACATCGCTGATGCCGCCGATAGCTTTGCCATTAAACACATCGCTATTTAACAACAACGTTTTGTAATTGAGAGAAATTTCTTTGACAGAATTATCGCTGTAAGTGACTTTAGCGACGGCTGTGCTATAAGTTTTTGCCATTTCAGCATCGCTGCTGGGAGCTGCCATTCCAACAAACTCCAAACTTTTTGCAGTGACTTGTTCCGTGTCACTGCCACTGTTGCAGGCTTGTAAACCCAATACGCTGGCAATGGCAAGCGGTAACATACGCATAGCTTTCGTCATTTTCTTTTCCCCATGTAGATATAATTTTTTCTATTGTGGGATAATTTTATGACAAAGCGATTGAAGTTTAATGACAGTTTAATTGCAATTGTGTGAACTAGGCAGGGTAGCCCGTATGAGCAAAGCAGAATGTGAGGGAGTTTTAAATCTTAACTGCGCCCCCAACCCCCTAAAGGGGACTAACTATAAAAGACTTAAAGATTTTTTGTTTTTTAAAGTCCCCTTTAGGGACTTGTGTTAATCTTTAGCCCCCTTCAGGGGGAGGGCATCATCAAAGAATATAAAACTGAGATATAATAAGCAGTTAAATAGGAATATCTTTTAACCAATTGATTCATCTGATAAGCCATGAATAGTTTAAGCCCCTACTTAACCACACTCAGCGATTCCCGTCAGAGCAAAGGCATTCGTCACCAACAGACACCCACCCTCATGCGCGGTAAGAAACAGGTGGCGAGTGATAGTTATTACATCAGTAGTGAGGAAGTTAGTGCTTATCGCTTTGGTAAATGGATACAAGGCGTATAGAGAACAACTTGCACTGGGTAAAAGATGTGATTTTAAAAGAAGATAGCTGCCAAATCTCTAAATCGAATTCAGCCTTGGTGATGGGTATTTTACGGAGTATTGGGTTAAACTTATTGAGGTTTGCGGGGGTAAGTTCGGTGAGTGAGGGAATAATGAAAATGCGCGCAGGGGTTGAAAGCCTGATGGGTCTGATTAGCCAGTCCTCCCTCTTAAGCAAAATGTTTGCATAAGAGGGAGTTACAACAATATCTACTTTAACAGCTTATTTAAAAACGTGATTTAAATCTTTGACGCAGCCCTCCCCTTTAGGGGCTTGGGGGTGCAGTAAAATGTTTAAATCCCTTCAAACGCTTAGCTCCAAAACTTTGTTATAATAGACCATTTTACGCAGTTACGCGGTGCTATGAATAAGCTCTTACAAACCCTGTCTACGCTTTGTCAGGATGTGATGCGTTGTGACCAAGTCCAGTTACAACAACGTATTCGCGCCCTACAAAAAAATCCTAAAACTGAAATCAATCCCGCGCTGATCACCAAACTCACCGCCGCCATTGAAAAATCCTTGCAGCGCAGACAACAACGCCTGCAAAATTTACCCAAGCCTACTTTTGCCGATGATTTGCCGATCAGTGAACGCCGCGCTGAAATTGCCGACTTGATTCAAAAGCACCAAGTGGTGATTATTGCAGGCGAAACGGGTTCGGGAAAAACCACGCAATTGCCCAAAATTTGTCTGGAATTGGGGCGCGGCGTGGCGGGATTAATTGGGTGTACTCAACCGCGTCGGATTGCCGCCCGCACCGTGGCGCAGCGTGTCGCCAATGAGTTAAATCTGCCTTTGGGGCAAGCCGTCGGTTATAAAATCCGTTTTAGTGACCAAATCAGCCACGACAGCTATGTAAAATTCATGACCGATGGGATTTTGCTCGCAGAAACCCAGTCAGACCGCTATTTAAATCAATACGATACGCTGATTATTGACGAAGCCCACGAACGCAGTTTAAACATTGATTTCTTGCTGGGTTATTTAAAGCGACTGTTGCCTAAACGTCCTGATTTAAAAGTGATTATTACCTCTGCGACGATTGACACCCAGCGTTTTTCTGAACACTTCGACCATGCCCCGATTATTGAAGTCACGGGGCGCATGTATCCCGTGGAACTGCGTTATCGTCCTTTGGAAAGTCATGGCGAAGACGAGCAAGATCGCGATTTGCAACAAGCGATTGTGGATGCGGTGGACGAAATTACCGCACATGAACGCCACGGCGACATCCTGATTTTTCTCAGTGGCGAGCGCGACATTCGCGAAACCACCGAAAGCCTGCACAAACATTCCTTGCCACACACCGAAATTATTCCGCTGTATGCGCGACTTTCTGCCAGCGAACAAAATCGTGCGTTTCAAACCAGCAAAAACCGCCGCATTATTTTGGCGACCAACGTCGCGGAAACTTCGCTAACCGTGCCCAATATTAAAGCGGTGATTGATACTGGGCTGGCGCGGATTAGTCGCTACAGCGTGCGCAGCAAAGTGCAACGCTTGCCGATTGAAAAAATTTCCCGCTCCAGTGCGGATCAGCGCAAAGGGCGGTGCGGACGGATTGCCGCAGGTTTATGTATCCGTTTGTATTCTGAAGATGATTTTCTCAGCCGTGCCGAATTTACCCCGCCCGAAGTGTTACGCACTTCACTGGCGGCGGTGATTTTGCAAATGTTGTCGTTAAATCTTGGCGATATTGGCGACTTTCCGTTTATCGAACCGCCCACGCCCAAAATGATTAATGACGGTTTCACTTTGTTACACGAACTCGGCGCAGTCACCGCAAAACGTGATTTAACTGAAATCGGTCAACAACTTGCGAAATTGCCGATTGACCCACGTATCGGGCGCATGATTTTGGCGGCACGTGAACAGCAATGTCTGCACGAAGTGCTGATTATTGCCAGCGCGTTGAGCATTCAAGACCCGCGTGAACGTCCTTTAGATGCCCAAGGGGCGGCGGATGCGGCGCAACAAAAGTTTTTAGATGAACAATCCGATTTTCTCAGCTATTTGAAATTATGGGATTTTCTGCAAAGCAACGCACAACAAATGTCTAAAAATAAATTGCGCAAACTTTGCCACGACAATTTTTTATCCTATTTGCGAATGCTGGAATGGGAAGATGTACATCATCAATTATTAGTTTTGGTCAAAGAAGCGGGCTGGCAAATTAATCAAATTCCTGCGGAATATGACGCGCTACACCGTGCTTTGTTGTCGGGTTTATTGGGAAATTTAGCGACGAAAAGCGAAAATGAGCAATATAATGGGGCAAGAGGCTTAAAACTACATATTTTCCCCGCTTCAGGTTTGTTTAAAAAGCAGCCCAAGTGGATGATGGCAGCTGAATTAGTTGAAACTTCAAGACTCTATGCGCGTGGCATTGCGAAAATTAACCCTGAATGGGTGGAAAGCATTGCAGGCAATTTATGCCAACACAGTTATTTTGAACCACATTGGGAAAAACGAGTTGCTGAGGTCGCCGCTTTCGAGCGAGTAAGCTTGTATGGCTTAACTTTAGTCGCCAAACGTAAAGTGAATTATGGCGCAATTGATCCTGTTCTGTCGCGTGAAATATTTATTAGAAATGGGCTGGTGGAAGGAGATTTTCATTGTAATGCACCATTTTTTAAACATAATCAGGAATTAAGTCAAGATGTGGAGCGTTTGGAGCATAAAGCGCGTAGACAAGATATTTTAGTTGACCCTGAGCAAGTTTATCAATTTTACGCGGCACGGATTCCTGAGGGCATTTACAGCGGGCGTAGCTTTGAACAATGGCGTAAAACCGCAGAACGCGCTAATCCCAAATGTTTGTTTTTAACCCGCGAAGATTTGATGCAACATGCGGGAGAACACATTACCTATAATACATTTCCTGACCATTTAACGATTTTAGGGGTAGATTTAGCCTTAAGTTATCATTTTGAACCCAATCATCCCAGCGATGGGGTGACGGTCAGTGTGCCGATTGCCCTGTTAAATCAATTGAAATCCGCGCCGTTTGAATGGTTGGTGCGCGGTTTATTAGAAGAAAAAATTATCGCGTTTTTGCGCAATTTGCCCAAAAGTTTGCGTAAGCATTTTGTGCCAATTCCTGATGTGGCGAAAAGAATTTTTGAGAGTTTTGATGAGCAGCCCGAAGGTTCATTGAGTGCCGCGCTGGGTTTGTATGTACAACGTTATCTGGGCGAGCCTGTCGCGCCTGAATTATGGGATGAAACTCAGTTAGACCCGCATTTATTGATGAATTTCCAGTTGTTAGATTTGGAAGATCAGATTTTAGATATAGGGCGCGATTTGCGACAATTGCAGGCAAAATGGGGCGATTTTGCCAGCCGTAGTTGTCAGCAACAAGTGACTATTCAAAGCAGTTGGCAGAAATCTGGGGCAAAAACTTGGGATTTTTCGGAGTTACCGACACAAATTGATTTAACTATCAATGGCGTGAATGTACAAGGTTTCCCCACTTTAGTCGATTGTGAAACCCATGTCGATTTGCAAGTTTTTGATAATCCGCAACAGGCTGCCAGTGAGTTTAAACGCGGTTTAAGCCGTTTATTTTGGTTAAATTTGCCGACAAAAAGTTTATTGAAGCAATTGGCTTTAGACCACAAAGCTTGCTTGCAATATATGAAATTCGGAACTTGTGAAAGTTTACGCACCGATATTTTACAAGCCGCGATTCAAACGCTGTTTTTGCCTGAACCTTTGCCAAATGACCAAAGCAGTTTTAATCAACGTTTAAGCGAAGGCAAGCAAAAGCTTTATAATCTGTTGGTGCAATACACGCAAGTGGTGGCGGCGGCAATGAGTGAATATGCCAAAATCAATGAGCATTTATGCCAGCAGTTGCCGCTGTATCGTAAGGCTTTGCCTGATATTGAACAACAAGTGCAAGGTTTGATTTATCCACAATTTGTACAAAATACGCCATTTAGCCAATTACAGCATATTCCACGTTATTTAAAAGCAATTGAATTACGTTTGCAAAAGCTGTTGCGTGACCCGCAAAAGGATGCGTTAAAGCTGGGGCAGTTTGTGCCTTTGTGGGAGGCGTATCAAAAATTGTTGCTGAAAAAGCCTGATTCGGCGGTATTGCCAGAAATTCGCTGGATGTTGGAGGAATTGCGGGTGTCTTTGTTTGCACAGGAATTACGCACGCCTTATGCGGTGTCGGTGCAGCGGGTGCAGAAGTTGTTGGAAAGTGTGAAGTAAATGCTTATTTAACCTGAGTTCGGGATAATGAAGGCAAGCTGAATAAAATCTGAGAAAATATAAAGTCTCTATATTTCATAATTCTCAATGAGCTTGCCAGCCATGAATTTAACACGATTATTTTGTGAAGTGGATGATTTCTGTAAAGGATTTATTCCTGAATGGGAAAAAACTCAACTGAATGAGGGCGGTAAAAAAAAGACGCAGAACTCGAAGCTTAAGCCCTTCTGAAATCATTACCCTTATCGTGTTGTACCACTCATCTGGCTACAGAACCTTCAAATAGTTTTACACCCGTCATCAACATCTGTCTCAAGCATTTCCGAAGCTTGTCTCCTACAATCGTTTCATTGAGCTTTTACCTGATCTCTAAACCGAATTCAGCCTTGGTGATGGGTATTTTACGGAGCATCGGGTTAAACTTACTGAGGTTTGCAGGTGTGAGTTCTGTGAGTGAGGGAATCATGAAAATGTGTGCAGGAGTTGAAAGTCTGATTAGCCAGTCTAAGCCCTTCGAGAAAGTATTTGTATAAGAATGAGTTAAAGCAAAGCGTGCTTTAACTCATTCTTTAATATAGTGATTTAACTATTTGAACTAGCCATCAGGGAGTTGGCGCAGTAAAAATAACTGGCAGTGCTAAACAAATAAGGCTAACTGTAGATTTAGCACGACCAAATAAGCTTACAAAATAAGTTTACAAAGCCACATTGGCAAAATCTGCCAAGCGCGAACGTTCACCACGTTGCAGGGTAATGTGTCCGCTGTGATCCCAAGTTTTAAAACGATCCACCACGTAAGTTAAGCCCGAAGTGGTTTCTGTTAAATACGGCGTGTCGATTTGGGCGACGTTTCCCAAACACACAATTTTTGTGCCCACGCCTGCCCGGGTGATAAATGCTTTCATTTGCTTAGAAGTCAGGTTTTGAGCTTCATCTAAAATAATGTAGCGATTCAGAAAAGTGCGCCCGCGCATGAAATTCAACGAACGAATTTTAATTCGATTATTCAATAAATCCGCTGTTGCCGCCCGTCCCCAGTCGCCCGTGTCATTATTCACAGGGTTTAACACTTCCAAATTATCCACCAACGCGCCCATCCACGGTGTCATTTTTTCCTCTTCCGTACCAGGCAAAAAACCAATATCTTCACCGAGCGGCACGGTGACGCGGGTGACAATAATTTCACGATATTTCGCTTGATCCAGCGTTTGCGCCAAACCTGCCGCCAAGGTCAATAAAGTTTTGCCCGTGCCCGCAGAACCGACTAAACTCACAAAATCAATTTCTGGATTCATCAATAAATTCAAGGCGAAATTTTGCTGACGATTACGCGCAGTAATGCCCCAAATATTATTCTTTTCCAGCCGATAATCTTTGAGTAATTCTAAAGTTGCCTCACCGTTGCCGACTTTTTTGACAATCGCTTCAAAATTATCGCCTTCCACAGCAGTATAAATAAATTGATTAGGTAGCCATTGTTCAACAATCGGGTCTTTAATCACATAATAAGTGTGCTTTTGCTCGCCCCACGCCTGCATTTTCTGCCCATGCAATTCCCAAAAATCCGCAGGCAACACATATTCACCGCTGTACAACAAATCCATGTCGTCCAGCACTTTATCGGTGGTGTAATCTTCGACATGAATCCCGAGCACATGGGCTTTAATCCGCAAGGTAATATCTTTGGAAACCAAGGTGACACGCCGATTCGCGTCCTCTTTTTGCAATGCCAGCGCGGTATTAATTAAGCAATTATCCGCATGACTGCTGCTTTGGAGCATGTCGTTGGGTAACAGGCTCGGCAAAAAGCGGGTTTGAAAAAATAAGCGTCCGCCCGCTTTGCCGACTTCGCTGCTCGGCAAGGGCACGCCTTCGGTTAAGGATTCTTGCCCCTGCATCAATTCATCTAAGAAACGGCTGACTTGGCGCACATTGCGCGAGACTTCCGACGTGCCTTTTTTTGCCGCATCGAGTTCTTCTAAAACCACCATCGGCAAATACACCGCGTGTTCTTGAAAACGGAAAATCGCGCTGGGGTCGTGCATCAACACGTTGGTGTCGAGGATAAATAAGCGAGTATGCATAGTGTTTGCTTCCCTTCAATATAGTTTAAGTGACGCTCACATCCTACTGCTAAATTATGGTAGCCCGTATGTAGCGGAATGCGGGAAATCTTTAACTGCAACTGCGCCCCTAATCCCCTAAAGGGGACTTTTAAAATTAAACAAATATTTAGTGTTTAGCCCCCTTCAGGGGGTTGGGGGCGCAGTTAAAGATTTAACTTAAAATCTCAAAGCTTCGGCAACGCCCGCACAGCTTCCAAAACACTCAACACATGTTCTGGGACTTTGACCTTGCGCCATTCCTGCACCAACTTTCCCGTGCGGTCAAATAAGTAAGTGCTGCGTTCTAAACCAATCGCGGGCTTGCCGAACATGGTTTTCGGATACAGCACATTGAATAAATTGCATAAATCCCCTTTCGTGTCTGCTAACAAATCAAAAGGAAATTGATAATCGGCTTTGAATCTTTCATGTTTACGCACCCCATCGCGGGAAACGCCCAAAATCACCGCATCAGCGGCGACAAACTCGGCATGATGATCGCGAAAATCTTCGCCTTCTTGGGTACAAGCAGCAGTATGATCTTTAGGATAAAAATATAAAACCACTGCCTTGCCTTGCAAATCCGCTAAATTAATTTGTTGCTGACCCGTGGCGGGCAGCGTGATGTTTGGTAGTTGGTCACCCAATTGCATTGCTTTTTCCTCGTTATTTTAGCGGACCCATGACGGCATCTAAATTCAACTCGTCACATAAGTCCATGAATTCATTGCGCAGATTTACCAGCATTAATTGTGCTGGCACGCTAATATTCATGCTGATGGCGCAAAGCTGGGTATTGTTGCGTGGCGGAGAATAACGTTCCATGCTGCACTCCGTGATCGGAATATCATAGCGTGCAAAGAACTGGGTTAATGTTAAAATCAGATCAGCACGGTAGGTACTCATCACTTCGACCATGTAAGGCACGACTTGATCGGGCGGCGCAACGGCTTGGGTGCGTTGTTTGATTAACTGCACGCCCAACTTATCGCATAAGAAACCCAGTTGGCTTTCTAATTTAGCAATGGCATCCCAACTGCCTGACAATAAAAGATTCATCGTAAACTGTTCCCCTAAAGTCGTCATGCGGCATTCATCAATCTGTCCTCCGCATTTCAAAATCAGTTCATTCAGTTGTTTGATGCTGTCGGACGTGTACAGTCCAAGTATACAAATTACAAGTTGTTGCATAGGAATACGCGCTGTTATCGTTAATGAGGTAGGATTTGCATTGTGCAGAAATCAGTGCAAGATGTGCAAGCGGTCAAATTAGGTTTTTAAATTCTCACTTTCCTATAGAATATAGTGAAGCAACGTATTAATTAAGAGTATGGGCATGGATATTCACTTTTTCAGTAAACAGTTACCGTTTATTTTAGCGTTTAATTTACTTGGGTGTGCAAGCAGCCTGACTTACAGTCAAGATGTTCCCAAAACCGATCCCCAAAAAACCGAAACCCTGACTCTCGATCCTAAGGATTTAAATCTTGAGTTATTAGACTTAGACCTTGATAGTCCTGCTCCGAGTTCCCGTAGAGAAACTTTTTCCTCACAACGCCAAGCTGAGTTATATCAAGTTTTAGTGGCAGAATTTGCAGCGCAACGTGGACAATATGGCTTAGCGGTCGAAAATTTTCTCAAATTAGCCACCGAAACCCGCAATGCACAAATGGCAGAACGCGCCACCCGCATCGCGCTGTTTGCTAAACAATATGAATTGGCAACCAAAGCCGCAGGGCTGTGGATGAGCATCAGCCCAGAGAATAATGATGCACGTCAAGTGGTGGCAGGCTTACTGTTACGCAAGGGCTGTACGCCTGAAGCCACCAGCTATTTAGAAGCCATGCTCGGTAGTGTCAAAGGAGAAGCAGAAACTCAGCTTCTGGAAATGATCACCGCCCTGCTCGCGCAGCAAAAAAATCAAACCTGTGCCGTGCAGTTGATGGAAAAATTGGTGGAAAAACGCCAAAACGATCCCGCTGCCGCGCTGGCGTTTGCGCGATTACTCACCAATGCGGGGCAACATGATCGCGCTTTAGAAGTCTTAAAAAAACTGACCACGCGCACGCCCAATCATGAAGCGGCGGTGGCTTTGTATGCGCATATTTTGACCAAGCAAAATAAAACGGATGCGGCAGTTGAATATTTACGTAAAGCCTTGCAAAAATATCCCGACAAAAAAGAATGGCGCGTGCAATATGCCCGAATCTTGGCGGGGGCCGCACGTTTTGAAGAGTCTTTAAAACAATTCCAATTATTATTAGCCGCCAGCCCCAAACAGCCTGAATTAATTCATGCCACAGGTTTAATTGCCTTGCAATTGAAACAAAGCGCGCTGGCAAAAGAACAGTTCACCCATTTGTTGAAGTTTGCGGATCAACGCGATGCTGCCCAATTTTATTTGGGACAAGTTGCCGAACTGGATAAGAATACAGAACAAGCGATTCATTGGTATCAAAAGCTAGAAGTGGGCGGCAATAATTATTTGGCAGGACAAGCGCGGATTGCAAGCTTGTTGGCTGAGCAAGGCGACTTAGATAAAGCGGTAGCACATTTGCATAATGTGCCTGTGGAAAGCAGTGAAGATCGCGCCACTTTGACCCAAGTCGAAGCGGAATTATTGATGGAACACAAGCGTTTCGCTGATGCTTTGGCGATTTATAATCGCGCTTTGGAAAAAACACCCAACGACACCAGCTTGTTGTATATGCGCGGTTTGTTGGCAGAAAAGATGGATGATTTGGTGTCCATGGAAAAAGACTTTCGCAAAGTTTTGGAACTTGAGCCAAAAAATGTGCACGCACTCAATGCCTTGGGCTACAGTTTGGCAGACCGCACCACGCGTTACAGCGAAGCTTTGGATTTAATCAAACAGGCACTGACACAGAATTCCGAAGATTATTATATTTTGGACAGCATGGGCTGGGTGTTATACCGTCTTGGCAAATATCCTGAAGCGATTGATTATTTACGTAAATCGCAACTGAAAAAGGATGATCCTGAAACGGCGGCACATTTGGGCGAAGTGCTTTGGGTCAGCGGTGACCAAGCGGCTGCCAAAACGGTGTGGAATAAGGCTTTGAAAAACGCACCGCATAATACGCCCTTATTGGAAGTGATGAAGAAATTCATACCATGATACAAATTTACCCTGTGAAAATACTTAGTTTAATTGGCTTATTGATTTTGGCAGGCTGTGCTGCGCCGACGCGTTTGCCGCCGCCTTCTCCTGAGCAACAAGTCAAATGGCAACAACTGCAATTAAAACTTGCCAAAGTGGATACGTGGCAATTGCGCGGGCGGATGTCGATTCATTCGGGCGATGACAGTTGGATTGCCAATGTGCTGTGGGAACAACAACCCGCTAATTATCAATTGCAGCTCAACACGCCCACAGGACAAGGGGTGCTGCGTTTAACAGGCACGCCGCAACAAGTCAGCTTACGCACCGCTGAAGGTGATGTGTTCAATGCGCCGACAGCGGAAGAATTGCTTTCAGAACGTATGCATGTGAATTTGCCCGTGAGTCATTTGTATTCGTGGGTTCGCGGCTTGCCTGTGGATAAAGTCGAGATTGATAATTATCAATTGGACAACGCGGGGCGTTTAAGCTTGTTGCAGCAAGCGGATTGGACAATTAATTATGAACGTTATCAGCTTGTGAAAGGGATAAATTTACCCAGCAAATTGGCTTTAGAAAACAAAGAATTCAAAGTGAAAATTGTGATTTCTTTGTGGGAAATTTGAGTATATCAAGATAAGTTTGCGCCCTGAGGGGTTTACCAAGCTCAGAGGCGCGGCATGATCCTACAAAACGCACTTGATGAGTCTGAATTCGGATAAAAATACTGTAATATAACTGTCACATATTCTGATTACAATGGGTAAAGGAAGTATAGCTTTAGCTTATCTTGATGTTTTAAGAGGGATTTTTATTACTTGGGGTTTTAGGGTTATTAATCCAAGTAATTTTTAAAAAAGCGTCGCTCCTGACGCAATAATAACCTTTGTTTAATCCTTATGGTGAATCGTATGACTAACCTCAAATTAATTAATGTGTATTTAGAAGGCTTTCGTGCATGTCATTATGCAAAGCAAGCAACGCCTAGCTGTCCTTATGGCAAAGAGGGCGATAAAGCACAGTATTGGCTGAAAGGTTTTGAATATGCACATGGCTTAGAGAAAGCATTGTCTGGTGAAAAGTCTGAAAGTTTGAGTCATTCTCACTAATTACTTGTTGATCATCGCTGATTTCGTGTTCCATAAACCACGAATCGCTGCAACGCCTTGTGCTCCGTGTTCCCGTGCCAGAACTGTATCTGCACGCTGCATTCCCCCCAAAGCGAACACGGGGCAGGTTGCTGTGTAAGCGAGTTGTTCAAATTGTTCCCATCCTAAGGGCGGCTGTTGCGGATGTGTCGCGGTGTGTTGCACAGGACTGAGTACAATAAAATCCACATCCCATTGATTTGCCTGTCTGATTTCTTGTGCGCTGTGACAAGAAGCCGCAACCCATGTTATCGCTGGTTTTTCCCGAAGTTGCATTAATTCTGTGCTGCTCAGATGCACGCCATCTGCGCCCAGTTTCTCGGCAATGGCGACGGGTGCATTGAGTAAAATTTGCGCACCGTAAGCATGGACAATTTTGACTGCTTCAGCGGCATATTCATTATAGGCGGCGGTTGATAGGGTTTTAGCGCGCAATTGCACCAAGCGAATGCCCTGCTGCAAACTCGCATGAAGTTCTTGAAAAAATTGCTCGGGATTTTGCGGTTCAGGGGTAATTAAATATTCTGTGGGCAAATGCAGTGCGTTAATAATCGGGTAGTTGGCGGCGGGAAATTGCAACTGGCGTAATTTATACAGCGGAAACCAACCCCATGCCTGTCCTTCTTTGCCTTCAGGCGTGCCTTGCCATGCGGTGATTTCCCACACATCCAGCAAAATATATTTGCTGGGATAACGATGTAACAATTGCATTAAAGGAATGGCTTGTTGCACTTCGATGCCTAATTCTTCTTGAAATTCCCGTTGCAGGGCGATAAAACGAGTTTCGCCCGCCTCAACTTTTCCTCCCGAAAACTCCCATAAACCTGCTAATTCTTTGGGTTCAGTGCGTTGTGCCAGCAGAATTTCTCCTGCGGCATTTTTAACCACGCCCGCAACAACGTGTACAACAACATGGCTCATGATGGTTTCCTTTGTGATTGCTAACGCTGATTACTTGGCGTAATCATTAGAGTAATAGTAGATATTGCGGGCGGTTTTTGAAATTGCGAGAGGGGAAAAATGCGGGTTTTGAAATAATTACTGTGTGTGAAATCCTTTGTCAATGATACAACAATTCGTGCTATTCATAATCGCTTAGATTCCATACAATACGCAGACTTTACACTGGGATTTTTGAGCGAGCCACAAAGGAGTGAATCATGAGTGATAGTGTAATCATAACGTTAATTGTTGTCGGTGCTGTGGTTTTAATTGCATTTAAAGATAAGATTACTTCTTTGTTTTTCAAAGCAAGTAAGCTCGGCGTTGAAGGCGGCATGACCGCCGATAAATCTAAGGGAATTATCGGTAATCTTTTCTTGGGCATTAGAAATAAGCTGCGAGTGACAGATAAAACCAATGCGCAAGATAATAAGTTTGTGGGTAAAGAGAATGAAGTTGAAGTTATTGTGCAACCCAGTTCACCTGCAAAAAAAGCGGCTAAAAAATAGGCGTTAAGTATGGGATATGCTTTAGCGAATTATAAGAAAGAGCGACGACTTTTTGAACAATTGCTGGCGGCTGAGTGTGATAGCAGAATTTTGCTGTTACAGGGTGGCAGTGGTGTGGGCAAAACGACCTTATTGCAGGTTTGTTTGTCCGCAGCGCGAAAGCATGGGCAGTTTCATTGCGTGCCTTTGGATTTTAAAGGGGCAGCATTGGATATTTTGGACTTGCTTCATCAGATTGGTGAGGCGGTGGAATGGGAAAATTTGGCAAATTTCACCCAAGTGATAGAACAAATTCATTCCTCAACGGTGAATGTTAATCTCAAAGCTAATTCCTTGATTGGTTTTAAAAATCGTTTGCAGGTTATTTTACCGTCTGAAAATTCTGAACAGCAAAAAATGGTGCTTTTAGAATTAACCAAAGCCTTGTTGATAGATTTAAAGTCGTTAGAGCGTGCAGTTTTGTTTATCTTTGATACTTATGAAAAAGCTTTGCAGGAAGTGCAGGATTGGGTGTTTCAACATCTTTTAACTGAAGTGGCTAAAAATGCGGGGCTGCGGGTGGTGCTTGCTGGGCAAACTGTGCCTGATGAAAAAACTATTCAATGGGGACATTGTTGTACTTTGCAGCCTTTGAAGCCTTCATTTTGTGCAGAAGATTGGTTGCCTGTTATCACTGAACTGAATAGAAAAATTCCACACAATATGAATCCATTACAGTTTTTAGACGTGCTTTGCAAAAATGAGGCGTTTTATAATCCCGCCACGATTAGAAAATTTATAGAAGGTCTGCCTTTTTGTGAAGATAACTTATGAAACTGAGCAGCGTTAGTTTTGATGAATTAATGGCGCAATTGCCTGTTCTCACAGAGCCAGAGGATAAGGATTGGTTGGCGTTACGCTTTAGTTTGAATCAGTTGCCCGAAAAGGTGAGTGATGCTTTGCTGGCGGCGGCAATTCCACATTGGTTTGATAGGGATTATTTAAACGCGCTATTAGACACGCCTTTGTCTGAAGATGAATTTAATGCTTTGGTGAAATTGTCTTCGATTGAGCCTTTTCCTGCTCGGGGCGAAAATACTTTTAATGTTCATGAACGCACGCGAAAATTATTGTTAAAACGTTTATGGGAAAATGACCAAGCCTATTATAAAAAACTTGCTCGGAAAGCAGGCGCGTATTGTCAGCGGCAACATCATCGAGATAACACGCTGTGGTTGATTGAGGGTTTTTATCACAAGTTTTTGGTTGATGATCGTGTGGTTGTAAAGGTTTTTGATAAAGGGGAAGAATGGAAAGAACATGATGAATTTAGTAGTTTGGAGCTTTTGACGCAGAGTCTTTCTGAACATGTTGAATCTGGAAAGATGACGGGGGATGGGATTGCGACAATTTATCATTTGCAAGGTTTGCTTGATTTTGAGTCTGAGAATTACTTAGGAGCGAAGGAAAATTGTGAGCGGGCATTGCAACAAGAAAATCTTGATGTAGATATTAAAGCTACATGTTTATTTAATCTGGGCAATATACATTACCAATTAGATGAGTATGTACAGGCTAAGGAGTATCTAGAACAAAGTTTACCTATCCTTAAAAGTGAATTTATGCGGGCATGGTGTTTTCGGATGTTGGGCGCAGCATGGTTAGGTTTATCAGAATATGCTGAAACTCGTGAAAAAACTAAGAAAGCATTGTCTATTTCTAAGAAAATGGAACGAAACGCTAAAGGACTTGCTTCTTCTAGTCAATACAAGCAGATAAGTTTACTAAAGAAACAGCAAGCGGCTTGTATCATAAGTTTTGGCTATGTGGAACTGCTTTTAGAAAATTACGCCACTGCCCAACAGTACTATGAATCAGCATTAAATCTATCTCAAAAAGCTCAGGATAAAGAAAGACAAGCAATATCTATAATTGGTTTAGGCAATGTTGCAATAGCTTTAGGAAACTACGCTATAGCCCAACAACATTATGAAATAGCCTTGGACTTATCTCAAAAAACTCAAGACAGAAAAAATCAAGCTGCTTGTTATTGGAATCTGGGAGTTTTGATGCTTGAAACAATGCAGCTTGAACAAGCACTCTCTTTTTTCCAGCAGGCAACCCAACTTTTTAATGAAAAAAGTCGAAAACGAGAGGAATTACTTTCTTCTATTATGCTTGCCACTGTGCAAAATCAAGTTGCCAGTATGCTCGAACAATTAGAACTATTTTTAAGTGACTCATTAAACTTAACAATGTTTTCCTTTGGATTAAACTTAGTTTTCAAAGTTTGTGAAAAATACCCCGAACACCCCGCTTTTATCCAATTACGAGCACGCCTAGCCCTTGCAGGCGTAGGCGAGAAAAAGAAGCCAGATTCTCAAAACTTATAATTAAAATTCACCACAAATTCCCGTGATTTATCAGGCAAAGGCGCGTGTCCGCCGTTATAAGGCTGAATAAATTCAAAATCTTTGTTCAGCAAGTTATAAACCCCAATCCCCACATCCAAATGCTTGGTTAAAAAATCCTGCTGACGCAAAAATAAGTTCGCCAACAGCGTGGGCTTATATTTCGCCAGCACCAACTGACCTGAATCCAATGTTTGGTTGTAACCGTAACGGCTGCCATACCACACCAAAGAGGGATTTAAACTGAGTTTAGGCGTGATATTAAAACTGCTGTTCAGACTGGCTTTGTGCGAGGCGAAAGCTAAACGTTCCTTATCGTGATTTTCGCCCGTTTGATAATTTAATGCTTGGAAATCCTGTAAAGAATCTTGAATCACACGATAATAAGAATAATTGGTGGTGACATAACCCCAACTATCTTTCCAACGCGCTTCCACTTCAATGCCCCGCGTGCCTGACTTTGCCGCATTGTAATAATTCTGGTCTTCCAATGACAAAGCCGTCGGCGACACTCCATAAATAATCATGTCTTTCGATTTGATATTAAACACATTTGCCGTCAACAGCATGTTTTTATTAACATCATACCCGATTGAAAACTCCGTATTTTGAGTCAGTTCGGGGCGAAGTTTAGGATTAAGAAGGAGATTTAATCCTATGGGTGCACGAAACGCATGACTATACAAAGCTTTGATATGGAAATTCCCAAAGACGCGAGTAAATCCTAAACGCGGCGCAAGATTACTTCCAAACTGACTGTATTGATCATAACGCGCCCCAAGCGTTAAATTCCCCCAATCTCCCTTATATAAACTTTCAACGAACAAGGTTTGATTATGGCTATTCGCGTAAGCATTTGTATCAATACCAAAATTCGTGAGCCTTTCCTGACGATATTCAAGACCTGCAATCAAATTCAGGTTTTCACTGAACTGTTGTTGTAGATTCACACTGCCCATATAACGATCCGCAGAACGACTAGAAGGATCATAGCCACCGAGATAAGACAATGATTCCCACGGTCTTTGCTGCGAATAGTTTAAATTCACATTTAATTTCAACTGCGAATTTAAATTTTCCTGATAACGCACATCATAATTGTCGCTTTTGAAATTTTGTGCGCGAGTCGGATTAATTTTTGTGAGAGAATCACGATTATCCGTAGTATAATTATCAAGCAACATACGGAAACTTAAGCCTTTATATTGCACACCGAAATTAACCATCTGCGGATCAGTACGGTTAGTCGTAGACATATCAAATTGTTGACCAAATATATCCGTATAAATCCGATCGCTGCGTTGCCCCATGCCCTTGGTTACCAATAAACTGACTTTTAAGTCATCAATCACATCGCCCGCCAACAGGTTTATATTTTGATGCCCAACCGCCTTAGCCATTTTTCCATAACTGCCCGCAAGCTGAACGCCACTTAAATTTTCGGCAGATTTGGTAATGATATTAATCACCCCAAGCTTTGCCATGCCGCCATAAATCACCGAACCCGCACCACGCATGATTTCAATGCGTTGAATATGTGCCAGCGGATAATGCTGCCCAAATTGGTTAGTGCCATAAGCGCGTTCATTCATTTCAATGCCGTCAATCAGCAGCAATAAACCGCCTTCATGCGCCCAAGTGCCGCGTACCCCAGCCCCAACAATATTTGTCACGTCCGACCCAAAATCAAAACCGGGCACAGTACGTAACACATCGATTAAATCCCGCGCCCCAGATTTTGCAATTTCATCCGCCGTAATCACGGTGACAATGCCGGGGGTTTCGCGCAGACTGGAGCTATGTTTTGCAGCAACCCCGATGGGAACGTCCATCAGCTCTTCTAGGGACAGTCCTTGCAAGTATTTAAGCGTATTTTTTTCGGGTTCTGTCCCAGCAACGCTCTGTAATGGCAGAAGTATTCCCGCTAGGGTCAAAACATTGAGGGGGCGCATAGATTATCCTGTAAAAATAAAGCTGATTACGACTTAACAAGTGAACATTGAGTTACGATTTTTTAAGTATTAATACCCTTATTAATTCGTTTATTCTCTCAGAATTTGTAGGCAAAGTTTAGAATAAATTCCCGTGATTTATCAGGCAAAGGCGCGTGCCCGCCATCATAAGGCTGAATAAATTCAAAATCCTTGTTCAGCAAATTATAAACCCCAATCCCCACATCCAAATTTTTGGTTAAAAAATCTTGCTGGCGTAAAAACACATTCGCCAACAAGGTGGGTGAATAACGCTTCAATACACTTTGTCCCGAGTCTGATACTTGGTTGTACGCATAACGGCTACCATACCATTGCAAGGAAGGATTCAAGCTGAGTTTTGGAGTTAAATTAAAGCTGCTGTTCAGACTGGCTTTGTGGGTTGCGAATGCCAAATGTGCCGTATCATGGGCTTCGCCCGTTTGATAATCTAACGCTTTAAAAGCATTGCTCTGGTTTTGGGTGACGCGATAATAAGAATAATTTGCGGTGATATAACCCCAACTGTCTTTCCAGCGGGTTTCGAGTTCTGCCCCGCGCGTGCCCGATTTGGCGGCATTGTAATAAATTTCTGCATCACTCTGCTCCCCTGGAATCACACCATAAACAATCGTATCTTTAGACTGCATATTAAACACGTTTGCCGTGACCAACATGTTTTTATTAATATCATAACCTAAAGAAAACTCTAAAGTTTTAGTGAGTTCTGGGCGCAGGGTGGGATTAATTAATAAATTAAATGCGGTCGGGGCGCGGAATGCATGATTGTATAAAGCCTTAACATGGAAACTCCCAAAGTTTCGGGTGAAACCCAAACGCGGTGCAAGATTTTTCCCAAAACGGCTATATTGATCATAACGCGCCCCAAGGGTTAAATTGCCCCAATCGCCTTTATTCAAGCTTTCAAAAAATACCGTATTATTGCGATTTGGCAAACTCACATCAGCCAAGCGGTCGGTGAATTGTTCCTGACGATGTTCCACGCCCATAATCACATCGAAATTCTCACTAAACTGATATTGCAAGTTCAAACCGCCGATATAACGATCCGAAGTTTCGCGCTCAAGAAACACATTGTCGCCATAATCCCAAGCTTCCCAAGGTTTTTGGCGGGAGTAATTTAAATTCACATTGAGTTTAAGTTTAGGACTGAGATTTTCTTGATAACGCAGATCAAAATTGTCGCTTTTGAAATTGCGAGTTGTTAGATTCGTGCGGATTTTACTCAAGCCGTCGCGCCCGTCGGTTTGATAATCATCAAGCAAGGCTCTAAAACTTAAACCTTTATACTGCATCCCAAAATTGACCATTTGCGGTTTAGTGTGATTACTGTTTGTCAGATCAAGCGTATTGCCTGCCGCATCGGTATAAACCCGATCACTGCGCTGCCCTGTGCCTTTGGTGGCTAAAAAACTGACTTTTAAATCATCAATCACCTCGCCTGCCATTAAACTGATATTTTGATGTCCCACCGCCTTCGCCATTTTTCCATAGCTGCCCGCAAGATGAACCCCACTTAAATCTTCAGCCGATTTGGTAATGATATTAATCACCCCAAGCTTTGCCATGCCGCCATAAATCACTGAACCCGCACCGCGCATGATTTCAATGCGCTGAATATGTGCCAAGGGATAATGCTGTCCAAACTGGGTGGTGGCATAACCGCGCTCATTCATTTCAATGCCGTCAATCAGCAGTAACAAACCGCCTTCATGCGCCCAAGTGCCGCGCACCCCAACCCCCACCACGCCATCAATATCCACCCCAAAATCAAAACCCGGCACCGTGCGCAACACATCGATTAAATCCCGCGCCCCCGACTTTGCAATTTCATCCGCAGTGATTACCGAAACAATACTGGGCGTTTCGCGTAAACTGGATTCGTGTTTTGCCGAGACACTGATGGGGGTTTCCATTAATTCTTCCAAGGATAAGCCTTGTAAGTATTTAACCGTATTGTTTTCGACAGCAGTTGCCGCCATAACCTGGAAGGGCAACAAGGCTAAGCATAAATTACAGGGGGTGCTGAAACGCATGGTAAATCCTAAAAAAACGACGAGTTATTAATTAACGGGGATTCGATGTAAGAGTAAATATAACAAACTGAGTTAAAAAGCTGTTCTATACGCGCCCACATGGGAACGAGAAACTACGGTTCAGGTATTTTTCCTCTTTAAAAAAGAGGTCTGTAGAATTTAACAATATGATATTGTTTGTCTTTTAGCTCTATCATAAGCTTAAATGTGTTGAACGCAGCTTAATTAACTTTGGAACTTATTTGGAACTTATTCGGTTAAAATACGCACCTTAAAAACTACAGATTTTAATGCCTCTGGATAAGCTTAACCTTTGAAAAAATAGGACTAAGACCCAAAACTGACGCGCACTGTCTAAGTTTGCCATTATCTCAAAAAACTCCCTAGTTTTTTCACATTTAGCCGTATTAAACGAAATTTAAATTGAAATGTGTGGATTATCCTATTAAAGTTCCTGACTTAGTTGCCACCGCTTATAAAAAATCCGTATGTTCTCTTTGAATATTGCCTCTATTTGTTAATATCTCTGTAAACTTCAACCCTCACCCCCTATTAATCATAAATATAACAGCGCGTAGACGCTATTTCACTTATTTACCGCAGGAAGTGACGATTATGAACAGCCCTCTCAGCCCCATTCCTCTATTGGGTAATGGTTCTATTCCGCCCCATGATGCATGGGAAGTGTTACGTATTATTTCTGAATTTGTCGAAGGTTTTGAACGCCTAGCCAGTATTTCCCCAGCCGTCAGTTTATTCGGATCAGCGCGTTTTCCAAGCGATCATCCCTGGTCTGTATTCGCTGAAAAGCTGGCGGGGCAACTTTCCGAGCGGGGATTTTCTGTGATCACAGGCGGCGGGCCTGGCATTATGCAAGCCGCGAATAAAGGGGCGCACGCAGGCAAAGGCTTAAGTGTCGGGTTAAACATTCATCTGCCCCAAGAACAGCGTGAAAATACTTATCAAAACCTAGAGTTACATTTTCAACATTTTTTCGTGCGTAAAGTCATGTTTGTGAAATATGCCTGCGCGTATTTGGTATTACCGGGGGGATTTGGTACGCTGGATGAATTGGGTGAAATTCTGGTATTAATGCAAACTCGTAAAATTCCTAAAGCCCCAATTATTTTGGTGGGTAAAGAATTCTGGGCAGGCTTGCTGACTTGGTTTAAAGAAACCCTGCTCGCCCACAGCCTTATCGATGCAGAAGACCTTAATTTGATGTTGGTGAGCGATGACTGTGCGGAAATTCTTGAATATGTTTTGAAAAACTACGACACTCAACAAATACCCCCCACCAATCTTTAAAGGATTAATACCATGTCACGTATGACACTTTTGCTTTCGCTAATGTTGAGTAGCTCTCTTAGCTTTGCCGCGCCCACACCGCCCCCGATGCCCGAAGGAAACAGTGAAAAAAATGCCGCTGAAGAGGATAATTTAGAGCCACAAGTGACGATTGTTCGCCGTGCTGACAGTACGGTTGAAGAATATCGCGTGAATGGACAGCTTTACATGGTCAAAATTACTCCTGACGTGGGGCCTGCTTATTATTTAGTGGATACTGATGGCGATGGTTCATTAGAAACCACGCGCCACAGCTTGGATGCCAACCATAATATCCCGCAGTGGATTTTATTCAGTTGGTAGCATGTTCACGCCATATCGGGTAAAATCTCACAGATTTTGCCATGTTTACGGCAATTGCATGGCGTAGAGTTACACTCCGCTGTACGGTATTTTTCCAACTCAGAATTCCTCGTTACATGTCTGTCTATACTACTGTTGAACGCGATCAATTAGAAGAATTCCTCACCCACTACGATCTGGGGCAACTGGTTCGTCATCAAGGCATTAGTGCAGGCATTGAAAATACGAACTATTTTGTCAGCACCAATGCGGGTGAATTTGTACTCACCTTATTTGAACAATATAGTTTTGATGAATTACCTTATTTTCTCGAACTGATGGCTTATCTTGCCGAACATGAAGTGCCCAGCGCACACCCATTGGCAGATAAATCAGGACATTATTTACGCGAATTAAATGCGCGTCCTGCCGCCTTGGTGCGCCGTTTAAATGGGCGTGATGTGAGCGAACCCAGCGTGTTGCACTGCGCCGCGATTGGGGATGCTTTGGGAAAACTGCATCAAATCAGCCCCAACTTTCCCCATCATCGCGACAATGGGCGCGGGGAAGATTGGCGATATGCCACTGCTCTGAAATTAGTGCCTTTATTAAATCCAAGCGACGCACAGATTCTGCGTGAAGAGCTGGAGTTTCAAGCGGATTATTGCAGCCAATATCTGCCTCGCGGCGTGATTCATGCGGACTTATTCCGTGATAACGCGCTGTTTGAAGGCGATGAATTATGCGGATTGATTGATTTTTATTACGCCTGCAATGACGCGCTGCTCTATGACGTGGCGGTCACGGTGAACGATTGGTGCAGTGCGCCTGATGGCAGTTTAGATGCCGCACGTGCAGACGCATTTTTAAGCCATTATCGGCAACATCGCAAACTCACCACCGACGAATGCGAATCTTGGGAAATGATGTTACGCGCCGCCGCCTTGCGTTTCTGGCTCTCACGTTTATTGTCCAAGCATTTCCCCCGCGAGGGCGAGATGACTCACATCAAAGACCCCAATGTGTTTCGGGACATCTTAATTGCCCGCCGCCATATCGCGCCCCTGAAACCAGATTAACCTACTGAATTATTCACGGTAATACGATGACTCAATGTTCTGGCGAAATTGCTCGCCGTCGTACCTTTGCAATTATTTCTCACCCTGACGCAGGGAAAACCACGGTCACTGAAAAGTTACTGCTTTTCGGGGGCGCAATCCAATTAGCAGGCACGGTGAAAGGGCGTAAAGCCGCGCGTCATGCCACCTCTGACTGGATGGAATTGGAAAAGCAACGCGGCATTTCCGTGACTTCCTCGGTGATGCAGTTCCCCTACCGCGATGTGATTATCAATCTACTCGACACTCCCGGGCATGAAGATTTCTCGGAAGACACCTATCGCACTTTGACGGCGGTAGATTCTGCCCTGATGGTCATCGATGCGGCAAAAGGTGTGGAAGATCGCACCATCAAATTATTAGATGTGTGTCGGCTGCGCAGCACCCCGATTATCACGTTTATCAATAAACTCGACCGCGAAGGACGTGAACCGATTGAATTATTAGATGAAATCGAAAACGTGCTGCGGATTCGTTGCGCCCCGATTACTTGGCCGATTGGCATGGGGAAACGTTTCAAAGGGGTTTATCATTTCCTTGAAGAAACGATCACCTTGTTCGAGTCGGGACACAATCAAACCACCAGCGAAGGCGAAACTTATCATTTGGATGACCCCGCCTTGTTAGAAGTTTTGGGCGAACGTTGGCTACATGATTTACGCGATGAAATCGAATTGGTGCAAGGCGCAAGCAATGCCTTTGATTTGGGCGAGTTTTTGGCGGGCAATTTAACGCCTGTGTATTTTGGTTCGGCAATTAACAATTTCGGGATTCGCGCCCTGCTCGACAGTTTTGTGACTTACGCGCCGCCGCCGCAATCGCGTCCGACAACTTCGCGAGAAGTGGCAGCCGATGACAATCATTTCACGGGCTTTGTGTTTAAAATTCAAGCAAATATGGACC
Organism: Thiotrichaceae bacterium; assembly: GCA_028688145.1. Lineage (GTDB taxonomy): Bacteria > Pseudomonadota > Gammaproteobacteria > Beggiatoales > Beggiatoaceae > JAQTYU01. The sequence goes on along the minus strand of JAQTYU010000001.1, from coordinate 89,170 downwards.
CCGCACACCGTGACCGCATTGCGTTTTTACGGATTTGTTCAGGGCAATATCAAAAAGGCATGAAGCTGCATCATGTGCGCCTCAAGCGTGAAGTGATGATTAATAACGCGCTGACTTTCATGGCGGGCGAGCGGGAACATGTTGAAGAGGCATTTGCAGGCGATATTATCGGCTTGCACAACCACGGTACCATTCAAATTGGGGATACTTTTTCCCAAGGCGAAGAGTTGAAATTTACAGGAATTCCCTACTTTGCCCCTGAAATTTTCCGCCGTGCGCGTTTGCGTGACCCCTTACGCATGAAGGCGTTATTAAAGGGTTTGTTGCAGTTGTGCGAAGAAGGCGCGACCCAGTTGTTTCGCCCGATGAGCAATAATGATTTAATTTTAGGCGCGGTCGGTAATCTGCAATTCGACGTGGTGAGCTGGCGGCTGCAAAATGAATACGGCGTAGAATGTAGTTTTGAAGCGGTGCAAGTTGCCACGGCGCGCTGGATTTATTGCCAAGATGAAAAGCTCTTGGAAGACTTTAAAAAGAAAGCCTTTGAAAACCTTGCTTTAGACAGTGCGGAAAATCTGACTTATATTGCGCCCTCGCGGGTGAATTTATCCATCATGGAAGAACGTTGGAAGGATATAAAATTCCTTGCCACTCGTGAGCATTAAGGTTTCTTAAACTGCGTCCCCTAAATTGGACTTTAAACAAATATAGGGGGCTGTAAGCTGCACTTTAACTTTTTGTATTCTCAAGCTTATTGCTTTTCACCCCCTTTGAAAAAGGGGGCAGGGGGGATTTAAAAATCGCTAAAATTGCGACGATCTTAAATCCCCCTCCGCCCCCTCGCGTTGCTCTCCCCCTTTGTCAAAGGGGGAGGCTAAACATGGGCTACACTTCAACAAAAACTGAGGGAAAAAGCATTTGACCACATGCTTTAAGACCTTAAAAATTCCCACCGCAGTCCAGCAAGTGGCGACGGTGTTAATGTTTGCAGTCGTTTATTATGCGGTAGGAGAATACAGTTTATTGCTCGGCAGAATGGATGTCGGGCATGTCACTGCTATTTGGCCTGCCGCAGGCTTAGGCTTTGCCGTGCTTTATGTGTACGGTTATCGCTTTGCAGCCAGTATTTTGCTCAGCGAACTCAGCAATGTTTTTCTCGAATCCCCCGCCGAAATCCCTCAGAATCTCATCACCGCCTGCGGCAACACGTTCGCCTTGTTGCTGAGTGTGTGGCTTTTTAAACGTTGTTTAAACACTGAAATTCCATTTACTCGTGTGCGTCATACCGTGTGGTTTTTAGCCGTAGGCGTAGGCTTGGCGAGCTTGCTCAGTGCCAGCATTGGGACTTTCGCGCTGTCGATTTATAGCCCACAAACCGCCCAATTTTTATTGAATATGGGCTGGACGTGGTTGTTGGCGGACATGGTGGGAATTCTGATTGTTGCGCCGCTGTTTATCAGTTTTTATTATACCTATCCCGCTGGCTGGTATCGTCCGCACTGGACAGAATTGGGCGTGTTACTCCTTAGTTTGTCGCTGTTGTCGGGGCTGATTTTCTGGCAAGTTTTATACAATGTCGAAGTGCGCGCTTATCCCTTGCCATTTGCCTTGATGCCGTTTTTATTGTGGGCGGCGTTTCGCTTTGGCTTGCGGGAAACCTTGCTGAGCATGTTGTTGTTGGCGGTGATTGCGGTCGGCGGCACTTTGCAGGGAAAAGGGCCATTTTCGGGCTATTCCACTTATGAATCTTTGCTGTTGCTGCAAGCCTTTATCGGGGTGATGGGCATCATGGCGTTATTCCTGACGGCGGTGATTAGCGAGCGCTGTGCTTTGGAAAAGCATTTGTATGACGCGAATTTCATGTTAGAACAGCGCGTGCTGGATCGCACCGAAAGTCTGCGGCGCAGTACGGAAAAATATCAGAGTATTTTTGAAAATGCGATTGAGGGCATTTATCAAGTTTCACCTGATGGCACGGTGCTGAATGCGAATCCTGCCTTGGCTAAAATGTTTAATTATGCCACGCCGCAAGCATTTATCGAGGCAATGCCTTGTATTGAAACTTTATATCTGGATGCTTTGCAGCGCAATGTGTTGCTGCAACAGTTGCAACAACTGGGTAAAGTTCAAGGCTTTGAAATTGAAGTGTATCGTAAAGATGGCGATAGCATGTGGATTACGGAAAATAGCCGCGCGGTGCATGACCAATATGGCAGATTGCTGCATTATGAAGGCACGATGTTGGATATTACCGAGCGCAAAGAGGCGCAGGTGCAGCTTTATCAATGGGCGCATCATGACCCGTTGACGGGGTTGATGAATCGGCGTTTATTTGAAATTCGTTTAAAACAAGCGCTTGCTCATGCTAAAAATAGCGAAAAGCAGGGCATTTTGATGTATTTTGATTTAGATGGTTTTAAACGGGTGAATGACCAGCTCGGGCATGAGTTTGGCGATGCGTTGCTGAAAATGGTGGCGCAGCGTTTACGCACTTGTTTGCGGGAATTGGATGTGATTTGTCGTTTAGGTGGTGATGAATTTACGGTGCTGGCGGAACATGTGGCGCGTCGGGAACATGCGGAAATTGTGGCGAAAAAGTTGTTGGCGCATATTTCACAGCCTTATGAATATCAAGGAAAAGTTGCGAATGTGGGCGTGAGTATTGGGATTAGTTTTTTTGATGGTCACAGTTATGATACTAACGCGCTGATTCAGCAGGCGGATCAGGCGATGTATCAGGCTAAGCAGGCGGGGAAAGGGCGGTTTTGTTTTTATGGGGAAGGGGTGGTTTAGGGTTTGGGGACAACCAAATGTATTTCCAGTTTGCAACCAACTGCCTCAGCATATTTACGTAAGGTTGCTACACTGGGTGAGTGTTTACCTGACATCAGAGTGCTTTCAAGGCGTGAGATGACAGGAGCTTGAGTATTCATACGTTCTGCAACCTGTGCTTGCGTTAAACCTGCTGCCATGCGGGCGCGAAGCAGTTCATCTAAAAGCTCCATTTCAGGGGCTAAGCGGTCATACTCTGCTTTTACTTCGGGATTTTCTAGCATTTTAGCTTTGAGTTCGGCATGACTAAGCATATTGCTTGACCTCATTCATACGTTGTATTGCGATTTTTAATTCGGGACGGGGTGTTTTAGTGGTTTTCTTGATAAAACTATGTAGCATTACAATGCGTTGTCCTACGAGAGTGCAATAAAAAACTCTTGCGATGCCTTCTGCTCCTTTTAGTCGTAACTCAAACAGTCCGTCGCCCATTGCTTTGGTATGAGGCTCGCCTAAATTAGCACCGAAAACTTCCATACGTTCCGTTAAGCGCAAGTATTTAGCTTGTAAAGTTTCTGGTAAAGACAGTAGCTCAGATAACACATCGTCACTGTAATAATTTATAGTATAAGTCATGTTTCGATAATAGCAAATATGCTATATTTAACGCAATAATTATGCTGAGTTTAGTAAATTTTTTGAGGGATTTGGTTGTGTTTGATGATTATAAAAAACTTTCTACTATGGGTATAAACTCCAGAGAATTTCAACAAAAGCTATCAGCTGAGACTGAACTGGTTTCACAAGCAAAAATGTGTGTACAACAATTGGATATTGCTAAACAAGCAGCAACGGAGGCTGCTCGTATTGTTGATACATCTGCGCTATCTTCATTGGGTAATCTGGTGAAAGAGACTCGTCTTATTGGCACAGAAGTAGATGACTGTAACGTTATAAATGCTACCATCGGAAAAAACATATTATCTCCAACCGACAACTTTATAAAGGCTAGTCGCGTTGTTGATGCAGCTAGTCTTGTTGATACATCTGCTGCTCACTATTATCAAACTATAACAAACGAGCGTTATTCTAATGTCGCCATCGGAAAAAACACATTATCCCCCATCGACAATTTTATAAAAGCTAGTCTTGTTGTTGATGAATCAGCAAAATATCAAGCGATCATTGGGAGGGATTTATCCTCTTCAATTAGTGATGCTCTTAACGCCAGTTATGCCTTTGAGTTAGCTACAGCTTTGGCAATTAGAAATCCCTATACTGCTGGGATGAATTATTATCCTGAGACTTTAAGAGATTACTTTGATGTGACAACAAGTGGCAGACATGCATTGGAGACACTTAATAAATTATCTTCAATACCTACTTATATCATAGAGCCTACTTATTCCAACCATAGCACTAACTATTATGAATCATCTAACGTCAAGGATGATCCAGAAGAAATACCTAAGACACCCACCGCTGTTAAAAACTATGATGAGTCTGGTGACATTCAAGATGCTCAGTCTAAATCTGATAATGAATGTATTAACAAAGTCCTAACTAGCTCATTAGAGCCTAATAAAGCTTCAATGAGTGCCATCCAACCGCTGAAAATATTTTATTCATACTCTCACAAGGATACAAAATTACGGAAGAAACTAGAAAAGCATTTAAAACTACTAGAACGCCGAGATTTTATAATTAATTGGCATGATCGCAAAATTGAGGTAGGCGATGAGTGGAAGAGTACGTTAGATAAAAAATTGATGACGGCTGATATAATTTTGTTACTGATTAGTGCCGATTTTTTAGCTTCTGATTATTGTTACGACATTGAAGTAACACAAGCAATGAAACAACATGAGGAAGGTATATCGGTAGTGATACCTATTATGTTGCGTTCCTGTGACTCAACAGGAGCATCCTTCATGAAGTTACAAGGATTACCAATTAATTTAATACCTGTCACAAAATGGAAGGATCGCGATGAGGCATTCACTGATATTGCTGTAGGATTAAGGGCAATAGTTGAAGAAATACGGAAAAAAAGAAACAATCATTAGAATGGCTTGATAACCCTTTGCAAGAAACTACATGAAACCCAGCACCAACACCCGCGATAAACTACTTGATGTCGCTTTTGAAGAATTTTACACCCACGGCTACAGTGCCACGGGCTTAAACACCATTTTAGAAAAAGCCAGCCTGCACAAAGGCTCGCTATATCACTTTTTCTCCTCCAAAAAAGAACTCGCCCTTGCGGTCATCAACGAAAAAATCGCCGACCGCTTTGAAGAACGTTACGCAGAAATCGCACAAACCGAAAAACCACTACAAAATCTGTTCGAGTTCACCGTCAACCCATTAAATTTTGACCTTAAACGCGGCTGCCCCTTGGGCAAATTAGTCCAAGAATTAGCCAGCCTCGACAGCGAGTTTCGCGAAGCCCTCGCCAAAGTCTACTTAGGCTATGAAAGCTATATAGAACAAATACTTATTCAAGCGATGCGCGTCGGAGAACTCAAACAAGGCGACACCAAAAAACTCGCCACTTTCATCGTTGCCGTGGTCGGCGGCGCAATTCAACGCGCCAAGCTCGCAGACGACGACCAATTATTTGTAGATTGCATTGAAACTTTAAAACAGTCGCTCTTCTAACTTGACTAATTAGTCAAGTGTCATTAAACTCTCTTTGACCCCTCAGTCAAGGAGCATCTCGTGCCATACCTTAATTTAAAAATCTCAAAAAAACTGCCCACGACCACCCAAGAATTTTTGGCTGCGGAATTAACGCGCTTAATGGCTGAAATTTTACACAAAGAACCCACGCTCACCGCCATTACGATTGAAGAACTCGAACAAAGTCATTGGTTTATCAATGGCGAATTGCAAACCATCGGGGCGCATCTCGCGATTAACATCACCCAAAATACCAACTCTGCCTTGCAAAAAGCCGAAATGCTTACCGCCGCTGCCCAACTGTTAAACGAAACTTTAGGGCAATTGCCCAGCGCGACTTATGTGATTATCCACGAATTGCCCGCAGAAACATGGGGATACGACGGTCTCAGCCAAGCGGCACGGAAACAGATACGACTCGCGCCACCGCCTGCAATCACGCTCGAATGCGCCACGCTGCCGCTGGATGAAATCGACAGCATTGCGCCCTTGTGGCAACAACTCAATCAACTGCATTTTGAGAAATCATCCCATTTTGCGGCACATTACGAAAAACACAGTTTTGATGTCAGAAAACAAGTATTTATTGAAAAAGCGCAACAAGGACAATTGTTAATTACGGTTGTAAAACATCAAGATAAGCTGGTCGGCTATTGCGTTAGTTCCGTGGTAAAGAAGGTGGGCGAAGTCGAATCTTTATTTGTGTCTCCCGAACATCGTGGGGCTGATATCGGAGAGACTTTGTTAAAACAAGCCTTATCTTGGATGGATTCGTTAAAGGTCAGCTCGAAAAAAATCGCAGTCTATGCAGGCAACGAAGCGGTGTTGAACTTTTATGAAAAGTTTGGCTTTCATGCTAAATATCTCATTTTGGAGCAAGTTCATGGAAACTAAGGTTTTTAGCGGCAGTTATGTGAAGATTCCCCAAGATGGGAAAAAAAGAGCCTTGCTAGTGATTGATGTGCAAAACGAATATTTCACAGGCAAATTACCCGTTTCTTACCCCAGTAATGCCCAAGAAAATATATTGAAAGCAATCACCGCCGCGCAAAAGTCGGGAGTTGCGGTGGTGTTTGTGCAACACAGCATTGAAGTGGAATCGCCTGTGTTTAAAAAAGGCAGTTTTGAATGGGAACTACATCCCAGTATTGCCGCCATTCAGCCCGATTTGCTGATAGAAAAAACTAAGCCCAGCTCGTTTGACGGTACGGGATTGGAAGCTTATTTGAGAGCGCAAGGCATTGATACGGTGGTGATTAGCGGTTACATGACGCAAATGTGCTGCGATACCACGGCAAGATATGCGTTTCATTTGGGCTTTAATGTGGAGTTTTTATCCGATGCGACCGCAACTTTGGGCTTTGAAAATCACGCGGGCAAGGTCACGGCGCAGGAATTACACACCGCAATTTTAGTGGTGCAAGCAAGCAGATTTAGCGATGTGTTGAGTACGGCGGATTGGATTAAGCGGGTATAGTAAATCAATTTAAAAAATAGACTATGAAATAAATCAAGTATTGAAAGAACTATCTCAAGGACAGGTCATTATTATTGATAATGCCAGTTTCCATAAGTCAGCTAAGACTAGAGAACTCATAGCGCAATGTCGCTTAGTTTTCTTACCAGCATACTCGCCTGATTTGAATCCCATCGAAAATTGTTGGGCAATCATCAAAGCACGGCTTAAAAAAATTGGGAAGCAATTTGACAATTTTAATCATGCCCTTGATCATGTCCTCTCAGTCTATTTTTTAAAAGTGAAATACTATACCTTAGTTCTAAAGCTTCGTACTCATCTTTTTTTCCAGTCTATCAAATGGGATTAAACATGAGAGCAAAAGTTTTTGATGTATTAGACTGGTCTTCTAATCGAGATATAAATAATACTCAAGAAGTAGCATTATTAGATAATAAACCAACAGAAAAAGCATCTAAGGAAATAGTAAATATTTGGGAAAGAGTACTAAAAGCAGGACATCCTAAATTCGCTAACAATATTAATGATACCAATTATCTGGATAATACTAAGCAAAATTACACTCAAGCATTATCTTTATACCAACAAGCTTTAGATATACTTCAAGAGAATACTGGCGAAATAAATCTTTATAAAGAAGTGTATGAAGATTATATTCGATTGAAAGAAAATATAAATTAACCTGAGTTTTGGGGACAGCTAGAATCGCAAAACTCCTCTCAACGCCTTTTTAACTAATTTGAATTCAGCAACGTACTTGGTAAAACAAAAGAGCTGCTAGGTTTTTGAAACCTAGCAGCTCTTTTGGCTTGATAGCGGAAACTGAGACTTGAAAGTCCTCGTATCGTAAATTCATGCACTATAAATTTACTTTGCAATGGGGGCACTGTACAAACACGAATAAAGCATGTTAAAATTTTTAATTAATCTGTTGCATTACTCTGCATTCGGGACTATAGCTCAGTTGGTTAGAGCTGAGGACTCATAATCCTTAGGTCGTAGGTTCAAGTCCTACTGGTCCCACCACTCCCCCGCTTCACCAGCATCAAAAAACTCACACAATTTCCACAATCCGCATCGATAAATCCAAGGCACGCACGTCTTTAGTCATTGCGCCGACTGAAATAAAATCCACCCCTGTTTCTGCAATGGCGACCACGGTTTCTAAATTGACCCCACCAGAGGCTTCTAAAGAAACTTTGCCTTGCACCAAAGCCACCGCTTCGCGCAACATTTCCAAAGTGAAATTATCCAATAACAAACGGGTTGCGCCTGCGGCAATGGCTTCGGGAATTTGTGCCAAGGTTTCGACTTCGACTTCTATCGGCAATTCAGGACGCAGTTTTTGAGCCGCCGCCACCGCCGCGCTGATTGAACCTGCGGCTGCAATATGATTTTCTTTCAGCAAAAACGCATCGTATAAGCCCATGCGATGATTTACCCCGCCCGCACACAAGACAGCATATTTTTGCGCACTGCGTAAACCAGGCAAGGTTTTACGCGTATCTAAAATTTTGGCGTGGGTATGTTGCACCGCTTGCACATAACGACGCGCTTGGGTGGCTGTGCCTGATAAAACTTGCAGGAAATTTAAGGCAGTGCGTTCACCTGTCAATAAAGTTCGCGCCGCACCTGATAAAGTGCATAAACATTGATTTGGGCTAACTTCTTGACCTTCTTGCACTTCCCACTGAATTTTTACGCTCGGGTCAATTTGTTGAAAAACGGAATTAAACCACGCGCTGCCCGCTAAAATGGCAGATTCACGGCTAATCACTTGGGCGGTGGCTTGACGCGATTCGGGAATTAACAGCGCGTTAATATCGCCCGTGCGAATGTCTTCACGCAAGGCTTGTTGCACGGTGCTTAACAAATCATCAGGTAAATTCACAGGGTTTTCCTCTTAAACAGCGACGGCGGCTTTAATATGGGGATGGGCTTGATAATTGAGAATTGCAAAATCTGCAAAATCGTAATTAAATATTGAGTCGGGTTTGCGCAGAATATTTAAGCTGGGCAAGGCAAAGGGCGTGCGTGAAAGCTGCAATTTTGCTTGTTCTATATGATTTGCATACAAATGACAATCGCCGCCAGTCCACACAAATTCCCCCACTTCTAAATCACATTGTTGAGCAATTAAATGTACTAAAAGCGCGTAACTGGCAATATTGAACGGTACGCCTAAAAATACGTCAGCACTGCGCTGATAAAGTTGACAAGACAAGCGATTATTTGCCACATAAAATTGAAAAAGTAAATGACAAGGCGGCAATGCCATTTCGTCTAATTCGCCTACATTCCAAGCACTCACGATTAAACGCCGTGAATCGGGGGTTTGCTTAATTTGTGTGATGACTTCGCTAATTTGGTCAATACTGCGTCCATCGCGAGTTTCCCAAGAACGCCACTGCTTACCATAAACTTTTCCCAGATTTCCTTCAGTATCTGCCCATTCATCCCAAATATGCACTTTATGCTCTTGTAAATAACGCACATTGGTATCGCCATTTAAAAACCATAGTAATTCATAAACAATGCTGCGTAAGTGCAGTTTTTTCGTGGTAATTAGGGGAAAACCTTGTTGTAAATTGAAGCGTAATTGTCGCCCAAACACAGAAAAAGTGCCTGTGCCTGTGCGGTCGGTTTTTTCAACGCCATTTTCAAGAATATCTTGTAATAGGCTGAGATATTGCTGCATTTTGAGTGCTCATTTAAATTTTTTTGGATTTTAATTCGTTTAGGGTGTATAAGCATCGCGTCATACACTTTACGATTTGAATTAAGTGTTCAGCTATTAAAGACTGGCTAGCTTCTTCCGTAAGTAATAAATCGCAACACCACAATATGCTCTATATTTTCCAGTCCTATCTTTTTGTTGCCATGTATCCAGCAATTTTTGGATTTCAATAGGGGTACGCTTACCATCCTTTCGATCTAATATTTTCTTCAAAGCATTAAGTGTTCCTTTTCTATTATCTATTAAATCAGTACAATTTAAACCAAGCACCTTGTTTAAATCATTATCCAGAACGGTATTACTGGATTTTATTGTGCCATCTCCTTCATAAGACAGTGTATTTAAGAGATGCTTATGTTCTCTTTTGGATGGATTACAATGTAATTCAGGGTTACAACGTAATTTTTGATCGTAAAGCGATGATCGTTTCGTATCGCAATGTTGTTCTTCAGGAACGTGACCTTCATTACCCCGACACACTAACAACATATTTTTATAATCCAGACTTTCTTCTGATGAGTAATCAGCTTGACTATACCAATGCTCGATTTTTGTTTTTTGTCCATCATTTTTAATACGCTGCATACAATAAGCACACAAATAACCTTGTTCTACGGCTAATTGACTTCGAATTTCATCCTTTATTTCTGTGGGTAAGTTGTTATAGGTTGCATCTTTGGAAGTTACCTTTGCTTGTTTTTTGTATTCGGTTAGTGAATTTGGTGCTTTTTGTTTAGACATAAAAATCATGTGTTCAAAATCCATCTTCTAGCATAGCAATTAAAGCCTCAGCTTCTACAAGCTCAGGAATATCTCCATTTAGTCTCTCTTTTAGCTGCTCAATCTTTTCACGGGCTTCTTCAAATTTTTCATCATCTACTAGGGTGAAAATATCTCTCAATCGTTTTTTGGTTTCTTCATCACGCGCTTCTGTATCCATTAATCTTTTGAGGATAGCTGTCGAATCCAATCCCAATGCTTGCTTAGGTGTGTAACAGACTATTTTTCCTGTCATTGCATCTTGTTTTAGCAAACGGATACATTTTCCTTCAACTTCTCCCAAAATTTGAGGCGAATGGGTCGAAAGGATAAATTGACAGTTTGGAAAAACTTTGGGGAGTTGGCGAATAACGTGACGTTGCCATGCAGGATGCAAATGCAAGTCAATTTCATCAATCAACACAATTCCTGAACCTTCCAGAGGCTTTTCAAGTTGCGGATTTGCAATTGCCAAACGCCGCGCTAAGTCACCAATCAGGGCGATTAAGCATTTTTCCCCATCGGATAATTGGTCAATCCGAATTTCACGCCCATATTTAGTTGCACCAAAACGCAGTGGACTACGCCGTACTCTAAATTCGCTTAGTTCAGGTAAAAACCTACTCAGTGCATCTCGAACGGCTTGTAATTGTGGATCAGGATATTGATGTGGAACGAGGTCGAATATATCTTCGGATTCTTCAAAAAGAAGATAGCCTTGCTTATGTTGACGTAATTTTTGCCGTTCTTGCTCTAAAAAGGTTTCATTTTCTAAGTCTTCACGATTACGAAACCATTCAAAAAAATGTCCGAAATTTTTACTTATCAAAGCATCTTCATAAGCTTCTAATTGAGAAAACTCACGTTTTCTACGGGGTTTGAGTGGAATATCTAAAACTGCTCGATTCGTTGGATAGTAGGCAAATAGCGGCAAACCTTCATTATTTACACTCAATTGTTGTATATTTTTTGCATATTGAGAAACTTGTTGTAGTTCGGAGTTTTGGGTGGGTTTAGTTTTCCATTTCTTGGTTTTTACTAATTGCCAGTGGGCTATTTCGTCACTTTCGATTTTCAGCAGCGCAAAGCTTGCTGTGTTATGAATATCAATTTCCCTAATCATCTGCCCAGAACCATTTTCATTCCGAACTCTTGCGAGCACCCAAGATAATAAAATACTGATTGCACCCAGTACACTCGATTTTCCTGCGCCATTAATACCTATAAATAAGGTAACATTTGATTCTAAATTTACATTAAGTTCTTGGAGTCCTTTATAATTTTCTATTATTAGTTTATTGAGTTTCATATATCTTTCCGATAGGGTTGTGAACTGTTACTGATAGGGAATATTATCACATGGTAAACTAAAACACCCACCCCCTAAAACTAGGCAGGTGGGTGTTTTCAAAGAGTTAAAACTGCTTAAATCTTAATCGTTTTCAGACAAATACAGCCACGTCGAAATCACCGTATCAGGATTTAAAGACACGCTTTCAATGCCTTCTTCCATTAACCACTTGGCAAAGTCAGGGTGATCCGAAGGTCCTTGACCACAAATCCCTTCGTTAGAACCAATCGAGAAACCATCGAAATATTCTCAGAATTGGTCAGCTAACAAAGCGTTAGAAGGCAATTCGCACATCATGATTAAACGCAAACCATTTTTGCCGCGTTCCAAACCGAACTTCTTCAGAATTTCCACAACTTGACGAGCTTCGTCCACAGTGCGCACGAAAGGAATCATCAACGAAACATTGCTTAAACCCATGTCATCTCGCACTTTGCGCATGGCACGGCATTCTAATTCAAAGCAATCTTGGAAAGCAAACGTAGGGTGTATAAGCATCGCGTCATACACCTTCAAAAAACCAACTCACAACAACCCCCGCTCCGCCAACGAAACGCTGTACCCATCACCAATAATAAAATGGTCTAAAATCCGCACATCGATAAACCCCAGCGCGGCACTTAAACGCTTGGTTAATGCGACATCGGCTTGACTGGGTTCTGCTACGCCTGAAGGATGATTATGTGCCAGAATCAGCGCGGCGGCATTGTGTTCTAAAGCACGTTTCACGACTTGTCTCGGATAAACACTAGCCCCGTCAATCGTTCCAAAAAACAACTCTTCAAAACGAATGACCCGATGTTGATTATCCAAAAATAAACAGGCAAACACTTCATGATTACGCCCACTGAGTTCCGACAACAAATAATTGCGAGTTGCCTCAGGGCTGGTCAACGCATCGCCACGCTGCAAACATTCCCGCAAATAACGTTTGCTTAATTCCACACTGGCTTGCAACTGCGCAAATTTAGCCGCGCCCAATCCCTTCGCCTCACAAAAACGCTGCTGAGTTGCGCCCAATAAACTGCGTAAATCCCCAAATTCATTGATTAAATCTTGCGCCAATTCCAGCGCGTTCCTGCCCTGAATGCCTGTGCGCAGGAAAATCGCCAGTAATTCAGCATTGCTTAAAACCTCCGCACCGCGCTGCAATAATTTTTCACGCGGGCGTTCATCCTCGGGCAAGTCTTTGATGGTCTTTGTCATTATTATTCCATGATTTTAAAAACGATTATTCCGTTTCCCATGCAGTCAATAAAGCTTCCAATTCTTCAAGCGAGCAAATTATCGCGTGCGGGGTGACTGCGCCCGACCATTCGCGCTGATAACGATTAATCCACACCGCTTTCAGCCCCGCGTTCAATGCACCTTCAATATCACACAGCGCATCATCACCCACATGCACGATTGCGGCGGGCGGGGCTTGGGCAAATTCACAAGCGGCAGCGAATAAAGCAGGATGTGGTTTTGCCGCGCCGACATCTCGCGCCATTAAACTTAAATCGAAAAACTCGCCAATTTCGACGCGGTTCACATCCGCATTGCCATTAGTCAAACTGCATAATAAATAACGCTGTTTTAAACGCTGCAACACAGGAATCACATCCGCAAACACTTCGACATCGTGGCGGGCATGAATGAAAACTTCAAACGCGGCTTCGGCAATGTGTTGATAATTTTCATAGCCAGCCCGACGCGCCGCTTCTTCTAAACTCAGGGTACGCAATAAAGTGACATCATTGAAAAGTTCAGGGCGTTCCCGCAGCAATTGGTCACGCAACTCGCGTAATTCATCAAGGCTAAACTGTTCAGTAATGCGCGAGTAATGACTCTTTAACCAATCGTATGCCGCTTGTTCGGCCGCTTTAATCACGGGCAGCATCGGCCATAAAGTGTCATCTAAATCAAAACAAATCGCACGAATTGCAGGCATAGGATTAATTCATCAGTGAGTAGTAAGTTAGTAAGTGAGAGGCTTTTTGAACAGGGATATTGTAATTTGTTTCCCATGCTCACAGGCTAATAATTTGCCTGATTAAAAATTTTCACAGCAACTCCCACGCCCCTAAAAGAGCCAAAAATAAAAAACTCTTCAAAGTTTAGTACCCCTTAAGAGCTTAGGGCGCAGTCAGACTTTAAATATATATTTTCCAAGTAAATAGCTTTTGCACTATGATTAAAGAATACATACAAGCCCTACCTGTTCACTAGCGTTTAGTTTAAAATCCGAACACCTTTAGATTAAAGCGAATCGTAAAAACATAGCTGAGGAGGTGCCTCATGGTAAACTCTGTGCTTGTGACTTTGGAAAACCTATCCCACGCACAATGCTGAACTTGTGAAATTTGGTTGGTTTCAGCCCTCAACTTTTGAATTTCCGAATGGAATATATGGATAAAAATTCTTCCCCTGCTTCTCCATGGATAGAAGCGTTAGAAATGTGGTGGCAGGCTCTTGCCCCTTCTACGCCGCCTGAACATCGTCAAGTCTTGCGTAAACTCATAGACCAAGGCAAGAGTTATTTCGCTTTGAACGGTGAGTTTCTCAAGGCTTTCCAACAAGCTCCCAAAGATGAAATGATGCCCGAAGAGTGGCAAAACTTATGGGAAAATGGATTTGCAACGCTGAAGGAGAATTTTGAAAACTTATACGACTCTCAAAAACACTACGCTGCATGGGAAGCCCCGCTAAACGATTGGCAAAAAACTGCCGCGACTTTGTCGTTACTGCCGATTGATCATTTACGCGACTTTCAAAATCAAAACTCACAAACTGCCCACGAAGTTTTTGGCGCACATTTACAGCCTTTGCTGAATGTACCCAAGCTTGGTTATACCCGTGAATGGCAAGAACGTCAGCAGGAAATGTCGCAATTGTGGATTCAATATCAAGAAGCGCAACAGGCGTATAGCACGATATTTTCTAAAATTGGGATTCGCACCATTAATTTGATGCAGGCGAAAGTGCTGGCAATTCATAACAGCGATAATCCTGATTTAGAAATCAGCCGTCTGCGTGATTTATACAATCTGTGGGTAGAATGCGGTGAAGAAGCCTATGCTGAAACCGTGGTCACGCCCGAATTTGCCGATGTGAATGCGCGTTTAATCAATACGCTCATGGCTTGGAAACGTCATCAACGCTTGGTTGTGGACGAATTTGCAGGCGTGATGAACATGCCCACGCGCTGTGAACTCGACACTTTAAGCCTACGAATGCAGCAATTGCGACGTGAAAATAAAGAATTACAAGCAGAGCAAGACGGTTCAGTTTTAGACGATGTGCGCCAAGAATTATATAGCTTGCGTGATGAAGTCGAAATGTTGAAACACATCCTGAAAAAACAACAAAGTTCCTCTCCCAGTAATTTGCTGGCACGCATGAATCCTGCTTGTGTAAACACGCCGAAAAAGCCCACGAAAAAACCCGCGCCCGACGCAGAAAATCCCGCCAAAGACACCACCATTAAGGGGAATAAGTAAATGTTGCCTTTTCATATTCGCCCCGATCAAGCTGTGCAAGATATGCTGGAGTTTAATAAAAAACTGGGGGATGGTTTAAAAGTGCTCTCCGATATTGGAGATATTGAGGTCGGAGTCACGCCAAAAGAAGCGGTTTATCAAGAAGATAAATTGGTCTTGTACCGTTATAAACCGCTGGTGGATAATCCCAGCCCCATTCCTACGCTGGTCATTTATGCCTTGGTGAATCGTCCTTACATGGTGGATTTACAAGCCAATCGTTCACTGGTACGTAACTTGTTGGAAGTCGGGCAAGATGTTTACCTCATCGATTGGGGTTATCCCGATATGGCGGATCGTTTTTTAAGTCTCGATGATTATATTAATGGCTATATTCACCGTTGCGTTAAAACCCTGTGTAAACGCTATGGGATTGAAAAAATTAATATTATTGGGATTTGTCAGGGCGGCTGCATGAGTTTGTGCTACAGCGCGTTACATCCGAATAAAGTCAAAAATTTAGTGACGATGGTGACCCCTGTCGATTTCAAAACCCCAGATAATTTACTCAGCCATTGGGCGCAAAAAATTGATGTCGATTTATTAGTGGACACTTTGGGCAATGTGCCAGGTGAATTTTTGAACTGGTTGTTTTTGTCACTCAAGCCTTTGCGGCTCACGGGACAAAAATATTTAGACATGGTTGACAGTTTAGACAACAAAGAAGCAACTAAGAATTTCTTACGCATGGAAAAATGGATTTTTGACAGCCCTGACCAAGCAGGCGAGGCATTTCGACAATTTGCCAAAGACTTTTTCCAGAAGAACGCGCTATTTACCCAAAAATTGACGATTGGTGATAAGAAAATTGATTTGAAAAATATCACCATGCCCGTGCTGAATATTTACGCGACCCAAGATCATATTGTGCCGCCTGATTCTTCTAAAGCTTTGAAAACCTTGATTCCAAGCAGCACCGATTATACTGAGCTGTCGTTTCATGGCGGACATATTGGGATTTATGTGAGTGGCAGGGCGCAGCGTGAAATTCCCAGCGCGATTGGGAAATGGTTGGATGCAAGACGTAAGTCTTAAACGCCTGATTTACTGTCCAAAATTGTAGCCCGTATGGAGCGTGACGGAATGCGGAGGATTTGATGTCCGTATTTCCCGCTACGCTCCATACGGGCTACTGACTTCAGCACGCCCCGTATTTTGAAGCTTACCGCTGAATGTCAATTACTTGTGGAACAATCTGAATTCCTTTCCCTTCATTGAGCGATTGTTTTTGCTGCTCAGTCAACACAATACTTTCCAACTTGCGCAAGATAATCTGTCCTGTGTTGACATTGATGGTCAGGGTTTCTCGACAACCATCCATGTAAATACGCTCCCGCAACAAATTATCCCCTTGGCGGGTATCCTTCAATAAGTACGAAGTTGCCACGTCAGTATTAGTTTGTTCGCCTTTTTTTGCCAACTCGCAAGGCGATAAACCTGTGGGAGTCTCATCAGCGGCATAGGCTTCACTGATAAACCAAGCGCCATTGGCAGCTTTCTTCACATCTTTTGGCGGATTATAAGGAAACCATTGGGAATAGTCGCCATATTCCACGAAAATATCGCCGTTGCGGTAAATGTTGATTTTCATAGACAGGTTTCCCGTGTCTGTCTTAATCACATTAACGCCAGAGTGAATCGGCTTTTCTTGAAAGTGCGATTGAAATAATTGCTGATTGTTGTGTTCGTTAATACTTTTAGGAATATTAAAAAACGAGATGTAAACGTCAATCACGGCGTTAAATACAGAGGGTAAAATCACCAGTAGCGCAAGCACCCCTGTAATAATCCCTTGCGTGGTTTTAATCCACTCAGCGATGCGATTAGCTTTTGTCGAATCCCTAGCTTGTTCAAAACTCGGACTAACCGTACTGCTTAATTCATTCATTTGTGTTTCACTGGATTCTGGCATTTATAAAACTCCTCACCTCATTAGTGCATTACAGCATTACAAACATACGCGTCTTTAGAATAGTCTAATTTCTGAATTTGCAATGAGTTCTCGTTTTGAATGGTATTTCACGATAAAGACTAGCAGTCCTAAACTGTGAGCGACTTAAGAGCCGTTTTAAAATCTCTTAGACCTGACAATAAACGGCTTGCACCCTGTGGATATTCATCGTGTAGTGTACGCAGACTTTTGCGGCACGGGTAAAAATAGTGTGTCATTATGTTATCCTGTCTGGCTAAGATTAACAGCAATAAAACTGCATAAATTCCAAGTGTCACCTATACCCAGTGGTAAATTAGTATGAGCTTACTCATGGATGCTTTGAAAAAAGCAGAAGCGGCCAATAAAGAACGCACGCCTCCAGAAATAGTCATTACAGATTCCGAGAGTGAATCGCTCAAGTTTTTTACAAGAGACAGCAATCGCCCTGAAACTGTGGTGTCTCCACCGCCTGAAACGGCACATGAGGATACGCTCGATCTGATTGACTGGGAAACTGAGCCTGAATCACCCGCCTCAGAAGACAGCGTAAATTTTGACTGGCTCAATGCTGAAATCGCGCTTCCAGATGACGCTGATCCGCAAGCTCTTGCCCATGTCGAAGCTGCACCCACAAGGGCTGCATCAGAAGAAACTGAATTCTTTATCGATGAACCCACTCCCGATGAAGCAAGCGATGAGTTTGTACTGGATAATTTTGAGCTGGAAGACCCTGCCAGCACACCTGGATTCAGAGAAGATTTAATCGCCACCGCTTTACAACAAGATGCCGCTGAAACCTACGACTTTACACCGACGCTTAGTAAACCCGTCAATAGTATGGAGTTTACGCCCCCAGCGAATAAAGAAAATGTTTCAGATGCTCCCAAGGTTACGCATCCGCAGCCAAATCCTGAACCCCCTAATCCTGCTAATCAAGAAGCGGCGCAGCGCATCTTCGATGCCCGTCAACAGAAAGCCTTTTCATACCGTACTGCTTTATATAGCTTATTAGTGCTGGTGTTGCTGGGAATTATTGGAATTTATGCTTATAGCTTTTTATTCAGCAACACGCCAACGGTGGGTTTAACCCGTTATCCTGTTAATAATACCGCGAATGTTGCACAGAACACCACGCCACCAACTCCTCCGAATAATCCAAATATCAGCATTAATAATACACCAGCTTCGCCTGCCCCGCCCACAACGCCAATCAATGCTCCCCCTGCCAATAATGTTTCAAGTTTTCAGCCTATCGTGCCGATGTTTCCGCCCATGAACTCCACGGACAAAATTGAAAAAAATGGAGTTTCATTGCCAAATGGGGCAAACGAGCCTGTGAAAACCTCAAAACATCTGCAAAAAAATGCATCGAATGCGCCTGAAAAAGCAGCTGCGCCCTTGCAAGGCACAGAACAATTAACGGGCATGTTAAGCCTGAAAAAAGACAGCCTCACCCACGCCAGCCAAGATTTAAATACAGCTTATCAGGCTTTACAGCAAGGCAATTTGAGCCATTCAGAACGGGCGTATAAAAAAGTTTTGCAATATGACGGGCGTAATCGGGATGCCTTGCTGGGTTTGGCGGCAATTGCTTTGCAACAAGGGCGCATTGCGCAGGCACAACATTATTATCAGCAGATTTTGCAGTCTTATCCGCAGGACAGTTTGGCGCAAGCAGGTTTAATCAGTAGTTTGGGGGAACGTTCGCCCGATGCCAGCGTTAGCCAGTTGAAAACCATGCTCGCGCAACTCAGTCAAAAAGCTGAAAATTTACCGCAAGTGGCGTATTTGCAGTTTACTTTAGGTAACGTGTATGCGCGCCAGCAAGCATGGACAGAAGCACAACAGGCGTATTTTGAAGCATTTCGGACAGAGCCACGGGCAGATTATGCGTATAACTTAGCCATCAGTTTAGACCAATTGCATCAGTACACCGCAGCGGCAAATTATTATCAGCAGGCTTTGCAGTTGGGGCAGGGCAGGGAACAGAGTGGATTTGACCGTCAAGCCGCGACACAACGTTTACAAGAATTGAATCCATCGCGTGGGGTTCAAGCCGTATCGCCTGCGGAATGATGTTACTGCGCCCCTAAATCCCCTAAAGGGGACTTAAAACCGCTTTTATCTTTAGCCCCCTTTAGGGAGTTGGGGCGCACTTAGCTTCCCCCTTTGAAAAAGGGGGACTGAGGGGGATTTAAGATCGTGGGAACTTTTAAGATTTTTAAATCCCCCTGCCCCCTTTTTCAAAGGGGGTGAAATACCCACATTACAAAATCTGCAACGCCGCAGCCAACAACTGGCGCACATTTTCCATGCCGTTCACTAAATTTTCTTCAATTTCTGTCATGCTAATAATTCCGTCGCCACGCCCTGCGGCAGCATTGGCAACGACGGCACAACAGGCATATTCCAAACCCATTTCACGCGCCAAAGCTGCCTCGGGCATCCCTGTCATTCCGACAATATCGCAGCCATCCCACGCCATGCGCTCGATTTCTGCGGCAGTTTCTAAACGCGGCCCTTGGGTTGCGCCATAAACCCCTTGTTCATGAGTCTCAAATGAGAGTGTGCTTGCGGCGTGAATGAGTTTTTGTCGCAATCTTTCGGTATAAGGTTCGGTAAAATCAATATGTTGTACGTGATTTTCTTCAAAGAACGTGTGTTCACGTCCCCAAGTATAATCAATCAATTGATGTGGAATCACCAAATGTTTTGCCAACATGTGCCGATGAATACCACCCACCGCCGCCACCGCTAAAACTTCGCGCACGCCCACAGAATGCAAAGCCCAAATATTCGCACGATAATTAATTTTATGCGGGGGAATGCTGTGTGCCTTGCCATGACGTGCGAGGAAAACCACGGGTTTTCCTGCAAATGTGCCCTGCAATAAGGGCGCGGAAGGCGTGCCATAAGGTGTATTAAAATAGTCTTCACTTTCGGGACTAAAACCAGGCAAACTTTGTAATCCCGTGCCCCCAATAATCGCGATTTTTTTCATAAACCATGCACCGCATAAATTCCAGCGGCATAACGCAGTTGATCTTGATAATCCATGCCGTAGCCAAACACATAGCGGTCGGGCACGAGTAAACCCACGAAATCAGCTTTAATGTCGGCTTTGGGACGCGCATGTTGCTTTTCGAGCATGACCGCCGTGAGCACTTGTCTTGCGCCTGCGCGTTGGCAATATTCAACAATCGCATTTAAGGTTAAGCCTTCGTCTAAAATATCGTCGATGACTAAAACCGTGCGATCTAATAAACTAATCGTCGGATATTTTAACCAGTGTAATTCGCCGCCTGCCGTGGTGCCAAGGTAGCGCGTGGCATGAATATAATCGAGTTCCAAGGGGAAATTCAGACGCGGTAACAATTGTCCTGTGGGCACTAAGCCGCCCAACATCACACTCAAGCACACGGGATGCGTATCATGAAGACGTTGCGTAATCGCCTCAGCCATGGTGTCAAGAGCCTGAGAAACTTGTAGTTCCGTATAAATTTGATCCGCTTTAGCCAGCACATTTTGAACGTTGAGACGATCAATTTTCATGAAATTATCCTAATAAACAAATTTTGAGGAAAGCCAAGATACTGGGATTCATTGTAACTTATTCATTCCATATTCCAAATGATTTTACGCTGAATGATTGATTTTACGATGCTTTCTCGATACTATCACGCCCCTAAATAATGGATTACGGTTTATACAAAGTAAACTGGCTTATCCAAGAGAAATGTTTTAAATCATACAGATGCCTTGAAGCTGCATCAATTGCCCACACTAGCATTACATTCCTCTCGCTAAATTGTCAGGCAACAGGGATAACAATGAAAGTTGTTGCACGATTCGCTACAATGTCTATATTTCTCGCTTTAACTTAACCCTATATTAAAAGAGAGTATTATGTCTGAAATCTCCCTATTCACTTCAGAATCGGTTTCTGAAGGACATCCTGACAAAGTTGCTGACCAAATTTCAGACGCGATTTTAGATGCGTTTCTGGTTCAAGACCTCAATGCCCGCGTTGCCTGTGAAACTTTAATTAAGACGGGTATGGTGGTGGTTGCGGGTGAAATTACCTCCAGTGGCAGCATTGACGTGGAAAGCGTGGTGCGTGAAACCGTCAAAAAGATTGGTTATAACAGCTCCGAAATGGGCTTTGATTATGCCTCTTGTGCAGTATTATCTGCCATCGGCAAGCAATCGGTGGATATTGCTGTCGGGGTCAACGAAACTGAAGATCATGAACAAGGCGCAGGCGACCAAGGTTTAATGTTCGGCTATGCTACCAATGAAACCGATGTGTTAATGCCCGCCCCGATTACTTACGCTCACCGTTTAGTGCGTCGTCAAGCTGAAGTACGTAAAGATGGGATGTTGCCGTGGTTGCGTCCCGATGCGAAAAGCCAAGTCACTTTCCGCTATGAAGACGGCAAACCTGTCGGGATTGATGCGGTGGTGCTTTCTACCCAGCATTCGCCCGAAGTCGATAATAAAACCCTGCACGAAGGCGTGATGGAAGTGATTATTAATCACGTCCTGCCCAGCGCGTGGATTGATAAAAATACGCGGATTTATATCAACCCAACTGGGCGTTTTGTAATTGGCGGCCCTGTGGGCGACTGCGGTTTGACGGGGCGCAAGATTATCGTCGATACTTACGGCGGCATGGCACGTCACGGTGGCGGTGCATTCTCGGGCAAAGACCCTTCTAAAGTGGATCGTTCCGCTGCTTACGCTTGCCGTTATGTGGCAAAAAATATCGTTGCCGCAGGTTTAGCACAACGCTGTGAAATTCAAGTATCCTACGCCATTGGGGTGGCAGAACCCACGTCTATCCGTGTGGAAACTTTTGGCACGGGCGCGATTTCTGAAACGCGTTTAACTCAATTAGTGCGTGAACATTTTGACTTGCGCCCCCGTGGTTTAATCAAAATGTTAGATTTGAAACGTCCCATTTACGAACCCACCGCCGCCTACGGACATTTCGGGCGCGAAGACCTAGACTTAACATGGGAACGTACCGATAAAGCAGAAGCTTTACGCATCGCCGCTGGCATTTAATCGTTTTTTATCAAGGAATAAGCATGAGCAGTCAACCCGTTGTAAACCTTCACCCTGATTATAAAGTTGCCGATATTAGCCTTGCGGCTTGGGGACACAAAGAAATCGCGATTGCTGAAACTGAAATGCCCGGTTTGATGCAGTTACGCACTGAATATGCAGGTCAAAAACCCTTGGCAGGCGCACGCATTGCGGGCTGTTTGCACATGACCATTCAAACCGCCGTGTTGATGGAAACTTTGGTGGATTTGGGTGCAGAAGTGCGCTGGTCTTCTTGCAATATTTTCTCGACCCAAGATCATGCCGCCTCTGCGATGGCAGATAAAGGGATTCCTGTGTTTGCATGGAAAGGCGAGAACGAAGAAGAATTTTGGTGGTGCATCGAGCAAACCATTTTCGGGCCAGAGGGCTGGTTGCCTAACATGATTTTGGATGACGGCGGCGATTTAACCCAAATTCTGCACGAAAAATATCCAGAACTGTTGAAAAACGTGCGCGGGATTTCTGAAGAAACCACCACAGGCGTACACCGTTTGTATGAAATGATGCGTGAAGGCAAGTTAAAAGTGCCCGCTTTCAACGTCAATGATTCTGTGACCAAGTCTAAATTTGATAATTTATACGGTTGCCGCGAATCTTTAGTGGACGGCATCAAACGTGCAACAGATGTGATGATTGCAGGCAAAATTTGCGTGGTTTTAGGCTATGGTGACGTGGGCAAAGGTTGTGCACAAGCATTCCGTGGTTTGGGCGCAACGGTGTGGGTCACTGAAATTGATCCAATTTGTGCGTTACAAGCTGCCATGGAAGGGTATCGGATTGTGACGATGGACACCGCCGCCGCACAAGGCGATATTTTCGTGACCACCACGGGTAATATTAACGTGATTACTCACGATCACATGCGCCAAATGCGTAACCAAGCGATTGTGTGTAACATTGGTCACTTCGATTCTGAAATTGATATTGCGAGCTTACGCCAATATCCTTGGGAAAATATCAAACCCCAAGTCGATCACGTATTATTCCCCGATGGCAAGCGTTTAATCGTGTTGGCAGAAGGGCGTTTGGTGAATTTGGGCTGTGGCACGGGTCACCCCAGCTTTGTGATGTCAAATTCTTTCACCAACCAAGTGTTAGCGCAGATCGAATTGTGGCACAATTACCAACAATACGAAAACAAAGTGTATGTATTGCCTAAACACTTAGATGAAAAAGTGGCACGGATGCACCTCGGACGGATTGGGGCAAATCTGACCACTTTGACCGACAAGCAAGCAACGTATATTAACGTACCTGTTTCAGGTCCTTATAAACCTGAACACTACCGTTACTAAACCCTTTTTATTAACGTGCTGAAACAAGCTCCCATGAAACTGATTATTGTCAGTGGTTTATCAGGTGCTGGAAAAACTATCGCTTTGCATAGTTTGGAAGACATGGGAGCGTACTGTATTGATAATTTACCCGTCGGCTTGTTGCCAGCCTTTGCCGAGCAGGCAGATAAATTAGGGATCATGCACCAATGGGTTGCCATTGGTGTCGATGCCCGCACTACGGCATTACATGATATGCCCGCGTTATTGCAACGCCTGAGCGAGACGCATATTCACTATGAAGTGTTATTTTTAGAAGCCGATGATGCGGTGTTAATCAAGCGGTTCAGTGAAACCCGCCGTAAACATCCGCTCACCTCTGCCAATTTACCGCTTGCTGAGGCCATTCGGCATGAACGTACTTTGCTCGCTTCTTTGGCGACCCGCGCCCATGTACGCATTGACACCAGTCACATGCACGTCCATCAGTTGCGCGATATGATTCGCCTGCGGCTGAATTTGCAAGTACGGCAACAGATTTCCTTATTATTTCAGTCTTTCGGTTTTAAATACGGCGTGCCCAGCGATGCCGATTTTGTATTTGATCTGCGCTGCCTGCCCAATCCACATTGGGAATTAGAACTGCGTAGCCTCACAGGTTGCGACCTTGCGGTACAGAATTTTTTAATGATCCAGCCGAAAGTCCAACAAATGCAGAGCAATCTCATCCAATTTTTGGATACGTGGATTCCGCAATTTGTGGCAGATAACCGAAGCTATTTAACCCTTGCTTTGGGGTGTACTGGCGGACAACACCGTTCCGTGTATATGGCTGAGCAATTGGCAAGCTATTTTCGTCAAAGTTATGACGGTGTCCTAGTCCGTCATCGAGAGCTGCTATGAGTGTAGGCGTATTGCTGATTACCCATGATGATATTGGCACCAGCCTTGTAGACAGCTTACAAAAAATGCTCGGTCACACGCTGCCTTTGCCTGTGAAAGTATTGCCGATTCGTTTGGACAGCGATCCCTTATCCTTCTGTTATCATGTTGAAAATCTCTACCTCACCCTGAACCAAGGTCAGGGCGTGTTAGTGCTCACCGATTTGTTTGGCGCAACGCCCTGTAATATCGCCAGCAGTTTAATTAATAATTATCGGGTGCGGGTGGTGGCAGGGGTCAATTTCCCGATGTTGATTAAAATCATGAACTACCCCAACGCTGACCTCGATACACTGGCAAGTCGCGCCATGTCAGGCGGCTGTCAGGGCGTGTTAGATGTCAACAACGTTCTAAACAATAACTGAGAAAACCAGCGTGCTTAGAGAAACCGTTACCATTGTCAATAAACTGGGCTTACACGCACGGGCTGCGGCAAAATTAGTGCGGCTTGCCTCCTCCTTCGATAGTGAAATTCAGATCAAACGTCAACAGCGTGAAGTCAATGGAAAAAGCATTATGGGGGTGATGTTATTGGCGGCGGGCAAAGGCACTGAGATTGAGTTAACCGTCTCAGGCACGGATGAAGTCGATGCCCTTGATGAATTAACCAAATTAATTGCAAATCGCTTTGGAGAAGATGAGTGAGTTTTACGCTGCATGGAATTGGGGTGTCCAAAGGCATTGCGATTGGCAAGGTCTATATTGTTGACCGCGATCAAATTGAGGTCAGCGAATATAATCTTGCGATTCACCTCATTGATGCAGAAGTAGAACGTTTTGAAAATGCATTGAAACTGGCGCGTGAACAGTTACAGCGCATTCAATCGCAGATTCCCAAAGACACCTCGCAAGACGTGGCGGCTTTTATCGAAACCCATTTGCTCATGCTTGAAGACAGTTTATTGAGCAAAGCCCCCGTACAATTGATTCGGGAATTGCAATGTAATGCAGAATGGGCCTTGAAGCTGCAATGTGACAGTGTGGTGAAAATCTTTGAAGATATGGATGATCCGTATTTACGAGCGCGTAAAGATGATGTAGAACAAGTGGTTATTCGGGTGCAACGCATTTTGCGCGGCTACACCGATTTGCCCAGTGACCCCACCGATGAACAACTCGCCAATTCGATTATTTTAGCGGATGATTTAAGCCCCGCCGACACGATTTTTATGCAGCACCGTGGCGTGCTCGCGTTTGCGACGGAATACGGCGGCGCGACTTCACACACCGCAATTCTGGCGCGAAGTTTGGCAATTCCTGCGATTGTGGGTTTACGCCGCGCCCGTCCCTACATTCGTCAAGATGATATGTTGATTGTGGACGGTTTTCAGGGCGTGGTTTTAGTTGACCCTGATGAACGCACTTTGCGTTATTACAAAACTCGCCAAAAAGAAGAAAAACGTTATCGCGCCAGTTTAAGTAAGATTAAAGAAGCCCCGACGGTGACTTTAGACGGCACGCCGATCAGTTTACACACCAATATTGAATTCCCTGAAGATATGGTCGCGGTGCGCCGCGTGGGTGGTGAGGGCGTAGGTTTATACCGCACCGAATTTTTATTTTTAAACCGCCAACACCCGCCCGACGAGGAAGAACATTTAGAAGCCTATTTGCGGGTGATTAAAGCGATGCGCGGCGGCACGGTGACGATTCGGACTTTGGACTTAGGCGCAGATAAACGTTTTGACATGGGCAGTAAGCAAGAACGTCCTCAAGGCAGCAATCCTGCTTTAGGTTTGCGGGCAATTCGTTTGTGTTTGCGTGAATTAAAATTATTTAAACCGCAATTGCGGGCAGTGTTACGCGCTTCTGCGATGGGTAAAGTGCGGATGTTGTTGCCGATGGTCTGCGGCGTTCAAGAATTAGTGCAAGTACATAATTTATTAAATGAAATTCGTGAAGAATTCCGTCAAAAATCGATAAAATTTGATCCTGAAATGCCGATAGGGGCAATGGTGGAAGTGCCTGCGATGGCGTTGTGTACCGATTTATTTGCGCCATATATCGATTTCTTGTCGATTGGAACCAATGATTTAATTCAATATACCTTAGCGATTGATCGCGTGGATGATTCGGTAAATTATTTATATGACCCTTTGCATCCTGCGGTGTTGCGTTTGATTAAAACCAGCATTGATGGGGCAAATAAGTTATCAAAACCTATCAGCATGTGCGGTGAAATGGCGAGTGATAGTCGCTATGTGCGTTTATTATTGGGTTTGGGGCTGCGGGGTTTTAGCGTGAATCCTGAATCTTATCTTGAAGTGAAACAGATTATTACCACCACCGACATGGGCAATTTGGAAAAACTGGCGAATCGTATGTTGAAAACCAGTTCTCATTTAGATATGGCGCATTTGTTAGAACTGATTAATGCCCATTAATTTGAAATAATAAAGGCGAGGTATTTTTAAAATATCTCGCTTTTTTCATTTAGTGATACTTCTTAAAATTATCCCCTTATTTTTAATGGACACAACTTGTCGTTCTTGAACGCATGAGAATACGAAATAATTACATTTCAATCATGCTATTAAGGCGATTACGTCACTTGTGGTTCAGACAATCTTTCACTTCCTACCAAAAGTTTGCATATTCCTTGCTACAATAAACAAATCCTATAAACCCTGTCGCACTGCATCGCATAGATTTATACAAATAACCATGCGAAAATGTGTGAACAATATAAAATAACTTTTAATGCTGGAGGATTAGGCATGTCAACACCACAAAAATATCGGCTTGTCACCCGCAGTGATTTTGATGGCTTAATTTGTGCGGTATTACTGAAAGAATTAGAGTTGATTGGCGAAATCAAATTTGTGCATCCCAAAGATATGCAAGATGGCAAAGTCGCGATTACAGACAATGATATCACCACCAATCTCCCTTATGTTCCCACTGCACATCTCGTCTTTGATCACCACCTGAGTGAAACCATTCGCAATAGAGGCAAACACCCCAACAATTACATCATTGATCCCAATGCACCCTCGGCGGCGCGCGTGGTTTATGATTATTACGGCGGAAAAGAACGCTTCCCCACCATCAGCGAAGAAATGCTAGAAGCCGTGGATAAGGCAGATTCTGCCCAATTCAGCCGCGAAGAAATTCTATATCCTAAAGATTGGGTGTTACTCAATTACATCATGGACCCACGCACGGGTTTAGGACGTTTCAAAGATTTTCGCATTTCTAATTACGAACTGATGATGATGCTGATTGATTATTGTAAAACCCACAGCATCGAAGAAATTCTGCAATTGCCAGATGTTAAAGAACGCATTGATCTTTACGTCGAACATCAACGTAAGTCCTTATACCAAATTGAAAAATGTGTCAGCACCCATAATAAAGTGGTGTTATTAGACCTGCGCAACGAAGAAGAAATTTACGCCACCAACCGCTTCATGATTTATGCCTTGTATCCCGACACTAATATTTCCATTCATATTTTATGGGGCTTACAAAAGCAAAATACGGTGTTTGCGGTCGGCAAATCGATTATTGATCGCAACGCGAAAACCAATATTGGTGAACTGATGCTGCAATATGGCGGCGGTGGACATGAAAAAGCAGGCACTTGCCAAGTTGCTAACGACGATGCGGATAAAATCCTACACGCCTTGTTGGCGCGAATCGATCAAGACGCATAATCCTATCCCAGCGTAGGAGTAGACCATGAAAATAATGCGGTGGTGGAGTTTATGTTGTGCCCTTTGCTGTGTGGCATTTAACGCATACGCAGGACAAACTTTGGTGCTGATCCATGGCTATTTAGCCGATGGCAGTGAATGGCGTAGCTCGGGCGTGGTCAATGCCTTGCAACGTGCAGGCTGGCAAGATATGGGACATTTAGTGTCCCAAGGCTATTTAGCGGCACCGCAAAGCTCTGCACAATCCAGCGCGCGGATTTTATACAGCGTGACCTTGCCTTCTGAAGCGCCGCTACAAGTGCAAGCCCAGCAACTGGCAAATTATCTGCAATTGTTGCAACAGCGTCACCCGCAAAACTCATTTATTTTAGTGGGACATTCAGCAGGGGGTGTGGTGGCGCGTTTAACGGTGCTGAATTCACAGCAAAACGTGCAAGGTCTCATCAGCATTGCCAGTCCGCATTTGGGCACAGACAAAGCAGAATTAGGGGTGATGGCAAATCAAAGCCCACTCAGTTGGTTTGCGCCCTTTTTCGGCATGGAAACTTTAAACCGTTCGTCACAGCTCTATTTAGATTTAGTGCGCGAAACCCCCAGCAGCTTGCTGTTTTGGTTAAATCGGCAACCCCATCCCAATATTTTTTACGCCTCAATTATTCGCGTCAATGAACAAAATGAAGCCAACAGTATTGTCCCTGCCTACAGCCAAGATATGAATAATATTCCCGCTTTGCGCGGCAAAAGTGTGAGCGTTCCGAGCGTCGGCTTGCACAGTTTACAATTCAGTGATGGCATTTTATTGGCGAAATTATTGCAGCAATCTCTGCCTGATAATTAAATTATATTGCGCCTCCAACCCCTTTTAAAACAAGCCCCTAAATCCCCTAAAGGGGACTTTAAAAATTAAATATTTATTTTTAGCCCCCTTTAGGGGGTTGGGGGCTTTCATTAAGATCGACACAGTTTCCAAAACATAAAGGTATTTAAAAATTTACGGATTCTCTCGCCCCTCGCCGATGGTTTTAGGGGCATTATTAATGATTGCTTCTGAGTTCGCTTTTGCCTCCATGGGCGCAACAATTAAGCTACTTTCTCAAACCCTTTCCAGTGAAACCATCGTTTTTTTACGCAACGGCATCGTGATTTTAATTTTATTGCCGTGGATGTTGCGCGATGGAATGCAAAGTTTCAACACCACCCGTTTACGTTTTCATGCCTTACGTGCCTTGGCAGGTTTGGGTGCGATGTATTGTTTTTTCTATAGTTTAGCCGTGCTGCCTTTGGCAGAAGCTTCGCTGTTGAAAATGACTACCCCGTTTTTTATCCCGATTGTGGGCGCGTTATGGTTGGGGGAATTAGTGCCGCGCATGGTCAAAGTCGCTATTTTAATTGGCTTTGTCGGCGTGGTGATTATTTTAAATCCCAGCATGAACAGCCTGTCATGGGGCGCGTTGATTGGTTTAACGGGCGGCGCGTTGGCAGCGGTGGCAAAAACCAGCATTCGCTGCATGTCCGACACCGAACCCAGCACCCGCATCGTGTTCTATTTCGCCCTGATTGGTGCAATCGTTTCCAGCGTGCCAATGCTTTGGGCATGGGTGATGCCGAGCACTTCCGCATGGGGTTTAGTGTTATTAATGAGCGGCTTGGCAACCTTGGGGCAATTGTGCATGACCGAGGCTTACCAACTTGCGCCCGCCGCCCAAATGGGGATTTTTAGCTATACCGCTGTATTATTTTCGACTTTATACGGCTGGTTATTTTGGCAGGAAGTGGTGAGCTATTCGTTTTTTGTGGGCGCGGGATTGGTGTTCATTGCCGCCGTGTTGCGGAAATCGTGAAGATTACGGGTTTGAAATAAGAGCCGTGCTAAATAACCTGAGTACGGGATCATGAAAATTTTGTAGTAGGGTGGAATAGCGTAGCGTATTCCACCCTGAAACGTGATAATTGACAGGCATTCCCAAACGGAGTTTGGGAACGAGATTTAACATAATAATTTCACCACTCTCTCGTCCGCAAAGTGCTACTTTGGGGCTTTCTGATTACTAAGCGAATTCACAATTACACCATGTCTGCTACTTTTAAATTATTTATTACCGCCCCCAAAGGTCTCGAACCTTTACTGGCGGACGAACTCATCGAATTGGGTTTAAACGAAGTCCGTCCCACTCGCGCAGGCGTTTCCTGCCAAGGCACACTCGCCCAAGCCTACCGTATTTGTTTATGGTCACGGATTGCCAACCGCGTGTTATTGCCGCTGACCAGTTTTCCCGCCCCGACTGACCGCGATTTATACGCAGGCATTGCCAAGATTGAATGGGAAGAACACTTGTCGAAACAAGGCTGTTTCGCAGTCGAATTTACCAGTTTACATTCCGCAATGAAGCATACCCACTACGGCGCACTTAAAGTTAAAGATGCCATCGTTGACCAATTTCGGGAACGTTATCAAATTCGTCCCGACGTGGTTTTAGAACAACCCGACATTCGGATTAATGTGCATTTGCGCGAAGACGTTGCCAGCGTCAGCCTTGATTTGTCAGGCGAAAGTTTACACAAACGCGGTTATCGCACCGAGGGCGTGCTTGCACCGCTGAAAGAAAATTTAGCCGCCGCGATTTTACGCAAAGCAGGTTGGGACAAAATCGCTGCCGCAGGGGGCAGTTTATTAGACCCTATGTGTGGTTCAGGCACGTTTTTAGTTGAAGCCGCGTTAATTGCTGCGGACATCGCGCCGGGTTTGGAACGTGATTATTTCGGATTTACCCATTGGAAACAGCACCAGCCCGAAGTGTGGGCAGAATTAATTAAAGAAGCGCGTGAACGTCGCGCCGCAGGTTTGGCGAAATTGCCGCTGATTCAGGGTTATGACTCCGATATAAGCGCGGTGCGGATTGCCACAGGCAATATTCAACGCGCAGGTTTTGCCAACAAAATCCACGTCGAACACCGTGCCTTAGCGCAATTTGCGCCCAATCCTGAACATAAAACGGGCTTGGTAATTGTCAATCCTCCGTATGGCGAGCGTCTCGGCGTGACTGAAGAATTGCGCCATTTATACGGTTGTTTGGGCGACCGTTTGAAAAATCATTTTGCGGATTGGGAAGCGGCGGTACTGGTCAGCCATGCGGATTTGGGTAAATGTATCGGCATTCGGGCGCATCGCATGTTCAGTTTTTACAATGGCGCGTTGGAATGCAAATTACTGCGTTTTCATTTGCAGCCAGAATGGTTTATGCACGCTTATCATGCCCAAAGTCCCAAGAAACAGGCAGAAGCGGCGGCAACTTTGGCAAAAACGCAAGTGGCCGAACCGCAGTTTAGCGACAGCGGACAAATGTTCGCCAATCGTTTAAAAAAGAATGTGAAGAATTTGGCGCAATGGGTGCAGCGTGAAAATATTCATTGCTATCGTTTGTATGATGCTGATTTGCCTGAATACGCGCTGGCGGTGGATGTGTATGAAGAATGGTTGCACGTTCAAGAATACGCGCCTCCGAAAACCATTGATCCTGACAAAGCTGCGCAACGTTTGGCAGAAGCTTTAAATATTATTTCTGAAGTGTTGGATGTGCCGAGTTCACGGATTTATTTGAAAGTGCGTCGCCCCCAAAAAGGCACGGCGCAATATGTCAAACATAATCAAAGCGGGCAGTTTTTTGAAGTGCATGAAGGGGACGCGGTGTTTTTGGTCAATCTCAGCGATTATTTGGACACAGGCTTGTTTTTAGACCACCGTTTAACGCGGCAGATGTTGCATGATGTAGTTGAAGGCAAACGCTTTTTAAACTTGTTTGCGTATACAGGCACGGCAACGGTGCAAGCGGCTTTAGGCGGCGCGAGTTCAACGACTAGCGTGGACATGTCTAAATCTTATTTAGCTTGGGCGCGGCGCAATTTGGCGCGGAATGGTTTCAGTGACCAACGCCATCATTTCATTCAAGAAGATTGCATCGCGTGGCTTGCCAAAGAAACCCAGCATTATGAAGTGATTTTCTTAGACCCGCCCACGTTCTCAAATTCTAAGCGCATGGAAGGCGTGCTCGATGTGCAACGCGATCATGTGGAATTAATTCGGGCAGCGATGCGCTGTTTGACGCGGCGCGGGGTGTTGATTTTTTCAAATAATTATCAACGCTTTAAACTCGATACTGAAGCTTTGAGTGATTTGGAAATTCAGGATATGAGTGCGGCGACTTTGCCAAAAGATTTTGCGCGTAATCCTAAGATTCATCAGTGTTGGAAGATTGCGAATAAGATTTAAAGTTTGTGAATGTAGCCCGTATGCCATTCCATTGTATATGGGTTACATTCCATTACGCCATCATCTGCAAAAACAGAAATACTACAAAAATAAATGTAGACAATGTACATATGGCGATGAGGATAGTTTGCACATGCAGCAAACCCAAGGATGAGCTTGTCTGTGGCATGAATAGTGGTGAACCATTTATGTGGTCTACATATAATGCACTTTCAAGTTTACGGATTGCCGACATTTTTTCCGAAAATAATACTTTATGTCTGATGGTAATTAAAATAGCCATAATACCAACAATAATAAATAACACTGAAAGCATGGATATTAACAGTTTTGCATGAGTGAACGCTGTAAGTCCACTAATAGCTATAACGCCACCTATAACCAGCTTACATAATTCCCAAGCTTGATTTCTATTATGGTGAATGTCTGCCCACTGGGCATTATACACAGCTAATAATGCTTCCTGACTTGGTTTTTGGTTTATTTCGTCCATATAATAATCCTAGTATTATCAAGTCGTAGTATAAAACCTAGCAGGTCTTGCCGTAATTCCTAGCGATGCGTCATCACAAACAGCAACATCAAAAAAGCAGTAAATCCGTAAAAAATCACCAGCGTGATTGAAATCATCACCCGCAGTTGTGATTGTTCATCTTTCACAAATCGCCCTGGATTCAAGCTAAACAAATGCTCTTCGGTTTGTAAGCGATTGTTAATCACCCACGTATATAAACGTCGAAATAAACGTTCCTGCCTCAGAAAATACGCATCCAACAGCCAAAAAGACAACAAAGGCACAAAAGCTAAATACAAATCAGCAGCATTTTTTTGCAGCGAAAAGACCAGCGTCACCAGCGTTAAACCCCAACCTTTAATCAAAAAAGAGTTGTAAGCCATGCGATTAA
The DNA here is from genome assembly GCA_028688145.1 of Thiotrichaceae bacterium. Lineage (GTDB taxonomy): Bacteria > Pseudomonadota > Gammaproteobacteria > Beggiatoales > Beggiatoaceae > JAQTYU01. The sequence continues at coordinate 55,785 of JAQTYU010000001.1, read as the reverse complement.
TCACCGCCTGAATCAAATCGATTTCTTTCAATAAATCTTTTTTACGCTCTTCACGCTTTTTAATTTCTACTTCAGGAATCGGCGCAGGCATTTCCTTGGCAGCGGGTGGGACAAAATTATTATCATTTTCTTCTGGCGTTTCCATGAGTTCCTCACAGGGATTTAAGATCGTGGAGATTTTTGTGTTCCCAAACATTATTCGGGAACACAGTAGAGACGCACTGCATCTCGGGTAATTCTGGACGCAGGCGCGCCCCAACTGCATTCCTACGCAACCGATGCGCTTCGTTCCTCAGCACATCCTATTGGCTTACTGATGGTTTTTTAGGGGGATATATTGGTGGTGAATTATCCCCAGGTAGAGGCAATGTTTCATCAATTGTTACTACAATTGGATAATATTCACGAATTTCAGTCATAAAATTTTTCCTCTTAAATAACGATGATTTAAACAATAAAAGCGTAAAAGAACCAGTAGTAGGGTGGAATAGCGTAGCGTATTCCACCATGAAGCGTGATAGTTCTGGGGGGATGGTGGAATACGCTACGCTATTCCACCCTACCACTACATATCTTTCAAAAAATTAGCCGTAAAATTTTTTCACATAAAAAGCCTAATAGAGCTGAAACAATGCACCAAATCAAAGCCCACAGATAAACAAGGCTGTAACTCCAATTTAGATAACGTGGGTCTTGTACACTTTTATCTATAAATTCAAACATGAAACGCCCCATCGTTCGGATTGCTCGAACACAAAATACGCCAACGAGACAGCCCACGGTTAAAAGTATCCAAAAATAGCTACTTATAACCAGTTTTCCATTTATATCTGATGCCCCACCTGTTGTACCACCGATTGCAGCACCAAATACGAGCCCCAATGTCAACACATCCCATAAAGTCACTTTCTGTTCAGTATGTTGAATATTATCTGGTTTGTTTTCCATGTGGGATCACCTGATTTAACTACTTCCCTTTCTCCAACAACTGATTCACCACCACCCCCGCCAACATCATCCCAAACAGCGCGGGCATATAAGAAATCGTGCCATTCACCGCACGCGGACGACCGCCAACATCACCCGACACAGGTTGATGCGGCAAAGGCTGACGTGCAATTTCTGATGAATAAACCACGGGATGCGTCAAGGGCATATTCATTTTACGCAACTGTGAACGCAATTCACGGGCAAGGGCGCATTGATGAGTTTTTTTCAGCGGCGCGACTTTCACTTTAGTCACATCCAAACGATTGCCCGCACCCATGCTCGAAGCCACCGCCACATTTAACTGTAAACAAGCCGCGACTAACGCCGCTTTGCAGGCGATGGAATCAATACAATCCACCACAAAATCAAACTGCCCTTGTTGCACAAATTCAACCGCCAGCTCTTTTTCTAAAAATTGCGTGCGAATATCCAATTCAATCTTGGGATTAATATCCCGCAGCCGCGCCGCCATGATTTCAGTTTTCGGCTGCCCCACAGTGGAATTCAACGCCACCAATTGGCGGTTTAAATTAGAAGCCCCGACCACATCATGATCCAGTAAAGTCAGCTTTTTAATGCCGACGCGCCCCAAGGCTTCGGCAACAAAACTACCGACTCCACCAAGACCAGCAATTAAAATATGGTGCTCACACAGGGCAGTTAAGGCGGGTTGCCCCAATAAAATTTCGGTTCGGGTAAAGAAAGATTCGCTCATAAGGGTAAGGAAAACAGGCGTATAGCGTTGGCAGTGGTGACAGCAGCCACTTCTTCAATGCTTTGTTGACGGAGTGCTGCCAGTGCGCTCAGAACTTCGGGTAAATACGCGGGTTCGTTGCGCTGATGTCGGTGATAAATCGACGGCTGGTCGGGCGCGTCGGTTTCAATCAAAATATTTTCTAAAGGTAAATAACGCACTAAGCGTTGCAAATTATGCGCACCTACATAAGTAATCGGTGCGCCAAATCCCATGTAAAAACCTAAGTCTAGCAATTTTTTCGCCTGTTGCACGCTGCCTGAAAAGCTGTGAATCACGCCGCGCACGCTGGGAAATTTACGCAATTGATTAATCACTTCTTCCACCGCACGGCGTGCGTGCAAAATCACAGGCAATTTAAACTGTTGCGCAATTGCCAATTGTTCAATAAAAAACTGTTGCTGTTTAACGCGGTCTAATTCGGTTAAATAATAGTCTAAGCCAAATTCACCCACCGCAATCGGCTGTTCTCGGGTTAAATAATCCACTAAAGCCACTAAATGCGCGGGTTCATGTTCTGCAAGAAATACAGGATGCAAACCATAGGCGGGATATAAACCGACATGCTGCTGACACACCGTGCGCAAATTTTCCCACTGCGCGAAATTAATCGCAGGCACTATTTGTGCAACGACTCCGACAGCATGGGCGCGCTGTAAAGCCTCGGTTCTATCGGCTGCAAAACTCGCATCATCAAAATGTGCATGAGTATCAATTAAGTTTAACATGGAACTGTGGAATGCCGCGTGAGATGTGGGGATTGGCTATGTCTTACGCCCTGATAGCCTGTATAATAATCGAACATTCGCTTCCGTACATCCTCTTAACCAAAAGATGTGTCAATAATGCTCAAACTGCCTGACTTTTTTCAACACCGTGCCGAACCTGATCTTGTTGCCGTCGTCGATTTAGGCTCGAATAGTTTTCATCTGCTGGTCGCAAAAGTGGTGGATGGGCAAATCATTGTGGTGGATCGTCTGCGTGAAATGGTGCGCCTAGGCGCAGGCTTGGATGCCAATAAAGTCTTATCCAAAGAATCCCAACAACGCGCCTTAAGCTGCCTTGCCAAATTTGGGCAACGTTTACGCGATTTACCCGTGCACGGCGTGCGCATTGTCGGCACGAATACTTTACGCAATGCAGTCAATGCCACCGAATTTCTTAACGCCGCCGAGGCTTTATTAGGGCATCCCGTCGAAATTATTTCAGGGCGCGAAGAAGCGCGTTTGATTTATCTCGGGGTTGCCAACAGTATGCCCAATTTCCAAGGAAAACGCTTAGTTATTGACATTGGCGGGGGCAGCACTGAATTTATTATTGGTGAAGGATTTGAATCCTTATGCCGCGAAAGCTTAGACATGGGCTGTGTCAGTATTAGCCGCCGTTATTTTGCCGATGGCGTGATTAAAAATAAGAATTTGCGCCGTGCCGAAATTGGGGCTTTACTCGAATTACAACCCGTTGAAGAAATGTTCCGCCGCACAGGTTGGGATTTAGTCATTGGTACTTCGGGCACAATCCGCGCGATTGAGCGGGTGATTGTGGAAATGGGCTGGGGAATGCACCTCACCGCTGACAGCTTGCAACGGCTGCGTGAAAGTTTATTAGAAGCGGGGCATGTCGATAATTTAAACCTCAAAGGTTTAAGTGTAGAACGCGCGCCCGTGTTTGCGGGCGGCGTGGCAATTCTTTCAGGAATTTTTGAAGGCTTAAAAATTGAAACCGCGCAAGTTTCCGAAGGCGCGTTGCGAGAAGGTTCAATTTATGACCTGTTGGGACGAATTCATGATGAAGATGTGCGAGAACGCACGATTCAGCGTCTCAGCCAACGTTATGCCGTTGATACACAACAAGCGCAACGTGTTGAAGAGACTGTGTTAGAATGTCTGTCACAAGTTGCGCGGGCATGGAATATCGCAGATGAAGAATATGCCCAAATGTTAAGTTGGGCGGCGCGCTTGCATGAGATTGGTTTAAGTATTTCTCATGAGCAATATCATAAACATGGGGAATATTTGCTGGTTTATTCCGACTTAGCAGGTTTCACCCGTCCTGAACAAGCCCAATTAGCCGCCTTGGTGCGCGCTCATCGGCGTAAATTGCCCCAAGATGTGGCACAACGTTGCCCACATCTGCCCAGTCATACCTTGTTGCGTTTATGCGTCTTATTGCGTATTGCGGTTTTATTGCATCGCAGTCGTAGCACCGTGGCTTTGCCGAGCATTGAATTATCTGCCAGTGATAACGCGCTGAAAATTAGTTTTCCCGAACAATGGTTAGACCAACATCCCTTAACCTTGGCGGATTTAGAGCAAGAACGCGACTATCTGCAAGCGATCAAATGGTCTTTGAACTTTGAATAAGACCAAACCTGCCACATATAAATAAACAGATTATTGATAAGGCACTTGCAATGTGTTGGCAAATGAATGTATCATTTTAGCAACAAATACAGACTTGTGGTTTTTTTGTAAACAGAGTGTTGCATTTTTCTGATTGCTAGGTTAAGGTTTGCATGTCTGCTGACAACACAAGCATCTGTCTTTACTTGCCTGCCTCTTCACCTTAAAAGGCAAGTCATAAAAGTTGAATAGGAATACAAACCGCCTCTGTTTACGACAAGTTTGTTAGGCAGGGGAATATTTAAAGCTATAGTGTAAGTAAATGGAGAAATCTCAAATGAAGCAAAACATTCTTGCAATTGCTGTTGCCGCCATCGTGGTAGCTCCAATGGCAGCTAACGCTGACGTAACGTTATCAGGTTTAATTCAAGCTGAAATCGTTGGCGAAAAAGATGCCAGCACCAATTATGACTACATCAGCCGTTCACAAGACAGTGGTGGTGCAGTATTTAACGGTGGTAACAACCGTGTCGCCATCAGATTTGACGAAAAATTAGGCGGTGGTTTAAAGGCTTTCGGTGCTTACGAAGCTGCATTTAACACCTCTGTAAACTCTGGCTTTACCCGTCGTGAAGCTTATGTTGGTTTGAAAGGTGCAGTAGCTCACGTGCGTTTAGGTACGATTGCTGGTGCTTACAAAAACAGCTTAACCGTAGTTGATCCTTTTGCAGGAACTTCTTTGCAAGGTCGTGGTACGGGCGGCGGCATGTCTGGTGGCAGACTGGGTCACTCAAACTTCTTGGATAACGTTGTTGAAGTTGGTGTGAACTCTGGCGGTTTCGGTGCTCAATTCCAATGGACCGCTGACCAAAAATATAGCCCCGCTGACGGTGCTAAGACCTACGAATACACCATTGCTTGCGATACGGCAACTCCACCTACGACGGGTTGTAGCAAGCAAAATGGCGCAGGCTTAGTTGAATTGAAGTATGACGGTAAGATTGGTAACAAAGGACACTGGGGCTTATTCGGCGCAGCTGCTTACACCGACGTGAAGCAAATCAGCACTGATAGCAAGAAGAGCGACGGCAACCGTAACTGGAAAGTGGGTGGTTCTGTAAGCTTCGCTAACTTAACCTTAGCTGGTCAATACGAAAACGTTCAAATCGCTCAAAATGGCGGTACTTTAGACGGCAACCGTGGTAAATACGGTATTCTTTCTTTAGATTACCGTATTGGTAACGTGAGCTTAGACGGTTGGGTTGCTAAGTACAAATCCGACAATAACATCACTGTTAGCTCTACTGGTAACGATGCAATGAGCTTCGCAGTCGGTGGTAAATACCACTTCAGCAAGCGCACCAATGCTTACTTAGGCTACCGTAAGACCGATAGCGACAGCAGCAAAGCTGGTGGTACGGACAAGAAATTATATGACCAAGACGCAGTGGTCTTAGGTGTTATACACAAGTTCTAAGCTGCCCTTTAGCAGTTTAGTCTGATAAATAAAGCCCCCTCGTGGGGCTTTATTTTTTGGCGGGGAGTGTCATTTCAATGCTGCTTTATACTCAACGTGACGATCATCGGATTGCATGGTTTACTGCGCTTGCAATTACTATTCATATTGCCGAAAGTGCCCTACCCTCGCCCTTGCCGGGGGTTAAACCGGGTTTAGCCAATGTGATTACGATTGCAGTGCTGATGCGTTTTGGCTGGCGCATGGCGGTGTGGGTGAGTTTATTACGGGTGGTGGCGGGCAGTTTGTTGATTGGGACGTTCTTATCGCCTACGTTTATGCTGAGCTTTAGCGGGGCGGTGGCGAGCACTTTGGCGCTCATCCTGCTCAGTCAGTTGCCCAAGGGCTGGCGATGCAGTGCTGTGGGTTATAGCGTGGCTTCCGCGCTGTGTCACATGTTGGCGCAGTTTTGGGTGGCTTATAGTTTGTTTATTCACCACGCGGGCTTGTTTCATTTATTGCCGCTGTTATTAACCGCTGCCTTGGTATTTGGCACGGTGAGCGGGGTGATTGCGAATCATTTATTGCAGAATTTGCGGCGGATGGAAGACTCTCAGAAAGCTTTTGCCTGAAAGTTTCTTCTCATGAATACTCCTATTATCGACAAAGACCGCGTTCACAAGGAATGCCGTCATGGTCGCCATCCATTTGTGTATTGGGGCAATTTCTCAGAAAAAACCTTGCTTCCTCACAGGAACTCATTTGAGCGCACGAGGTTCTCCCATCACAAGCATAAGTCCTATTTGACTTAGGCTGTTCGTTGTTTTGAACCCTCGTACTGTTTGTCTCTTTTTGTCTACGCCGCTCATCAATATCATGAAGTAGCGTTTTTACGAAAACAATCGCAACTCCGATGAAAATTATTGTTTTAAACAGCTTTGAAAAAACTTTTTTCCAAGTCAGTTTATTGCTATTTCGTTCGGCAACGCCTTCAATACGCGCATTAATTGCACGTAACTTACCGTCACGCATAGTAAATAATTGATAAAGAATAATATCTCCCACTTTTGGGCGGCGGCTGCTATTTCTCAGGGCTGAAATATGCATGAAAATTGATTTGTTACCTGTTTCAGGCAAGATAAAACCAAAGCCTTTTTCATCATCCCAACGCTGTAATTTTCCTTTAATCAAATTTTCCATATTTTTATTTTCTGAGTGTCTGCATAAGGACTGGCAGTCCTTAATCATATTGAATTCAAAATCAGCATGTTACGCCATTCGATACATCTACTTTTCAAGGCATAAAAAATTTATTGATTAATGTCTAATGCGCTTACTGTGTGTCAGCTTCCCGCTAATTATAGTATTTTTATTTTAAAAATAGACTGAGATAACATGTTCAAGGGTATGATTTAAATCATAAAATTGCTTTTTATATTAGTCTACCTGTAGCATTTAAATACTATATAAGGCGTAGCCGCCATACAGCTTGCGATTTGAAACTTTATGCCGTCAAAGGTGTATGGCGGCTGCGCCTTATACACCCTACGTTAAACATCAATAAAGTGTTTTAAATTGATAGCTTATTAAATCAACTGCGTAACTCCTATGAATTATAAGCAGGTAAATTGTTATTGCCTACCTTGGCTAATTCTCTACTTTCCAAGACATAAAAAAAGAGACGTAATAAATACGTCTCTTTAAGCATTACAAAGTAGATGGATTAATATTTAATGCGCTTGCACATGCGGCACTCTTTCCCCGAAGCGACGATATAAAATCGGCAACAACAGTAAAGTAAGAATGGTTGAGGTAATCAAGCCGCCAATCACCACAATTGCCAAAGGACGCTGAATTTCAGAACCCGGACCCGTGGCAAATAACAAGGGCACTAAACCAAACATAGTAATGTTGGCGGTCATCAGCACAGGGCGTAAACGGCGTTTCGCACCTTCCACCACCACACGCGCCATCTCCATCCCTTGTAAGCGTAATTGGTTAAAATAGGACACCATCATCACCCCGTTTAAGACCGCAATCCCCAGCAAGGCAATAAATCCCACCGAGGCTGGCACGGATAAATATTCCCCAAAACCCCACAGCGCAAACACCCCGCCAATCATCGCCAAGGGAATATTAAACAGCACCAATAATGCCTGTCGTACTGAACCAAAGGTTGAAAATAGCAACAAGAAAATCAAACCAATTGCAATCGGTACGACTAACGCCAAACGGGTCGCAGCACGTTGCTGATTTTCAAATTGTCCGCCCCATTCCAGATAATAGCCTGACTCTAAAGGAATTTTCTGCGCGATTAATTGCTTGGCTTCGTCCACAAAGCCGACCAAATCCCGACCACGCACATTCACCGTAATCACGCCCATACGTTGCCCGCGCTGACGCACCACCTGAATCGGGCCTTCGACACGAGACAATTTTGCAATCGTTCCTAAAGGCACACTTTTCCCATCGGGTAGATTAATCAGCAAGTTAGAAAATTGGTTGGGCGAATGCCGTACATCATTGCCGCCCCGAATCACCAAAGGTGTGCGCCGCACGCCTTCGTACACCGTGCCCACATTCTTACCTTCCAATTGCGCCCGCAACAAAGTTTCCAGTTCTTCGACATTCAGACCCAAACGCCCTGCGGCTAAACGGTCGATACTGACTTTGAAATACTGCACGCCGCCATTTGACACGTAAAACACGTCTTCGCTGCCTGAAATCGAGCGCAATAAGTCAGAAATAGCCAAGGCTTTTTCATTAATGGTCTCTAACTCTATCCCAAATACTTTAATTGCCACATCGCCCCGAACCCCTGTGAGCATTTCCGATACCCGCATTTCAATCGGTTGCGCGATGGTGTACGCCAAACCCGGAAATTCCTCTAAAATCGCGCGTAATTGATCCAGTAAATCCTGTTTGCTCATCACATCGCCATTTTTATTAGTGCGCCATTGATCCATCGGCTTTAACACAATAAAGGTGTCGGTTTGATTTAAACCCATCGGGTCCATGCCGATTTCATCTGAGCCAACCCGCGCTACAATCTGTTGAATTTCTGGTATTTTTTCAACAAAGGCATGCTGCACTTTTTCATCAAAGGCAATCGAATGTTCCAAAGTAATGGAAGGCAGTTTTTCCAATTGGACGATTAAGTGTTGCCCCTCATCCAAAGTCGGCATGAAAGTTTTCCCAATTTTGGTATACGTCCACGCCGTCGCCAACAAACTGAGTCCCGCCAACACCAAGACTAAACGCGCATTCCGCAGGCAAAACTTCAACAAAGGTTCATACATGTAATTGCACATCCGCACTAACAGCGGCTCATCGTGGGACGCTTTGGTGAGCAAATATGAAGCCATCACAGGAATGACGGTGAGCGATAGCAATAGAGAACCGCCCAAAGCGAACACAATCGTGACTGCCACAGGAATGAATAATTTACCTTCTAGACCTTCCAAAGTTAATAAAGGCAAAAACACGATGATAATAATCAAAATACCTGAAGTCACAGGTGTTGCCACCTCGCAAACAGCCCGATAAATCAGGTGTAGACGCGGTAAAACAGATTTTTGATGTTGTGCATCTGCCAGATGTTTGACAATGTTTTCAATCACCACCACCGCCGCATCGACCAGCATCCCAATCGCAATCGCAAGCCCGCCTAAACTCATGAGATTTGCCGACATGCCTAGTTTGCGCATCAGAATAAAAGTGACCAAAGCGGATAAGGGTAAAATGATTGCAACGGTCAAAGCAGCCCGAAAATCGCCCAAAAATAGCATTAACAAGATTAACACTAATACAATTGCTTCAATTAAGGCTTTAGAAACAGTGTAAATTGCGACGTTGATTAAATCGGTGCGTTTATAAAACACATCAATTTTGACCCCTTTGGGTAGCGACGGTTGCAGTTCTGCTAATTTAGCAGTCACCCCGTTCACCACTTGCCGCGCATTAGCACCGCGCAAACTGAGTACCAAACCTGTGACAGTTTCTTCTTTACCGTCACGGGTCACCGCGCCATAACGGGTTAATTCCCCGATGCGAGTTTGTGCCACGTCTGCCAAGCGAATCGGCACGCCTTTGGTGTTTTGAATCACAATCGCGTTTAAATCTTCCAAAGAACGCACGCTGCCCTCGGCACGCACTAACAGAGATTCTTCGCCCTCGGTTAAACGTCCTGCGCCGTCGTTGCGATTGTTGTTTTGCAAGGCTTGTTTCAAAGCTTCAAAACTTACACCGCGCGCTGCCATGTTGCCATTATCGGGAATCACTTCAAAACTACGCACAGAACCGCCCAAAGAATTGACATCTGCCACGCCGGGTACGGTGCGTAAAATCGGGCGAATCACCCAATCTAATAAACTGCGGCGTTCTGTCAGTGACAAATCACCGCCTTCAATGGCGAACATGAAGACTTCCCCTAGCGGAGTGGTCAAGGGAGCAAGCCCGCCTGAAATATCGCTGGGCAAATCGTTCCATATCGCATTCAAACGCTCGCTCACTTGTTGCCGCGCCCAATACATATCCGTGCCTTCGGCAAAATCCACAGTGACATCCGTCAGTCCGTATTTCGCCACGGCGCGTAACATCACTTGATTGGGAATCCCCAGCATTTCCACTTCAATCCGTGCAGTAATGCGGGATTCCACTTCTTCAGGGGTCATGCCGGGGGCTTTGATGATGACTTTTACTTGTGTCGAAGAGACATCGGGAAAGGCATCAATCGGCAAGTTGTGAAACGCATGAACTCCCGCCCCGCCAATCATGATGGCAAACAGCAGGACGAATAAGCGTTGAATCAAAGAAAACTTAATCAGTGCGGCTAACATCGCGTTATCCCTCGTAAAGTTTGCAGCTTCATTCGCTAGTCCCGCCCAATTCTAACCACCGCGCCTTAATCGCGCTTGTGCCCAAAGTGGCGATTTTTTCTTTGCCTGTTAAATTCGGGGCGTGAATCACCGTGAATAAATCATGCTCGGCAACAATATGCACGGGTGCGGCTTTAAAACCTTTTGTGGTTTTGATGAAAATCATTGAATCCGCGCCGCTGCGTACTGTGGCAGTTTCGGGCACGCGGTAATAGCCTTTATCCACCATGCTATCAATATGCACTTCGGTAAATTGCCCGACCCGTAATTTATCTGCCCCTTCGGTAATTTCCGCCCGCACTAACACCGTTTGATTGCTGGCATCGACTTGTTGCCCGATTAAAATCACTTTGCCACGAATTTTGGTGTCAGGAACGCTGATGGCAGCGTCAATACGTAAGCTCGGCAAACGATCCACAGGCACACGAATTTCTAACCATAAATGGCTCAAATCTCCAATCCGATAGAGCGGCTCTAAACTGTTGACCCGCTGCCCTGTCGCCACCATGCTTTCTAAAACCACGCCTGAAATCGGCGCGACAATTTCCAAAATGCCTGAAAGTTTACGCGTATTACCCAAGTTTTTTAACGCGGCATCACTCAATCCCGCCAAACTTAAGGCCTGACTGCGCGCGCTGAGTTCTGCATTGGTTTCTGCGAGTTGGCTTTTGGTATTAATAAAGCGGCGTTCAGGAATAATGCCTTCTTTGAACAATTGCTGATCGCGGCTAAATTCATTTTCCGCTAAATGTTGTTTGGTCAAAGACAGCAAATAATCCCGTTGCAAACTGATTAATTCCTGACTTTGCACGCGGACTAAAGCCTGTCCTTGTTTAACCGTGTCACCGACGGCCACTTTTTGAGTTTCGATTAAGGCAGGCTGCGGCGTGCTCACCACATATTCTTTACTGGTGGGAATCATTACCCGCCCCGGCAAATGATTGCCAGCGGCCACGGTAGCTTTTTCCAACGCACCCAAATTGATGCCCATGCTTTTGACTTGCGCGTCGCTCATGGTGATTTCCACTTCTGCCGCCGCCAAGACTTGGCTTAAAGACAGCGCGAAACTTAAAATAACTAATCGATTCATGGCAACACTCCCACAGCTTGGTTATAACGAGAAATCGCGCGTTGTACGGCAAGACTTTGTTGTAGCGCAGTGCGTTCTGCGGCAAAGGCAAGGGCTTGCACCCGTTGTAAACTCACCAAATCCGCTTCCCCAATTTCAAAGGCTTGGCGGGTCAGGCGTAAATTTTCCTGCGCTAATTGATGTTGCTGTTTCGCCAGAACCAAAGTTTCACGATAAGTATTTAACATGTGTTCCGCTTCGTGCAGCGCAATTTCTAATTCACGTTTCAGCAAATCGCGTTCACTTTGCAATTCGGCTTGTACCCGTTCTGCGGTGGTGATGCGGGTTGCGGCATGGGCTTCATTGCCCAAAGGAATTCGCACACTTAAACCGATACTGTTTTGATAAGGGTCGTCGTTAGCACGAGAGCGTTCACGGCGCACGCCCAACGTCAATTGGGGATTTTCACGTTTTTCCGCACGGCTGACTTGAACCTGCGCTTGCGCTTGTACAACTTTACTTTGTGCTTGATTTAACAGCGGATGTTCTAAATTAATTTCTTCAAGCGGGCTGAGCTGTTCTTGATAGTCGCTAGGAATTTGGTTTAATCCTGTGAACAGTTCATAGCGTTTTTGGGCATGTTGAACTTCAGTTTGCACATTGAGTAGCGCGGTTTGCTTGCGTAAACTTTCTTCTTGCGCCAGCAATAAATCAGTACGTGCCAATTCACCCAATTCAAAACGGCGGCGCACTTTGTTTTCAATCACTTTGGCAGCATTCATTTCTTGGGTGCTGAGGGCGAGCAGATTTTTTTGCCAAGCAATTTCCCATAAATATTCACGCACTTGCCCTGCGATTAATAAAGATAAGGCAGTTTTTGCAATCGGTATGTTTTGCTGAGCTTGTTCTGCCAAATACTGGCGCGCGGCTTTTTGGGCAGGAAACCATAAGGGCATTTCTAAACCCGCTTCCCATTCACGCAAACCAGTGCGTGAACCTAATTGATCGGTTTGATGGCGCAAAGTTACGGCGGGGCTGCCTGCCAGCAAGGTGTTGGCGGCTTTGGACAAGGCTTCCGCTTCTTGAATGCGGGCAGTTAACACTTGTAAATTGGGATGTCGTTCAAAGGTGTGTTCGACGATCGCATGTAAACTTAATTGTTTGCTGGTTTGGAGGCTGTCGCTGTGGGCGGCAGCTAGACTAATGCTAGGGCTTAGGCACTGTAAGATAAGTAAAGTGAGCCCCATGAATTTTTTATTCATCTGTTATTCCACGGTTTTTAATTATTAGCTGACTAGCGGTGCAGGCACAAACCCTAATACGGGATTAGAGCAGTTTTGCCTTAGCGCAGGCTTAAATGTACTTCAATGAAGCGGTGATTATGAGCGTTGCGGTGGGGATCGTGGGGCGCAGGAGTAATAAAAAAGCGAGGGGTGGTAATAAGTCACGCGGGGTTTAGAGGATATTTTGGTTTTTCCCCGAGCGCGGATAAAAACCTGTGGTGGTGCAGGTTTCATCAAGGGGTGTCGAACAGATTCCGTTTCTAATTCGCTAATCCCCACTTCCATATTTTCACAGGTGCTGGTTAATAGGGCGGCTAAGCTGCTTGGAGGCACACCGTAAGGGTGTAGATAATGCAAGCCTTCGGCGGGCTGTGAAATATCACTGGTGATGCTGTGTGCGTGCACCAGTGGGGCTGCAAATTGTACTAAACAGAGATAGCACAACAAAGCGAGACGAAGCCCTCGGGATAAATAACGCAGTTTGCACAGGTAAGATAAATGAATCATTTTTTCATTGTACTGGATTTTTGAAAGAATTCTAACTAAAAATCTTGTTGACTAAACACTGCTCTAAATTTGTATGAATGCTTTCCAAAATATAGTAGGAAAATTTCAGGGGTATAAATCCCAGTAGCTACGCCAGTGAGGCTTTGAAAACATGCTAAAATATTAGCTATTGACCCAGCCCCATGACGCGTTGTTGTGCCTGATTAGGGATAATAAATGTGATCTACGATTAAATATACTGTGCTACTGAATTGGGGTGCTGTACGCTTTCATAAAGTCCTCTGCATAAAAAAAATTTAGGAGTGCTAAACAAATAAGGCTAAATGCAGATTTAACTTCCCCCTTTGGAAAAGGGGGAGAGCAACGCGAGGGGGCGGAGGGGGATTTAAGATCGTCGCAACTGTTGAGATTTTTAAATCCCCCCTGCCCCCTTTATTCAAAGGGGGTGAACAAATCATTATCTATATCTATTTAGCACTACCAAAAATTTAAAGCACGGGTTTCATTGCATCGTTTAATCAGGCTTTCGTATTTTCCGCCGTGTTCACAAAAGTTCGGATTTTTATTTTAGAGGAACTCTACCATGTCCGCTATTTCGCTTAAAGTGGAATGCAGCTTTGCCGATTCTACCACGCAGGAGGGTTTATACACTTTACTGCATGATTATGATTATGATGCGGCAGTCCAAGAAAATTTTATTCCACAACATGCCTTATTAGAGAAACTGGGCACGGGTTATACCCCATTCTATGAAGATGTTGCTAACTGTCAAATCTATAATGTTGAAAAAACCACAGGTAATGGGGTGAGTTTTTATTTGGAAGGTGGGGTGTTACGCGGTTCAGATTTTTGGGACATGATGCACGAGATGTTAATCAGTTTACATCCCACACAATTAATCGCGGTGGAATTTAATGATCAAGTCGGTGAGTGGATCATTTACGCCTACGATGGTAAAGAACGTTTTAGTTATGAGACGGGTTTTGGGGGTGACTGCGATGATGAAATTTATTCCGCTGAAGATCATGATGAATTGCTCGAAATTGCCCGAGGTTTGTTACACGAGGGCAGATTAGTCATGTCTGAAGAAAGCTATGATGAATACAATGATGACGACGACGATTATGATATGAATGAGGATGACGATGAAGGCTATTTTGATGAGAATGACGATGAACAGCCGAATCGCAAACGTTATCATTAACGTGGTTTTAAAGTAGCCCTAAATCCCCTAAAGCGGGTTAAATACTCTCGATTAACGCGTCTCCTAATTATTTTAAGGAGAATCCTGCTTAATTCGGATAATCCCGTAAATCCTGATTCAGATAATATTTTAAAATCCCCACCAAAAACAAGCCCCGCCAAATATTGCTATTCAGCGGGGCTATTTTTACAACATACTTAATAATTCAAAAAGCTTACTGATTCCCCAAATACAACAATAATTGGGTTTGTCCATTGGGATAAATCACCACAAAATCATCAACGCCATCTGCATTTGCATCGGGAATTGCTTTCAAGGTGAGCTTTTGTTCTGCATTTGCACTGCCTTGTTCAAGGATGAAAGAGAACATGCCGTAGTGCGTTTTTCCATCAAAAGTAACACTTAATTTGCCGTGATCGTCAATGCTAAATTGCTTCAAACCCATTTCTTTGAAATAGCTTTGTAAGGCATTCGTATCAGCGGCAGGTTGCCCGACCACGCCTGCAGGTAAGGAACTCCCTGCTTTTCCACAAGCTTCTGCGGTTGCGACCAAAGTTTTGCTCACTTCTCCACTGCCTGCCAAAGGCTGTCCTTGCATGTCTAACAATTTTGCGGTGTAACGCAATTTAACCGCGCTTTGTTTTTTCAAACCATCCCACCAGCCTTTGATATAGAAAGCGGAATCGCCTGTGACCACTTGGGTTTTGACTTGGGCTTGTTTACATTCGCCATCAGGACATTCCGATTGTGGTGGTTCAATCACTTGCCACACGGTTTGCAGTTGTGCTGAGGCACTGGCAGATTGTAAAGACACCGTGCCTTTCACTTCCAACCATTGGCTGGGTTCTAAACACATTTGCGTTTCAGCTGCGCCTTCAAATTTAACCGTACCTGAAGTGCTGGCTGCATGACTTTGACAGTCATACGCCCATGCAAGGCTTTCGATGTCTCGATGTCCGCCAACAGGTACGCTGGAAATGACTTTGCATTGTTTAGGATCGTAGACATATAAAGCATTACTAGCGGCATCAACCCGTTGCTGACTTAAGGCATACATCAACAAGCCATTGCCTAAAGTTTCTAAAGACTCAACTTCATCAGGGAAGTTATTGCAGATACGTTTCACATCCGTGCCGTCATAAGCCCACAAACTGGCAAACTTGCTGGCATATAAAGTTTTTCCGTCGCTGCTCCATGCAAGCCCTTCAAAGTTTTTGTCTGAACTGAAAACCAGTGATGATTTTGCAGTGCTGGGGTCAATTGAAATCAAACCTGAATTTGACCAAGCCCACAATGAACCATCATTACGAAATGCCAGTGAAGACGTGCCTTTAAAACCCGTTTCTCCAACTAATTGAATCTCGCCTGTACTGGAGTTTACGCGGTACAAGCTACCATTCAAACTTTTCGCCGCATAGCCGCCAGAAATTGCATACATGGTGTGCGTAATCGGGCTGATGGCTAAGCCTTCAATCCCTTCTTTTGGGGGCAGAGGCGCGCCGATAGTGGTGACTTGCCCAGAATCTTGGTCAATTTTTAACAATTGGGTGCGGTGCACAACCACAGGCATCAAGCTGTAATCATCGCTGATGGCATAAGCACTACATGAAGACACGCTACTGAAACCTGTTTCATCACAAGATACATCCATCGAAACTGTTGCCACCGAGGTATTGCCATCTTGATCACGAATCGTATAAGTGAAGCTGTCTAAACCGCGAAAATCTTTACTCGGAACATAAGTGACCGTACCATCTTTGCCATACCCATCCCAATTATTGGTCACACTGCTACCATTACTAACATGAAAAGTTGTGCGATAAGTACCGACACCTTTAATTTCATCATTACTTCCAATATCAACAATTGCAGGGGTATTGGGGCAAGTTTTGGCAGCATCGTCTTTTGCCATAAAGATGGTGTCTATCGGCGTGACTTTATCCTTTGTGTTTTCAACCGCTGTCGTGGTCTTATCATCTTTTTTATCGTCTTTAACCTCAGTCTCAACGACGGTATCTTTCTTGGTGTCAGTGCTCGTTTTGTCAACAGTAGTTTTACTGTCTGTTTTCTCTGTGGTTTCAACTTTTGGAGCAATGTAAACAGGGTTTGGCGCGGGAGCACTCAAAGAAACGCTGGGGGCTGAAATCGCGATCGGATTTGCCGCAGGGGTTTCAACTTTCGGGCTTGTGGTGACAACAGCGGGCGTTTCAGCTTTTGGCGTTTGTGCCGCAGTTTCAGTCTTCACTTCACTCACGGGATTTGCCGCAGGGGTTTCAACTTTCGGGGTTGTGGTGACAACAGTGGGCGTTTCAGCTTTTGGCGTTTGTGCCGCAGTTTCAGCTTTCACAGCACTCACGGGATTTGCCGCAGGGGTTTCAACTTTCGGGGTATTTGCTACTACAGGTGCTGAGGTTTCTGCTCTCGGGGCTACAATCTCAGGCGTTTCAGTTTTGGATGAACTGCTGCTGGACGTTTCCGATTTAGAAGGGGTCACACTTTCCGTGGTGCCATTGCCAGATGATTTAGAACCTGAATCTCCTGATTTACTGGTGCTCGCTGCTGTTGTAGTTTCGGATTTTGTCGCCTCAGTTTTTGAAGCAGTTGTTTCCGATGAGTCAGAGTCTTGATTAGTTTCAGTTGAGGATGTTGTTGAAGTTTGCGTGCCTTCTGGGCGAATGGCAAAACTCGGCGTTGCTATTGAGGCAAGATAGACAGAGATAATAAGCAGTAGGCGATTTTTCATGATTCACACTTCAATAATCTGAGGTAGCAATTTAGGATAATTAAGCAAAATTGATGCCGTGCTTAATACGTATAATTTGACTATAGTTTAGTTGATTGAATTTCTAGCAACAAGCCTTATTCGATGAAAAAGCCCGCTTAAAATTAATACTTTAAGCGGGCTTGATTTTAACAACGATTAGAAATTAATGACTGCGAGAAGTTCTCACGGGACTTTGAGGATTCAACAAATCTTTCAAGGACTTGTTAACTTGTAACAGCGGTTTTGCCCAAGTTTGCACTTGTTCCGCTGTCACCACGTTTGCCAATGAAGTGAACAGTGCCGCTGCATAGGGGACTGATTGTACTAATAAAATCGTCACCCATACATTAGATTCCCACTCGGTTGTGCCAAAACGCAGCAGCACGCTTAATGCAGCAAACCACAGCAACAACATAATCCGCACTTCTTCCCAAACCATGTAGAAGCCGACCAAAATCGCGGGCTTATTTTCACATTTTGGGGTACGCATAAATGGCAGTTGAGTCGTAGTTAAACCTAACCAAATCGCCCGTGCAATCGCATGAGTTAAACCCATGCCCGCAATCGCTGCACCAATCCGTTGCCAGAAGCTGCATTTTACCCGCACTTTGTACAAAGCCAGTGCATGGATAATCTTGAAAGCAAACACGCCTAGTGTCGGCACTAAGAACACGGCTAAAGGAAACTCGAAAGTTTCGGGGAACAGCACCATCGCAATTGACCAGAAGATACCCGCAAAGGTAAAGGTTAAGTGCATGGCATCAGTAAACCAAGGGAACCAACCTGCGATAAAGTGCACTCGTTGCCCCAGAGTTAAACCCGTCTTTTCGGTCAACAACCAACGCCAGCGTTTACGCATAATTTGCACTGCGCCATAAACCCAACGGAAGCGTTGACGCTTGTAACCTGCAAAGCTGTCTGGGGTTAAACCCTTGCCATAAGCATGATTGACGTATACGGAGTTATAGCCTGCGCGCATTAAACGCATTCCAAGCTCAGCATCTTCACAGATACACCATTCGCCCCAATCACCGACTTCATTCAAGGCACTGCGCCGAATTAAAGTCATGGTGCCGTGTTGAATAATCGCATCGCGTTCGTTACGTTGTACCATACCAATGTTAAAGAATCCTGCATATTCCCAGTTACACATGGTTTTAAACAGGTCGCCTTCCCATTCACGATTATCTTGCGGAGCTTGCACAAAACCCACTTTCTGATTTTCAAAGTAAGGTACTAAGGTGCTAAGCCAATCGGATTCCACTAAATAATCGCTGTCGATAACCCCAATCACTTCGGCATCAGGCGCGGTTTGTGTCAAACCAAAGTTTAACGCCCCTGCTTTATAGCCTTTCCACTTGCCGAGATGGAAGAAACGGAATTTTTCCCCTAGCAGTTTGCAATGCGCTTCTACAGGTTTCCAAATTTCAGGATCAACGGTGTTGTTATCTAAAACCAAGACTTCAAAATTGGGATAGTCTAATTTTGCCAAACTGTCTAAAGTGAGTTTGACCATTTCAGGCGGTTCGTTACAAATCGCCAAGTGTAAAGAGACTTTAGGCGCGTAATTAGAATTAGGCTTTAAGGGTTTGAAATCACGGCGTAAATAACGACTCCACACCATTTCGGTTAATTCAAAGGCATTCATCACCACCACAAACACCAGAGCCAATTGTGCGGGTAATAATACCCCCCAGACCACATTGCCCAAAGTACCTAGCTCAACCGTGGCGGGCATGAACAAAGTCCATGTCATCAGTGAAGCTGCCAGTTGTAACAACACGGCAAAGAATAATTGACCACGTAAGCGTACATTTTGCCAATAGAACAGGAAGAACAGCATTGGTAATACTGACAAGACCATTGCTACAATCGCTTGGGCACTCCAATAAGGATTTTCGGTAATGTCTTCTGTCATTGAGAATTTTTCATGACGATTGGCATCAAAAATCCCCCAGTGCCGCCCGACGGAACCTTCAATTGCTTTCTTCCAAGGTTGGTCGAAGGCTTCCATGATGAAGTAGTCCAAACGTTCCGTTGCTGCACGATTCAAGAATTGGCGCATGAACTTTGCCTGCCCTGCCAAAGTCGCAGAAGCGCGTCCGAAACGATTACCGTTGCTTGGCCAGCCAACTTCGCCCACTAATACGTGTTTATTCGGATAGGCAGTTTTAATCTTGTTGTAATGTTCAAACACCCAAGGCACTGCTTCTTCGTTGGCAACTTTTTCCCAGTAAGGTAATAAGTGCACGGCGATGAAATCAACTTCTTGTGCTAATTCAGGATGTTCAATCCAAACGTGCCAAGGTTCTGCGGTACTGACGGGCACTTGTGTTAAAGCACGCACCCGACGGATATATTCGATTAATTGTTTAACCGTGAAATCGCCCCGCAAAATGCTTTCGTTACCGACGATGACCCGATCAATATTGCGATATTTCTGCGCATTTTTAATCAGATTGCGGATTTCAATTTCATTACGTTCGAGGCGATGGTCGATCCACGCGCCAGCGGTAACGTGCAAGTCATAATGTCCTGCCAATTGCGGCACAATTTCAATGCCATCCATTGAGGAATATGTCCGCACGCTGGTGACCTTGTCTTGCAAAAACTGCAAGTCATGCTCGATGTCTTGTGGAGAGGGAAACTTTTGCTCGAAGGGACTTTGTTCCGCTTGATACGGACTGAAAGAAACCCCGCGAATCGTCCCTGTCCACACCTGTGCACTTTCAGGCAAATTAAACATTGCCCAAATGACAAAATTACTAACTAAAACAAAAGCTAGTATGGCAATACTGGATTTACGCATTAGCATTACCTAAAGATTTAGGGTGGGAGAGTAGCTACTTACACGCTCTGACAACAACGCACTGCAAGCTGCATTTAAATGGAAAGTACACAGTGCTTAGATTTTTATGCATGATTTGTGCAAGTGCAACATTTTATTGACGAGTCCCAAATCAATACACTGAAAACTTGTGTCATTGGTGGAATTAACTTTGAATTATACTGTATTTTAACAGCATCTGTCAAAACTCAAACTTTAATTCTAAACTGCTTAGTTTTAACTGAAGCAAAAAATACGCCATTGCTTGGATTAAAGCGGATTATCAAGCGAAACAAATCGCTAGCTTTAAGAGTGACGTGTTTTCAAACTCACAAAGCTAACAGCCAATGTTAAAAAGCCGACATTACCGACATTTTTTAAATAACTTTACGTTTTATAAAGCAATTATAGTAAAATTTGGGGTTCTTAGCGACTAAAGTATTTAATAGGTATTTTTTTATAAAAACTGTAAATATAGCTTCTATTATTGATTTATGGCTAAAAAATTAATAGCAACTCTTATTAACCTATTATAAATATTAATATTTTTATGATAACTCAAGTTTTATAACTGTGTAATATTTAAATTATATTGGGCTTTTCAGAACACAAGGGCGCGGTTAGCTCTCTTTTCAGAGGCATATTAGTCATTATCGCGTTGCAATAATTGTGGGGAATAGATTAGATTTGTAAAATATCAATGAAATAAAATGCTTGTTTAATTGGGAATAGATGCTTTATTTAACTTGTTGTTTTTAAATGAGTTAAATAAAATAAGTTTTGTTGCAGTGCAGGATATATCGTGATTAACTTATAACTGATTGTAGTAGATAAAAATTTAACTGGCTGACACATTTATTTACAAAGCCTAGATGTTACAATGCCCTCATCGTAGCTCACAGCTGTACACTCGGCACAATAGACTTGCACACCTATCAGAATACGCGGAATAATAGGCGGATCGCCTTCTGTGAAAGAGAGCCTTGCTATGAATATCCTAATTGTATATGCACATCAAGAAGCTAAGTCGTTTAATTCAGCCATGAAAGACACCGCATGTGCGGTATTAGCCGCCGCAGGACATCAAGTCATCGTTTCTGATTTGTATGAAATGCAATTTAAAGCGACCGCAGATCGAAACGATTTTGCGCGGCTTGGCAACCCCGATTATTTCAAATATCAAATCGAACAAAATATTGCCTACGATCATGGAATGCTTGCAGAAGACATTCGTATTGAGCAGGAAAAATTAAGGTGGGCAGACTTCGTTATTTTTCAATTTCCCTTATGGTGGTTTTCTGTTCCTGCAATATTGAAAGGCTGGATTGATCGGGTATTTTGCACAGGCTTTGCCTATGGCGGCACGCACAAGTTTTATAACCAAGGGGGCTTGGTTGGGCGTAAAGCCATGTTAGCCCTGACCACGGGCGGCCCTGACAACATGTATAGCCCCACAGGGATGAACGGGGACATCGAAAAAATTCTCTATCCCATTCAACATGGAATGTTGTACTTCGTGGGAATGCAGGTGATACCGCCTTTCATCGCATGGTCGCCTGCCCGTGTTAGTCCTGAACAACGCGAACATTACCTACTACAATATACGCAACGCTTGCAAACCTTAGAAACCACCCAAGCACTCGCTTACCCGCCACTTGAAGCGTATGACGACACTTTCCAGTTAAAAGAAACTCACTGACCTTAAGGTTCTCACGATGCACTTAGAAATCCTCCAATGCCAACCCAGCCAACCCAGCCATAAAAAGCCTATTCTGTTTATTCATGGCGCATTTGCAGGCGCGTGGTGCTGGGAAGAATACTTCCTACCTTATTTTGCCTCACAAGGCTATCCTGCTTACGCACTGAGTTTACGCGGTCATGGCGAAAGTGAAGGGATTGAAAATCTCGCCTTCACCAGCCTTGATAATTATATCAGTGATGTACGCACCGCAATTGAAACCATTGGTGAAGAACCTATTCTTGTAGGGCACTCTATGGGCGGTATGATTATTCAAAAGTATTTAGAAAAACATTCCTCCCCCGCTGCGGTGTTAATGAACTCTGTGCCCCCCACAGGTTTATGGACCACAATTTTCTACATGGCATGGAGCGATCCGATGCTGTTTAGTCAATTATTCTTGCTGCAAAACTTAAGTCCTCGTTTTGCAACCCCAAGTGCGGTTAAACATGCCTTATTATCAGAAGATGTTTCTGATGATAAATTGCACAAATTTTTCCACCATGTGCAAGGCGAATCACAACGAGTAATGTTAGACATGATGGGCTTAAATCTGCCCCATTTGGCTTTCAAAGGACCGATTCCCTTGTTAGTGTTAGGTGCGGAAAAAGATGCGTTCCTGCCCCCAAGCGTGGTTGAATGGACTGGGCATTTATACGATGCGCCTTCTCATGTTTTCCCCAAAACGGCACACGCCATGATGTTAGAAAATAACTGGCAAGAAGTGGCGGATTACATGATCGATTGGTTAGAAAAAACCGTTCCTGCCAAACCCAGCGAAGTGAAAACCGTGGTCGAAGCAGTGAAAAAAGCAGTTGAACCCGTGGTTGCAGCGGCAAAAACTGAAGTGAAGGCGGCTGAAAGTAAGCCCGTCGTTCCCGAAGTGAAAAAGGCGGTTGAACCTGTCGTTGAAAAAGCAGTGGAAGCCGTCAAACCTGCGGCTGAAGCTGCTAAAACCGAAGTGAAAGCGGCTGAAAGTAAGCCCGTCGTTCCCGAAGTGAAAAAAGCGGTCGAACCTGTCGTTGAAAAAGCAGCGGAAGTCGTCAAACCCGTGATTGAAGCTGCTAAAACGGAAGTGAAAGCGGCTGAAAGCAAGCCTGTCGTTCCCGCAGTGAAAAAGGCAGTCGAACCTGTCGTTGAAAAAGCAGTGGAAGTCGTCAAACCCGTGATTGAAGCAGCTAAGACTGAAGTGAAAGCGGCTGAAGCGGCAAGTAAGTCCACGACAAAACCACGCACTGCCTCGCGGAGCACTAAGAAAACCAGTTCCAGCGATAACAAGTGAATCGTTTGGAGACAGCGTTAATGCTGCCTCCGGTTCTTGGTTGATTAAAACTGAGGCTTTTTGAGTAGAGCTGTTTTCTAAAAACAGTTCTACGCGCCTCTTAACAGTTCATATATAATTTGCAAGTAGACTATTTTATCCCTTGAATTACGTTTCTCGTTTCGTAACAGTGATCAATAACCATAATGTCAGACACATCACACCAGCAGTCACCTAGCCAAAATACAGCGAATCCCGTGGTTAAAAGCTTTAGTAAAACCCATATTCGCATGGTTTTAGTTGTTCCTTTTATGCTCCAAATTATCCTTGCTGTGGGGCTGACGGGCTATTTATCCTATCGAAACGGACAGATCGCTATCAGTGATTTAGCGACACAATTACACACCGAAATTACTGCCCGCATCGAACAATATATTAATAATTATTTAAAAATTCCCTCTTTGGTGGTCGATTTAAATGCGAATGCCATCAACAACCAACAATTAAACTTAGACAAGCCGCGCAGTTGGTTGCCGCACTTACTCAAGCAAAGCAAAGTTTTTGATTCCCTCAGTTATATTTATGCAGGCAATAAAGCAGGCGATTACATTGCCTTACAACGCAAAGATGAGGGTGGACTTGCTTACAACGTGCGCGATGCTGCCAGCAAAAACTTGTTAGACGATTACAGCATTGAATTTGACGGCACTGAAAAAAATCTTAATAATCCCGTGGTTTACGACCCGCGCTTGCGTCCGTGGTATCAAACCGCGGTGAAATCAGGCAAACCTGTGTGGACTGATATTTATCAATTCATCGGCTCAAAAGGCACAGAACAACTCGGCATGAGCTTTGTTGCCCCTTATGTGGATAATAAAAACGAATTGCAAGGCGTGCTCGGCGCAGATTTCAGCTTAACCCGCATCAGTGATTTTTTACGCAGCGTCAAAGTGGGCAAAACGGGTAAAATCTTTATTGTCGATAAAGCGGGTTTATTAGTCGGTGGTTCTTTCCCTTATCCTTCCTTTGATAAAAATAAACAACGTTTAAAAGCCCTCGATGTGCAAGAACCTTTGATTGCAGCCACCGCGCAATTTCTGAACAGTAATTTTGGGCAATTCAACAATATCAGTCGTAGCGAAGAATTGCATTTTGCCTTTGAAGGCGAACAGCAATTAGTGCATGTCGCTCCGTTTAACAATCCCTTTGGTTTGCCGTGGTTGACGGTGGTGGTTGTGCCTGAAGCTGATTTTATGGAACAAATCAATATCAACACTCGCACAACTTTAATGCTGAGTTTTATGGCGGTGTTGATGGCAATTGCGATTGGTTTCTTCACGTCAAAATGGATTGTGCAACCGATTTTGCGCTTAAACAAAGCGGCGAAAAAACTCTCGGGCGGTGATTGGGATCAATCACAATCGTTGCCTGTGGCGCGTTCGGACGAATTGGGCGAATTGGCGCGTTCTTTTGACAGCATGTCCAAACAGCTTAAACAATCTTTTGAAACCCTTGAAGAATTAAACACCGCCTACAGCCGTTTCGTGCCGCATCAATTTCTACAATTTTTGAATAAGAAAAGCATTGTCGATGTGCGCCTTGGCGACCAAGTGCAGAAAGAAATGTCGATTTTGTTTTCTGACATTCGCTCCTTCACCACGCTGTCTGAAAGCATGACTCCTGAAGATAACTTCCGCTTCATCAATGCTTATCTCAGTCGCATGGAACCTGAAATTATTCGTAATGATGGCTTTATCGACAAATATATTGGCGATGCAATCATGGCGTTATTCGGGGGCAGTGCCGATCAAGCGGTGACCGCAGGGATTACCATGTTAGATCGCTTGGTCGAATACAACGAACATCGTCAACAAGATGGCTATATTCCGATTCATATTGGGATTGGGATTAATACAGGCAAACTGATGTTAGGCACGGTGGGCGGACATAATCGTATGGACGGCTCGGTGATTAGCGATGCGGTGAATTTAGCTTCACGGATTGAAGGTTTGACCAAAAACTACGGCGTGGCTTTACTGATCAGTCATCAAACCTACAGCCGTTTAGTGAATCCTGCGGCGTATTCAATCCGCATGGTGGATAAGGTCAAAGTCAAAGGCAAATCAGAATTAGTCACGGTTTATGAAGTGTTTGATGCGGATGCTGAAGAAAATCGTCAAGGTAAATTAGACACCTTAGAAAAGTTTTCCGAAGCCCTGCGTTACTATTATGATTTACACGATATTGAAACCAGTGCGCGCTTATTTGCGGAATGTTTGGCGCAGAATCCTCACGATACCGTGGCAAAAATTTATCTGGATCGTTGTCACAATCCTGAACATCCAGTGGTGGGGGCGTAAGTTTTGGACAAAATCCGTGCGGTGAAAATCAGCAAAGTGTTTGGTGAACAGCCTGAACGCGCCCAGCCGTTGCTGGCACAAGGTGCGAGTAAAGATGAAATTCTGCATCAAACGGGTTTAACCGTCGGCTTGTTAAATGTCTCGTTTGAAGTGCAAGCGGGTGAAATCTTTGTGATTATGGGTTTAAGCGGTAGCGGCAAATCTACGCTGATTCGCTGCTTAAATCGCTTAATTGAACCGAGCAGCGGACAACTTTTCATCGACGAGCGCGATGTGTTGCAACTCAAACCAGCGGAATTATTGGCGTTACGGCGGCACAAGTTAGGCATGGTGTTTCAACAATTCGCGCTATTTCCTCACCGCAGTATTTTAAGCAATGTCGAATACGGCTTAGAAATTCAGCAAGTGCCTGCACAGGAACGTGAAGCGCGGGCGCGTCGTGCTTTGAAATTAGTGGGTTTGGACGGGTGGGAACAAGCGAAACCCAATCAATTAAGCGGCGGGATGCAGCAACGGGTTGGCTTGGCGCGGGCTTTGGCAATCGAGCCTGAAATTCTGCTCATGGATGAAGCTTTTAGTGCTTTAGACCCGCTGATTCGGCGCGATATGCAAGCCGAGCTTATCAGTTTGCAAACGCAAATGCACAAAACGATTCTGTTTATTACCCATGATTTAGAAGAAGCTTTACGGCTGGGCGACAGAATTGCCTTGATGAAAGATGGGGCGGTGGTGCAAATTGGCACACCGCAAGAAATTATCGAAAATCCTGCCGATGCCTTTGTGCAACGCTTTGTTTCCACTTTAGATCGCACTCGACACTAGCAGGCAGTTTTATGGATTATAGCGTTCCAAAATTTCCCCTTGATGAGTTGGTTGAGCAAGCACTGAATTTTCTGACTGAAAATTTCGCGTTTCTCACCAAAGCGATCAGTAAATTAATTGAAAGTTTAATGGACGGCTTGGTTTCAAGCCTGATGCTGTTGCCGCCGTGGTTATTAATTGGGATTTTTGCAGGTTTGGCGTGGCGATTTGCGGGGCGCAATTTAGGAATTGCCACAGCACTGGGTTTATTATTTGTCTGGAATTTGCGCTTGTGGCTGCCCACGGTGGAAACCATCACTTTAGTCTTAATCGCGACTTTCATCGCCATTTTGCTGGGTGTGCCTTTAGGGATTTACACCGCACTTTCTCCCACGGCGCGGCGCATCGTGATGCCGATTTTAGATTTTATGCAAACCATGCCTGCCTTTGTGTATTTAATTCCCGCGATTCCGTTCTTTGGTTTAGGCGTGGTTTCCGCAATCTTTGCAACAGTGGTGTTTGCGATGCCGCCCGCGATTCGTTTCACTTGTTTGGGCATTCAGCAAGTGCCAGTGCAGTTGATTGAAGCGGCGGATGCTTTTGGTTCTACGCCACGTCAAAAATTATTTAAAGTGCAATTGCCGCTGGCAGTGCCGACGATTATGGCGGGGATTAATCAAACCATTATGTTATCGCTGTCGATGGTGGTGATTTCTGCGATGATTGGCGCGGGTGGTTTGGGCGGTGAAGTGTGGAAAGCGATTCAACGTTTACAAGCGGGCGCAGGTTTTGAGGCAGGCATTGCGGTGGTGATTTTGGCAATGTTGCTGGATCGCATCACCCAAAATATTGCGAAGCGATTGCAGGATTATTAAAAAGAAAGCCCCTAAATCCCTTTTATATCTAAAGTCGATTTAAAAGCAGCCCCCAACCCCCTAAAGGGGGCTTTAAACATTTTAATAATTAGAAGTAGGGTGGAATAGCGTGGCGTATTCCACCGTGAAACATGATGGTTCTAGGTATATGTCTCAAAGCGTGCATAACAATATGTTTTTTCTTATTCCCAAGTGGCACTTGGAACGAGAGAAAACAGTGATAAACGGCAAAGTATATATAAGCTAATGTTCCTAAATGGAATAAACGCTAATGATTTAGCCCTTCCCTTTAGGGGGTTGGGGACTTCAGTAGATTCATCAAAAATACAAACAAGGAGAAGAATAATGCTGCCTTCTTTGGGTAGGATTCTCGGAATAATTATCTTTATATACAGCAGTTTATCACCTGTGCAGGCTGCTTCAAAAGGCGTAGTGAAATTAGTCTATGTCGAATGGTCTAGCGAAGTAGTGAGCACCAACATTGTCAAAGCTTTGCTTGAACAAGCAGGTTATGAAGTGCAAATTACCGCCACCAACACGCTTGGGATGTGGCAATCCGTCGCTAATGGCACAGCCGATGCCACGGTGGGCGCGTGGTTAGATAATACTCAAGGGCAATATTTAAACTTATTTGGGGATAAAATTGAGTCTTTGGGCGCGAATTTAGAAGGCACGCGCGTCGGTTTGGTTGTGCCTGAATATGTGAATATTAATTCGATTGAAGAGCTTAACGCGAACATTGACAAGTTTGGTGGCAAGATTATTGGAATTGACCCCGGTGCTGGGGTAATGGGCAGAACTGTCCAAGCCCGTCATGCTTACGCACTGAAAAATTATCATCTGGCACTGAGCAGTGAAGTGGCAATGACGCAGGCTTTATCAGATGCGGTGGATACAAAACGTTGGATTGTGGTCACAGGCTGGGTGCCACATTGGATGTTTTTACGCTGGAAACTGAAATTTCTTAAAGACCCTAAAAAAGTTTATGATTATAATGGGTTTATTGCTACCGTGGTGCGTAAAGGTTTAGCACAACAACAGCCTGAAGTTTATCGTATTTTAGATAATTTCTACTGGAGTGTGGAAGAAATGCAAAAGGTGATGTTTTGGAATGTTGAAAACTATGCTGACCCTTATAAAACCGCACAGCGTTGGTTAAAAGAAAATCCTGAACGGGTTAAACAATGGTTAGAGCCTAAACTGGTTAAGTAAATTACTTAACTGAAGCCCCCAACCCCCTAAGGGGGCTAAACACAAAAGTTGTTTATCTTTGAAGTCCCCTTTAGGGGATTTAGGGGCGCAGTTAAAAGTCCCCCGCATTCCGCTACACTTCATTCGGGCTACGCTTTGATTTTTAAAATCCTCATGGGGATTTAGCGATACAGTAACACGTATTATTTTCATATTTATTTTCACAGGAGCAAATCGCATGAAATTTTTAAAGTCTTGTGCACTGCTGCTGAGCCTTGTGAGCTGTTTATGGCTTCCTTCGGTCAGCGCGGCGAGCAAAGGTAAAGTGAAACTGGTTTATGTTGAATGGTCTAGCGAGGTGGTCAGCACTAACGTGATTCGCGTGGTGCTGGAAAATTTGGGTTATGAAGTGAAAATTACCCCTGTCAGTGCCGCTGCAATGTGGCAATCGGTTGGCACGGGAGATGCAGATGGATTGGTTGCTGCATGGTTAGACACCACCCACGCGCATTATTTGGCGGCGGTGAAAGACAAGATTGAAGATTTAGGTCCCAATCTGCAAGGCACACGCATTGGTTTGGTTGTTCCTGATTATGTAAAAGTGAATTCCATTGAAGAATTAAATGCCAATGTTGACAAGCTCAACGGCAAAATTATTGGGATTGACCCCGGTGCTGGCTTGATGACCAAAACCGAGCAAGTCATCAAAGATTATGCTTTAAAAGGCTTTAAATTGGTGGAAGGCAGCGGCGCGACCATGACCGCAGAATTGAGCAATGCGATTAAAGAAAAGCGGTGGATTGTGGTGACGGGCTGGACTCCCCACTGGATGTTTTCACGTTGGAAACTGAAATATTTGAGCGACAGCAAAAATGTGTATGGCAGTGGCGGTTACATCAGCACCATCGTGCGTAAAGATTTGAAAAAAGAGTTACCCGAGGTGTATCGTGTGCTGGACCAGTTTTCATGGACACCCGCCGATATGCAAACCATCATGGTTTGGAATGAAGAAAAAGGAGCTGATCCTTATTTAAACGCCAAACGTTGGGTTCAGCAAAATCCTGACAAAGTGAAAGCATGGACTAAGTAATTAAAAAAAGCCTCTTATTGCAAAATAATTAAGGGGCTTTTTTATTATCACAAGTTGTTATCCGCTAAGATTGATTAATAATTCCAAGGACAAGACTATGTTAACGGGTATTAAAGAGTGGCTGATGCGCCACAAGAATGAAGATTTTATGCAGGCTATTGTCGCTTCATGCGCGTTGGTGGCTGCGGCTGACGGCACCATCAGTGAAGTGGAAAAGAACAAGATGGCGGAATTCATTCAGCGTTCTGAAGAACTCCATGTGTTCCCAATGACGGAAGTGGTGCAAGAATTCAACAAGTTTGCCGACACTTTCAAATTTAACTCAGACATCGGCAAACAAGAAGCACTCAAATGTATTCGTAAAGTGAAGAAAAATCCCGATGCTTCACGGATGTTAATTCGGATTTGCTGCCAAGTCGGTTTGGCGGACGGCAATTTTGACGATAATGAAAAGCTGGTCGTTTCTGAACTGTGTTTAGAACTGGGCTTAAATGCTGATTATTACAAAGCATTTTATCTTAAATTTGACTAAGCCCTTTGCTATTTAAGCGCTTCAATTGGTGGGTTTGCGGCGTGCAATGCAACACGATTGCACCACTTTCCTGCCAATCCCCCACCACCCACCGCCGCGCAGGCTCACCCAAAATATCAATCTCATGAATGGCTGGACGGTGCGTGTGTCCGTGAATTAAATTCATCACACCATACCGATGCAAAGCATTGACCACTGCCTCAGGCGTGACATCCATAATGGTTTCACTGCTGCCTTGGGTATGCATTTGACTTTGTTGACGCGCTTGTTTTGCAAACATGCGCCGTTGTGCCAAAGGTTGCGATAAGATTTGAGCTTGCCATTCAGGATTATGCACTTGCTTACGAAACGCTTGATAGGCAGCATCCAAGGTGCACAAAGTATCGCCATGCATAATTAAAGTGGGTGTGCCGTAGACATCAATCACGCTGCTTTCGGGTAATAGCTCGCAACCCGTGCGCTCACTAAATCCTTGACCTAGTAAAAAATCACGGTTTCCTTGCAACACTTTGATCGCAGTGCCTGCTTCACTCAAACGGCGTAATTGTTTGATAATATCCTGATAGGCGGGTTCGTCATCATCATCCCCCAGCCATACCTCGAATAAATCACCCAAAATATAGAGTTTTTCCAAATCACGCGCCGCCCCTTTTAAAAAGGCAGTAAATAAGGCAAGTGTGTCGGGTTGCTTCGGATGTAAATGCAAATCAGCAATAAATAGAGTTTCAGACATGACAGACCCTTCCTCAGCAACTCCCCCCAGTTCGTGATAAAACGTACTGAGGGTTTTTCTAGAAGTTTAATTGATTAAGGTTTCACTGCTGGCGTAGGCGCGGCAGGTATGGGTTCAGCAGGTGCAACAACAGGCGCGGGTTTGGGACGCTTCCCTGTTTTATCAATCATAGGCATTGCGGGCGTGGTTTGCAACGCAGGAGTATTATTCAGTGGGGCAACTTTATCACTGGTTAAGGGTGTTAAAGCTTGGGGATCGGGTGCAACTTTGGTTTTTTCGACCTTATGCTTGGGCTTTTTAGGCGCGGGCTTGGGAGCTTCGATTTTTTTCTCAGCCTCGGGATCAGGCTCTTTTAACAAGCTGTTAATGGCTTGTAAATCAGAGGGCACTAATAATCCCGCTGCTTGCTTCAAACGCAAGCTGTTCAAAACATAATCATAACGCGCCCGAGAATAATTACTTTCTGCTTTCAAAACATCCCGTTGCACATTGAGCACGTCAACAGAAGTCCGCGTTCCCACTTCAAAGCCCGTCAAGGTCGCTTCTGAGGCGGTTTTAGTTGAAATTAAAGCCTGTTTCAAAGCTTTAACACGGCTGATATTGGATAATACGTTTGCATAAGCATTATGTGCTTGTAATTGCACCGTGCGCCGCGTTTTTTCAAGGTTTTCTAGGGATTGAGTATAACGTTGTTGCGCTTCACGAATCTTGGATTGAATTAAACCACCCGTGTATAAGGGCATGGATAATTGCAAGGCGATATTATTGTCCGTGCCTGAGGGCGACAAGGGATTTACATCACCGCGCAGGGTGTTGTTGTAGCTATGTCCTGCGACCAAATCCACGCTTGGATAATTGGCAGCGCGTTGTTTTTCGATTTCTTGCTTGGCAACTTCTAAAGTGGCTTGGGCGGCTAAAACTTGTGGATTTTGCTTGAGTGCGGTTTCTGTCCACTGATCCACATTGCTGGGATCGGGCGAAATTAGGGCAACATCTTGATTGAGCACGGATAATACATTAGGGTACGCGCCTGTGATTTCGCGCAGGGCTTCACGCGCAGTTTCTAAGGTATTCAGGGCTTGTAATTCATCTGCCACGGCTAAATCGTAACCTGATTGGGCTTCTTGTACGTCGGTAATTGCGATTAAACCCACATCAAAACGTTGTTTTGCTTGGTCTAATTGGCGTTGATAAGCAGCTTTAGCAGAGCGTGCAAAGTCAACGTTATCATTGCCTGCCAACACGTCAAAATAACGGGTGGTGACTTGTTCCATTAAACTTAAGCGTGAATTTTCATACGTAAATTCAGTTTGACGAATCTGCGCATCGGCTTGGGAAAGCTGAATTAAGCGATCTTTGCGATACACGGGAACGCTTAAAGAAAGACTGTAGGCTGCAATCGTATTTTCTAAAGTTTGGTCGCCCGCAACCCAGCCTTTATTGCGTCGCCGTTCGGTCAGGCTGCCCCCGAGAGTGAGTTGTGGCAATAATTGCGATTGGGCTTGGGGCTTTTGTTCTAAAACTGCTTGTAAATCGGCATAAGCAGACTTAATTTGCGGGGCGTTATTTTCCGCTTGGGTATAAAGTTCTAATAAGGTTTCTGCTGAACTGTTGACGCTGTATAAACAGGAGGTAATCAGTAGATAGCTAAGACGCTTACGCATAGTGAAGTCCTATCTTAAAGTAAAATACTTAGGGTTTATTTTCACAACACTCTCTCCCTACGGGATTTGTCTTGAAAACATCACCTAGTAGGTTGGCATCATGGGATCAACAAAGTCCGCCCATGCTGCGACACCTCCTGTTAGGTTTAATACCTGATCAAATCCAGAACGCTCGAGGAAATGAGCGACCTGTAAGCTACGCACCCCATGATGACAAATCACCACGACGGCTTGCTGAGGATCAAGTGTATTAACTTGTTGAGGAATATCACGCATCGGTATCAAGTGCGATCCTGCAATATGACAAGTTTCGTATTCCCATGCTTCGCGGACATCGAGCAGGAATAAAGGTTCTTGTTTATCTAACAAGGCTTTTAATTCACGAGGGTTGAGGTGACGCATGATATTCGCCTGACAAGTTTACAAGGCGAAACGCTTAGGGATGGGTGCACCAATCAACGCAGGCAAACTGGTTTCAAACAGGCTTTCGGTGGTCCATTGTTGTTCGCTAATCCGAGTGATGAGTAAAGCTTCCATCACGGGGTCTTCGCCAACCACCACAAATAAACGTCCACCAATATTTAATTGTTCTTGAAAATGAGTTTTCAAAACGGGCACAGAACCCGTCATTGCAATGACATCATAACGGGGCAAAGCTTTCCAGCCTTCGATGGCATCACCCGTCCCAAATTGTACATTGTTTAAATTCAGCGCAGCTAATTTGCTTTGGGCTGATTTTACAAAATCTTCGTAAATATCAACGGTGTAAACTTGTTTGGCGCATTTTGCTAATAAAGCGGTCATGAAGCCGCTGCCTGTGCCGATTTCTAAAACGGTGTCAGTTGGTTTAACTTGCAACAGTTGTAATAAACGTCCTTCAACCTTAGGAGCCATCATGACTTGATCATGGGCAAGTGCAATGCTGATGTCGGCAAAGGCGAGATTTTGGTAAGCCGCAGGAACGAAGTTTTCACGAGGTAATCCCTGCATTAAATCTAATACACGCTCGTCGAGCACTTCCCAAGGGCGAATTTGTTGCTGAATCATGTTAAAGCGAGCTTGAGCGACATTCATTTGAGACATTCTGACATTCCCTAATATGACTGAGTTTATTGATCAATGGCGTATTATATAGTGTTGCTTATAGGGAGAGTAGCACTCATTCGGCTATTTTTAATAGACTGAATCAGTCAGGCACGTAATTAATACATTGCTAATTTACAATATTATTAAATAACCTGAGTTTGGGCTAATCTAGATGAGTAAGGGTATTAAATCTTAAGATATAGCAGAATAAAATGTTTCGGTGGTTTGCCTATAATTTTTGAAAGAGGCTTAAAATCATTTCCTTCACTGAGAGATAATTCAAGACTTCACATACCTATAATATTCAAAGCCAAACGGTACATACAGAGATTTACGCACGTTTTGGTCAAATCAATTAAGACTAAATACGCCCTAATGATAAGCTGATTTCCACAAATAGATTTCCCGCGCTAAACTTCCTTAGATTTAAATCGCATTATTTTCTAAACGCTTCAAACCCTCACTTCCCAAACAATCCCAGTCTTTACCCTTTTTCCCCTAAATACCGTAAAATACTTTCATCCAAGCAAAATATATTCTTAACGAATTCTTCAGAAGAGACCCGACTGTGAACGATTATAAAGACACCCTCAATCTGCCTAAAACTGATTTTCCCATGAAAGGCAACTTGCCAGAACGCGAGCCACAATTTTTAAACTATTGGGAACAAATTGATTTATATCGTTTATTGCGTGAACAGGGTAAAAATCGTGCACGTCGCTTTGTGCTGCATGACGGCCCGCCCTATGCCAATGGAGATATTCATATTGGTCATGCGGTGAATAAAGTCTTAAAAGATATTATCGTGAAGTCGCGCAGCCTCGACGGCTTTGACGCGCCTTATGTGCCGGGTTGGGACTGTCACGGCTTGCCGATTGAATTACAAGTAGAAAAAACTTTAGGCAAAGCAGGCGTGCAAATCGAACCGCGTGAATTCCGAGCCGCCTGTCGCGACTATGCAAAACAACAGATTGCCAGCCAAAAAGCGGATTTTATTCGCTTGGGCGTGATTGGCGACTGGAAAGACCCGTATTTAACCATGAACTTTGTCACCGAGGCGAATATTATCCGTGCCTTGGGGCGGATTATCGCAGCGGGACACGTCGACCAAGGCTTCAAGCCCGTGCATTGGTGTACTTCCTGCGGTTCGGCGTTGGCAGAAGCAGAAGTCGAATATGAAGATAAACAGTCTTTAGCAGTTGACGTGCGTTTCAGCGTAGTCGATGAAGAGGCATTTTTAGCGCGTTGCCATCACGTTCCTGAGCATGTCGGACAAGGGCCGGTTTCCGTGGTGATTTGGACAACCACGCCGTGGACTTTGCCCGCCAATCAAGCAGTTGCTTTGAATGCGGAATTAGATTATTGCGTGGTGCAATGCGAAGGCGAGCAACCCGAGCGTTTGGTAGTTGCGGAAGCCTTGTTAAAAGATTGCATGTTGCGTTACGGGATTGAACAGTACAAAGTGATTGCCTATTGTCGCGGCGAAGCCTTGGAAGGCGCATTATTGCAGCATCCGTTTTACGACCGCCAAGTGCCGATTATTCTCGGTGGGCATGTCACCACCGAAGCAGGCACAGGCGCAGTGCATACCGCGCCCGGACATGGTCAAGATGACTATGTGGTCGGCGCACGTTATGGCTTGCCTGTAGATAATCCCGTGGATGGCGACGGTAAATTTTTACCCAATACTGAATTATTTGCGGGAAAATCCGTATTTGCGGTCAATCCTGAAGTGGTTGAAGTGCTGAAAGAGCGCGGTAAATTGCTGCGAGAAGCGCGTTTAACCCACAGTTATCCGCATTGCTGGCGGCACAAAACCCCGATTATTTTCCGCGCCACGCCACAATGGTTTATCAGCATGGAAAAACTCGGCTTGCGTCAACAGGCATTAGAAGCCATCAAAACCGTGACTTTTACCCCTGATTGGGGACAACAACGCATTGAAGGCATGGTGAATAATCGCCCCGACTGGTGTATTTCTCGGCAACGGAATTGGGGCGTGCCGATTGCGGTTTTCATTCACAAGCACACGGGCGAATTGCACCCGCGCACTCCAGAATTGATTGAAGCGGTGGCGAAATTAGTCGAACAAACGGGGATTGATGCGTGGTTTGATTTAGACCCATCCTCCTTGTTGGGCGATGAAGCTGCCTTATACAGCAAAGTGCTGCACACTTTAGACGTGTGGTTTGATTCAGGCGTGACTCATGCCGCCGTGCTCGAACAGCGTGAAGAATTGCATCTGCCTGCGGATTTGTATTTAGAAGGTTCAGACCAACATCGCGGCTGGTTTCAATCGTCTTTATTGACATCAGTCGCCATGCGCGACGGCAAACCGCCGTACAAAGGGGTGTTGACTCACGGTTTCACCGTCGATGCCAAGGGCAGAAAAATGTCCAAATCCTTGGGCAATGTGATTGTGCCGCAAAAAGTGATTAAAAACTTAGGGGCTGACATCATTCGCCTCTGGGTTTCCGCAACGGATTATCGTGGCGAAATCACCGTTTCCGATGAAATTTTGAAGCGCGTTGCTGAAGCTTATCGGCGTTTACGCAATACTTCGCGTTTCTTGTTGGCGAATTTGGATAATTTCAATCCTGAAACAGACTTGTTGCCGCCAGAACAGTTATTAGAATTAGACCGTTGGGCGGTGGATCGCGCTTATCGTTTGCAGACTGAATTAAAGCAAGCTTACGAAGAATATGCGTTTCATGTGGTTTATCAAAAATTGCATCATTTCTGCACCATTGATATGGGCAGCTTCTATTTAGATATTATCAAAGATCGTCAGTATACTTGCCAGTCTGAAAGCCGTGCGCGCCGTTCTGCACAAACTGCGATGTATCATATTATGGAAGCCTTAGTACGTTGGTTTGCCCCGATTCTAAGCTTCACTGCGGAAGAATTATGGCAACATTTGCCCAAAAATAACCGCAGTGCCTCAGTTTTCTTAGAAACCTGGTATGAAGGCGTATATCCTTTGGCAGACAATGCTGCGGTCACTGCGGAAACTTGGGCAGAAATTTTTACCTTGCGTGAAGCGGTGAGTAAAGAACTGGAAAAACTGCGGGTTGCGGGTGGAATTGGGGCTTCTTTAGATGCGGAACTCGATATTTATTGCGCTCCTGAGTTGCTGCAAAGCTTAACGGTGTTTGGCGAAGAATTGCGTTTTGTGTTCATCGTTTCTTACGCCCGTGTACACGCCCTGAGTGACGCGCCCAGCGATGCGGTACAAAATGAAGCAGGGTTTGCGGTGAAAGTCAGTGCTTGTGTGCATGAAAAATGTGGACGTTGCTGGCATCATCGCGCCGATGTGGGCGCACATCCTGAACATCCGACTTTATGCGGACGTTGTGTAGAAAACGTGGTTGGCGGGGGTGAAAAACGTGACTATGCCTAAGCAAACGGGGTTAGGCTGGTTATGGATTGCGCTGTTAGTGATTGCGCTCGACCAAGCCAGCAAATTTTGGGCGGTGGCGAGTTTGGGTTTTCATCAGCCTGTGCCGATTATTCCGTTTTTCAATTTAACTTTGATGCACAACACGGGCGCGGCGTTTAGCTTTTTGGCGCATGAAAGTGGCTGGCAACGCTGGTTTTTTTCGGTGCTGGCAATCGTGGTGAGTGCGGCATTGATTCACTGGTTACGCACTTTGCGCCGTGATGAAATCGCGATGGGGATTGCTTTAAATCTGATTTTGGGCGGCGCGTTGGGCAATGTTTTCGACCGTTTATATTACGGCTACGTCATCGACTTTCTTGACCTATACTATCAACAATGGCACTTTCCTGCGTTTAATCTCGCAGACAGTGCGATTACCGTCGGCGCGTTTATCATTGCCTTTGATGCCTTGCGAGGAAAGTCTAATGAGTGATTACAACAAGTTGACTGAAGTCAAGATGAAATTGGCGCAGCGTGAACATAAACCTGGGAAACGCAGTTTGAGTGAGCGCATTCCGCCAGGTCAGCATTTGGTGAATCATTTGCCGATTTTGGATTTAGGGATTATTCCTGAACTTAATACTGCGAACTGGAGTCTGACTTTGGGCGGTGAAATTCATGCCGAGCAAACTTTAAATTGGGCGGATTTTCAAAAATTGCCGCGTCAAAATTTGGTGGTGGATATTCATTGTGTGACGACTTGGTCACGTTTGGATGTGCCGTGGGCGGGGGTGTCGGCAAGTGAATTGATTCGCATGGCGCAACCGAAACCTAACGTTAATACGGTGGTGCTGCATTCTGCGGATGGTTATACGACTAACGTGCCGTTGAACATTTTAATGGACGATGATGTGCTGTTAGCGGACACAGTGGATGGTCAGCCTTTGCCGATTGAACACGGTGGACCTGTGCGCATGGTTGTGCCGAAGCGTTATTTTTGGAAAAGTGCAAAGTGGATTACTGCGATGATTTTTCACACCAGCGACCAACCTGGTTTTTGGGAAGTGCGTGGCTATCACAATGACGCTGATCCATTTAAAGAAGAGCGGTTTTCTTAAATCTCTATTCAAAGCTGCTAGGTTTTTAAAACCTAGCAGCTTTTTGAATTAATAGTTATTTTGGATTGAAATAGAAGGCGTATCATTCGGGTGATTAATCCCGATTGATACGCCTCATTTCTTGGCATATCCTATTATTACTATAAAATAAGAGTATTTAATTTTGTCAAATGAATTTAAGCAGTTAAGTTTAGAATATCCTACAAAAATTCAAGCCGCACGAGTGTATAAAATTATTGATTTGTTTGCAGGAATTGGCGGCATTCGGACAGGTTTTCAGCAAGCTTTTAAAGAATATGCACAATTTGTGTTTTCTTCAGAAATCGATAAGTTTTCAGCACAAAGCTATCAAGCAAATTATGGTGAGTCGCCCGTTGGCGATATTACTCAAATTAATGAAACTGAAATTCCTAAATTTGATATTTTACTGGCGGGTTTTCCCTGTCAGCCGTTTTCTCATGCAGGATTGAAAAAAGGTTTTGAGGATGTACGCGGCACTTTATTTTTTGACATCGCCCGCATTGTGAAATATCACCAACCAAAAGTAGTATTTTTGGAAAATGTAAAAGGCTTTAAAAATCATGATAAAGGCAATACTTTTCGCGTCGTTAAAAATACTTTAAATGAATTAGGCTACACCGTTTATGCAGAAGTCTTAAATGCCAAAGATTTTGGTGTGCCTCAAAATCGTGAGCGGATTTATATCATTGCTTTTCGGGAGCAGCTTAATTTTGAATTTCCAACACCGCCAAAACCTAAAGTTAAATTAGGCGATATTTTGGAATATAAAGTTGATGAAAAATATACACTTTCGGATAGTTTATGGAAGGGACATCAACGGCGTAAATTGGAGCATCTGCAAAAGGGTAACGGTTTTGGGTATTCTTTGTTTGATGAAAACTCGGCATATACCAGCACAATTTCTGCACGATACTATAAAGATGGTTCGGAAATTTTGATTTCGCAAGCGGGCAAAAATCCTAGAAAACTTACGCCGCGTGAAGCCTGTCGTTTACAAGGTTTTCCCGAAGATTTTAAAATTACGGTCAGCGACACCCAAGCTTATCGGCAATTTGGTAACAGTGTTTGTGTGCCTGTGATTCGTGCGCTGGCAGAGGCGGTTTTTAATGCTTTGAGGAGTTACGCAGTTAAATTTTCAACTACTTGTAAATAATTTAGGAATAAATAACACTATTCCCCTCCTCAAGCTCTTATGCAATAAGGAATTGTCATGTCCCGTTATATCAATCCTTATACCGATTTCGGTTTCAAAAAGTTGTTTGGTGAAGAAGCGAATAAAGATTTACTGATCGATTTTTTAAATCAATTATTGCCCGCCCACCATCAAATCCAAAGTTTACATTTCAAAAATGTAGAGCAATTACCGCTCTATCCCGATGACCGCAAAGCGATTTTTGATATTTATTGTATCAGTCCCGCAGGCGAACATTTCATTGTGGAAATGCAAAAAGCCCGCATGGATCACTTCAAAGACCGTGCCTTATTTTATTCAACTTTCCCGATTCAAGAGCAAGCGAAAAGAGGTTCATGGAATTTCAAGCTGTCTGCGGTGTATTTCATCGCGATCTTAGATTTCATCACCGATAATGCCGATGACAGTTTGAAGTTTAGACAAGATGTCAGCTTGAGAGATCAAGACGGTGAACTGTTTTACGATAAATTACATTTCTGTTTTTTACAAATGCCCTTGTTTAATAAAACAGAAGCTGAACTGAGTAATCACTTTGAAAAATGGGTTTATTTTTTGAAGAATTTGGCAAATATTGAACACATCCCCCAGATTCTGAATGAACCTGTATTTCAGAAAGCTTTTGAAATTGCAGAAGTCGCGAACCTTAAGCCACAACAAGCCCGACAATATCAAGAAAGTTTGTTCACTTATTGGACAAATAAAGCAGTGTTGGATACGGCTCATGCGGAAGGGATTGTAGAAGGTGAGGCACGCGGTGAGGCAAAAGCCAAGCTCCAATTGGCAAAACAATTCAAAGCTGAAGGCATTGCTTTGGATGTAATTATGAGAATTACGGGGCTTTCCCAGCAAGAAATTGAAGACTAAGGTGCATTCAAAATGAGCGATGCTTTTAAAACCTTAATAGAGAATGAACGCTTATTCAACGAATGGGCAAATTACGCTGTTTTAAAGACAGCATATCTTGAGGGCTTTGCAGAAGGCAAACAGGAGACAACACTAAAAGCCGCAAAACAACTAAAAGTTGCAGGATATGAACTGGATTTCATTATGAAAGTTACAGGACTTTCCCAGCAAGAAATTGAAAGCTAAATGAGAGGGTACGGCAACAAACCGCCCCCCCTCAATAGTGAGATTTAGTAAAGCGTTGCCCCACTGTTTTTAGCCGCCACAAAATCTTGATAATCTTGTTTCACTTGATCGGCGTACTTTTCAGCAAAGCTCAAAACTTCCTTCTTCAAACCCGACACATCACCCTTAATCACTTCGGTGATTTCTTTGTCCATGCTGGATGAAATAATCTTCGCATCATAATCTTTATCAGAACGCGCATGATTTTTGGCAATAATTTGCCCCATGTATTTCACCGTGTCATTAAATTTCGAGTAGGTTTTTAACACGGTGTAATCGAAATCTTCTTGATAAGGTGAACGCTCGTGCAGGAAAAACGGCAAATTATTGAACGTGGTGTAGCCTGCCAAAATATCAGGATTATTTGACATCGCGCGCAAGCTATTGAAAACCCGCTTTCCATTGTGTGCATCATAAGTCGTGGCAGACAAATTATTCGGGACAGCAATCGACACCGCGCTGTCGGTTTCTTGCTTCATTTCTAAAATCACATCGTCATTGTTATCCGCTGAATCGCCTTCAATCAACAAATAATAACGATAACGCCCTAAACTCCCCGTCCCTGAACCTGAGCGCAAAGCCGCATCTTTCAAAGCGTAGAAATTATTATTTTTACGGCTGGCGGTGGGAATTGAACTCACATAAGTCGCCACGGCGGTTTTCAGCGTGGCAAGGGTGTTGCCGTCCACAGGCGTTAAAGAAGCTTCGCTGGCTTGAAAACGGCGTTGACCTGCATTAATCACGGTGTATTTTCCCAAAAATTTCGGGCGATTTTTGCCAGCGGCGGCTTGAATAATATCTTTCACCACGCCGTTGGTCTCATTGGCAGTTAAACGAAACTCTAATTCTGTATTGTTACCTCGAAACGCCGCCATTTGAGCCACATAACTTTCCACAAAATTTTTCACCAAAGCTTGGCGGTCATCAGCACTGATGCCATTTTCTTCAGCGGCTAACAGAATCGAAACTGCCATGCGCCGTAAATCCCAAGTATACGAGCCTAAATAGCCCTCATCAAAATCGTTAGTATCAAACACCGCAGTGTCGCTGCCATCGCGCAAACCACCCATGTTTTGCATGTGCATATCACCATCAATCCACACGCCATTAGTCACGGCGTTGCTGTATGCGGAGGCTGCCCACAGCTTGGTATTTTTCAGGTCTTCGTAAAATAAATGTGCTGTGCCCCGATAAAATGAAAATGCACTGAGTGCCATTTTCGTCATTTTGGTGCTCAATTCATTGGGTAAAGTGGCGACAAAGGGATGATTGTAGCTGTAAATTTGTTTCACCAGCCAAGGCTGGCGGCTGTTTGCGGCTTCGGATTGCAGCGGAAACACTGCGCTCCATAGCAAAGATAAACTTAAGGCTGTGGCAAATAGGGGGCGTAATTGCATGGGAAGCTCCTGAAAGAAGTGGAATATGCACTTGTGAATATACAGAATATTAGTGCTGTATTGGGGAAATTTTGGGGGATTATTTTCAGATTTCACTTGCAAAGCAGACTCCCTATTGTTAAAAAATAGAGAGTCTTAAGTCACTTCAGAACTTAGTACAGCACTGCGCCACTGTTTTTAGCAGCGACAAAATCCAGATAATCTTGCTTCACTTGCGCGGTGTAACTGAGCGCGTAATTCAAGGTTTCGGTTTTCAAACCCGATACATTACCGTTAATTACGTCGGTTATTTCCTTATCCATGCTGGCGGGAATCAACGTTGCGTCATAATCTTTATCTGCCAAGGCATGATTTTTCGCAACGATTTTGCCCATGTATTTCACCGCATCGTTGAAAGTCGAATAGCTGGTCAACAGCGTGTAATCGAAATCTTCTTGATAAGGTGAACGTTCATGTAAGAAAAACGGCAGACTATTCACGGTGGTATAGCCGACTAACACATCAGTGTTATTCAACGTCGCTTTCATGCTTTTGGCGACACGTTCACCGTTGTGATAATCATACGTCCATGCAGGCATATTTCCTGAAGCTGCGATAGCAACCGCACTTTCCGTTTCTTGTTTCATTTCCAGAATCACATCATCGCTGCTGTCTGAAGATGCGCCTTCAATCAGCAGATAATAACGATAACGCCCTAAACTGCCCGTTCCTGAAGCCAAACGTAAGGCGGCATCTTTCAGCGTGTAATAGCTGCCACTTTTACGCTTTGAAGAAGCGATGGAATTGATATAAGCCGACATCGCGGCATTCAATACGGAAAATGTCGTGTTATCCACGGGCTGCAAAGAACCTGCGATAGTTTGAAAATAACGTTGCCCTGAACTGGTGAAGGTGTATTTTGCTAACAAGCTAGAACGGGTTTTGCCGTCGGCGGCTTGAATGGCATCTTTCACCACACCATTAGTATTGCTGGTGGTCAAACGATAGCTTAATTCGTTATCGTTGCCTTTGAAGGCGGCAATTTGTGTGGCGTAGCTATCTACGAAATTTTTCACCAAGGATTGGCGGTCGGTACTGCTGATGCCATTTTCTTCAGCCGCTAACAAAATCGCCACCGCCATGCGCCGTAAATCCCAAGTGTAAGAACCCCAATAGCCTTCATCAAAATCATTGGTGTCAAACACGGCATTATCACTGCTGTCGCGCAAACCGCCCATGTTTTGCATGTGCATATCGCCTTCTAACCAAGTGCCATTAGTCAGAGTGTTGGTGTATGCCGAAGCTGTCCAAACCGCAGTATTTTTGGTGTCTTGGTAAAATAAATGTGCAGTTCCCCGATAAAACGAAAATGCACTGAGGGACATTTTTGCCATTTTGCTGGCTAATTCACTGGGTAAATTCGCGGCAAAGGGATGATTGTAGTTATAAATTTGTTGAACTACCCAAGGCTGACGGCTGGTTGCCGCTTCGGATTGGGTGGGTAAAAGCGCGCTTGACAGGACTAAACCCGCTGCGAATAAATGACGTAACTGCATTAAAAACTCCTAATAGCTGTCTGATAAACGCTATACGACAGTGCATAGCGGCTAGGAGTTTAGAGTTGCAGTGTGATGCTTTGATGACTGTACAATGACAATAATTCCTTTTTAAATCAAAGTTAATTACGGGTGATTTGGTAGCTCCATCTAGTCTTGTTATCTGCTTAAATCAATAGCGTTAAGACTAAAATGAGCATGAAGAGGAAAAAATTTTGGTAGTACTTAAAGAAGCATTAATTTGTTGTAATGGTTATAGAATTTAGGTAGTTGAGACTAGATTGTATCTTGGAGAGGATAGATAGTGTCGAATCGCGTCTCGAACAATTTGCATTTTAGCTTCAAACCAACTGAAACCTGTGGTGTAACTATAGGTTTCTAAGCGCAGGAAAGCCCGCAGAGCCATTGCGATGTAGTTGCAGAGCGAGCCTGACATTTCTCCACACCACAGAACTGTTTAAGACCGCGATGATAATTCTCAATTGCTCATGTCTTTTCAGCCGTTGCCACGCGTTCAAGCTCAGTCATGTCTAGATTACTGCTTGCCCAATGTTCAGCATCACCGTTTGTAGCGATTGTTCTGAACACTTTCACAAATCCATAGCCCATGAGATGAACAACACGACCCGTATCACTGATAGTCAACCGTGCTACCGGGGCACATTCCCTGTGTTATCTGGATTGACTAGACGGTTTGATTTCAAGCGGGTCAGTCAATGCCACTTCAAATCACGGATGAGTTTGAGATTAGGCTACTGTACCAAGCGTCAAAACATACGT
The DNA here is from genome assembly GCA_028688145.1 of Thiotrichaceae bacterium. Classification (GTDB taxonomy): domain Bacteria; phylum Pseudomonadota; class Gammaproteobacteria; order Beggiatoales; family Beggiatoaceae; genus JAQTYU01. The sequence continues at coordinate 11,831 of JAQTYU010000001.1, read as the reverse complement.
ATGCGGGATTAAAGCCCCGTGCATGAGCCGCTTTGACTAAGATTGCAAAGTGGTCATTCTTGCTTAAGTTATCATGAGGTTTATCATATTTTGCGCCAACTGCGTAACTCCTAGAACTATAAAATGCAGAGGCTTTATATCTTCTCAGATTTTATTCAGCTTGCCTTCCTTATCCCTAATTCAGATTAAGTTAAAGCAATACAGGGTAATAATAAACATTTAGTCCATTTCTTGAGCGGCATTTACGTAGCTTCTATTCTCATTCTTTTGGCTTAATACCCCTATCATTCTATTTGATGACACACCCTAGCACTGTCATTAAATCCCCCTCATTCCTCCTTCAAAGAAGAAAGAGGGAGATTTTAAAAACTTACAAGCGTTCAACCGCCATCGCCGTCGCTTCACCGCCTCCGATACATAAGGCTGCAACCCCTCGTTTCAAATCGTATTTTTCCAAAGCCGCCAACAAAGTGACTAAAATTCGTGCGCCTGATGCCCCAATCGGATGCCCCAATGCACACGCGCCGCCGTGTACGTTGACTTTTTCAGCAGGCAGGGCTAAATCGTGCATGGCTGCCATCGTCACCACCGCAAAAGCTTCATTAATTTCGTATAAATCGACATTTTTCTGCGACCAGCCCGTTTTAGCAAATAATTTGTTAATTGCGCCCACGGGGGCGGTGGGGAATAAGCGCGGTTCATTGGCGTAGGTGGTGTGCGCGTGAATCACTGCCAATGGAGTTAAACCACGTTGTTCTGCGGTGGAACGGCGCATTAAGACTAAGGCTGCGCCGCCGTCAGAAATCGAGCTGGAGTTTGCTGGGGTGACTGTGCCGTCTTTGCGGAAGGCGGGTTTTAAAGTCGGGATTTTGTCGAGTTTTGCAGTTAAGGGTTGTTCGTCTTGAGAAACAATGACATCGCCGCCGCGTCCGCTGACGGTGACGGGGGCAATTTCTTTGGCAAAGCTGCCGTCTTTAATTGCGGTTTGGGCGCGGGTTAAGGAGGTAATCGCAAATTGGTCTTGTGACTCACGGCTAAATTGGTATTGTCCTGCGCAGTCTTCGGCAAAAGTGCCCATGAGTCGCCCGTGGTCGAAATACGCATCTTCTAAGCCGTCTAAAAACATGTGGTCTAGGGCTTGGGCATGTCCAAGGCGCATGCCTGCGCGGGCTTTGGGCAACAAATACGGGGCATTGGTCATGCTTTCCATGCCACCTGCCACAACGATGTCTTGACTGCCTGCAATTAATAAATCATGGGCGGACATGGTGGCTTTCATGCCTGAGCCGCACACTTTGCTGACGGTGGAACAGGCGGTGTGTACGCCTAAACCTGCTTTTAATGCGGCTTGGCGGGCGGGGGCTTGTCCTAAACCTGCGGAAAGTACGCAGCCCATTAATACTTCTTGAATGTCTGCTGCGCTTAAGCCTGCGCGGGCGACAGCGGCTTGAATGGCGGCGGCTCCGAGTTGGGGGGCGGTTACGTCTTTGAACATGCCTTGAAAGCCGCCCATTGCGGTGCGGGCGTAGCTCACGATGACGATGGGGTCTGCGTGCATTTTAAAATCTCCTTGGTGAATTTAGTCTTTTGTTTTTAATGAGGAAGGGGCTGCTTTTCTGAGAGCGGCTTTAAATATTATAACTATGTATAACGTTTACGTAAACGTTATAAGCAATAGGAAAATGGGGGGGCGGGCTGTTCACTGGAAAGTCATTGCGTTAAGATTGATTTTATAAATTTTTGGATTTTTTGGGGAAAGAAATGAATTTAAATAAGCGGGTAAGATTGGCAGATGAGAAGTTTGAAGCTGGCGAAAAAGCTCGTGATTTATTGAAATATCAGGAGGCGGCAGATAATTTTTTGGAGGCTGCTGAATTATTAAAAGGAATAAAGGGAAAAGAAGCGGATTATGCTGCGTGTTTAAGTAATGCTGCTAATAGGCTACACGCATTGGGTTTTTATGATAAAGCTAGATATTTACTTGAACAAACTATGCTTATTCAAAAGAAATTTTTTGGTTATGCACATCCTCATGTTGCAAACAGTTTGAATAATCTGGCTGCTGTCTACCATAGCCAAGGAAATTACAAACAGGCTGAACAATTATATGAAAAAGCTTTGGCTATGCGGGAAAAAATATTAGGTTTTGAGCATCCTGATATTGCAAGTAGTTTAAATAATTTAGCAAAGATTTACCAAATTCAAGGAAATACAGAGAAAGCAAAGGAATATTATCAACGTGCACAAGCAATTATTAACAAAGTATTTGATGAAAATCACCCTACTGCTAAAATGATTGCGGAAAATTATTTAGAACTTCAACAAGAAGTTGAAGAGTTAAGAAAACGTGATATTGAACAACGTGTCGCTTTAGAAGAAGCCAAAAAACTCGAATATTTGAGTTATATGGCAACAGGAATTGCACATAATATTAATAATCCTGTGGGGATTATCCAACTTGCTGCACAACGGGGTTTAAGAGAACTTGAAAAGGGCATGAGTGTCGAAAAAGGACAAGAAATTTTTCAACGTATTCTGAGACAAGCAAACCGATTAGATGATATTATTCAAAACTTTCGCGATTATACCAATGGTAACCGTAAAAATATCGAAAATGTAGAGTTAAATAAAGTTGTCGAACACATCAAAGGCTATTTTGAAAATCAGCTAGAAGCGCATAAAATCAAGCTCCATATTGAACTTGCTGAAAATCCATACACGCAAGCCAATAATTTCGTTTTGCAAGAAGTGCTGATTAATCTCATCAGCAATGCCCGCGAAGCCTTGGAAAATATTCCTGATGCGAGCATTTTGATTAAAACATGGCAAACAGCAGAAAAAGTAGGCTTTATCGTCGAAGACAATGGCGTAGGCATTCCTGAAGAACAGCAAAAAAGCCTCTTTTCCCCATTTCACAGCACCAAAGCCCACGGCACAGGATTGGGTCTACATTTCACTCAAAAAGCCCTCATGGAATTGCACGGCACAATTCGTTATGAAAACCGTATTCCTAATGGAGCTTGTTTTATTATTGAATTACCCCGCACAGGAGAATCCGTATGAGTAAAAAAATCTACCGTGTTTTAGTCGTTGATGATGAACAAGACATGCGAGAAGAATTAGTCGCTTGGTTGGAAGATGCAAATTTCAGCGTAGAAACTGCCAATGATGGCGAAGAAGGCTTAAAAAAACTGTTGGCAGAAGAGTTTGATGTGGCGGTTGTGGATTTGCGCATGGGCAAAATGGATGGTTTGGAAATGATTCGTCAAGCTGACCAACAAGATGTTGATACTTACGTGATTATTCTAACAGGACGTGGCGATAAAAATGATGCAGTACAGGCTCTAAAATTACAAAACACCGTCAAAGACTGGTTTGATAAATCCGATTTAAATGGTGCAGCTCTTGTCAGCCGAGTGAAACGACTTGCTGAAGGAATGCCATTTGAAGAAATCGACCGTATTTTTGCAAACGTCACTAAAATGGGATAATCACATGGCTGATGAGAAATGTTATTACTTTGATAATAATGTGTTAGTTAAACACTACATTCCCGAAAAATCTGAAACTGAAATTCGACGTTTGAGTAGTGATGCTGTTGTCTACATTTCTAACTGGACATATTTAGAACTTTTAGGCGTATTAATGCGCTTTTTTCGTAGTAAGGAAATTAAAAAGAAGAAACTACATAGTGTTATTGAGCAAATTAAGCATGATATTGGTACAAGTTCACGCCATCGTTTTCAGTTAATTACTGTACAAGAAAGCGCATTCCATGATGCGGGAAAACTCATTCTAGCTCACGCGATGACTTACGAATTAAGTGCAAACGACGCATTACATATTGCGATGGCAAAGATGATACCCCATGCAGTTATGGTAACTTCTGACGGTGGAAAAAACTCTGGGAAAATGAAAGGCGTTTGTCATTCGATTGGATTAGCGGTGCTTGATCCTGAAATTTCTGACGCGGTGTGACAACAAATATTTGAACCCTAATTCACCTAATTTAAAAAATTAACATAATAATAATTAGGTTAATTTAGTAGTTAAGTGAATTAAGGTTCAAACAACTTAGGCAAAAATATCCGCCATAATATTGTCATACCAGTTTTCAGCAAACGTCGCTTCCAACTGTTTATTCCCCGTCGCAGGACTGACCCCACCCGCGCCTGCAATCTCATCAATCACGCCATCGTCATTGATTTGATACACCATCGCGACTGAAATCCCATACTTCGGACTGAGCAAACTGTAGCAAGTATTCATGTACTTGGATGCAGCAGGATCATCGCCCTGTAACAAACTCACCACCGCCGCCGCACAAGCTTTCGCCTGTGAGTTTGCAGAAAACGCAGATTTCGGCATTTTCCCTGCGATGCTGGCATCACCAATCACATGAACATTGGGATGTATTTTAGACTCCCACGTCACCGCATCCACAGGACACCAACCCGATTCATTAGTTAAACCCGTTTGCCGCGCAATCAAGCCTGCCTGTTGGGGAGGAATCACATTTAAAACATCGGCCTGATGTGAAGCAAATTCAGTGCGCAAAGTCTTACGTTTCACATCCACCGCCGTGACTTTGCCATCTTCTGAAGCAGGCACCCATTTAATCAAACTATTGGGGGTGTCATAGCCATACAAGTCTTTCCAGCCCTGAATAAACAAAGGCTGTTTAGAGAAATTATCTTTGGCATCCAAAATAATTAGCTTGGATTTGGGCTTGTACTGCTTCAAATAATTCGCAATTAAACTGGCACGCTCATAAGGACCGGGTGGACAACGGAATGGATTTGCAGGCACGGCAATCATCACCACCCCACCATCTTTCATTTCTTCCAATTGCTTGCGTAATAATAGCGTTTGTGCGCCCGCCTTCCATGCATGAGGAACAATTTCGCTGGCGGCTTCGTTATAGCCTTCAATGCTATCCCATTTCATTTCGATGCCGGGCGAGGCAATCAAACGGTCATAATTGAATTTCGCCCCCGATTTCGTGGTCACCACTTTGGCTTCGACATCGATTTGCGTCACTAAATCATGCACCACTTTCGCCCCGTGACGAGTCCGCAGCGCGTCATATTTTTGGGTGATGGATTTAATATCGCGTGTGCCCCCAATCACCCAATTGCTCACGGGACAGGTCACATATTCGGTGCTGGGTTCGATTAAAGTGACTTGTAAATTAGGCGCAAAACGGCGCAGATATTTTGCCGCCGTCACCCCGCCAATACCGCCGCCGACAATCACTACGCGGGCATTTAAATTTTGACTCGAAGTTGTTTCGCGGAGTGCGCCACAACCCGAAACACTTAAACCCGCCAACGCGGACAGTTTTAGAAAATCACGTCTGTGCATTGCCATGAATTCTTCCTATTTTAAGGTGGCGATAAATGAGGATAATTCTTTAATTTCATCATCGTTCAAGCCTTTGGCAATGCGCCCCATCACTGTGCTGGCTTGTGTTCCATCGCGATAATTTTTTAGGTGAAGTTCAAGAATATTCGCAGGCAAGCCTTTAATAGAAGGTACACCGCCCTTACTCACTCCGTTATCCCCATGACAATTAAAGCAATTGTAAGCTAAGAGCTTTGCAGGTGTGGGCACTTCAGCCACAACATAAGGCGAGAGGATAAGACCCAGAAACACTAGATTAAGTTTGGACATGATAAGACTCCGTGCTGAACATTATGAAAATATTTTCCTATATCATAAAAGGATTCAACATGTTTTACCTAGCTTGATTTCTTATGTTTTTAAGCGATTTTAGAATATAAGCCTTTGATTATTTACAAAGCAGGAATGGAATATTAACTGCGCCCCCAACCCCCTTTAGGGGGTTGGGGGCGCAGTTATAGTATTTAAATTTTAAAAAATAGACTGAGAGGATATGATTAAAATTGTCAAATTGCTTCCCAATTTTTTAAGCCGTGCTTTGATGATTGCCCAACAATTTTCGATGGGATTCAAATCAGGCGAGTATGCTGGTAAGAAAACTAAGCGACATTGCGCTTTCTCTAGTCTTAGCTGACTTATGGAAACTGGCATTATCAATAATAATGACCTGTCCTTGAAGCAGTCCGCATTGACATAGCCATTGAAGACACAAGGCGCAATTAACCGATTATTAACTAATCCTGCAATGATATTAACTCGGCGACTTCTTTTACCTTTTTTCTCAGCTTCTTCTATACCACTTTCATCAACATATACTATCTTGCTTGCGTCTAACTCATTATGCCTACTCAAATAAGCTTGTCGCTTTACTTCATCTCTTTCTTCGTAGTGAAATGTTTTTTTTACGGGTGATTTTCTGTTGTTTAAGACGGTTCGCCACGGCTTGAGCACTACAACCGAAATGAGCGGCATATTCGGCTAATGTCCAGTCTGGCTCTTTCTCCACCAAGTTAATCAATTCCTCTAGCTCTATTTTCCGTGCTGGATAGGCTTTTCTTGGGAGGACTGACACGTCTGCTCGCTGCTCCCACAATTTTAGCCAAAGGATAGTACAGTCTGCGAGAGAGATTGAACAAGGAAGAGAATGCATAAAAGGAAGGAACTCACAAAACCTATCAGGGAACAGTTTTCCACCACAGAAACCATTCCCCTCAAAACTTAATAACAAACGCTTAATTATCTTTTTTCTTGCCGCTGCTATAAAAGAAAAATCCAATTAAGCCTACGATAATTGCAAAGGTGACACCCACCGTAATCAATGAATAAACACCCACTTTATCGCTTAACATCACATCGAGTAATTGCATGTTAAATCATCCTGATAATTACTTAGTGAAAACAAAATATAATTTGCTGTAATAGCCTAATCATATTAGCACTAAGTAATATTAGAAAGTATTAACTTATGTTATATTCCTAGACCGCTGCCTTTTCATAACCATATTCAATCCGAATTTTATTGAAAGTATCACGCACACTTTGCTGCATCGCCTGAAACTTTTCCAACTCCGTATTACCGAGCACCGATTTCAAGCGTCGCGCCTGCGCCAAAATCGACAAAGATTGTAATTGTTGCACAGGCACACCTAATGCCAATAAATCAATGCCTTGGTGATAAATCAGCAACATCAAACTCAACAAGTGCATCTGCTTTTCAGGCGAACAAAAACTGTCGATTTCATCCACCGCATTTTGTTGTAACACCCCTTCCCGAATCAAAGTTGCGCCCGTCAACACCCAACGTTGCGACGGCGACAAGGCTTCAGCCCCCACTAAATTCACAATTCTGGAAAGTTCATCCGCATGAGCCAGCAAACCCAAGGCTTCATTGCGATATTCCAACCAATGCCCATCGACATTTTCCGCCCACCATTGCTGGGCAATATTCACATAGCCCGAAAAACTTTCATTCCAATCGATTGAAGGATAATGCCGCGCATCTGCCAGCTCTTTCGACAAGGCCCAAAAAGTTTGCACGATTTCCTTGGTGTGACTGGTGACAGGTTCAGAAAAATCTCCCCCCGGCGGCGACACCGCGCCAATCAAAGTAATCGACGCTTTATCCCCACCCAAAGTCGTGACCCGACCCGAACGCTCATAAAACGCCGCCAGCCGCGAAGCCAAATACGCAGGATAACCTTCTTCCACAGGCATTTGCCCCAAACGCCCCGCGACTTCACGCAAGGCTTCGGCCCAGCGACTGGTGGAATCTGCGACCATCACCACATCGTAGCCCTGATCACGGTAATATTCCGCAATGCTCACCCCCACATAAATCGAGGCTTCACGCGCCACCACAGGCATATTTGAAGTATTGGCAATTAATAAAGTGCGCTCCATCAAAGAACGTCCCGTGCGCGGGTCTTTGAGTTTGGGGAAAGATTCCAAAATATCCACCAACTCATTGCCGCGCTCGCCACAGCCGACATAAATCACAATATCTGCATTTGCCCAGCGCGCCACTTGGTGTTGCAACATGGTTTTTCCTGCCCCGAAAGGCCCCGGCACAGCGGCTTTTCCCCCTTTCAACAAAGGAAAAAACGTGTCTAAAATGCGTTGTCCTGTGAGCAAAGGCGCAACTGAATGGTCACGGCTGGTATACGGGCGCGGCGTGCGCACTGCCCAACGTTGCAACATGCACAATACTTGTTCACTGCCATCCGCCCGTTTAATTTTTGCCAACGGGGTTTCAATGGTATATTCGCCGGTGTGCACCAATTCAATCAATTCGCCCGCACAATCAGGCGGCACCAGAATTTTTTGCACAATGCTCGGAGTTTCAGGCACGCTGCCGAGCACCATGCCGCCTGTAATCTGCATTCCCAAACTTAAACGCAAATTCGGTTCAAAATGCCATTTCTTTTCGCGGTCTAAGGCAGGCAGATTCAAACCCCGGGTAATATAATCACCGTGGGTTTTGAAAATAGTGTCTAGCGGACGTTGCACCCCGTCAAAAATCTGACCCAATAAACCCGGCGCAAGTTCCACAGAAAGTCGATGTCCCAACGCAATCACGGGTTCGCTGGGGCGCACCGATTCGGTGGATTCATAAACCTGCACCACAGCTTGCTCGCCCGAAAGACTGATAACTTCGCCCATCAAGCCGAGTTTGCCGACGCGCACTTGTTCACCATTACGCACGCCTTGCAGACGGATGGTGACAATTGGTCCATTAATACTGAGAATTTCACCTTGCATTTCAGCCATTTAGAAATTCCTCGTCGGTAACGTTGTTGCCAGCAATTGTGCGATAATTTCTTGATATAATTCTGTTTCTTGCCGACTCATCACACCTTCAAAACTGTTGTCGATTTGCATCCGTGCATCGGGCGATTGCACGATAAAGCCGCCACTGAAATTTTTCGGACTGGCGCGTAATTCACAACTTTGGGTGAATTCGCAGCTTTTGATAAAACTGTCCCACTGCTTTTCCAACAGCGCGTAATCGCGAGCATTACATAACACCACCAATTTGGGCACGTTCAAAGCTTGCGCGGCATGACGTAAATATTGGCGCAACAGCCCCAAATATTGCGGCGCATCGCTGCATAATTGAATTAAATGTTGTCGTAATTGCTGCATCACATTTTGGACTAAATTCCAGCGTAATTGGTCTACTTCGGCTTGCAGCTTGATTTCGCTGGCTTGCACCCGCCGCCGATAAGTTTGCTCTGCGGCACTTTTCGCCACTGCGGTTTCACGCCGTTCTAATTGTTGTAGACGTTGTGCGGCTTCTGCAAGAATTTGGGCGCGTTGTTGCTCGGCATTGTGGCGTTGGCTGTCCACCAAAGCTTGGGCGCGTTTCAGAATGGCGTTTTCTAAATCTTCGAGTTGAGTATCGATATTCATCAGTTTTTATCCAAGGCACTGCCACCCAATACCCGCATCACTAAAGCTTCTACCGTTGGATGATAGTTTTCGGGGGTGTTGAGCGCGGGAATTTCAGTGATAATAATCCCAGAAGCTTCGCCGCGCACTTGTAAAAAATTGGCTTGCGGCTCGCGGGTTAAATAATCTTCGACGAAAATCAGGGCTTTTTCTTTGTTCTTTAATAATTCTGCGAGTAGGTTTTCCATCTGGACAGTGCTGGCGTTGGGATAGCTTTCAAAACCCAGCAGGGTGAAGCCTTCACAAAGCACCGCGCCCCCCATCACAATCAAACGCATTATAATCTGCCCAACATCAAGATCGTGACCACTAAGCCATAAATCGCAATCCCTTCAGCCAGCCCGAGATACACCAAAGTCCGCCCGAAGATTTCGGGTTTTTCTGCAATCACCGCGAGTGAGGCTGCACCGACAGGGCCGACCGCAATCCCTGCGGCAATGGTTGCCAAACCTGTGGGAATGCCTGCGCCAATCATGGCTAAACCCATGCCGATAGAAATTTCTTTGGCAGCTTCGGCAACCACGGGGGCTGCCATGACATCATGAATCCCGAGAAATAATAAACCCAATTGGGCGGCAACAAAGGTCAGTAAATTCGTGGCAAGCGTGGTTTTCAGCCAACGGGCGGCGGGTGCATCTTTCTTCACGGGGTTAAATTCAAAATAAATTCCCGTGGCAATCATTCCCAATAAACTGAGGCTCATCAGCGCAAGTAACCAATACATTTAGGTCATACTCCTTTTTAAAGCGGGGTGAATGTGGGTTAAAAGGTCTTCTTATTCAGTGTAATCCACTTGGGGCGATTTCTCACTAGGATTTAGGGGAACTTCAAAATTTAAGGCTCGTTTTTGTAGCGCGGGGATTTAAATCTTAACTGCGTCCCCAAGCCTAGTCATCATGATAATGAGTCTGATGTGTGGTTATACAAGTTTCAACGTGATGGCGCGTTTTGCAAAGCACCATAGGATACTCTTAGCAACTCAGATTCCTTTACTCCGTGGTAAAGAGCCCTAGACTTCGCCGTTCCGAAGACTCAGTTATCGTCTTGATGTTCCGGAGTTATGTCTGACATTTAATCAATGGATGTTGAGTCATTATAGAACTGATTTGGAATCTTTAAAAAGATTAAAAGGAAGCGAGCCGAACAATCAGAAGTCTGATAAAACATAGTTTAAGTTTTGCATTAGCATTCTCAAGAGTCCGTTCAAAATTCTTAACCAGCGACTTACACCGCTCTACCCAAACATTAGAACGTTCTACTACCCACCTTGCCTTAACTGGCAGAAAACCTGTTTTACCTTACGCTAACTTTTCTTGTTTTGAGGGTTTAGGAGATAACTCAAATTGGATTTTATCCCTGATTTCAGGATAAACCTTCTCTAATTCTTTCCGAATACGTTCCGAGTGATAGCCATTATCCAACAAGATTGTCGTTTTAGGCATATCTAAGGGCTTGTCCCTAAAGTAGTCGAGATGCTGCTTGAACATTTCTATCAAACCGACATCATCGCTGATATTGGCTTTCGTGCAGTAGGTAAACAAGGGAAAACCTAAACTACCAACCGCTAAGTGTCTCTTAATCCCGTGGGTGGCTTTGTAAAAGCAAAATCCCTTACTCTGATGACTGGCGAGACAGGTATTCTTCACCGCTTGGGAATCCACCATTATCAGGCTTGTCCATTGAGATTTTTTTGAATGTTCTCGGAGGCTTTCATGTAAACGAGACATCAGTTTATCGATGATACCTAGAGCTCTCCATCTCTGCATCGTTTAGGCTACTTGAATAAGGGCTTTTTATGTAGCTACGCTTGCATTTTTCTCATCTTTTAAAGTTTACATAAGATTCTAAATCGGTTCTTATAGAAGAATGGGCGGGTTTAGGCAGTTTGATTTTAGTCCATCGCAAAAGTTTGCGTGGGAAAAAGCAGGTCAAGAGTGATAGCTACTACCTTAGCAGGGAGAAGGCGAGTGCTTATGTGTTTGGAAAGTGGATACAAGGCGCATAGAGAACAACTTACACTGGGTAAAGGATGTTGTTTTGGAAGAAGATAGCTGTGGAATCTGTAAACCGAATTCAGCCTTGGTGATGGGTATTTTACGGAGTATTGGGTTAAACTTATTGAGGTTTGCAGGGGTGAGTTCGGTGACTGAGGGAATAATGAAGATGCGCGCAGGGGTTGAAAGCCTGATTAGCCACTCCTCCCTCTTAAGCAAAGTGTTTGTATAATAGGGAGTTACAATAATATCTACTTTAACAGCTTATTTAAAAACGTGATTTAAATCTTTGACGCAGCCCTTCCCCTTTAGGGGGCTACAGATAAACATTATTGTGGCTTTAAGTCCCCTTTAGGGGGTTAGGGGTGCAGTGAAAGGGCTTAAAAAATACTTTTTCTGACAAACCCAGTTAAGGCAACAACGCCTGTTGTTCCAATTCCTGAAGCCGTTCATTGAGAAAACGAATTTCGTGCGGATCGTGAATTT
>JAQTYU010000017.1 GCA_028688145.1 Thiotrichaceae bacterium | reverse complement strand
CAATACAGAGGCATAGCGACTCGATATGATAAATGCTCAGCCCATTTCTTGAGTGGTATTTACCTCGCTTCTAGTCTCATTCTTTTGGCTTAATAACCCTCTAGTTCTTTTTGATGACACGCCCTAGATTAGCACCTCTCCTTCCAAGACGTAAAGGATAGGTCGGGAGAACTGCTATAAAGATAACCGCTTGTTCATTGAAGCCGTCCTATACCGTTATCATAGCGGTATTCCTTGGAGAGACTTAGCTGAACGTTTTGGGGATTTTCGTGTGGTGCACACCCGTTTCACTCGTTGGTTGATGCTTTGAGCAATCCGCTCTTTTTTTTTAACGGCAGGACAGGCAAGTGACCTTGAGGGAGCTGATGAACTTCTCCCTCAAGTGGAGACGGATGTTCTGCTTGGCGATGAATCCTTTGATGCAGATAAGCCTGTCAGAGAGGTTTTGAGACTCAGGGGGATTCGTTGTGTGATTCCCTTCAAGAAAAACCGTTTAAATCCTTGTGAGTATGATAAAGAGCTTTACAAGGAACGTCATTTGATAGAGAACTTCTTTTGTAAGTTAAAGCAGAGCGATAGCCACTCGATATGATAAATGCTCAGCCCATTTCTTGAGTGGTATTTACCTCGCTTCTAGTCTCATTCTTTTGGCTTAATAACCCTCTAGTTCTTTTTGATGACACGCCCTAGCACTCTTGCAAAAGTTTTAGCGTCCGCCTGCAACATCCAAAATACTGCCTGTCGTATAAGAAGCTTTTTCTGATAATAACCACAGCACTGCTTCGGCAACTTCTTCAGGCGTACCCCCTCGCTTCATGGGAATACTGTCTTTCACCCGCTCTACACGATCAGGTTCGCCACCACTGGCATGAATATCACTGTAGACAATGCCAGGGCTGACAGCATTTACACGAATCCCTTCCGCCGCAACTTCTTTAGATAAACCCAGAGTAAAAGCATTAATCGCAGCTTTTGAAGCGGCGTAATCAACATATTCATTGGGTGCACCCAGACGGGCTGCCGTTGAAGAAATATTGACAATTGCGCCGCCCTTGCCGCCAAGCTTAGTTGACATGCGACGCACGGCTTCACGCGCACAAATAAAACTCCCCAAAACATTGGTTGCAAATATGCGTCGAACTCGCTCATAGTCAATATTTTCGATGCGCGTTTGCCGATCCAAAATCCCTGCATTATTGACTAAAGCCGTCACTGTGCCTAAACGCGCATCAACTTGCTTGAAAAGGCGCAAAATATCTTCTTCTTTAGCAACATCGGCTTGCACTGCAATTGCTTTTCCTTGCTTAGCGATGATAGCTGCCACAAGTTCTTCAGCCGCTTGCTGATTATTTAAATAATTTACACACACGGCATAGCCTTCTGTGGCAGCAAGGCGCACGACAGCCGCTCCAATGCCTCTGCTGCCCCCCGTTACAATCATGACTTTATTCATAAAAATATTCTCCTTGATTGAATGCGGATTATTATAACGCCCATTTTATGAAACCATAGGTATCTAGACAAAGACCACAATTATTTATCTCGTTCCAACGGCAAGGATTTTAAAAGCTTATTTGAGTAGGAATTACGCTGTTGCATTTAAATCTTATTAATTCAACTGCGTAACTCCTAAATCTTTAATTTCCAAATATTGGTTTTTTTACCAAAATTTGGTTATAATACCAAACAACCCTATACTAGAGGTTGTTTTATGACTTTTACCAAATCAGACAGTGTGAGACAACGCCTTTTAAATGCTGCCTTAAGTTTAATGCACGAACAAGGTTTTCACGCCTTAACCCAAGCCCGTGTTGCCGCCACAGCAGGCGTGCGCCAAAGTCATCTCACCTATTATTTTCCAACCCGCAATGATTTATTAAAAGCAGTGGTGCAGGAAGGCAAACATGTAATGACTGCCTCAATGGCTGCCTCTTGTACCGAAGGGCAACTTTTAGATTTAGAAACCTTCAAAGAAACACTGATTCAACATCTTAGTACCTCTAAAGCCCCACGTTTAATGTTAGCACTGACCGCCGCCTGTGATGAAGACATCAGTTTGCGGCAATGGATGCTTGAATTTCAAAGCGACATCCACGCCCATTTTACCGAAGTGCTGAAAGCGCACGGTTTGCTTCCCACCGAAGAAGAATTAATGTTATTTCATTGTGTTGCGATTGGCGCATCCACACTGGGTTTACAACAAGGCGGCGCAAGTTCCCAAGTCGCATGGCTGATTCGCAAAGCCTTTGAACGCTTGATCGCCGACTGCCAACAGCGCACGCTTTCCTCAAATTTTCCCAAACCTTCTAATCCTTCCTCATGAGAATATCTAATGAAAATCATTGCTAATTATGCAGCGATATTTTTCGCCAGCCTGATACTCCATTCCCCCAAGCTGTTTGCCCAAAACGAAAAACCCGCCAAAACTGCCGCCGCAGCCACTGTCACCGTTGCCAGTGTCAGCAAAGCCAAATGGACACAAAGCATTGAAACCCAAGGCGCGATCAGTTCATGGCAAGATGCCTTAGTCGGGGCGCGGGTGGCAGGTTTACCGCTTGAAGAAGTTCGCGTCAATGTCGGTGACCAAGTCAAACGCGGCGATTTATTAGCACGCTTTGACGACCGCACCGTGCGCGCTGAAATTGCTCAAGCGGAAGCCAATCTTGCCCAAGCGGATGCCAATTTAAAACAAGCCAATGCCAACCGTGAACGCGTGCTGACTTTGCAAAATAAAAAAGCCATCAGTGAACAAGATGCACTGCAATTCATCACCCAAGCCAAAACCACGCTCGCCCAAAAAGCCTTGGTTGAAGCGACACTCGCCTCTTTGAAAGTACGTTTAGAAGGCACACGCGTCGTTGCGCCCGATGATGGTGTTATCAGCAGTTTGAGTGCGATGCTCGGACAAGTGCCCGCGATTGGCACAGAGCTGTTTCGCCTGATTCGACAAGGGCGTTTAGAATGGCGCGCCGAACTCACCGCGCAACAAATCGCACAAGTGCACATCGGCATGAGCGCGAATTTAACTTTACCCGACGGCAGCAAACTGGTCGGAAAACTGCGGCAACTCGCCCCTGCTTTGGATGTCAATTCACGCCTTGGCATTGCTTATGTGGATTTACCCGCCCACGGCAGCGCGCGTGCCGCAATGTATGCCAATGGACGCATTGAATTAAATCAATCGGATGCCTTAATTATTCCCGCAGACAGCGTGGTGGTGCGCGATGGCAGAACTTCCGTGTTTGTGCTGAATAATGAACGCGTCCAGCAAGTGCTGGTCAGCACCGCCCGCCGTCAAGCAGGACAAATTGAAATTTTACAAGGGCTTAAATTAGGCGATCAGGTGATTGTGCGCGGCGCAGGTTTCCTCAATGATGGCGATCTGGTCAAAATCGTGCCCAGCGATGCAGCGGGAGGCTAAGTTATGAATTTTGCAACCTGGTCGATTCGTAACCCCATCCCCTCAATTTTACTATTTATGTTGATGACTTTTGCGGGACTGTGGGGATTTAAAATCCTTAATATTCAAAGCTTTCCTGATTTAGATTTGCCCACAATTACGATTAGTTTACGTTTGCCGGGGGCTGCGCCTTCACAATTAGAAACGGAAGTGGCGCGTAAAGTTGAGGATTCTTTAGCCACACTCACAGGTTTAAAACATATCTACACCACGATCACTGACGGTTCGGTCTCTTTATCGGTAGAATTTGTATTAGAACGCAACTTATCCGATGCCTTGATTGACGTAAAAGATGCGGTGGATCGCGTGCGCGGCAATTTGCCCACCGATTTGGAAGAACCGCAAATCAGTAAAAACAATGTCGGACCTGGCGGCCCCACGCTAACTTATGCGGTGTCGAGCAGCACCAAAACCGAAGAAGCCTTGTCGTGGTTTGTCGATGACATCGTGGCAAAAGCCATGCTTGGCGTGCGGGGTGTGGGCGAGTTTTCCCGTGTCGGCGGAGTACAACGTGAAGTGCAAATTTTGGTTGATCCTGCACGGCTGGCTTCTTTAGGAGTCACTGCTGCGGATGTATCGCGTGCTTTGAAACGGGTACAACAAGAATCTTCAGGTGGGCGTGGAGAATTGGGCGGTGCAAATCAAGGCGTGCGCACCATTGCCACGGTACAACGCGCTGCCGATTTGGAAGCCTTGCCGATTGCTTTGGCGAATGGGCGTTCCGTGCGTTTGGATCAAATTGCCACTGTGAAAGATACTATCACCGAGCCTTCGCAAGGCGCACTCTTAGACGGCAAACCCGCCGTGGGTTTTCAAGTGTCACGGTCGCGGGGTTTTGATGAAGGTCGCATTGCCCAAGGCGCGGTGCAGGTATTGGCAAAATTACAAGCCAGTAATCCTGATTTACGGGTGCAATTAATTCGTTCCAGCGTCGCCAAAACCAATGAGCAATACGAAGGCTCGATGGAAATGTTGTACGAAGGCGCGATTTTAGCAGTGCTGGTGATTTGGCTATTTTTACGCGATACCCGTGCCATGTTAATAGGCGCAGTGGCTTTGCCCTTGTCGATTATTCCGACCTTTGCGTTTATGGCATGGGCAAATTATTCCTTAAATACCATTACCTTGCTTGCCTTGGCAGTGGTGGTAGGGATTTTGGTGGATGATGCGATTGTCGAAGTTGAAAATATCGCCCGGCATTTACGTTTGGGTAAAACCGCGCGACAAGCCACGATTGACGCAGTCAATGAAATTGCTTTGGCAGTGATTGCAACCACCGCAACTTTAGTGGTGGTATTTTTGCCCACAGCGTTAATGAGCGGCATCCCCGGCATGATATTCAAACAATTTGGCTGGACGCTGGTGATTGCGGTCTTAGTTTCTTTATTAGTTGCACGTTTAATCACCCCAATGATGGCAGTCGCTTTAGTGAAAGTCAGTCCGCATGAAGAAAAAGAAGGCTGGCTGATGCGGGCTTATTTGCGACTGGCGGCTTGGTGTTTGCACTATCGCAAATTTACTTTGTTCATGGGGATTGCGTTTTTTATCGGTTCCTTGGCTTTAGTGCCGCTGTTGCCCATAGGTTTTATTCCTGCCTCAGACGAAGGTTTCACCACAATTAGTATGGAATTGCCGCCAAGCACGCGCTTGAACACCACTTTAGCGATTGCCGAAGAAGCCCGTAAAGCCATCGTGGGCACGGAAGGCGTACGAACCGTGTTTGTCACAGCAGGCGCGGCACAACAAGCGGGTAAATCCCCCACCACGGCGGGCGAAGTGCGCAAAGCTTCGATTATGGTGATTATGAGTCCACGCGGCACGCGCCCGAAACAACAAGTGATTGAAAATAAGTTACGCACCCGATTGCAAAAAGTTGCGGGGGCACGCTTTTCTTTGGGCGGGGGTGGACCGGGGGAAAAAATGACGATTATTTTAGCCAGCCCCGATGCCGCCGCTTTAAAAGTCAGCGCCCAAGCTTTAGAGCATGATATTCGTGGCTTGGGTTATTTGGGCAACGTCACTTCAACCGCCAGTTTAGAGCGCGGGGAAATTACCGTGCGCCCGAATGCCAGTCTTGCAGCGGAACGTGGCGTGACCACGGAAGCGATTGGGGAAACTTTACGCATTGCCTTGAGTGGAGATTTTGATGCTGCGCTTGCGAAGTTGAATTTGGACAAACGTCAGATTGATATTCGGGTGCAAATGCCTGACAGCGTGCGCCAAGATATTCAAGCGGTTTCCAATTTGCGCGTGCCAGGGAAAAATGGGCTAGTACCTCTGGAAAGTATTGCTGAAGTGTTTATCAGCAGTGGACCTTCACAAATCGACCGTTACGACCGAGAACGCCGCGTGACTTTAACCACTGATTTAGGCGGCTATTCTTTGAGTGCGGCGTTGCAAGCCACAAAAACTTTACCCAGCGTGCAAACCATGCCCTCTTCTGTGCGTTTCATCGAGTCGGGTGATGCGGAAGTGATGCTCGAATTATTCACAGGCTTTGCCATGGCATTATTCACAGGCATTTTATGTGTTTACTGCGTGTTGGTGCTGTTGTTTAAAGATTGGTTTTTGCCGATTACGATTTTATCCGCTGTGCCCTTGTCGATTGGCGGCGCGTTTGTCGCGTTACTGGTCAGTGCACATGGGGAATTAGGCTTGCCCGTGTTAATCGGTTTGGTGATGCTGCTTGGGATTGTGACGAAAAACTCAATTCTGCTGGTGGATTTTGCGGTGATGGGCATTAAAGAACATGGCATGTCACAAACTGACGCGCTGATTGATGCTTGTCGTAAACGCGCCCGTCCTATCATGATGACTACGGTGGCAATGGTGGCGGGAATGTTGCCCTTGGCTTTGGGTTTGGGCGGTGATCCGAGTTTTCGCCAACCGATGGCCATTGCGGTGATTGGCGGCTTAATCACTTCAACCGCGTTGAGTTTGTTGATTGTGCCTGTGGTGTTTACCTTTATTGATGCGCTGCGGGTTAAATTGAGTGGCGGCAAGGCATAAAATTCAAATTAAGTTTGTAGTTTGTAGCCCGTATGGAGCATCGCGAAATGCGAGGAATTTAGGCGATGATTTAAAAATCTTCCCGCATTCCGCGATGCTCCATGCGGGCTACACTTTTCTGGAATTTATCAACGCCGCAACGTAGGAATAAATTTCCCGATAAACATCAAGCCCCGCAAAATCAATACCCGTAATTCAGCGCGCTCATGAGAGTCATAAATGCCCCAATAAATCCCAGGGAGCGTGGTCAATACGTATAAAAGACCGCCCGCACTTAAAAATGAAAATGCCGAAAAACGATCTACCACGGGAGTTGACCACAGTGCATTCAATATCCAAAGACTGATAAAACCAGAGAAATAAGGGAATGCACCGGGAAGTAACACTGTCCAGATAAACTTCAGTTGCGACACCTCCATATAACGATTAATTTGTGCCAGATAAATTAACGCGCTGATAATCGTGGTAAAAGTCACCGCCGCCACCAAGTTCAACAAAGTTAGTTCGATTAACTCAAGCCCATACAACACCCCAAAGGGCAACAATAATCCAATTCTAAGCAAGGGATAAGACAAGGTTAGAATTGGCTTTTCAATGCCGTAAAAAATCGCAGAACCTAAACCCGTTAAAATATGGGTTTGTTGGGGCAGCGTGAATAACATCATAATTTGGACTGCAATTAAATATTTTGGATCATTTCCTAACCACAGCATCATGATTTGATGGGCAAAAGCGACCAAAAAACCCATTAATAATCCTGTGATTAAATTCATGGAGCGTGAGCCTTGTAAATACATATCGCTCAACTCTTCTTTGCGGTTTTGGGTGTGTAAATAAGAACTGGCGGGTAGAAACGCACTGGTCATTGCGGCAGGAATGGTGGTGGCGGTGGTGGCTAATTTTGAGCCGACATCTAATAAACCTGTGGCGACGACTCCCAAAGTTACGCTAGCGATTAATTTTTCTAAGGATTGAACAAAAATTGATAAAAAGCCCATTGCTTGAGCAATTGCGCCAAACTTTAAAAATAAGGGTAAATAACGGGTACTAAAGTTGTTTATATTCACCGAAAGTCCTGGTAATTCGCGATAACTGGCACGAACACAGGCAGTAATATAAAAAATATAACGGGCGATAAACGCATACAACAAAGAATAAATGCCCACGCCTAAAAACAATAACAGAATGGCTAAACAAGTTTCGAGTAAGGATGCTATGGTAAAAGCCAAGGAAGTGACTGCAAAACGTTGTAAACCTTCCAAAAGATAAATAAATGCCCCCATCACTAACTCCAGTATGAAAATACTGGCAGCCCCGTAAATTAAATAAAATGCCGTGTGCTGGAGATGAGGAGAAATGTGGAAAGCTCCAGAAATCAAGTCAGGCAAGATGAACCATAATGCCACCATTAACACGACACAAATACCAGATACAAAAACAATGCCTGTGGACATTAGACCATTAATACGTTGAATTTGATGGTTGGCGTGGTATTCGGCAATGTAACGGATATAAACATTAGAAACGCCGAACGCCCCCATGCCTAAATAACCAATTAAAATAAAGCAAACTGCCCAAATACCGTATTCTTCCAAACTGACATAGGCAAGGGTGATAGGAGGTAAAAATAAACGTGAACCTAAATAAAATAGTTTTGCCAACACGGCAATAACCATATTTTTCACGACCAAATTCCGCATTTCTCGGCTTTCTATTCTAGAATTTGGGGATATAGGAGATTTTTCCATATTTGAGCCAACACGATTTTAAAGAGAATGTGAGAATTGTGCTTAAAACAAGCTATCCATGCAAACGTTTTTAAAAACCACTTTCTTAAAACTGTTTTTTTATTCTAAATAACGCTTGAATTTAAAACGACTTGGAGAACTAGGCGTATTATTTTCAAGGTTTATCTCTGTCCCTCCAAATTGCTCTGGATAAAGTAAATGTTCTTGTTTGGAATACATTAAATAGCCTTCACTCCAACCCACCAATAAAAATAGCAAGGGAATGGTTTGTTCACCCATGTATACGGTCGCAATCGACCACCCAAACACAATATACAAACCCATCAGGGTAAATCCTAAAGCACTGCCTTTAGGTTTTGCCACGGGGCGCAACATGTCATGAATAAACAAGCGCAGCATCATGCCTAAAATAATCGCCAACAAAAACAGAATGCTGATCAAACCGTGCATTAAAAATAACAGTAGATAAAAATTATCAATTGAAGGCTGATAAGGATTTCTCGGCCAACCATTACGCCCCCAACCAAACCACATCCGCGCCATGCCATCGTTAAGATAAGTTCCGATTAACTCCCAACGATAGGCAATGGTTTCTTGTGATTCCGTCGCCGCCGCCTCGCGCCCGACGGAGGCATAACCAATAAACCAATTCATGAAGGGAATGCCGATGATAATGACAGCAGCGATGGTGAGATATAAAATCAGCCAGCGTTGTTTAGAGCGT
This sequence comes from Thiotrichaceae bacterium, assembly GCA_028688145.1. Lineage (GTDB taxonomy): Bacteria > Pseudomonadota > Gammaproteobacteria > Beggiatoales > Beggiatoaceae > JAQTYU01. The sequence goes on along the minus strand of JAQTYU010000017.1, from coordinate 59,216 downwards.
CCAATCATCACGATAATTGCCCCAAACACCCCACCAATTAAAGGCCCGCGCACCAAGGTCATGAATGCGCCCGCAAATAAGCCAATGCTGAGTATGGTGTCAGTTTTCAGCGGAATCCATGCAATCCATTTAATGCGTTCCTTCCAAGCACCGCTCCAATGTAGCCAGCGTTGAATGCGGTAGCCCACGACCATGATGATGCCCGCTAAAATCGCATGTCCATAAGGACCTGAAACTCGCGCTAAACCCCAGCGAAAGCTAGTCACCCATTGCCAGCCTTGTCCGGGAAAAAACGGAGCTAGGACAATTTGCCACAGGGTTTCGGGTGCGCCGCTGAAAAATTGATACACAGAAAGCACAGAGATAATGAACAAAGACCACACCACGCTTTTGGCAAATTCAAAGCGCAAACCACAGGGTTCAATCAAAGCTTTTGCCATGATGTAGGGCACGAGAATTGAAGCCACTGCATCAAATCCTATGTTTAACGCCTCATCAAAACCCGCATTGCTGTATTCAGAATAAGTCGTTGAAATACAATAGCCATAGACCAAGTAATCTGTAGAGCTGGATTTCCAATGCGGACGACCCCGCATCAGCCACACCCCAAAAATTGCCATGATCACCGCCTGATTGAAACTGGGGTCAGGTAACACGGGCAACACCCAGTAATAATAATCAGGTAACAATAATAAAATGGGAATATACGCAGTGAGAAAAGCGCGTTGTGGGGAATAAACAAAGGCTAAATAAGCTGCCCAAAGCGCAGGAATTGCAATGATATAAGTCAGCACGGTGGGCGGGTTCTCTGATTAAAGGCTGTTAAAAACGTGTTAGCAATGTTATATTATGCCGCATTCGACACGGAGAGGTACTCGAAGCGGTCATAACGGCACCGACTCGAAATCGGTTGGGGGGAAACCCCACGCGGGTTCGAATCCCGCCCTCTCCGCCAGCCTTATTCTTTCCTTGCGTGTCTGTCCTGCTTATTCTAAGCTATCTTGCATGATTTTCGCTGCGTGCAATCCCATGACAACTGCAATTCCGCTTGAAACCCCGCGTATTGATGACCCCTTGCTATACTGTTTAGTGATTTTAACTAAGCTACATCACCGCCCTTTTTCCCCTGAAGCCTTACATGCGGGTTTACCGCTGACCGAGCAGGGTTTAACCCCAGAATTATTTATTCGCGCCGCCGCCCGTGCAGGTTTAAGTGCGCGCCTGATTAAGCGTCCGCTAGAAAAACTCACCAAATTACAACTCCCTGCGGTATTACTGCTCAAAGATAATCAAGCTTGCGTTTTGAATGCATACGCCACGCCAACTACTGCGCAAATTATTCAGCCTGAAAGTGGTGAAGGCTTTGCTGAAATCAGTGTGACAAGCCTGGAAGAACAGTACACGGGTTACGCGCTCTGTGTGCGTCAAGCCTATCGTTTTGATGCGCGTTCCGAAGCGGGCGCAATTCCTCGCCCACGTAATTGGTTTTGGGGCACGTTGGCAAAGTCCTGGCATGTATATTTAGAAGTCTTGCTCGCCTCATTGTTAATCAACGTATTTGCCCTTGCCTCACCGCTATTTGTAATGAATGTTTATGATCGCGTCGTGCCTAATCACGCGCTGGAAACTTTATGGGTGTTGGCAATTGGCGCGGGCATCGTGTTCGCCTTTGAATTTGTGATGCGCAGCTTACGCGGTTATTTTATTGATCTCGCGGGCAAAAAATCCGACATCATTTTAGCCAGCATGATTTTTGAACAAGTGATGGGCACGCGTTTAATCTCACATCCGCGTTCTGTGGGCGCGTTTGCCAATCATTTGCTGGAATTTGAAAGCTTTCGGGATTTTTTCACCTCGGCAACTTTAACCACCGTGGTTGATTTACCGTTCACGCTACTATTTTTATTAGTGATTTGGGCGATTGGCGGCAATTTGGTATTTGTGCCGATTTTTGCCGTGCCCGTGGTTTTATTAATCAGTTTTGCATTGCAATTTCCCTTGCGCAAAGCCGTCGAACAAAGTTTTCGCGCCAGCGCCCAAAAGCACGGGGTGTTAGTGGAAGCCCTTGCTGCGATTGAAAATATTAAAACTTTGCAAGCGGAAGGCGTGTTGCAACGGCGTTGGGAACAATTGCTGGGGGAAATTGCAAAAAGCAGTTTACGCTCACGTTTGATTTCTGCCTTGGCGGTGAATTTAACACTTTTAGTACAGCAGGTTGCGACAATTGCCATCGTAATTTTTGGGGTGTATTTAATCAAGGCGGGCGAATTGAGCACGGGCGCATTGATTGCGAGCACGATTTTGACAGGACGCGCCTTAGCTCCCTTGGGACAGGTTGCGGGTTTGATGATGCGTTATCACCAATCGCGGGCGGCATTGAAGGCACTCAATCACATCATGAGTTTGCCTTTGGAACGTCCCGAAGGACAGGATTTTGTGCACCGTCCCGAATTGCAGGGCGCGGTCGAATTCAAAAATGTGCAGTTTCAATACCCCACCCAACCGCTGAAAACTTTGCAAAATATTTCTTTTAAAATTCAAGCAGGTGAACGGGTTGGGATTATTGGGCGCGTGGCTTCAGGAAAAAGTAGCCTTGCGAAATTGCTGTTGAATTTGTACCAAGTGGGTGAGGGCAGCGTGTTGTTGGATGGCATCGACAGCCGTCAGCTCGACCCTGCGGATTTGCGCCGCAATATGGGTTATGTGCCGCAGGACAGCGTGTTATTTTATGGCACGGTCAAAGAAAATATTGTGATGGGTGCGCCGTATCTGGATGATGCGGCTTTAGTGCAGGCGGCACATTTGGCGGGCGTGGACGAGTTCGTCAACCAACATCCTTTGGGTTTTGATTTACCAATTGGCGAGCGCGGTGAAGGCTTGTCGGGTGGGCAACGGCAAGCGATTGCGTTGGCGCGGGCCTTGTTGCATAACCCCCCGATTTTATTGATGGATGAGCCGAGCAATGCGATGGATAATAGCAGCGAAGAGCAGTTTAAAACGCGCTTGTTGCCCTATTTGGAAGGCAAAACTTTATTGTTAATTACGCACCGCACCTCATTGTTAAGTTTGGTAGATCGTTTAATCGTGGTGGACAACGGGCAAATTGTGGCAGATGGTCCGAAAGACGCGGTGATTCAGGCATTGAGTAGTGGGCGGGTGGCGCGTAGTGCGTAATCCACTTTGAATAGTCAACAAGTTTCATCGTATAGAACCGATTTGAAGTTTTTAAAATAAAGCGAGTTGTTTAATGATAAGCCTGATAAAACACAGTTTGAGTGAGGATTTGGGCGATAACTCAAATTGGATTTTATCCCTGATTTCAGGGTAAAACTTCTGGGGGCTTTGTAAAAACAAAAGCCCTTGTTTTGAAGACTGGCGAGACAGGTATTCTTCACCGCTTGGGAATCCACCATAATCAAGCTTGTCCGTTTAGCGTTTTTTTGAGTGCTCTCTGAGGCTTTCATGTAAACGCGACATCAGTTTATCGATGATAGCTCGCCATTATTTATAATGCCAGTACACGCTTGAATAGGGTGGGAAGTCTTTGGGAAGGTCAGCCCAGTTGCAGCCATTTTTGAGCTGGTAAAGCATGGCATCGAACAGGATGCGATAGCCCACTCTGCATCGTTTAGGCTGCTTGAATAAGGACTTATTTTATTTAGCTACGCTTGCGTTTTTCTCATCTTTTAAAGTTTAGTAGTTACGCAGTTTAATCTGTAACTATTTTATTTTTATGGAAATATGATTGTACAATGCACAATACTAACTCATTTTAAATAAAAGGATTAGTGTTTCAACTGCCTAACTCCTAAAGATTTTAAATTAAGCCATAGTATTTAATCCTGCTTAAAGGATACAATAGCCGAATTGTAGTGCTTACAAATTTAAAAACTCTCCGCTGTTCCCATCTCAAATTAAACAGCTTTTAAAGTTTTGCCATCCTCAAAAATTTAGCGTACAATTAAAAGTTTATACTTGTCTATACTAAATGAGGAGGCTGCACTTTGCCTAATATTCGTGTTAAAGAAAATGAACCCTTTGAAGTCGCCATTCGCCGCTTCAAACGCTCCTGCGAAAAAGCAGGTATCTTAGCTGAAATCCATCGCCGTGAATTCTACGAAAAGCCCACCTCCGTGCGTAAACGTAAAGCCGCTGCTGCCGTCAAACGCCATCTCAAAAAGCTTAAAGTCCGTCGCGAACGTTTGTATTAATCCCAAGCTCGCCTGCTGCCTTTATTTATTGCGCTGATTCCCGCCTTTGCTGGCGGGTAGGATGGATTTTGATGTCTGATGCTCTTAAGCTCCGTATTTTAGACGAAATGAAAGCCGCAATGCGGTCACAAGATAAACGCCGTTTGGGGGTTATTCGTCTGATCACTGCGGCGATTAAACAAATCGAAGTTGACGAACGTATTATGGTTGATGATGCTCGCGTATTGCTCATTTTAGATAAGATGATCAAGCAACGTCGCGATTCTATTGCCCAATATACGCAAGCGAAGCGCCTAGATTTGGCAGATCAAGAATCCTATGAAGTGGGTGTTATTCAAGAATATCTGCCTACCCCTTTTACTGACGAAGAACTTGCGGAAATCATCACTTCGGTGTTGACAGAAACAGGGGCAACTTCAGTGAAAGATTTAGGCAAAGTAATGGCTGTGCTCAAGCCCCGTGTGCAAGGGCGTACAGACATGACTGTGGTCAGTGCGCGAGTCAAGCAAAGTCTGAATTAGACGATACCCACCACGATGGCGGGACGCGTTGCACGTAATTTTATTGAGAGTTTACTGTCGCGTGCGGACATTGTAGAACTCATTGATAGCTACTTAAAATTGCGCAAAGCGGGACGCAATTATGTGGCGTGTTGTCCTTTTCATCAAGAAAAGACACCCTCGTTCAGCGTCAGTGCTGAAAAGCAGTTTTATCATTGCTTTGGGTGTGGCGCAAGCGGTAACGCATTGAGCTTTTTGATGAGTTATGCACATTTAGATTTTGTGGAAGCTGTCGAAGAGTTAGCTTCACGGGTTGGGGTGAGTGTCGAATATGAAGAAGGCACTGCCCCCCAAACGCACACCGATTTTTCTCAACGACAATCACTTTATACCCTCATGGCAGACGCGGCGCATTATTACCAACAGCAATTACGCCAACCGCTTGCCAGCGAGGCAGTTACCTATCTCAAACAACGCGGCTTAACGGGCAAAATCGCCCAGACTTTCGGCATCGGTTATGCCCCCTCAGGTTGGGATAACTTGCATAAAGCCTTAGTCACCAATTCCCAGCAACAAAACGAATTATCAATTCTCGGTTTATTGATCAGCAATGAACGCGGGCAGGTTTACGACCGTTTTCGCAACCGTGTGATGTTTCCGATTCATGATCAGCGCGGGCGCGTGATTGGTTTCGGCGGGCGCGTGTTGGATAACAGTGAACCGAAATATTTAAATTCTCCTGAAACCCCCTTGTTTCAAAAAGGCAAAGAACTTTATGGCTGGTATTGGGTACGCAAGCTCAATACGGAACAAGTGATTGTGGTTGAAGGTTATATGGACGTGATTGCACTGGCGCAACATGATATTCCCAACGTGGTCGCGACTTTAGGCACTGCCACCACCGCCGAGCATTTGAGCCGTTTATTTCGTTCGCTGAGTGAAATTGTGTTCTGTTTCGACGGTGACAACGCAGGACAAAAAGCTGCGTGGCGGGCTTTAGAGCTGGCATTGCCGTTTATGGAAGCGGGGCGACAAGTCAAATTCATGTTTTTACCGCGTGAAGACGACCCTGACAGTTTAGTGCGTCGCGAAGGTAAAACGGGATTTTTACAACGCCTTGCCCAAGCCCCTTCCTTGCCCGAGTTTTTCTTTAATCAACTAATGCCACAAGTGGATTTGAAAAATATTGAAGGCAAAGCCCGCTTGATCGAATTGGCAAAACCCCTATTAAGCAAATTGCCCTCGGGCGCGTATCGCGATTTGATGTTACGGGAATTAAGTCGTTTAAGTCATGTGGATTTGAAAAAATTGACTACACTTATAAAAAGTCAGGAAGTAACTGTTAATCCCATTTTGATCACCCCGATTAATCATGCAAATCCTTCATTAGTGGGGAGCATTATTCAGTGTTTATTACGTAAACCTGATTTAGTTAATTACATCTCAGCTATAGATATTTTGCAAAACATTAATTCAGCAGAGTTGCCCTTACTGCTGGAATTGGTGCGGCTTTTAAAAAATCACCCCGAATTAAATACTTTAGGGGCAATTTATGAGCATTGGCGCGGCAGTCCGTATGCTGGCTTGTTAAAACATTACGCCTTAAAAGCGGCGTTGCCCTTGAATAGTGAGGACAGTCACCTCATTGCAGAGTTCCAAGACGCACTTAAGCGATTATCTCAGCAGGCAATCGAAGCCCGCATCGAAGTGCTGTTACATCAACGTGATCTCACGATGTCAGAGAAAGAGGAATTGAAATCTTTGTTGCAGCAGAAGGTTTAAACGAACTGCGCTTAGCTTCCCCCTTTGAAAAAGGGGGATTGAGGGGGATTTAAGATCGTGGAAAATTTTGAGATTTTTAAATCCCCCCTGCCCCCTTTTTCAAAGGGGGAGTTAAAAGTCCCCTTTAGGGGGGGGGCGCAGTTAAGTTTTAAGGCGTTCACAGGAAAAACCGAACCGCTTATGCCATTCTCATCTATGCAACCGAGAAAAAGAATGATCTGAAAACTATACTTGTGGTTTTCTTAAACTATACTTTCAAAGTTTGTTGTAAATACGCAACCCTTTTAGCACAGGTACATTCATAATGATAATGAACCAAGAGCATCAGAAATCTCAACTCAAGCTATTGATTGCCAAAGGCAAAGAGCAAGGTTTCTTGACCTATCATGAAGTCAACGATCACTTGCCCGATGATATTGTTGATCCTGAACAAATCGAAAGTATTGTGGGAATGATCAATGACATGGGAATTGCGGTGCATGAATTTGCACCCGATACCGATGCGTTACTCATGTCTGATGTTGCTGTGCCTGACACTGATGAAGATGCGGCTGAAGAAGCGGCAGCGGCTTTGGTCAATGCTGACAGCGAATTTGGGCGCACCACCGATCCTGTGCGCATGTATATGCGTGAAATGGGCACGGTCGATTTATTGACCCGTGAAGGCGAAATTAAAATTGCCAAACGCATTGAAGAAGGCTTATCTCAAGCCTTATCCGCGTTGGCGATGCACCCCGATGTGATTGAAGCATTTTTAGCGCAATATGACATGGTGCAAACCGAAGAGCTGAAACTTTCGGATATTATTTCAGGCTTTACCGATTCTGAAGACGACGAAGTTCCCCATGAATTGTTGAATCAAGCCGAAGAACTTGATGACGAAATGTTGTTATTATCTTCTGGTGGCGAAGAAGATGAAGAAGGTGGTTTGCTTGAAGAAGCCAATGTCGATTTAGAAGAAGCCAGCAAACGCTTTGGACATTTGCGTGATTTATATCAACAACTTAACCACGCCCAAACCACCGCAGGTTCAGATTCACCCGCCTACGATCTCGCCCGTAAAGAACTCGCAGAATGTTTCTTACAATTTAAATTAGTGCCACGTCTCATTGATGAACTCACGGGCAATTTAGCGCAAGCCGTTGCCTCGATTCGTGAACAAGAAAATTTAATTCGTGATTTGTGCGTGTTGAAAGTCGGCATGAATAAAAAAGAATTTCTCGCCTCTTTCAAAAATAACATGACCAATCCCGTGTGGCTGGAAAATTTAATCAAGAGTGGCAAACCTTTTGTCGAATCCTTGAAAAAATATAGCCCCGAAATTCACCAAGCCCAACAATGTTTGATAGAAATGGAAAAGCAAAGCCGTCTGTGCATTGCTGAAATCAAAGAAATTAATCGCCGCATGTCGATTGGGGAAGCCAAAGCTCGCCGTGCGAAAAAGGAAATGATTGAAGCCAACTTACGTTTGGTGATTTCTATCGCGAAAAAATACACCAATCGCGGCTTGCAATTCCTTGATTTAATTCAAGAAGGCAACATCGGCTTGATGAAAGCGGTGGATAAATTTGAATACAAGCGCGGTTATAAATTCTCGACTTATGCGACATGGTGGATTCGTCAAGCGATAACCCGCTCGATTGCAGACCAAGCGCGCACCATTCGTATTCCTGTGCACATGATTGAAACCATTAATAAACTTAATCGGGTTTCACGTCAAATTCTGCAAGAAAAAGGGCGCGAAGCCACGCCTGAAGAATTGGCAGAACGCATGGAAATGCCTGAAGACAAAGTGCGTAAAGTGCTGAAAATCGCAAAAGAGCCTATCTCGATGGAAACCCCGATTGGCGATGATGAAGACTCGCATTTAGGCGATTTCATTGAAGATACCAGCATTCAATCCCCGATTGAATCTGCGACGTTTGAAGGCTTGCGCCGCGCCACACAAGACATGCTGCAAAGCCTGACTCCTCGTGAAGCCAAGGTATTACGGATGCGCTTTGGGATTGATATGAACACCGACCACACGCTGGAAGAAGTCGGCAAACAATTTGATGTGACGCGGGAACGCATTCGTCAAATAGAAGCCAAGGCGTTGCGTAAATTGCGCCATCCGAGCCGTTCGGAACAGTTGCGGAGTTTCTTGGATTAAACCGAGATTGTCTGAACCATAATTCACTTAATTAACATAATTACCATAATAAATAACGAATTATGCTAATCAAGAAAATTGTGTGAATTGTGGTTCAGATAATAAAAAGGCGTGTAATCACTGTAGATTACACGCCTTTTTTTCAAACACCGCCCGACTTGATTAAAATCGGGCTGCTTTCACCAAACTTACTGCTTACTCCACACACTTGCCAGCGCATTAAACACATGCACTTGATTAGTGGCGGTAACGACATAGTAGAAAATCCCTGCATCGTCACGGGTGATATACTTCACCGCTTCTTGACTGGGATAACCAATGCTCGATAAAGGAATTTTCGCGCCCGTATCTAATAACACCACATTGTTATTATCCAACGCCGCCAATAATTCACCTTCTGCGCTCGGAATTGAGAACAATCCTTTCAATGGCGTAATATCACTGCTTTGCCAAGTTTGTAAATACGGATTCCAAGCATACAACTTACCCGCGCTGGTGGTCACTAATAAAGTGCCCATCGGATAACGTACATGTCCTTGCGTCAGGTATAAAACCCCCGTCACTTCCCCTTTAAATCCGCCCACGGGTAAACCAAAGCCCGTGTTTTGCAAAGGCAAGCTTTGCGCGGTGTTATTCACGGTATAGTTCAAAGTGCCGTCGGTTTTAAGACTGAATAAAGTGCCATCCACCAATTGCCCATTCGTTGCCCCTGAATTCAGGCTTAACTTACTGGCTGCCAAGGGTGCGAAACTATCGACCACCAAAATCACCGAACTGGCGGCTTCTAAATGCAACTTGCCATTCGCATAATATTTAGCAAATTTGCTGTCTTGACCAAAAGGCAAATTATTTAAAGTGCGATAGCTAACGTTTTGCAAATCGAAATCTTTCGCAGTGCTCGCAGAGTTATAGAAGAAAATCGCCTTTTGTGGGAACAAAGCAGTGCGGAAATTAAACGGTAAACTGCCGTTAATATCGACCACAAATGCATCCGCCACGGGCAAATCATAAGCAACCACTTCTTGCAAACTGATGTTATCTAACCAGTAATGGTCGATTTCATCCTTGGTGGTGCTGAAAATCAACTGCACGGGCGTAGTATCAGGCACGGTAAACACTTCATAGAATTCTTGCATTTGCGTGCTTAAAGTAAATGCGCTACGTAAAATCGTGCGTTCGGTGGTGGTGCCGCTGCCTGTGCGCTGAATGGACACTGCCACGGGCGCGATTTTATCCCGCGTTGCCGCCGTAAATTGAATGCGATATTGCTTACCAGGCACTAAATTTAGCGTTTCCCCATAAGTCGCCGTTGTTCCAAAGGTTTGCGTGCCGCGATCCAGCGCCATACTGCCGCCTGAATATTTCGCATCCCAATCCGTCACCCCGAAATTATTATCCCAAGAACTAATGCCACTGCTAAAGTCTGGATTTTTCAGCAGATTGCTTCCTAGAACATTAGCAATCGTATAAGGTTTCAAGTAAAACCAATTAGTTGCCGAATGTAAATCTAAACCCAATTCCTTTTGCCACGTCGCCAGTGAATACGCGTTTGTGCCCGTGCCGCCGCGTAAAATAAGGTAGTAAGAGGGATCAAGGAAAGTGCTTGGCGTATTTCGCGAATACGGATTGAACAAATAATTGTTATCCGAAGATTTCAGCAAGTTACTGCTATTTTTACTGTTGCTATTGGTCAGCGAAGGCACAGAAACCGTTTTCTGGGTCTTATCCAAAGAATACAGCATGTTTTGCTTCAAATAGAAGTTTTCCATGTAGGGGGCTTCTTGTAGCGGTATATCGAGCTGTACACTCTTGTTATTAATCGCAACATTGCCCGTTAGGGTAATATCGCTACTGTCTTGAATAATCAAGCCTGAAGCAGAGCTGTTGACTGCGGCATTTTCTTCTAAAGTAATACCTTTGCCATGTCCATCAATATAAACTCCCATTCCGAATGGAATTTCATAATGAATGCCCGTATCGGTAGCGGCATAACGTCGTGCTCCATCAGTATTCCCGATGCTATTCAACACGATATTGCGCCGTAACACGATATTTAAATTCGCATTTTCGGATAAATAGGTATTCGCAAAATAGGTATAAATCCCGCCGCAATCTGCCTTGGTGTAACAAGGATGATTGATGATATTTTCCTCAAGACGGAAATTTTTCGCTTTAAAGAAAAAGCCGTTATGCCCGATATAATCCAGATGATTGCCTTTCAGCGACAGGTTTTGTCCATAAAAACGTACCCCAACGCCATCATCATTCGGATTGCCGACATATTGGTTATTTTTAGGCGGCGTGCCCGACATCCCCAATTTACCCAAGCTTTCAAAACGCCCAATGTTGGTAATGGTGTTATTGACCACTTCGGAATCTTCAGCTTTCAGGTGAATCCCAAGATTATTGGAATAATTAATGCGATTATTGCGAATCGAAACTGCGTTTTGCCCCATATTGCTACGGCTGACGAAAATCCCTGGACCATCGATATATTCAATAAAGTTATTATCAATCACCAAGTTATCTGCGAGCGCGTTCACGCCGATTCCCGAGTGTTGGACGATGTGAAAATTACGTACCGTCACATAGCTCACGGCAATATTGCTGTCCGTATTCAACACGTTAAAACCATTTAAGGTAATATCTTTCAAGGTTGAAGTGCCGTCAGTGCTGGGCACATCCAGCGCGTAACCTGAACCCTCTACCACGGCGGTATTCAAATCGACACCCGCAGGCGGCCAGAAATACACGGTGAGTTTTTTATCATCAAAAAACCACTCGCCCGCGCTGTCGAGCATTTCTAATTTGTTATTCAGAAAATAGCCCCAGCCTGAGGCAATCAGCGGCGAACCAAATAAATCGATGGTGCGGTTGGTGTAATTCACCGCGCTGATAGTTTGCGTGCCCAAAGTCCAACGTGCAGATTTGGTGTGTGCATACGCGCCAATTAAGTTTTTAGTCGGTAAAGCGTCCCAATCAGCAAGCTTGATTTTCATGGTGTTGCTGTCAACGGCTTGTTCATTGAACAAGTAACCGCTGTTGGGGTGACGCGCATACAAGGCAGGCGCGCCATTCACAAATAACTGGCTAACGCCTTGATTGTAATATGTACCCTTGTCAGCAGGATTTTTCTTGTACAGCAGTTGGGGTAGATTCACTTTGGTGAAGAAAATATTCTGCACATTGGGCAAATTGCCGCAAGTAGTCGCGCTGCAACGTTGCCAGCCCGTGAGCAGTTCGCTGCCGTTAATCGTGGGACGGGGTAAATTGCTTTCCCCAAATGCGTCAAATACTAAGGGTGCGCCTGCTTTGCCCGAATCACTGATTTCTACGTGTCCTCGCCAAGTGTCACCGCGCCGAAACAGCACCGAATCCCCTGCTTGAAAAGTGGTGCTGTTGACTTTGGCAAGGCTTGCCCATGAAGTATTGACGCTTAAACCGTCGTTACTGTCATTGCCGACATTGCTGACGTAATACGTCGCAGCCTGAGCCATATTTAGACATCCGCAACAAAGCAAGATGCCTAACAGCTTGATTTTATACATGTTATTTTTCCTAAGAATGTTGGTCTTGTGTCTATTCTAGGTAGGATCAGGAAAAAAATACAGCAGAACTCAAGGGGAGTCTCAGTAATTTAATGATTTTATTGGGATTAATGCGGATGTTTAGCCGCTCTCTTGGAAAAGAGGGAATGAGGGGGATTTAACTTTCAACCTCTTTGAAGGGGAAAGACACAGATTTAATCTTTAAAGTCCCCTTTAGCGGCTTCTTTAAAAGAAAACTTTATGAAGTTGGGGGTTCAGTATTTTTAGGAGTTACGCAGTTGAATTTAGCGGTCAAAGGTGTATCGCGGCTACGCCTTACAGAACCGAGTGGATAGTTTAGGCTTTCCCTTGTTCACTCACTGTACAAAAACTAATATCAGCGATGACGTAGGTTTGATAGAGATGTTCAAGCAGAATCTCGATTATTTCAGGGACAAACCGCTAAAGAATTAGAGAAGTTTTACCCTGAAATCAGGGATAAACTCCAATTTGAGCTATCAGCTAAACCCTCAAAAGAAGGCAGCCCAAGGTAAAACAGGTTTTGTGCCCGTCAAGGCAAGGTCGGTAATCGAACGTTCCAATGCTTGGGTAGAGAGATGTAAGTCGTTAGTTAAGAACTTTGAGCGCAGTCTTGAGAACGCTAATACCAAACTGTGCTTTATCAGGCTTATCATTAAACAACTCGCTTCTCTTTAATGATTCCAAATCGGTTCTATAAAAGCATCAGTGTCTGACCGTTTGACTGAGTTTTTTAGTCTGTCAACAGACTTGACTTAGTGCACGCTATCTAAGATGATTTCAGGTTAGCAATTTAAAACCTTAAGAGTTACGCAGTTGAATTAATAACGTGTTAATGCAAAGAGATTTATCAAGCGTAGGGTGCATAAGGCATAGCCGCCATACACCTTGTGAACTGCTTATAAATTTAACTGCGTAACTCCTAAACATAAAATTTGATAACCTAAAGTTAAAGAAAGAGAAATATGGCTGGACACAGTAAATGGGCAAATATTCAGCACCGCAAGGGTGCTCAAGATGCCAAACGCGGAAAATTATTCACCAAGTTTATTCGGGAAATCACGGTTTCGGCACGGATTGGCGGCGGTGATGCGAATTCAAATCCTCGCTTGCGGGCAGTGATGGATAAAGCCCTCAGCGCGAATATGCAGAAAGACACTATCGAACGTGCGATTAAGCGCGGTTGTGGAGCCTTGGATGCGGATAATTACGAAGAAATTCGTTATGAAGGTTACGGCCCCAACGGTGTGGCGGTGATGGTCGAATGTATGACCGACAACCGCAATCGCACCGTGGCAGAAGTGCGCCATGCGTTCAATAAAGCAGGCGGCAATTTAGGCACGGATGGTTCAGTGGCTTATTTATTCAAAAAGTTGGGAGTGTTGAGTTATCCCGCAAGCTGCAATGAAGATGATTTAGTCGAAGCGGCTTTGGAGGCGGGTGCACAAGATATTGTCACCAATGACGACGGCAGTTTTGACGTATTGACCAGTCCTGACGATTTTCTCGATGTGAGAACCGCGCTGGAAAAAGCCAATCTCAAGCCTGAAGAAGCGGACATTATGCAGCGTCCCGATACCTACGTGTCTTTAGATTTAGACGACGCGCAAAAAATGCTACGTTTGCAAGACGTGCTCGAAGATTTGGACGACGTGCAAGAAGTGCATTCCAATGCCGACATCAGCGAAGAAGTGCTTGCGCAGCTTGGCTAATTTCCCCTCATGACAAGGATTGTCGGCATCGACCCCGGATCGCGGATCACGGGGTTTGGGGTGATTGCAGTACAAGGACGCAATACGACTTACATCACCAGCGGCTGCATTCGCATGGGAAATCTTCCCTTTCCAGAACGCCTGCAAGAAATTTTCACCGGTCTCACCGAAATTATTCGCCTGCACCAGCCCAGTATTCTCGCCATCGAACAAGTGTTTGTGTGCCGTAACGTGGATTCTGCTTTGAAATTGGGGCAGGCACGCGGCGCGGCAATTGTTGCCGCCATGCAGCAAAATTTAAGCGTGCATGAATACACCGCCACCCAAGTGAAACAAGCGATTGTGGGGCACGGTCACGCCCAAAAAGCCCAAGTACAACACATGGTTCGGGTGTTATTAAATTTGGCGGCATGTCCGCAGGCTGATGCGGCGGATGCTTTGGCGATTGCCTTATGTCATGCACAACAACAGGGGTTTGTAGGCTTATGATTCATCATTTGCGCGGGATATTAATCAACAAAAATCCGCCGTTTTTAGTGATTGAAGTGCAAGGCGTGGGCTACGAAGTGGAAGCTCCGTTGTCAACGTTTGCTACTTTGCCCGATGCACAAACCGAAGTGAAAATTCTCACCTATTTTGTGGTGCGTGAAGATGCGCAAATTTTGTACGGTTTCAGCAGTGAAGCAGAACGGCGTTTGTTTAAAACCTTGATTAAAGTTAATGGGGTAGGCCCTAAACTCGCGCTGAGCATTTTGTCAGCGATGGATTTACAGACTTTTGTGCAATGCGTGCATGAACATAATATTACCCAACTCACGCGGATTTCGGGCGTGGGCAAAAAAACTGCTGAACGTCTAGTGGTCGAAATGCAGGATAAACTGGCAGAATTTGGGGATGTGGCAGAAAGTGAATTTAGTTTAGCGAGCACAGGAAAAGCGGCTTTAACGCAGGGTTTGGTCACACCTGTAGAAGATGCCATCAGTGCCTTAATTGCGCTGGGTTATAAACCCCAAGAAGCCAGTCGGCGGGTTCATGCGATTGAAGAAAAAGGTTTGAGCAGTGAAATGCTGATTCGGAAGGCATTGCAGGGCTAGGTTTATTTGGGAAAATGCTCATCTTTAAACAGCGATGTTCACAATCCCAAATATTTTTTCTTTCCAAAGCAACAGCCCGTTTTCCGTCACCCGTATCATAGTCCTTGCAGAACGATATCATTAAGCCATTTCAAGCAAATTTATTGCTTATGCGCAGGCACGCTATAACTGTATTTCTCGATAGTATTTTGTGCTTGTGGCATTTTTAAAAAATTAACAAATGCGCGTGCGGCTAGTTTATTTTCAGCAAATTTTAACAAGACTGCCTGCTCAATATGATTAATATTGTTGCAGGTTTGGTCGCTTATTCTTATCAGGATAAATTACCTTCCTTGAATATTGCTAAAAAGGATTTGATTCCTTTATTCCAATCGCTTATACCGAACTCAGGTTAGTATAGAGGCTTAAAGCCAAGATCACGATAAATGTCAATACAACCTAGTATTAGCAGTCCAAGTTTAGGTAAAATAGAGCGTGTCTCAAACAGAGCTAACAGTGTTGGCTGTGCGCGTGGTATTCCTTAGTTAAGGGGAGGATATGGATTGTAAAATCTCTACCAAGACACGCGCCACTGTTATACACTGCCAAAGTGCGCTGTGGACGCGCATGTTGTAGCGTGAAGTCTCAGGGCTTCACGGGCGAGGTTTGTTGCCAAACACTCCACCGTTACCTAAGAAGTAACAGTCGTTCAACCCTTCGCTTTAGCGAACCTAATGAGGAAAATCTATGAGCACTCATACGGTCACGATTACCGATAATAAAACGGGTAAATCTTTTGAATGCCCAGTTAGAGATGGCGTTCACGGTCAGTCAGTTATTGAATGCCAAGCTTTAGCCAAAGAATTAGACATGTTCACCTTCGATCCCGCCTTCATGACCACTGCAAGTTGTGAAAGCAAGATCACCTTCATTGATGGTGACAAGGGTATTTTATTACATCGTGGCTACCCAATTGACCAATTGGCAGAACAAAGCAGCTATTTAGAAGTCTGTTATTTGATGCTCTACGGTGAATTACCCACCAAGACGGAGATGGAAAACTTTACGAACGACATTTATAGTCACACGATGTTAAATGAAGGTCTGTTAAAGTTTTACAACGGTTTCAAACATGACGCTCATCCGATGTCCATGTTAGTCGGCGTGGTCGGCGCAATGTCCAGTTATTATCATGATTCTATGGACATTAGAAACCCCGAACACCGCAACCTGTGCGCTTTACGCTTAATTGCTAAGATGCCCACGATTGCAGCCAGCAGCTACAAATATCTGATTGGTCAACCTGCAGTTTATCCTCGTAATGATTTAGGCTACGTCGAAAACTTCCTGCACATGATGTTCTCCGTGCCCGCTGAAGATTACAAGTTCAATCCTACTGCTGTGAAAGCATTAGAAACCATGTTAATTCTTCACGCTGACCACGAACAAAATGCCAGTACCTCCACGGTACGTTTAGCAGGCAGCTCTAACGCCAATCCTTTTGCTTGTATCGCAGCAGGCATTGCAACCCTCTGGGGACCTGCACACGGTGGCGCAAACGAAGCTGTGATTCGCATGTTGCAAGAAATCAAATCTCCTGCAAATGTTGAAGACTACATCGCAAAAATCAAAGACAAAGACAACAGTGCACGCCTCATGGGCTTTGGTCACCGCGTTTACAAAAACTTTGATCCTCGCGCTACCATCATTCGTGGCATCTGCCATAAATTGTTGGAAGAAATGGACACATCAGGTCAACAACAAGATATGTTTGAAATCGCTATGCGTTTAGAAGACATCGCGTTGAAAGATGATTACTTCATCCAACGTAAACTCTATCCTAACGTCGATTTCTACTCAGGCATCATCCTCAGTGCCTTAGGCATTCCTATGAACATGTTCACCGTGATGTTCGCGATGGCACGTACTGTAGGCTGGATTGCCCAATGGATGGAAATGATTGAAGACCCCAGCACCAAGATTGGTCGTCCTCGTCAATTATACGTTGGCGCAGCCAAGCGCGACTTTATCCCCACTGACAAACGCTAATTCATTGAGCTGTTGTTAAGTGCGACACTCTCCTCAAGTTTTGAGGGGGGTGTTATTTTAGAAGTGTTTTGAGATTTCCCTGTAGACGAATCCGTTATTCTGCTTTACCCTATTCTCGCCTGTCAGCCCCACCACGCTGTTAAGATAGGCACTGCATCCGCAAAATGCAGATTTTCTGAAAATAATCAATTATTATAAAACTGGAGGATTTATGTCTAATCGTGAAGTGGTCATTCTCAGTGGCGTTAGAACGGCAATCGGTGATTACGGCGGCTCTTTAAAAGACAAGCCCACCACTGAATTAGCCTCCGCCGTGGTGCGTGAAGCTGTCAGCCGCGCCAAAGTTGACCCCAAAGACGTAGGACAAGTGGTTTTCGGTAACGTCATTCACACCGACCGCCGCGACATGTATATTTCTCGCGTAGCTGCCATTCAAGGCGGCTTACCCATCGAAACTGCCGCTTACACCTTAAACCGTCTGTGCGGTAGTGGTTTACAATCTATTGTGAATGCCGCCCAATGTATCGCTTTAGGCGATGCGACTGCCGCAGTTGCAGGCGGTGTGGAATCTATGAGCCGTGGACAATATTGGATCCCTGGTCTGCGTTGGGGTCAACGCATGAACGACGGTCAAGTTGTTGATGCGATGGTTGGTGCATTAACCGATCCGTTTGATGATTGCCACATGGGCGTGACTGCTGAAAATATCGCTGAAAAATGGGGTATTTCTCGTGAAGACCAAGACGCATTAGCAGTGATGAGTCATCAACGCGCTGCCGCCGCCACTGCTAACGGCAATTTTAAAGACCAAATTCTGCCGATTGAATTAGTGACCCGTAAAGGCACGACGATTTTTGATAAAGACGAACACATTCGCGGCGACATCACCGTGGAAGCTTTGGCTAAATTAAAGCCCGTGTTCAATAAGCAAGGTTCTGTCACCCCCGGTAATGCTTCAGGCATCAATGATGCGGCGGCTGCGGTGGTGTTGATGGATCGTGCGGCGGCTGATAAGCAAGGCTTAAAGCCGATGGCGCGTTTTGTTGCCTATGCACATTCAGGTGTCGAACCCAAGTATATGGGTATCGGTCCTGTGCCTGCGATTAAAGCGGTGCTGGAAAAAGCGAACTTAACCATCGCTGATATGGACGTGATCGAATTAAACGAAGCTTTTGCAGCGCAAGCTTTAGCCGTGGTGCGTGATTTAAATCTGCCTATGGACAAAGTCAATCCTAACGGCAGTGGGATTTCCTTAGGACATCCTATCGGCGCAACGGGCACGATTGTCACCGTGAAAGCTTTGTATGAATTACAACGCACGGGCGGACGTTACGCATTGATTTCTATGTGTATCGGTGGCGGTCAAGGGATTGCTGCGATTATTGAACGTTTGTAAGCATTAAATTCTTAACTGCGCCCCTAAATCCCCTAAAGGGGACTTTAAACATTAAATAATTGTTTATGTTTAGCCCCCTTTAGGGGATTGGGGGCGCAGTAGCAATAAAAAAGACCTCTCAGACAACATCCGAGAGGTCTTTTTTTATGGCAACATGCCGCGAATTTTAGCCAAAATTCTTAGCAGCAAATTCCCAATTCACTAAATTCCAGAAAGCTTCAACATACTTAGGACGTGCATTGCGGTAGTCCACATAATACGCATGTTCCCACACGTCACAGGTCAACAAAGGCACATCGCTGGTGGTTAAAGGCGTTGCGGCATTGCTGGTGCTCACTAAAGCTAAGCTACCATCGCTCTTTTTCACCAACCAAGCCCAACCAGAACCAAAAGTACCGATAGCTGTTTTGGTGAATTCTTCTTTGAACTTGTCAAAAGAACCGAAACTGCTGTTGATCGCATCGGCAAGTTTACCCGTGGGTGCACCGCCACCATTGGGGCTTAAGCTGTTCCAGTAGAAGGTGTGGTTCCACACTTGAGCAGAATTATTGAAAATCCCTGCTGCGGACTTCTTCACGATTTCTTCTAAAGACAAGTCTTCAAACTCGGTGCCCTTGATCAAATTGTTCAAGTTGGTCACGTAGGTTTGGTGATGTTTGCCATAATGGAATTCTAAAGTTTCTTTAGAAATATGAGGAGCTAAAGCATCAAGCGCGTAGGGCAGAGCAGGTAAAGTGTGTTCCATATTAAAATCCTTAAATGTGAAGTAAGCCACGAAGTCACATAGTATGAATCTATTGAACGCTTTTCAACTCCTCATTTAGATTTAGTCTATTTTTACCTGCGAGTTTTACTGGGAAAGCGCGGATAATGATGATTTGTAGACAGGAAAAGCGGGATACCCTGTAAATTTTAGTAACTTATTAAATTTACAGGGTTCATAACAGTGAGGATTATTTAGCGACTTGCTTAGAAGCTAATTCCACCAATTTTTCTAGCAATTGCTCGATCTTGGTGAAGTGCTGTTCCATCTGTTCGTGGTGCTCTTCCATTTGCTCATGACGTTCTTGCATGTGTTCACGCCGATCATCGCCGCGACCTTCATGCCGACTTTGATGACGATCTTCGCCACAACCGCCACGTCGTTCATCGCCCCAACCTTGAGGTCCTTGACCGCGCCCTGCAAACTGTGGGGCATGGGGTGGTGGATAAGGCATAAATTGTTGTTGAGGAGGCATCATCGGTGCGCCATAACCATAAGAAGGATAAGGCTGCATCATCGGTGCGGGTGTAGGATAGCTATTAGCCCGCTCTGCCATCATCATTTTACGCATTTCTTGCATTTGTTCTTGCATCAGACGTTGACGTTCGGCGGGGTCTTTGACCTCTTGGATTTTTTGCATATCAGCTTGCATCTTTTCTTGCATTTTTTGCTGATGTTGTTGGTGCATCATCGCAGGATTCACAGGCACGGCAGCCGTTGGCGGGGTGGGAGTCGCAGGCTTGGTGCTGTCTGCGGGTAAATCAGCCGCCATTGCAAATGAGGTACTTAAGACAAGGCTAATCAGACTAGGCAATAGATAACGCATGAAAATCTCCTAATTTTAATGCTGCTACAGTGCAGTATTTTTGAACAGGATGTTCAGAGAATAGGTATTAAAACGGAATCAATTTTAGGAAGTCTGCAGTGTAAAATAAAGCATCACTGCTTCTTCAAAATACCCGAGATTAAGACTTTACACTTCAAAAGGCTTTATGATAACCCAGCTTGAAAGTGAGGTTTCGGAGAGGGGACGCATTTTTTTAATTTTAATTGCGTAAGACTTAATCATTAAAATAAGCGGGTTTTCTTAAAGGCTATCATAGCAGGCTCAAACCACAAAGCAAGTATTTTTGTATATTATAAAATTCTAATATTTTAAATTTTTCTTTAGCGAAAACTTATAACGCATTTACTGAGACAGGTATTGTGCACTTCTCATAAGACTTAGTAATCTATGTAAATATTAAATTAATGCTGATTCCAAAAATAGAGATTTTATGAATCCCGCTGTAAACGTGTTTGAGAAAATGCGCTTTTCAATTATACTTTCGGGCACTTTCGGTTTAATGGTGAAAGGAGCATTGGGAGTTGACAATGCTATACGAACGCTTATGCAAGACCTGTCGTTCATTCGAGATAATAATGAGCGTGGAAGCGTTTAGATGAACATAGATTCTATGGAATTCACAACTGTCTTTCGTCTGCCTTCTGGCGAAATATTCTTAGAATAACCACAACAACCCACAGGATAAAATTATGGCTTTAAATAATGTAAGTTCAGGCAAAAATTTACCTGATGATATTAACGTCATCATCGAAATTCCCGCGCACGGTGACCCCGTAAAATATGAAGTTGATAAAGAAACGGGCGCATTGTTCGTTGACCGTTTTATGAACACCGCTATGCACTATCCTTGCAACTATGGTTATGTTCCTCATACTTTATCCGAAGATGGTGACCCCGTTGACGTGTTAGTGATTACCTCCGTACCCGTGATTAGCGGTGCTGTGATTCGTTGCCATCCAATCGGTGTGTTACGCATGACCGACGAAGCTGGTGTTGATGCAAAAGTATTGGCCGTTCCCAATGAAAAGCTGTCTGCTTTATACGGAAAAATTCAAAGCAAAGACGAATTACCCCCAATTATGTTGCAACAAATTGCGCACTTCTTTGAACATTACAAAGATTTAGATAGCAATAAGTGGGTTAAGGTTGATGGTTGGGATGGTGTTGAAGCTGCCAAGCAAGAAATTCTTGACGGTGTCGCACGTTACAATGCGGCTCAAGAAAAGCCCAATTTCTAAGTCGAAATCGGGAAACCCTTCTCCCTTGGGGAGAGGGGTTGTGCGTTTTAATTAGACAACTTCTGCAATCCACGCCGCTTGGATTGCTTCTAAAATCTTTTCCCCTGAGCGTTGCGGTTCATCTGCAAATTCTTCCAGCTCACATACCCACAGATGCAAATCTACAAAATTAATATAACGCGGATCGCAATTGGGATATTTTTCTGCCAAAGCGATTGCGATTTCTAAAGTATCAGTCCATTTTAATTGCATGAGTGGTGTCCTGTGGATGTTTTAACTAAGCTGATTTCAGTTTTCAGTATAGGCTAGTAGGATAAAGTCAGTAATCCTTTCTGACAATATCCAAAAAAGTTTTTTTATCCTGATCAAGAATAAGCCACCAACCCTGCAACCCTATTAATAATTCGGCAATTCCATCTCCACAAATAACTTTTCCAAAGCCTCACGCGACGGGGTTTGCATCGCTTGTTCAACCTTTTCACGAGTCAATTGGTGTGCGAAGATTTGCACAAAATCATACATATAACTGCGTAAAAATGTGCCGCGCCGACAGCCAATTTTTGTGGTGCTGTCTTCAAACAAATGGCTGGCATCCAAGGCCCGCAAATCGCTGTCTAAAATCGGATCGTATGCCATGTGCGCCACAATGCCCACACCCAGCCCTAAACGCACATAAGTTTTAATCACGTCCGCATCCGACGCGGTAAACACTACTTGTGGCTGCAAACCTTTTTCACTGAAAGCCTGATCCAGATGTGAACGCCCTGTAAAACCAAACACATACGTCACTAAAGGATATTGCGCCAAGGCTTCTAATGTCAACTCGGGCAACTCGCACAGCGGGTGATCATTGGGCACGATAATGCAGCGATTCCAGCGATAACAAGGCATCATCACCAAATCTTCAAATAATTCCATGCCTTCGGTGGCAATGGCAAAATCCACCACGCCTTCCGCCGCCAATTCTGCAATTTGAGTGGGCGTGCCTTGGTGCATGTGCAGCACAACATTCGGATACCGTTGAATAAATTGTTTAATCACACTGGGCAGCACATAACGCGCTTGAGTGTGCGTGGTTGCGATAGACAAATGTCCCCGTTTATCATCGCTGTGTTCTTGGGCAATCCGCTTGATGGTTTCGACTTTGCTCAACACTTCCCGCGCAATTTCTAAAATTGCCACGCCTGCGGGGGTAATTTGGGTTAATTGTTTGCCGCTACGGGTGAAAACTTGAACCCCTAATTCTTCTTCTAATTGGCGAATTTGCTTGCTCACGCCAGGCTGTGAAGTGTACAGTCCTTCCGCCGTTGCCGAAATGCTTAATCCACGGCGCGCCACTTCGCAAATATAACGGAGTTGTTGTAGCTTCATAACATTATTCTCTTTTGATATAAGTGTATAAGTAAGTATTACTTTTAAGAATAAATGAAGATCGCTATAGTGTAAATAGTGAAGTAGGAAAAATCATAAAAATTCTTCATAAGTTTTATAAGCTTATAAGGATTTACTGATGAACGACTTTCCAAATTATGGAGTAACGCGCTGTTATAGTGTCCTGAAAATCAGGATAATACGCGCAATGAACAGACCGAATTCGTTTAATTTTGATGGGTAATTAATGTGACTCAGCACAGACTTTCTCACCTTGCCGCCTTGGAAAGTGAATCGATTCATATCATTCGTGAAGTGGTGGCAGAATTTCGTAATCCTGTAATGCTTTATTCAATCGGCAAAGATTCCAGCGTGATGCTGCATCTTGCCCGTAAAGCGTTTTATCCTAGCCCTTTGCCGTTTCCGTTGTTGCATGTAGATACAGGCTATAAATTTCAAGAAATGATTACTTTTCGCGATGAATACACGAAAAGTATTGGGGCGCGTTTAATCGTGCACCGTAATGAAGAAGCCATCGCACAAGGCGCACATCCGATTAAATTGGGCGTTGGGCGTTGCTGTGGCGCATTGAAAACCACGGCTTTATTGCAAGCTTTAGAAAAATACGGGTTTGATGCCGCTTTTGGGGGCGCGCGTCGCGATGAAGAACGCTCGCGTGCTAAAGAACGTATTTTCTCCTTCCGTGATGAATTCGGACAATGGGACCCGCGTAATCAGCGTCCTGAATTGTGGAATTTGTATAACGGACGCATTCATGAAGGCGAATCGGTGCGGGTATTCCCCTTGTCGAATTGGACAGAAATGGACGTGTGGGAATATATTCTGGAGCAAAAAATTCCGATTGTGCCTTTATATTTCGCCAAGCCTCGTGAAGTGATTAAACGCGGAAATATGTTGATTCCTGCGGAAGGTGCACAAGCTTTGGAAGGCGAAAAAGTCGAAACTGTGACTTGTCGTTTCCGTACTTTGGGCTGCTCGCCTTGCACGGGCGCGGTATATTCCGATGCCACCACTTTGGAAGAAATCGTGCGTGAATCTGCCTTGGCAACCCGCAGCGAGCGTGAAACCCGTATCATCGATCATGGCGCGTCTTCGATGGAAGATAAGAAGAAAGAAGGGTATTTCTAATGAATTCCGTACTGTTTAATTCCAGCTCCGAATTATTACGTTTTGCCACCGCAGGCAGCGTTGACGATGGAAAATCCACTTTAATCGGGCGTTTGTTAGTCGATTGTAAGGGCGTTTTTGAAGATCAATTACAATCTGTGCAAAATTATCACGAGCGCAAAGGTGGGAAAGGGGTGGATTTAGCCCTGCTCACCGACGGGCTGCAAGCGGAACGTGAACAAGGGATTACCATTGATGTGGCGTATCGTTATTTTGCCACGCCCAAGCGTAAATTTATCATTGCCGACACCCCCGGACATGAACAATACACCCGCAACATGGTCACGGGCGCAAGCACTGCCGCGTTGACGATTGTGTTGATTGATGCGCGTAAAGGCATTTTGACCCAGTCGCGCCGCCATGCCTATATCGCCCATTTATTGCAAATTCCGCATGTGGTGGTGGCAATTAATAAAATGGATTTGGTTGATTATTCTCAAGAAGTTTACGAAACTATTCGCACGAATTTCTTGAAATTTACTGAAAGCTTGAATATTCCTAATCTCTACTTTATCCCGATTTCTGCTTTAGAAGGGGATATGGTGGTGACACGCGGCGATAAGATGAATTGGTATACGGGTGAAACTTTACTCGGTACTTTGGAATCTATCTCTGTTGACAATGGGTTAGTTGAAAAACCTTTACGTTTTCCCGTTCAATTAGTGAATCGTCCACAAAGCGAAGATTTACATGATTTTCGTGGCTACATGGGCAAGATTGAATCAGGTGAAGTGCGCGTGGGCGATGAAGTCACGGTGTTGCCGTCGGGCTTGCGTTCCAAGATTAAAGAAATTGTGACTTTTGATGGCAATTTAGACCATGCGTTTGCGCCGCAATCGGTGACTTTGACCCTAAAAGATGAAATTGATATTCCACGCGGTGAAATGTTGGTGGCAAGCAATCAGCCTGCCCAAGTGGCGCGGGAATTTGAGGCGCGTTTGTGTTGGTTGGATAAAGCGTCGTTGCAATTGCAGAAGAAATATTTCTTGAAGCATACCACGAATACGGTGAAAGCGGTGGTCACTGAATTGCAGTATCAGGTTGATATTAATACCTTGGAACACAATTCCGAAGTGCATGAGTTACACACCAATGAAATTGGGCGGGTCAGAATTAAAGTGCAACAGCCTTTAATTTTCGATGCGTATGTGGATAATCGGGCGACGGGTAGTTTTATTTTGATTGATGCCGATACGAATAATACGGTGGCGGCTGGTTTGATTCAGCGTCCTGAATTGGCGTAGTTTAATTTTTACATGAGACCTGCTAGGTTTTTAAAACCTAGCAGGTCTTTATCGTGAATCTCCACTTAGGACTGGCAGTGCTTTTTTATTTCTCGTTCCCAAATGTCATTTAGAGCGGCATCAGTTTATCGATGACACCCGTAGCCCGCCATTGTTTGTAATGCCAATAGACTGTTGAATACGGTGGGAAGTCTTTGGGGAGCTCTGCCCAGTTGCAGCCATTTTTGAGTTGATAAAGCATGGCATCGAACAGGAGACGATAGCCCCATTTCTGAGGACAAGTTTGTTTTTTCTTGGGTAATAATTCATTTAACAAGATTTCAACGACTGCCCACTCTGCATCGTTCAGACTACTGGAATAAGAACTCATTTTATCTCGCTTTGATTCTCTATCCCTTATTTTTTACATCTTACACAAGACTTCAAATCGCTTCTATATTAAGACCCAGCAGGTTTTTAAAAACCTGCTGGGTCTTTTTTATCGGATTCGATTTTCTCGTGCTTATGTTTTAGCTTTCCCTTTTTTCAAAGGAGGTGAAAAGCTACAACCCAGTTTAGCACTATCCAATTTCTTACCAAGGTTTCTTACGCGGTGCATATAAATCGGTAATGCTGCCTTCTGCCATTTCTGCCGCAAAACCCACGGTTTCTGACAAAGTCGGATGCGGATGAATGGTTAAGCTTAAATCATGCACATCTGCGCCCATTTCATACGCCAACACGGTTTCTGCAATCAACTCGCCCGCATTGGTGCCCACAATCGCAGCCCCGATAATGCGTTTGGTTTTGTGGTCAAATAAAACTTTAGTAATGCCTTCGTCGCGCCCAATGCTCAAAGAACGTCCGCTGGCTGCCCAAGGGAACGCGCCTTTTTCATACGCAATGCCTTGTGCTTTGGCTTCGGTTTCGGTGATGCCCATCCACGCAATTTCAGGATCGGTGTACGCCACGGAAGGAATCGTGCGCGCGTCGAAATAGCTCTTATGTCCTGCAATCACTTCGGCGGCGACTTTGGCTTCATGCACCGCTTTGTGCGCTAACATCGGTTGCCCGACCACATCCCCAATTGCAAAAATATGCGGCACATTGGTACGCAATTGATTATCCACAGGGATAAAACCTTGCTCGTTGACAATTACGCCCGCTTTATCTGCACCGATTAATTTCCCATTCGGTCTGCGTCCCACGGCAACTAAAACGCGGTCAAATAGTGCAGATTCTGGCGCGTCTTTGCCTTCAAAAGAGACGTGTAAACCATCTTTTTTGGCTTCGATTTTGGTGACTTTCGTACCCAGATAAATGTTAGCGTAGCGTTTTTCAATGCGCTTGTGTAAAGGCTTGACGATGTCTTTATCGCAACCGGGAATTAAACCATCCATCAATTCAACAATGGTGATTTCTGAACCCAGCGCGTCATAAACCGTCGCCATTTCCAGCCCGATAATGCCGCCGCCAATTACCAGCAGTTTCTTGGGCACTTCTTCCAATTCCAGCGCGTCGGTGGAATCCATTAAACGCGGATCGTCATTGGGGAAGCTGGGGATTTTTACTGCTTGTGAACCTGCGGCAATGATGCAGGAATCAAACGAAATCACTTTTACGCCGTCGGGCGTGGTCACTTTCAGGGTTTTGGGCGAGGTAAATTCACCGACACCATTCACCACGTCAACTTTACGCTGTTTAGCCAAACCAGCTAAACCGCCCGTTAAACGTTTAATAATGCCTTGTTTATATTCCAATAATTTTTTAAGATTGATTTTAGGCTTGGTGAACTTAACGCCGTGTTCGCTCATTTCCTCGGCTTCATTAATAATCTGCGCCGTGTGTAATAAAGCTTTTGAGGGAATACAGCCCACATTGAGACAAACCCCACCTAAACTGCTGTAGCGTTCGACCAGCGTGACTTTTTTACCCAAGTCAGCGGCACGAAACGCAGCACTGTAACCACCAGGTCCTGCACCTAACACTAAAACTTCGGCGTGCATATCTGAACCCGCAGGAATTGCGGCGGCTTGTGGAGCAGATTGTTGAACGGGGGGAGGAATGGGACTTGCTGCGGGGGCAGAGGCTGCGGCGGCAGATTCTGCCAATTCCAGCACTAGCAACGCTGAACCTTCGGAAACTTTGTCGCCGAGTTTGACCTGTAAAGATTTAATCACACCTGCGGCGGGCGATGGGATTTCCATCGCGGCTTTGTCACTTTCTATCGTGATAATCGATTGTTCTTGTTTGATGACATCGCCAACGGCTACGTGTAATTCAATAATAGCGACATTTTTAAAATCCCCGATGTCGGGCACTTTAACTTCTAACGTTTTACTCATGTTGACTCCTTCCTTAGGGGTATCCCACTGGCTTAGTTGTGGGAAAATTTTGGTGATCTAAGCAACTCGTGATCGCTTATGTTTATTTCAATCCATACTGGACTTTATCAGTCCAGTGATTTTTTAGCGATAGTCACCGACATAGGGAGCGATGGATTATCTCCCCAGAGACGAGGAATTTATCGAAACGATAACGATACTAACGCATCGCCGTCTAGTCAAGCTTTTCCCCCGAAAGGAAAAGTTTCAGACCCGTAAGGAAATTTGATGAACCTGAGATTGTAGTCGTATAAGCAAATTTTTAAAACTGTGTTTGCTTGAACTAACTGCGCCCCCAACCCCCTATAAGGGGGTTAAAGACTAAAAAACACTATTTTTTTGTCCCCTTTCAGGGGTTGGAGGCTGTTTTTAAAGTCCAGACGATTCGTCAGCTGTTTGTTCCGCATCAGGCTGGGTGAAATAAATCAACACCAGCAAACTAATTGTGAAAAAGCGAAACGCTGAATTTGACACATTCCACACTTGCGATTGCCACATCAAAAACCACTCGCCGCCCATGATGATAAACGGCACTAACCATAATAAAGTGGCTAATAAGAGTCCCGCTACCGCAAGTCCTTTGGAGCGATTAAATACTTTAGCTGGTGCACCAATTAAACTGAAACACCGCCACGCGCCCCATAAACACAGTGCCGCTGATAAAGATTCCCATAAAATCACAAACCAATACAGCAAATGATGTATTACGGGAAATGGAATCGCACGCCAAGTGTTGGGATTATCAGAGAGAATCGCTGTCATCGACATGATATTACGCACAAATTTAAAGTTAGCGTTGTAGTCGGTAATATTGTTGAAAGCCACCAACAAAAACATAAAACCCAACACGCCGACTAATGCAACTTTACTCAGACGTACCATAAACCAGGTTTCGGTCATATCTTCTAAACTCGCTAATTCATGTTTAACCGAGTGTTTTTTCAAAATATCTAACTCTCTATACAAAGTTGCCTGTAACTTATTCATTATTATTTTCCTAATTATCTGACACCACAGTTGCAGCAAAAATTGTACTCAATTTATCGCTCCTAAAAACTGCTTTTTAATCAAATACTAAACTAATAATAATTCCAGCGTCCTGCAAGAGAAGTTGACACCCTGTTATTCTACCGTCACCGATTTTGCCAAGTTTCTGGGTTTATCGACATCTGTGCCTTTAATCAAAGCGACGTAATAAGCTAATAATTGTAGCGGGACGGCATAGACAATTGGGGAAATTATTTCATTGACTTCGCCAAGTTCGATAATTTCTAAAAATTCCGAAGCGGGCAGCACTGCCCGATGATTTGCAAACACAAATAATTGTCCGCCGCGTGCATGAACTTCTTGCAGATTCGATTTTAATTTTTCCTGTAAAGCATCATTTGGCGCGACTGCAATCACAGGCATATCATTATCAATTAATGCCAAAGGTCCATGCTTAAGTTCGCCCGCAGGATAAGCTTCCGCATGAATATAAGAAATTTCCTTAAGCTTTAACGCGCCTTCCATTGCAATGGGGTAATGAATCCCGCGCCCTAAAAATAAAGTGTGATGTTTATCCGCAAAACGTTCGGCTAACACTTGAAGCTGCTTATCCAGTCCGAGTGCTTTTTCTATCGCGCCGGGCAAGGTTTCCATTGCATGAACAATCTCAGCTTCTTGTGCCGCACTGAGTCCGTGCCGTCTGCCTAAAACCACGCACAGCAGCAATAAAGCTAATAATTGAGTGGTAAATGCTTTCGTCGAAGCCACGCCAATTTCGGGGCCTGCATGGGTCATTAACACCATATCCGAGGCACGCACTAAGGAACTTTCAGGCACATTACAAATGCTCAAACTTGGACCAAAACCCAAACGCTTGGCTTCAAGTAAGGCAGCTAAGGTGTCCGCTGTTTCACCTGATTGTGAAATCGTCACCACCAAAGCTTTGGGATTGGGTAAGGGTTGGCGATAACGGAATTCGCTGGCAACTTCGACCGTACAGGGAATTTTCGCAATGCTTTCCAACCAATAACGCGCCACCAAACCCGCATGATAACTGGTGCCACAGGCAATGATTTGCACACTTTCGACTTTATCAAATAAGTGTTGTGCATGATGTCCGAAAGAAGCTTCTAAAACTTTGCCATTATGAATCCGATTGCCCAAAGTTTCTGCTAAAGCGCGGGGCTGCTCAAAAATTTCTTTTTTCATGTAATGGCGATAGGTGCCGCGTTCCACTGCATCGGCTTGTAATTGGCTGACATGAATTGGACGAGTAACGGGCGTTCCTGAAAAATCAAGAATTTGATAATTATCGCGTTGCAGGGTGACTAAATCGCCCTCTTCTAAAAAAATCACGCGCTGCGTGACAGGAATTAACGCCGCCACATCAGAAGCCACAAAGTTTTCACCAATCCCAACTCCAATCACCAAAGGACTGCCGCGCCGTGCCGCAACCACAGAATTGGGTTCTAACATGCTAATCACTGCAATCGCATAGCTGCCTCTCAGCTCTTGCAAACTGGTTTGCACGGCTTGCGTGAGTTTCATGCCTTGCTGACTGTAATAATGAATCAAATGTGCGATGACTTCAGTATCGGTTTCGGAGGTGAATTCATAGCCGCGTTGTTCGAGCAAGCTTCTCAATGGCGCATAGTTTTCAACAATGCCATTGTGCACCACGGCGATAGTGTCGCGGGAAATATGAGGATGTGCATTTTCTTGGCTGGGTTTGCCGTGAGTTGCCCAGCGGGTGTGAGCAATGCCAATTGGTGAGCACAATGAAGTTTGTTTCAGCGATTTTTCCAGCACTTCGACTTTGCCGATAACCCGTAAGCGTTCCAAAGTGTGACTGGGATAATCAATCACTGCCAAGCCCGCAGAATCATAGCCACGGTATTCTAAGCGTTTCAATCCTTCGATTAAAATCGGAACTACATCACGTTCTGCCGCTGCACCAATAATGCCGCACATAATTCTTTCCCCGAGTAAGCCAAATTTTCATTATACCTGATGTCTTGCCCAAAAATTTAGCGCGCGTGAAACTGTCGTTAAAGCTAACAGATTTTAGGAATTACGCAGTTGAAATTAGGTTGTATCTTGGAGAGACAAGATAGTCTCTAAGCGCAGGAAAGCACGCAGAGCCATTGCAATGTGATTACGCTGGGCGGTTGCAGAGCGAGCCTGACATTTATCTACACCACAGAACTGTTTAATACCGCGATGGTAATTCTCAATCGCCCAATGTTCAGCATCACCGTTTGTAGCGATTGTTCTGAACACTTTAACAAATCCATAGCCCATGAGATGAACAACACTGCCCTTATCACTGATAGCTAACCGTGCTATCGGCACATTCCCAGTGTTACGTGAAAACTTACTAACTGCGTTGCTGTCTGAAGAGGTGATTCGCCAGTTATGTAAAACTTTGACGGATTAGGAGTTACGCAGTTGAATCGGTAACTGGTTGATTTTACTGGAAATATTATTGTGCAGTGCACAATACTAACTCCTTGTAAATTAATGAATTATGATTTCAACCGCGTAACTCCTACGAATATGAGCCAATACCGTTTAACTGATGCGGATATTAGAAAAGCGGTTGAGTTACAACTATTAAAACCAGCCTAACCCCGACGGGAATATTTGAGAACGTTAGAATGAGCTGAAACGTTACGGTGCAGGTTATAAACCTGCACCAGCTTCGACTCAAGAGCTGCTAGGTTTTTAAAACCTAGCAGCTCTCCTGTAAAAATCTTCTCTCCCCAATCTTGGCATCTCCCCTGTGCTCGTCTATGCTTAACAAAAGTAAGTCAACGGCATTACTCAACATTCTCTAAGTTCCTTGCATATCAGAATATTTAATTCCAGTAATTTCAGTATTAAATTATTCAATGCTTCCTCGCTTGACATATTAACAACATAAATGTTACTTATTACGCAGTTCACTTAACCGTGTGAGCTGCTCATAAACTGTCATGCGCAAACTGCCCAAAAGGTGGCTTGTGTCATGGCATCTTACATAAGAAACAAAAAATAAATCGTCATCCCCCACAAGGAGTAGTCATGACTGATAAATATGAAGATATTGACCCCCAAGAAACGCAAGAATGGTTGGAGGCTCTGGAGGCCGTCTTAGCGCATGAGGGTGTAGATCGTGCCCATTTTCTATTAGAAAGTTTGATTGAAAAAGCACGCCGTTCTGGGGCTTATCTCCCCTACAGTGCCAACACCGCCTATCTCAATACCATCCCCCCCAGCAAAGAAGAACACAGTCCCGGTAATGCCGAACTTGAATGGCATATCCGTTCATTAGTGCGCTGGAATGCGATGGCAATGGTGGTGCAGGCAAATCGTATCAGTACCGAATTAGGGGGACATATCGCAAGCTTTGCCTCCTCTGCAACCCTGTATGAAGTCGGTTTTAACCACTTTTTCCACGGACGCAACAGCGAGCACGGCGGCGATTTAATCTATTTCCAAGGACATTCCGCCCCCGGTATTTATGCTCGCGCCTTCTTAGAAGGGCGAATTACTGAAGACCAATTGCACAAATTCCGTCAAGAAGTGAATGGTGGCGGTTTACCCTCCTATCCTCACCCGTGGTTGCTCCCTGATTTCTGGCAGTTCCCCACCGTTTCTATGGGCTTAGGGCCGTTGATGGCAATTTATCAAGCCCGTTTCATGAAATACTTACATCACCGTGGCATTGTCAATAATGAACCGCGCAAAGTGTGGGCGTTCATGGGCGATGGCGAAATGGATGAGCCAGAATCTTTAGGCGCGATTGCGCTTGCTGCCCGCGAAAAATTGGATAATTTAGTTTTTGTAGTCAACTGCAATTTACAACGCCTTGACGGTCCTGTACGCGGCAACGGCAAAATTATTCAAGAATTAGAAGCTGATTTCCGTGGCGCGGGTTGGAATGTTATTAAAGTGATTTGGGGTTCTTATTGGGATTCTTTATTAGCGATGGACACCACAGGCTTGCTGCGGAAACGCATGGAAGAATGTGTCGATGGTGAATACCAAAACTTCAAAGCCAAAGGCGGCGCGTATACCCGTGAACACTTCTTTGGCAAATACCCCGAATTAAAAGCCTTGGTTGCCAATCTCAGCGATGACGATATTTGGCGGCTCAATCGCGGTGGACATGACCCGCACAAAGTTTACGCAGCCTATGCCGCTGCGGTAAAACATACGGGACAACCCACGGTGATTCTTGCCAAAACTGTGAAAGGTTACGGCATGGGCGTTGCGGGCGAAGGGCAAAATATTACCCATCAACAAAAGAAAATGGGTGAAGATTCGCTCAAGGCTTTCCGTGATCGCTTTCATATTCCGATTGGCGATGATGTGATTGCCGACGCGCCGTTCTTCAAACCTGCCGAAGACAGCCCTGAAGCCAAATATTTGCACGAACGCCGTCAAGCTTTGGGCGGTTATTTGCCAAAACGCAATTTAAATGCTGTGCCTTTAGACGTGCCTGAACTCAGCGCGTTTGACAGCTTGCTGCATGGTTCTGGCGAGCGCGAAATGTCTACGACTATGGCATTGGTGCGAATGCTGAATGTGCTGGTGAAAGATAAGAAAATTGGGCAAAACGTCGTCCCGATTATTCCTGACGAAGCCCGTACTTTCGGGATGGAAGGCATGTTCCGTCAATTAGGGATTTACTCTTCCGTCGGGCAATTGTACGAACCTCAAGATGCTGACCAAGTGATGTATTATCGCGAAGACATCAAAGGGCAAATTCTCGAAGAAGGAATTAATGAAGCAGGCGCGTTCTCTTCATGGATTGCAGCGGCAACCGCCTATAGCAATCATGGCGTGAACATGATTCCGTTCTACATTTATTATTCCATGTTCGGCTTCCAACGTATTGGCGATTTAGCTTGGGCTGCGGGTGATATGCGGGCACGCGGTTTCTTAATCGGCGGCACTTCGGGACGCACTACCTTGGCAGGCGAAGGCTTGCAACATCAAGACGGACACAGTCATCTGCAATCCGCAACCATTCCAAACTGCTTGTCTTATGACCCGACGTTTGCGTATGAAATGGCGGTAATTGTGCAAGACGGTTTACGCCGCATGTATAAAGAACAAGAAAATGTGTTCTATTACATCACTTCTTTGAATGAAAATTATCAACATCCTGCGATGCCTGAAGGCGTAGAAGCAGGAATTCTTAAGGGCATGTATTTATTCAAGGAAAGTGTGGGTGAAGGTATCCGTGTGCAATTATTAGGCAGCGGCGCAATTCTGCGTGAAGTGATTGCTGCCAGCAGCTTGTTAGCCGATGATTTCGGGATTAAAGCCGATATTTGGAGTGCACCCAGTTTCACTTTACTGCGTCGTGAAGGTTTGGACGTGGATCGTTGGAATTTGTTGCATCCTGAAGCAGAACCCCGTGTCAGCTATGTCGCTGAATGTTTGGCAGGGCGTGGCGAAGTGGTGATTGCTGCCACCGATTACATGAAAGCTTTTGCTGATCAGATTCGTCAATTTGTGCCCCAAGCGTATTATGTGCTGGGAACGGACGGGTTTGGGCGCAGCGATGTGCGTAAGCAATTACGCAAGTTCTTTGAAGTGGATCGCTATTATATCGTGATCGCCGCCTTGAAAGGTTTGGCAGACAATGGCGCAATTCCAGCAAGTAAGGTGAGCGAAGCGATCCTGAAATATGGCATTGATCCTGAAAAACCCAATCCTACTACGGTTTAAGCGGAGACGAGAACATGGCTATTGAAGAAATCAAAGTCCCCGACATTGGCGATTTTAAGAATGTTGCAATCATTGAACTGTTGGTGAATGTAGGCGACAGCATCACGGTCGATCAGTCTTTGCTGACCTTGGAAAGTGATAAAGCCACGATGGAAATTCCTTCGTCAAAGGCGGGGGTGGTCAAAGAACTGAAGGTGAAATTAGGCGATAAAATCTCCGAAGGTTCGTTAATTTTATTGTTGGATGTGGCAGAAACTGTAACAGCAACTGCGCCCGTGCTTATTGCACCCGCACCTGCTGCGCCCGCACAACGCCCCGAAGCCACCTTAACGCCCTCATCCATCGAAGCAGTTGAACCCAGCGAATTATTACCGATTCCTGTGCCCGCCCCCTCTTCCGATCCTCTGGTTTTAGATGAAGGCGGTTTTAAACGTGCTTATGCCACGCCTTCCGTGCGTCGTTTTGCGCGGATTTTGGGCGTAGATTTGGGCAAAGTCACAGGCTCAGGACGCAGTGGACGGATTTTAGAACAAGACGTGCAAGCCTTTGTTAAGAAAGTGTTAACTGAGGGTATGCCTGCGGCGGCAAGCTCTGCGCCTATGAGTACAGGTTCTGGCATTCCTGAAATTCCTGCGGTGGATTTCAGCAAGTTTGGTGAAATTGAAACCCGTCCGTTAAGCCGTATCAAAAAGCTTTCGGGCACAAGTTTACACCGCAGTTGGTTGAATGTGCCGCATGTCACCCAATTTGACGATGCCGATATTACTGATTTAGAACAATTCCGTAAGGATTTGGCTGAAGAAGGTAAAAAGCACAATGTGAAAGTCACGATGTTGACCTTCTTATTGAAAGCTTGCGCGGCTGCACTCAAGCAATATCCTGATTTCAACGCTTCACTCGACCCCAGCAAAGAAAACCTGATTTTGAAAAAGTATTTTCATATCGGGGTTGCTGTGGATACGCCAGATGGTTTGGTTGTGCCAGTGATCCGCGATGTCAATCAAAAGGGTTTATTTGATTTAGCAGCGGAATTGGGAGAAATCAGTAAAAAAGCCCGCGATAAGAAATTATCTGCCGCAGACATGCAAGGGGCTTCGTTTACGATTTCGAGCTTGGGCGGGATTGGGGGCACGGCATTCACGCCGATTGTGAACGCGCCTGAAGTGGCAATTTTAGGGGTGTCAAAATCCAGCATGAAGCCTGTTTATCAAGATGGGCAATTTGTGCCACGCTTGATTCTGCCCTTGTCTTTGTCCTATGACCATCGCGTAATTGATGGGGCGGCGGCGGCACGTTTCACCAATTATTTAGGCTTTATTTTGTCTGATGTGAGACGTTTGTTGTTGTGAGTGCTCAAGCTTAATTTAAGCTAAGTTAGCGTTTAGAAAAAAGCCCCGAGGTTCAATGGCAACCTCGGGGCTTTTTTATTGTCTTAAATCTTTTTAATACAGTGCTGCAACATAGGGGATTAGGCTACAACTTCATAAAAATTAATGTGCACCCAACAACATCCGTTGTGCAATCCCATCTTTTGCAAGCTGATGTTTAATTGCAGCGGCGATGTGAATTACCACCAATACCGTGAACACAATCCCTGCAACTTTATGGGTATCGTGGAAAAATGGACGAATCGCATCATTTTTTTCAAGCCATTGAGGAATAAGAATCCCAAAAAATGTGACAGGTTTCGCGCCAAGCAAAGAGGATAAATAACCACTCACAGGCTGAATAAACATCAATGCGTACAAAGCAAAATGTAACAAGCCTGCCGAAGTCTGTTGCCATGCAGGCACACTGGCAGGCAAGGCGGGCGGTTGATGAGATAAACGCCAGAAAATACGAATCATAATAAAGCCAAAAACCAATAAACCCACGGATTTGTGCAGCATCACGAGATTGGTTCGCGCATCACCTTTTGGCAAGATTTCTGAATACCAACCCGTTGCCAAGAGTCCCAAAATCAGCACTGCAATTACCCAGTGCAAAACAATCGCCACTGTCGTATAACGTTGTGTAAGGCTCGACATTTTTACTCTCTATAATTATTGAAAAAAATTAGGTTTACATGCCGTATTTTAAATCAAATAGCGCAATACTTGAAATCTAAGATCGCAATTAGGAGTTACGTAGCCAAAATGTAAGCACTTTACTGCATTTCAAAGGGGGATTTGAAAACACAAAAAACTTTAATTTTTAACTAGATAACTCCCAATCTGTTTAATATGCTTGAACAAGATTAAGGCTTGCTTAAAACTCATAAAAAAGCCCCAACATTTCAAATGAATGTTGGGGCTTTTTTTAATATTTAGCACAAGATTGCGTGCTAACACCAATAGCTTTAACGTTTTTTACGTTTCGGGGGTGTCGTTTTCTTCATCGGTGTTGTAGTTGACATACCTGCGACGGGCGGCGCGACACGTAATTTTTGCCCCAAACGAATGCGATTATGTTTGACTCGATTCCATGCTGTAATTTGTGCGACATTGCGCCCATAACGTTTCGCAATGTTAAAAACGGTATCACCGCGTTTCACAATATGATATTCCACCACAGGAGGTGGGGGCGGCACGACTTGACTGTTATCGACAACAGGAGAAACTGTCGTTTCAACGAGTTCGGGATTTTCATCTTGCGTATCCATTTCGGCGCAAGCGGTTAAAAATAAACTAGATAAACCCAAGGCAAGTATTGCCAGCTTTTTCTTTAATGTCATATAAAACTCCAGATAAGTGAATAATACGGGGGATTAAAACCACAAACTAACACGTATGCGTGCGTAAAATCACGTATTAAATAAACGGGCTGAGGTTCAAACTACACAACTCACACGCAAAAACTGTGACAGATTCTAAGCTCCACTGAACTTAAGCATGATATATTACATATTCAATGAGTTAAAGAAACTTTTTCCAACAAAACAGGTAACTTTTCCCAGACAGTGTCTAATAATTGACCTTGCGCACTGGCAGTTGGATGAATTCCGTCGCTGAGTACCAAGCTTGGATTTCCTGCAACCCTTTCAAGAAAGAAAGGAATAAAACCAATTTGATATTTTGTAGCAAGTTGCTGAAAGCTTTGTTGAAATCCTTCGGTATAGGTTTTTCCATAATTGGGTGGAATTTTCATACCCAACAATAAAACTTTTGCCCCTGCCTGTTGCGAAAGTTCGATCATTTTGCTCAAATTATTGCTCATCTCTTGTAAACTCAAGGCGCGTAAACCATCATTTGCCCCCAATTCCAAAATCACCACGTTGGGCTTATGTGTTGCCAAGGCTTTTGGAAAACGGACTAAGCCACCACTCGTGGTTTCACCACTGATACTTTCATTGATCACTTGATAAGGATAAGCTTGCATCTTGAGACGTGAGCTTAGCAAAGTGACCCATCCATCAACCATAGAAATACCATGAGCAGCACTTAAACTGTCACCAAAAACTAGGATTACAGGGGGCGTAGCAGCCGCTGTTTCAGCTTGGGTCAATGAACTGACTCCCGATAAAGTTAAACAAAGGAACAATAAAATGAATCGTTGCATGACAACTCCAGCAATAGTAACGGCGCAGCACTTGGGAAAACAAGTACACGCACCCGAAGGAACATTGACTATTTTAAGCGATATTCAATTTGAACTGCACGCAGGCGAGGCGGTCGCGATTGTGGGTGCATCAGGGTCGGGTAAATCAACCTTGCTGGGTTTACTTGCGGGCTTGGATGATCCGACACAAGGCTATGTTGAATTATTTGGGAAAAATTTACAAACCCTGAGTGAAGATGAACGCGCCCAATTGCGGGCAGGAAAGGTCGGTTTTGTGTTTCAATCTTTTCAATTACTGCCCAGTTTAACCGCCTTAGAAAATGTCATGCTGCCTTTAGAATTGGCAGGACAAAACAAAGCCCATAAAGTTGCCGAAGATTTATTGCAGCAAGTGGGTCTGAGTGCACGCCTACACCACACCCCACAGCAGCTTTCAGGCGGCGAACAACAACGGGTTGCTTTAGCCCGTGCCTTTGCCAGCCAACCTCAAGTGCTATTTGCTGATGAACCCACAGGTAACTTAGACGAAGCCACGGGCACGCGCGTGATTGAATTATTATTTCAACTGCGTGAGAAAACAGGCACAGCCTTGGTTTTAGTGACCCATGATCATGATTTAGCCGAGCGTTGCGACCATATTTATAAACTCGGCGCAGGACATGTTTTAAGCGAATCCTTTCGTGAAACGGCTTGTGATGCCGCACTGGTTTGAGAACATTCATGCACTGGTTTAAAAAAAGCTCACGTATTTTACATCTAGTTATCCCCGATTTGCTCGCAGCCCACGCTGTGGTTTCCCCTGACTTATCGCTACCTGCTTTGGGCAAATTGTTAAGCCGCGCCCAAGTTGAAGCCTGGGAATATCCGCACTTTCATAGCAGCTTATTTCATTTATTCGGCTTTCCCCCCAGCTCGCCCGAAACTTTGCCCATTGCAGCCCTCAGCCGTTTGCTAGACGAGAATAATAAAGAAGCAGACGGAAAATTTTATTTACGCGCCGACCCCGTGTATTTACAGGCTGACCGCGACCGTTTAGTGTTATTCGACGCACACAATGCAGAAACCATTAGCATGGAAGAAGCCGCACAAATTATGTGTGAGCTAAATGCGTTCTATGCCGAAGAGGGTTTAATTTTTAGCGCGCCGCATCCCAAACGCTGGTATGTGCAATTGCTAGAACAGCCCGAGATTACTTTATATTCGGTCAATGATGCCGTAGGACACGATATTCGGAATTATATGCCGACAGGCGCGCAACAATTGCGCTGGCGTAATCGTATTAACGAAATTCAAATGTTGCTGCATCAAAGTCCTGTCAATGCCGCGCGTGTTGCACGCCACCAATTGCCGATTAATAGTTTATGGTTTTGGGGCGCGGGACAATTGCCAACAGCCGTTGCGCCGCGTTGGCAACAAGTCTGGGGAAATGAGGAAATTAGTCAGGGATTAGCATTACATACTCAAACCCCTTATCTAGACTTGCCCAAGAGTATCCATGATTATTTAGAAAAGCTCCCCGCAGGGGATTATTTATCAATAATAACGCCAAATCATCTAGAATTACTTGATAGAGAACAATGGCTAATTAGCCTTGAACAAAACTGGTTTGATCCGTTATTAGCTTGCTTAACACAGCACAAACTGGATAGTATATGGATTCATACTTGTCAAGATAAAGTATTTAAAATAACCCCGAACAAATTACGTTGTTGGTGGTATAAATCAAAGCCATGGCAGTTATTTTTGCCTGCTGAAAAAGAATAACTTTTTATTTTTAAAGACTAAAGTTATAATTTTTACCTTTAGTCGTATAAAAGTAGCAACCAACTCTATTTTCTGGGTTATTTCGCAAAAAACACCTATCCTCTGAGAGTCTGATGCTTTTTGTATGGATTTTGTAACTAAAAATTACAATTTAATCATCTGGTTATATTGTACGCATTTGTGGATAACTTATTATGAGTGCAGCCTTGCGTCCCCATAAAGTTTCTAAAGGAACTTTATTAGTGGTCGATGATTTACCTGAAAACCTTGTGGTATTGACCGATTTTCTAGAGTATGAAGGTTTTCAGATATTGCTTGCTTACGATGGTAAACAAGCCCTCGCCATGACCGAACATCTGTTACCTGATCTCATTTTGTTAGATGTATTAATGCCTGAGTTAGATGGTTTTGAAGTATGTCGTTATCTTAAATCTCAAAAAGATACCAAACATATTCCTATTATTTTTATGACAGCCTTGTCAGAAACGATAGATAAGGTCAATGGATTTAAATTAGGTGCAGTGGATTACATTACTAAACCTTTGCAACGTGAAGAAGTGCTGGTTCGTATCCGTACACAAATTGATTTCCACGGTATACAACAACAATTAACGCAGCAAAATAATTTCTTAAAAACTGAAATTGAACACCGCAAACAGATCGAACACTCCCTTCAAAATACCGCAAACTTGCTGGCAGAACGCACCGCACAGCTCGAGAAACGCAGCATAGAATTACAACGCCGCAATGATGAACTGGATCGTTTTTCCAGTATGGTGACGCATGAATTGCGCGATCCTTTGGGCTGGGTGGTGACTAAAATTGATACTTTGCTCGCAAGTTATGCTTTTAATCGGCACTTAAATGAATCTCTGCGCGAAATCAGCTATAAGGCAGAATCGATGTTGGACAGCATTGATGCCTTACTGTCGCTTGCTTCAGTGTTACGTGCTAATTATATTCGCGTATTGCCGCTAGATATGCTGCTGATATTACGTAATTTAATTGAAACTCGTCTTGCTTATTTAATCTCAGGACATCAGGGGAAAATTACCTTACCTGATAGTTTACCGCTTGCAAAAGGGCATTCTGTCTTAGTGGAAGAGGTTTGGGTAAATTATTTAAGTAATGCACTTAAATACAGTGGTGAACCCGATTCTATTCGTGTGGGGGCAACTCGAGGAGAGGAGGGCATGGTGCATTTCTGGGTGCGTGATCAAGGCAAAGAACTCAGTGCAAAAGAATGTGAATCTTTGTTTACGCCACCGATTCCCTTACAAGACAAATTTGCAAAAGGACACGGTTTAGGTTTATTAATCGTGCGACAAATTGTGGAAAAATTGGGAGGGAAAGTCTGGATTGAAAGTAAGCGGGGCGTTGGCAATACGTTTTATTTTTCATTGCCTGAAGCAGAATGAGTGGAGCGGGTGATGGGAATCGAACCCACGCTATCAGCTTGGGAAGCTGAAGTTCTACCATTGAACTACACCCGCTTAACTAGGCTAATTATCATACGCAAAGCAGTTATGAGAGTCAAGTTTTCACCCTATTGTCCCGTACATTCCACAATTTTTAAAAATCACTTCATAGCTTAATCTGTCGACTCCGCGCACTCTCCTAAATCTTGAATGTATGTTTAATTCTGAAAATCCTGTAAATCCTGATTACTTTAGCATTGCTCACTGGAGATAGTGCTTTAGATAAACTAAACTGTGATCTCTACAACATAAATCAATAAATTCAGTGCTTCAAACCGAATAATCCCGAGTTTTCTATAACTCAGTATTTATCCTGTCTTATTTTCAATGTGTTACGTAAGTTTCTAATGAGCGTGTGAAAATTTATAGTGATATATCGCTTGGAGAACTGTTGAGAAGCTAAAGGAGGTTTTATGAAAAAATTAGCATCACACGCTTTACTAGCCACGGTGTTAAGTGGTTTTTCAAGTTTTGCCAGTGGCACACTGCTGGAATATAAGCCCGTCAGTGGGATTTCTGGGACTTTATCGAGTGTTGGTTCAGATACCTTAGCAACTTTAATGACAGGCTGGTTATCACAATTTAAACGTTCCTACCCTAACGTCAATATTCAAATTCAAGCAGCAGGTTCTTCCACAGCTCCCGCCTCACTGACTGATGGTATGAGTAATCTTGCGCCCATGAGTCGTGCGATGAAAGATCAAGAACTGGAAGCTTTTGAAAAGAAATTTGGTTATAAACCCACCCGCTTGCGAATTGCAATTGATGCGGTGGTGGTTTACACCCACAAAGATAATCCCATCAGAGGATTAAGTATCGAACAAGTGGATGCAATTTTTTCTGCAACACGCCAATGTGGTGGGAAAGAAGCAATGACCCAGTGGAAACAATTGGGTTTGACAGGCGCGTGGGAAAGTTTGCCGATTCAATTATTTGGGCGCAATGCTGTTTCGGGCAGCTATGGCTATTTCAAAGAACATGCCTTATGTAAAGGTGATTTTCGCGTCAATGTGAATGAACAACCTGGCTCATCTTCGGTGGTGCAATCGGTGAATAATTCACTGAATAGTATTGGTTATTCGAGCATTGGTTACAAAACAGCAGGGGTAAAAATGCTGCCTTTGGCGCGGAAAACAGGCGAGGCTTTTATCGAACCGACTGATGAAAATATCCTTTCAGGGAGTTATCCGTTGTCGCGTTATTTGTATCTTTACGTCAACAAAGCCCCGAATAAACTCTTGCAGCCCTTAGAATCAGAATTTATTAAATTGATTTTTTCTAAACAAGGACAAGCTCTTGTCAAATTAGATGGTTACACCTTAATCCCTGACAACGTGCTGATGAAAGAGCTTGAAAAATTGCAGTAACACAACCCAGTATCACCGCTTGTCATGATGCTGTCATATTCACTTTTTAGAATGGTTCTCGAGATAAGTTGATTTTACTGGAGATACGTTTGATGAAAAAGTTATTGACTGCTGCAAGCCTAGTGGCTGCAACTGTATTGAGTGGCTCAGTATTTGCCTCAGGTGACATGCCCGAGTACAAAAAAGCGAGTGGGATTTCTGGCAACCTGTCTAGCGTGGGTTCAGACACCTTAGCAAACTTGATGACCTTATGGACTGAAGAATTCAAACGTTTATATCCTAACGTCAATATTCAAGTGCAAGCCGCAGGTTCTTCAACTGCGCCTCCCGCACTGACCGAAGGAACAAGCAATTTAGGACCGATGAGCCGTCCTATGAAGGATCAAGAAATTGAAGCCTTTGAAAAGAAATTTGGCTACAAACCCACTGCGATTCGCGTGGCGATTGACGCTTTGGCAGTTTACGTGCACAAAGACAATCCCATCAAAGGCTTAAGCATGGATCAAGTCGATGCGATTTTCTCTTCTACCCGTAAATGCGGTGGAAAAGATGATGTCACCGAATGGGGTCAATTAGGCTTAACGGGCGAATGGGCCAGCCGTAAGATTCAATTATACGGACGCAACTCAGTTTCTGGAACCTATGGCTATTTCAAAGAACACGCCTTGTGTAAAGGGGATTTCAAGAACAACGTCAACGAACAACCTGGTTCTGCTTCTGTGGTGCAATCTGTCGGCAGCTCCGTCAACGGTATCGGTTATTCAGGCATCGGTTACAAAACTTCTGGGGTGAAATTAGTACCTTTATCCAAGAAAGCTGGCGAACCCTTCATTGAAGCGACCGAAGCCAATGCCATTTCTGGGAAATTTCCTTTAGCACGTTTCTTATACATCTACGTCAACAAAGCCCCTAACAAACCTTTAGCGCCTTTAGAAAGCGAGTTTGTTAAGATGGTATTGTCCAAGACTGGGCAAGCTGTCGTGGTTAAAGACGGATATGTTCCCGTGCCTGCTGCGATTGTAGAAAAAGAAATCGTCAAGCTTAAGTAAATCTCTAACGTTTTTTGTCAAAGACCTGTCTTTCACCCCGCTGTGCGGGGTTTTTTTATGTCTGCTGGAAGTTATCATGATTTGCCCCTTTATCCATAGACACTATTAGAAGTTTGCAGTTATCCCCCACATTCCGCTACATACGGGCTACAATATTCATCCCTTCCAGAAAAACGTGTCCCCCAGAAGCATATCTTCTATAATGAACACTTAACTTCTTGGATAGTATCAGCGATTGTGACGATTGAAACGGACCGCCTCATTAGCCCGCAACTGGGCACACCCGACGAACGAGTGATTGATAAAGCCCTGCGCCCGCAACGGCTTAGCGAATACGTGGGACAACCCCGCGTGCGTGAACAACTCGAAATTTTCATCCCCGCCGCCCGCGCCCGTGAAGAAGCCCTAGACCATGTGTTAATCTTTGGACCACCGGGTTTAGGAAAAACCACGCTTTCCCACATTATCGCCAACGAAATGGGCGTGCATTTACACCAAACTTCAGGGCCTGTGTTAGAACGGGCGGGCGATTTAGCCGCGATTCTCACCCGACTTGAAGCCCGCGACGTACTGTTTATTGACGAAATTCATCGCCTAAGTCCCGTGGTGGAAGAAATTTTGTATCCTGCGATGGAAGATTACCAATTAGATATTATGATTGGTGAAGGACCTTCCGCCCGTTCTATCAAATTAAATTTACCACCGTTTACTTTAATTGGTGCAACCACCCGCGCAGGATTATTAACTTCGCCCTTGCGCGACCGTTTCGGAATTACCCAACGCCTTGAATTTTACAACAGCGAAGATTTAGCGGGCATTGTCAAACGTTCTGCGCATTTGCTGAATGTCGAAATTGACGAAGCAGGCGGCATGGAAATCGCCTGCCGTTCACGCGGCACGCCACGCATTGCTA
Source organism: Thiotrichaceae bacterium (assembly GCA_028688145.1). GTDB lineage: Bacteria > Pseudomonadota > Gammaproteobacteria > Beggiatoales > Beggiatoaceae > JAQTYU01. The sequence continues at coordinate 14,945 of JAQTYU010000017.1, read as the reverse complement.
ACCGTTTATTGCGCCGTGTGCGCGATTACGCCCAAGTCAAAGCACAAGGTTTAATCAATTTAGAAGTCGCCCAACGCGCCCTTGATTTGCTCAGCGTAGACACTTACGGCTTAGACATGATGGACAGAAAATTGCTGCTTGCGTTAATGCAGAAATTTGAAGGCAGAGCCGTGGGCGTGGAAAGTCTTGCCGCTGCGATGGGTGAAGAACGCGGCACGATTGAAGAAGTCATCGAGCCGTTTTTATTGCAACAAGGCTTTTTAATGCGAACTCCACGCGGACGCATCGCCACCCGTTTGGCATGGCAACATTTCGGTTTAACTCCGCCCCAAGGGATTGGCGAAGATGAATGAATTTGAATTTAATGTCCGGGTTTACTACGAAGACACCGACGCAGTGGGCGTAGTTTATTATGCTAATTACTTGAAATTTATGGAGCGCGCACGCACTGAATGGTTACGCGCCTTGGGTTTTGAACAAAGCTGTTTAAAAACCGAACATAATTTTTTATTCGTGGTGCGACATATCAACGTGGATTATCACAAGCCCGCGCTGTTTGATGATTTATTAAGCATAAAAACCCGCCTGCACAAATTGGGCAAGGCGAGCATGAGCATGTTTCAGTCGATTCAACGCGATTCTGTGGTGTTGTCGCAAGGGACAATCCGTTTAGCAGGCATTGACGCAACCACGATGCGCCCCAAAGCCTTTCCTGCGGTGTTATTGAAGGAATTACAAGCCTATGAATGATTTATCATTTGTACAAATTTTGCTCAACGCCAGTTTACTGGTGCAAATCGTAATGGTGATTTTATTAGTCATCTCTCTGATTTCTTGGAGTTTAATTTTATTCAAATCGCGCCAATTTAAGCGCGTCGAACGCAATTGTCGCGATTTTGAAGAGCGTTTCCGCAAAGCCAAAGATTTACGCGAGCTGAATAATTTATATAACCGCCTTGACAATAATGACAGCGAAAATCCCACGGGCTTAGAAGGCTTGTTCAGTCGTGGCTATGAGGAATCACGACGCTTACGCAAGCATTTAGGCAGCAATCCTTTGGGATTTTTAGATGGTGTGGCGCGGGCGATGCAGGTGGTTTTGCAACGTGAACAAGCACGTTTAGATGAAGGTTTAGCCACGCTTGCCACCGTCGGTTCAGTGAGTCCGTACATTGGTTTATTCGGCACGGTCTGGGGGATTATGAATTCATTTCATGCTTTGGGCGGAGTGCAACAAGTGACTTTAGCGATGGTTGCGCCGGGGATTTCCGAGGCATTAATTGCGACGGCGATGGGCTTGTTTACCGCGATTCCTGCGGTGGTGGCGTATAATCTTTACACTGACAGCCTCGACCGTTTGATGGGTCGTTATGAAAATTTAAGTGATGAATTTTTAGGAATTTTACAGCGTCAAGCGATTGTCCCCTCGCCTGCGATTAATCCCACGCCTAATTCTCCGCTCGTTCCTTCCTTAAATACTGCCTTATGAGAAATTCATCCGCGCGCGTGCGCCGCCGTAAACAGCGCATCGCAGAAATGAATGTCGTGCCGTATATCGACGTGATGCTGGTATTGTTGATTATTTTCATGACCACTTCGACTTTCATTTCTGAAGAGAAAAAATTAGAACTGCCCTTTTCCAGCACGGGCAAAAGTCTTTCCGATAATCCCAGTGTCGACATTGACGAGCAGGGAAATTACGCCCTGAAAGAATCGCGTAAAGCCAAAGAAAAGCCCGTCGCCTCTTTTGAACAAATGCTGCCCACGCTGAAAGCTTTAAAAAACAAGTCAAAAAATCCTCAAGAATTTCGTGTGTTATTGAATGCCAGCCCCAAAATTGCGTATGGCAAAGTGTGGGAACTGAAAGAGCAATTCAAAAACGAAGGTTTAGATGTCAGCTTAGTCACCAAGAAAAAATAATATGCTAGATCGTGTGATGGGTTTTATTTTTGCCTTATTGCTGCATTTAATTTTGCTGGCAGGCTTTTGGTTTGCGCAGTGGCAACCGTCTGAAATTCCAATCGAAAGTAAAGCGGCTCTGGGTGAAAGTGAAAAGCTGGAAGAATTGGAAACCATTGATGAAAGCGTAATTCAAGCGGAAGAACAACGCCTTGCTTTAGAAGAACGCCAAAAGCAAGAAGCGGAATCCAAGCGTGAACGTGAAGTTCGTGAAAAAGAAGAAAAAGCGCAAAAAGAAGCTTTAGAATTGGTGGAATTGCGTAAAAAACAAGAACTCGAAAAGCAGGCGCGTGAACAACATTTAGAAGAATTAAAGCGCCATCAACAGCAAGAACGTGAAGCTCTCGCGCAATTAAAACAGCAAAAAGAACGTGAAGCCCTTGAATTAAAAGAGCAACGTATCGCACGCCGTGAAGAAGAAGCGCGTCATCAACAAGAAAAAAATCGCGAACGCCAGCAAGAATTAGAACAGCGTGAAGATGAGGCGCGACGTGAAAAAGAAAGATTAGCTCAGCAACAAACTGATACTGAACAGAAACGTCGCGAACTTGAAAAGCAAGAACAAGAAGCTAAAAAGCAAATTCAGCGTGATGAAGCCCAACAAAAAGCTGCTGAAGCACGTAAAGCCCGTGATTTAGCGCGTCAACAAGAATTAGATGAAAAACGTGCCGAGAAAAAGCTTGCTGACAAAGCCCGTAAAGAACAGGCACAACGCGACAAAGCGGCGGAGAAAAAATTAAAAGCAGAAGAAGAGGCAGAACGTAAACGCTTGTTAGCCGAAGAGTCTGAAACTTTAGTGCCTGCCACGACTAAAATTGGGCGACCCGATGGCGATCCCGAAGCACAAGGCACGCATAATTCACGCGGTGATAATTCTCGCAAAGCCCAAATTATTAACGCAATTACTCAAAAAGTACGAGGTCTTTGGGTTTATCCTGCGGGTTTGCCTAAAAATCTCTGGTGTTCCTATAGAATTCGCACAATGCCTGATGGTTCTGTGATCAGTGTAGAATTGGTAAAAAGCAGTGGATATGCCGTATTTGACAAATCGGCTGAGAAAGCAATTTTTGCAGCTAGCCCTTTGCCGACCCCATCGGATATGGATGAGTTTCGATCTTTTAGTACAAAATTGAGTCCTACACCTCTTCCCTCTAACAATTAAACCCCAGTCAAAGACGATGCGTAACTTAATCCTAATTCTACTCAGTTGTTTAGTTTTACTGCCCACCGCCCACGCTGAACTGACGTTTGACATTGTCGGCGGGCGTGAAGAAGGCGCGCAACCGATTGCGATTGTGCCCTTTGCGAATATTCAAGGCGTTGTTCCGAATGAAGATATTGCTGCCATTATCAGCAATGATTTATACCGCACGGGACGTTTTAGCCCTGTTGCGCCCAACGCCTTAATTGCCCGCCCTTATGAAATGAATCAAGTGCAGTTCCCGATGTGGCAAAGCGCGGCTATTCCGCATTTAGTCATTGGGCGCATGATGGGCACGCCTGCGAATTACACCATTGAATTTCAACTGCTGGATGTGTTTAAAAATTCGCAAGTTATTGGTTTGAGTTATAACGCTAAAATCAGCAATTTGCGTTATGTCGCCCACCAAATTTCCAACGCCATTTACCAAGCCTTGACGGGCGAAAAAGGCGTATTTCACACCCGTATTTCTTACGTGACCCGTAGCCGTGCGGGACTTTATACCTTATATGTTGCCGATGCAGACGGTGCAAATGCACATGTTATGCTGCAATCGAAAGAACCGATTTTATCGCCCACATGGTCACCCGACGGTCAACGCATTGCCTATGTTTCCTATGAAAACAAGCGGGTGGCGATTTATATTCAAGATATTACCTCCGCCAGCCGTGAAAAAATTGCGGATTATAAAGGCGCAAACAGTTCGCCCGCCTTTTCCCCCGACGGCTCACGTTTAGCAATGAGTTTGTCAAAAGACGGCAACCCTGAAATTTACGTACTGAATTTAAGCACCCACAGTTTAGTGCGCGTCACCAACCATCCCGCGATTGACACTGAACCTTCTTGGTCGCCCGACGGACAATCTTTAGTGTTCACTTCAGACCGCACAGGCAGCCCTCAGCTTTACCGCATTTCAATTTATGGCGGTTCTCCACAACGCCTGACCTTTGAAGGCAATTACAACGCCAGCGGCAAATTCTCCCCCGACGGCTCAAAAATTGTGTTTTTACATGGCGGCGGCGGTTATCGGATTGGGGTGTTAAGCGTGGAATCTGGACAAGTGACTTTATTAAGCCAAACCACTTTGGATGAAGCACCGAGTTTCGCGCCCAATGGCAGCATGGTGATTTATGGCGCGGGCAGTGAATTGGCGGTGGTGTCGATTGATGGCAAGGTAAGACAGCGGATTATGGCAGCAGGCGAAGAGGTGCGTGAACCTGTGTGGTCTCCGAATTAATTTCTAAAACAACTGCGCCCTAACCCCCTAAAGGGGGCTAAATATCAAAGATTTTTATCTTTAAAGCCCCCTTTAGGGGGTTGGGGGCGCAGTTAAGGTTTTAAATTTTCACTGGTGGGGTCAGGTGTATGACGCTACGCTTATACACCCTACACTGGTTTTCGTTTCTTACCTATAAACAAAGACAAGAAACAAATAAATAGAGAAAACAAGATAATTTCTATAATAATTTTGTCAATCACGAGTTTTTTATTATAAATCCAATAACTAATACCATTCCAATTACTTATATCGTCATTTTTTCCAAAATCATCCTTACCATCAGCTCCCTTTGAATATAAATCAAATTCTAAATTTCCATATTTAGCGGGATAAATATAAATAAACTCATGTTCCCAGCCATCGGTAGCCATATAATTAACGCAGGTTCTGTTCTCAGTTTTCATACATTTCATTACCTCCAAGGTTTTTGGAAAATATCCAGTTTCATGCTTAAATTCGATTAGTTTTTTTTGTAATAACCCCACATAGGCTGCAACAGAATCATAATCATAACAAACAATTTTCAGTGGTTGCATCCCCAAAAAAATCAAATAACATACACATAGTATACAAATTACGTTTTTGATAAATTTAAGAGACATAATTTTTCCCATTCTGCCTGTTTGAGAATAACTAGCCCGTATAAAGCAGCGCGTAATGCAGGGGAGTTTCCTGAGAATCAAGTTTAATCCCCCCGCATTACACTACGCTACATAACCTGAGTTCGGTATAAGCGATTGGAATAAAGGAATCAAATCCTTTTTAGCAATATTCAAGGAAGGTTTGTTATCCTGATAAGAATAAGCGACCAAACCTGCAACAATATTAATCATATAATTGCTTAGTGAACGATGCCGCGAGTGTTCTAGGTCAAAGATGTTTTTCAACTGGTCATTAATAGTTTCTATAATACAACGCTTACGTAACAAGAGCTTATCAAAAGCGAGTAACTCAGCCCGCTTTTTGGAGATATAACCCCTATCCCCAAACACCTTACCAATGAAGTTTTTCAAGCTATTCGGAACAGGCTTTCTATCATCGACATTACCACGCGTAATCCGAAAGGATAGGATGTGTCCGCAATCATCGACTAAGAGATGTAGCTTGAAGCCATAAAACCATCCTGTTGAAGATTTGCCTCTTTCCACTTAGCGTTTTTTTTGAATGTTCTCGGAGGCTTTCATGTAAACGCGGCATCAGTTTATCGATGACACCCGTAGCCCGCCCATAGTTTGTAATGCCAATAGACTGTTGAATACGCTGGGAAGTCTTTGGGGAGCTCTGCCCACTCTGCATCGTTCAGACTACTGGAATAAGGACTCATTTTATCTCGCTTTAATTCTCTATCCCTCATCTTTTACATCTTACACAAGACTTCAAATCGGTTCTATAAGGCGCAGCCTCCATACACCTTAATCGTGCAGACTTAAAAAACTACTCCTTCCATTCTTTCCATTCTTTGTGACTGCATAAATCTTAAATTGTAAGGTGTATGACGCGGTGCTTATAGCCATTATCCAATTCACCAATATTCAAACCGTTTTTCTTGAAGGGAGTCACACAACGAATTCCTACGGAAATTCCCCAAAATGTTCAGGTAAGTCCCCTCAAAGAATACCAGTCTAAGTTCTTTAGCCTAAAAACCCTAAACCACATGCACCACCACCGCCTCAGTTTTACCTTTCACCATCAAAGCGCGTAATTCCTCACTTTTGGGTTGAGTGAGCAAGGTGTCATAGGCTTGTTCAGAAATTAATAATTCACCCCGCGCCGCCGCATCACAAATGCGCTTCGCCGTGTTCACAGTGTCGCCAATAATGTCATAAGCTTTCACTTTATGGCTGCCGACTAAACCCTCAACCAGTGCCCCGTGATGAATCCCAATGCCCGCGCCCAAACCATAACTGTCCAATAAGAAACTCACCGATTGCTGCATACACTGCGCGACTTTCAAAGCGTGCTCGGTGCTTTGAAACACAATCATGATTTCATCGCCCGTGAATTTCACCTTAATCGCATCCGAATTGAGCCAGCATTTTTCAGCAGTTTCGCCATAATTATTTAACATTTCCACTACCTTTTCAGGCGATTGCGATTCACTCCAATAGGTAAAACCCCGAATATCCATAAATAACACTGCGCGTTCCCGCCGACTCAGACTTAAACTCGCAGGATCAGTAATTGCCATTTCTAACACATCTTTGCCTAAAAACCATTCGGAATAACGGTGTAATTGCTTGTTGGTATGGTTTAACAGCACCAAGAAAATTTCCGCATTGCGATTGGCAACCCCCATCATGACCCCGATTAAATTGGTCACTAACATCAAAAAAATATGGGTTTTGTCGTTGAAAAAATGGCTAAATTGGTATTTAGTTTCGAGCAAACTGTGCAAAATTAAAAATGTCACAAATAAAATATTGGTTCTAACAATGCTTTCCAGCAAAATCAAATAACCCGCCATCCGCAACGGACTGTTGAGACGCGCTTGTTGCAAGCCACCAATCACAAGGGCAAAACCAAAATACGCCAGATAATGCGGATTAGTCGATAAGGCATTCGTGTGCCCCATCAGCTCCACCCCGATGTAAATCAAGGGCGCAATCAAATTCCCCAGCAAAGGGCGCGGTGTGCCTTGATATTGCCAACTGCCTAAAAAATAGGCTTGAATTAGACTGGCAGTGACTAAGACATAAAAATCACTTTCTTGGAAATACCGAGGGGCTAATAAATACTCCAGAAGTATATTAGCCAGTGGATAATGGGCAGTATTGGTAAATAATTCTTGAATAATTTTACTGCGACGCGTGCCATACAAACGTTGATGTAAGTCAGTGGGTGGCATAAGAATATCCTGTAAAAATCTAAAGATTGAGACACTGAGTAACATGATAGACTTAAACAGGACTTAATAGGGGGCGGTTGTCGTAGATTAGAAGTGCCAGCTTGATTGTCAAGCAAGCAATTATCCAGTAAAATTTGTCTAATCACCGCAATGTCGGGGTGTAGCTCAGTCTGGTAGAGCATCGCCTTCGGGAGGCGAGGGCCGAAGGTTCAAATCCTTTCTCCCCGACCACTTCTTAATAAGCCCCTAAACTTCTCGCTTGGGCGATGAATTCCTGAATTTTATAATATTCATCCGTCAAGCGCGATAATTCACTGTTTAAGCTATTGATTTCTGCCTGCAAGCGTTTAACTTCCTTATCTTCCTTAGTGCGCGACAACTGCCCTTGTTTATAAGAAAGTTCATTACGTTTCACATCCACACGCGCCGCATTGTCCAATAAAGCACGGTTTAAACCCTGCATATAGCCTTGTAAAAATACAGGTTGCGTGTTGGCAGGACACACCAGTTGATAACTGCGAATTGCCTGCCCTTCCTTAAGACCCAGTGCTGCGGTGCAATACTGTTTCAAACCTTGCTCGCGCCCTTTCAAATAGACATCTTGGCGCGGCATCACTCCATGTTCACGACAAGCGGCAACATGTTCATAAAACTGTTTTGCAGGATAACCTTGCGCCCCGTCTTGATAGCCCACAGTTGACCATTCGCCACGCAAACATTCATCTTTCGACAAAGTTGCACAGCCAGACAATAGCAGCAAACTTAATAATCCACCGTGTTTCCAAGTGATGAATTTCATCATTTCGCCTCCTTGGTTTAATTAACTATGCCCCTTTAGAAAGCGGCTTTCAAAAATATTTAATCTTTAGCCTCCCCCTTTGAAAAAGGGGGATTGAGGGGGATTTAAGATCGTGCTTAATTCCGAGATTTTTAAATCCCCCCTGCCCCCTTTTTCAAAGGGGGTGAACATCTTATTAAAGTCTAAGTACGGACTTTAAAGCCCCTTTTAGGGGATTCGGGCGCAGCCCACCAACATTAATAAATTGATATTGCGGTGGGCAATGCCCACCCTACGGAATATTACAATGCAGACTTAACCGAAATTAATCTTACCTTCCAAGTCATTCCGAGAGTCCGCATTTTTCAAAGCTTCTTCAAGGCTGATTTTGCCCTCTTTATATAAAAGAAAAAGTGCATTATCGAACGGCTGCATCCCGCGTGCGCCGCTACTTGACATCGCTTCTTTAATATCGTTCAACTGCCCTTTCATAATGAGCTGCGCAATATGCGGCGTATTAATCATGATTTCAATGGCAGCCACCCGCTTGCCGCGCACATCAGGCACGAGTCGCTGCGAAATCACCGCGCGAATATTTGCCGACATATCCATAAATAATTGCTTATGTTTTGCCGTCGGGAACATATTGATACAACGATCCATTGCTTGGTTGGCGTTGTTGGCGTGCATGGTCGAAATGCACAAATGCCCCGTGTTTGCCAATTCCAATGCCGCTTCCATCGTTTCTTCTGTCCGAATTTCCCCAATTAAAATCACATCGGGAGCTTCACGCAACGAGGCTTTAATCGCTGCCGCATAAGAAGCAGTATCCACGCCAACTTCGCGCTGATTCACAATCGACATTTGATTAGGATGTGAAAATTCCACCGGGTCTTCAATGGTCAAAATATGCCCCGGAGAATTCGCATTGCGGTGATTAATCATTGCCGCCAAAGTGGTTGATTTCCCCGAACCTGTACCGCCCACCATTAATAATAAGCCGCGTTTTGCCATAATCAGTTCTAGCAAAATTTCGGGCAAATTCATTTCTTGGGCGTTTGGAATTTTTGAAGGAATGAAACGGAACACCATGCCCACGGTGCGACGTTGGAAAAACGCATTGGCCCGAAACCGCGCACTGCCATCAGGCATCGCAATTGCGAAGTCGAGATCGCGGGTTCTTTCAAATTGTTCGATCTGTTCATCATTCATGATCGAATACGCCATTTTCTTCGTGATTTCTGGCGTGGCAACGAAGGTGCTCAGCGCAATTGCCGTGCCCTGAATTTTGGCTTTAATTTGTGAGCCTGAAGTTAAGAATAAGTCCGAACCTTCGCGTCGAATAATAATCCGTAAATAATCCAAAAGATCATAACTGCTGATGATGTCCCCATCGGCAGCGGGTTCTGAGCTGCTGACGCTGACAGGCGCGGGTTTGGTAGGGGCATCCTCACCTGTGGCTGCCACTATTCCAAACATCATTAAAATCTGTTGCTGCCCATCCAAACGTGCTTGAACTTTAAATTGTCCACCGCCGCTGGGCATTTTTAGCAAGAAATCGAGCTTTTTTTGTTGCTCGAATTGTTTAATCTGTGCCTGTGTCATGATGCGATAGGCGGCGGCTTGCGTCATTTCGGCAGTTAAAACCGCCTTGCCCACGGGCACGGCTTTTTCTTGTCCTGCCAATTTCATCCGCACCGGCGCGCCGACCATCATCGACATTTCCGTACCATTCTTTTCTAGCATTAATTTTAAGTAAGGGACAACATCCATAGGGTATTACGCTTCCTTCATCACGTTCACAAAATCGTCTTCTCCTGATAGAAGAAGTGCCTCGCTCGCCCTATAGCAGAACGTTTATTTCTCTTCCGTTTTTGCGGCGAGGCTCATGTGTTCCAAGCCTGACAACGCGTCGCGTCCTTTGGCGGCCTTGCCTTCCAATTTAATCCGCAACCGTAATTCGTTCATGCCGTCGGCATTTTTCAAAGCTTCGTCCAGACTGATGCGTCCGTCTTCATAAAAATCGAATAAGGCCTGATCGAAGGTTTGCATTCCCAACTCTTTGGATTTTGACATCACGGTTTTAATCCCGCCGATGTCGCCATTGACAATCATTTCTGCAATTAAGGGAGAGTTGAGGAGAATTTCAATGGCAGCACAGCGCCCGCCGTCCAGTGTCCGCACTAAGCGTTGCGAAATAATCGCTCTCAAGTTTAAGGCGATGTCTGACCGTAATTTCTTTTGTGTTTCAATCGGGAAAAAGCCCAGTACGCGGTCAATGGCTTGGTTAGCGTTATTGGCGTGCAAGGTGCCCATCGCTAAGTGACCGGTTTGTGCAAATTCAAGCGCGAAGTTCATAATTTCCGCATCCCGAATTTCCCCGAGCAGAATCACATCAGGGGCTTGGCGCAGGGTATTATGTAAGGCGGCTTCCCAGCTTTTGGTATCCACCCCAATTTCACGTTGCGTAATCACGCAGTTTTTATGCGGATGCACATATTCAATCGGGTCTTCGAGGGTGATGATATGTCCGTAAGAAGTTGAATTACGGTGATCAATTAACCCCGCCATCGTGGTGGACTTACCAGAACCCGTGCCGCCCACCATGATGATTAAACCATTTTTTGCGGTGATGACTTCTTTCAACACCTCGGGTAAACCGAGCTTGTCAAAATTGGGCACTTCGGCATTAATCACCCGTGCAATTAAGCCTTGGCAGCCTTGCTGAATGAAAGCGTTGCAGCGAAAGCGTCCTGTGCCGGGCGGGGCGATTGCGAAATTACATTCTTTGGTTTCTTCAAACTCTTTAAGTTGACGGTCATTCATGATGCATTGAGTCATGGCTTTGGCATCTTCGCCCGACAATTTTTTCTGCATCATTGGGGTCATTTTCCCTTTGACTTTCATCGCGGGGGGAAAGCCTGCGGTTATGAATAAGTCAGAACCGCCTTCTTTCACCAGAACCCGTAATAATTTAATCATCAGTTGCGTGGCTTCATCTCTTTCCATGATCAATCTCTCTTTGTTGAATTAGGTCAGCTTAAACGTGTGGACGAGTCGCTTAGGAAAAAGTATCTTTATTGGCAGCTTTTTCGCGGGCAGCTTCTTTGGTGATCATGCCAGCTTTGAGCAAATTAGTCAGGCATTGATCAAGCGTTTGCATCCCGAATTTCATCCCCGTTTGTAGCGCGGAGTACATTTGTGCGACTTTATTTTCACGGATTAAGTTCCGAATTGCGGGCGTGCCGATCATAATTTCATGGGCGGCAACCCGTCCACCGCCGACTTTTTTCAGCAGGGTTTGCGCAACCACCGCTTTTAATGATTCGGATAACATTGCACGAATCATGTCTTTTTCAGCGGTGGGGAATACGTCAACCAAACGGTCGATAGTTTTGGCAGCAGAACTGGTGTGCAGCGTGCCGAACACGACGTGTCCGGTTTCTGCGGCAGACAATGCTAAACGAATAGTTTCCAAGTCACGCATTTCACCGACGAGAATAACGTCAGGGTCTTGGCGCAGTGCAGAACGCAGTGCGTTGTCAAAGCCCAAGGTGTCGCGGTGCACTTCACGCTGAGTAATCAGGCAATTTTTGCTGGTGTGCACGAATTCGATCGGGTCTTCGATGGTGAGAATGTGACCGTATTCGGTTTCATTGCGATAGTCCATCATGCCCGCAAGCGTGGTGGATTTCCCCGAACCTGTACCGCCTGTCACCAGCACGATGCCGCGTGGGGTTTCTGCCAATTGCTTAAATAAGGGTGGGGCTTTGAGCTGATCAAGGCTCATAATTACCGACGGAATGGTACGAAATACCGCGCCCGCGCCCCGATTTTGGTTGAAGGCGTTGACCCGAAACCGTGCAAGCCCTGGAATCTCGAAGGAAAAGTCAGTTTCTAAATATTTTTCATAATCTTTGCGTTGTTTGTCGTTCATGATGTCATACACCATGTCACGTACTTCGCTGTGGGTTAAGGCAGGTAAATTGATGCGTCGCATATCCCCGCTGACGCGAATCATCGGCTGCACCCCTGCGGAAAGGTGCAAGTCAGAAGAACCGTTTTTTACACCAAAGGCTAATAATTCACCAATATCCATGTCATCATCCTGTTCATGTTTCAATCCATACCAGCCCTAAAAGCTGGTGAAATGACTTAACGACTTTAAAGATAAGCTTTATAAGGTTTTGTTTCAATCCATACCCGCTCCGAAAGGCGAGTGAAATGATTCAAACTAAAGTCATCGCATCAGTGCTAAAGCCCCAAGGATGTCAACCCGCTTATTATCTGAATCAGGATTGACAGGATTATCCGAATTAAGCAGGACTCACCCTAATAATACACAAGAGAGAAAGTTAAGTTTTTTCTTGAATCTGAAAAGCCTTTAATCCTGTGAATCCTGATTTAGACAAGCAATATCCTTAGGAATTACGCAGTTGATTTAATAAGCTATCAATTTAAAACACTTTATAGCGTTTCAAATCGCAAGCTGTATGGCGGCTACGCCTTATACACCCTACGAACTGCTTGCAATTTCAACTGCGTAACTCCTAATCCTTATATTTTTAGCACTGCCATAGATTCTATGGAATTCTCAACTATTCTCGCGAATATTTTAGCAGTTTACCGTGCAAATGTTGTCAGCTTATTACGTGTGCTGTGGTCTAGGATTTCATGGGTGGGTAAATTACGATTAGACATGATGCAACAGGGAAGTTTTACAGGTTTAACTGTGCAACTGATTGAACCGCCCAAATAACAGTTTTTCCATTACTGAAAATTCCTATTATTTCGATAAGTTAATAAGAGCGGTTGGGGATAGTTATAAATATCTAGGGGAACATAGGGGAACGAGAAATTCAGGGAAATCACTGATTATGAATCAGTTGCTGTGCCGACTGAACTACATCAGCACAGGTTTTACAAATCGTGTATTTTATCTTTTTACTAACGCCTTATTGGATGGGATGCCTTCGTAGCCCTCCGAGAAGCTGAACTCATTCAAAGACATATTCGACCGCTTTTTGCGTCAATTTATCGCACTGCCCTTTCTTGAAATTGCCCACACCGCAAAAATAAACTTGTACCCCGATTGATAAATCACCGTTTCCATACTGATCCCGATACAGATGAACCAATTGTTCTGGGCAGGTTTCCTGTTTAAATTTGTAGCGGTCACAATCCCGTTTAACCGCTTGATTATTTGGAATTTTATGCAAGCGACGAACCTGATCTGCGCTTAGGGTTTCTACCTTGTCTTCCACAGGGTGCGCAGCAGGCTTAGCACAGCGCGTCACCCCAAAAATAACCAGCCCCAATAAGGCTACAATTCCTATCCAACGCAAATAAGGGTGCTGTTCAGGCGGATTTTGCTTCGCATATTCTTCAATCAAACTGCTGACATGCGACCAATCATAATGGTCAATGGTGCAACCTTTAGGCGGTGAAAATTTATCCGCATTTTGAATAAAACCATTCAACGTAATGATAATAAAATGTTTGCACTGATAAATTTTTGTGCAGCCGTCTTCACCCGAAAAATGGTCACCAAAAAATTTAATATAGGTGGTGCGCAGCGTATCTTTAGAAACGGGCGTTTTATAGTTTTTTGCCTGAATTACTGCCTCAGCACGCACTTGGGAACGCCCTTTATAAAGTACAATATCTGCACCCTTATCATTTTTTCCGCCCCCAACCACGGCAATATAGCCCAAACCTTCGTATAAACCCGCAATAAAATATTCAAACACATCACCTTTATACTTGGTGGTGCTTTTCGCCATCGGCGCGCTCAAAATTTTATAAATTTTATCGGGTTGATTTTGGGAAGCCAAACGGAGTAATTGTTTTGCTTGTTGGATCGCCGCTGTGCTCATGAATACGTTTTTAGACCTGTTAAAATTGCGTGAAACACTGAAAGTGCTGGAATTATAACGCAGTTGCGCTATATATCGCGATGATACGCCGTTCCACCCAGCGCACCAGCATAAAAAAGCTTTCAGCGAGGGGGCGTTTACCCCATGCAATTAATGGGCGCGTCACGTAATAAATTTGAGTTTGTGCAATACATGCCGCCAGTCCGCCCGTTAATAACCGATCATCCACCAGCAAAATTTCTGAAGCTTGGCACTGGGCAAGTTGTTGAATTTTTAACAGTCCTTCAGGATAAGGCTTTTTCTGCACCCCTGCAATGCAACGAATTCCATAGCTTTCAAAATAGGCGACTCGCGCAGGTAAAGGCTTGTTGGACAGTAAAAAAATTTGGGCGGCGGGAAAAACTTGTAAACAGTTTTGCAGCCAAGCTTCTATTTCAGGGGCGGGTAATAATTCGCCATGCGATGCCAGCACGCCATCAAAGTCCAAAACTAAAATTTTAACCCCTTGTTTTACTAAATCTTGCGGCACAATATCTAGCGTGCGTTGCTGGGGTGGCGTGCGTAAATATAATTTTGCCAAGGCGTTGCGGTAAATGTAGCCCATTTTGAGGCTGTAAATAATTCGTTTGAGGAGTTTCATGAGGGGTTCTTTTTTTGAGGGGTTTGGGGATTTAATAATGTTTACTGCGCCCCAACCCCCTGAAGGGGAGGGCTGCGTCAAAGAAGCTAAAGATTAGGTTAGGAGTTACGCAGCTGAATCGGTAACTGGTTGATTTTACTGGAAATATTATTGTGCAGTGCACAATACTAACTCATTGTAAATTAATGAATTATGATTTCAACCGCGTAACTCCTATAGGTATAATATGCAGTTAAACACACATAATCCTTAACTAATTGATTATCCTGATAAGAGATGAACAGTTTAATCCCATACCTAAATACACTGAGTGACTCTCGTAAAGCCAAAGGTATTCGTCATCAGCAGACACCTACCCTCGTTATCA
>JAQTYU010000031.1 GCA_028688145.1 Thiotrichaceae bacterium | reverse complement strand
CTACTGTAATTTTGCTGATACATTGATCAGTTAATACACGATGATTCACACTAAAAAGTAGATCATCCTGCTGATTAACCAAATATTGCTCATAACGATGTTGTATGTAACGTTGTACTACTAAAAACTCATGTTCTGACAATGCAATTTTCAAAGGTATTTGACGATTTGCACTTTGCGTTTTCAGACGGCGATATGAATTGTTCTGAATATGAAGCGTGATATTATTAAAAGCTGTATTTTCTTTTTCTTTACAAAGTAACTCTGGGCAAATAATATCTTGTATTTTAAGACAACGAACTTCATTTAATCGAAGTCCAGTTCTATAACTTAGTAAATACATCAGCTTTAAACAACTCAGATGATCGACCCACTCTGATGCCGTTGGCTCTTGACTTAAATTTTCTAGTTTTTCCAATAATTTGCCAAATAGCAAAGGACTCACTAGCCGTGCATTGCAAATTTGTAAATGCTTAAAACTTGAATTCTGTAACACCAATACCCCTGGAGCATCATAATTCTCTATACAGAATTGATGAAAATCTTTTAGGCGACCAAAACGGTATTCTGCGCTTTGGTGCATCTTACGAGAGGTTTTTCCTTTCACCGAATCTCGTTGAACTGCTTTTTCATCACGTTCACTGCTGTATTTCAATAGCTGCCGATATAAATCCTCATAGTCATCTATGGATTGTTGCTTTAAATCTAATTTATTGAGCCAAATCTCAAATATAAATTCTTTGCCAAACGATCCTAAGTAGCTTTCAATAGTTGATAATTGAAGCCCTCGTTTTTTTAAATGCATTAACCAGTGAATTAAGCGTAGTTGAGCATCAATTAAAGACTTTTCCTCCGTATTAGCATCAACTATCTTCTCCTCTAACACCCTTCTAGTTTCTTGCCAAAAACGTAGCGTGCGTTCTTCTTTATTCCTCTTTTTATCTAAACGCTCAACTTTTTGACTTTTACGTTTCTTTTGACCAAACAACATCAACTCATACGGAATCGTTTGTAATTTGCTTTGAGCAGTCGGAACTTCCGGATGTAACTGCTCTTGTTCAAAATGAATAGGGCGACTCTCTTGTTCTGTGACTTGATTGTAATCATTATTCCACAGCAATCTAAATTCGGATGGCCTTAAAGCGACAGTATTAATCTCTTGCTGAAGCACATTACTCAAAAATATATCTAGGCTAAGGTTTGGATTAAATTCGAGTACCATTTGCACATCATTAAATGCACGAAATCCACGGCGTTTAATTTGATATTGCAGATCCCCAAGACTTTTTTTCCTGCCTATCTTACTCAAGCTTTCTAAAATACAATCTTCAACTGAATGTTGCAGACAAAATTCTTTCTGAGTAGCTTTCAACTTTTTTAAATATTGCAAAATGAACTGCGCATATGGGTTAAAAAAAACATGTTTCCATTGGTACAACTTTCCCTGTTCTACATCGTTGCCATATTGAGAGTTTTCAACACGATAATGTAGTAACAATGGATTAGTGATTTTTTTGTAGTCCGAATGGTATAACCGAAAACAATTCAGATCTGTACCAAGCTCAATGGCCTCCTGCAATTGCTTCTGAATAGCAATCAAATGCTGTTCATCTGCACAGCCTGAAATATATATAAAACTTAAGCATAAATTTCCCCATAAGTACTTTGGTTCATTCCAATATTCAAATGAATCTTGCCAATACTGCCTTAATTCCTTAAGTACATGGATATGTAGATGCCCCTGTTCTAACCGTGACTCTGTACTCTCAATTTTTCTAGGCAGTACGATCCGTTTAGTATGTGGATTTAGCTTAATTCTGTATGATTTTTTATCTACATTCTGGTTGAATTGCTTCCTTCTTTTATTAAATTCATCTTCAGTAAATTGCATCAGTTTTGATTGTTCGTCTCGGCTCAACTTTTGACTCAAACAATCAACACTATCTTTAATGTCATGCCATTTTTCAGCGATCTGCTGATCAAGTTTTTGCTGCATTTCTTTCGTCAATACTTCAGGTGGAGAAGGCTGTCTATCTAGCGACTTTTTCACCATTTTATGAATATCAACAAATAGATCATCTAGTTGTGGTTTTATTAGTTCTTTGATTTTTTGCATACAACTATTTTCGCTCTAAGTGTTTAATCGATAAAGATTTGACATTATCTTGCAATTGCTGGCGGGCTTGCTGTACATAGACATTCGGGATAAGTGAAGAATGCGGATGAAAAGCCTCTCGGTCACGTTGGTCATGACCATACAGGGCCTGAATTAAGTGAAAAGCTAATGCTGGTTTACCCTCTTGCTGCTCATGCATCAAAAAGTTCATGTCAAAATGACGTAACCAATTCGAATACATATTCTTTGGAAAGACTCCTTGCATATATGAATTCACCCATTTTCTCGATAAAGGGATTAACTTAATTTTCCTGCTCTGCCATTCTTTGACAGTTATCGGCAAGATATCTTTACTAAAAATGACCTTACCAAAAAGATCATTTACAGTTATCTTCTTCTTTGCAAAGACTTGTCTAAAAAATGAACCGTACGCTTCAATAATTTGTTCTAAAAAGGCAGTGTAATTTTGCAGTGTTTTTATGAAAAAATCAGATAAAGGGATAAAACGACCATCTTTTCTTGCTTTACTATTTTTTTTATCATTCACATATAAAAGCTTGAGCTCAACACAATAATCATCCAAATTCCCCAACAGGTTTTTTTTAGGCCGACTTGCCAAACTCAACAAACTGATATGCCACATCCAACACGCATATGCATTAAGTTGATTAATAATGTGCTTATCTTCTTGGATGTTTTCGTGACAATGTCTATGTAAAATATGGAATTGCTCTTTCACAAAATTGGGTTCAAGTGCCAGTTGGCTCCCTATCCTTCCTATAGATAATGCAGATTGCACTTTGAATTGTTGTTGCAATATTTTTAGTTCAGCCGTGTCCTCAGTAAAATGTGTGGAATGTGGTGTAAGTGCTTTTTCTAAAAAGGCTAGATATGTGCTACTGAGTTGAGTTTTCGGTAGCCCGCCATAATAGATACCAGGCATGTGATGCTGACTATCCCGCCCAGCAATTACATGAGCAAGATATTCATTATATGTTTCATAATATATACGCCAATCTCAACTTTAAATAAGCTTTTCAAATTGAATCGGCGAATAACCACATTTTTTATTCATAACGACGCAGACCGTATGTGACAAAATCTTTCTGATAAAACGATGCGATAAGTGCCATAAATCTCTTGCCCTTACTTTTTGAATATTAAAGCGATCAGTTAATTGACCAATGACCGTTTCAATTTTCCTTCGTGCTCTCATAAGCAACCTCATTGATTCTTGAGATCTAGAGTCCGGCATATTCTTTCTTAAAGGAGTTTGTAGATCAACATACTGAAATTTATAGTATTCTTTCAAGCTGGGTCTTAAGTAACCTTTATCTGCACCTAGTAACCCATGAATATTTTCTGTGATTTCTGGTGCAACATCACGCTCATCTACATTTGCTGGAGCGAAAGTATAGCCAGTAATCATACCCTCCAAATTAATTACAAGATGCCCTTTAAAACCATAGTATTTCTCTTGTTGTGCAGCACAATAACTAAAACCTGCATGTTCTTTGAAATTCTTGTGTCTTTTTGCTCGACTATAACGACAAACAGGTATAGGAAATCCATCAATAAAATGAAT
>JAQTYU010000016.1 GCA_028688145.1 Thiotrichaceae bacterium | reverse complement strand
TGGATTAGCTCTTTACTTTGAATTAACCCTAAGC
This sequence comes from Thiotrichaceae bacterium, assembly GCA_028688145.1. Lineage (GTDB taxonomy): Bacteria > Pseudomonadota > Gammaproteobacteria > Beggiatoales > Beggiatoaceae > JAQTYU01. The sequence goes on along the minus strand of JAQTYU010000016.1, from coordinate 74,828 downwards.
TTTTTTAACATGAGTGGCTTTCCTGTCTGTTTTGTCTATTACTATAGTTCCTTTTAGTCCTTAACTTAATGGCTGTGAAACAGAGTTTGGGAATGCCTGTCGGTCAAGCTCCGCTTGACAATGTAGTACAGTTATCTTGTTTTCATATATTGAAAGGAGAAGTCATGAATGCTGAGTGTGTTACCTCATTATTTATTGGATGTTTTGCTGAATCGTCAAGCAGAGCTTGACTTGCAGGCATTCCCAAACAGAGTTTGGGAACGAGGAAAGCGGAACAACTGCTAACTCGTTCAGCTATGCCCCGCGATTAATTAAATATTCCACAACCCCAGCAAATTCGCCACATTCGGCGGCGCACACACCCCACGTTCTGTCACTAAAGCATCAATCAGTTCTGCGGGAGTCACATCAAACACAGGATTCCATGCCTGCGCCCCGTGCGCTGCAATCGCTTGCCCGCCTAAATTTAACACTTCCTCCGCGCCACGCTCTTCAATCTCAATCGCATCGCCCGTCGCAAGCTGCATATCAATGGTAGAAGTCGGGGCAACCACCATAAACTTAACCCCGTGTTGACGCGCCAAAACCGCCAAGCTATATGTGCCGATTTTATTCGCAGTGTCGCCATTGGCAGTAATCCGATCCGCGCCCACAATCACCCAATCGACTTTGCCTTGTCGCATTAACGCCGCCGCCGCACAATCCGCTAATAAAGTCACAGGAATGTGATCTTGCACCAATTCCCAGGCGGTCAAACGCGCGCCTTGCAACCACGGGCGGGTTTCATCGGCATACACTTGGCGAATTTTCCCCAGTTCATAACCTCGTCGAATCACCCCCAACGCCGTGCCATAGCCGCCCGTCGCCAGCGAACCCGTGTTGCAATGGGTTAAAACCCGACAGTTCTCAGGCAATAACGCCGCGCCCAATTCGCCCATTTTATGATTGGCTGCAATATCTGCCTGATGAATTGCTCGCGCCACCGCCAATAAATGCGGCACAGGATCATCATGAATTTCAGCAAATTGCGCCTGCATTTGTGCCAGTGCCCAGTGTAAATTAACCGCCGTTGGGCGCGCATTGGCAAGCAATTGTAAATCTGTCTGAATTAAAGTTTTCCAATGCGCAGGATTTTGCTGATATGCCGCTTGCGCTGCCAACACCACGCCATACGCCGCTGTAACGCCAATGGCAGGCGCACCACGCACTACCATGTCTTTAATTGCTAAGGCAACTGCGGCAGCGGTGTTTAAATTAATCACTTGATATTCAGCAGGTAATTTGCGCTGGTCAATTAAACACAGTTGATTATCCTGCCAACGCACAGCGCGTAAAGTATCGTGGTGCATAGAAAGTTCTCATTGGGAAATTGGGGAGAGCTAAAAACTAAACTCCCCTCGCAAGCAAGGGGAGTGGGGAAATATTTAAGCTAAACAAAAGCTAACTACGGCGTTTGCCAGGCACTGAGTTCACCGTTTTCAGCTTGCACTAATAAAATATTATTCGAGACCACCAAGGGGCTGAGTAATTTATCGGCAATTTTGACGCGGTTAGTAAAATCGCCAGTTTGACGATTCAACCAGTGCACATAGCCTTCTTTATCCGCAACCACCAAATATTTTTCAGTCAAGGCAGGCGCAGTGACTGCACGGTATTGCAATTTAACTTGTTTCCACAGCGATGAACCCGTTTGACGATCCAAAGCCCACACATAACTTTGCGCATCGCTGACATAAACTGCTTCATTATCCACGGCTAAACCTGCAAATGAGGACATATCTTTACCCCAGCGCGGCTTGCCTGAACGAATATCTACTGCCACCATTTTGCCTTGAAAACCCACAATATAAACGGAGTCTTCAAAAATTATCGGATCAGCGTCGATGTCTACCATGCGTTCGATTTCAGAACGTCCTTTGGGCGTTGCGGTGCGAATATCCCAACCTTGTTTACCCGTGCTGGCTTGAAAAGCGGCAATCGTGCCATTGTCAAAGGCAGCCACCACAACATCACTGACCGCCGCAGGCGCACTGGTTCCCCGCAAACTGAGGGCAGGGACAGGACGCTCTACCGACCATAACTTTCTGCCATTACGTGCATCTAAGCTCCACAATTTACCATCGCCCGTGCGCACTAACACCAAACCGCGATTAATCCGAGGCAAGGCTAAAATTTCACTGCTGAGGGCAACGCGCCATTTTTCCGCGCCATCTTTAGCCGCCAAGGCGACTAAAACCCCGGTGCTGGTGCCGACCAGAACCAAGTCTTCACCTACGCTGACCCCTGCCGAAATCGGCAACTCTAAATTCCGTTCCCAAATTTTTTCCCCCGTGCTCAATTTCAGGGCGTGAAGATGTCCTTTCACCGAGGCGGCGTAAACCCGTTTTTCATCAACGGCAGGCTGCAATTTCACATATAACTTGTCATTGCTCGCGCCGACATTCAGTGACCACAATTTTTCCACCGTGCTGCTGGAATTGAATTCAACCAGCGGCGTGGGCGGATCATTGTTATCCGTCCCTCGAAACCAGCTTGCGCAGCCTTGCAGCGTACACAGCAGGAGAATGCAGCAAATGCGTGTGAAATTCATCATAGAAAACTACTTAGCCACTGTGCTGGGATTTGCGACCACATCAACCACCTTGGGTAATTCTATCGCGGCAGCTTTGGCGGGAGTGCTGGGGGTGGCAACGGCTTCAGTCACCGTGGGCGGACGGGCTTTGATACGTGCGCCATTCGTGCCCAGATCGTCTAATTTCAATTGCAGCAAATTGTGCACGCTGCTCGAAATATCTTTGCTGGCAAGCGCATCGGTGTAAGCAGTACGTGCTGCATCAACATTGCCTTGTAACATCGCAATATCGCCACGCAATTCAGCATATTCGCCTTTGAAAGTCCCTTGGGCGCTATAACTTGCCAGTTTCGAGGCTTTATCAAATTGTTGTTGTGCAATTGCAATCCGTACTAAACGTAAACGTGCCACATGGGCAAATTCGGGCAATTTGGCATTGTCGATTACCCATTGTAAACGCAGTTGGGCGGACTCTAATTTATTCTCTTCTACATCAGCTTTTGCCAAATGCAGCGCCAATAAAGCGGCATAGGGGCTGCTGCTGTATTTGGATAATAATTCATCAGTCGCGCCAGCAACTTTTGCTTTATCTTTGTGTTCTAAAGCCGCAATCGCTTGTTCATAAGTATTGGATGCGTGTTCCGCTTCACTGGCTTGATATTGATGCCAACCTTGCCAGCCAAACAACAGACTCAAACCCAAAATAATGCCCGTGAGCACGGAAGTTCCATTGTCCTTCCACCATTTTTTAATCTCTTCAATTTGTTCTTGATCGGTTTGTTGGTATTCCACAGGAGTTCCTTCCGCTTAAAAATAAAAATGCGTTAAATATGTTGAGCTAAATATTCGATTAAACCCGCAACACTGAAAGTTTGCTGGGCTTCAGTTTGGCGCAGAGATTTCAGGGTGATTTGCTGGTTTGCCCATTCTTCTTCCCCCAAAATCAGGGCAAAACGCGCCCCGCTTTTATCCGCGCGTTTGAACTGATTTTTAAAACTGCCGCCGCCACAATGGGTTACAATCCGTAACTGTGGCAAAGCATCGCGCAATTGTTCGGCAAACAGTAAACCTTGCCGCACTAAAGCCTCATTGCCTGCCAAAATGAAATAGGCATGGGGCGAAGTATCGCGGACAGGCGTGGCTTGTTGTTCGAGCAAAGCCACCAAGCGTTCTAAACCCAGCGCAAATCCAATCGCGGGGGTACTTTGTCCGCCAATTTGCTCGACTAAACTGTCATAACGCCCACCCGCACAGACTGTGCCTTGTGCGCCTAAACTTTGCGTGACCCATTCAAATACCGTGCGGTTGTAGTAATCTAAACCGCGCACTAAACGCGGATTAACGGTGTAACTTACGCCCGCTGCATCCAAAATCGCACGTAGTTCGGCAAAATGTGCTTGAGATTCGGCATCGAGGTGATCCAGCAATTGCGGTGCGCCTTGAATCAAACTTTGTAAATCAGGATTTTTGCTGTCTAAAATTCGCAAAGGATTGGTTTGCAAACGGCGTTTGCTGTCTTCATCGAGTAAATGGGGTTGCGCTGAGAAATAAGCCACTAAATGTTCCCGATACATCGCACGGGCGTTGGCAGAACCCAAGGAATTAATTTGTAGGCTAATATCTTGTAAACCCAAGAGTTTCCAAAAACGCGCCAACATTAAAATCAATTCTGCGTCGATGTCTGCGCCTGCCAAGCCATAAACTTCTGCGCCAATTTGATGAAACTGGCGTAAACGTCCTTTTTGGGGGCGTTCATGGCGAAACATAGGCCCCATATACCACAGCCGTTGAATTTGATTGTAAAACAAGCCGTGTTCAATTCCTGCGCGCACACAACAGGCAGTGCCTTCGGGGCGCAAGCTGAGACTGTCGCCGTTACGGTCTGCAAAAGTGTACATTTCTTTTTCGACAATATCGGTGACTTCGCCAATCGAACGGCAAAATAATTCGGTTTTTTCCACAATCGGCATCCGAATTTCTTGATAGCCGTAGCTTTCCAAAATGGTGCGCAGCGTGGTTTCTATGGTTTGCCAGCGGGGGGCTTGCGTGGGCAGGAGATCATTCATCCCACGAATTGCTTGAATAGACTTAGACAACAGTATTTCCCTATCAGTCAGTTTGATACGCTGTAAATACTATAGTGTAACATTGTTGATGATAAGAGGTTAAGCTATCCTGTTTTTTAGAGGTGGATAAAGCTGACCGCTTAATTATGCGCCCTTGCATTTAAATACGATTTGCTTGAATTATGCACGCTGTCATGTCTACAATTGTGACACAATAAAAATTATTTTCTGACATTCAAAGGACAGTAACATGCAAGGTGATAACGGCGTTATCCAACAACTCAATAGTTTATTGGCAGGCGAGTTGACGGCAATCGATCAATATTTTATCCATTCCAGAATGTATCACAACTGGGGCTTTTTTCGCCTGTATGAAAAAACTCACCATGAAATGCAAGAAGAAACCGAACATGCAGATTGGCTTATCAAGCGCATTCTGTTTTTGGAAGGCACGCCTGATTTAGCCACCCGTCAAGGTTTGCATGTTGGCAAAGATGTCCCACAAATGTTCAGCAATGACTTAGATTTAGAATATGCTGTTGTGAAAGAATTGAAGAGTGTGATTGCTTACTGTGAATCGGTGAAAGATTACATCACCCGCGACATTTTGGAACAAATGTTGAAAGACACTGAAGAAGATCATGCTTATTGGTTGGAAAAACAATTGGGCTTGATTAAGAGCGTGGGTTTAGAAAACTATTTACAATCTGCGATGGGCGAAGAGTCTAGCACCTAGACAAATTTGATACCCAAGAAAAAGCGGCGATGAATTTAAATCATCGCCGCTTTTTTATTACTGCACCCCCAACCCCCTAAAGGGGGCTAAACATTTAAAGATGTTGTCTTTAAGCCCCCTTTAGGGGGTTGGGGGCTTCTTTAAGACTTTAACTATTCGATTCTGAAGTATTGTCAGCTTCGATAGGTGCTGTAGTTTCTAAAGGCAAGGCATCATTACCACCACTACAACTGCCACTGGGTAAAGTGACGCGCATGGGCTGACTGGATAAACCTAAACGTGATTCAAACACGCTGGTGAAAAATAATACCCGTTTCACGTAATTTTTAGTTTCGCTGAACGGAATCATTTCTACCCAAGCATCCGCAGGTAAGCAGCCATATTTTGCCACCCAAGCTTTAGAACGCCCAGGCCCTGCATTATATCCTGCCGTTGCCAACATCAAATTACCATTAAATTGTGAAGCCAGCATTCGTAAATAGCTCGTGCCCATCGCGATATTATTATCAATCTGCAACATATCGCGCTCGCCATTGCTCACATCTAAGCCAACTTTACGCGCCATCATGCGACCTGTGGCAGGCATTAATTGCATTAAGCCCAATGCGCCCACATGAGAACGTGCATCCCACATAAACGCACTTTCTTGGCGCACAATGCCATACACCCAAGCCAAATCCACACCTTGACCACTGGCGGCGGTGCTTAAATTTTGCTGAAATGCCAAGGGAAAACGTACATTCAAATCGTCAAAATTGCCTGCTTTAACCGCCGTCATCACCGCACGATCATGCCAGCCTGCACGGCTTGCCAAAGTGGCAGCAATTTCCATATTGCGGGGCGAAAGATTTTTAACGGTTGAAGTCCATTCCTTGCGGGCATCAATCCGTAAACCCACACGGAATAATTCAAAAGCACGGATAATTCCGCCTACATTCAACACATTATCGGCTTCGCTTTCAGAATATACCGTCGGATAATCTTGCATATGATAGGGCGCATTAATCCGATTTGCTGCCATAAATCCATAATAATCACGGACTTTTGCTAAATTTTGATACATCCGTTGGGCAGCATCAGCTTTCCCCAATTGTTCCAAAGCCCGCGCCAACCAATATTGTGATTGGTAGGTATTTTTCTGGTCTTCAGGGGTGTTTTGAATAAAGTTGGCGACTGCTTGCCAGTTTTGGGTTTCCAAAGCGAATAATAAACGCTTGTTGCTGACTTCTTCAGACACGGAATCGGCGGGAATGGTGGCTAACCAACGAATCGCTTGCGGATGATATTGTTTAGCAGCTTGCAGCGCGATGTCCCGTAATAAATCGCCTTGTTGTTCGGCAGTAAAACTGTAACTGCCTTGAATTTTATCCCAATACACCCGCGCATTGCCCGCATCTTTACTCGCAATCCGACGCACACCATGCAGCAAAATATCACGCGCATAACCGATATTGGGATAAGCCGAAGTGTCTAAATTTGCTGTCGGATTTTTATGCACTGCTTGCCAACGTGCTGCCCAAGATTGTGCAGTGGGGTTTAAACGTTTCGCCAACACCGCCGCTAAATCTGCATTATTTTTCCGCATCGCCAAACGAATACGTTGCCAAATTAAATCGCTGTCCATAATCGGGCTGTTGTATAAAGCCGAAGTCGCGACATTACAGGCTTCAGGCAGATTTTTGCCCGTGAGCCAAATGACTTTCATATCTTGCAAGGCTGTTTCTGCTTGCGTGGGATCGCTCAGACGCGCTTGCACGTAATAGCATTGTAAAGCCACCGCTTTTTGCGGGGTGTAAATGCTGAGATATTCAGACCATGCGCGTTGAGTTGCCAGTTTATTTAACCAATCTTGGCGCAAACTTTCCCCGACCACGCTTTCCCCATAACGGCTGAGGAATTCGTAAACTTCAGGGTGGGTTAAATTACTGCCTCGGGCGCGCAACAGATGGTAACGCAGGAAATAATACAGCGGATATTCCCGCAAAGATTCGGTCAGCGCGTTAGCACTTTCATAATCTTTGTTCTGAATCGCTTGATAAGCTTGTTGAAACAATTCACGTTGCGATTCAACGCTTTCCGCAAAGCTGCTGAGCGGAGTCAAACTTAAGCACAGGGCACAGAGTAAGTAACGTATTAACATGGCGCGTAAAACATCATTGTCGTGGGGGAGACGGTGAGCAAACCTTGCATTTAACGACGACGCACAGGGGTGCGACGCGCACTGCGGGGCGGCTTGGAAATATTTTCGGGGGTAGCGGGCGGTTTCGGCGGTTTTTCACCGACCATACCGACTTGTAATAATAAGGGATGTGATTCTAATTCAGTGAGTTGTATATAACGACCCATGCGTAAACCCCGGGGCAGGCTGATTGCACCATAACGAATACGGGTTAAACGGCTGACGGTTACGCCTTGCGATTCCCACAAACGCCGCACTTCACGTTTATGTCCTTCGCGTAAAATCACATGATACCAGTGATTTGCACCTTCGCCACCTGCATCTTTTACAAAATCAAACTGGGCAACGCCGTCTTCTAATTGCACACCAGTACGTAAATTTTCCAACATTTCAGGGCTGACTTCGCCGAGCACACGCACTGCATATTCGCGTTCAAGTTGGAAAGAAGGATGCATTAAACGATTGGCTAAGTCACCATCGTTAGTAAATAACAATAAGCCTGAGGTATTAATATCCAGCCGCCCAATACTGATCCAGCGTCCTTGTTTGGGGCGGGGCAAGCTGTCAAATACAGTGGGACGACCTTCGGGGTCAGTGCGGGTACACACTTCACCGACAGGTTTATGATACGCCAAAATTTGGCGCGGTGGGGGTGCAAGATGGCGCAGGGTAATTTGTCGACCATCCACCCGAATATCGTCTTCTTGACTGACGCGGTCGCCGAGGGTTGCCAGTTTTTGATTGACTTTGACCCGTCCTGCGACGATCCATTGTTCAATTTCACGGCGCGAACCTAAGCCCGCACGGGCTAAGACTTTCTGTAATTTTTCAGTGGTTGCTGTGTTCATCCAATTTTCTTTATGGTTTGAAACCGTCTTTTTCAGGGGACAGTTCAAAGGTGCGAGCGCGCTAAGTTAAGGGATATTATAAACAAATACCCAGTGACCGTTAAACTGGTCACTGGGTGTAGGATAGATATTTTCCCGACTCAGTGCAATGCTGAGTCGGGCTTGCTCTCGCAAGTTAGAATTATTCAGGCATCCACCCGAATTCTTCCACCGTGCGGAACACGTCGGTGTCGCTGACGATACCGATAGGCGTGCCATCGGTCTCAACCACAACGCGACGGATACGGTCACGGGTAATCACGTTGACGCATTCATGTAAAGAGGTGTCTACAGGCACAGTCTTCACAGGACGGGTGGTGATGTCACCGACTTTGATGCTGGAAGGTGCACGGCTGATCAACACGACTTTATTGATAACGTCGGTTTGAGTCATGATGCCCCATTGTGCATTTTCGCTGTCAGGCTTGACCAACACGCTGCTCACATGGTTCTTACGCATTAAGTGCATCGCATCTTCAACGCTGACACTGGATTCAACAGAAATAGGATTGACGCGCATGATGTCGCCCACGGTGTGTGGGGTGCGCCCAGATTCAATCATTTGTTGAACAGGTTCAGAAACGCGCTTAGCTTCACGTTCTTTACGTTCTTGTTCGATGGCTGCTTCACGTTCTTTACGCACGCTTTCAACGTCAACTGAACCTTGAATTTGTTGAATCAAGGCATCAGCAAAGCCGCTGGTGGACACTTCAATTGCGCCTTCCATTTGACGAGCAAAGTCATAGGTCACAACTTTCTTGTGTACAACTTGAGGATAAGCGATGCTGATTAAATCAGCGGCTTCTCTCCAGCCCATATATTCAAGCATCATCACGCCGCTGAATAATAAGGAACCGGGGTTTACTTTGTCTAAGTTAGCATATTTAGGGGCAGTCCCGTGGGTTGCTTCAAACACAGCAACGTGGTCGCTGATGTTTGCGCCGGGGGCAATACCCACGCCGCCGACTTCTGCTGCGATTGCGTCGGAGAGGTAGTCACCATTCAAGTTCATGGTGGCCAACACGTCGAATTCGCTAGGACGTAATTGCATTAATTGGAAAATAATGTCAGCAATACGATCTTTAATGATCACTTTGCCTTCAGGTTGTTTGCCGCCGTATTTGCTGTACAGTTCTTCTTCGGTGATGGTTTGATCGCCGAATTCGTCACGCGCAACTTCATAACCCCAGTTACGGAAAGCACCTTCGGTATATTTCATGATGTTACCTTTATGTACTAAGGTAACGCTTTCACGACCATTATCGATAGCATATTTAATTGCTTTACGAACTAAGCGTTTGCTGGCAAAGGGGCTGATAGGTTTGATACCAATCCCTGCGTCGTCGAAGAATTTAGCACCCATTTCTTCTCTGAGGAACTTTTCGACTTTACGCATTTCAGGAGAACCTGATTGATATTCAATCCCTGCATAAACGTCTTCGGTGTTTTCACGGAAAATCACCACATCGACTTGTTCAGGGTGAACCATCGGGGAAGGCACGCCTTGATAATAACAAACGGGGCGCACACAAGCATATAAATCTAAATCTTGACGTAAAGCAACGTTCAACGAACGGAAACCGCCGCCGACTGGCGTGGTTAAAGGACCTTTGATGGAAACCACTAAATCTTGTAAAGCATCCAGCGTTTCTTTAGGGAAAATATTGCCGTCATAATGCTGAGCGGCTTTTTCACCCATATACAATTCAGCCCATGCAATTTTCCGTTTGCCGCCATAAGCTTTCTCTACAGCTGCATCCCAAACACGTAAACAGGCACGCATGATGTCAGGACCGATACCGTCCCCTTCTACGAACCCAACGATGGGATTGTCAGGCACAACCACTTGCCCGTCTTTAATTGTAATTTTTTGACCGTTTTCGGGATACTTGAGTTGAGAGACTGCCATAGTTCCTCCAATAATTAAACTAGGTGTTAGAGTTTGTTAGTTTAACACTTAATCTGCAACACCATCACCGCAGTTATCTTGTATTTATACAATTTTGATGAAATTTATTAAGCTGCGACACACTTAATAAATCGCTGTTATCCAACTAACAGAGTGATCGCGTAGAACTTGGGTGTTGCAGATTAAGTGCGTTCAATATATTAGTTGAAATGTCGCACAGAGTATATGCTATGCGTGAAATAATCGTGCAGAACCCCACAGGGAAATAGCGATGTGGTACAGCTCTCTAGGGAACTATTTGAGTTAGTTAAAATTTTCCAGCACGGAAGTTGAGTGTTTTAAAAGGCTGAGGGATGCATAAATTTTCGTGCCTAATGTTTACAATTTCGCTATTATGCCGCTCAAAATTGAAAAATTACCGTCGCCAGCCCTTGAAAGAAATAAAACCATGCCGCAATGATACTGTCTGGATATGGGCTGAAGCGATTAACATGGATAATATCCTAGAAAATTAGCACGTAATAAAGCCTTATCATTTTGATCTAAAGGCGAAATAATCACTTTTTTGCTCTAAAAGAGCAGGAGTGATTGAATAGCTTACAATTTTTAGATTTCTGGTCTACAAGTTGTAATCTTGTCTTATCTATAAAATTCTGTTATAAAAGAATATTTTTATGAACTTGGAGCTGATTGTAATGGCTGAAACAAAAGCAGGTGCCCCTAAGAGCTTTACCCCCTACCAGACAGCACCGGGGGAAGAGTATATGAGCGGTCAACAGCGCGAACACTTTCGTCACATCTTATTGGCTTGGAAACAAGAATTGATGGAAGAAGTTGAGCGTACTGTGCACCACATGCAAGACGAAGCTGCCAATTTCCCCGATCCCAATGATCGTGCCACGCAAGAAGAAGAATTTACTTTAGAGCTGCGAACCCGTGATCGTGAACGTAAATTGATCAAGAAAATTGATGAATCCATCGGAACAATTGATTCTGGGGATTATGGCTATTGCGAAGTGTGCGGTGTTGAAATTGGTGTGCGTCGTCTCGAAGCGCGTCCCACAGCAACCAAATGTATTGATTGCAAAACCCTTGATGAGTTGCGTGAAAAACAACACGCTTAAATAGATTTTTGTACCGCCCTGTCTCTCCTGTTGCAGCGTATCAAGGACGCTTTGCCCCCTCTCCCTCAGGTGCATTACATCTCGGTTCGCTACTGACTGCTGTCGGAAGTTTTCTTCATGCTCGCCACCACAATGGATGCTGGCGAGTACGAATTGAAGACCTAGACCGCCCCCGCGTGCTTGCTGGCGCAAGTGCCGCGATTTTAAATACCCTCGAATATTTCGGAATGCAGTGGGATGGCGAGGTGCTGTATCAAAGTCAACGCCTTACCTATTATGCTGAAGTCTTGGAACAATTGCGCCAACAGCACTACATTTATCCCTGTGTGTGCACGCGCCAACAATTGGCGGGAAAAATTTATAATGGGCGGTGTCGGACTGGTATTCCCGAATCCAATCAAGCGCAAGCATGGCGGTTGCAAGTGGTAGGTGAAATTCAGTTTGAGGATGAAATTCAAGGCAAGTTTTCCCAAGATTTAAGCCGTGAACTAGGTGATTTTATTCTGAAACGCCGCGATGGCATATTCGCCTATCAGCTTGCGGTGGTGGTGGATGATGCTTTGCAGGGAATGACGCATATTGTGCGCGGCGCAGATTTGCTGGATAACACCCCACGTCAAATTTATTTGCAGCAACTGCTCAATTATCCCACGCCCCATTATGCGCACTTGCCGCTATTGCTCGATGAACACGGGCGCAAACTCAGTAAACAAAATCACGCTGCCCCGATTGCAACGCCGCGTCCGCAAAATTTGTTATGGCAAGTTTTAAAATTATTAGGGCAAAATCCCCCTGAAGATTTATTAGAAGCCAGCTTATCCGAATTTTGGGCGTATAGTATTTTGCACTGGAATGTACAAAATATTCCCCGACAATTGAGTGTTTCCGTATGTCAACTTCCCCTTGTTTAAGCCTGATTGTGGCAATGAATGCTGCGCGGGTGATTGGATATGAAAATCATTTGCCGTGGCGGCTCCCTGCTGATTTAAAACACTTTCGCCAAGTGACGATGGGCAAAGCTGTGATTATGGGGCGCAAAACCTATGAGTCCATCGGCAAGCCTTTGGAAGGACGCATGAATATCGTGCTCAGCCGCCATGTTTCCGAAATTGCAGGCTGTGAAGTTGTGCCCGATTTAGCCCACGCGCTCGCCCGCTGTGCGGGACAGGAAGAAAGTTTTATTATCGGTGGCAGCAGTATTTACAGTTTGAGTTTGCCGCAAGTGCAGCGTTTATATATCACTTGGGTAGACGGCGAGTTTCAGGGCGATAGCTATTTTCCTGAATTTCCCTTGGCAGAATGGCAAGAAGTGAGCAGTGAAGCCTTTACCGCTGATGAACGTAATCCTCACGCTTATCGTTTTACGGTATGGGAACGTTTAACTACGCCCCTAAATTCCCTAAAGGGGACTTTAAATATTAAAAATAATTAGTTAATTTTTAGCCCCCTTTAGGGGGTTGGGGGCGCAGTAAAGATTTTCAAATTCAGTGACGCTACAAATTTTAGGGATTTAGGGGCGAGTCAGCTTTGATACAGTATCTCTCACTTAGAAAGCTGTCTATACTCATAGACTGCAAGCATTTCATCTCATTTTGAGGACAGAACATGGATAAACCAGATTCAGGCGGCGGATTATTTGGCTGGGTAAAAAATTTATTTGTGGGCAGCAGTGCGCCCAGCAATGGCAGCACATTTAATTTCGATACTAATTTAGACGCGAACGACATGACGATGTTGAGCCAATTACAAGCGGCACAACAATATCGCAACTTAATTTTATCCGCAGCCAGCCGTTTTAACTTTCCGCCCTCAGTGATTTGCGGGATTGGTTCACGCGAATCGCACTGGGGTTTAGCCCTGAAACCGCCAGGTCCAGGCGGCACGGGTGATTTTGGTAAACGCGCTGCACGCGCCGCACGCACCACCGCTTTGCCCCCCGATGGCGGTGGTTTTGGGCGCGGTTTATTGCAAATCGATTATGACTGGCACGAATTCGCCCGCACAGGCAATTGGCGTTCACCACAAGATAATATTTTGTACGGCTGCCAAGTCTTAAGCCAAGGGCGACAATTCTTACAACAACGCATTAATCTTGCGCCTGCGGATTTATTGCAAGCAGCCGTGGCAGCTTATAATTGTGGCGCAACCGCAACCCTCGGTGCATTGCAAGCAGGTTTAGACGTGGACTCTAAAACCACAGGCGCGGATTATTCCAGCGACGTGTTAAATCGTGCGGGTTGGTTTCAACAAAAGGGTTGGGCTTAAAGTTCACAATGGCTGCAATCCTGCGTTTTGAACACCTTAGCAAACGTTATGCAACGCAAACCGTGCTCAATGATTGCAGCTTAAGCGTGCAGGCGGGCGAGTTTTTCGCATTGGTGGGGGTGAATGGCGCGGGTAAAACCACTTTGATGAAAAGTTTGCTGGATTTTTGTGAACTGAATCAAGGTGAAATTTATATTTGTGAACAGTCGCATCTTCAGCCCCAAGCCCGTCGTCATTTGGCTTTTTTACCCGAACAATTTCGCCCACCCAGTTATTTAACAGGGCAAGATTTTTTAAAATATGTCACCAGTTTGCATGGGCAAGACTATGACACGGCAAGGGTTTCAAAACTCTGTGAACAATTAGATTTAGCCCCGAGTGCACTTTTACAAACTGTGCGTACTTACTCCAAAGGCATGGCGCAAAAGCTGGGGTTGCTGGGGTGTTTTTTAAGCCAAAAGCCCTTACTAATTTTAGATGAACCGATGGCAGGTTTAGACCCCAAAGCCCGCGCCTATTTAAAACGTTATTTATTGCAGCTCAAACAACAAGGCACAACCTTGTTTTTCAGCACGCATTTATTGGCGGATGTTGAAGCTTTGTGCGACCGCATGGCGATTTTACACGCAGGACGCTTACAATTTGTGGGCAGCCCTGCTGCGTGTTGCGCTCATTATCATACTGAAAATTTAGAAGAAGCTTACTTACGCTGCATTGGGGCTATGTCTGAAACGCATCCTGAATCCACTCCGCCGTTGCCGTCTGCATCGTGCCCATAATCGCCAATACATCAAAACGACAAATTGGAATTTCAGACAAATTTTGTAAATATTCTTGTGCGGTTAAAATAATTTTCTGCTGTTTGCGGAAATTCACACTTTCCGCACTGCTGCCGTGGCTTGCCGAGCGACGATAGCGCACTTCCACAAATACTAAAACCTGTTGCTGTTGCATGATTAAATCAATTTCACCGTAACGACTGTGATAATTGCGGCTTATTAATTGTAAACCTTGCTGCTCTAAATACGCAGAAGCGAAAGTCTCGCCCCATGCGCCACGTTGTTGTTTGATGGTTTTTTCAGACATGATTTTATTTGGGTTTTTATACAGCTTGTAACAATCTCAAAAATATACCGTGAATTTCCCGTGACAGTCTATAACAACTTGTACTTTTTATGCAGCAATCACGCATAGATTAAAAATTATTCCATTTTTTAAAACAACAACCTACACTATAAATATAGACGTTTGTAATTTTAGGAGAGTATTTAATGAAATATGCTTATTGCGGTTTATTACTGCTGAGTCTCAGTTCGGCTGTCATCGCTGATGAAACTCAAGAATGGCAAACTTTTGACTGGGGCGGCATTGTGGGAATGCAGCGCGGCAATGAGTTTTTAACCGATCAGGGAATTAATGGTTGGTTCAAAGCTGATAATCGTTGTTTTATCGTGGTCACGGGGCTTGAATTGGCACGCAACTATCATGGACAAGGCATTGTTGCCTATCCCTATCCTGTTGGGGATATTTGGCAAGCATTTGAAGTGGATGGTGTGCGCGGAATTTTTAGCGGAAGCGATTTTGTGTTAGATAACGGAATTCGGGGTTTTGTCGATGAAAACCAAGATACTTGCTTTGATAGTAATAATGCAAATACCCTGTTACGTGATTACCGCAATTTAAACACCTTGCCCAACGCTCCCATGCCCACTGAATAAGTATTATTTCTTCTCATTTTACCCCATTCGCTTGAGCGGAGTTTTTAACACCGCTCACAGCTTGCATGTCGCTCATTAAGCTTTAGTTTCAATCCAGACCCGACCTTGTCGAGCGACCAAGCCATCGACAGATAGAGGTCGGTGGATTGCTTCTCCGTAAACGAAGAGCCTATCGAAAATGATAACATACTAACGCATGTTGGTATAATTAAGTTATCCCCCAGAAGGGGATTTCAGACCATAAATTAAAATTGGATTAAGACTAGATTACTGGGTTAAACACGCCATATTCTCAGCAAGAGGATGTGTCGCTTTTCTCTTTTTCGCAGCAATTTTGAAAAAGTTGGCAAGAAAAATGCTTAATTTCTCGCATAAATGCAAATAGATTTCAGGCATGTCTTCTTAGTAATCATCATTATTACTTTCGTTATCCATGAGTTAAGTGGTAATAACAAGCATTTTACTGAAGAAGGACTTTTTAAATGTTTCAGCGTTTAAAAGAAGATATTGCCTGTGTATTTGAGCGTGACCCTGCGGCGCGAACCACATTTGAGGTTTTGACCAATTATCCAGGCTTACATGCGGTGCAATTACACCGCCTCAGTCACTGGCTTTGGCTCGCAGATTGGAAATGGTTAGCGCGAACGTTGTCAAGCCTCACGCGTTGGTTGACTGGGGTTGAAATTCATCCCGGTGCGCAAATTGGTCGGCGTTTCTTTATCGATCATGGCATGGGTGTCGTGATTGGAGAAACTGCTTCCATTGGTGATGATTGCACCTTGTATCACGGTGTCACTCTTGGGGGCACAACCTGGCAAAAAGGCAAACGGCATCCCACTTTAGGAAACAATGTGGTGATTGGGGCAGGGGCGAAAGTACTCGGGCCGATTTTAATCGGGACGGGTGCGCGAATTGGTTCTAATGCGGTGGTTGTACATTCTGTACCCGATTACGCCACGGCAGTCGGAATCCCAGCCCGCATTATTGAAAAGAACAGCACAGGTTTGGCACAGCACCAGAAAATTTTTGATGCTTATGGAATGCCCGCCGATGCCCAAGATTTAGACCCCGTGCAATATGCCATTAACAATATGTTAGATGATATTCACGCGTTAGAGTGCAAATTACAAAGAGTGAGTGTTGTTTTAAAACAATTAGGAGGTGAAGAACTCGTTGATGACGTATTAGGCTCTTGTCAGGTACGAATTAAAGCATCTGGTAATTCACTCAATTCGTTGCCTGTTTGTCCCCAGATGCAGAGCAAAGAGCAAGTTAAGACGCACAATACTTGACTATTTTGCTAGGATATGTTACACTTTTTATAACTGTTAAGGAATTAAATTATGAGACTTACCACAAAAGGGCGTTATGCCGTTACTGCTATGTTAGACCTCGCAATTAACCATGAACGTGGTCCGATTACGTTGGCTGATATTTCTCAGCGTCAAGGCATCTCTTTATCCTACCTAGAACAACTGTTTTCACGTTTACGTAAAAACGGTTTAGTTGACAGTGCCCGTGGTCCTGGTGGCGGCTACCGTTTGAGCCGTGCCGCGAGTGAAATTTCAATTGCGTCCGTTGTGATCGCAGTTGATGAATCTGTTGACGCAACCCGTTGCAAAGGCACGAGCAATTGCAGCGGTGAAGATCGTTGCTTAACCCATGAGTTGTGGACCGATTTAAGCACCCAAATTCGTGATTTCTTGAGCGGAATTACCTTGGCCCAAATCGTTGAAAAACGCTATCCCAAAGATGGCAAAGAACAACCTGCACGCGCCGAAACCACGCGTCGGGTTGCTCACCATCGTTAAACGTTAACGAGCATTAATGATGCTGGTTTATCTGGACAACAATGCCACGACACCCTTAGATGAACGGGTTTATGAGGCGATGTGCCCGTGGTTAAAGTCCACTTATGGTAATCCCTCAAGCGTGCATAGTTTTGGACGTAAGGCCCGTGCTGCAATTCACCAAGCGCGCGAACAAGTCGCCGCTTTGGTCAATGCACATCCATCTCAAGTGATTTTCACCAGTGGCGGTACTGAAGCAAACAATTTTGCGTTGAAGGCGGTGAGTTTGACTCCCGCCTCCCGCATTGCCGTGAGTGCAATTGAACATGCCTCAGTGCTGGGTCCAGCATTAAACTTAAGCCAACAGGGATGTCAACTTGACAAGCTTCCTGTAAATCTCCAAGGACAGGTTGAACCTATCAGATCCCTACCTCCTGAAACCCGATTAGTTTCAGTGATGTGGGCTAATAATGAAATGGGTGCGGTGCAAACTGTAGCCCATTTCTCCGCCCTATGTCGTGCACAGGGCATAATTTTTCATACTGATGCAAGCCAAGCGGTGGGCAAGATTTCTGTTGATTTTGCTGCCAGCGGTGCGCATTTAATGAGTTTTTCAGGACATAAGTTTCATGCGCCGCAAGGCGTTGGAGTTTTAGTCACCGATAAATTTAATGAACTAGAACCCTTGCTTCATGGCGGGGGACAAGAAAAAGGCTTACGCGGCGGGACTGAACCCGTCGCCGCCCTTGTGGGTCTTGGCAAAGCGGCTGAATTAGCTTTGCAAGAACTCCCACAACGTCATCAAAAAATGTTAGCCTTACGAAATGCTCTGGAAAATGCCGTGCGCCCTTTAGACGGTGTACACATCGTGGCAGAACAGGCAGCGCGTTTGCCCAATACCGTGATGTTGACCGTGGCGGGATTTACCGGGGAAACTTTAGTGATGGAATTAGACCGTTGCGGCATTGCCGTTTCTAGCGGGTCTGCCTGTCACAGTGCCCACGCTGAACCCAGTCATGTATTGTTGGCAATGGGTTATACGCCTGAACAAGCGAAAAGTGCGATCCGTATTAGTTTTAGTGCACAAAATACGCTGACAGATATTGAAATTTTAGTACAAGCCCTTAAAAAACAGTTAGACAACTTTCGTTCCTTTGCCGCAATGCAAGGATTAATGTTTTGATGTTTCAATCCATACTCGACTTGTCGAGTGATCAAGCTATCGACAGATAGAAGTCTCTAGCCTGCCTCTCCGTAAACGAAGAGCTTGCCCAAGATGATAACATTCTAACTCAATGTTAGCACCATTGGACTATCCCCCTTAAAGGCGAGCTTTCACACCATAAAGGAAATCGCATGAATGTGAATTTACCGATTTATATGGATTATTCTGCAACCACCCCCGTTGATCCCCGCGTTGCTGAAAAAATGATGCATTACCTGACCTTACAAGGTGTTTTCGGAAATCCCGCCTCACGTTCCCACAAATTTGGCTGGGAAGCAGAACATGCGGTTGAAGAAGCCCGTGAACACATCGCCGCCTTGGTGAATGCTGACCCGAAAGAAATCGTGTGGACTTCGGGCGCGACCGAATCGAACAATTTAGCGATTAAAGGCGTGGCACATTTTTATCAAGCGCAGGGCAAGCACATTATTACCTGCAAAACTGAACACAAAGCGGTGTTAGACCCTTGTCGGCAATTGGAGCGCGAAGGTTTTGAAGTCACCTATTTAGACCCGCAGCCCAATGGTTTAATCGACCTGAAAGAATTAGAAGCGAACATTCGTAAAGACACGATTTTAGTTAGTTTAATGCACGTTAATAATGAAATTGGTGTGGTGGCAGACATTGCCGCGATTGGGGAAATTACCCGCGCCCACAAAGTTTTATTTCACGTTGATGCCGCACAAAGCACGGGCAAAGTCGCGATTGATTTAGAAAAAATGAAAGTGGATTTGATGTCATTTTCGGCGCATAAAACCTATGGCCCTAAAGGTGTGGGCGCATTATATGTGCGTCGTAAACCGCGTGTGCGTCTAGAAGCGCAAATGCACGGCGGCGGACACGAGCGCGGAATGCGTTCAGGCACTTTAGCAACCCATCAATGTGTCGGCATGGGCGAAGCGTTCCGTATTGCCCGCGAAGAAATGCTCAGCGAAGGCGAACGCATTAAAGCTTTGCGTGATAAGTTGTGGAATGGCATCAAAGATATGGAAGAAGTCTATGTCAATGGCGATTTAGAGCACCGCGTGCCGCATAATTTGAACGTGAGTTTTAATTTTGTGGAAGGCGAATCCTTAATCATGGCATTGAAAGACATCGCGGTTTCTAGCGGTTCTGCCTGCACTTCGGCAAGTTTAGAACCTTCTTACGTGTTACGGGCTTTGGGGCGCGATGATGAATTAGCGCACAGTTCTATCCGTTTCAGCATTGGGCGTTTTACCACGGAAGCTGATATTGATTATGCGATTGATTTAATTCGTAATAAAGTCGGGAAGTTACGTGAACTTTCGCCCTTGTGGGACATGTTTAAAGACGGCGTTGATCTAAAATCGATTCAATGGTCGGCACACTAACCAAATTCGTTGTTACGACAGAGGAATTAAAGATTATGAGCTACTCGGAAAAAGTTTTAGACCATTACGAAAATCCCCGCAATGTGGGCGCAATGGATAAGGATGATGCGTCTGTGGGCACGGGCATGGTGGGTGCACCCGCGTGTGGCGACGTGATGCGTTTGCAAATTAAAGTCAACGAACACGGCGTGATTGAAGACGCGAAGTTTAAAACTTATGGTTGCGGCTCTGCGATTGCTTCCAGTTCTTTGCTGACTGAATGGGTGAAAGGCAAGACCTTGGAAGAAGCAGGCGCGATTAAAAACACTGAAATTGCAGAAGAATTAGCCTTGCCACCTGTGAAAATTCATTGCAGCGTGTTAGCAGAATCTGCGATTAAAGCGGCGATTGAAGATTATCAAAGCAAAAATGCGACAACGACCGCCTAAACTGTTTTAAGATTTCTCTCCGTATTAAGCCCCCAAGCCAGCGCGCGGGGGTATTTTTTTGGCTGGCGTTATATGTTATTGCTATCTTAAAAATGGTGAAAAATAACGCGGTAATATTTGTAAATTCCTATACTGTGAGCACTATTCTTAAATCTCCTCTTAAAGGAAATCTCACATGTTAGGCGCAATTATTGGCGATATTGTCGGCTCAGTTTATGAGCATGATGCTTATAAAGACACGGATTTTCCCTTATTCAGCAATCGTGCAACTTATACCGATGACACGGTGCTCACGGTGGCGGTGGCGCATGTTTTGTTAGAAAACGTGGATTATGTAGACACTTTTAAATATTTCGGGCGTAAATATCCCGCAGGCTATGGCAGCAGTTTTGCGGAGTGGATGTATTCCGAGCGTCGTGAGCCGTATAACAGTTATGGCAATGGTTCTGCGATGCGGGTCAGTGCGGTGGGCTTTGCTTTTAATTCGGTGGCTGAAGTGTTGTTTGAAGCGGAACGTTCCGCAGCGGTCACGCATAATCACCCCGAAGGCATTAAAGGTGCACAAGCGGTTGCCTTGGCGATTTATTTGGCGCGTACAGGCGCGAGTAAAGCGGAAATTAAAACCGAAATCAGCACGCGATTTGGCTATGATTTGGCGCGCACTTTGGAAGAAATTCGCCCGCACTATAGTTTTAAAGTGTCGTGTCAGGAATCTGTGCCCGAGTCGATTATTGCGTTTTTAGAAGCGGATAGTTTTGAAAGCAGTGTGAGAAATGCGGTTTCTTTGGGCGGTGATGCGGATACGATGGCGTGTATTGCGGGCAGTATTGCGCAGGCTTTTTATAAAACGATTCCTGCTGAAATTATTTCGCAAGCGGAAGCTTTATTGCCACAAGAATTTTTAGCGGTGATTCGTCAATTTTATGCGCGGTTTGGGGTGAGTTATTAAAAATAGGGGTTTGTAGCTCATATTATACTACGCTTATTCTTCCCATGAAAATTTTTTAACTAATTAACTTATATAGAAAAAATGTGAAGTATGTAAGTAATAATGGGACAAAAATTTTGTAGGTTTTTTAAGTTTAGCGATTTTTTCAGTAACTACTTGTAACTTAGTGTGATATACCAGATAATTATTTTACAAATGGCTATTTTTCAAACTTTATGAGGTATTTATGAAAACTACCGCAAAAAACATATTTTTATCTAGGAATTATCCGCTCCACAAAACCTTGATTAAATCCAGTTTTTGTGTAATCGCTTTAATCACGAGCGGACAAACGATTGCAGCAGCACCAGATGTGACAACTAATGTTGTTATTTATAGCCTGACAAGTGATGGGGGTGGAAATCAAGCTGGAAATATGGGGGGGCGTGCTGGAGCTGATGCCTTGTGTGCGGCTTCAGGGGCTAGACCTCTTACGGGTGCTACCGCAAATACTCAATATCGTGCCTTTCTTTCGGTAAGTGCTACAGATGAAATTCGGGATATGCCAACTAACTATAATGTGCCCACAACTCTTCCTATTGTGGGCAATTATCCAGCGGCAACTACAACCCCCATAGTGGGTAACTGGGCTGCTTTATTGAATGGGACTACTTTAACTACAACGATGCAACTTGCTACTGGGGCAACAAATGTAGGCTACTGGACAGGTTCTGATGGGACTGGTGCAATATCAGCAGCTCGGGGGAATTGTAATGGTTGGACAAGCAATCTTGTAGGTGTGACTGGAGATGTTGGAACACACAACTCAACCGTTTCACCAAATTGGTTAAATGGGGGATGGGCGGGCTTTACCTGTGATTTGACTTATAATATGCTCTGTGTCGCTTTCACCCCTCCCTCTATCGTCCCTATCAGTGCCTCAATAAATTTAAGTGACTCAGTCAAAGCATCGACATTTAGCAAAGAACTTACGGTGAAATAAGCAGGTGAGCGAAAGGTGGATAAAGCCTCGTAGCTTGGGTTGCCCACCGCAACCCAACACAAACTCCCAATTATCTCCAAAATCACATTCTTCTCGATGTTTTCGTTGGGTTGACTTGCGCCAACCCAACCTACGAATTGCTAGAAACTCTTTTTTAAACATCCGCCCCATCCGTCACCTGCAAACCCGACAAAGTTGAAAATGCAGTTTCCGCAATCACCGCCGCAAACGGCGCGTGAATTTCCTGTTCATTACTACGCACCGCCGCATAAAGTTTACCCCACAAACCCTGCTCCCCAATGGAACGCGCCACCACATAGCCGCGAACTCAGGTTGTTTTATTAACCATTACAATAAATCACTGCTTCTTTAGCGCTACCAAATCTTTTAGTTATGGCTCCTAAGCAATCTCAATCCCCTCCAACACCCAAAACTCCAAAATTGCATTACACAACGCCATTTTCTCAAAACTCAGCAACATTGCGGGCGTAATATCTGTTAAATGCAATTCCCCCAACTGCAACAAACGCGCCCGCGTCGTGCCCTCCAACAAGGGAACACGCGGTGTTAACCATTGAATCCCATCAAAAAAAGCCACATTTGCAATGCTAGTATCTGTAATCAAACCGTATTTCACAAATAACACGTCATCTGCTGCTCCCTTTTCCGCAAACAACTGATTAATCGCATCTCGATTCAAAAACTTACAGCCATATTCCAAATCATCAGCCTTCACCAATTTAAAACGCTGAAAATTCCTGGCTAAAATTGGAAAATATTCCACAGATTCAATTTGTTGCTCATACACAATCCGCGCTCTAAACTCACCTTTTTCAGGTGCATTTAACAAGGCAAGTTTCAAATCAGGTGCACGCTTCGCAATGTTTAATTGCACACAACTTCGCTGCATTCTGGCTTGGTGAAATTCCAAATATTGCGCCTGTCCGTCAACAATTTTCACGGTTTCTAAGAGCTTTTGCATAATTATAAAGGTAAATACACTTTTGAAAGTAATTCTTGATATTCGCTGTGAACATCGCTATCTATCGTTAAACCCCCGCCACTTTTATAAATTAGCTGCTCATCTTGGCGTTCAATAAAACGAATCATCACCGCGCTGTCTAAAAAATCCTTCCCATCAAAATAACCAAAGATACCTGTAAAAAACCCGCGCCGATAAGCTTCAACTTGTTGAATAATTTCTAAAGTTTTTCGCTTCGGTGTGCCAGAAATCGAGCCAGCAGGCAGTAAAGTGAATAATAAACCTCCTAAATTCGCTTGCCAATTGGGTGGTAAAACTCCAGAAATTTGTGAACTGACTTGCAATAATTCGGTGTTTCCCGCGCGAATTTTTTCCAAATAACGAAACTTATCAACACCTACTTGTTTAGAAATCATTGATAAATCATTGCGTAACAAATCTACAACCATGGTATGTTCTGCTAATTCTTTAGGATTTTCTAAAATTTCATGGGCAGCGTTGGGAAATGCAGCATCTATCGTGCCTTTCATTGGATAAGTGCTGATAGTATTTTGTTCAATTTTAATAAAACGTTCTGGGGAAAAGACTACAAATTTATCTTTGAAAAATAGCTTAAATTTAGCACGACTTTGATAAAAAATTTCTTGTAAAGATAAGGAACTGGCTATTTTTGTGGGGAAAGTCAGGTTTAATAAATAGCTATTTCCATTTTTAAAGTTTTGCTTAACTTGATTAAAAGCTTGCTGATAACGTTCAAAAGAGACGGCTTCTTGAATTTTTAAATTTGTGGCGGGGCTAGAATTGGCGGGAAATATGGTGTTAGTGATGCCGTTGATATTGAAAAAAATATCTTTATCTAAGCGTGTTAAAGGCTGAACATGATAATCCGTACATTCAAAATCAATCAAAAATAAACAGGCTTGTTGCTGTTGGGCGAGGGTATTTAAAGCAGAAATAAAGGGATGTGGCATTGCAGGGATGTTAGGCTAAGGAAGAGCTGTGCATTTTAACATTAAAACCTAACAGAAGCTCCACCCCCTACAGGGAGGGCTAGTTCAAAGAAACTAAAGATTCGATATAATATGTAGTTAAATACACATAATCCTTAACTAATTGATTATCCTGATAAGAGATGAACAGTTTAATCCCATACTTAAATACACTGAGTGACTCTCGTAAAACCAAAGGTATTCGTCTCAACAGACACCCACCCTCTTAAATTCATGATAGGCAAGCTTATTGAGCATTATGAAATGCAGAGACTT
Organism: Thiotrichaceae bacterium; assembly: GCA_028688145.1. Taxonomy (GTDB): domain Bacteria; phylum Pseudomonadota; class Gammaproteobacteria; order Beggiatoales; family Beggiatoaceae; genus JAQTYU01. The sequence goes on along the minus strand of JAQTYU010000016.1, from coordinate 50,399 downwards.
TATATTTTCTCAGATTTTATTCAGCTTGCCTTCCTTATTCCAAACTCAGGTTATTTTAGAAGAAGATAGCTGCGGAATCTCTAAACCGAATTCAGCCTTAGTGATGGGTATTTTACGGAGTATCGAATTAAACTTATTGAGGTTTTCGGAGGTGAGTGAGGGAATAATGAAAATGTGTGCGGGGGTTGAAAGCCTGATTAGCCAGCCTCCCCCTTAAGCAAAGTGTTTTCATAAGAGGGAGTTACAACAATATCTACTCTAACTGCTTATTTAAAAACGTGATTTAAATCTTTGACGCAGCCCGCCCCTGGAGGGGCGCAGTAACTCCCTAAAACCTATCTTTCAGGAAAACCCAAAGCCGCCAAAGTTTTTACCAAATTATCGCGGTTCAAATTTTCCCCTTCAATATCGACCAAACCCGTGGCAACATCAACCGCAATCACGCCCACACCGGGAATTTTGCTTAACACCGTTTTAATCGAGGTGACGCAACCGCCACATTTCACATTGTCCACTTCAATACTTTCTTGCATCGCATTTGCTCCCATTGAAAACACGGATAACACTTGACTGTCCTAGATTTAGTCACTATTTTAGCATATTAGATAACACTAATTTATCGACACCAGAGGAGGACGAGAATGAAATTTGCCATCCTAGTCAATGAAGGGGCGTATCAGCATCAAGCCTCAGATTCAGCTTATCAATTTGTGAAAGCCGCACTCGAAAAAGGACACGAAATTTTTCGGGTTTTTTTCTATCACGATGGGGTTTATAACGCCAGCCGTTTAAGCGTGCCGCCCCAAGATGACCGTAATATTAACAAACGTTGGTCTGAATTGGCACAGCAGCACCAAGTGGATTTGGTGGTGTGTATTGCAGCGGCGCAGCGGCGCGGCATTTTGGATGCAGCAGAAGCCAAGCGACAAGGCAAAGATGCGGATAATCTTGCCGAAGGTTTTAGAATTTCGGGTTTGGGGCAGTTGATTGAGGCAAGCATTGAGGCAGAACGGCTCATCGTGTTTGGAGATTAAGAAATGGGTGTCACTAAGAAATTATTGTATTTGAATCGTAAAGCACCGCACGGCACAATTTACGCCCAAGAGGCTTTGGAAGTGGTGCTGATTGGCAGTGCGTTTGAGCAAGATATTAGTCTGGCGTTTGTGGATGATGGTGTGTATCAGCTTAAAAAACAGCAAGATACTAAAGCCACTGGGATGAAAAATTTCTCGCCCACGTATCGCGCTTTGGATGATTATGATGTGAACAAATTATATGTCGAGCAGGAATCTTTGGCGGCGCGTGGTTTGAGTGCTGAGGATTTAATCGTGCCTGTGCAGGTGTTGAGCAGTGCGGAATTGGCGGCATTGATGGCGACGCAAGACGTTGTTTTCAGTTTTTGAGGGGGCGCAATGAATACTTTACACACCGTGAATAAATCGCCCTTTGAGCGCAATAGTTTGAGCAGTTGTTTACGTTTGGCGGCGGCTGAGAGCAGTATTTTATTATTTGAAGATGGGATTTATGCGGCGTTGCAGGGCACGGAATTTAGTGAAACTATTCAAACTGCCTTGGCGACGCATTCAATTTATGTGCTTGTCCCTGATTTGCAGGCACGCGGTATGTCGCTGGAGCAGGTGATTGCTGGCGTGCAAGCAGTGGATTATGCAGGTTTTGTGGATTTGACGACCACACATTATCCGATTCAAGCATGGTTATAAGAATTTTTACAAGGAGTTGTTGCAATGGCAATTGAAGTGAATGGCAAAGTTTTGGAAACCGATGAAGAAGGCTATTTGAATGATTTAGCCGATTGGAGTGAAGAAGTTGCCCACAGTATGGCGGCTAAAGATGGGACTGAATTGACGGCGGCGCATTGGGAAGTAATTAATTTCTTGCGTGGCTATTATGAGGAATATCAAATTGCGCCTGCGGTGCGGATTTTGACCAAGGCTGTGGCGAAAAGTTTGGGCGCAGACAAGGGTAATACGCAATATTTGTATTCCTTGTTTCCCGAAGGCCCTGCAAAACAGGCATGTCGTTATGCGGGTTTGCCTAAACCCACGGGTTGTATTTAATATTTTTTACGCGCTGTGCCTGTCGTGGCACAGTGCCGTTAAACGCGAACGGGTTGTGATGTGAAAAACACGGGGGGTTCGCGCATCTTTATCTCTTTGATTTTTCTATTTTCTATTTTTTCCTCGCTTGAAATTTCTCTCATCTCCCCTTTTAAAAATCAGTTCGCGCTAGACAACAAAATAAAGCTTATATATTATGGGCTTGCCATTATGGCATTTCACCAGCCTTTCGGGGCTGGTATGGATTGAAACGTCTGTTATAAGGTCATCACCGATAAGGATTTTGATTATTTCACCAGCCTTTCGGGGCTGGTATGGATTGAAACATCAACGACATGACGCAAGCGTCAGGGTCGGCAATTTCACCAGCCTTTCGGGGCTGGTATGGATTGAAACAAAAATCGCGACTCCGGGAGTTTTAGGAAAGCGCGTATTTCACCAGCCTTTCGGGGCTGGTATGGATTGAAACATGTCGCACTTCCGAAACTTTTTTGCGGGCATGTATTTCACCAGCCTTTCGGGGCTGGTATGGATTGAAACTACCGTCCCCATGCCGTAAGCTTGCCCAACAGTCCCTATTTCACCAGCCTTTCGGGGCTGGTATGGATTGAAACAGACCCGATTGACCCCGTGTTGCTGGAAGCCCTATTTCACCAGCCTTTCGGGGCTGGTATGGATTGAAACATTTTTTATAAATACTCCAATCCAGAGACTACCCATTTCACCAGCCTTTCGGGGCTGGTATGGATTGAAACACGGCAAACTTACTGGGGTCAACCCCAGCCTCTTCTATTTCACCAGCCTTTCGGGGCTGGTATGGATTGAAACCCGTTATCCCCGCCCTTGCGGGCGGGATAGTGAATTATTTCACCAGCCTTTCGGGGCTGGTATGGATTGAAACACTACCTTTGCGGCGGGCGGGGGTGTTAAAACCTCCATTTCACCAGCCTTTCGGGGCTGGTATGGATTGAAACGGTTAGGAGGTGAGATAAATCGTTAAAGAATACATTATTTCACCAGCCTTTCGGGGCTGGTATGGATTGAAACACAAGCCGCCTAATCAGCGGCTTTTTTATTGGGCATTTCACCAGCCTTTCGGGGCTGGTATGGATTGAAACGTATTGAAATGACTGCCATGCGTGAGTTTTTACATTTCACCAGCCTTTCGGGGCTGGTATGGATTGAAACTTTTGCAGATTGTTGCGAATGGCTTGATAAGCTTTATTTCACCAGCCTTTCGGGGCTGGTATGGATTGAAACATCTCCAAACCAACGGACACGCCCGCAAACCGCATTTCACCAGCCTTTCGGGGCTGGTATGGATTGAAACTGTGCAAATGGTGAACACGCCACGGAGAAGCTGGTATTTCACCAGCCTTTCGGGGCTGGTATGGATTGAAACAACTTTTCCCCGCCGGGCGGTTTCGCGCCACTGACGGATTTCACCAGCCTTTCGGGGCTGGTATGGATTGAAACCTTTTTTTCCGCAGAGTTTCCCACTTTGGTGAAATTTCACCAGCCTTTCGGGGCTGGTATGGATTGAAACTTCTGCCATTGTGCGTGCATATCTAGAAGCATTGGATTTCACCAGCCTTTCGGGGCTGGTATGGATTGAAACCCCAGCAGACATCGAAAAAGTGCTTCTCATTTCTCATTTCACCAGCCTTTCGGGGCTGGTATGGATTGAAACGGGATTCCCTAATCCAACCGATTGGCAGGCATACTTATTTCACCAGCCTTTCGGGGCTGGTATGGATTGAAACTCAAGGTGGCATAAATGGAAAATGACGAACTTTCATTTCACCAGCCTTTCGGGGCTGGTATGGATTGAAACCGCTTTTAAAATGGAACTGTGAAACATTTTTTATAAATTTCACCAGCCTTTCGGGGCTGGTATGGATTGAAACGATTCGCAAGGCGTGCCAGTTTGATGCTGCAATATTTCACCAGCCTTTCGGGGCTGGTATGGATTGAAACCTCCAATGCGCCCCGATGTTGGTCGGGGTTGCGAAATTTCACCAGCCTTTCGGGGCTGGTATGGATTGAAACCCGTGCCGCCACCTGTCCCCTTCTCTTTCTACAAATATTTCACCAGCCTTTCGGGGCTGGTATGGATTGAAACGCCCAACAAGCGAGACGACAGCCGAAGGCGAAGATTTCACCAGCCTTTCGGGGCTGGTATGGATTGAAACCCATACCAGCCTTACTGGACATGGAGAGTGCGGCTTATTTCACCAGCCTTTCGGGGCTGGTATGGATTGAAACCACCAACATCAACGATGCAGATGCGGTCACGGGCGTTATTTCACCAGCCTTTCGGGGCTGGTATGGATTGAAACATCATACGCCTCATCCTCAGAGGCGTATGAACGCAATATTTCACCAGCCTTTCGGGGCTGGTATGGATTGAAACTTAAATAGAATTTAAAAGAGGGTAAATCCTCAGTCGATTTCACCAGCCTTTCGGGGCTGGTATGGATTGAAACACAGGAAAAGAAGACAGGGCATTTATCTCCTTGTGGTTATTTCACCAGCCTTTCGGGGCTGGTATGGATTGAAACTGAACCCGCCCGCTGATAAATCCGTTGTCAGTCCCGATTTCACCAGCCTTTCGGGGCTGGTATGGATTGAAACAAGTTATGACGGAACGCTGAAAGTGTCGATCAACATTTCACCAGCCTTTCGGGGCTGGTATGGATTGAAACTTGTTGAAGAACAAACCAAGCGGCGTATTCGCAAATTTCACCAGCCTTTCGGGGCTGGTATGGATTGAAACAAAACGTCAAAATGTATGCCGCACTGGGCGGCGATTTCACCAGCCTTTCGGGGCTGGTATGGATTGAAACTTTTCAGGGGATACTAAGGGCGCGATTAGCGGGCTTATTTCACCAGCCTTTCGGGGCTGGTATGGATTGAAACATAAAACCTCAATCAGTTTTTTGATGTTGTGAGACATTTCACCAGCCTTTCGGGGCTGGTATGGATTGAAACGGGTGTTACGTCCGCATCTGTCGGCGTGGATGACATTTCACCAGCCTTTCGGGGCTGGTATGGATTGAAACGTAAGCATTTGCATCAGCTAAAGCGGCATCATAAGATTTCACCAGCCTTTCGGGGCTGGTATGGATTGAAACTGCACGCCATTTATCCACATCGGATAAATCTAAGATTTCACCAGCCTTTCGGGGCTGGTATGGATTGAAACACGCGGCATAAAGCAAAACCATTGAATAACTTTCGATTTCACCAGCCTTTCGGGGCTGGTATGGATTGAAACAGCTGGGGCTAAATCAATCTCATAAAAACAGAAATATTTCACCAGCCTTTCGGGGCTGGTATGGATTGAAACACCTGCTTTACAATTATTTGGTAAGCGCAAGCGCGATTTCACCAGCCTTTCGGGGCTGGTATGGATTGAAACTCGCAAGGAGCTGGTGCAGAACTGTTGGATCGGATTTCACCAGCCTTTCGGGGCTGGTATGGATTGAAACTATCTGCTGCTTGGGTTATTAACCCCAAGCTGAGATTTCACCAGCCTTTCGGGGCTGGTATGGATTGAAACTGGTTTATTGGATTTGATAGGCACAGAAATGAAGGATTTCACCAGCCTTTCGGGGCTGGTATGGATTGAAACTGAACATAGCAGCTATAAAATTGCTGCTTACAGGATTTCACCAGCCTTTCGGGGCTGGTATGGATTGAAACCCGCCAAATGAAATTAGCGCGGGCACTCCCAGATTTCACCAGCCTTTCGGGGCTGGTATGGATTGAAACAAAAGACAGATGATTGCGCAGTTAGAAGCGTATTTTATTTCACCAGCCTTTCGGGGCTGGTATGGATTGAAACAACATCCGATACATTAAGCTTGGATAACCAACCCACATTTCACCAGCCTTTCGGGGCTGGTATGGATTGAAACCCGTGCTTAACAGCGGAAGGGAATGCAATTTGACTAATTTCACCAGCCTTTCGGGGCTGGTATGGATTGAAACGTACGGCGCGAATGTGTTCATCGTTTACCAGTCCGATTTCACCAGCCTTTCGGGGCTGGTATGGATTGAAACGTTTGCCGTGTCTAAACGTGCTTTTGCGGCATTGTATTTCACCAGCCTTTCGGGGCTGGTATGGATTGAAACCTGAAAATTTAATCAATAACCCCGCCCAGGTCAGATTTCACCAGCCTTTCGGGGCTGGTATGGATTGAAACCCATACCAGCCTCGTATCGTCGTTGCACGACGTTATATTTCACCAGCCTTTCGGGGCTGGTATGGATTGAAACAATCAATGCAGGTCGAATACCAGCTAGAAGTACCAATTTCACCAGCCTTTCGGGGCTGGTATGGATTGAAACGAGCTGAAGAAAGCGGGGAGTTGCGCTTTCAATATATTTCACCAGCCTTTCGGGGCTGGTATGGATTGAAACGCTAACTCATAGGATGTACAAGCCTTATCGCCTATTTCACCAGCCTTTCGGGGCTGGTATGGATTGAAACAGTTTGCTCCTTGTTGTTAATTTACTGACAATCTATTTCACCAGCCTTTCGGGGCTGGTATGGATTGAAACAGCAAAAGCCCTTACAGCAGCTAAACCCGTTAGAAATTTCACCAGCCTTTCGGGGCTGGTATGGATTGAAACATCAAGCATCGCAAGTGCCATGAGCAACAGCCTGAATTTCACCAGCCTTTCGGGGCTGGTATGGATTGAAACTCAAGGTTTGCCGTAAATAGCACAGGGTCGCCCAATTTCACCAGCCTTTCGGGGCTGGTATGGATTGAAACTGAATACCTAGAGCACGAAGTTGGTCACAGAACCAATTTCACCAGCCTTTCGGGGCTGGTATGGATTGAAACTAAATCAGCCCCTTGAATGTAGGCAATGATTTGTTATTTCACCAGCCTTTCGGGGCTGGTATGGATTGAAACGACCAGCCAATTGCACCCGCAAGCCGTGAGGAAGTATTTCACCAGCCTTTCGGGGCTGGTATGGATTGAAACCGCAGAACTTAATCAACAACCCCGCCCAAGTCAGATTTCACCAGCCTTTCGGGGCTGGTATGGATTGAAACAAATAATTTATTTTCGGTTTGTTGGACTTTTTTACATTTCACCAGCCTTTCGGGGCTGGTATGGATTGAAACATTGCCACGACAAGCCGCAATTTTGGCGGCGGTGATTTCACCAGCCTTTCGGGGCTGGTATGGATTGAAACGTTAAGCTTTGGTAATTCAATGCGCGAATCTTTGGATTTCACCAGCCTTTCGGGGCTGGTATGGATTGAAACACAAGCTTCCCGAGGATTTGATAAAAGACGGAATTATTTCACCAGCCTTTCGGGGCTGGTATGGATTGAAACCAGATGGTATTAATCCATATCCTCGTGGTGTTCGCCATTTCACCAGCCTTTCGGGGCTGGTATGGATTGAAACATTTTTTACTCTCCATATTGCGTGGGGAAAGATGCTTATTTCACCAGCCTTTCGGGGCTGGTATGGATTGAAACCTTGGAAAAGTTGGTCTGCCTTAATCCAGCGCATCATTTCACCAGCCTTTCGGGGCTGGTATGGATTGAAACAGCTTGGTTTTTAAAATACCACCCTACCGTTTCGGTATTTCACCAGCCTTTCGGGGCTGGTATGGATTGAAACAACGCTGAGGGATTAGTCTGTGCGTCTGCTCACATTTCACCAGCCTTTCGGGGCTGGTATGGATTGAAACGGGACAGGGCTTTGCTATTAGTGGGCTGGGTGTGATTTCACCAGCCTTTCGGGGCTGGTATGGATTGAAACTTTAAACTCCACAAATAACCCTTTTGTCTCGCCATTCATTTCACCAGCCTTTCGGGGCTGGTATGGATTGAAACGAGACTCAATTAGAGTCTCAAACTTGTGATAGTAACATTTCACCAGCCTTTCGGGGCTGGTATGGATTGAAACTGAGCTAATTAAGGCAATTTACGAACTACGAAGATTTCACCAGCCTTTCGGGGCTGGTATGGATTGAAACTTTCAAGGGTTAAGGGTTGGGCAACAGGGCTGTTTGCATTTCACCAGCCTTTCGGGGCTGGTATGGATTGAAACGAGTGATGGGGATTGTTACAAAGTCCCTAAAGGGGATATTTCACCAGCCTTTCGGGGCTGGTATGGATTGAAACTGTTGTCTCCACGCCGTTGTAAAGCATCGCTAAACATTTCACCAGCCTTTCGGGGCTGGTATGGATTGAAACAAAACAAGCGACGCAAACAAAACCAGAAAGGGAACATTTCACCAGCCTTTCGGGGCTGGTATGGATTGAAACCTTCCTGAACTCAACTTAATCAATTGGGTACGCATTTCACCAGCCTTTCGGGGCTGGTATGGATTGAAACAACGAGCGGTTCGCTTACAGGCGGTTTAACGGGACATTTCACCAGCCTTTCGGGGCTGGTATGGATTGAAACTCAGATAATTCTTGCATTTCTTTGGGAAGTGAAATTTCACCAGCCTTTCGGGGCTGGTATGGATTGAAACTCATTTAAAAGGGTTTCTTGTGGATAAATTTACCATTTCACCAGCCTTTCGGGGCTGGTATGGATTGAAACCAGACACATTGTATTGACGTTGGCAAATGCCTGAATTTCACCAGCCTTTCGGGGCTGGTATGGATTGAAACCACCCGCATTGCATACACCTCGTCAAAAATGTACGCATTTCACCAGCCTTTCGGGGCTGGTATGGATTGAAACTTCAGCAACGCGGTTGTCGTGGGTTTTGAAGGTCGGATTTCACCAGCCTTTCGGGGCTGGTATGGATTGAAACGAGTGTTGGGGCCGTGCGATTTATCCGTTAGCCACGGATTTCACCAGCCTTTCGGGGCTGGTATGGATTGAAACTGATGTTTGCGTACATGACTCTACTCCCTGGTTATCATTTCACCAGCCTTTCGGGGCTGGTATGGATTGAAACAAACGCCGCTTTGATTTGATCCTCATTTATTTTGACATTTCACCAGCCTTTCGGGGCTGGATGGATTGAAACCATTTCAGCTTCATTTGCATCAAATTTATACTTATTTCACCAGCCTTTCGGGGCTGGTATGGATTGAAACATATTTGCCTGAAATTGTGAATGTGGTGAATGCATTTCACCAGCCTTTCGGGGCTGGTATGGATTGAAACTTATTGAGCAATGCCGCGTTGTTTCGCAGCGGAAATTTCACCAGCCTTTCGGGGCTGGTATGGATTGAAATGTTACCCTAAATATCAATAAACTCAGGCTTGTCGAATTTCACAAGCCTTTTAAACCACCGTCTTTAAAACCCCTGCCGTTTGCAACTGCTTAATTTCATCAGCGGCATAACCCAATTGAGCGATAATTTCCGCGCTGTGTTCGCCCAACAAAGGCGCGTGACGTTCCACTTCACAGGCAAATGCACTGAATTTAATCGGGAATGCAAACTGCAAAACTTCGCCTTCCGTCGGATGCTGAGTTTTCACAAACATTTGACGCTCTTGAAATTGGGGGTCTTGTTGTGCGTCTTCCAAGCTTAAAATTGGGGCAAAACAACAATCCACATCGGTTAATTCGGCAACCCATTGCGCCTGGGTTTTACTCGCAAACAGCGCGGCAACTTCCGCTTGTAATTGTTGCGCTTGCTCGCCCGTCACCCATAAATGTGGAATCCATTCAGGATGTTGCACTGCTTGGCAGAAGGTTTTCCAGAATTTGCCTTCTAAAGCGGACAGCGCGACATAACGCGCATCTTGGGTTTTATAAACCCCATAACAGGGTAGTGCGCCACTGATAAAATCCTCGCCGCGTGGCTGAGTTTTTCCTTCGCGAACTAAAGTAGATAAAGGCACGACATTATGTGCCAGCGTGCAATCCGTCATCGAAACATCGATATACGTGCCTACGCCTGTGCGTGACACCGCAATTAACGCCGCTAAAATTCCCATTGCAGCACTCAGCGCGCCGCCTGCTAAATCGGCAATTTGAAAGTTGGGGATAATCGGTGCACCGCCGCGCTCACCGATTTGATCCGCCACGCCTGCATAACTGCAATAATTTAAATCATGTCCTGCACGAAATTTATACGGCCCAGTTTGCCCATAACCCGTAATTGCGCAATACACGATTTTGGGATTGATCGCTTTAACGGATGCATAGCCAATGCCCAATTTATCCACCACTTCGGGGCGAAAACTTTCCACAATCACATCAGCAGTTTCAGCCAATTTCAGAAAAATTTCCTTGCCTTTGGGGTGGCGCAAGTCCAAAGATAAAGCGCGTTTATTGCGATTGACCGCCAAAAAATAGCCCGATTGGCGCGGTTTAATCACACCCATCCAGCGCGCATAATCGCCTTCTTGAGTGTCTTCAATTTTGATAACATCCGCGCCCATATCGGCAAGATGCAAAGTGCACACAGGACCTGGCAACAGCCGTGTTAAATCCAGCACACGAATGCCTGTTAATGGTTTTTCCATGAAATAACTCCCTCGGCATTACTTATCGTTATGTATGATCAGACTTTTTAAACTGCCTGATTCGAGATTTTGCCGAAATGGCAAAAATTTTAATGGTGATTGATTTCATTAATCGCATTCACCAACTGCGAAGTTAATTTATTGAAATAACTGCCCATCGCCATTGCATTTAAGGCTTCATGACGATTTCCATTCAAGGCAAGCTGTAAAATTTGGGCGGCTTGGCGGTGAAAATGATGGTGTATTTCGACCAATTCCGCATAATTAGGCAGTGTTTGCGCCTCTTCACTGGCTAGCCATTTTCCAAGATGGCATTTTTTCTCATTGCCTGCCTCTTCAACACTGAGGTGACAGCTCCCGCTTTCGATAGCCTTGCGTAAATGCTGTTTCCAGAGGCTATGCGCCCAAATAATATCTTTTATTTTGTCACTGTCCACGATTTGAATCTCAGCGTTATTTTTATCAAAACTGCACCCCAACTCCCTGAAGGGGTGAAAAACATCTATTTTACAAACCCTCAAGACCCTGATTTGCCAATTGATCTGCAATTTCATTTTCAGCATGTCCGCTGTGCCCTTTGACCCATTCCCAAGTGACTTGATGAGCTTGAGTAGCGGCTTGCAAACGTTGCCATAAATCCGCATTTTTAACAGGTGCTTTACTCGCGGTACGCCAGCCGCGTTTAATCCATTGATGAATCCATTCAGTAATTCCTTGGCGCACATATTGGGAATCGGTGGTAATCACGATTTCGCAAGGACGGGTCAAGGTTTCCAACGCCATAATCGCCGCCAATAGCTCCATGCGATTATTGGTGGTTTGCAACTCGCCGCCGCACAAACGTTTTTCCTTGCTTCCGTAACGTAATAACACGCCCCAGCCGCCTTTGCCCGGATTACCGCGACATGCGCCATCAGTAAAAGCATATACCGTCGTTGCAGACATATTTAATTATTTTTCCTGATGTTCACTATAACGGGTGCCGACCATCCCCGACACTAAAGCCGTGCGTGGTCGCCAACGCGGTTTAATCGGGGTCAAAGTCGTGACCCGTTTTCTAGCCACAATGAGATACACCGCCCCAAAACGGTTGGGAATACGGGCGGCTAAATTTTCGATGAAATGTAAGGGCTTGACTAAATACGGCTGATTAAACGGCGGGGCAAAAAATAAAGTTTGCTGTTCTACGATTTCAAAGCCCAGTAAAGCTAACCAATCTTTGAGCCGCAACATCCCAATGGGTCGCCCACACCACGGCGCAATTTGGTGACGACGTGGATGCAATAACCGCCACAAACCCCATAAACTTAAAGGATTGAAACCCAAAATGATGACGTGTCCTTCGGGAATAAGCACGCGCTCGACTTCTCGCAACACCGCGTGCGGCGTGTCTTCAAATTCCAAAATGTGCGGCAAAATCACCACATCGAGGCTGTCGGTGGCGAAAGGCAATTCATCGGTTTCGGTGCGAATTTGAGAATAGTTTGAATGTGAAATTGGGTAACGGCTTGTAATGCAGCGATGTTTGATGCGACTACTTTCGAGTAATCGCCCTGCACCCATGCCGCCAATTTGTAGCGCGTGATACCCAAAAAATGCGGGTAAAGTTTCAGCGACGGCTGCCGCTTCTGCCGCGAGCAGGCGTTTCCCTAGGGGCGTTTCAAACCATTGATTGAGCTGTTGTGCGCGGCGACTCATTGAGAGTGCTCCATAAATCGAAGGGGAGAAGAAAAGAAGAGTCGCCGCTTGATGCTTTAGAAGGGGAGTTTAAAACCACCGGGTAAATTTAAACCCGCAGTCATGCCAGACAGACGTTCTTGACTGGTTTTTTCGATTTTACGCACGGCATCATTCACAGCGGCGGTAATTAAATCTTCTAACATTTCTTTGTCTTCGCTCATCAGGCTGGGGTCAATGCTGACGCGGCGCATGTCGTGCCGCCCTGTCATCACTACTTTGACCAGTCCTGCGCCCGCTTCACCCGTCACTTCCATATTGGCTAATTCTTCTTGTGCCTTTTGGAAATTTTCCTGCATTTGTTGGGCTTGTTTCATTAGATTGGACAGATTGCCTTTCATAATTTCCTCTTTAACATCACGGCTGGTTGTAGTTTGTGCTTAGTGTAACAAATTTAGCTTTGTGTTAAGCGTTTTGATTTAAATCCTGCTGGGCTTTTAAATCCCTTAAAATTTAGCTGTTTTATGTAGCCCGTATGCAGCGCAGCGGAATGCGGGGGGATTAGAATTATACGCTACGATTTCCAGCTAAAGCCCCACAGCCATTAAGTTAAGCGTAGAACAAGGCTAAATGTGTGGCGTAGCCTCCCCCTTTGAAAAAGGGGGAATGAGGGGGATTTAAGATCGTTGCAATTGTTGAGATTTTTAAATCCCCCCTGCCCCCTTTTTCAAAGGGGGTGAAAAACAATAAACTTGAGAATACAACAAGATAAAGCTTAATTTAATGGCAATGAAACTCTGTTTAGGAACGAGAAAGCTTTTTAATCCTGAAAATCCTGATTCGGACAATCTTTTCTATAATTCTAAAATTTTGAAAATCAAGGGCTGGTTTTATTCTTTGGGCAATAAGCTTGCAATTTTATCGCGCCATAAATGCGTTTTTGCCGAAATGTCGTGAATATCCAAAGAGGTTAAAGTACGTGATTTCAGCAAATGTCGCCCTGCAACCCAAACATCAGAAACCTTATCGCGTCCCACCGCATACACGATATGCGACAAGGGTTTATAAATCGGTTGCGTTTCAATGTCGTGCATATCAATCGCGGTAATATCCGCTGATTTCCCTGCCACCAACGAACCTGTGATGTTATCAATCCCTAAAGCTTTCGCGCCGTTCAAGGTTGCCATTTTCAAAGCTTGCATTGCAGGCAATACGCTGGCATCTTGGCTTAAACCTTTGGCTAATAATGCTGCCGTGCGCATTTCCCCCAACATGTCTAAATCATCATTGCTCGCCGTGCCATCTGTGCCCAAGGCGACATTCACACCCGCCGCCAGTAATTTACTGACAGGACAAAAACCGCTCGCAAGTTTCAAATTGGACTCGGGGCAATGCAATACATGCACCCCTGCTTTTGCAATCATGTCAATTTCTTCAAGTTCTAATTGCGTCATGTGCACTGCCAACAAGCGCGGCGATAATAAACCTAACTCTTGCAGACGCGCTAAGGGACGTTTGCCATATTGCGTGATTGAATTTTCAACTTCGGTCTTGGTTTCATGAACGTGAATATGAATCGGAATATCTAATTGTTCCGCCAGTGCGGCAACGGCACGCAAGGGTTCATCTGAAACAGTGTAAGGCGCGTGCGGCGCAAGGGCGGTACGAACCAGCGGATGCGCTTGTAATTGTTGATGTACGGCAGCGGCTTTTTGCAAATATTCGTCGGCATTTTTTGCCCAAACCGTGGGAAAATCAATGACAATTAAGCCCACGGTGGCGCGTATGCCTGCTTGGGCAACGACTTCTCCCGCAACATCGGGGAAAAAATACATGTCATTAAAACAAGTTACACCGCTACGCAACATTTCCGCAATCGCGAGTTTAGTGCCGTCTGCGACAAAATCGGGGCTGACAAAGGCGTGTTCGGCGGGCCAGATGCGTTGTTGTAGCCATGCTTCTAGCGGTAAATCGTCGGCAAAGCCCCGCAATAAAGTCATCGCGGCGTGGGTGTGGGTGTTGATTAAACCGGGAATTAATACATGAGTCGCAAGGCGATGCGTCACTGTTGCGCGGTATTGGCTGACGGCGGCGGCACTGGGTAAAACCGCAACGATTTTACCGTCATCAATGGCGATGGCGTGGTGTTCTAAAACCGTGTTTTCAGGCTCGACGGGAATGACCCAACCTGCGTGAATGAGTGTGTCTATATGTCGCATAAGCGTCTAAAAAAGCATGGGCAGATGACGCATTTTAGCGTTGTCTGCCAAGTTGCAGCAAGTTCTGATAACAATACTTTAGCTCAGTTAAAAAAGCGACTTCAACAATCTCAGTGCTTGGTAACATGTTAAACTCCAATTTTTATAGTTAATCCATAATGGTTTACACTGATTATGAAAAGCCCGCATAGTTTTTGCATTAAACCTAAGCAATAAACCTAAACGAGATTGACTAAACCTGCATCAACCCTTGTCATTGGCTAGGGTACGGGTTTGTTAATGTCGGGTTAAGCAGTATCATTCGTAATACCTAGGGTAGTTTTATCCTGAATTGGAATGAATAATTATATGAAAAGACTAATTTATATTAGCCATGCAACTAGAACTTTTACTGCGCAGGAAATTGAAGCCATCGGAGAAGTTTCTGCTCATAATAATCAACGCAATGAAATTACAGGCGTTTTATTATTTATTCAAGGGATTTTCTTTCAAATTTTGGAAGGTAAGCCGAAAGATATAGATGTGGTATATGGGAAAATATTAAAAGACCCGCGCCACAATGAAATCCTTTGTCTCAAAGCAGAAGAGCATCTTAAAACACGGATGTTTCCCGAGTGGTCAATGCGGGTTATCAATTTTGAAGAAGCTTATAGTAATGATGTCTTATTTTATCCGATCAAGACCTTGTTACAAACCTTGACTGAATCCTTCACCATTTTAGAAAGATATACCCCACAGAGTGTTATTAATCAGATTAACAAAGGTATTAACCCCTTAAGGACACCGACGCATATTGCCGATAAGATTATATTTTTCAGCGATATTTTTGCATTTTCCAGTTTGACTGAACACTTGCCTGTCAGCGATGTGGTTGCCATGGTCAATCATTATTTGAGCCTTGTGACTGAAATAGTCACCGCACATCAGGGCGAGGTTTACAAATTTATTGGTGATAGTGTAATGGCGGCTTTTGAAGCTGACCAAGCCGATCAGGCGTTGCACGCCGCGATGGAAATTTTAGAAGTATTGAATCTTTCACGGCAAAAAAACCGTGATCAGCCATTGGGTATTCTCTATGCAGGAATTGGTTTATCCTATGGCAGTGTCATTGAGGGAAATGTCGGTTCGCCACTCAAAATGGACTACACCTTGCTGGGGGATGCGGTGAATACCGCAGCACGTTTGGAAAGCCTGACACGCCAGTTTCCCTACGCACTCTTATTTTCCCGTGAAGTACAACAACGTTGTCAAACCGCCCCTTGGGATATTGTTGATTTAGGAATGCACAGCATTAAAGGGCGATCAAAATCAGTGGCAATTTGTTCTATCAACCATCCGATTGTAAAAATAACCGCGAGTGCGCAAGAACTTTACAGCCTTATTCAACATGAACTTGAGAAGTTGTCCCGCTAATATCTGCGACAGGATTTAATTATTAGAATTTACATAGTAATTATGAGCGTTGCGCATTTCCCATTAATCGCATTTTTTACTATAAAAATAATTAAATTTAACCCCATTTTTCTGATAACTAAACTAACACCTGATGAAGACGCAAAATAAAATAAATCTTTTTATTTTCATTATCTTAGCGATGCTCGGTGTACCGATCGTCATTGCAGGATATATTGTTATCAACCAAATTATTCATGAGTTAAACCATGCGGTTTTTACGCGTGAGCTTGCGAGTATCAGTAAACAAATTCAAGAAGCGGTCAGTACCTTAGAAGATGCTGGCGTACAAGGCATTGAAAGCTATGTCAGCGCAGTGCAACAAGAAGTTATTGATAAATTACGCTATTACAAATTTGGGCGCACAGGCTATGTTTATTTTCTCAATGAACATGGCAAAGTGGTGATGCACAAACGCGACCCCACTGGCTCTGATTTGAATTTACCCTTCATTAAAGACATGCTGTCGCAGACCACAGGCATGGTTGAATATGAGTATGAAGGTTCGGGACGATTTGCAGTCTTCAGTAAGGACCCGCGCTGGAATTGGTTTATTGTGCTCAGCATTAAAGAAGAGGAAGTTTTTGAATACCGTAACTTATATTTAAAAATTGTGCTGGTGACAACGATCAGCGTGTTTTTATTGGTGTTATTAATTTCTTATATTTTCACCCGAGGTATTACCAAGAAACTACAAACCACCTTAGCTTGTTTGCAAGCGGTGGGAAATGGCGATTTATCGGTGAGAATTGAGGAGGTTTCTACTGATGAAATTGGGGTCATTCAACAAGGCATTAATACAATGATTGGCAAGGTTTCAGTGGCTAATCATGAGCTGATTCAGGAAATTGAACAGCGTAAAGCCATTGAGACGGAATTGATTGTTGCGAAAGATCAGGCAGAAGCAGCAAACTTGGCGAAAAGTCAGTTTATTGCCAATATGAGCCATGAATTGCGCACGCCTTTAAATGCCATTATCGGTTATAGCGAGATGCTGCAAGAGGAGGTGGATGATTTTGATGCCGCGCCTTTAATTCCTGATTTACAAAAAATCCACAGTGCAGGTAAGCATTTGCTGAGTTTAATCAATGATATTTTGGATATATCTAAGATTGAAGCGGGCAAAATGGATATGTATTTGGAAAGCTTTAATCTGGAACATTTGGTGCGAGAAGTAGCAACCACGGTATCGCCCTTAATTAAAGCCTCTAATAATCTATTGGTGTTGGATATTAGCGCGCCTTTGGATGAGATTTTTGCGGATTTAACCAAAGTGCGTCAGGTGTTATTTAATTTGCTCAGCAATGCGGGCAAGTTTAGCCACGATGACAGCATTTTATTGCGGGTTGGACGGGTAGTTTTAGAAGACAATGACTGGGTGCGTTTTCAGGTAATTGACCAAGGCATTGGTATGACTCCCGAACAGCAACAACGTTTATTTAAACCCTTTACACAGGCAGATGCGTCAACTACACGAAAATATGGGGGCACAGGTTTAGGTTTAGCGATCACCAAAGAATTTGTGGAAATGATGGGCGGCAAAATTACCTTGGAAAGTACGCTGGGACATGGTTGCACGTTTACGGTGTTATTGCCGACAGTGGTGGCGTGTAAAAATAAGCCTGTGTTGCCTGTTGCGGAGGTGATCGAGTCTTCAGAACAACCTCAGACTGTTGCCGAATCAATTTTAGTGATTGATGATGATGAGGTGATTCGGGATTTATTACACAATCATCTCAGTAAGAGTGGTTATCATGTGTTGACAGCTGCCAGTGGTCAAGAAGGTTTGAAAATCGCCCGTACACTACATCCGCACATTATTACACTGGATGTAATGATGCCTGAAATGGATGGCTGGATGGTGCTGTCGCATTTGAAAAACGATCCTGAACTTGCAGATATTCCTGTGATTATGATGTCTATCGTGGAAGACCCACACAAGGGTTTTTCTTTAGGGGCGGCGGATTATCTGGTGAAGCCTGTCAGTCATCAACAACTGAATAAAATCATTCAGAAATATATGACCGATGGACGCGCCACGGTGTTGATTGTTGAGGATGATCCTGTCACCCGTGAAATGTTGAGCAATATGTTAGAGCGTGCGGGTTGGCGGGTGATTTGTGCAGAAAATGGGCGTATTGGCTTGTCACGTCTTGAAATGAATACCATTAATTTAATTTTATTAGATTTAATGATGCCTGAGGTTAATGGTTTTGAGTTTGCGATGCAGGTTCGGCAACGTGAAGATTGGCGTAATATTCCTGTGGTGGTGTTGACCGCGAAAGACATAAGCAGCGAAGAGCGTGAGCAATTGCGCGATTGTGTCACCGTGGTATTTCAAAAGGGCGCGTATACCAAGACGGAATTATTGAATGAAGTGCAGCAGTTGTTAGAATTCAATAAAGTTGATAGCAATGCGGTGACAGCCCCCTAGATTTTTTACGGTGTTCTGGAATTTCCTCGGCACAGGCAATCCCTTCAAATAAATGAGGGGATACAGGAAAATATCGGGGGAGGAAAAGTTAAAAAGTAGCCCGTATTATTTATTGTTTTAAAGTTAATTGCACTTTTACGCTATCATTGCCCGCCAACCTTTCCAAAGTAATCACTTGAACTTGCAGGTGATATTGCTGTTTCAGACCTGCAATCCATTGGATTAAATCACTGAAATTGGCTTGTTCAAAACTAATTCTGATTTCTTGTTCCGTGCTGGGTTCAATGCGCTTATTGGCTTTTGCCAAAGAAGTTTGCGCCATGCTGCTATCAATAATGCTGAATAATGACGCAGTTGGGCGGTTAGGCACGCTCGCAGTACCAGCGGTGCGCAACTGTTTCGCCTCTTTTGCTGCCTGCTGCATCCACGCCAATTCATCAACTTGTTCGCCTACCCGTAATCGCATTTCTTGGACTTGATTTTGCCACGGCTGCCACAGCAAAATGTAGACTAAAAATACTAATAACGCGCTACTGCCCACGATAAGACTGTAACGTTCACGCGGGTTTAAATTCTTAAATAAACTATTCATCATAATTTCCCCATAAAGCAGCTTTTAATCCAGAATTACGCTGAATGCGTTGTTGTACCGCATTGCGGAAAATTGCCTCTTTACCATGTACTTCAACGGTTTGTTTAGCGCGAGTGATACCCGTGTAAATCAATTCTCGGGTCAACAAGGGTGAATCTTGGTCGGGCAGTAATAATAAAACTTTTTCAAATTCAGAGCCTTGACTTTTGTGAATCGTCATCGCGTACACGGTTTCATGTTCTGGCAAACGGTTGGGGTAAAAACTGCGAATACTGTTATTTTCGTCTCGGAAAAACGCTTTAATTTCATTCTGTTCCCAAAGAATCACCCCAACGTCACCATTGAATAAATTCAAGTTGTAATCATTGCAGGTAATCAAAATCGGGCGGTGATGATACCAACGAAAAGACAAGTTAATCAAACCTTGCTCGTTAAATAATTGTTCAATCAAGCGGTTAAGATTTTCCACGCCATAACGCCCGCGCCGCAATGCTGAAAGCACCCGAAATTCATCCAAGGCTTGCAAGGCTTGTTCTGGGGTTTTCGCACGTAAATAATTATGAAAACCCGCCAACAGACTGGCTTTTAAAGAATTCAGTAATAATAGGCTATTATCAGGTAGATTTTGCCAACTTAATCCCACTTGCGCACTGTGCAAATGTTGCAAAGCCAAATCCGCATTCCCTTGTTTAACCGCCTCCGCCACTGCGCCAATGCCTGAATCGGCGGTGAAACGATGACTGGTTTGCAGCAGCACGATGCTTTTTTGTAAAAGTTCTGCTTGTGGAGTTTGCGGCGTGGCGTTTGCGCCTGCACAAATATCGCCCAACACGCTGCCGATTTCGACCGAGGCGAGTTGATCTTTGTCGCCCAATAAAATCAGGCGGGTTTGCGGCAATAAGGCGTTTAATAATTTCGCCATCAATGCCAAATCCACCATCGAAGCCTCGTCAATCACGACCACGTCGTATAACAAGGGATTATCGGCGTTATGGCGAAAATTGGGGGTGTCGGGAATCGCGCCTAATAAACGGTGCAAGGTGTAAGTTTGCTGCGGCATCACCGCTTTGATTGCGTCGCTACAATCCAAATTAGCCCGCGATAAAGTTTCTTTTAAACGGGTGGCGGCTTTGCCTGTGGGCGCGGCAAGCGCGATGCGTAAATCTGGATTTTGTTCTAAAAGTAGCGCGAGAATTTTGGCAACCGTGGTGGTTTTGCCTGTGCCTGCGCCGCCTGAAATAATACAGAAATTATGTTGTAAGGCGACTTGAGCGGCGTGTTTTTGCAAGTCATTGGCAGCGGTTTGTGGAAACAGGCGTTCTAAACTTTCAGGATTCAAAGTGTAGTTGGGTGTGAGCTGAAGCCGATCTAAAATCGCGGCTAATAGCTGCTGTTCATATTGCCAATAACGGTATAAATACAGGCGTTGTCCGTCTAAAATCAAGGGCTGATAATCGCCTACTTTGCCCACCACGGGACAATTTTGAAGGGCGTTTAACCAAGTTTTTAAGTCGGGACAAGTTAAAGCTTTTTCTGCATCTGCATCAGTGGGGAATTTTTGCTTGGCGTAATGGGCTAAATCGACACAAATATGTCCTTGTGCACTGAGGTTGCTGACCAACAAACTGGCGAGCGCGAGGGCTTCGCTTGCCTGTTCACCCGCCAGTTGTTGGATAAAAACAGTGAATCGGTAATCTAAATCCGAAATCAGTTGTTTTTTATATAATTCATGGATTTTATGAATGATCGTGGAAGGCATTGGCGATGAAGTTCCAACAGTAGGGAATCTGCACAGAGTAGCGGGGGCGGGAAGGCTTGGCAAGATTTAAAACAAGCCCCTAAATCCCCTGAATGGGACTTAAAACCCATCATCTTTATATGTTTAGCCCCCTTTAGGGGGTTGGGGGCGCAGTTAGAATCGACTTTGATACTCTCATTTTCAGCCCCTTTGATCAAAGGGGCTGAAAAGCTTAACCTAATGGCTATGACGCTTTGCGTGGGAATAACCGTTAAAAAGGGGATTGCTGACTTTATCAGTATTACTCATCCGAGAACTTAAAGGTCAAATCTTCAATCGGTTCTTGAATGTAATGTCCTTGCGCATAATCCGCGCCGCACTGCCACAACACCGCCAAACTGTTGGGTTCTTCCACCGCTTCAGCAATCGTCTTTTTCCCCAGCTCTTGAGCAAGGGTGACAATTTCCTGAACTTTGGCTTGGCTTTCTTGGCTATTGGTCAATGCCTTAATAAAAGAACGGTCAATTTTGACATAATCCACAGGAATATGTTTTAAGGTCGTTGCCGAACTGTTAGAAAGCCCTGTGCCGAAATGTTCCAAAGCAGAACCACAGCCCATTTTTTTCAAGGATTCCACAAAGATACGCGCAATTTTCACTTGACTGAGCGCAATCGCATCGCTGATTTCCACCACCAAAGCTTCTCCAACCACTCCCGCTGCTTTAATTAATTTACGCAGATAAATCAACATGGTTTCATCGCGTACTGATTGGTCAGAGATTTTGATAAAGAACGTGGTTTCAAAGCCTTCCTGACGGCGTTTTGCTAATAAGACCAAGGCCTTTTCTAATACCCATTTATCTAAACTGGTGGTCAGATTATTTTGTTCAGCAGCACGGAAAATATCGCCTGACGGAATGCGTTGCCCCTCACTGTCGATGATTTTGAGGAATACTTCATAAATTTCCTGATTTTCACCCTTAAGGCTGACAATCGGTTGAAATAACAGTGAGAATCTATTTTCATCGCGGGCAGTCTCAATAATTTTTGCAATATTATTGAGTTTTGATGCCTCATTATCATCTTGTGATTTGACCACGGCTTTATAAACTTCAAAACCATTCCCGCCGCGTTTTGCCACAATAGAACAGGCTGCGTGAGCATCGGTAAGTACATCTTGTGGACTGGTGGTGCTTGCAAACACAGGCGCGATGCCAATGCTACAGGTGGTGACAATTGAGCCATTGTCTTTGAGTTCGGTCACGGTGGATTCAATGGTTTTACAAATCGTGGCGGCTAATTCACTGCTGTAATGGGTATCCTTATCAATCAACAACAAGGTAAACACACTGTCGCCAAAACGCGCAATGATGGCTGAATCGCCTAAAGTTTTACAGCAATTTTGCAATAAGGCGGCAATCCCTTGCACTACAGGATCGCTGATACCCACGCCCACTTGTTGCCGTGCCGAGCTGAAATTATCCAAGGCAATGTAAAACACGATATTGCGAGAATTACTTTCAATCGATTTGCTGAGACTTTTTTCTAACAAGGTGATGAAATAAGTACGATTATATAAACCCGTTAGCGGGTCGCGCCGACTGAGTTCTTTGGCTTTTTCATCTTGCGAGCGGTCACGAATAATCACTTGAATGCAGCTCTCGCCTTCATAAACCGCGCGTCCTAGCTCCATCCGCAGCGGAAAGCGTTTATTATCTGAACGTAAGCCTATGAGTTCTATCATGCTTTCGTCGCGATTATCATCTTTCATGAAATCGCGCATAAACTCTTTAAATTTAGCTTGTTCATTAATGCTCACTAAATCCATGATCGGCAAGCCTTCCATTTCATCAATGTCCTTATAACCGAACATTTTTAGATAAGTGGGATTAATATAAACGTGCATTCCTTCATGAACGTAAGCAATCGCATCGCGTGAAGATTCTAAAAGAAGTTTATTTTGGCGTTGGGATTCTTTATAGAGTTGTTCTAAAAAACGATATTGTCGCCGAGCTTGTAAATCACGTAATTCTTTACCGACTGCGGTTTGTAGACAAGCATCATTGCCCGCAGGTAACACTTGCCGCGCCCCTGCGCCGAGTAAAGCCGCCACCGCTTTGCCTTCCAAACTATTGGAGAGCACAATCACGGGAATATCTTGATGCGCGCTGTTGATCATTTCACAAGCCGCTTCTGCGGTGAAATCCACCACCCGAGGCACAGTGATCAGCAAGTCCCATTGTTCGCCAAGGGCTTGTTCTAAATCTTCTTCATCTTCAATATGACGGGGTCGAATTGGGTAGCGTGCTTTACGTAAACTGCTTAATATGACTTCAGCATCATTGGCAGATTCTTCTATAACAAGTAAACGGATAATGTCATCGTTCATCATGATGTTGTAAGCTCCTTATTTTTGATATGAGGCTGGGACATTAAGAGCTAACGCGGTTTGTCGGGGATGAGGGTGCATCAACCCGTTGGTTAAGGTGCATCTTGACAGTATCCTACCGTATTCTCTGTTATCAAAATTCATTATTATTGGGGTTAGCAAACTGCTTGCCAACACCTTACAGAGCACCCAGTAGCCATGATGCCGTTGAGATACCTCATTCAAAATAACGTTCTAGAGCCTACGTTATTGTGAGCACAGGCAAAACACCTAAACATTAAACAATCCGTGAAGTTTAATATAAAATGCCAAGCCTGTGTTATGCCTTAATCGCATAGTTTGGGGATATTTCACAGCGCGTTTTCTAAAAAATAAATTATTTTCATAGAGTTACTTAATCAAGTTGAACACAAATCATGATAAATTGGTTAGAACAAATTGCATGGAATGAACAAGGTTTAATCCCCGTGATTGCCCAAGACGTGCACACGGGCGTGGTCTTAATGTTTGCATGGATGAATCGGGAAGCTTTACAACTCAGCGTGAAGGAACAGCGAGCGGTTTATTGGTCACGTTCACGCAATCGGCTGTGGTTTAAGGGCGAGGAGTCGGGAAATATTCAACACTTAAAAGATATTCGTCTGGATTGTGACAATGACGTGATTTTATTGAAAGTGGAACAGCAAGGGGGTGTTGCCTGTCACACAGGGCGTGAGAGTTGTTTCTACCAGCAACTGCAACAAGAAAATTGGGTTGCCGTTGATCCTGTGCTGAAAGACCCTGCGACTTTGTACAAAAAATAAGCAGCCTCATGAAAATTCTTTGCGAAAAACTGCTAGGTTCAAAAATTTAGCAGTTTTTTTGTTCAAAAAATGGATTAAAAATCTTAGGCAAGCGAAAGGATTTCGACTTAAGTTTTTATAAATCAAAATAGCGGCAACTAATTAATTTAAAAAAGAATTTATTCTTATAATAAGTTTTTTGAGCTAGGAATATAAATCGATATGCTCAAGACGTGCGGACTTTATATAGAAATAATCATAATAAATTTTCAACTAATTCACATTTGAATGGTTAGAACTCATATTTATCTCTATAATACTACTCATAGTGGAAAGTATCTTCGACCGATGCAAGCTTTTACTATCAATGTTGCAGGTCTTGCCAAGCACTGTATTGAAAATCTTGTTGGTTTTTTGTGCCTCTGTTTAGACTTAGTAAACCCGTTTTTCAAATTTTTAGAGGTAGTGTTACATGTCCGCAGTTATCAAAGGTCAAGTCAAATTTTTTAATGAATCTAAAGGCTTCGGCTTTATTACCCCTGCTGACGGCAGCAAAGATGTGTTCGTTCACTTCTCCGCCATTGTCAGCGATGGTTTCAAGACCTTAGCAGAAGGTCAAAACGTTGAATTCTCTATCGAGAATGGTGCGAAAGGTCCATCTGCAACCAACGTTCGTGGAATCTAAAGACAAGTTTATGTGATGGGGTGCGATGCGTATTGCATCCATCGTGTTTCCGCTGAACTCGGTTGACACGTTTGCCCTATCCTCACTTGTTGCGAGACTCTCCAAATTTTAAAATTTGGGGAGTCTTTTTTTTTGGCTGGATTTAGTAGAACGTTCTAATGCTTGGGTAGCGTGATATAAGTCCTTGGTTAAGAACTTTGAGCGCAGTCTTAATGCTAATGCCAAACTTAAACTGTGCTTTATCAGACTTTTTATTAAACGACTTGCGTCTTTCTAAAGATTCTAAATTGGTTCTACACACCTTACGAAAAAACTTATGAGGAAAATGATGTCCACTTTCACTATCGATGAAGCCCACTTTCAAGATTTACTACAATTAAGTCAGTTACTTAATGAACTTTTTACAATTGAAAAAGATTTTGCTCCAAACCCAGAACGCCAGCAACAAGGTTTGAAATTATTGCTAGAACATCCTGAATTTACACATTTACTGGTGGCGCGAAATGTGCGCAATGTCGCGATTGGAATGTGCAGTGTGCAATTGGTGATTTCGACCGCACAAGGTGGTTATGCGGCGTGGGTGGAGGATTTAATTGTGATAAAAGATTTTCAACAACAAGGCGTTGCAAAAGCTTTATTACAAGCGGCAATGCGTTGGGCAGGCGAACATGGCGTGACGCGACTACAGTTATTGGTCGATATGGAAAACCATGCAGCTTTGGAGTTTTACCAACATTTGGGCTGGAAAAATACGCAGTTGCAGGCACGGCATTACTTTTTGACAAACGAATGAGATTTTAAAGAAGCCCCCAACCCCCTAAAGGGGGCTAAACATTAAACATAAATATTTTCTTATTTTTTAAAGTCCCCTTTAGGAGATTTAGGGGCTTCTTTAAAACTAGGGGATTGGGGCGCAGTTATCAAAAAATCTGAATGTGTCTGAAAATCCTAACAGATTAACTTCTAAAAGCTTAAGCCTATTTTAAGATAACTTTCTAAAGTTATTCAGAATAGTTATTTATTCAACATACTAATTTTAAATAAGTAATTATGCAATTGTGCGCTTGCTGCACAATGTAATCAGCTGATATTGATGCGTGCCGTCTCAGGTTTAACCGATAACTTACTGGGAGTATAGCTGTGTGAATTTTGAAACAGTTTTGAAGGAACTTATTTATAAAAATATTTAAATATCAATGAATTAATAATATATCTACTATATTATGCTATCGAATTCATAAGTATTTTTAAGCTGTAGAATACCAATGAAAAATAAGATTTTTATATTGTTACTACAATTGCTTACATTTATTTTCAGGGAAAAATCACGTAAAATATTTATTACTATGTGAAATGAAAAATACGCTAGAATATTACAATAATACTAGGTAGTTTACATAATTACTGAATTTTATCATGGGCTGTTTACAAGCAATCCCCCCTTGCACGCAAATTGCCTAAAAACCGTAAATGCCGAGTAGCGTTTGACCAGTCCTTACTATAAATAACACCAAAGGATGTAACACCATGTTGCTTGAGGAAATATCCAGCCGTCACATTCAACGTGTGATTTCCGTTGCACATGACAAAGTGCACGCCGCAAATCCCGAACCGAAAATTATCCGCTCATGGGAACGCTGCTTAGAAAGCTACGGTTTAGACCCCGCCAGCAATCGTGAACCCTTTGTGGTCGAAAGGGCAGAATTGACCAATCACCGCGACCGCTTAATTGACGCGCTGGGTGAAGTAACCAAGGCTGAAATGGAACAACTTTATCAGCGCATCGCAGGTTCAGGCTATTCGGTGATTTTGACCAACAGCGAAGGGGTTATTCTCAACTACATTGGTGATCCAACCTTAAGCGATCATTTTCAACGGGCAGGCTTATTACTCGGTGCGATTTGGTCGGAAAATCAAGAAGGCACAAATGGAATAGGCACTTGTTTGTATGAACAAACACCCGTCACCATTTATCGGGATGAACACTTTTGCAGCCGTCATATTCAACTGACTTGTTCCGCCGCCCCGATTTTCGACATTCACGGCAGCTTGTTGGGTGTGCTCGACGTTTCTTCGGTTAATGCGCTTGATTCTCGGCAAATTCATCAACATACCGATGCTTTAGTCACGCTCTCTGCCAAGCAGATTGAGCACTTTGGATTTTTGCATCATTGCCAACGTTATTGGGTATTACGCTTTCATCAACGCACTGAATATATTGGGCATTGGAGCGAGGCAATTATTGCCATGAACGAAGGCGGGCAAATTGTCGCCACCAATCAAAACGCGCTGCGCTTCCTTGGTATTGCCCAGCGTAAAGATTTAATCGGGCGGCACATTGGGGAAATTTTCACCACCAATCTTGCCTTGCTGCTGAATCACGCCAACCGTGAGCCAAACAGCTTTTTCAATTTGCAAGAAACGGTACACGGTAAACCTTATATGGCATCGATTCGATTGCCACAGCGCGTGGTGCGGGTCAGCACGCCCGCAAAACCGCTGACCACCCCCATTATCCAGGAAATACAACAGCCTGTTGATGCCATGAGTTTATTGGGTTTGGCAGGCAGAGACCCGCGCATGGCGTATAACGTGCACTATGTGCAGCGCGTGGTGAATAAAAAAATCCCCATTTTATTGCAAGGCGAAACGGGCACAGGTAAGGAAGTGTTCGCCAAAGCGATTCACCAAGCCAGCGCGCGCGCCAGTAAACCTTTCGTTGCTTTGAACTGCGCCGCCATTCCTGAATCTTTAATTGAAAGTGAATTGTTTGGTTATAAACATGGCGCGTTCACAGGCGCACGGCGCGAAGGAATGCGCGGGAAAATTCTGCAATCCAATGGCGGCACGCTGTTTTTAGATGAAATTGGCGACATGCCTTCCCAATTGCAAACCCGTTTATTGCGCGTTTTAGAAGAAAAAGAAGTGCTACCTTTGGGCTGTGAAGTGCCGATTCCTGTGGATTTGAATATTATCAGCGCGACGCATCGCAACTTGCACCAGCTGATTGAACAAGATATTTTCCGCGAAGATTTGTATTACCGTTTGAATGGCGTGAGTTTGACTTTGCCCGCGCTGCGTGAACGTGCGGATAAGGAAGATTTAATTCGGCGCATGTTGTCCGCAGAAAATATGGAAGAAGGCTTGATTGAAATTGAAGCCGATGCCTTTCAAATGCTGCTGAATTTTCCTTGGCAAGGCAATATTCGCCAGCTGCGCAATGTGGTTCGCACGGCGTTGGCATTGTGTTCGGGCGGGGTGTTGCGGATGGGTGATTTCCCCAGCGAAATCAGTCAGCAGCAATTTCGCCACAGTCCTGCAAATTATCAATTGCCGCCGACTTTGAGCATTGCCGCGCCCGTGGAACAATTGACCCATGATAATGTGCTGGATTCTGCGGAACGCACTGCGATTATGCAAGAGTTGGAGCGTTTCCGTTGGAATATTACCAACACTGCTTCGAGCCTGAAAATGAGCCGCAATACTTTGTATCGCAAGATGAAAAAACATGGGATTGCTTTGCCCAGCGTGGGTTAGTCTTTGAAATGAAAAAAGCTGACAGGTTTTAATAAGCCGTCAGTTTTTTAAAGAACGCCATACACCTCCAGTAAAACTTATTTTCCCGCTCAATCAGACTTGCTGGTTTTTCAAAACCTAGCAAGTCTCGAGTCAATTATGATTTAGGACTGGCAGTCCTTCAGGATGCACTCCCCCAAAAATAAGCTGCTATAATGGCTTTTTCAAAAATAGTAGGTTTGAAATCAAGATGACTGTTCGTACACGTTTTGCCCCCAGTCCTACGGGATATTTGCATGTTGGCGGGGTGCGTACCGCTTTATTTTCATGGCTTTATGCGCGTAAATACAACGGCGTATTTATTTTACGCATTGAAGACACTGACCTTGAACGCTCCACGCAAGCCTCAGTCGATGCCATTTTAGAAGGTATGACTTGGCTCGGCTTACAACATGACGAAGGCGTGTATTATCAAACCAAACGCTTTGATCGTTATCGCGAAGTGATTCAAAAATTACTCGACGAAGACAAAGCCTATTATTGCTATTGCACCAAAGAACGCACCGACGCATTGCGCGAACAGCAACAAGCCAATAAAGAAAAACCCCGTTACGATGGACATTGCCGCCACAATCCCCCGAGCACGCCGCCCGAAGGCATTCAGCCTGTGGTGCGTTTCAAAAATCCTGAAGATGGCGAAGTCGTCGTACAAGATTTAATCAAAGGCAAAGTCGTCTTTAAAAACACCGAATTAGATGATTTAATCATCGCCCGTTCCGATGGCACGCCGACCTATAATTTCACCGTGGTCGTTGACGATTGGGACATGAAAGTCACGCAAGTGATTCGTGGCGACGACCATTTAAACAATACCCCGCGCCAAATGAATATTCTTGCCGCGCTCGGCGCAGAATTGCCCCAATATGCCCACGTCCCCATGATTCTTGGCAACGACGGACAACGCCTTTCCAAACGTCACGGCGCAGTGAGTGTGCTTAATTATCAAGAAGATGGCTTTTTGCCCGAAGCTTTGTTGAATTATTTAGTGCGCTTGGGCTGGTCACATGGCGATCAAGAAATTTTCTCGCGCCAAGAGATGATTGATTTATTTGCTTTGGAAGATGTCAACGGTGCACCTTCTGCTTTTAACACTGAAAAGCTATTATGGCTCAATCAGCACTATATTAAGACATTAGCCCCTGAATATGTGGCAGAACACCTTGCTTTCCAATTTCAGAAACTCGGTATTGACCCCACACAAGGCGCGCCTTTGGTGGAAATTGTTAAGGCACAGGCGGAACGCGCTAAAACCTTAAAAGAAATGGCATTAAACAGCCGTTTCTTCTTTGAAGATGTTAAATATGATGAAAAAGCGGTACAGAAAAATCTCACCGTTGACGTAATTCCAACATTAACCGCCTTAAAAAATCAATTTTCTGCACTCACTGAGTGGAATAATGAGACTATTCATGCGGTTATTCATCAGGTTGCAGAACAGCTTGAATTGAAGCTAGGCAAAGTCGCACAGCCCTTGCGCGTTGCAGTGACGGGAAACACCATGTCGCCCTCGATTGATGTCACCCTCCATTTAATCGGACAGGCACGTACTGTGCATAGAATAGAGCAAGCGATAAAATTGATCGCAACTGCTTAAGGCAGCTCGTATTTTCTAAGGAGGCAATCATGAATTCCCTAACTCGTAAACGTGTCCACGTAATGATTTATTTAACAGGGGGCACGGTGATGAAAGGTACTATGGTCATTGATGTGGGCGCACGTCTTTCCGATACCTTAAACCGTTCGGATAAGGATTTTGTGGTGTTATCAGATTATGAAGACACCCCAAATATTATTAACAAACGCCATATCATCAAGCTGATCGAGTTACAGGAAACAGATTTGCAGAGCCACGACTTAGAAATTGATGACGAAATGGAATAAAAGCTTATGTTGAAAGGTAGGAGATTGAACAAAGTCGCCTTATACGCACTGTGTGGGACGATTTTGTTTACTGCTGGAGTGCCTGTTTGGGCTGCGGATGCGGTCACGATTCATCTTGAGGGCGTTGAAAATGGCGAATTACGCAAAAATATTCTCGCCTATCTCAGCCTCGAGCAGCAAAAATCCTTACCTCGCCTTTCCAGTAATCGGATTAAACAATTAAACAAGCTTGCTCCTGAAGAAATCAAAAAAGCAGTACAACCCTTTGGTTATTACAGCGTTTCTGTGACTCCCGTTTTAACTGCGCCCAATGCACAAGAACAGCCGTGGCAAGCGCAATATCGCATCGATTTAGGCAAACCTGTCACCTTGCGGCACATCGAGTTGCTGTTGTTAGGTGACGGTAAAGACGACCCTGAACTGCAAGCCCAAGCGGCAAAATTCCCCTTAAAAATAAATGATGTGCTGGTGCATAGTAAATATGAGCAAGGCAAACGCGCCCTGCGTAATTTAGCGGAAGAGCGCGGCTATTTTAATGCACAATTTACCCAACAGCGCGTTGAAGTGGACGAGGCGGCAGGCACGGCTCAAATTTTATTGCATTTTGAAACGGGCAAACGCTCGCGTTTTGGCGAAGTGAACTTTAAGCAGAACATGTTTGAAGATTCGGTGTTACAGCGTTTTATGACTTTCCAAAGCCAAGACTTTTACTCAGGCACGCAACTATTAAATTTCCGCAATGCCTTGGTCGATAGCGATTATTTTGCAGAAGTGGATATTGATGCGCCGCGCCCTGACCCGCAGCACAGTGAAATTCCTATCACCGTGAAACTCAAACCCCGTCCTTTAAACAAATATTATGCGGGCATTGGTTACGGCACCGACACAGGACCACGGGGTAGTTTGGGTTGGGAACGGCGGCAAATTAATCGCTGGGGGCATCGTTTCAGTTTGGACGCGCAACTCTCCCAAATTCGCAATGCTGCCACGGCACGTTATTACATTCCGACGGGCAGCAATAAAGATGATTTTTATGCGATCAGTACGGGCTATAAAGACGAACACACTAAAACCAGTGACAATAAAACTTTAATCGCCAGCGCGGGCTTGAATCAAAATCGCACTTTGTGGGGCGATGTCAAAGTGCGCGAATTATTGGCGTTGGAATACCGCGACGAGCGTTACAGCATCGCGGGAGAAGATGGGCATTCGCGCTTATTAATGCCCACCTTAAGCTGGACTTATGTGCAAGCAGACGACCGCATTTACACCCGCCGAGGGCAGAAAGTGCAGTGGGATTTGCGCGGCGCAATGGATAAAGTGGTTTCAAACACCAGTTTTGTGCAAACTAAATTGAGCGGGATTGTGATTCGCTCAATCGGTGAATCAGGGCGGATATTATTGCGGGGCGACATGGGTTATACCTACATTCCGCAAAATTTATCGGGCGATTTTAATGAATTGCCTGTGTCCGTGCGCTTTTTTGCGGGCGGGGATCGCAGTGTGCGCGGCTATGATTACAATTCCTTGGGTTCAAAAAATGCGGCGGGGCAAGTGATTGGCGCAAAAAACTTGCTGGTGGGCAGTGCGGAATATGAGCACCGTATTTTAGACAAATGGAGCCTAGCGGCATTTTATGATGTGGGCAACGCGCTGAATAGTTTTAACACGCCCTTAAAACATGGCACAGGGGTGGGGGTGCGTTGGCAATCGCCCGTCGGCTTGATTCGGGTAGATGTGGCAACCGCGCTGAGTGAACCCGGTAAACCGTTGCGGCTGCATGTCACCATTGGGCCTGATTTGTAAAATCTGACTGCACCCCTAAGGCACTGACATTAAGTTAAGGACTTATAATGTTAGGATTTACGTGGTTGAAACACTAATTCGTTTATTTACAATGAGTTACCATTGTGCACTGTATAATCGTGTTTCCAGAAAAATCAAACAGTTACCGATTCAACTGCGTAACGCCTAAAAGTATTATATGGAAGACAAAACAGACAGGAAAGTCTCTCATATTAAAAAAGCGTAGGGTTAATTCAAGGTAAAGAGCTAATCCAGATAGAAAGCTTCAAAGACTAACACCGTCGGTACTCAAGTGACTTCACTCGATAAAACTTGCAGGCTTACCCACCGCCATGCGTATGCGTTTGAATGAGGCGAAGTTTGATGTTCTGGTGATAAGTCTAATCGATGAAATCTTGTATCCGAAAGAACTCTACTGCTTGCGTCGGGGAATCGAGACCTTCTTGGGAGAACTTTACAGGGAAGGCAGAGTCTGTGCCCACCGTGACAGATTAAGTGATCCAGTGGGTGGACAATGAATGCCCACCCTACTTGATTCTTGTTTAGGAGCTTGAGGCTTTTTTAAAAAACTAAGCGACCTTTTCCACCACCCAGCGCGCAAACTGCGGCTTTTCTAAAGTGACGCTTTCCAAAATATTAAAGCCCAACTGCTTCAATAACCAATCAATATCTTCACGCGCATAACGATTGTGTTCCATAAAATGCACGAACACATCTTCTAAACCCGCTTCATCTTTCTCGAGCACGTTAGTTTCGTTCTGAATTTCCAAATATTTTGGCAAAGGCACACGCACCCAATCAATCAACATTGCACGCCCGCCGACTTTCAAACAGCGATGCACCGATTCCAATAAACGCACAGGCTGATTTAACTCATGCAAAGTGTGCGTGCTCACAATCACATCAACGCTGTTATCTTCCAGCGGCAAATTGGGCAAATGCAAATCGTGCGCAATCACCTGAAACATTTTAGGGTCGATATGTTCCAACATATAAGGCGCAAATTCCACCCCAATTAATTTAGCTTGCGGATGAAAGGCTTTCAGCAATTTTAACAATGCCGCAGGCCCACAACCAAAATCCGCAATCACCGCAGGATTGCCCAACACAGGAATAATCCATTGTTTCCACGCCGCCCAAAAACTCGCATCGAAACGTTTTTGCCCACTCATCAACATATATTTTGCGAATTCTGGACCATCGCGGTGATGTTTTTCGAGTAAATCTAAAGTCGAATCGCTCATGTTTTATCCTCAATTTTCCAAGCCATAACGCAAATCAACGCCGCTATACGTGCCCGTCTGCGTTTCCAATGTCCAGCGTTTGCTGAGCAAATAACGAATTTTAAAAATTGTACTCGAATCAAACAAACCAATCCCATAACTGATATAAAGTTCTGGGGTTAAATATTTTCCGACCGTCAGCGCACTGTCGCCCATGCCACTACTTTTCGTGGTGCTGCTCGATGCGCTCGGCACATTCGGATTATTTTGCGTATTACTGCCAATGCCTGCATCGTCTAAGCCTAAATCATTTGCGATTTTCTTGGCAAAACCATCGCCTTGATCCATTGCCGCCGAGGAAGCCATTGCCGTCAACAAGGCTTGATTATCACCGCCCTTGGTCGCCTGTGACGCAGGTTTTCCTAACACAATGTAAGACAAAATATTAGTTTGGTCTAACATCGGCTCTGAAAATAAATCGATTTGTGGTGATTGTGCCGTACCGCTGACTTTCACCCCCGCAGTCACATCCTGCACTTCGCGCACCGCCCGCACGTCTAACATCGGATTATCAATCGGGCCGCCCGTGAAGAAAATCCGCCCGCGCTGAATTTTCAGATTTTGCCCATAGGCTTTATAAAGCCCGTCCACCAACTGCAATTCACCATTTGCCGAGGTCAATTTATGCGGCTGATTGCTGACTTGTAAACGTCCCTTAATTTTAGTGCTAAAACCCGCGCCTTTAAAACTAATCTTATCGCCAAAAATCAAATTCACATTGCTGGAAATCGCCATCGCAGAGGGCGCAACTTCAGGCTCAGGCTTATTTTTATTAGCGTTTTTATTAACAATTACCACATCATCCGACGCATTCACCGCGCCTTCTTTTTCAGGTGGACTTAAAGTCGCCTCGGGAATGGTAACTTCGCCTTGCACATGGATTTTTTGCGGCGCGATTTCAATTTTCAAATTCGGAGAAATCAAAGCATTGGCAAACGGCATATTCACCGCCTCAAAACGCTCGCCCTGCAAGCTCAAATTGCCGTTGAGTTTATCCACGCTGGGCAAGTTAAATTTGCCTTGTAAACGCAATTGTCCCGCGCCCGAATTCACCGAAGCATTGAGTTGTAAATCCTGCCCCGCGCCTTGCAACATCAATTGTAACTTCTTCAATTGTAAGCCCGCTTGGGGCACATCCGCATTCGCATCTTGCAATTGCAACAAACCTTTTACTTGCGGATTGTCTAAACTGCCCGAAATTTGCAGATTCGCATTTAATTTACCCGCGACATTTTCCACGCTCGGCACAAACATCGGCACTAAATTAAATTTATTAAAGTGCGCTTGCAAATCGCCCTGAATCACCTGATTAGGTTTCAGTGGTAATCTATTGAATTTAGGTAATAAAACTTTAGTCCGCAACGCATTATTCGCATCCAGCGCAAACGCCAGCTGTGCATCCAAACCCTGCGGGGAAATCACTAAATTCACCGTGCCGCCCTGATGATTGAGTTGCAGCACTTCGTCATCAATTTTGGTTTTTATAAAACCTTCGGAAATTTTCACCGTGGCTTTGCTATCAATGCGTTGGTCGGCGGTGATATTCGCGCTCACATCCGCATTTAATATCCCCGTGATTTGGGTTTCTGGTGGTAAAAATTGGCGCAAGCGATTGAAATTAATCTGGGAAAGTTGCAGTTTCGCGCTGGTTTGTCCCTGAGGAATTGCGGTGGCTTGTAAACATAATTGCGCATTGTCTTCGCCAAATAAGCACAGTGGCGCGAGTTGCACTTGTTTCGCCGACAGCGATAAAGCCGTATTTTGACGAGTTTGCCAAGTTTGCAATAATTTCGACACTAATTTCAGGTTTTGAATATGACCTTGCCAGCGTTGTTCGACCAGATTTAGCCCACCTTGTAAAGCCAGTTGAATGCGTTCTTGTGGCAAAATAACATCCGCAGTGAGTTGATGTGCGCCGACTGTGCCTGTACCTTTCAATTGGGCGCGTTCTAAAACTTTATTTTTACCTTGTTGCACCTCATTTATATCCAATTGCAAAAATAAAGGCTGATTTCCTTGCAAACTGAATTCCAATTTAGCCAGCAAATTTTGCAGCCGATTTTCTGCAAATTGTAATTGTTGTCCGTGCAATTCAGCTTTCAATTGGGGTGTGGTCAACGCGCCGCTGATGCTGCCTTTCCCCGATAATTTACCGTGTGCTTGCGGCACTAATTGCGCCAAATTAGGTGAATTAAGTTCCCAATTCAGCGCGGCATTTTGGGCAATTTCTCCCTGCATCGTGAATTGAGTATCGCCCGATTTTACTTTCAAGTTTTGGACTTTAATTTCAGCTAACTGCGGATTTTTTAAAGGTAATTTAATTGAAAGTTGGGTCAGTGCGGTTAAAAGATATTGCTGCACTTGTCCTTGTAAATGTTTCAAATCTACCTGTGCTTCTAAAAATTCGTTTAATTTGCCCTGCGTGTGCAATTCTGCACTGAACTGCTTCGGCGCATTTGCCCATTGGCGGTCTAAATCCAGTTTATTAGCGACTAGGATAAACTTCCAATCCGCTTGTGGCGTGGGACGATTCAGACCCCATTGCAATAATCCATCAATGTCGAGCGTACCTTGCAATAAATCGCCATGAATTTTTGAAATATGTACTTGTTCACGGTCGCCAGCCCCTTCAACTTTCCAATGAGAAGCGGGGATATTTTGCCCAACTATTTGACTAGCAAGCTGTAATTGATAAGCTTGTGGCGTGCCTGAAATTTTAAAATTGCCTTGTGGACTTTGTACTAATAAAGGCTTATTGGTATTTTTTAGCGGATAATGCAAATTTTCCCAAGTAAGCTGCGCATCTAGGCTGGGATTTTGCGGGTCTAATAATGCCGTGCCGTGCAAATTAATTTGCAAATTGGCGGCTAATAATTGCAATTGTTTAAGCAGTAATTTTTGCCCGTTCAATTCCGCACTTAAATTGGTATTCAAGCGGAAATTATCGGGCAATTGTTGCGGACTGAACGGAGTTAATAACAGATTTTCCGCTTTTAAAGTCAAATCCGCTTGCACACTGGGCAGCCATTGCGCATGACCTGTGAGATTTAGCGTACCGTCCAATAATTTCGCATCTAAAGCTTCAATCGTGGCGTGTTCCCAATCGCTTTGCACTTTGAGGGTGAGGTAAGTGGGTTGCGACAAGGCGGGCGTGCTGACTTCTGCATCGCTGCTGAGGGTGATTTTTTGCCAGTCGCCCGTGAGTTGCAAGTTGCCGATGACATTAATTTGAGGCAATTTAGCGGTGGTTTTTAGGTTTAAATTGATTTTGTGGGGCGATTGCAGCCCAAAACTGCCCGACAATTCGGTTTTCAATTGGGGCAGGTCAATAATAATTTTTTGTAAGTTTAAGTCATTTTCAGCGGAGGCTTGCAAAACCACGCTATTAATTTCAATTGGCGGCTGTTCGCCTTGTTGAACACTGACTTTTTGCAGACCAACTTCATCAATTTGTAGCGTGAAGGGTAGTTTTATTTCGGGCAGTGTTGGTTTTTGAAATGGCTTAGTTGCAATCGGTTGGGGCGCAGACGTGCTGGGCGGTAATTTAACTTTTGCAGTATTTAATTTAAGTTCTGATAAATGTAGCTTCCCTTGCAATAATTCGCTGCTGTGCCATGCGAACACGGTTTGCTCAGACTGAAAATTAACTTCAGGGCTGGTGTAAGTTAAGCCTTGTAATTCCAAGCGATCCAATAAATTACCGCGCACTTGTGCGACATGCAGCGCGGGCACATATTGCTGGGCTTGAATAAATAAAAATTGCGTGCCGATTTCTGTCC
The DNA here is from genome assembly GCA_028688145.1 of Thiotrichaceae bacterium. Taxonomy (GTDB): domain Bacteria; phylum Pseudomonadota; class Gammaproteobacteria; order Beggiatoales; family Beggiatoaceae; genus JAQTYU01. The sequence continues at coordinate 13,561 of JAQTYU010000016.1, read as the reverse complement.
AGAGCAATAAAAACATGCCCAGACACAACAACAGCACGAAACCAAAAATACTGAGCAGAATACGCCACAACCAACGTTTCATAATTTTTAAACTTTTTTGGGAAGGTTACTGAGAGTGATTATAAGCGTTTTTTGCTTAAAATAGAGTTGCAAGATGGTAGCAAGGATTCATAAAAACTTCTTTCCTGTTGTAGTATTTCTCTTCCAGAGCAGCTTTTAAAAGTTAGTACTGGCTTAATAAATAGAGAGTTAATTTCAAAGAAGCTCTCAACTCCCCAACGCAAGCGGTAAAGTTCTTTAAAGTCTGCGCTACGATATAGGGTTTCATTGAGTAAACTTACCTTTCTGCAACAAGGGAAAGCTTAATTTTCTATCCCGTGTCATGATGTATTTTTCTGACATCGGAAACAAGAAAAAGGGGAGTTCAAAGATTTCATTTATGTGTTTAGTCCCTTCAAAGCGTTGGGGCGCAGTTAAAGCATGAGCACAGATATAATCAGTATTGAGCCATCCCGCCGTTTGCTTCAAAATAGCGGCTCATTTCGCAAGGGGTTTGACATGGCAAAACGCATCTCGATTCATGGAGAATGGACATCCCACTGGGGCTTTATTGTCGCAGCGACAGGCTCAGCCGTCGGATTGGGAAATATTTGGAAGTTTCCTTATATCACGGGGCAAAATGGCGGCGGCGCATTTGTACTTGCCTATATTCTCAGTGTGCTCTTAGTCGCAGCACCCGCGCTGATTGCCGAGGTGATTTTGGGCAGACGCGGCAAACAAAGCCCGATTCACACCATGCAAACCCTTGTACGAGAACAACAACAATCGCGGCTTTGGGTCGGGATTGGCTGGATGGGCATTTTAGTCGGTTTCTTGATTCTGTCCTATTACAGCGTGATTGGCGGCTGGGCACTGGCGTATATTCCGCGCCTGGTTTCTGGCTTATTCAGCACTGTCGGCAGTTTGCCCAAAGAACAAGCGACGCTGTTTGTGCAAGGCACGTTCACGCATTTGATTGAAGACCCTGAACGCCTGCTGCTGTGGCATACTTTATTTATGCTCATGACCATGACCGTGGTAGCGCGCGGCGTGCAAGCAGGTTTGGAACAAGCGACACGCTTTTTAATGCCGCTATTGTTTGTTGTGCTGCTGGTCTTAGTCGGTTATGCGATGAGCACCGATAAATTTATGCAAGGCGTGCATTTCATGTTTAACGCCGATTTTCACAAATTATTTTATCCCAATTGCACCCCTGCAAGCTGTGAATTCAGTGGGCGCGGCGTATTAATTGCCTTGGGACATGCGTTTTTCACTTTAAGCTTGGGCATGGGCGCGATGATGGTTTACGGCGCGTATTTGCCAAAACATTTCTCTTTATTAAAAGCCACAGGCATGATTGCACTTGCCGATGTGATGGTGGCGATTTTGGCAGGCTTGGCAATTTTCCCGATTGTGTTTAGCAATGGTTTAGAACCCAATCAAGGGCCAGGTTTAGTGTTCAACACCTTGCCGTTGGCATTTGGCAAGATGCCGTTTGGGAGCTTTTTCGGCGGCTTATTTTTTGTGCTGTTGGTGTTGGCGGCGTGGACTTCTTCAATTTCTTTATTAGAACCCACCGTGGCTTGGATGGTGGAAACTAAGAAATTTACTCGTGTCAGTGCGACCGCATGGGCAGGTTTTTTCATTTGGTTATTTGGGCTGGTGACGATTTTCTCATTTAATATTTGGAGCGAAGTTAAACCCTTGTCGATGTTTAGCAGCTTCGCCAACAAGACGTTATTTGACCTGCTAGACTTTATCACTTCCAATATTATGTTACCTTTGGGTGGCTTTTGTATTGTGATTTTTGCAATGTGGCGAATGCGTAGTGCAGATATTTTAGAAGAATTGGAATTACCTGAAGCCAGTACACGCTATAAAATTCTACGTTTTTTAATGCGTTATGTTGCGCCTTTTGGGGTATTAATGATTTTCTTAAATGCGATTGGGGTGATTGCGTGACCCATATTCATAAAACCGCGCTGGTGCAATACAGCGCGCATGAAATGTATGTTTTAGTGAATGATATTGCTAAATATCCTGAGTTTTTGCCCTGGTGTAAGGCGGTAAAAATTTTGGTACAAAAGCCTGAAGAAATTGTGGCAAGCATCACGATGGGCGGGGTGGGGCTGGAAAAGTCTTTCACCACAACGAATCGTTTAGTGCCTGACCAGCGCGTCGAAATGGCTTTATTAGAAGGGCCATTTAGCCATTTGAAAGGCTTGTGGGTGTTTCAGGCTTTGGGCGAACAGGGCTGTAAAATTTCTTTGGATATGGAATTTGAGATTTCTAACAAAATTTTGCGGTTGAGTTTATCGCCCGTGTTCACCAAAATTGTTAATAGTATGGTTGATGCGTTTATTGAACGCGCCCGTAAATTATATGGACCACGTTGAACTGATTTGGGTAGAAGTCGCTTACGCCAAGCCTGAAGAACAGGCTTTGGTGCGGCTTAATGTGAACGTGGGTTGTACTGTCGCCGAAGCGATTGAGCTTTCTAAACTCTGCCTGCGTTTCCCTGAAATTGATTTAGCGGTGAACAAAGTCGGCATTTTCAGCAAACCTTGCAAGCTGGATAAAGTCTTAGCGGAGGGCGAGCGTGTGGAAATTTATCGTCCTTTATTAGCGGACCCCAAAGCGATTCGTAAACAGCGGGCAGCGGAAGGCAAGGCGATGAAAAAGGGTGGGTAGTTTTATCTGAACCGTAATTTTCATAATTATCTCTATTAACATAATTAAAAAGTACTTGAAGCTTGTTTGTGGTAATTAGGGTAATTAAGTGAATTGTGGTTCTGACAAAAAATACGTAATGCAATTAGGATGTGCTGAGGTACGAAGCGCATCAATCGAGATTGACAGCTCCATACAAATGATGCGCTTCATTGTTAAGTTTGGTGGATCGTTTAATCGTGGTGGACAATGGGCAAATTGTGGCAGATGGTGCGAAAGATGCGGTGATTCAGGCGTTGAGTAGTGGGCGGGTGGCACGTAGTGCGTAGGTTTAAACAAGAGCTGAGCGGTTTTAGAAACTTCGCAGCTCTTGAATTTAAAGCTAATTCTAAAATAAACCGATGAGCAAAGCGCGTTAGCGTTTTTATAACGTCTTTTATTTACAAAGGAAATTTAACATGTTAGAAACAAACGATATTCTCTTATACGCAACGCCTAGCGGACAAATTAAAGTTGAAGTGATTTTTCAAGAAGAAACATTTTGGTTGAACCAGAAAAAAATGGCGGAGTTGTTTGATGTCAGCACTAAGACTATTAGTGAACATTTACAAAATATTTTTAAATCTAATGAGTTAAATCAAGAAGCAACTGTCCGGAAATTCCAGACAGTTCAAAAAGAAGGCAACCGCGACGTAAACCGCGAAATTGATTTTTACAATCTCGATGCCATTATCGCCGTTGGTTACCGTGTCAATAGCCAGCAAGCCACACAATTTAGAATCTGGGCAACACAAACGCTGAAAGAATTTATTATCAAGGGCTTTGTTCTTGATGATGAACGCTTGAAACAAGGTGAGCGTTTTGGCAAAGATTATTTTGAAGAGTTACTGGAACGCATCCGTGAAATTCGCGCCAGTGAACGCCGTTTTTATCAAAAAATCACCGATATTTATGCACAATGCAGTATTGATTACAATGCAAACGCAGAACAAACCCGCACTTTCTATCAAACCGTACAAAACAAATTAGAATGGGCAATTACAGGTCAAACAGCGGCTGAATTAATTAAGAGTCGCGTTGATGCGGACAAACCTAACATGGGCTTACAAACGTGGAAAAACGCGCCTGATGGAAAAATTTTAAAAAGTGATGTTACTGTCGCTAAAAACTACTTAGTTGAATCTGAAATAAAAGAGTTAGAGAAAATTGTTGTCATGTATTTAGATTACGCTGAATTACAAGCAACTCGACACATTCAGATGAAAATGAATGATTGGATAACGAAATTAGATGCTTTTTTAAGCTTTACCGAATACGACGTTTTACAAAATGCGGGTAAAGTGCGCCGTAATGTTGCAGACGAACTTGCAACACAACAGTACGAAAAATTTAGAGTTATCCAAGACAAAAACTTTGAAAGTGATTTTGATAAAATCATTAAAAAAGTATCCAAACAAGACAAGAAAATAAGTTGACAGGGTCTTGTGTCTCTGCAATTACCGACAATGGGTAATTGCAGAGAAGAGAGATATTTAAGCATGCTTGTCTTTGCATCCGTGCTATAAGCTCACTTCACCCCGCTCCGCAACGGCAAAAATGCCCGTCCATTCCCGCTGAAAAAGCGTGAAAAGCCTTCATAATATTCCAAGCGCAAAATCTGAATGGTCACAATCGCACTTTCCAAAGCGATGATAAAAATATTCCCCAACACAATGACCAGCCAAGAAGCAGGCGCGTCCATCATATCTGCCAGCGTAAACACCGCAATCGCCAACGCGACATGATTCAAACTGAATGCTGCCACCCGTAAAAAAGAAAGCGTATTGGTTAAATAACTCATCACCGCTTCAAAACCTTCAATCGCAGTGACCAAAATTCGTTCCATTAAGGGCAGTTTATTTTCATGCCATTTGTAACCCAGCACCAACAGCAGCGGAGTAAAAAACTCTAATTGTTGCACGCTGTCAAACGCATGAGTTTCTAACCACGTCGCAGCAGCATGAAATCCCCCGAGATATAAAGCAATCCCTGCAATGCCCGTATGATTAAACACCGCATCCAAATATTCCCGCGCCTGAAAACGGTTCACAATAGTGATAATTGTCGCCAATAAAATAAAGCCCACGCCCCAATACAAGGCAAGTTTTAACATCAAAAAGGGATGGTGCAAGGGCGACAACCATAGCGCAGGCAATACATTTTCAAAGCCGAAAATACTGCCGTATAAAAATCCAAACAGGCTAGACGAAATTCCCGCCGCAATAAATAAAGGCGTGACCTGTTGCAGTTTTTGGCGTGCAAACCAGCCGACTAATGCCAGCGTTGCGCCGTGCCCCACATCGCCAAACATCGCGCCAAACATCACAATAAATGTCACCGCAAACAATAAGGTAGGGTCAAATTCGCCATAACGTGGAATTCCATAATTTTGCACCAAAGTGCTGAAAATCTTCAACCACGGGTGATGTTTGAGTAAAGAAGGCACTTTTGCATATTCACAAAACTCAGGTTTACGATGCGTCAACACATAAGGATTTGCCAAGGCAGTGTTTAATAAACGCGCCAAATGCGCCACTTCGCTACGGGGAATCCAGCCTTCAATCAAGCAAAATTGTCCGTGTCCGCGCAAAGTTTCGCCCAAAGTCGCATAACTGCTGGCTTGTTGTAATTGTTGTTGAGCGGTTTGTAAAAACTCGGCATGTTGTGCACCCAATTCGCATTGATGCTGTTTTAAGCTGTTCAAATCTTGGCGCAATTGCTCGGCTTGCGCGCTGAGGTCCGCATGAACTAATTGCGGATGATGTTGAAATTGTGTAGGAATACTTAAGGGACGAAACTCGGCATATTCTAAAACTGCTTGCACTTGTTCTTGATAATTCAACGTGCCCGCCACCACCACATAAAGCGTATTTTCGGTGCGATGAAAAATTTCTAAAAAGTGCTCTGCCAAGGCAATCGATTGGCGAAAATGCTCTAAATTTTTCAGCGGAATCGTGCCGATATGCAGATTTAAAAATTGCTTTGGGGTTTTTAATAAACTTAAATCCACGTCCAAACGGTCAAATTTCTGCAAAGTTTCCAGCAATTGGCTGAGCGTGGTGTATTGGTCTTGTAATTTATGTTCCAGCTCTTCTAATGCTGAAAACTCTTGCCAAACCTCGCCCAATTGCTGGTTTAATGCGGTCAATTCTTCGATAGAAATTAAATTGCGCAGTTCATTATCCGCTGCGGGTAAATTTACGGGCGCGTGTGCCAAAATCTTTTCTAAACGATTACTCGCGCTGTGAAAAACTTGCCGAAATGCTTCCGCAGGCTGTTCATTTAATTCAGGATTGAGCACAGTTTCAGGATTAAACATCCCGCAGGCAGTTAAAGCGGTCGCTGCGTGGGGCAGGTCGTCAGTCAGCAAATATAAGGCGACTGCTTGCATGGGTTCGGGGGTAAACATAAATGCCTCTTAAACTTGCGTTAGCTCTTTCTAATAAGAACTTATTTTTTATCTTTTAAAGTCCCTTTTAAGGGATTTAGGAGCTAGTTTTAAATCTTAACTGCGCCCCCCACCCCCTAAAGGGGGCTAAATATTATAAAGATTTTTTCTTTAAGCCCCCTTTAGGGGGTTGGGGGCGCGTTGGGGAATTTATTGCACACTCATGTTCAAATGTGCCGCCGCCGCAATCGCGCTGGGCGGTAATTTTAAACGTTTACCTTTCACAATCGCGAGCACCCTCCACATTTCTAATTCTCGTAGGAAAAGGTATGCCAAGGCTTTGGCAATGCTGAAATTTTCCCAACGCAAGGTATGTTCTGCAACGTGTTTGAGGTTTTCGAGTAGACGCTGTTCAACGTTAAATATACTATCAGTATCCGCTAATAAACCGCGCAAAGGTTCTGGCAATTGAGCAAGCACTTCTTCAAGGCTGTTTAATTCGACCAAGCGCAACAACACTTCACGATTCAGATGATAGGAAGTCGGAATGAGTAAATAAAAAGTTTCGGCGGAAGAGAGTTGATAACTGAAACGATAGCGCAACAGCCATAATAAATTGAATTGATCCACCCACGCGCTCACCAGCGGCAATAAAGCTTTGCGCGAGCTGCTTTCTAGGGTTTTCAGTTTGGCGACCAACCCAAGTAAATAATGGCGGTCGATGGCAGAATCTAAAGCGTGCAAATCATGACGCTCTTCAAACGCGCGCCGTGATTGGCGGGCAATTGTGCCGTAAGGGCTGTTTTCTAAATGGCGCAACAATTCACTGACATCTTCAGTGTTCAGTAATTGTTCTAAGGGCAAGCTTGCTAGTTGTCCCAGCTCTAATAGCTGTGAGGCGATATTATCGGCGGATAAACCTGCTAATTTTCCCCGTAAAATAGTTTTTAAATTGGCAATCTCATTTTTACGCAGCCAATATAACAAGAGGTCACGGTCTGCGGCAGTGAGCGGACGAATTAAAACTCTAAAATCATCCAGCATTTTTAGAAACCATGCTTGTTCTAAAAGCTTGAAATCTAAGCTGTCATCTTTCAGCCAATCATCCAAATTGCGCGTGCTACTTTGTGATTGCCCCGCTTTCGCGTGAAATAATTCGTAAAGATGGCTTTCTGGCAATAATCGGGTTGCCAAAACTGCCACCCGAGCATTTAAATAAGCATAACGGGTAAAGTGGTTCATTACGCGCCCTCTTTACCCAGCGCAAATAACACCGCTATCGCGGCATTCAAAGCCTGTTGCTGATTATCCTGTGCTAATTCTTGTAAGGCTGCTTTACGTTCTGCATAGCGTTTAGTCAACTCAGAAATACTTTGTTGCGCGTGTGCTTCCGCCTTTTGTAAAAAACTTGCCTGCAAATCAGGAATTTTTGCGACAAACTGCTGTTCCTGATGTTGAGTTTCAGTCAGGGTTTGCTGAATCAGTTGTTCACGTTCTCGCACGGCTGCGGCAACCAGACTTTCAGCTTGGGTTTCAGCAGCGAGCAGGCGATTGAGGGTATTTTCCATGCACAACTCCGTTGGCGAAGGGCTTTATTTTTTAAGCATATAAGCGATTCGGATAATAGGCAAGGATTCATCGCGGAGAGCACCCGCAGTTTATTGTGAATGCCACAAAGCCAGCAGTAAATTATCAATTAAATTGAAGGTTTGTTGTGCGGTGGCGATGCAGGCTTCTTGGGCGATTTCGTCAGTGATGGATAAATTCATACGCCGCTTGAAACCATCCCAACGCACGCGGTTCATCTCGCCATAACCTGCATAAAAAGACACGCCTTGGTATTCTAAACTGAAGGTATTTTGCAAATGTGGCAATAATTCGCGCATTCCTAAAGTCGAACCTTCAAACACATACAGCGCGCCTAGCAATTGATAGGGGTGATTTGCAATCGCGTCGATATAGTGCACAAAGGCAATGGTGGCAGTTTGTACTAAGCTGCGGGGCATTTCTAAAGTGAAACAATCTAAGTCGGCTTGCAATAGCGGTAATTTTGCCATATCGGCTTGCCAAACCCGGGCTAACACAGGATGTTCACTGTTATTACAAGCATTTTCTAGGCTGCGATAAATGCAGAGATAAGCCGCCAATTGCCCTACGTATAAACCCATCGGCAAGTTATGGGCAAGAATTGCTTGGTTATAGGGATTGCGCTCTACGTTTTTATGTAAGCTCTGAATGCTGAAATGCAAACGGCTCATAATATCGCTGGGTTGGGTGTAAATAGTCAATTCGCTCATGGTTTATGCCTATGCTTAAGAAAGAAGGGCGAGATGCAAACTGACAGGAAAGTTGAGAGTTTCAGTTTGGTCGCCTATGTAGTCTTTCTACATCGCAAAAACCATGCTGTTTTTTAGTTTAGCTTTAAATCACTTTTTTATCTAATAAATACAATAAGATATTTTTAGCATAATTTTAAGAGGCTTGAAAACAGGAGAGACGAATTTTCATAAAAGTGTCATGTATTTAACGGGATTGTTTACGCGCTGACTGTTTGAACAGAATTTTAGAAAGTTTTACTGCGCTCCCAATCCCGCATCAAGTTAAAACTTGCAGGCTTGCCCATCTGTATAACTGTGCGGGTCACTGACATTAAGTTTAATCTGAGTTCGAGATAAGAAATAGCAAAAAACTTAAGTTTTTAGGAGTTACGCAGTTGAATCTGTAACTATTTGATTTTACTAGACGTGCTATTATGCAGCGCACAATACTAACTCATTATAAATAAATTCTGATTTCAACTGCGTAATTCCTAGTTTTCTTATCCCGAACTCAGGTTAAGTTTAGGCTTAGAAGCAAGATTTCTTTATGATGCAGATGAACGGAGAGGTATTCATTGTGTGATACGCTGTTAAAGCCTGAGTGTTTGTGAATCACACAGGCTTTAAAAAGGACTATTTCAGTTTAACTTCTCTTGAAAAGCTTGATGATTTTCCAGAAGAGATTAAATCAATTGGGGCAGATACAGCACCACCACCACCACCGCCTGTACAAGTGATACCAGTTACGTTAGAAGAAGCACATAAGGTTGAAGTGAACGGCGTAATACTACCCGCACCTGTAAATGTAATCGAGCCTGCTGCGGCACCATTCAATGCCGTTGTGCCCGTAGTCGTCACTGCGCCTGCAATACTAATTGTGCGAGCAGCTGTCAAAGTCGCAATTTGTAAATTATGTAAATTGACGGGACCCACAATACCATGAGCTGCATCCGTTAACATGACTTTTCCTGCGCCAGAATAAGTGGCTGTCCCAGGTTGAATAGATTGGCTCACTGTGATATTGCCAGTTAAAGCGATAGAACCGTTAGTCGGATGAAAATGTGTGACAGATAAACCACCACTCCCGAGTGTGAACGAGGCTGTGGCATTAGTGAATCCATTTCGGAAATCAGTGGCACTAACTAAACCTATTCCACTGGTAAATGTGCCGTCATTTTCAAGGGCAATAGCCAGAGCAGCAGTCAGGGTAAGCGTTGATGTGCCCATCGTGAAAGTAGCACCTGTATGATTGTAAAGACCTTGGGTCATACCATTTGTTGCCGCTGAGCTAATAGCACCTGCATTGGTGGCATCAAATAAACCAGAGTTTTGAATCCCAGCTGCGCCAGCACTCAAAGTAGATGAACCTGAAAAGTTCAGTGTCCCAGTTGCAGCAACAGTCAGCCCAACTGCGCTGGCAGCAGCATCAACAGTGACCGTATGACCTGCAGCAATAGTTGCAGTATCCGTAGCTGTGGGAACAACACCACCCGTCCATGTCGCAGTAGCACTCCAGTTTCCCGTTGCAGCACTGCTAATCGCAGCCGCAAAAGCATCGCTGCTAATGAAAGCGGAAACCATGAGTAGTCCCGCGAATTTAGAAAGTTTAAATCCCATTGCAAATCCTCTCGTTTTTAAAAAAAGCTGTTGGTATACTTTTTAGCATCCGAAGTCAGCGATGTTTTAATAACATCATTTCTTTAGCTTTGAAAAGTTGGGAAAATTGTAGAACAATTTTTAATGATTGGGAAAGTATTTTAATAAAAATATTAAAATTCAAATAGTAGGATGTTAGCTTTATATAAACCATTAAAATCTATAGGATAAACATGTTAAAAATTGCCACATGGAATGTAAACTCTTTAAGAGTGCGTTTACCCCAACTTTTAGAATGGCTGAAGCTGCAACAAGCTGATATTATCGCGCTCCAAGAAATTAAAGTGGTGGATGAATTGTTTCCACGGGCAGAGCTTGAAGCAGCGGGCTATCACTGTGAGTTTGCAGGACAAAAAACTTATAACGGCGTGGCATTATTAAGCCGTATGCAAGGTTCAGAAATTCAAACCGATTTCCCCAATTATATCGACCCACAACGCCGCATTTTAGCTGTGAGTTATGGCGATTTGCGGGTAATTAATGTGTATATTCCGAATGGTAGCGAAGTCGGTTCAGAAAAATTTGCGTATAAATTAGAATGGTTGTCGCATTTACAAACGCTGGTGGCAGAAAGTTTAAAAACTTATCCCAAAGTGATATTACTGGGAGATTTTAATATTGCACCCCGCGATGAAGATGTGTGTGACCCTGAAGCTTATCGTGACGGAATTTTAACCCACGCAAGCGTGCGTGAGCATTTACAAGCCGTTTATGATTTGGGATTGCAAGATGTGTTCCAATGTTTTCCGCAACCGCCCAAAAGTTATAGCTGGTGGGATTATCGCGCGGCGGCATTTCGACGCAATTTAGGCGTGCGCATTGATTTGATTTTAGCGAATCACGCCTTGGCAAAAACCTGCATACAGTGTGCAACGGATTTAGTGCCGCGTGGCTGGGAACGTCCTTCAGACCACGCGCCTGTGCTGGCGCAGTTTGAAGTGGACTTTTAGAATGGCTGCGAGTGCTGATCAGCCGCGCCTTGTGCAAAAAAGCGCGGCTGAAATCAATAAGTTAAGGCAGTAAAGAAGGCAGTTTTTGCATGAATGAACCTGCGCCCGTGGTGGAGGCAGTTGCTTTGCGCGTGAACACAAGCTTTTCCAAGATATTGGTAGAGGGCGTATAATACAAAGTTGCGTTATAATTCTTCGCAGGCAAATAGGTTAGCTGCTCTTTCAGATAACTATACGCGATTGGGGCGACCACGGTAGCAATGGCGGTTAAAGATAAAGTGCGAGATTTAGGCTCAACATCCACTTTACCTTTATAATTGCTGAGCACGCTTAACCACTTTTTCAAGCGTTCTGGAATTTTATCCATTTGCAATTGACGGACGGAAGTCACTTCGATTTTTTCCAAGTTACTGGACATCGAGCTAGACAATTCTTTGTCAAAGGCATCGGTGTCGATCAAATTCAGACTTGCGCCGCCATTTGAACTAATCGTGTCCGCGTTTCCTGACAAACCGGGAATGCCTGACAAGGTATCAAGGGTAGAACCTGAGCCACCGCAACCGCTTAATAAGGCTGCAATACTGATGCTTAATAATACGGACTTAATTTTCAAGATAAACTCTCTCCAAGGGTTATAAGGACAAGACGATTAAAATCGCCATTTCTGTTAAAACAGCCCGCTGTTTTAATTTTGCAATCAGTATATCAGTAATTTTCGTGTTCGGGGTTTACCCTGTTTACAGCCTATAATGATCTCAATTTGATATAATGCAGAACTTTAGCAGCGCGATTTCAGTTTTATAGCAAACGAATTTCTGGAGATTTGTTATTGTCTCTTAACACAATAACTGTCGTATTGTATATTGAAATTGTCATCACTTAATTTCTGCCAGTTTTTCATGTTATTTGAAACTGGTTACTTTTAATTCAAACCACATATTTAAGGATTACCCGTGTCTAAAGAAAAATTTGAACGTGCCAAACCCCATTTAAACGTCGGCACTATCGGTCACGTTGACCATGGTAAAACCACGTTGACCGCTGCAATTACTACCGTATTGGCTAAGAGATATGGCGGTAGCGCGCGCGCTTTTGACCAAATCGACAACGCACCTGAAGAACGTGCTCGTGGGATTACCATCAACACCTCTCACGTTGAATACAACACGCCTTCACGCCACTACGCACACGTCGACTGCCCCGGACACGCTGACTATGTTAAAAACATGATCACTGGTGCGGCGCAAATGGACGGCGCAATTTTAGTGGTTGCGGCAACCGATGGCCCTATGCCACAAACCCGTGAACACATCCTGCTCGGTCGCCAAGTTGGCATTCCTTACATGATCGTGTTTATGAATAAGTGCGACATGGTTGAAGATGAAGAGTTGCTCGAATTAGTCGAAATGGAAGTTCGTGAGTTGTTAACTCAATACAACTTCCCTGGTGACGATATTCCTGTGATTCGCGGTTCTGCCTTGAAAGCATTGGAAGGTGATGCTGCATGGGAAGAAAAAATTATCGAATTAGCAGGTTATTTGGATAACTATATTCCTGAACCTGAACGTGCTATCGACAAACCTTTCTTGATGCCTATTGAAGACGTATTCTCCATCGCAGGTCGTGGCACCGTGGTGACGGGTCGTATTGAACGCGGCGTGGTAAAAGTCGGCGAAGAAGTTGAAATCGTCGGTATTACTGATACTCGGAAGAGCACCTGTACGGGTGTTGAAATGTTCCGTAAGTTATTGGACGAAGGTCGTGCAGGCGAAAACGTCGGCGTGTTATTACGCGGTATCAAGCGTGAAGACGTTGTGCGTGGTCAAGTGTTGGCTAAACCTGGTTCAATCAAGCCTCACACCAAGTTTGAAGCTGAAGTTTACATTCTGTCCAAGGAAGAAGGCGGTCGTCACACCCCATTCTTTAAAGGCTACCGTCCACAATTCTATTTCCGTACCACAGACGTGACGGGTACGATTGAATTGCCAGAAGGCGTGGAAATGGTGATGCCTGGTGACAATATTAATATGGTTGTTACCATGATTGCCCCGATTGCAATGGATGAAGGTTTGCGCTTTGCAATTCGTGAAGGTGGTCGTACGGTGGGTGCTGGTGTGGTTGTGAAAGTTATCGCGTAGTTAAAACGCTTTTTCCTTTCGTTCCAGTATTTCTATTTGGAATACCAATTGCGCTACTTTTGTGGCGCAATTGCATTTTGAAAGTTGTCTTTATCTAAGGTTTCAAACGTAGGGTGTATAAGCGTAGCGTCATACACCTCAATACAATTTAAAAGTACCTTTATTTTAAGAACTTGTCTGATTTGTGGTTACAGGTGTATGGCGGCTACGCCTTATACACCCTACGCTTGCTACTCTTCCTCGTTCCCAAACAGAGTTTCACAGCCATTAAGTTAAGGACTAAAAGGAACTATAGTAATAGACAAAACAGACAGGAAAGCCACTCATGTTAAAAAAGCTTAGGGTTAATTCAAAGTAAAGAGC
>JAQTYU010000030.1 GCA_028688145.1 Thiotrichaceae bacterium | reverse complement strand
CTCGTCATGGTCAAGCCGCCCATAAGAACAGGTCTGAATAGCACTGTCAAGAAATAGGTAAGGGCTGTAAAAAGCTTAAACTGGATTGACTGGCATTTTCTTCAAAGCTGACTAATTCCCAAGCTTGTTTATCCGCCAACAAGGTCCGCAGTAATTTATTATTGAGTTCGTGCCCTGATTTATAGCCGCTGAATGCGCCAATCAAACCATACCCCAATAAATATAAATCCCCAACCGCATCTAATACTTTATGTTTGACGAATTCATCTTCGTAACGTAAGCCATCTTCATTGAGTACGCGATAATCATCCATCACAATGGCATTGTCCAAACTGCCACCCAGAGCTAATTTATTTTCGCGCAATAATTCAATCTCGTGCATAAAACCGAAAGTCCGGGCACGACTGACTTCTTTAACAAAAGAGGTTTTGGAAAAATCGATTTCCGCAAATTGGCTGCTGCGTTTGAAAACAGGATGTTCAAAATCGATACGGAAACTGACTTTAAAGCCGTTGAAGGGGTCGAAACGCGCCCATTTGTCGCCATCTTGCACTTGCACCGCACGCTTGATGCGAATATAACGCTTCGGTGCGTTTTGTTCTTCAATGCCCGCAGATTGGATTAAGAACACAAAAGGACCTGCGCTGCCGTCCATAATTGGCACTTCTGAAGCACTTAATTCGACATAGGCGTTATCAATGCCTAAGCCTGCCAGCGCAGACAGTAAATGTTCGACGGTAGAAATCCGCGTTTTGCCTTTCACCAAGGTCGTGGAAAGACGAGTATCGCCCACATTTTCGGCACGGGCGGGAATTTCCATCGGGGGATTTAAATCCACGCGTCTAAAAATTATGCCACTGTCGACAGGGGCAGGACGTAAGGTCAAATAGACTTTATCCCCTGAGTGTAAGCCTACACCCGTGGCACGAATTACATTTTTTAAGGTACGTTGCTTGATCATTTAAATTGAGTCTCTCCGTGTAAGAAGACAATTTGCTCATGCGGTGGTGCAGTAATAGGCAGCATCACTTGCGTATTACGAGATGTGGACGGCAAATTACAGCTTTTTTACCACAAGCCGCACAAAAACTACCACATCAGTTGCCACAGTGTATGACTATTACAACAAGATGTAAATTTTTGCAACAAATTCTTTTTTATATGATGCAAACCGCGCTCCAAAATTTGTTAAAAATACTTCTTAGCAGCCACGATCTTTAAGCCCCCATATCGGGGGCGCAATTTTAAATCTGTTGTCAAACCGCCACACAAGGAGAGTATCAAAGTATTTTTAAATCTCTTAAACAAGCCCCTAAGTCCCCTTCAGGGGAGGAGAGTCCCAAAGTATTTTTACCCCCCCTTTAACTGCGCCCCTAAATCCCCTAAAGGGGACTTTAAAGATACAATCCTTTATATTTAGCCCCCTTCAGGGGGTTGGGGGCGCAGTTAAAAGTGACTTTGATACTCTTCTCCCCTTCAGGGGACTTAAAAACCACTATCTTTAGTGTTTAGCCCCCTTTAGGGGGCTGAGACTCAGCTTGGAATTAATCCGCTTGACGACGCAAAAAAGCAGGAATGTCTAAATACGTGTCTGAGGGCAGACTGCTTTGATTTTCGTTCAAAGATGCTTCCGCAGGCGCGACGGGCGTGCTACGCATCCGTGCAATCGTGGGCTTGTCGAATTCAGCATAATCATTGCTCTTGGTCGCCACTTTTTCAGGCTTAGGAATGACGCGCATCGGAGGACGTTCTTCACGGGGAGCGGGTTGCTTGTTGGCAGCAGGGGTTGAACCGACACCTGTCGCAATCACGGTGACACGCAATTCTTCTTTCATGTCGGGGTCGAGCACAGTGCCGACCACAATCGTGGCATTTTCAGAGGCGAACTCTTTAATCACGTCGCCCATTTCTTCAAATTCACCGATGGTCAGGTCTAAACCTGCGGTCATGTTGACTAAAATTCCGCGTGCGCCAGATAAATCGACATCTTCTAACAAGGGGCTGGAAATCGCTTCTAACGCAGCTTTACGCGCACGTCCTTCGCCTTTTGCCTTACCGATGCCCATCATTGCCATGCCCATTTCCTGCATAACCGTGGTCACGTCAGCAAAGTCCACGTTGATTAAACCGGGGCGGGTAATCAGTTCGGAAATGCCTTGAACAGCGTTGTACAACACATTATTGGCGGCTTTGAATGCGTCTAATAAGGAAGTGTCGCGCCCTAAAACATTCAGCAATTTTTCATTCGGAATTACGATTAAAGAATCGACATGCTGCATCAATTCTTTAATACCAGCATCAGCGACGATGGCGCGTTTTCTGCCTTCAAAAGGGAAGGGGCGCGTCACCACAGCCACGGTTAAAATCCCGAGTTCTTTCGCAACTTGAGCAACCACGGGGGCTGCACCTGTGCCCGTACCGCCGCCCATACCTGCGGTGATAAACACCATGTCTGTGCCTTCCAAGGCAGCCATGATGCGTTCACGGTCTTCAAGCGCGGCTTGTTGTCCGATTTCAGGATTTGCACCAGCCCCTAAGCCTTTGGTGACATCCGTTCCTAATTGCACAATCATGCGGGCTGATGAATTGCGCAGAGCTTGTGCGTCGGTATTGGCACAAATAAACTCTACCCCTTCAATATTGCCTGATAACATGTGCTCGACAGCATTGCCGCCGCCACCGCCCACGCCGACGACTTTAATCACTGCGTTTTGGCTATAAGTATCCATGAGTTCAAACACGTCAAAATCTCCTCGTTTAGTCTGGTTATCGTTTAGCAGAGGCGACTCAAAAGGACGTGCTCACTGTCTGCGCTGACGATAGACCGCGTAAAAATACTGTACTTTTCTTTAAGCATGAAGCAGTTAAATCTAAAGCAGTTTTACTGCGCCCCTAAATTCTTTTCACCCCCTTTGACAAAGGGGGCAGGGGGATTTAAAAATCTCTAAAATTTCTACGATCTTAAATCCCCCTCAGTCCCCCTTTTTCAAAGGGGGAAGTTAAAGCTTTATCTTGATGACAGCGTTTCAAGAGCTGGGGGCGCAGCTTATTTAAATTCTGAACTGCACAAACACTAACTTTATAAGCCTATAATCGCACGAATTGCGAAAACCTTCAAAAATTCCCTTGAAACCAATTCTTTAAGCGTCCCCAAACACCGCGCACACCCGTACCGCCAATATGAATATCAGACAGGCGTTCATGGCGGTGCTTATTTCCAAATAATAGTAGACCGACACCGGTGGCATGAATAGGATTACGCACCACGTCCACTAAACCCGTCACATATTTGGGATAACCTAAGCGCACGGGGGCTTGAAACACCCGTTCTGCCAGCTCAATTACGCCGTCCATTTTGGCACTGCCGCCTGTGACCACGTAACCTGCACCGATTAAATCTTCAAAACCACTGCGACGTAAGGCATCGCGGACTAAAAGTAATAATTCTTCATAACGCGGTTCAACCACATCTGCCAAAGTTTGGCGGGCTAAATACCGTGGCGGACGTGCGCCCACGCTAGGCACTTCTATCATTTCATCGGCATTTGCCAGTTGTGACAGCGCGCAGGCATATTTAATCTTTATCTCTTCAGCATATTGCAGCGGGGTACGCATTGCCAGTGAAATATCATTGGCAATTTGGTCGCCTGCGATAGGAATCACGGTGGTGTAGCGCACTGCGCCTTGTGTGAACACGGCAATATCTGTCGTGCCGCCGCCAATGTCGATTAAACACACGCCTAAATCTTTTTCATCTTCAGTGAGCACGGCGGTGCTGGAGGCGAGTTGTTCGAGAATAATATCATCAACTTCCAAGCCGCACATGCGTACACATTTGATAATATTCTGGGCTGCACTGACTGCGCCAGAAACTAAGTGTACTTTGGCTTCGAGGCGCACGCCTGACATGCCGACGGGTTCACGAATGCCTTCTTGATTATCAATTACAAATTCTTGGGGCAAGACGTGAATAATGCGTTGGTCTGCGGGAATTGCCACCGCACGCGCTGCAT
>JAQTYU010000029.1 GCA_028688145.1 Thiotrichaceae bacterium | reverse complement strand
CTCGACAAAATCACAGATTTTGTCGGCTTCGCTTGAACCTTGCAACGGTAATCAGGGAGGGAAGAATTTTTATATTTCTTCAGTTCGCAAAGTAGACACTTTGCTCTATTGATACCGCCTAGAGTTTTACACTTGTTTACATATATTGTTTTGTACTCACAAATCAATATATGTATAATGTATTTATTAGGTCGATTGGCGATCTATCAATAAAACAGGTACTTAAATATGAAAACTCAAGTTTCACCCAAGACAGTTTTAAATCTAGTAGAAAATGTTTTGAGAACAAAAAAAAATGCCGTGATCGTTATGCAGGGTATTTATTTAAAGAAAGGTAAAGCCGAAATATTCATCACGATTGGACAAGTTAAATTAATCACTGTGTTTTTTAAAGGTCGCACAGAGTTACTTTTAACCGCTTTAAAACATGACAGCATGAACGAAGCAGAACACCAAGCCAAAGACTTTATAGAACAAATTAACGAAGTTCTGGACGAAGTAGAGAAACGAAATTAAAAGAAGCCCCGCAAGGGGCTTTTTTAATGCCTGCGGGCTTACTTCAGATCGGGAATGACCAAAACCACAGGACAGGGAAACAACCCGCTACAGCGCAAATCTGAAGCATTCAAGATACACAATAATAATTACACTTGTTTACATATATTGTTTTGTACTCACAAATCAATTTAGGTATAATGTATTTATCAGGTCGATTGGCGACCTCATACAAAAGGTACTTGGAAATGAAAAATTTTACTCAAAATGAAAAAGGGCAAATGTTCTATGAGGGCAGTTTAGTTTTAACTGCTAAAGACGGTTCAGTTTTTTTTGTATCAACTGAAATGCTTGTATGTAAGGCGTATCGAGCAAAAGCAAAAAAACCATTTATTAACACTCGCTACAGAACAATTGAGCGTTTAAAACAAGCCGTTGGGGAAAGTATCCAATCATGTAATGCAAGATATGAGCAAAAATTGCAGAACAAAGAAAAAACCGCAGAGCGTTTAAAAAAATTCCGTGAAGAACTACAGGTAGGCGACATTTTATCTACATGCTGGGGCTATGAACAAACCAACGTAGAATTTTATCAAGTGGTATCTAAAAAAGGCGCATTTTGTGAAGTTCGGGAAATTGCTAAACGCTCACACGATACGGCTTTTATGCAAAGTGAAGTATCACCAAAGCAAAACGAATTTATTGGCGAACCAATTAAAAAGAAAATTTTAGACGGCTATATCATGATCACAAGCTATATCAGAGCGACACCGCACGAATACGAAACACTAGAAACAGGCACAAAGGTTTATAAGCGCAGTTATGTTTCATCATACGCATGATTAAAAGAAGCCCCGCAAGGGGCTTTTTTAATGCCTGCGGGCTTACTTCAGATCAGGAGTGACCAAAACCACAGGAAAGGGAAACAACTCGCTACAGCGCAAATCTGAAGCATTCAAGATACACAATAATAATTACACTTGTTTACATATATTGTTTTGTACTCACAAATCAATTTAGGTATAATGTATTTATCAGGTCGATTGGCGACCTCATACAAAGGAATTAAAAAATGACTGATTTAGTTTTGTTGACTGATGAAGAAATCGCAGACATGAGCTATGACAGCTTTAATAAAACCGACCTAGTTGCTATGCAGTCAATGCAAGAAAGCGAATTTCCACGCTATACAGTTGCAATGGCTCATACAATTTATGTATGGGAAAATATCTTATATCAAGAAGCAAGCCGATTATGTGAAAGCTATAGCGGGGGAGTATGGGAAACTAAAAACGGCTTTTGGACTTTGCAATCTGATTCAATTTTTTCTATGGAAAATGGATGGGGCGAAGCGTTTAACCTGAATGCCCTAGAATTTTCAATTGTGGTAAATTTATTTGCATTGTCTAAAATTGCAATGATGACATACAGCTCAAAACCTGCAATCAATCGCAGAGCCGTTTTTTTTAGTGATTATATAAAAGACGTTATGAATAAAAATAGAAATGCTTTAAATACTGGAGCAATTTATAAATTGATTGATTAAAAGAGAAGAAGCCCCGCAAGGGGCTTTTTTAATGCCTGCGGGCTTACTTCAGATCGGGAATGACCAAAACCACAGGACAGGGAAACAACCCGCTACAGCGCAAATCTGAAGCATTCAAGATACACAATAATAATTACACTTGTTTACATATATTGTTTTGTACTAACAAATCAATTTAGGTATAATGTTTTTATTAAGTCGATTGGCGACTTAAATTAAAAAGGTATTGAATTATGAACGACCAAAATAACAATGATGCAATCAAAGCAGAACGCTTAAACCGCTATGAAGAACGCCAACAAAACCGCTTAGATCGTTATGAAGCTTTAGCTGATAAAGCAACAGTAAAAAGCACAGTATTGGCGACACGTTCAAATCAAATGGCTGAATGTATACCGTTTGGACAACCAATTTTAGTTGGTCATCATAGTGAAAAACGAGATAGAAACTTTCGTTCTAAAATTCACTCTATTATGGGTAAATCAGTTCAGGAAATGAAGAAAGCCGAATACTATCAAAATAAAGCTGATAGCGTAGGCAAGGGCGGTATTTCAAGTGACGACCCTAATGCAATAGAAAAACTTAAAAGCAAGCTTGAGAAGTTACAGCAGGCGCAAGAGTTAATGAAAAAGGCTAACAAGTTAATTAAAAAATTTCCCGAACACAATGCACGTTTAGAGGGATTAATTGAGCTAGGTTTTTCTAAAGACAAAGCTATAGACGTATTAAATCCTAAATATGGTTCAATTGGTTTTGCAAGCTATTCACTTCAGAATAATAATGCAGAAATTAACCGATTGAAAAAGCGTATTGCAGAATTGCAAGCACTTGAAAATAGAACTTCAAATGAAGTTGAGAACGATCTTTATAAATATACAGAATGCAAAATAGAAAATCGTTGCATGTTTATATTTGATGGTAAACCTACGGAGGAAATACGCCAAATTTTGAAAAGTAATGGCTTTAAATGGTCACCAAGTCGGGGCGCTTGGGTACGCCAGTTAAATGCAAATGGCATATACGCATCTAAACGAGTAATAAGCCTTATAGATCAATTATAGTAAAGTAAGCCCTGCGGGGCTTTCTTTGATTGTAAGTGAAAAAGTCGCCCGCAATTTTTTTGCGGGTGATATTCAAATGAAGCAAAAAAATTGCGGTTCATTGCGAATCAAATTTATGGATATGCAAAAAAGCATAGTCTTAACAGGTAAGAGCTAACATAAAATTATTGAGGTCACTAAAATGAATAATGCACAGTTTAAAATAGAATGCTTTAAAAATGGCTTATATAGTCGGGAACAGGTTATAGATTTTTATAATGTAGTCTATGAAGAAAATACAAAGTTCAATAAGCGTGATGCTCAATTATGGATGAATGGCAAAACTTCATATATCTATAAAATAGATCAAACAGCTATAGATATGATCAATATGTTAAATAAAATTAGAGCCGAACTAATTGCAGAAGAAAGCGAAAGAATCCAAAAAGGCAAACCAAGATACACTAAACTTTTTAAATCTGAAGTTGATTTATGGGCGGTACACAATGAACTTTTGAATCTACCATTAAACTTTTATCACTCAATATTGTTAGAGTTGAAAGTAACTGAATTAGATTACTATGAGAACATAGAGCAAATGGAAAATTTTAATGAAAAACATTAAGTATAAATTTAAAATTCTTATGATAATTATTTTTACACTTGTAGGAATGTTAGCAGGGTATAACATTGGGAATTTTATAAGTAGCCACTGGTACAATGATCTTGGACAAACAAATCAAGGTTTTTACGAAATGATTAAAATATTTTTTAATCTAGCTTCAACTTTGCTATTTGGTACTGCCTGCTTATATATTTTTAAAGATGATATTAAAAACTAAACTCTAGGCGGTATCAATAGAGCAAAGTGTCTACTTTGCGAACTGAAGAAATATAAAAATTCTTCCCTCCCTGATTACCGTTGCAAGGTTCAAGCGAAGCCGACAAAATCTGTGATTTTGTCGAGCTGACCGCAGAACCGCAACTACTCCCCTTTGCCCCTAAGCGGGAATTACAAAGCAATCCCGCAGGGTTGCGAC
>JAQTYU010000015.1 GCA_028688145.1 Thiotrichaceae bacterium | reverse complement strand
TCCGTGCTGGATAGGCTTTTCTTGGGAGAACTGACACGTCTGCTCGCTGCTCCCACAATTTTAGCCAGTTGCTTAACGTTTGACGGCTGATATGGAAGATTGTCATTGCTTCATCCCACGTCATCCCTTGTTTGATGTTGTTTACTACGCATAAACGATAGTCTGTACTGTATGCCATCTCTATGAACTCAAGTATATTGCTTGATTTATTTCATAGTCTATTTTTTAAATTGATTTACTATACAACACGATAAGGGTGATGATTTCAGAAGGGCTTAAGCTTTGAGCTCTGCGTCTTTTTTTACCGCCCTCATCCAGTTGAGTTTTTTCCCATTCAGGAATAAATCCTTTGCAGAAATCATCTACTTCACAAAATAATCGTGTTAAATTCATGGTAGGCAAGCTCATTGAGAATTATAAAATAGAGACTTTATATTTTCTCAGATGTTATTCAGCTTGCCTTCCTTATCCCAAACTCAGGTTAAAATAGCTGACACCGCAAAAAATCCGCGCGGCATGGCATTAGAATTCAAATTGCCGAATGGGGGTTTACAGCACATGGCGATGTTAAATACCCCTATCTTTAGTGCAGCACAGCCTGAAACTTTTTTAGCTTCCATCCAAGCGATACAACCCGACCCCGCAACTGGCAAGCCTGAGCCTGAGAAAATCAAAGCCTTTAAAGCCAGTCACCCCGATAGTTTGGCGCAAGCCACTTTCTTGGCGAACAACAATCCCCCGAGCAGTTATGTGAATAGTGCTTATTGGGGAATTCATACGTTCAAGTTCATCAACAAAGCCGATAAAACCACTTTAGTGCGTTGGTATTTTGTTCCGCAAGCAGGCGAAAAGTCTTTATCGAATGATGAAATGAAAATCGCTCCTGCCAACTTTTTGGAGCAAAGCTTAATCGAGCAAGTCAAACTTGCACCCGCACGCTGGGATATGATAGTCACGATAGGGATTGCAGGAGATGTAGAAGATAATCCCACAGTGGCATGGGCGGCAGAACGGGAACAGGTGAAAGTGGGGACGCTAACGATTACAGGCGCATCACCCCAAAAAGGCGCGGACTGTGAGAAAATTAATTATGACCCTTTGGTCATGAGCGATGGCTTTGCGGCAAGTAACGATCCGATTTTACATTTTCGTTCGCCTGCTTATGCGATTTCGTTTGGTAAACGGATGAGTGAACAGTAATTTTTAGATAGCGGAGACATTCTAAAAATACATCGATGCTTCACCATAGTGAAAACCATGAAGTATTTTTAACGGCTTGTTTTAAAACGGGAAATGAGTATTTACAGAACGTAAATATTGGATATTTTAAAATTGAGATAGCGGCTTCAAAAAATTTGGTGCCGATGAGGGGAATCGAACCTCTGACCTACTGATTACGAATCAGTTGCTCTACCGACTGAGCTACATCGGCACACGTTTTGAAGTCGCGTATTATATTGCTTTTATTCTGAATGCGCAACTAACATCTTCTTTTCAAGATGTCTTAAGCAAAATCAAATAGCCAGTAAATTAGAAATTACTTAACCCGCCACGTTCCGCTAGGCGCGTGATAAATTACAAAATTAGCTTGTTCTGTGAGCCATTCTTTGTAAGGTGATTGTTGAGCTTGTCCCGCAGGAATGGCTTTCAGAGAACGCGCCAAACCCTGTTGCCGCAAACTGGCTAATTCAGTTGCAAGACCTGCATCCGCCACCTCACTGCTCACTCGATTTAAAAAGTTCACCACATCCACCCAATCGCTGAATTGCAGCGCGTCATTGGCAAGCTGGGTTTTCGCTAATTCAATATATTTTTCAGGCAAATGCTGGACATCGATAGGCGTGATAAAACTACCAAATACCCAACCTTGTTTGCCATCGGGCACCGCAACTTTATACCAATAATCACGCTTATCGCCCAAAAATTCGGACTGTTTCGCTTTCTCAATTTCACGAATCACTGTACCAAATTGCAAACGCGTCACTTCTTTAGCCGTGGCTTTCGGCTGCATTCGCACGCGCACACCTGCCCCAATCGTAATACGGTTGTTGCCTGTTACAGGCTTAGAAGAGAGAGGTTTTTTCTCAGGCGCAAGCGAAATGCTGGCAGTATTTGAAGAGGGCTTTTCAGGCACAGTCACGATTTTTTCAATAGGTTTCGCAGGCGCATTTGGGTCAAACACTTGCAAACGCCCCTGCTGCATTTTGTAGATGGTTTTCTTTTCTAAACTATCGCTTTGCTGATTACCTAAATAAGCAATTTTAATTTCAGTATCAATCAGTTCTAGGCTACCATCTTTGTCCACGTCGTCAAATTCAACTCGATGTTCTTGAAATTGGCTATTCATAAGTCCCACAGCCCCCGTATTATCCAACGCCGTTTGGCTGAATAATTCGCGGTCTTGCTGCAAAGAGATTACTTTAAATTCAGTCTGTTGTACGCCTTTAGCGGGGGAATTGCTTCGGGTGAAAAACAGGGCAGGCTTCGCATTTTTTTCAAAATCCACGGTTTGAAATTCAGCGACCTTGTCCGCAAGTTTGCGCCGAATTTTCCACTGTTTATCGTATTCCAGTAACCACAACTCTTTTCCTGTCGCTTGATTTTGGGCATTTTCCAGCGCGACAATCGCCCCCGCATGTCCTGCACCAAATTCACCGAGTTGGAAGCGCACATTTTGCGGCTGATAGCCACGCATTTCTGTGGAAAATAATTGTTTAATTTGGGACTCGTCCAGTGCGTTTTCCGCAAAACTCGGCACGTTCACCAGCAATCCTAAACTATATACTGCCAAAGACCCCAAAAACCGTGGTTTCATCTTTCCCCCTAGGCTTCCGCTTCCACTTCCGCCCCAAGTTGGACTAATTGACGTGGCTGTTCTGCATGACTGAAATAACTGTTAGTAATCGCATCTGATAATAACGGCAAAGTCCGTTCCAAATGTTCTAACAATTGATCGAGTGACTTTCTGAAGTTATTTTCGTCAGCTTTTGCCAACAGATCAACTTCTGCCAAGCGCACTTTCGTCATGACCTCTAAAATAATCTTTTCTTCAGCCCTGCGATAAGCGGTGTCTTCGGAACGTGGCAATCTACGAATGTATTTATATAAACGTTCCAATTGATAACCGATTGCACGCGGATTGCTTTCATTTTGCAGGATTAATTCGAGCGTGGCATTCACTTGTAATTGTGAACGGTAGCGGCGGCGATAGGTCATCAAACTGTCAGTAATCGTCAACAGATGTTCTAACACGTTGGCATCGTCCTTGTCTGGCGTGGTCAACATCGCCCGCAATAATTGCCCTGTTTGCCACGAGCGTTCCAGCCGTCGACCGATCATCAAGAATCGCCAGCCTTGTCCGTGGGTCATGCTTTCCATGCTTAAACCCGCAAATGCTGCCAACGCGGTCACTAAATTGTCGAGTTCCAGTAAAGCATCACTCAATTGCATCGGGGTTTTCGCATCGCCTCGTTGCAGCACCGCTAAAGCATCATCAATATCACTGATCACGCGCCACATGTCGGGTGAAACGCGATCGCGCACCGAACGCGCAGCATTCAGTAAAAATTGCAGCGTAGACGACAAACTGCCGATACGGTTGCGATCCAAAAATACCGAGAGCAATTCCGTTTCAGGAGCAGCTAATTTCGCGGCTGCACCATCACCGACAAAACCGGGATAGGTCTCAGTTAAAAAGGTGACAGCCCGCAATAAGCTGTGGATACTGGTTCGATTTTCAGCATCGGGGTAATCATAAGGCTCTAACAACGACAACAGTACCGAGCGCAAGAGACGAATTGCACCTTCAGCCCGCTCTGCATAACGTCCTAACCAGTACAAATTCTCAGCAACGCGGCTGGGTAATTCGCCCTGTTGACCTTCGTAAATGGTGAGGCTGGTTTTGATGTCAGGCACGAGGGTAATTTGACGTTCAGGCTCGGAGGCAATCACCCAAGTATCTTTACTAATCCCACCATTTTGGCTGGAAATAATCGGAGTATCGTCGCTGGGCGCAACGCGGGTTAAACCGCCCGGCATCACCACATAACCGCTTTCACCACTGACCAAGAAACTGCGTAACATCATTTGACGCGGTTCTAGACGAGTGTTTACCAGCACAGGGGTGGTGGAACGGGGTGCTTCTTCTGCCCCCACAAACCAATGCGGTTGGGCGCGAATTTGCCCGCGTAACATTTCCAATTGTTTTTGGCTGAGCATACGCCCGCGCACCGAAACCATGCCCGGCACGGCAGCAATGCGCTTAATCACCAATTTGTCTAAATTGGCTAAGACATAATCGCGGGCTTTACGTTCACCGCACCACCATGTTGCAGGAGATTGCAGTAACAGTTCTTCACCCAAGAAATGTTTTGCCAAACCAGGCAGGAAGGCATGTAAACCAGGATTTTCTAATACGCTGCTGCCGATGGGATTGGCAAGTATGACGTTACGCATCCGAATCGCTTGCATTAAACCTGCAACGCCTAAATAGGAATCGGGGCGCAATTCCAAAGGATCGCAATAGCTATCATTGACGCGCCGAAAAATCACATCGACGGCTTGCAAACCATCTAAAGTTTTTAAGAATACTTTGGCATCGCGCACGGTTAAATCCGCGCCCTGCACCAAGGTATAACCTAAATATTTGGCGAGATAAGCATGTTCAAAATAAGTTTCGTTATGCGGGCCGGGCGTGAGTAAGACTACACGTGGGTCTTCATGTTGCGACATGCTTGCCAGCGTATTCCGCAAAGTACGGAAAAACAGCGCAAGACGATGCACATGCGAATCTCGGAACAAGCTTGGTAAAATCCGCGATAAAATCAGACGATTTTCCAGCGCGTAACCTGCCCCTGAAGGCGCTTGGGTACGATCTGCCAGTGCCCACATTTGACCATTGGGGGCGCGAACTAAATCGACTGCATATAAGGGAAGACGATGCCGCTGAATATATTTAATGCCGTCGGCGGCACGTAAAAAGCCGGGATGTCCGATAACCAGTTCAGGCGGCAATAAGCCTTTACGCAACACTTCACGCGGGCCGTATAAATCGGCAAGCAGTAAATTCATTAATTCGGCGCGCTGCAACAAGCCACGTTCAATGCTGCTCCATTCTTCACTGGAGATAAGCATCGGCACGGGATCAAGTTGCCAAGGACGGTCGCGTCCTTGCGGATCGCCGTAAATGTTGTAAGTGACTCCATTGTCACGCAGTAAACGTCTTGCTTCTTGCCAACGACGTTCGATTTCGCTGCGCCCAAGACTTTTGAGCGAACGGATCAGATATTCCCAATGAGGGCGTATCTGATTATCAGCGATATACATCTCATCATAAACATTGGGATGTGGCTGATAATCAGTCACTAATTCATTGCTACTATTTACACTGAGGGTATTGGCTTCTGGCATGGCTATTTATCTTACGCATTGACACGGGCAGATTTGATGGTCTGAATCAGAATGGGTGGTGTGTTTATTATTTTAGTAACTTGCATTCATTCAGTAATTTTCTTGCTGTCTATTCTGGCAATAATCATTACAATGTAAAAAAATATCTTGCTGAAAATTTTAAGCGCGTTCCTGCGCCGCAATCCAAGCAGTTTTAAGCATCTTTAATTATAGTAACACGTTTATCTATGAACTTGCCCGTATGAATCTATCTCTATCCGTAGAAGAAACCTATCAAAACTCCTTGTTACAAGGGGTATCGCGAACTTTCGCGCTGACTATTCCCCAATTGCCCCCGCGCCTTGCGACTGTGGTTGGGAATGCTTATCTGTTGTGCAGAATTGCAGATACCATTGAGGATGAACCCAGTTTAAGCACTGCGCAGAAAGTTCAATTCTCCCAAAATTTCACCGAGGTGGTGGCAGGTGAGGCAGATGTGCAAGCTTTCAGTCATGCACTCAGTCCCTTATTATCCTCCAGCACCTCCGTGCAAGAACATGAATTAATTGTGAATACTGCGCGGGTTATCGCCCTTACCCAACAATTTAATCCCGCACAACGTGACGCACTTTCAGATTGTGTGCGCATCATGGCGCAAGGCATGGCAGCTTTTCAACAACAAGCCAGTTTGGCAGGCTTGCCCAATTTATCTGAAATGAACCGTTATTGTTATTACGTGGCGGGCGTGGTGGGAGAAATGCTGACCCGCTTGTTTTGTGAATATTCACCCGCCATTGCGCGCCATGAAACCCAGCTCCAAAAACTCGCGCTTTCTTTTGGGCAAGGCTTACAAATGACCAATATTCTCAAAGATATTTGGGAAGATCGCAGCCGAAATGCCTGTTGGTTGCCCCGTGATCTGTTTGCTGCGCATGGCGTGGATTTGGAAGACTTATCTTTACGTGCGGGTGATGTGGGCTTTAATCAAGCCTTGGCAGAATTAATTGCCGTGGCACACAGTCATTTAGCCTTGGCTTTGAACTATGTGTTACTGATTCCCAAATCGGAACAAGGTATTCGGCGGTTTTGCCTGTGGGCTTTGGGCATGGCGATGTTGACCTTGCGCAAAATTTATCACTCTCCTGAATTTAGCACGGGGCAACAAGTCAAAATTTCGCGGCGCAGTGTGCGTTGGACGATTTTGCTCAGCAATGTGGCGGCACATCACGACCGCAGTTTACAGCTGTTATTTTATGTATTAGGGCGCGGTTTACCCAAGACTGTGGCAGTCAATGTTCAGAGTTTTGCGCAAGAATTTTCAAGCCCTGCATTTGCTAACGCCCATAAATGAGCCATTTAACCTAGATTTTCTCTAGGATTACGCGGGCAGTGTCGGTATTTTTGGCTATTCTAAACTGTCTAAATCGCTTATTATTGAACGTTCGATTCCTTATTACGTTGTTAATAATATTTTCCACCGCAATGGAGACACTCATGCAAACTCCCCCTGATTATGGACGACCCCTATATTTTCTCACTGGGAT
Source organism: Thiotrichaceae bacterium (assembly GCA_028688145.1). Classification (GTDB taxonomy): domain Bacteria; phylum Pseudomonadota; class Gammaproteobacteria; order Beggiatoales; family Beggiatoaceae; genus JAQTYU01. The sequence goes on along the minus strand of JAQTYU010000015.1, from coordinate 71,638 downwards.
GACCCTGCTTGCGATAGCGGGCTATCAAATGGAACCCCTCGTAGGAATGGGGGCGGTGTTTGTCTTGGCAATTTGGGCATTGATTACCCTCAAGTATTTAGTCAAAATCAGTACCAATAATTTGCCTTATGGACACCCCACGGTCTTTTTTACCGCATTTTTAACGGTAGCGGTGACGGGGGCTTATATCAGCAGTCATTTGAATTCAGAAACCTACATGCTGTTATTTGGCTGGTTGCTGGTGGTCTATGCCGCGATTAGCTTGACCCGTTGCCCCGCGATGCAAAAACCTGTGTTCAGTTTGCTGGCGATTCAATTTGTGGGTTTTGCGTTTGTGATGCCCGTATTATTGCGTTATAACAATATGGAGTTATTGAATATTTGCGCCACGGCAAAACCCGCTACAACTTCCGCCAATGCCTTCAGTTTGGTGTTGTTGAAAGATTTGACCAATATTGTGGTGGTGGCTTCATTGCTGGTTGCGTGGAAAATGTGGAAAGCGGGTGTTTGTTACAGCTCAAGCGCATGTTGCACGCCGAATAGCGAGTGTTGCGCTGAGTAATTGTTTGACCTTGTCCTAATATCATAAAGAGGGCTAAAGATTAAATCTCATCTTTAGCCCTCTTTTTATTAGGGTGGGCATCACCCAGCGTTACATAACCTGAGTTCGGGATAAGAAAGAGTAGAAAATTTAGTCGTAGTAGGGTGGAATAGCGTAGCGTATTCCACCATGCAAAGTGATAACTCTAGGCATGACGCAGTTGAATCGATAAGACTCTCCTTGTATGGCAGAAGCTTGTAAAATCCTCGCCGCTGGAGCGACGAGGTAGTCATTCCAACGCTGGAGCGTTGGAACGAGACAAAATCTAGAACTATCACGCTTCATGGTGGAATACGCTACGCTATTCCACCCTACCACAAATATTTCTTATCCCGAACTCAGGTTGCATATTGAATTATCAAAGTTGGTTTAAAAGCAGCCCCCAACCCCCTAAAGGGGGCTAAAACAGATTTTGTCTAAAGTCCCCTTTAGGGGATTTAGGGGCTTCTTTAAGCGGTTGATATTTTCAGAAATAACTTAACTGCTCGGCAACACGCGGCAGATAAAAGATTTCAAGTACGCGGTTTCTGCAATCGCAGGGTGAATCGGGTGATCAGGCCCTTGATGACCTTCAATCAAAATTTGCAGATTACGGTCTAAATGCCGACTGCTCGCCCGCAAAATATCGACTAAAGTATCGCGTCCCAAATGCAAAGAACAGGACGCGGAAACTAAAATCCCATCTTTATTCAACAATTGCATCGCCATTTGATTGACGCGGCGATAGGCTTGTTCGCCCGTTCTTTGGTCTTTCTTGCGTTTGATAAAAGCAGGCGGGTCTAAAATCACCATGTCGAACTTTTCATGAGATTGACGCATTTGCTTTAACACTTCAAACGCGTCGCCTTCCAAAGTGCTGACACGGTCACTGACGTTATTCAACGCCGCATTTTCCACCACATGCGCCAAGGCAGTTTTAGAGCTGTCCACACAACACACTTGGCTTGCACCTGCACGCGCCGCCTGAATGCCCCAACCGCCGCAATAACTGAACACATCGAGCACGCGCAAATCTTTGGCAAAATGCGACATTTGTAAACGGTTCATGCGGTGATCATAAAACCAGCCTGTTTTTTGCCCAAGCAATACGGGGGCGTGAAATTTTGCGCCATTTTCTTCTAGGAAAACATCCGTTGGCAAAATCCCTGAAACCACTTCGGTATAAGTAGTTAAGCCTTCTAATTCGCGGATAGTGCTGTCATTACGCAACACAATCGCGGTGGGTTTGAGCACTTTTTCCAAGGCGGCGATGATGTCATCTTTCATCAATTCCATGCCAGCGGTGGTGATTTGTGCGACGACAACATCACCAAAACGATCCACCACTAAACCGGGTAAAAAGTCACTTTCGCCAAATACGAGGCGATAATAAGGCTTATCAAACAAGCGTTCACGCAGCGAAAGTGCCACATTTAAACGGTGCACCAACAGAGAACGGTCTAAAACATAATCGGGGTCGCGGCTGACCATGCGGACAGAAATCAGGGAATGCGGGTTAATATAGCCCGTGCCCATCACGGTAGGGGTCGCATCGTGATTCAAAACCTGCACAGCCTGCCCTGCTTGAAAACTGGTCAGGGGGCTTTTTTGGGTATCGATTTCGTTGCTGTATATCCACGAATGCCCCGCATGTAACCGGCGATCTGCATTTTTTTTCAAATAAACTTGAGCAAGAGCCATGCGTTGTTCCAATGAGTCAATTAAGGGAGCTTGATCTTACTGGGTTTAGGTAAAATTGCAATGTTAGACAGAACGTCGGCTGAAATCCTTATTGAACTGCACCCCACACGTTGGAATGATGGAGAAAACGCGTAGCTTGAACATGGGAGTCACTTAACTTTCACTTCCTTTGAAAAAGGGGCGCAGTTAGATTTAAAACTCCCAACGCACTTGCAAATACGCACTACGCGGCACTTCGGTATTTAAAAAGTCAGAAGCCCGCAAGGTCAGAAAATCTAAATGCTGCTTGCTGAATAAATTTTTCCCCACCAGCGATAATTCCACCTGTTTATTGAGTTGCCATGATAAACGTGTATCTAGCGTCAAATAAGCACGAATGCTATTGGCTTGGGAAAGGGTTTCATCAATGGGAATATTAATGCGACTGAGCCAACGCACATTCATATCCCATTGCCAACGTGGCGCGAAATTCCAATGAGAACGTAAATTAAGCTGATGAGGTGCATTCCAGCCCATCATAAAGCGGGAAGTGCTTTCAGGTGTAGCTGTGCTGTCTTTGAAAATAGAAGCCGCGCTGTGCAAATAGTTATAACCTGCATGGAGTCGCCATTGCGGAGAGACTTGCCAATCGGCATTCAGCTCAATACCCGTGGTATTTGCCGAACCTGTATTTTTGAAAGCAATCGGCAGCACTAAGGCAGAAAGTGCAGGATCAAACGACGGGCTTGAAAACGCCAAACTGATTAAATCATCATAATGATTGAAAAACGCGGCGGTATCAAAAGAGAGCTGTTTATTCGGGTGAAACCGCCAACCCAATTCATAACTGAGTTGTTTTTCAGAGCGAATATTCGGCGTGCCACTCACAGGATTAAGCAAGGGCACGGTTACACCTGGGGCAATCGGATATTGCACCCCAATTGCATAAATCAATGCCATATCTTGTTCGGTGCGCGAGGGTGTGCGCACTGAACGTGAAATGGCTGACCATAAACTGTGTTGTGGGCTTGCGGTCCATATCATGCGAATATTGGGCTGATTTTCCCAACCCGTCGCATCGTTGCGCTCTAGTTTGTTGCCTAGGGTTAATTTCAAATCAGGGCGCAGGGTGATTTCATCTTGCAAAAATAAATTCACGACTTTGCTGCGCAGAAATGGCGTTAGATAATTGAGAGAGGGAATTTGTTGAAAAGCTTGGGTATTTTTAGAGTCTGAATTTCCCAAAATGACACGATAACCGCCGCCCCATGTGAATTCATGCTGTGGACTGAATTGCCAACGCTGATGGAAATCCAAATCAAAAGTGTCGTTGCGCACGGCGACTAAATTAAAATCGCGTTGCGCATAATCATAATAAGCTTGTGCAAAAAAATCGGAAGTTTCTGAAATATTATGTTTTACGCTGCCCAAAACATGTCCACTGTGTGCGACTTGCGTATTGGCATCGCGGGTGAAAAAGCCATAATTTGATTTTTCTAAATTGCTGGCTTCCGCTTGAAACATCCAGCGCGTGCTGCCGCTGGTGTCGCTGTCCAAACGCATACCTGCACGTCGTGCCCGCCACGCGTCATTTGCGTCACCCTTATTTTTAGGCGGTTGTGTGGGAAACCATTTTTCTTGCAAGGCGTTGCTGGATTCAAACGCATTTTGTAATAACTCTTTGGCGTAAACCCGCATATAACTGTGTTCACCCAAAGCAATGCCGTGGCGTACACTGCCAAATGCTTTATCGACTGTGCCCGCGCCCGCACTGATTAATGTACCCACAGTGTCTTTGCTGTGCTTGGTGATGACATTAATCACCCCATTCACAGCATTGCTGCCCCAGACTGTGCCGCCAGGCCCGCGAATCACTTCGATGCGTTCAATATCTTCTAACACCATATCTTGCATATCCCACATCACCCCAGAAAAATCGGGCATGTAGACGCTGCGTCCGTCAATTAATACTAACAGCTTAGCGGCATAGACATCATTAAAACCGCGTGCACTGATAGACCAAGTGTGCCCGTTGACTTGCCCGACTTGCAAACCCGTGGCAAGCCGTAATACATCAGGCAGTGTGGTGGCGGTTGAACGACGAATATCGTCTTGCGTGATGACAGAAATCGCCGCCGCAGATTCAGAAATTTTCTGAGTTTTTTTGGCGACAGAGGTGACTTCGGTGTCTAAAAGTTCGGTGAGCGATAAATTGATAAGTTGTTTTTGTGCTGCTTTAATCGAGTCTAATTGTGAAGCATTATTGTCCGCTGCATTGGCAAAGAGGGGAAAAAATAGACCAATCGCGATTATTTTTTTTGAAAAATTTCGAGGTAGTATCATGCAATTTAACCAAGTTTGGGTACAAAATGCGCCAACTATATTATGTAAAGTCATCACATCGATTTGATATTATGCAAGAACTCAGCCCAATAGTCATACTATTATCAGCGGTTTTTTATACTTAAACAATCAGAGCTGCTAGGTTTTGAAATCTGGCAGCTCTGATTGTTACTTAAGCGTTATTTCTCGCTTCGACCATCAGCCGCTTAATTTCACGCACTGCTTCTGCAAAACCGCTGAACACCGCCCGCGCCACCACGGCATGACCAATATTTAACTCACAAATTTCTGGCAAGGCAGCAATCGCGGCAACATTGTGATAATGCAGCCCATGCCCCGCATTGACTTGTAAACCCAAGCCCGCACCATATTCCACCGCTTCTTTAATTCGCGCCAATTCCTGCGCCTGAATTTTGGGATCGTGTGCGTCGGCATAACGCCCAGTGTGAATTTCAATCACAGGTGCGCCGATGTCGGCAGCGGCTGTAATTTGTGCGAGGTCAGGATCGATAAACAAGGAAACTTTCGCCCCGTGCGCCGCCAAACGTGCCAAAGCATTTTCCACTTTGGCGCGGTGAGTCATCACATCTAAACCGCCTTCCGTGGTTAATTCTTCACGGCTTTCAGGCACTAAGCAGACATCTTGCGGACGAGTTTCGCGAGCAAAATTTAGCATTTCTTCCGTGACTGCCATTTCTAAATTCATGCGCGTGCTTAACACATCGCGCAAAATTCGTACATCGCGTTCTTGAATATGGCGACGGTCTTCGCGCAAATGCAAGGTGATTAAATCCGCGCCTGCGGCTTCTGCAATTTGTGCTGCATACACGGGATCGGGGTAATTCGTACCCCGTGCTTGGCGCAAGGTGGCAACGTGGTCGATATTAACGCCTAAATAAATCGGTGACTTTTTCATAATTTCCCACAAGACCCATCAGATTTCTAAAATCTGATGGGTCTAATCTAAGATTAAATATATTGCTGAGTCTTCACGACTAAGTTTTGTAAAACCGCTTTGGCTAATCCTTGTTCAAGCACTTGCAAGGCTTTAACAACGCCCTGTTCCATATTATTCGCCAAACCTGCCACATAAATTGCAGCCCCCGCATTCAGCGCGACAATATCCCGCGCAGGACAGGCTTCATTTTCCAACACACGGCGCAATAAATTCACACTTTCCTCCACCGAATGCACCTGAATATTTTCAATCGGCGCAGTGTTTAAGCCAAAATCTTCAGGCTGAATGGTGAGCGTGCTGATTTTTCCTGCCTTCAATTCTGCGACGAAAGTCGGGGCTGAAATACTGATTTCGTCCAAACCGTCTTCCGCATGAACCACTAAAACGTGCTGGCTGCCCAATTGTTTCAAAACCTGCGCAATCGGTTCGACCCATTGCAGCGCGAACACGCCCATTACTTGATTTTGAGCTTTGGCGGGATTGGTTAAAGGCCCTAATAAATTAAAAATAGTACGCACCCCCATTTCGCGGCGCGGGGTGATTGCGAATTTCATGGCGGTGTGATGCAGCGGCGCAAACATGAAACCGATGCCAACTTCTTTAATACAGTCGGCAACTTGTTCGACATTCAAATTAATATTCACGCCCAAAGCTTCCAACACATCTGCACTGCCCGAAGTGCTTGATACAGAACGGTTGCCGTGTTTTGCCACTTTGCCGCCCGCCGCCGCCACCACAAACGCGCTACAGGTCGAAATGTTAAAGGTGTGAATGCCATCGCCGCCCGTGCCACAGGTGTCGATTAAATGCGGGTCTTTGATTTCGACCGCCGTCGCCAATTCTCGCATCACTTCGGCAGAAGCCACGATTTCATCAATGGTTTCGCCTTTCATGCGTAAGCCGACTAAAAAGCCGCCAATTTGTGCAGGCGTTGCCTCGCCCGTCATAATAGAACGCATGACGCTGTACATTTCTTCCCGCGTCAAATCATGACGTTCAGTGACGGCTTTTAATGCGGCTTTAATATCCATAATAAGTAAATTTCCTGTTTGAATGGGTTAAGATTTTTAAAAAAGCCCTTAAAGGGGAGTTTAATCTTTAATCAAGTAGGGTGGGCATTGCCCACCCATTTGGATGATCTCGCCTATAACGGTGGGCAGTGCCCACCCTACTTGTTTTAATCTAGGGGGTTGGGGGCTTGTTTTAAAGTTTGAGAGTGATTCTAAAATTATTTATAGAAATCTAAAAGCCTAAAATTTTCTGAGATATACTTTCATTTTCACCACTGGAGGAATAAAAGCTGATGCAAGCCTTGCGTAAAAATAAACTGCTTTGTAATATCCCTGATGACCCTCATCACCTTGCTTATATGGAATGGGGAGATGAACATAATCCCAAAGTCTTAATTTGTGTGCACGGTTTAATGCGTAATGCTTATGATTTTGAAGAGCTTGCGAGCGAGCTTTCTAAAGATTATCGGGTGTTGGCGGTGGATGTGGTGGGGCGCGGTCAAAGCGATTGGCTGCAAAATTACCAGAATTACAATTACGGCACCTATGTCAGCGATTTACTGAATTTATGTTTTAGCTTGAATTTGACCCAAGTAGATTGGGTGGGAACATCGATGGGCGGCTTAATTGGGATGATGATTGCATCCTTGCCAAATTCACCAATTCATAAATTGGTGATGAATGATATTGGCGCGTATGTTCCCCAAGCTGCCTTACAACGTATTGCGACTTACATTTCTCAAAAAGCTCCGCATTTTGCTGACCTGAATGCCGCAGAGTTATATTTTCGGGAAGTGTATCAGCCTTTTGGCGAACTCAGTGCGGCACAATGGCAACATATCGCAAAACACAGTGTGCGTGCCACGCCTGAAGGCGATTTTACCTTAATTTACGATCCCAATATTCCAAAAGCGTTTATTCCCGAAGGGCAAACTGCGGAAACGATTCAGGCGGTGGAATTGTGGGAACTGTGGAAAAATGTGCAATGTCCGACGCTGATTTTGCGCGGGGCTGAATCTGATTTGTTGCAGGCTGAAACCGTGGAACGGATGCAGCAAGGACGGGAAAATGTGCACACTATTACTGTTCCTAACGTAGGGCACGCGCCTTCTTTGATGATTCCTGAGCAAATTGAGTGGGTGCGGAGTTGGTTGTTGTCGGAATAAAGATTTTTACTGCGCCCCCAACCCCTTAAAGGGGGCTAAAGATTAAACACTGAAGATTTTTGTTTTTTAAAGTTCCCTTTAGGGGATTTAGGGGTTGGTTTTAATCTTTAGCCCCCTTTAAGGGGTTGGGGGCGCAGTTAAGTTACGCACGACTATTCTTCCGACAAGCCCACAACGCCACATAACTAAACACAAGAATTCCCACATAATCACAGCTTAAATCCCCTAAATCAAAAGTACGGGTTTTAATAAAATACTGTGAAAATTCTTCTAGCGTCATAATCGTCGCCACAATGACACTGCCTTTCAGCAAGGCAAATTTACCCAAATTCCAACGTGCACATTCCCACCACAGATTCGCCAATGCTGCCAAAAAGCCGACAAGGAAAAAATGTCCCACTTTATCCGCAAAAGGAATTTGATATACCCAACGTAATAAATATTGGTAATCGCCCTGATCCACCAACACAATCACGCCAAGAATCAGCGCGACATAAATCAGAATTAACACTCTAAGCCGCGTCATGTTTATTTCTGACGCTCATAATCGCAAGTCACTGCATCGTTTAACGAAACATCATTCATGCGTTCCTGCGCCAACACCAAGGCAGCCGAATCTAATTCCCCTTGTCCTGCACCCACCAACACATTTAAATATTGGCTTGCCAACGCTGTGCCCTGCATCGATAAACCCAATTCTTGAATAGTTTGCATCGCAATCCGCATATCTTTTTGATGCAGCTTGAGTTTAAAACCCGGTTCAAAGGCATGGTCTAACATGCGTTGTCCGTGCAAGTCCAAAATGCGGCTGTTGGCAAATCCTCCAAGCAAGGCTTGGCGCACGTTGGCAGGGTCTACGCCTGCGGCTTTGGCGAGTAATAAAGCTTCACCCACGGCAACAATGGTTTGGGTAATTAACACTTGGTTGCAAGTTTTGGCAATTTGTCCCGCGCCATTGTCGCCAATGTGCACAATATTTTTGCCCATCGCTTCAAACAAGGGTAAAGCGCGTTGAAATTGTTCGACTTTTCCCCCGACCATAATCGACAAAGTGCCAGCAATTGCGCCCTTGTCGCCACCCGACACGGGCGCATCCAGCATTTCGATATTTTTAGCCGCTAAACTTTGGGCAATAGTGCGGGTGGTGAGCGCGGAAATGCTGCTCATATCAATCACTAAACTGCCCGCTTTCGCGCCATGAATGACCCCATTTTCCCCTAAAATCACTTGTTCGACATCGGGCGTGTCAGAAACGATGGTGAAAATAATATCGCTGCGCTCGGCAACTGCACGCGGTGAATCACAGGCAATTGCGCCGACTTCGACCAAAGGCTGCATCATTTCAGTACGGCGGGCGTGCACATTCAGCGCGTAGCCTGCACGGTGCAGATTCAATGCCATCGGTTTGCCCATAATTCCTAAACCAATAAATCCAATTTGTAAGCTCATTTAAAATTCCTTCTGTGCTATAAATCCCATAATTTCTTATGCAGCGCGAACGCATCTGAGGTGACATAATCTTCTAATTGCAACACATGCATTTCAATTAATTTAAAATCTTGTTCCAAAACCTCTAAAGCTTGGCTAAATGAATCATCTTGTGGTGCATTACTGAGCAGGAACGCCAATAGCACATAAAAAAATACGGTCGGGGGAAAAATAAAACTAAAAAATACGGTCATTATCCGTATTAAGGCGACATCTGCCCCCCAATATTGCGCAATGCCCGCACACACTCCGAATAATTTTGCCTGATTTTGGTTTTTATGAAGTGCCATGATTAACGATTCACCCGCCAATTGGGCACTTTGGCATCTAAAATCGTTTCTAAAACTTTCACCCGCGCTTCCAAATTTGCCGCATGATTTTGTAATTGGTTCAAACGTTGCAGGTCACTTTCACTAAATCGGCGATTCCCACGATTACTATTGCGATAATGTAAAAATAACCAGACTGGCAATACCATAAACACTAAAAATCCTATGATTAGCGTGAGCAGAAAACTAAAAATGCTGGTGAACATTGCTGTCATTTAAACCTCTTATACTGGGTATGAGTGTTTGTCAGTCTGAGATACGCATTAAAGCGGAAATTGCAATATAATGGTAGCCAAAAAACTTATCCTTATTTAATTCTATGCCATGCGTTTCCCAAATACGCCCCGAGACAGACTTCATGAGTAATCTTGCCAATACCATTTACCAAGCCATTGTTGCCCACACCATCTGGAAAAAACGTTTAAGAGATTCACTAGAAACGGGCGATGCTGACTACGAATCCTGTGCGGAAAATTGCGAGTTTGGGAAATGGTTGCGACAAGACGCTGAGGTTTTGCGTGTCTATTCACATTACGCGCCCGTCTTTGAATTGCATGAAGAATTTCACAAATCGGCACACGAGGTGATCGGTTTAGTGCGCAATGGAAAAATTGAAGTAGCCCGTAATCTATTGCAGTCTGGGGGCGCATTTGAACAAACTTCCCGCAAACTGACAGAAGAAATTATCGCATGGCACGATGTAGTCATGGGTAAAAAATAAGACTTTTCTCCAACCTCGTTACGATGAGACAACAATGAGCGACATTAAAAAAGTAGTGCTTGCCTATTCTGGTGGCTTAGATACTTCTATTATTCTCAAATGGTTACAAGATGTTTATCACTGTGAAATCGTCACCTTCACCGCAGACATTGGGCAAGGCGAAGAATTAGAACCCGCCCGCGCCAAAGCCAAAATTCTCGGTGTGAAAGATGAAAATATCTTCATCCTTGATTTACGTGAAGAATTTGTACGTGATTACGTGTTCCCCATGTTCCGCGCCAACACCATTTATGAAGGTGAATATTTACTGGGCACGTCAATTGCGCGTCCTTTAATCGCCAAATATTTAGTAGACCTTGCCAATCAAACGGGCGGTGATGCGGTTTCTCACGGCGCAACAGGCAAGGGTAATGACCAAGTGCGTTTTGAACTCGGTGCTTACGCGCTCAAGCCTGAAGTCAAAATTATTGCGCCTTGGCGTGAATGGGACTTAAATTCCCGTGAAAAATTACTCGCCTATGCTGAAGAGCATAATATTCCTATCGAAATGAAGAAAGGCAATAAATCGCCTTATTCGATGGATGCAAACTTGCTGCACATTTCCTACGAAGGTCGCGTGTTGGAAGACCCTTGGGCAGAAGCCGAAGAAGATATGTGGCGTTGGACAGTTTCCCCCGAAAATGCGCCCGACAAACCCACGATTATCGAACTCACTTTTGAAAAAGGCGACATTGTTGCCATCAACGGTGAACGTTTAAGCCCCGCGCAAGTGCTTACGCAATTGAACAAAGTGGCGGGTGAAAACGGCATCGGGCGTTTGGATTTGGTGGAAAATCGCTACGTCGGCATGAAATCACGCGGCTGCTACGAAACCCCTGGCGGCACGGTGATTTTAAAAGCGCACCGCGCGATTGAATCCCTCACTTTAGACCGTGAAGTCGCGCATTTGAAAGATGAATTAATGCCCCGTTATGCGAGCTTGGTTTATAACGGCTATTGGTGGAGTCCTGAGCGTAAATTATTGCAACAAATGATTGACGCATCACAAGTCAACGTCAACGGCGAGGTGCGTTTGAAACTCTACAAAGGCAACGTGATTGTGTTGGGTCGTAAATCAGAAAGCGACAGCTTGTTTGACACCAGCATCGCGACTTTTGAAGATGACGGCGGCGCGTACAATCAGAAAGATGCGGAAGGCTTCATTAAATTGAATGCCTTACGGATGCGGATTGCAGCGCGTTTACAACAAAAGCGTTAAGTTTTTGTTGAAGTGAGGCAGGGCGTTTTTAAAATGCTCTGCCTTATTTTTTGTCTAGTTTAATCAACTGCGCCCTTAAATCCCCTAAAGGGGGTTTCTGTTAAGATTTTTAATGACTCGGAATCACACATGAAAAAATACTTACTTATTAGCTTATTGGCTTTTCATTACACAGCTTTCGCGCATGACGCTTGGATTGAAGCTGAGGCTGAAAAATATACGGTTTATTATGGTCATGAAAAACCTGAAAAATATTCCGCAGAAAAAATCAAAGAAATTCAAGTAATTGATGCGAATAATAAGCCTGTGCCGCACAAAATATCCAGCGAAGCGGGAAAAGCTGTGCAAGTCATTCCCGAAGGCAAACCCGCTTTATTTACCCTGAGTTTTGATAATGGTTTTTGGACGAAAAATCAGCAGGGCAAATGGGAAAATAAGCCAAAATCGCAGGTTAAAAAATCGATTGAATCCTCACACGCGCTGAAATTTGGTAAAAGTATCGTGTTGTGGAATGAGTTTAGTCACAAACCACGCGGGCAGCGTTTGGAAATTGTGCCCTTAAATGTCAGTGCGCCCGTGGCAAATCAAGCCTTTGCTTTTCAAGTGTTTTATGATGGAGAGCCTTTGAGCAAAGCGGTGATTACACAAAATGGTAAGGAAACCAAAATTGTCACTGATGCGCAGGGCAAAGCCAGTTTATTGCTCACGAAAGGCAAGCAACGCATTGGCGTGGAACATCGTATACCCTTGATTGCAGACAGCGAAGCCGATAGTTTAAGCCTTGAAGCTAACTTATGGTTTATTGTGGAATGAAAGCATTCTTAGGATTATTGCTGTGTCTTATTGCGCCGCTGGCTTCGGCACACGCGCTACATATTTTTGCGCTGACGGATGGGCAACATTTATTAGGGCGTGCGTATTTTGGGGAAAATTTGCCCGCCGTGCGTGAAGAAGTGATGTTGTATGGGGAGCAAGCGGAACTTGTCGCAAAAACCCAAACTGATGACACGGGGCGTTTTGTGTTCGAGCTGCCCAAACGTCAAGATTACAATGTGATTATTGAGGGGATGGAAGGGCATCGCGCCGAATATCATCTTGCTGCCCAAGAAATTCCCGAAAATGCCGCGCCCAATTTGCCCGCTGACAGCGTGGAATTACAAACCCTGATTAGTAAAGCGGTGCGTCAAGAAATTCAGCCTTTGCGTGAACAATTAGACCGTTATGCGTTGCGGATTTATTGGCATGATGTGTTAGGCGGCATTGGATATATTTTTGGTTTGGCGGGTTTGGTTTTTTATTTTCAGGCGAGACGCTTGCAGGGGAAAAGTAAAAATTGAAGTAGTTCGTATGCAGCGTGGCGTAATGCGGGAATTAGTGGCTAAAATTTAAAGCAGCTCCTATTCCCCTAAATTAACCTGAGTTCGGTACAAGCGATTGGAATAAAGGAATCAAATCCTTTTTAGCAATATTCAAGGAAGGTTTGTTATCCTGATAAGAATAAGCGACCAAACCTGCAACAATATTAATCATATAATTGCTTAGTGAACGATGCCGCGAGTGTTCTAGGTCAAAGATGTTTTTCAACTGGTCATTAATAGTTTCTATAATACAACGCTTACGTAACAAGAGCTTATCAAAAGCGGCTAGTACTCGGGGTTTCATATTTTTCTTCAAGAAGGTTCTGTAGCCAGATGAGTGGTACAACACGATAAGGGTGATGATTTCAGAAGGGCTTAAGCTTTGAGCTCTGCGTCTTTTTTACCGCCCTCATCCAGTTGAGTTTTTTCCCATTCAGGAATAAATCTTTTGCAGAAATCATCTACTTCACAAAATAATCGTGTTAAATTCATGGTAGGCAAGCTCATTGAGAATTATAAAATAGAGACTTTATATTTTCTCAGATGTTATTCAGCTTGCCTTCCTTATCCCGAAATCAGGTTATTTACGTAAAATCGTGGATTAATACCGAATTCAGGTTGCCAATTTTCCGTTTAGTGTTAAAATTACCACAATATGTTGTAAAATTATTGTACCGCCATTGGAAACAGTCGATCTTTTAGGGTAGTCTTCTGAAGTCTGTTTGATAGACGACTCATATTTTACAATAACTCCTGTCATAAACAGCCCATTTTAGGTAGAATATGACCATGAAGTATCCCTCCCCACTTTAACGTCGTGTTTATTACCCTTAATTTTAAGTGATCACTGTCACAATAATTGTTCCTTCGACGGGACAATAAATTTGTAAGACCTAGTCAATTAGCATTAGATTCAAGTGTGATTTCATTCGGAGAACTAATTATTATGAGTGAACAGATCGTCTATGTCACAGACGCGACTTTTGCAAGTGAGGTGTTAGAAGCTGATCTGCCTGTGCTTGTAGATTACTGGGCAGAATGGTGTGGCCCTTGCAAAATGATTGCCCCTATTTTAGAAGAAGTTGCAGATAGCTATCAGGGGAAACTGAAAGTTGCCAAGTTAGATATAGACAGCAACACCGATACCCCGCCTAAATATGGGATTCGGGGCATTCCTACCCTGATGTTATTCAAAGGGGGGCAAGTGGTTGTGACCAAAGTCGGTGCCTTATCAAAAAGCCAACTGATTGCTTTTATTGATAGTAATTTGTAATGCTTTGTTAGAACCCACATCCCCGCCTGCAACTCAGGCGTGTGGCTGTTTGGGAATGCGACTGACGTGTGCAACACACGGCAAGGATGGACAATTCTTTTAAATCCCATGCGCCCTTAGGGTGCTTGTTCACTCACCTTAACCCTGCCCACGCTCAAGCTACCATCCATTGATGAATCACCCGCATCCAATCCCAACATGAGAGTATACATCATAGTTGAGCATCCCCCTTGATGTCTTCATGGCGAACATCCTATCTACCTGACTTATCGACCATCACACCTCAATTGATTTTTAGCCATTACTTACCTCGCTTAACACCATGAATTTAACTGAACTCAAGAAAAAAACCGCCGCCGAGTTAATGCAACTTGCCCAAGACTTAGGCTTAGAGGGAACAGCGCGTTCTCGTAAGCAAGATATTATTTTCGCACTCCTGAAAGCGCATGCTAAAAAAGGAGAAGACATCTTTGGAGATGGGGTTTTAGAAATCCTACAAGACGGCTTCGGCTTTCTGCGTTCTGCCGACAGCTCGTATTTAGCCGGGCCTGATGATATTTACGTCTCTCCCAGCCAAATTCGCCGCTTCAACCTGCGCACCGGCGACACCGTTTCAGGCAAAATTCGCCCACCGAAAGAAGGTGAACGTTATTTCGCGCTGTTAAAAGTCAGCGAAATTAACTTTGAATCGCCCGAACAAGCCAAAAATAAGGTGCTGTTTGAAAATCTCACCCCCTTATTTGCCAATTCACGCTTTAATTTAGAAATTGGCAACGGCAGCACGGAAGATTTCACCCCCAGAATTATCGACTTAGTCGCACCGATTGGGAAAGGACAACGCGGTTTAATCGTATCCTCGCCCAAATCGGGGAAAACCATGATGCTGCAAAGCATCGCACAATCGATTGCGCAAAATAATCCTGAATGTTACTTAATCGTGTTGCTGATTGACGAACGCCCTGAAGAAGTGACCGAAATGTTGCGCTCGGTGAAAGGTGAAGTGATTTCCAGCACCTTTGACGAACCCGCCACGCGTCACGTTCAAGTGGCAGAAATGGTGATTGAAAAGGCAAAACGTCTAGTGGAACACCGCCGCGACGTGGTGATTTTACTCGACTCTGTGACCCGTTTAGCGCGTGCTTATAACACCGTGATTCCGTCCTCTGGGAAAGTATTAACAGGTGGTGTCGATGCCAACGCCTTGCAACGTCCAAAACGCTTTTTCGGGGCGGCGCGAAATATCGAAGAAGGTGGCAGCTTAACCATTATCGCCACTGCGCTGATCGACACGGGTTCGAAGATGGACGATGTCATTTACGAAGAGTTCAAAGGCACAGGCAATAACGAAATTCATCTGGATCGCAAGATTGCTGAAAAACGGGTATATCCTGCGATTAATATTAACCGTTCAGGCACGCGCCGCGAAGAATTATTGACCCGTCCTGATGATTTACAAAAAATTTGGATTTTGCGCAAATTGCTCCACCCCATGGAAGAAATTGCAGCCATTGAATTCCTCATGGACAAACTCAAGGCGACGAAGAACAACGCAGAATTCTTCGATTCGATGAAACGGTAAAGCTTTGAGCATGGATAATTACGCATTAACTTCGGTGATTATCGTCAACTACAACGCAGGGCAGTTATTAACCGACTGTGTGCGTTCGGTGTTGACATCCAGCGTGCCTGTCGAGGTGTTTGTGGTGGACAATGCTTCCACAGACCAAAGTATGTGGCAAGTTCACCAAACCGTGGGCTATGAACCACGGTTGCACCTGATTGAAAATCCTAAAAATATGGGCTTTGCCGCTGCCGCCAATCAAGTTTTGACACAAACACAGGGCGAGTTTTTAGTGTTTTTAAATCCTGATTGTTTAGTCAAACCCGATACTTTTGAACGCTTTCAAGAGACTTTACAGCAGCATCCGCAGGCGGGCATGGCAGGTTGCTTAGTGCGTAATCTCGACGGCACAGAGCAAGCAGGTTGTCGGCGCAGTGTGCCCAGCCCGTGGCGTTCGGTGGTGCGGGTATTGCATTTAGATAAGCTGTTTCCACAGCATGAAAAGTTTCAAAGCTTCGTGCTCACGCAAAATCCGATGCCGAATGAAGCTGTGGAAATTGAAGGCATTTCAGGGGCGTGCATGGTGGTGCGCCGTGAAGCCTTGAACGAAGTCGGGGCAATGGATGAAACTTATTTTCTGCATTGCGAAGATTTGGATTGGTTTATGCGCTTTCATGCCTCGCGATGGCGAATTTTGTTCATTCCCATGATTGAAATCAGCCATGTGAAAGGGGCTTGCAGCAATCATCAACCCGTGCAGGTCTTATGGTATAAGCATCGCGGCATGGTAAAATTTTACCGCAAATTTTTTCAACAACGTTATCCTTTACCCTTAATGTGGGGGGTGACGTTGGCGGTGTGGTTACGTTTTTCCGTGCTTGCTCTTAAAACCTTATTACTTCGTCATTAGGGGGACGATATGCCGCTTCAATTCAGTGCACAGCTTGGCTGTTGGGAACGTTATCTACAGCGCAAATACCAAAATCCATTATTTTTAGACCAGCAACGCCAAATTACCCAGCGTGCCGTTGACGAAGCCCGCGCCCGCGATGAGGCAGAACGTCGCCAATTTTACCAAAGCTTTCAAAGCCTACTGGAGGATGTTGCCCAGTTGCACGCACGGGTTGAAGCTGAAGTGATTTTGCGTTTTAAAGAACGCGTGGATACTTTGTATGAGCAATGTGCACAATTAGCGGGCGATTTGACGCAGGAAAAGTCGGGATTGCGCAAATTAATAGCATTGATTATGGATTCTATTTGGTCAGTGGGCATTGAAAACCCCGAGCTGGCTGCCCAATTGCGTCAAGAAGAAGCGGCGCGTGAAGCACAATATGCTTTATTAGATTATCCCTTTGTTGCCCATTTATTGCGTGCTGAATCGCCTGTGCAAGATGAAGAAATTGTCCCCTTCTTATTAGCAGAAAAAGAAGATGTATTACGTGCGGCGATGAGTTTATTCACGAAAGAACAGCAATCCGCCTTTTGCGATCAAGCACGCCATTTGTTATTACAATTACAAGACATGGGTTATACCCTGCCTGAAGCGTGGATACATTTGGCGATTATGGAACAACCTTTATTGCGCCCTAATTAATCCCTTTTTCCACAAGAGGTTAAGACTTTTATCATCTTGTGTTTATGATAGTTCCTTTCTCACTCTTCAGATCAGACTCGTATTAACTAGGTGGAATTGACCGATTTTCTGCCTAGTTGGTACGAGCTTTGCTTTGCTAATGCCACAAGTTCCTCAATAAAGAGTTGGTTTGTTCTGTTCTTATAGAACAGACTATTATTTTAACTATCCAAAGAATGGTTATAATGATACGGTTAATAATGCCATTATCAGTGAATGCAGTATTTTAATCCTGTATTCATGATGAGTGAGTTCTGTTGTAACTGTACAGGGATAGAAAGCATGAACAATAAAATCAACATTTTAATTATTGATGATGAAGTGGTTTCGCGTTACACCATGGAAGCTTTACTCGAAGATGATCAGCACAGCTTGTTTTTTGCAGAAGATGGTGTGCAAGGTTTGGAAAAAGCCGAGACCCTGAATCCAGACATCGTATTTTTAGATGTCATGATGCCGGGTATCAATGGCTTTGAAGTTTGTCGGCGTTTGCGGGCAATGCCAAATTTTCTAAAGTTACCTATCATTATGATCACTGCGTGGGATGATCCCGTCGCGCGTCAACGTTGTTTAGATGTCGGTGCAGATCAAGTGATTTGCAAACCCTTTAACCGCACTCAATTACACGAACAAATTCGTAAATTGTTTACACCTCACCCTGAAACTTAAAATTATCAAACTTTCCATCATGGCAGAACAAAGCACCATTTTAATTGTGGATGATGAACTTATTTCACGTTCAACCGTAGAAATGTTGCTAGCGGGCGAAGGTTATAAACTGGTTTTCGCTGAAAATGGGCAGGATGCCTTAGAAAAAGCCAATCAATTTATTCCTGATTTAATGCTGCTTGATGTGATCATGCCCGACATGAATGGCTATCAAGTGTGCCAACAATTACGCGCTAATCCACGCTTGGCGGAATTGCCAATCGTGATGTTGACCGCGCTGGATGATCGAGATTCGCGCATTTTAGGGTTGGAAATGGGCGCGGATGATTTCATGAGTAAGCCTTTTGATGGCGCAGAATTACGGGCGCGGGTACGCACCATTACTCGCCTCAATCGCTATCGTCGTTTAGTAGAAACCGCCGATAAGTTAAGTTACTTATCCAACTACGATGTATTAACAGGTTTACCGAATCGTCATTTACTGATTGAACGTATTAAAAGTGCATTACTGCACATGAAAACGCTGGACAGTGGCGATGAGCACAATATTGCCTTATTTTCTTTGGACTTAGACGGTTTCCAAGTAATTAACGAATCCTTTGGGCACGAAATCGGCGACAAATTATTATATGAAGTTTCACAACGCCTATTACGTAATATACTTCCCCCTGCCACCATTGCTCGCATCAGCGGTGACAAATTCGTGATTGTGCAAGAGTTAGGCGCAACTCCCGCCAAAGAAGCCTCTGCCTTGGCGAAAAAATTATTAGAATCCCTGAACAAACCCTTTTTACTCGACAGTCACGAAGTTTTTATTACTGCGAGTATTGGTATCAGCATTTATCCTGTCGATGGTGACGAAGCCTTAGACCTGTTGAAAAATGCAGAAACCGCGATGTTCCGCGCCAAAGGGCAAGGCAAAAATAACTCCCAATTTTTTGCCGCTGAAATGAATACCGCCACTTTCAAACGTTTGATTATGGAAAATCAACTGCGGAAAGTTTTGGCGCGCGATGAGTTGCGCTTGTATTATCAGCCACAGGTTGAATTACGCAGTGGACGAATCACGGGCTTAGAAGCCTTGGTTCGCTGGCAACATCCCGAATTAGGTTTATTAGGTCCGAATCATTTTATTTCTTTGGCGGAAGAAAGCGGTTTAATTATTCCCATGGGTGAATGGATTTTGAACGCTGCCGCCGCCCAGAATAAACACTGGCAAACCTTGGGTTTGCCAAACATGCGCGTTGCCGTTAATCTTTCCTGCCGACAATTTCAGCAAAATAACTTGTTGCAGTCGATTAAAAATGCACTTGAAGCTACCCAATTAGAACCTGAATATTTAGAACTCGAACTCACAGAAAGTGTGTTGTTTGAAGAAGGGCGCGACAAAAAAAGTAAAACTATTTTGCATGAGTTACGCGAGATGGGTATTCATATTGCGATTGATGATTTTGGAACAGGTTATTCTTCACTCAGTTATTTGAAGCGTTTTCCTGTGGATGTGTTGAAAATTGACCGCTCATTTATTCAAGATATTTGCACCGACAATGATGATGCCGCAATCACCAGCGCGATCATTGCAATGGCACACAGTTTACAAATTCAAGTGATTGCCGAAGGTGTGGAAACGCCCGAACAATTGGCATTTTTACACTTGCGAGGTTGTGAAGTCGTGCAAGGCTATTTATTCAGCCCGCCGCTTGCTGTGGAAGCGATCACGGATTTGTTGGTTAAAAACAGTCATAAAAATATGATTCGGCATTTTTTACACGAAAATGCCAAACATCAATGAATTATTAGTTTAAAGCATTGATATCAAGCTGATAATCTGTTAATTATAGCGCGTATCTCTCCTTCCTTTTCCCATTCTAAAAATGATGCCCTTGAAACACTCCTTGTTTTATAGCGTGCTCTTGGCGACGCTATTTAGTGTGATCCTGAGTTTAAACAGTTATAGCTCAGAATCCTCCAAAAATAAAACCGCCACCCCTGAAGTTAATAAATCGCGTGAGCCTGACAAACACGTTGAAGAATTGACGCAAGAAATCGAGCGGTTGAAATTAGAGAAATCTAAGCTCACGCTTGAAAATATCGTGCACGCGGAAAAGCATGAAACCGAGTTACTCCAATTGCAGCAGGATAAAGAACGCCTCAATCTGGAAAATGAATTGGTCTTGGAGAAAATGCGGCAAGAATTGGCAAAATTGACCGCTGAGAAAGAAAAACTCAACCTGCAAAATGAAGTGACAGCCGCCAAACAAGCACAGGCTTTATTTGAACTCAGTGGCTCGAAAGATCGTTTAGAACTGCAAAATGCGGTTGAGGAAGCCAAACGTATTCAAAGCCATGCAGAAAATGAAGTAGAACACACTAAGCTTGTGATGCAAAATGCTTTATTAGAAGAGCGTAATAAACAACAAGAATTACAATATCAACTCGATGTCACGAAAATCAATGTTGAAGTTCAGAAAATCGAGTTTGATAAGCTTAAGAAAAATCAACATGCTGAAGAGTTGGCGCAAAAAATTGCGACTTATGAAAAGCAGCGTGAATGGGAAACCTTAGTTGAAAAACCGATTGAATATTTGAAAGAGCCATACAGTAACGGGCATTTGATAATCAGTGATCGGCGCATCAGTTTGAATGGTTTCATTTTTGCGGGTTTTGCGGATTATGTGACTGAACGCATTAATTTTTTTAACAATAAGAATCCTGAATATCCGATTTTTTTGGTGATTGATTATTGTGCGGGCGGTTCGGTGATGGAAGGCTCGAAGATTGTGAAAGCCATGCAAAACAGCCGCGCCCCTGTTTATGTGGTGGTCAAATCCTTTGCGGCAAGTATGGCGGCGGTGATTACCACTTTGGCAAAACGTTCTTTTGCCTATCCTGATGCGATTATTATTCATCATCAAGTTTGGGGCAATTTCGCGGGTAATGTCACCCAGCAACAAGAACAGCTACAAATGACCAAAGAATGGGCAAAACGGGTGATGCAGCCTGTCGCTGAGAAAATGGGTTTAAGTTTACAGACGATGATTGAACAAATGTATCAGCACAATTCTGATGGTAACTGGCGCGAATTTGGCGATGCAGCGGTGAAATTGAAATGGGTTGATTATTTGGTCGAAGATATTAAAGAAGCGTCTTATCTGAAATATCCTGCTGAAAAAGAAGAAGCTAATGTCGTGATTCAACAAGCGAAATATGAAAAGCAGGATGCGCAAGGGCAACGTTATATCCAATTGCCACGTTTAAATCCGCTGGATGTTTACCATTTGTATAATCCTGACAATTATTATCGTTAGGTAGAAAACCGTTTCGACAGTTTTTCCCAAGACCTGCTAGGTTTTAAAAACCTAGCAGGTCTGAGTAATTCGCATTGGCAAGCGGCAAAGCTATTTAATGTCATGCCCAGACCCGAGTGTTTCATGTTTAGGCTCTTTCTTAAACACTTTCTCATAGCCCATCACCAGCGACACCCCAAGCAGTTCTTGCAGAATTTGCCAAAAACGTGAAACCACCGCAATTGAAGTGAGCACTTCCAAAGAAATCGCTTGATTGGATAGGTGGGCAAAAAATACAAAGAAGAATTCTTTAATCCCAATCCCGCCCGGCGCAATGATTGCCAACACCCCCACAATCCAGCCTAAACCTAAATAAATAATATATTGCGTCGCTTCTTCCGTGCTGAAATTGAATACCGCATAGAGCATTAATAATTGTGCAGTAAAATTACCCAGCGCAAACAACACATAAAATAAAGCAAGCTTACTAAATGCCAATTTAGGATGACAGTCACAAACTTTATGCTGCATTTTTTTGAAATAACTGATAATTTTTTTAAAAATAATATAAATGGGACAATAGGCTGCAACTATCCAGCTTGCGAACAAACCTGCGATAAATACCAAGATTGCAAGGCTTATACTGTATTTCAGCAATAATAGACTCAAAGTAATCGCGCTGACATTAATCAGCAAAACGCCCATTAAATCGAAATTTGCAAAAATTAATGCGCTGGTTGAACCCAAGGTTTGCAACAACGTGGTTTGATACCACAAGGCCCAAACTTTGCCCGGAATATATTTGGTAATTTGTCCAAAGAAAAACAGCTTACAAATCATGAATTGTGAAACGTGAATCGTATATTTTCCAAGCAACTGTTTAAAAAACAGGCTGGCGATAAAATTTACAAAAATCCCCACCAGCACCGATAAGGCAAAATAACCCCAGTGCAAATGTTGTAACAATTTCAGCAATTGGTCCGCACTGTGCCACAGCAACAGCAATAAAAATACAAAGCCCACGGTGAATAAGGCGCGGCGAATCAGGTGTTTTTGCATGGGGAAAGGACAACTCGGCGGGGCGTGCTTTGCCAAGCAGACAAAGCACACAAACTTATTTGCGGTGAAAGTGGTATAACGCCACTTCTCCGAGTAAATTCGGCATTAAATTCATCCAGCGGCTGGTGCGATGTTGTAAATCGACCGCCGCCCAGCGCAAAATTTCAATATTATGCAGCGCGCATAAATCTTCAAAATCCCGTACGGTGCATAAATGCGTGTTGTCGGTGTCATACCAGGTATTGGGCAAAGCGTCCGAAACGGGCATTTTTCCCTTGGTAAACAATTGTAAGCGCGATTTCCAATAGCCAAAGTTGGGAAAAGTCACAATCCCTTCCTCGCCCACGCGCAACATCTCGGTTAATAATCTATCGGGTCGCTCCACCGCCTGCAAAGTTTGGGTCATGATCACATAATCAAAACTGTGGTTTGCAAACTCCGCTAAACCTTGGTTCAAATCGCTTTGAATCACATTAATATCGGCTTCAATGCAGCGAGTAATATTGTCAGGGTCGATTTCTAAACCATAGCCCGTAACTTGGCGGGTATCGCGTAAATGTGCCAATAAAGTGCCATCGCCACAGCCCAAATCCAAGACATGGGCATTGGGTTTGATCCATTCGCTGATCAGGGCTAAATCACTGCGTAAGCTCATGGCTGGACTCCTGAGGCAACCCGTTTCATATAGGCTTCAAAGACTTGCATATAAGGCTCAATCGGCATTAAAAATGCGTCATGTCCATCAGGGGATTCAATTTCGGTGAAACTTACAATTTTACGATTGTCGAGCAAAGCTTTGACAATTTCCCGCGAACGCGCTGATGAAAATCGCCAGTCGCTGGTGAAAGAAATCAGCAAAAATTTAGCTTGTACCTCTTTCAAAGCAGCGGTGAGATTGTCGCCATAGTCCGCAGCGGGGTCGAAATAATCCAAGGCTTTGGTCATCAGTAAATAAGTATTGGCATCGAAACGATCCACGAAGGAACGCCCTTGATAACGCAGATAACTTTCCACTTGAAACTCGGCTTCATCAAAACCGTAGTTTAATTTGCCCTTCGCCTCGCGCAATTCGCGCCCGAATTTGGCACGCATCGAGTCATCGGATAAATAAGTGATATGTCCCACCATTCGCGCCAACATCAAACCACGGCGCGGCACGGTGTTGTATTCGTAATAATTGCCTGCATAAAATTCGGGATCGCTGAGAATCGCTTGGCGTGCAACTTCATTAAACGCGATATTTTGTGCAGATAATTTGGGCGCGGCGGCAATCACAATGCAATGTCGCAAGCGGTCGGGATATTGAATCGACCATTGCAAGGCTTGCATTCCGCCAAGACTTCCCCCAATCACTGCCGCCCATTGCGAAATCCCAAGCATGTCCCCTAAACGCGCTTGACTGGTCACCCAATCGCGCACGGTGATGATGGGGAAATCCGGGCCAAAGGGTTTCCCCGTTTCAGGATTCACCGTGACAGGCCCTGTCGAACCTTTGCAGCCGCCGAGATTATTCAGGGAAACCACGAAAAACTTATTGGTATCAATCGGTTTTCCAGGTCCAATTGCACTGTCCCACCAGCCCGGTTTTTTATCTTGTGTGCTGTGATAGCCCGCTGCATGATGATCGCCACTGAGGGCATGACAAATGAGCACGCCATTGCTACAGGCGGCATTCAAGGTGCCATAGGTTTCATAGGTTAAATCATAGCTCGGCAACACGCGCCCGCAGTCTAGTGCCAGCGGGATCGTAAAATGTGCAGTTTGAGGAGTCACCAAGCCGACAGAGTCGGGCGGTAAAATTTCAGGCATGAGAACTTCCTAACAAAATAACGGCTTATGCCCAGCGGCATGATAGTTTTTATCTGCAAGCATGATCGCTAGAGGTATATGTATGGGGACGCGAGCCGCCATAGTCAAGCATGGCCGCTATTATAGGGGATTATCTGGGGAGTTCGTTAGTAAATTAATAAGCGGGGATTTCTAAGATTAGAAAATCAGACCTGCTAGGTTTCAAAAACCTAGCAGGTCTTGAGTTAGATCGAGATTTAGAAAACGTAGGGTGCATAAGGCATAGCCGCCATGCACCAGAGCAAGCAGGCTATTCAAATAGAATTTAGGCATTTTTAGATCATAGGTGTATGACGCTACGCTTATACACCCTACACTTGTTGAAGAAGTCTAAACCTTATATAACAAGCCCAACGCCTTCAAAACTTGGCGTTTTGCATCCAAAATATGCAGCCGCACTTGCACCGCCGCTGCTTTATTATCACTTTCCGCCGTTTCTGCAATATCCAAAGTGCGCAACGCTGCTTCTAACTGCTGTTGTAAAAAACTCGCGGAACGCTCGCAACTGTCCAAAGGATCAGCGCAAGCTTGGGCGGGCAAACCCACTTCGAGAATATGGCGTTCTTCTAAAATATCTTGATGAGCGCGGGGCGGATTCACAGGCATTGCCGCTGTTTTACGCGGTTTCGCCACGGGAGTTTCTGAAGACTTTTTAGACGGGGGCAGAAATGGCAAATCTCGAATAAATTCTTTTTCCAATTCGCTTAAATGTGCCGCAATCCATTGTTGCACATGGGCTAAATTGTGGTCTGAAATGCTCCACACCGCCAAATGCTCACTGAACGGTAAACTACGTTGTGCGCGTTCTGAAAAAACTTCACTGATCACACAACGTATTCCCGTAAAATAACCCAAAATCTCAAAATTTTCCTGCGTGTCAAAACCGCTGGCATCAAAAAACTCGACGCTAGGCTCGTCCAAATTGTACAAGAACGCGTCATCATCACCGTAATATTCATTTTTACGCAACAGACGAATAGAAAACAGCCGACCGTCTTGATTTTGAAAACGCATAGATTCGAGATTGATCATCTTTAAATGCTCGGGCTTTGCAGATTAACCATAAGTGTAGACAATTTTTCCATCGATTAAAGTATGAGTGACGCGACCGCCCAGTTCCCAACCTAAAAATGGCGAATTGTGCCCCATACTGTGCATGACATCAGCTTTCAAACGCCAACGATAATCGGGATCAAAAATGCAAATATCGGCGGCTGCGCCAAGGCGTAAACTGCCCGCATCAATCCCTAAAATTTTGGCAGGTTCAGAAGTGACCCAGCTTAAAGCTTTGCTCAAAGGCACATCCATTTCTTCTGCCAAACGCAGCACCAGCGGTAACAAACTGTCTAAACCTGAAACTCCCGCTTCCGTCATCATGAAAGGACTGTCTTTTGCGTCAGGTTCATGCGGTTGATGGTCGGAACTGATGGCGCGAATAATCCCCAGTTTCAAAGCTTGGCGCAAACTGTCTAAATCGCGTTGGCTGCGTAAGGGCGGAACCACATGGCAATGGCTGTTATAGTCGCACACGTCCATGTCGGTTAAAAATAACTGGTGCACAGCAACATCCGCAGTCACTTTTAAGCCTTTGTCTTGCGCTTGTTTTAACATGTCTACGCTTTGTGCACAGGAAATTTTGCCAAAATGGGCGCGTACTTCACTGAGTGCGATTAATAATAAATCGCGTGCCACTTCAATGGTTTCTGCGGCTTCGGGAATCCCCGCCAAACCAAGACGCGTGCTAATTGCGCCTTCGTGCATACAGCCATTGCGCCCTAAATGCGAGTCTTGGGCTTGCAAAAATACGGTTAAATCGTGGGTTGCGGCATATTCCAAGGCATAGCGAAACACTTCAGTATTTGCAATCGGTTCTAGCGCATTGCTCATGCCCAAACAGCCCGCTTGTTTTAAACTGCCCATTTCGGTCAACTGCGTGCCTGCCAAACCTTGCGTTAATGCGCCCAAAGGATAAACTTTTGACATGCCAACTTTCTGGGCGCGTAATTGAATTAATTCTGCCACGGCGGGGGTGTCAATAATCGGATTGGTGTCGGGCGGGCAGCAAACGCTGGTAATGCCACAGCTTGCAGCGGCGCGGGTTTCGGAAAGAATCGTGCCTTTTTGTTCTGCGCCGGGTTCACGTAAACGCACGCTTAAATCGACTAAACCGGGGCAAATAATTTGCCCCGTTGCGTCAATCGTCCATTCCGCTGTGAAATCCGCAGGTGCGTCGCCCAAGGCAAGGATTTTGCCCTCGGCAATGTGCACCGTGACAACGCTATCTAATTGTGCAGCAGGGTCAATAACGCGCCCGTTTAAAATGCTGAAACTTGCCATTATTTCCCCTCCTTATATTCGGACAACGCGCCCAAAGTCATTGCCATCACCGCCATGCGCACTGCAATCCCGTTGCTGACTTGTTCCAAAATCACCGAGCGCGAACCATCGGCAACGTTGGAGGCAATTTCAACCCCTCGATTAATTGGGCCTGGGTGCATCACGATGGCATCAGGATGCGCCACTTCGAGCACGTCTTCGCTGAGTCCGTAATATTCAAAATATTCGTGTTCGCTGGGCAATAATGCGCCTTGCATTCTTTCGCGTTGCAGCCGCAGCATGACCACTACGTCAACATCGCGTAAGCCTGCTTTTAAATCGTGATAAACGTGCACGCCCAAACCTTCAACCCCGATAGGAATCAAAGTCTTAGGGCCGACGACGCGCACTTCAGAAACCCCAAGCGTGGTTAAAGCATGGATTTCTGAACGCGCCACCCGTGAATGCAACACGTCGCCGACAATTGCCACCCGCAAAGGTTCAAACGCGCCCTTGTGTTGGCGAATGGTGTACATGTCTAACATCGCTTGTGTGGGATGTTCATGTCTGCCATCACCCGCATTGACCACGCTGATGTGGGGCGCGACATGTTTGGCGATAAATTGGGCGGTGCCGCTCTCATTGTGGCGCACCACGAACATGTCACAGTGCATCGCTTCTAAATTACGCAGGGTGTCAACCAGCGTTTCCCCTTTGGAGGCAGAAGAAACCCCGATATTAAAATTGAGCACGTCCGCTGAAAGCCGTTTCGCCGCCAATTCAAAGGTTGTGCGGGTGCGGGTGCTGGGTTCAAAAAATAAATTTACAATGGTTTTGCCGCGTAATAAAGGCACTTTTTTCACCGAGCCCATGCTCAAAAAAGAGGCGGCGGTGTCTAAAATTTCAATCAACAGTTCTCGTTTTAAGCCTTCAATCCCAAGAAAATGCTTGAGGCGACCTTGTTTGTCTAGTTGTATGTTCATATCGCTGGAGGTGGTGTAAGCGTGAGGAAAAGGGGAGTTCTAAATTCAGAACAATTATACACGCGATTTTCTGGCGTTACCTTGTTGCAGTATAAATACTGCACGGTGTAACAAATCCAGCGCATCGGAGTTCAATGACTAGAAAATAAGCAGTTTATGTGCCTAAATTTTGAGGGAATTAAATGGATAAAACTTTTGAGGGATTTTGAGAAACAGTTCAGTAGAGTGGGTAATGTCCACCCCACTGAACTGAATTTAATCTCAGTAATATAGGCGCGTAATAACAAGAAAATTATGTAAACTTGGGCAACAATATGAACTGAGACTTAGACAAAACCCACTTTTATTTTTAAGCACTTACAACATATTCCCGTATATTTTGATGTGGGTATGTTAGAATAAGACTTTAGCTTATTAATACAGTCCCGTTTTTTCAAAGCAGAATCAGTAAATGTAAGCGCAGTGGACAAATTTTATTTGTCAAATTTCTAGTTAAGTTAATTGAGGTTCGGAAATGCAACAAGGCACGGTTAAGTGGTTCAATGATTCCAAAGGCTTTGGCTTTATTCAACAAGATGGCGGTGGCGCAGACGTATTTGTGCATCACTCCAACATCGTAAGCCAAGGTTTTAGAAGCCTTGCCGAAAATCAACACGTTCAATTTGAACTTGTTCAAGGTCCTAAAGGTCCAGAAGCTCGGAATGTTGCCGCTATTTAATTAATAGTTTAAGCCTACCCAGCTTGAGCAAGCGTAGCCGTGGCGATAGAAATCATAATCTAGCCCTGACAACTGTTACTTAAACGTCTTTCCTCATCGAAACACGCTATTTGTCTGGTGCACATCCCACGCTACGATTTAAAGATTCTATAACAAGGGATTTAATCAACCCTTGTTATTTTCCCAGTGCTGATAAATTCAAGCAGAATTTAAGCTTCAGCAGAAAATAACTCCCAAAATTCCAAACCCTCCCCGCCTAAATGTTTCGCCAGCCCTTCCAGCGCATTCAAAGCTTGCGCCTCGCCCGTTTGTTTCGCCACGCGATAAACCGTGACAAAAGCTGAAATCGCCTCTTGCGTGTCCTCATTGCGTAAATGAACATTTCCAATATTGAACAGCGTGGAACATAAACCCGAAATATCACCAATTTCTTGAGCCAGTTCTAAAGCTTGTTGCAAGTAAGCTAGCGCCGTTTCATAGTCGCCCCGCGCCGCATAAATTTGTGAAATATTATTAAGCGTCACCCCTAAAGCGTCTTGCTCGCCAGTTTCTTGTTGAATGTCTAAAGCCTGTTGCAAATAAGCGAGCGCGGTTTCATGTTCTTCTCGGGTCAAATAAATAAAGCCAATATTACCGACCGTCATGCCCTCGCCGCTTCTGTCTCCAATTTCTTGCCGAATCGCTAAAGATTGTTGCAAATACAGCAGCGCGGTTTCATCGTCGCCACGGACATCATAGATTTGTGAGATATTATTAAGCGTCGTGCCTTCACCCGCCCTATCCCCAATTTCTTGCCGAATCGCTAAAGCGGCTTGCAAAAAACTCAACGCGGTTTCGTAATCCTCTCGCACATAATAGATTTGTGAAATATTATTGAGCGTCGTGCCCTCGCCCACTTTATCCCCAATTTCTTGCGCAATCGCTAACGATTGTTGCAAATAACTCAAAGCAGTTTCGTAATCGCCCCAGACTTTAAAAACTTGTGAAATATTATTAAGCGTCGTGCCTTCGCCGCCTTTGTCACCACTGTCTTGTTGAATGACTAAAGCTTGCTGCAAATATTCCAGCGCGGTTTCATACTCTCCTTGAGAGAAAGCAGTGATTGCCAGATTATTAAGATCCATTATTTTTTCCTGCTAATTTTTTATTGAATAAAAATTTGTTCATTACCCTATTTCGAGAGACTGCGCCCCGAAATGAGCCACAAGCTTTCGCATATTTTATAACAAGGGATTTAGTAATCCCTTGTTATTTTCAATAAGCGTTTTAAGAACTTAAAGCCTCTTCCAAACGGTTACAAACCGTCTTCAAGACTTCAATTCTACCAAAGCCCTTATCTTCCCCAGACACCAAAACCCACGGCGCAAGCGTGGTGCTGGTGCGGGCAACCATGTCATTCACCGCCAAAGTGTACGCACCCCATTTATCACGGTTACGCCAATCTTCATCGGTAATCTTGTGTTGCTTATACGCAATGACTTCACGTTCTTTGAAGCGGCGCAATTGTTCTTCTGGGCTGATATGAATCCAGAATTTCAGCATAATCGTGCCGTGATTCACCAATTGTTCTTCAAAATTATTGATTTCTAAATACGCCCGTTTCCACTCGCTTTCCGTGGCAAAGTTTTCCACGCGCTCGACTAACACCCGCCCATACCAAGAACGGTCATACACCGTCACCAAACCCGCACGCGGAATATGTCGCCAAAAACGCCACAAATAATGATGCGCCCGTTCTTCGTCGGTCGGCGCGGCGGTCGAAATCACTTGATACAAACGCGCATCCATTGCCTGGGTAATCCGTCGAATACAGCCGCCTTTGCCCGCTGCATCCCAACCTTCAAACACAAACACGCTAGAGCGTTTTTTCTGGTGTGCCGCCCATGTCAAGCGGTGCAATCTGCCTTGTAAGGTTTGGATTTGTTGGCGATATTCTTTCGCGGTTAATTTTTGCGAAATATCGACTTTATCCAACACCGTCAAATGGGCTTTACTTGAACTCGAACGCGGCTCAGCCACCAAGGGCGAGGCGATGCTGTTTTCTGTCGGCATATTTAACGCGTTGCTGTTGCAATTCGTTTGTTGTTTTTGCAAATCGTATTCATTAACCCGTTGACTCAGCGCGTTTAAAACCGTGCGTGCCACGGTGATATTGCGATAAAGTGGATCCGTCGCTTCAATCAACACCCAAGGCGCAGCCCCTGAATCGGTATCACGAATCGCACGCTCGGCAGCATTCACAAATTGCGGATATAAATCGGCGGCTTTCCAATCACTTTCGGTCACACTGCGGCGGGAATGTGGGTCTTTTTCTAAAGCTTTTAGACGCTTGCGTTGTTCTTTCTGCGAAAGATGTAGCCATAATTTGACGATCAACGCGCCATCTTCCACCAGCATGGTTTCAAAACGACGAATTTGATCCAGTGCTTCATCAGTCTTGGCGTTATCCCAAGTTTGATGCGCTGCATTGCTAACCGGGTCCACATACCAGCCCCCGAAATATATCCCAATGCGCCCACGGCTGGGCAAGCGTCGCCAAAAACGCCAGTAATGCGGACGTTCGCGTTCTTCATCGGTCAGCACATCGAGGGAGAAAGTTTCTAAACCGCGCGGATCAAGCCATTCATTCAAAGCATTGACCACTTCGCCACGTCCTGCCGCGTCAATCCCTGACACGATAATAATCACAGGAATATTCGTCTTGCTGAGTGCAAATTGCGTTTGTAAAAGTTGGGCGCGTAAATCAGGCAATTGCGATTTGTAATCGCTTTTATCAAGTTCTCTGCCGAGTTCTGCTGCTTCAAACATATAACCTATCCTCGTGGTTTGATTTTTATTGGATTTTCACTGGAATAATACGCTTTTAGTGTAACATTTCTATAAGAATTTGCAGGGGGTTTAGAGTTAATGCACTCCATTCTTTTGGTAGGGTGGGCATTGCCCACCTATCTAAATAATCCCCTATGAGAGGGTGGGCGATGCCCACCCTACCACTATAAATTCACAGCAAGCTTCGCTAGACTAGCAGCCATACTTTTAAACGCCGTTCATCGCCATCATGTCCAAGCCGCCGTTAGACCACGCGCAATTGCTGCAACATTTACAAGACGCATTGGGCTGGATGTTGCCAAAACAACGCGATTTAACCCCAATTGCCGCAAGTCTTGCGCAACATCCCCAACAAGCTTGGGTGCTGGAATGGGTGCAAATTCTTATTCCGCAAAATATCGAAATTACCTACCAATTTCTGAGTCATGCCGCCACTGCCTTGCAACTGATGGATGAAGATGGCGTAGAAGCCTGGTTACGTGATGCAATCGCTTGTTTTGAAAGCCAAGGTTTAAAAGCCGCGATTAGCCATTTACAAAATGTTTCAGCGTATGCAATTGAATATAAAAAGCAAAATCAAGGTGTAACTTTAGTCAGCGTGCAGCGTGTGCTACAAACTTTTTTAACCGCCTTGGGGGGTAGAAATTTAAATATCATGCCCGCTGAAGAAGCGTATACCGACACCGAAACGCTATTTTTACCCGCTGCTTTGAATATTTTCCCCACAAGTCGCGACAATTTTTTGCTGTATAAAGCGATAGTTGCACAGCTTTGGGCGCAGAATTATTTCGGCACTTGGTCACTGGATTTCGAGCGCGTCAATTTCCCTGATACCGTCCATGCTTGGGAATTATTTCATGTGTTGGAACGCCTACGTTTAGATGCTTGTCTGGCGCGGCAATTGGCGGGATTAGAGCGTGAAATCCAGCAGTTAAGTCATTCGTTGGGAGAAAAGCGTATTCCCAGCGATTGGGAAGAAATTGCGAAAGAGTTGGCAGCACCTAGCGCAACAGTTCATGACAGTTATCGTTTATTAAACAAAGTGTTGAATTGGGACGTGCCGCCCTCCGTGTGCTATCAAAGCAAATTAAACCCTGCTGCGGTTGCGAAAATTTTGCCCGCCCGAATGGAACGTGAACAGCAGACTTTTCAAGCCAAACTTGCCCGCTTGCAACATTCGGAAAACGCTAAAATTCCCGACTCCCAAAAGCCTGTTGAAAACGCGCCCGAATTTAAAATTAAGCAGCAGAATCCCAAACAGCTCATCATTGATGGGCAAATGCTGCCCTTGCCGCCTGAGATGCAAAAATTAGTTGCGTCTATTGTGCAAGATCAGGGCGGTTTGCCTGAACATTATTTGCTGGGCGGGCGCGGCGTGGTAGACAGTGAACAAGTTGCGCCGCCCTTGCCGAGCGCGCCTGATGCTATCGTTTTTACTTATCCTGAATGGGATTATCGCCGTAAAAATTACCATAAAAATCATTGTTTTTTACGCGAAGTCGAAATTATTCCCCAAATAGACGATTTTATAGAAAAAACTTTATTTCAATATCGTGGTTTATTAAAAAATTTACGCCAAGTTTTTGAAAGTTTGCGCGGCGATAATTGCTGGTTAAAACGCCAAACCGATGGCGAAGAAATTGATTTAGACGCGCTGATTATGGCGCAAGTTGATGCGTCGCGCAGTGGCGAAATGAGTCAACAAGTGTTCGCTAAATGGCATCAACAGCAGCGCAGTGTGGCGGTGATGTTTATGGTCGATATGAGCGGTTCAACCAAGGGTTGGATTAATTTGGCAGAACGTGAAAGCTTGGTGTTGCTGTGCGAAGTGCTGGAAACTTTGGGCGATGCTTATGCGATTTATGGCTTTTCAGGTTCGACTCGAAAACGTTGTGAAGTTTATCCGATTAAACGTTTCAGTGAAGCTTATAATAGCGAGATTAAACAACGTATCAGCGGCATTCAAGCACAGACTTATACGCGCATGGGGGTGACAATTCGCCATTTAAGCCAACTTTTACAAAAAACTGAGGCAAAAATTAAATTATTAATCACCTTATCCGACGGCAAACCCGATGATGAAGGCGATAATTATCGTGGTTATTATGGGATCGAAGACACGCGCCAAGCCTTGCTCGAAGCCAAACGCGATGGAATTCACCCTTTTTGTATTACCATTGATAAAACTGCAAAAAGCTATTTGCCGCATTTGTATGGCGCAGTCAATTACACCGTGATTGACCAAGTGGCGCAGTTGCCGTTAAAAATTTCTGATATTTATCGAAAATTAACAACTTAACTTCTCTCAAAATCTAAAAGGAAGACTTGTGGACGCAACATTTTTTCAAAAACCGATAGTGATGGCGGTGCTGATATTTCTCAGCATTTATCTGGTATTTTTCTTAATTCGTGTGTTGGCGGATATGGTCATTGTCGGGGTTGCGCTGATGAGTGCGGTGGTGGTGTACAACATGCCCGCATTTTATGTGGAATATCGCAACTTTTTACAAAGTTTAATCCCGTTTAATAAAATCGGATTAAAGCTTGCGGAACAAGGCGATGGCGCGAGTTATTTGATTATTGCGGTGTGTTTATTATTGGCGGCGGTGCTGGTGTGTTTGCCATTTTTACCCTTTTCTGCCACTTATCGGCAAATTTTGGGCGTGGAACGCATGAATAAATCGGATGAAACGAAAATTCGTCAATGGATTGCGGAAGAGATGGATCAGAATTCACAGAAATAGCGGGCGTTAGGAGGGAAAAGCCCAGTCCTCTGTATTTTAATTCTTGAACTATGCCCCCAACCCCCTTCAGGGGGAGGGCATCATCAAAGAATACAAAACTGAGATATAATAAGCAGTTAAATAGGAATATCTTTTAACCAATTGATTCATCTGATAAGCCATGAATAGTTTAAGCCCCTACTTAACCACACTCAGCGATTCCCGTCAGAACAAAGGCATTCGTCACCAACAGACACCCACCCTCATGATATTGCCTCTAAGCCTTAATTAATAGCTTTGCTTCAGAGGGTTGGGGGCGCAATATAATTTACGGAATCGACTGCGGATTAAACAGGCGGTCATATTCTAAAATCGCATAGCGATCCGTCATGCCCGCAATATAATCGCTGACTGCCCGCGCCCGTCCGACTTCCGTGCCTAAACTGCCTTGTAAACGTTGCACTTCCATTTGTGCTTCCAACGGCAATAAATAAGCATCACCCAGAAAAGCCTCAAACAAGCGTTGAATAATTTCTTGCGCTTTAAATGCCATGCGCCGCACCCGATAATGTTGATACATTTGAGTATTTAAAAATTGTTTTAATTCCAAATGTTTTTCATACATTGTGGCACTGAAGGTAATTAAAGCATCTTCATTTTCACGCACTTCCGCAATATTTTTGGGTTGCACTGCGTCTAAATGTTCACGACTGGTATCAATTAAATTATCCACTTGTGCAGAAATCATGCGCCGAATAATTTCGTGAATAGCGCGACGTTGTGAAAGATTGGGATATTGTTTAATCACCGCATCATGATGCGTGGCAAATAAAGAATATTCTCGCAATTGGCGAATGCTGATTAATTTAGCGCGCAAACCATCATCAATATCATGGGTATTGTAAGCAATACCATCGCAAATATTCGCCACTTGCGCTTCTAAACTCGGCATTCCCACAGGCGTTTTTAAAAAGCGTGCGCCCACTGTACCCAAATATTTGGCGCGTTGCGGGCTGCAATGTTTCAAAATGCCTTCGCGGGTTTCAAAAGTTAAATTAATTCCACGGAATTGCGGATAACGTTCTTCCAATTCATCGACAATGCGTAAGCCTTGCCAATTGTGTTCAAAGCCGCCGTAATTTTGCATACAGCGTTGTAAAATTTCTTGTCCCGCATGTCCAAACGGCGTGTGTCCCAAATCATGCGCCAAGGCAATCGCTTCTGCTAAATCTTCATTCAAATTTAGGGCGCGAGCCACCACACGGCTGATTTGCGCAACTTC
The DNA here is from genome assembly GCA_028688145.1 of Thiotrichaceae bacterium. Classification (GTDB taxonomy): domain Bacteria; phylum Pseudomonadota; class Gammaproteobacteria; order Beggiatoales; family Beggiatoaceae; genus JAQTYU01. The sequence continues at coordinate 36,566 of JAQTYU010000015.1, read as the reverse complement.
TAGCGAATGCGTCAGCCGCGTGCGGAATAAATCACCTTCATTATTTGCAAATACTTGGGTTTTATATTCCAAGCGACGAAACGCGGCACTGTGAATAATTCGCGCCACATCGCGTTGATATTCCGAGCGATATGAAGAAGCGGTTTCAGTAAATTGTCGCCCTAGCGAACTGGATTCGTGTGCGGCATAGGGCGCAAGAGAGCGGTTAGTGTTCATGGCACGGTCGCGTAACCTTCTTTCAGAGTTTGTTGAAATAAATTCACATCATACTGGTCAGTCAACGCCGCTTTGCCAATGCCGTATAACAACACTAAATTAATCTTGCCATCACGGGCTTTTTTATCGACTTGCATTGCCGCAATCATTTGTTCCACAGTGAGCTGTGAAGGAACGGCTGTTGGCAAACGCAAAGTTTCAAATAAGCGAAAAATTCTTTCTACAGCAGCGGGTTGCAACCATTTGAGGTGTGCTGAAAGTCTAGTTGCAAGACAAGTGCCAATCGCGACCGCCTCGCCGTGCAAGTATTCACCATAGCCGCATCCTGTCTCAATCGCATGTCCGAAAGTGTGCCCTAAATTCAATAAAGCCCGCAGCCCATTTTCCAATTCATCTTGGGCAACGATGTTGGCTTTGTTTTGACAAGAGCGTGAAATTGCAAAGTTTAAGGCGGCTGCGTCGCGGGCGAGTAAAGCGGCGGTATTGTGTTCAATCCATTCAAAAAATTCGTCGTCATTGATTAAGCCGTATTTCACCACTTCGGCTAAACCTGCACTGAATTGGCGGTCATCCAAGGTGAGCAAGCTGTCGGTGTCAACTACTACGCATTGCGGTTGATGAAATGCGCCGATCATATTTTTTCCCAGCGCGTGATTGACACCCGTTTTGCCGCCGACGGAGGAATCAACTTGTGCGAGTAAAGTGGTGGGAATTTGGATAAACGCCACACCGCGCTGATAAGCTGCAGCTGCAAAGCCGGTCATGTCGCCAATTACGCCACCGCCCAACGCCACTAAAGTGCAACGGCGGTCAAAACGATTGCTGAGTAAGCTGTCAAAAATCTGATTTAAAACCGTGAGATTTTTATATTCTTCGCCATCGGGCAAAATCGCGGTGGCAGTTTGATAGCCTGCAAATGCGCTGAGCACTTTATCTAAATATAAGGGCGCGACGGTTTCATTGGTGACGATTAACACCTGACGATTGCTTAAATACGGTGTCAGAAATTCGGCTTTTCCGAGCAGTTCTTGCCCGATAAAAATAGGGTAGCTACGATTGCCTAAGTCTACGTGTAAAGTTTTCATGAGCCTGTGCCTCAATCAGAAGAGCGAATATGATAATGGTCTATTCTACCTTGAGTTTAAGCGGGGCGGCGTGCTTTTCTTTATGCTGTGCAGGATAGAAGTGAGTATATTGCTGCTTTATATTCCTTGTAGTTAGTATGAGAACTACGCAAAAAAATGCTAGGATGGGTAAATGACTTAAAGAGAAAACTTTTTACTCACTTTTGGGAATAAATATGCGTAAACCTATCCATGACGACAGCGTTTTTGACAAGCTAATTTTCACTTTCGTGAAAAATACAGGGCTGTTTTTAATTACAATACTTTTATGAAAGTCAATAGTTATATTTTGATTGCATCATAAGTATTTGATATGAAATAATAAAATAGACTATGCAACAAGTTATGCGGCTCTTAAGAAGAAGAGTACAGCCCACTGAGTTTTTTCTAACAGCCTCAAAAAGAAAAAGTAGAAAGTAGCTTAAGCTAATGTTTTATAAATGAAATAACGTTAATGATTTAGCCATCCCCTAAAGGGGACTTTAAACACAAAAATAATTTTTGTAGCCCGTATGGAGCGCAGCGGAATGCGGGTAGTCAGGCGATGATTTAGCTGCGCTCCATACGGGCTACAATGCTGCGTAACTCCTAATTTTAGTGGAACGAAAGGAAAAGACCGTGATAAGCGAAGATGACGATAGCGACAAAAATTTATACTACACAATGAGGTTGCTGATTAGGCATCCTTCAATTGATCCAAAAATAATAACCACGGAGTTAAGACTGAGACCTTTTCGATGTTGTCGTTTTGGTGATCGTCGTTCAACACCTAGAGGCAATCCATTAAAAGGCTTATGGAAAGACTCTTGGTGGACATGGAACAATCGCTATAGAGGTAATAGAGCATTTTTTAACAGTGTTGATGAATTACTGGATAGATTGGAGCCACATCGTGCATTTTTATTAGATTTAGTCTCTAGTGGTGGGACAATATCCCTAATTCTCCATATTCCAGGAAAATATAACATTGGAAATGTTTTAAATTTCCAATCAATGGAAAAGATGGTGAATTTGAAAATAGTCTTAGGAATAGAGGTTTTTCCTGATATGACTGATCGAGGTGGAGAAACTAAAATCATTAAACCCATTAAATAACCACTACTCATCAAGAGTAGAGTGTATAGAACTGATTTGGAATCTTTAAAAAGATTAAAAGGAAGCGAGTTGAACAATCAGAAGTCTGATAAAACATAGTTTAAGTTTTGCATTAGCATTCTCAAGAGTCCGTTCAAAATTCTTAAGCCGTGACTTACATCTCTCTACCCAAGCATTAGAACGTTCTACTACCCACCTTGCCTTAACTGGCAGAAAATCTGTTTTACCTTACTGCCATTAAATACTAAATCTGTTTTTAAAGTCCTCTTTAGGGGATTTAGGGGCGCAGTTAGGGCATTTTCACAATAACCGCTGATACAACTGAATATATTGTTGCGCGCTACTTGACCAACTCACATCATAAGCCATCGCTTGCTGTTGCACCGCCCGCCACATTTCAGGATTACGATACACCAATAAAGCACGTTGCACACAGCGTAATAGTTCTTGTGGCTCGTCTTTTTCAAACACAAAACCCGTAGCAATGCCCTGGTCTAAATGCGCGGGCGTGGTGTCCACCACACTATCCGCTAAACCGCCCGTTTTACGCACAATCGGCAAAGTCCCGTAGTGCATACTGTACATTTGATTCAGCCCGCAGGGTTCAAAGCGCGAGGGCATCAGGAAAATATCCGCTGCCGCTTCAATTTGATGCGCCAAAGCTTCGTTATAGCCAAAAGTCACGCTCACTTTATAGGGCAATTGTGCAGCAAAATGTTGTAATTGCATTTCTAAAGTTTTATCACCACTGCCCAATAAGACCAGTTGCGCCCCTTCATTTAAGATTTCTGGCAAAATCGACAGCACTAAATCTAGCCCTTTTTGAGCAGTGAGACGGGTAATCATACCAATTAAGGGCTGTTTTTCTTGATAACTTAAACCTAATTTCTCGCATAAAATTCGCTTATTTTCGGTTTTATCCGCAATTGTTTTAAAACTATAATTTTTGAATAAATGTGCATCGGTTTCAGGATTCCATTCATCGGTATCCACACCGTTAATAATGCCTGTTAATTGCCCGCGCCGACTCGCCAATAATCCCGCCAAACCATAGCCAAACTCAGGATGTTGAATTTCCCGTGCATAAGTGGGGCTAACCGTGCTGATTGCATTGGCATACACCAATCCCGCTTTCAGGAAAGACAGCGAACCATAATATTCCACGCCATGAATATGGTAGCTTTGGGGCGATAAGTCTAATTCTGCCAACAAATGCGCAGGGAATATACCTTGATATGCCATGTTATGAATGCTGATTAAGGTTTTTGCAAAATGCGGCATCTGCGCTAAATAAGCGGGGGTTAAACCTGTTTGCCAATCATTGCAGTGAATGACTTGGGGTTTGAAATCAAAACAATGGGTTGCAAATAAAGCGGCAAGCTTGGATAACGCGGCAAAACGCTGGGCATTGTCGTGCCAATCGTGCCCATATTGATCTTGATAAATGCCGCCGTCGCGCATGAATAACTGTGGACAATCTAACACGTACACTGGCAGATTTGTGTCACCTAGCATTTGCCCTTGCAACAGGCGCATCGTGGGTAAATTCGGTAACAATTTGATATTGTCGTGCACAATCTGCAAAGACAAGGCTTTCAATACTGAGGGATAACCTGGCAATAATAAGCGCACGTCTACGCCCGCTTGACACAAGGCGCGGGGCAGCGCGTAACTAATATCACCTAAGCCGCCTGTCTTCACCAAGGGATAGGCTTCGGATGTGGCAAAAAGCACAGCTAACATAAGGCTTCCTCGGTATTAAGGCGTTGTGGAAATCGCTTGGTAGCGTAATTGTTGTAATAAATAAGGTAAAAACTGTTGGCTGACTTGGTCTACACTGGAAGTTATTCCATAGTCACGCAATTGATTGACTTGTAAATCTTTATAGCCGCAAGGATTAATGCCTGAAAACGGGCTTAAATCCATGTTTACATTCAAGCTAAGTCCGTGATAACTACAGCCACGCCGAATTCTCAAACCCAAAGCGGCGATTTTTTTCTCATCAGCATAAACCCCAGGTGCATGTTCACGGCGCACGGCATGAATTTTGAGGGCAGCTAAATAATCAATAATTGCTTGTTCTAAATCTGTCACCAATTGGCGCACACCCCAGCCACGGCGTTTAATATCCATCAGGATATAAACCACCAATTGTCCAATACCGTGATAAGTGACTTGTCCGCCGCGATCAATGCGATGAATCGGAATATCGCCCGTGTTGAGTAAATGTTCAGGCTTGCCCGCCAAGCCAAGGGTATAAACGGCGGGATGTTCAACTATCCAGATTTCATCCAAGGTTTCGGCGGTGCGTTGATCAGTAAAACTGTGCATCGCTTGATACACAAGATTGTATTCGGCTTGCCCCAAAGGGCGAATGATGACGGGATCAAAGGGCATAAGACTTGTGGCGCGTAAGGGACGATGAGGAACGCCCTGAAGAGGAATTGAACCTCTGACCACCCTCTTAGGAGGAGGATGCTCTATCCACTGAGCTACCAGGGCAAGAGGTGATGGTGGAGTTGAGGAGAATCGAACTCCCGACCTTCGCATTGCGAACGCGACGCTCTACCAACTGAGCTACAACCCCACAACACTTTCATTATAAAAGATCACTTATGATTATGCTAGCATGAGAATAAGAACTGCCTTTTTTAGATTATAATCAAACAAAAGAGAAGAGAGAGTAATGCTTGTCGAAAATAAGGGCATTTGCTATGATTTTCGGATAATTAGATAAAACTAAATTACTTTGGGTATGGATTTCGATCATGAGTTATCTTGACGCATTAAGACAAGCCAGTGAACAACAAAAAGCGGCAGAAATTGCAGAAAGTACGCGCTTAAAGCAGTTGCACGCCTGCTTTCAGCAAGAGGTTAAGCCTGCGCTGGAGAAGCTTTATTCAAGCATCAAGGAATTAGTACAGCATCTCAATTATTTGAAAGCTACTACGCCGCTTGAATATCGGATTCGAGGTTGTGAACAAGCGGTTGAATTATTGCAACAAGAATATGTTTTAACTATTTTTCGTGATTTGCAATTATTGACCCAACGCAATTATAAAAATAAGCCCAGTGAAGTGACGCAAGATAACGATTTTTCCTTATGTTTTAAAGCAATAGGACACAAGGCTATTCGTATTGAAAAAACGCAAGCTTTGGAAACTAAGTTGCAACGTGAGTATTTAGAAGAGTTTAATTTTGACTTTAAATTGCGAGAAAGCCTAGACCCCTTGGGAAATGTGATTAAAACCCTATTTTTAATAGAATCTGAGATTCCGATGGAGTTTCGTTTCACCAATGATCTTGAAAACTCGGTGATTGATTTAACCGTGACCAATTTTAACGAATTAGGTCAAAAAGTTTATGTCATCAAACCCGAAGAAGTCACCAGTGCTTTTGTAGATGAATTGGCAAAATATCTGAGTCGTCAGCCCAATAAATTAGCGTTGAAATTAAAACCCATCAGTTATGGAAAATTGCCGCCGCGAGTGAAAAAAACTGCACCTGCAAATACGTCAGCCACTGTGAAAACTGCTGCTGTTGCCGCGCCAAAATCTGCAAAAAAACCCGAACAAGATTTGGAAGAATTTCAACAATGGTTATCGACACAAACCCAGAAAATTGCCTCTGAGCAGGAAACCAAGTCCACAACGAAAAGTTTGCTGGGTACTTTTTTCAGTAAATTAGGCTTAGGGCGGGCTAAGTAGTTGGCTTGGTCTGAAATAGTCCAGACTGCATACGGGCTACAAACTATATTCTCTAAAATTTTACCCGCAACTTGCGTTAAAATAATCGCTCATTTCCCACGATAAGCTTGTTTTAGCGTATGGCAACCACCGATTTTTCCGAACACACCCCGATGATGCAGCAATATTTAAGCATTAAGCTTGAATATCCTGAAATGTTATTGTTTTACCGCATGGGGGATTTTTACGAACTGTTTTTTGAAGACGCACAACGCGCCGCCCGCCTGCTCGACATCACCCTGACTGCACGCGGCAAAACCGCAGGACAAAATATCCCGATGGCAGGCGTGCCGTTTCACGCGCTGGAAAATTATTTAGTCAAATTAGTGCGTCAAGGCGAATCAGCGGTGATTTGTGAACAAGTCGGCGACCCCGCCACCAGCAAAGGCTTAGTCGAACGCAAAGTGACCCGCATCATCACCCCGGGCACGCTCACTGATGAGGCTTTATTGGAAGAACGCCAAGACAACTTACTCGCTGCAATTTACCAAGTCGAGCACACATTTGGGCTGGCAAGTTTGGATTTATCCAGCGGTCGCTTTAACGTCACCGAAATGCCCAGTTTATCCTTATTACACAGTGAATTAGCACGCTTACGCCCCGCAGAAATTTTAATCAGTGAAAGCAGTTTATTCACGCTTCCCAGTGAACGCTTACGCAAACAGCCCGACTGGTATTTCTCACTCAGTACCGCACAACGCTTATTAAATCAACAATTTGGCACACAAGATTTAGCAGGTTTTGGCTGTGAACATTTAAAAGTCGCATTACGCGCCGCAGGCTGTTTGCTGCAATATGCCAGCGACACCCAACGCACCCAATTGCCGCACATCCAAGGTTTACGTTGGGAAAGACGTGAAGACAGTTTATTGCTGGACGCAGCCACGCGCCGCAATTTAGAACTCGACAACGGACTCACGGGCAAACGCGAACACACTTTAATCAACGTGCTCGACCAATGCGCTACGCCAATGGGTAGCCGTTTATTGCGCCGCTGGCTGCATCGCCCCTTACGCGACACCGACGTGTTAAAAGCCCGCCATCACAGCATCGGCGTGTTATTAGAACAGCAACGTTTCGACGCGCTGTATAAAAGTTTGCGCGGCGTGGGCGACATTGAACGGATTTTGGCGCGGGTCGCTCTGAAAACCGCACGCCCTCGCGATTTAAGCCAATTGCGCACTGCTTTAAGTTTACTCCCTGATTTACATGAATTTTTATTGCCCATCGACAGCCCCCGACTGCAAGAATTAGGCGCGGCGATTCAAGGTTTTCCCGAAGTACACGCCTTATTAGCAGCGGCAATTTTGGAAAGCCCACCGATGTTGGTGCGCGACGGCGGGGTGATTGCGGCGGGTTATGATGTAGATTTAGACGAATTACGCAATTTAAGTGAGCACGCAGGACAATATTTAACTGATTTGGAAACCCAAGAACGCGCCCGCACAGGCTTTGCGAATTTAAAAGTGGGATTTAATCGAGTTCACGGCTATTACATCGAATTAAGTCGGATTCATACCGAAAATATTCCTGTGAATTACACCCGCCGCCAGACTTTGAAAGATGTAGAACGTTATATTACTCCTGAGCTAAAACAGTTTGAAGATAAGGTATTAAGCGCGCGTGAACGGGCTTTAGCGCGGGAAAAATATCTTTATGAGCGTTTATTAGAAAAACTACATCCACCTTTACCAAAATTACAAGCTTGTGCGGCGGCTTTGGCAGAATTGGACGTGTTGCAGAATTTTGCCGAGCGCGCCAACAGCCTGCATTATTACCCGCCAGAATTCAGCCCGAAGGAAGGCATTGAAATTGTGGGCGGGCGGCATCCTGTGGTCGAAGCGGTGCAAGAAACCCCGTTCATGCCCAACGATGTGACTTTAGACAAACAGCAACGCATGTTAATTATTACTGGGCCCAATATGGGCGGCAAATCGGTGCTGATGCGTCAAACTGCGCTGATTGTGTTAATGGCGCACATTGGCAGTTTTGTGCCTGCGGATCGGGCGGTGATTGGGGCGATTGATGGGATTTTTACCCGCATTGGCGCGAATGATGATTTGGCGGGCGGGCGTTCCACCTTCATGGTGGAAATGACGGAAACTGCGAATATTTTGCACAATGCCACCCGCAACAGTTTGGTGCTGATGGATGAAATTGGGCGCGGCACGAGCACTTTTGACGGCTTATCTTTGGCGTGGGCTTGTGCGGAACATTTGGCGCGACACATTGGCGCGTACACTTTATTTGCAACCCATTATTTTGAATTGACGCGCTTGCCAGAACTCTGCAAAGGCATTGAAAATATTCATTTAGATGCCGTTGAACAGGGCGATAAATTAATTTTTATGCACGCAGTGAAATCAGGCGCAGCGAATAAAAGTTATGGGCTACAAGTGGCGTTATTGGCGGGCGTGCCTAGAAATGTGGTGGCACAAGCGCGTTTGCGTTTGAAGCAATTGGAAGACCAAGCGGCAACGATGCAACCGCAGCAAAGCCGTTTAAATTTTGGTGCGCCGCCGCCCGTGGTGGAAATCCTGCCTGAAGCTGTGAATCCTGTATTAGCACAATTGGCGAAGCTAGACGTGGAAGACATCAGCCCTAAACAGGCATTGGCATTGATTTATGAGTGGAAGGCTTTGCTGGAATAGGCTGAATTTTCGTTTATTTCGATTGTTTTGTTTATTTCGTTTATCTATGCTGAGTAGCAAGACAATCTGAGGAACATAGAAAATGCACGCACATATGAAACTGGATATTCCAACGACTGATGAAATCTCGCTGGCTCAAGAAAGCAGTCGGCAACTGGCGTTATGTGTCAACGATCAATTTTCTCAATCTATTTAGGTGATTGATACGACTGGAGAACATAAAACAGTCTGTATTCCGACTACGGCATTTAACCTGTTAATTGACATTTTATCCGAAACAGCACAGGGCAATGCGGTCAGCATTATTCCGATTCATGCGGAATTAACCACCCAAGAAGCGGCTGATATGCTGAATATTTCCCGCCCTTATTTTGTGAAATTGTTGGACAGTGGCGCATTAGCATTCACCAAAGTTGGGACACATCGGCGCGTCTGTTATCAAGATTTGATGGCTTATAAAGCGAATATTGATGCAGAGCGTTTACAAGCTTTGGAAGAACTGACGGCTCAAGCCCAAGCCCTGAATATAGGTTATTGAGGCATGGCAAGTACCACCATTTTATATAACCCATTTAAAGTCTTGAGTAAGATACAAAAGATGACGAATAGAGAATCAAAGCTAAATAAAATGAACCCTTATTCAAGTAGCCTAAACGATACAGAGTGAGCAATCGCATCCTGTTCGATGCCGTGATTTATCAACTCAAAAATGGCTGCAACTGGGCAGAGTTTCCCAAGGACTTTCCGTCTTGGTTAAGAACTTTGAGCGCAGTCTTGAGAATGCTAATGCCAAACTGTGTTTTATCAGGCTTATCATTAAACAACGCGCTTTATTTTAAAGACTTCAAATCGGTTCTATACACCCTTGTTGATTAGTTTGGTAACGAATACTCTAAATAGTCTTGAGTATCCCATGGCTTATTAAAACGCTTGCTTGGGAAAAAAGAGTGATTTAGTAAAGGGTTAGCATTCAGGGATAAACCCGATGCTGGAGCACCTCAACTTAATGTCAGTGATGCCTCTCCTGTGAGGGAACGAGAAATTAGCTGTTTAGCACTACTAAATATTTATTTTTAACCTCCATCAGGGCATTGAGGGCGCGGTCAATGGGTAATTCCCCTTTCAAAACAGCAGTGTGCTATGATTAGTGTAGTCCCCTGTTTCACCTGATAATTTCATGATGATTAATGAAATCGCCTACCAAATGACAATGAAAACTTTCTGTTTAGGTTTACTGAGCTTGTTAAGCTTGCCCTGTTTTGCTGCGGACAATAGCCCTTATTTAAACACTGATCCCCAAGCCTGTTTAAACTTACGTTTTGACTGTGCTTATGATGAAGTCCCTTTTTTTGATACGCAAGGCTGTGGCTGCCGTCCTGCGCCCTTGGATGCAGACTGTCAAACGCTTGCACTTTCGACGAGTTCTATTTTGGAGAATTCAAATGCTGAACCTTCCCCTCAGCCTGATTCTCAGTAGTTTGATGTTTGTCCCCATGACGTGGGCAGCCACACAAATCGAACAGAGTGATGGTCAAAAAGTGATCATTGATAAAAATAACGCGCGTATAGAAACGCTTGCTCCGAACCGTTATAACCTGTTGCAAATACATGAGAAAAAAGCGTTTGTAGTGGATACTAAAGAAAAATTGATTGTTGAAATCAATTTCAACCCTCCAGCGAATACCACACCCCAGACTCCGTTAAACACATCATCTGTACAAGCTAAACTCATAAAACAAGGCAAGGGTGATAAAATTGCGGGGTATGCCACACTGCATTATCAAACCTTTGCCAATGATACGCTATGCTCTGATGACTACTTTTCAGAAGCCGCTGCTAAACTCGAAGATATTCAGCCATTGATTAATGCAATACATGAGCTGTCTAGTTCACAGCGTAAAGTCGTAGAGAACTCGTCAGTTCTTCCAAAATCTACTCCGAAAGACCCGTGTAGAATGATTTGGGGCAGGTTGGAAGCGGAATATGCAAAGTTGGGTTTGCAGATGAAAAAAGTCGATCACGATTGGGGATTACATTATGAAGTGCTCAGTATTAAAACGGGGGTAACTGTCGCACCTGACTATTTTAAATTGCCAGAGGGCTTTGAAATATTAAGTGATGAAGCCTATACCATGAAAATGCTAAAGTCGTGCCCCAAATCTAAATAACAACTTGCTGTTGGGTTTAATGAGCAGGCTATTAAACTTGCTACTGAGAATAGTGCTTATCTAAACTCTAACACTTTCGACAAATCCTATTTTGGAGAATTCAAATGCTGAACCTTCCCCGCAGTCTGATCTTCAGTCTGAGTAGCCTGATGCTTGCCCCCACAACGTGGGCAGCCACACAAATTGAGCACCGTGATGGCATGGGCATTGTGCAAAAAGTGCTGATTGATCAAAATAATGCCCGCATGGAAACCTCTGATCCGAGCCGTTATAGCCTGTTTCAAATGCGGGAAAAAAAGATGTTTGCAGTGGACAGCAAGGAAAAGCGGATTATTGAAATCAGTTTAAATCCGCCTAAACCTGCGAACACTTCCACCCAAACCACCTTGAATACCTCGCCGCCCGTGCAAGCCAAATTGCTGAAACAAGGTGCGAGCGATGAAATTGCTAACTATGCGACCTTGCATTATCAAATTTTGGCAAATGATACCGTGTGTTCTGATGATTATTTTTCAGAAGCTGCCGCCAAACTCGAAAATATTCAACCGTTTATTGATGCGATGTATGCAATGTCTAGCGCACGACGCAAGGCTATGGCAAGTATGCCGTTTATTCCGAAAGACCCTTGCATGATGATTGGGGACAGCTTGGAATCGGAATATACGAAATTGGGTTTGCCAATGAAAAGCGTCAACAAAGATGGGAAGTTGCAGCACGAAGTGCTCAGTATTAAAACGGGGGTGAATGTCGCACCTGATTATTTTAAATTGCCCGCAGGCTTCCAAATGCTGAGCGAAGCTGAGGCTATGAAAAATATGCAGTCCGAATTTACGAAGAAGATGGAAGCCGCACGCCAACAAATGAATCAACAAAATGTTATGCCACCTGTCCCAATGCCGCCTGCGATGCCACGCTAAAACTTACATGAAAACAGGGCGGGTTTTAAAACTACCCGCCCTGAATTATTGACTTGCTTATAACATTACCAACTAAACGCAGCGCAATAGGATGTGCCGACGGCGCATCAATCGAGATTAATCACACGGATCACGAATGATGCGCTTCGTTCCTCAGCACATCCTATGAGCACTGACAGATTTTAAAAACCTGTCAGCTTGTCACAAGATTACCAAGTAAACGTACTGATTCCTGCAAAGCCCTGTACAACCCAGCCTTGTTGATCACTGGTTGCGAAACCATCCGCGTATGGACAAGTCTCGATGCTCTTCAATAAAGTGGGCACAGCTTGATCTAAGCGATACAGTTCGCAGCTAAATACGCCATAAGGCATCGTGCTGGCGACAGCAGTTGTGTAATAAATCCCGCCGCTGTCATTACTGATAATTACCACATTATTATTGATGGTACGCACAGAACGATACCCTGACCAGGTCCAGCGACCGACTTCTGCCAAATTATGCGCTGCATCTAACTTCAACAAAATCGTGCTGCTTTGTTGTGGCGCAACGATGCTTGCGGTTTTTGCGGTGTCCATGGCGTAATTGTATTGTGGATAAGTCGTGCATTGCACATAAACCCCATCAGCTTGGATTGCTAAAGGATAGCAACTTGCATCCAATTCTCGACTGCTGACCAAGTTCACATTTTGCCCAGACAATGCCAACACGTTGACGCGATTTTGTCCTTTCTCGGTATATTCTTGCGTGACTAATAAACCTTGATTGGTAAAAGTCAGAGGACGACCCGCCAAAGTGCGGCGCGGGGCTTCTACTATCGTTGTCGCTTGCAAGTTCCAGCTACGCAATACCCATTGATTTTGTTGCTCAATTTGGTAGTTATAATTAGCAGGCAAGCGTTTATCCATCACAAATGGATGTTGTTCGCCCACATATAACCAGCCATCTTTCAGCAAGGTTTGACTGCGGTCATACCAAGTTGTCACTGTACTGGGTGTCGCAACGTCTTCCAATAATTGCAGTTTAGATAATTGACCTTGTTGAGTATCTAAAACTTGCACCGCCGCAGGATTGTTGCTGTAAAACACGATGAGATTTTTATCCCCCAGCGTGCTGTCAAAAGCGCGTGCCAAACTCCAGCGTTGTGCAGGCGTGGTTAAATCCTTGGGATCGTAACGGTAAGCACGATAAAAACCTCGGTCGCCCCGCGCCACGCCCCACAATTGTCCTGCTTGATAGTGCAGCCAATTCACCGAAGTCGCCAATTCTAATTCTGCCAAAATCTGCGGTTTATCTTTGCCCCATTTCACCGTGAATAAAGATTGGTCGCCCAAAGCCGCAAGAATATTGGCTTGCAAAGGCAAACTGCGCAATAAGGAAGTGCTGACATCGATACGTCCTAAATCTTGCAATTGATCATTGGCAAACGACAGCAGTTGTAAATGATTGCCTGCTTGAGTTTCCCATGAAGTTAGAGGAAAAGCCGCCGTGCTTTGTTGCCAATCCAAAGATAAGGCGCGTTCATCATCCAAAGCAATCGAACTGGTCGAACTGACTTCGCCCGCAAACGGGGTAAAACGCCCTAACTCTTTAGGATTTGCGGGGTCTCTCACATCAAATAAACTTGCGGCAACCCGACGCACCCACTGATTTTTTTCATTGGGCAAGGGCTGATCATTAATCCCCAGTGCAAACAAGCGATCATTATTGAAGAATAATTTTTCAGACCAACCAGGTACTTTTAACTCACCCACGATTTTGGGCGCAGTTGCGTCATTCAAATCAATCACCCACAAGGGATCAGTGCGTTTATACGTCACCACAAAAGCACGATTGTCAGTGAAGCGCGTGGCAAATAATTGTTCACCAATGGCAATATTATCGACTTTGCCAATCAGTGGCATTTGTGCGTTGCGTAAATCATAAATCGCTAAACTGCTGCCTTTAGCGCGGTCAGGTGCGCCATAAACTAAACGCAATTGCTGATTGAACACATTTAGGTGAAACTCTGAAGGCACTTGTCCGGGCACTAATAAACCAGGTAAAGCTCTTAACGGCGCACTGGCTTGGCTGAGATCAAACACTTGCACTTGTGACGCAGTCCAATTATTGGGCTGGGGATTGTCATTTGCCAACACTAAATAATCGGGGAAAATTGCAATTGAGGGCGTGTAACCTCCGACTTTTGCCGTGTCTAAAATTTGTAATTTCCCTTGGGCATCTAAACTTAACGCCGTGATTTTAGTCACTACTTGGCTGGCACTGCACCCAATACAATCCGCTTTTGTGAAGGTTTCAGAGTCAGACATCACGCTGTAAATCACATTTTCACGCCGCCGTGATTGTAAGAAATTGCCTGTTAAAGTCAGTGTGTCTACAGGGCTAAGTTTGCCGTTAGCACTGCGGGTAAGTACGGTTAATTGTGTGCCTGCATTTTGTGAATTTAGGCTTTCTAAAAGTACCGTATATTGTCCTAACTGATAAATTTCGCGCGGCGTACCTTTCAAATCATAAGCCGTGCTTAATTTGGGCTGTTCAGGTTTGCTGACATCAATCACTTGTAAACGTTGTGCTTGGGCGTTGGCGTACCATAAGTCTGTACCGACTAAACGTAAAATATCAGGTTTTTCAGTTTGGGCGGTGCTGCCTGTGGTGGTGGTTGATGTGGGCGCGGCGGCGGTAATGTTGTTTGCTTTATCTATGCTGGTGCTGGTGTAAACCAGAGAACTTGATGCAGATGCTAAGAAAAAGCGTTGTCCTTTAATCCGTTCCTTGCTTGCTGCCACATTCAAGGGAAACATCGAAACCGCTTGCCAGTTATCGCTATTTAAGGGGTCACTGTTTGCGGGAATCGCGACCATACCCATAAAACAGCGGTGTGTTTCGGGGCAGGTGGTGGGTGGGGAATTGGTCAGATTGAACGCATCAAAAGGTTTTAAATCAAGGGGATTATTAGAAATTGGCTGTAGCCCTTTTTGCCACGCTTTTTCCAAAGTCCATGATTGGAACATTTCTGCTGCAGGATTATCTTTATCAAACCACACTAAATAAACCATCATGCCGTGCAAATCGCGGTCATTGCTGACCACCACTTGCGATGATTTATCATTATCAGCTTGTACATCGATTTGCCATGCGGCACTGTTAAGGCTGCCTAGACCTAGGCAGAGTAGACTAAACCATCGAAAAATATGCATAAAGACCTCACAGATTAGTAGATAGAATGAGTATAGCACTGTGAGGCTGGGTTGTTATTTTATCTGAACCACAATTTGCATAATTTCCGCAATTAGCGAAATGACACCCGCCGCTTGCTATTAGCCCTAAGAATCTTTTAGTATAAAATTTGGGATTTTAAAAAAGCGAGGATGGAAAATGAATGACGAATTATTGAATCTAATGCGCGAAAAATTAGTGTATTTAGAAAAAGAACAGGTTTTAGCAATAGATAGCTCACAACAATTTAAATTAAAAAAACAGATTGAAGAATTAGAACTGGCGATTACGGGACGGCAAACCCATAAATACGTGGTCTTAGATGCTTCGGTACTGCATTTAAAAGCGCGTAGTTTTTTTATTGGGCGTGATGATGAATTAGTTTGTTTGGGTAAAGCTGTAGAAAATACGATGACCACCTTCATAGAAGGCATGGGAGGCGTGGGCAAATCGTATTTAGTTGACCGTTTTGCGGCATTGTCGCCACAGTATCCTTATCAAATTTTGTCGTTGAATCCTTTGGCGGAGGAGACGGTAGAAAATTTAATTGCACAATTGGCAGAGCGTTTGCGGGTAAATCCGAATAGTGAGGAATTACGCACGCAGTTGCGAAGTCAAAATGTTTTGCTGCATGTTGAAAATGTCGATACGCCTGAAATGTCAAAAGTGGCGATGCAATTAGTCGCGCAGTTGCAGGGCTGTCGTTTGGTGTTGAGTGGGCGGTTGAAAGGTTTGGGACGCGGGAGTATTTTTGAACGCATTGAGTTGAAAGTTTTTGATTTGACAGAAAGTATTGCGCAGTTAAAACAAGAGCTTGAAGATTTAGAAGCCGCGCCCTTGCCAATGGATACCTTGAAAAAATTGGTTTCTGCCTTGGATGGTTTGCCGTTGGCGATTCATTTGTGTGCGGGGTATTTGGCGGAAAGGGAAGCTTATTGCACTGCGGACGATTTTTTGCGCGAGTTACAAGAGAGTAAATTACGGCTTGAATCAGAATTATCGCTGGATGTTTGCAATCGTAATTTGCAGCATCGAACTTTACATGCAGCATTTTCGGTGTCTTTTCTGGCGTTTACGCGCCAATTTCCTGACCATGCGACGGCATTAGCTGCGCTCGGTTTTAGTTATGCGCGAGATATTGGCTTTAGTCTCGCCTGCACTTTGCTTGATGTGTCGACGGAGACTGCAAAAACAGTTTTGCGACAAGCCAGTAAGCTGGGGTTGTTATCAGAACTGCGAGGGCAAGGCGATATCAACACGCTCCGCTGGCAAATTCACCCACTGATTGCTGAATATTTCCGCGCCCAAGTCACAGATAGCCAAGCCATTGAGCAGCGTTTAAGCAATTGGTTTATGCAGCGTTTGCCCGAGCCTGACTCTATCGAAAACTATCAAGCATGGCATGAACTGAACAGTGAACAAGACGCATTGCGGACATGGTTGGAACGTGTCCCGCTAGAACAAGGCGTAACGGTAGAACGAGCAGGGTCATTGTATGCTGACATTAATGGTTCATGGGCAAGTTGGCGACAATTCTGTGAAAAACTCCTTGCTACTGGTCTTAGTGATGAAGCGCGTAGCGATGTGTTATGGACAGCCTGCCGTTGTGCGGCACGTTTAGGGGATTTAGAGCAAGCCTATCAATTTGCAGAATACAAAGCCCAACTTGACCAAATATTAGGCAATGAGCGGGAATATGCCTTAGCAAAAGGACAAATCGCAGACATTTTAGAAGCTCGCGGTGAACTCGATGAGGCTTTGCGCATTCGACAACAAGAACAAATGCCCGTCTATGAACGCTTGGGCGATGTGTACTCGCGGGCTGTGACCCTTGGACAAATCGCAGACATTTTAGAAGCGCGCGGCGAACTCGATGAGGCTTTGCGCATTCGACAACAAGAAGAAATGCCCGTCTATGAACGCTTGGGCGATGTGTACTCGCGGGCTGTGACCCTTGGAAAAATCGCAGACATCCTGCAAGCGCGCGGCGAACTCAATGAGGCTTTGCGCATTCGACAACAAGAACAAATGCCCGTCTATGAACGCTTGGGCGAGGTGCGGAGTTTATTAATTACACAAGCAAAGATTGCTTTATTGCTCATGAAATTCACTCCACCCCGCCGCGAAGAAGCCAATCAATTACTTTGTTTAGCTTTGGCGGCTGCTCGGAAAATGCGGATTCCTCAGGAACAGTGGATTGAAGGAATTTTGCAGCGTTTTGAAATGGATTGTCTGAACCTTAATTCACACAATTAACCCAATTAGCATAATTGAAAAATAACTAATTGAGGCAATTGTGTAAATTAAGATTGTGTGGTTCAGACTTGTTAAAAATTAAGCCACCGCTTCCGCAACCGTTTCAACGCCAGCGGCTGCCAACAGTTCTTCAACCGAAGCAGGAATAATTTCTAAGCCCAATTTCTTAGAAAAACGTTTTTCTTTGTCATTGGCATCAGGAATCAGCACATAGCCAGAATGAGGCTTAGCGGCTGCATACATAATATCAGATAAAACCATGCGTTCCGTGTCACGGGTCAAACGTAAACCCAATAATAAATAACGCTTTTCTTTGCGGTATTCTTTCAGGAAAACGGGAATCCCAAAGCCGCCCATTAATTCGGTAATATAATCCACATAATCCGCATCAGAAGCGATATAAGTCGGTTCAGGCATTGGCGTGCCCATCGGCTTAAATATGATGGGTAAGCTGCTATTGACGCTATCAACGGTAACTTTGTGATAGCTTTCACCATCATGTTGATATAACAAAAAGCGGAATTCAGTCCCTGCCATGCGAGAAATCCCCGCAATCAGCACATGTGGCTTTTTAGCAGCGAGCAGTTGTAATTGCGTATCACGATTAATATCAATGATATAAGGCAGATTCAAACTGTTTAACCAAGTATGCAAAGTAGAAGTCGTCCACTTGGTTTGACCATACAAAGTATCTAAAAAGCGGGTAATAAAGCTACGACCGCGTTTCAATTCTTGATTCATCGCCGCCCGAGGAAATTCATACATCAATTTCGGAGCCATCGGCTGCCCATTATTCATGGCAAGAATTAAACTGTCGCTATCTGCGGGAATAGGTTGTTTCGTAACAGCATTCACTACGCCATTCAGAGCTTGAGGTCCTAAATAAGGAATCAGTTCGCCTGCTTTTAATTCTGTGATAATTTGGTTCAATGAGGACATTAATCCTACTCCTTCAAACATAGATAAAACCGTATCTAAACTGCCATGCAAGAATCAGTCCATTTTATAACTAATTGATATTAATGAGTAATTTATTATTATTATTTGTGAGGATTACGACATTGTGGGCTAGATGTGGTGATGCTGCTTTGAAAATGAGGGAATTAGGCGGCTTTAAAATCGTACAGATTATCAAGTTTCCTCGCCCCCATTTTTTAAAGAGGGGTAAATCAAGTTCACTGCGATTCCAAGGTCAAAAAGCTAATATCCTCGTTAAAACCACCTTGTCCCCGCTTACTTTCCAAAGCCATGCCCACTTGTTTAATCACCTCATGCAAAGGCTTACTGCGGGCTTTTTGCAGAAACTGCAACATCTTTGCTTGACGCATCACTTGTCCCAAACCACGCGAATAAATAAATAACCTATCCCCGCTTTTAAAAGAAACTTGAGTATCGGTGAATTCTTCCGCTGCCAATGCGCCAATATCTTGGCTATTATCACCGCACAAACTCAACGCGCCCGTGCTGCTGTCCAAATGAATCGGGCTAGAATGTCCTGCCCGCGAAAAACATAAAGTTTTACTGCTTTTCTGAGCATATCCATAAATAATTGCAAAATGTAATTTCTCATGTAGGGTTTGCTGAAAATCTTGCGCCAAATTGCGTAACACTTGCGCGGGAGCTAAAGGTTTTCCCTCACCCCACAATAATTCCCGACGATTCAAATGATGATATAAACCAAAAGAAAGCAACGCCGAACTAACTCCTTCACCCGCCACATCAATTTGATAAAAACACACATAATCTGAATTTAATTCAAAAAAGTTAAAACAATCGCCCGAAACAAAACGGCTCGGATGAAATAACCATTCAAAACGCAGATTCTCACCCAAAGTTTTCGCTTTCGGTAATAAACTGCGTTGTAATTGCGCTGCAATTTTTAAATCTTGATTAGTGCGTTGTTGGGCGAGCTGTAATGTCTGATTGCGCTCCGCTAACATCTGTTCACGCGCTAAAATGCGGGTGGCAACATTGAGCCGCATCCGCAGCTCTTCGCTGTCAAACGGCTTGATTAAGAAATCGTCAGCCCCCGCTTCCATACCTTCCATAAACGCATTTTTATCGCCTTTGGAAGTCAGAATAATGGTGTAAACATAATACGGAACTTTCAATTGAGTCCGAATGCGCCGACATAGCTCAATTCCGCTCAGACGTGGCATTAGCCAATCGGTGATAACAATATTAATCTCGGGTGCAGTTTGCAGCATTTGCCATGCTTGTTCACCATCATCACAAGCAATCGCTTGAAAACCAAAGCTTTCCAGCGTTTCGGAAACTACAATTTGCATCACTGCATCATCTTCTACAACCAGCACTTTTATCATGATGTCAAGGCGATCAGCGTTGAGGAATATATATTCAGTATAATTTCTGAAGCGACTTAACGCAAAAAAATCCAGCAGACTTAACCAGTTAACAAGCTGGGGAATTATAAATTATCGAAGGGGGCTGATTATGGGAGAGTTTTTTGAGATGTTAGGAGAGTTACTAATATCTTGTGTAGACACCACGCGGCATCTACACAAGAAAATTTTTATTTAGGTTGATACAGCTCAGCTTTCAACGCTTTGATTTCATTCTGTAGACGTTGTGCTTGTTGTTTATAATCCTTCACAGCGGTAGACTTATCATCTTCTTGCAGTTTTCCTTGCAAGCTTTTTACCTCTGCCTGTAAAGTTTGTGCACGTTGTTGAAAAGCCTGCTGTTGTACACTGCTAAGGCGGGTTTGCTGTTGTGCAATTTGGCGATTTAATTTTTCAAGCTCGTGTTCTAACTGCTTGCCTTGTCGTTGTAATTTTTGCAGCTCGTTGTGTTCACGGGCTTTATCACTCAGCAAACCTTGCTGCTCTACGCGACCACTTTGCTCGAGACTTTTAAGGCTGTCTAAATTGCGCTGCCGATTTTGAACCCGCTGATCGTACGTCCCACTAAAAATCCCATACAGTCCGCCAACGAGACCCCCTTCTCTGGGATTATCGCTGACGGCGCAGCCATTCAGACTGCAACCCAATGACACCGCTAACAGAAATCTCGATATTGGTCGCATGATCGCACTCCTCAATTATGATCCCAGACTATTGCTCATCGCTTGCAATTGTCCAGAATGTTGTTCTAACTGTGCCTTTTCCTTTTTCAGGGCAGCAATTTTGCCTTGCCACACTTTCAAATGTGCTTTTTCAGCTTTGGTTTTTACCGAGGCTTGAGTCTTGGCATACAGCTCTTGGTTTGCAGTCAGCTCGCTGCTGACATCTTCCATCGCTTTTTGAACTTCGCTGTATTTTTCAGTGAGGCTGTTTTTTTGCGCATCCAAGTCCGCTTGTTTGCTCGCATCTTTACGCAACTGAACTTTCAGTGCTGCAATATTTTTACGATAAGCCGCGATGTCTTGCTTTAAAGCGGTATTGACGGATTTCAGTTTGTGCAGCAACTCGCTGATATTAGCAATTTCTTTGTCAATAACATCTTCCTGATTCTTATATTCTTCCTTGGTACTGGCGACTACAGCCCCGATGCCTGTGCCGACGGCTGCCCCAATCAAGGCTTTTTTAGTGCCGCCGCCTGAAAGTAAACCCACCGCCAAGCCCGTTAATGTGCCTTCCGCAGTGGTGCGCATTGCATCGTTAGAAGGTTGTTTTCCCGTGCTGCTGCAACCTGCAACGCTCATGCTACTGAGCAGGATTAATGCAGAGATATAATTTCTCCAGTGTGAGATTTTCATCTCCATAACTCCCAAATAGATTGTTGTATCTAATCAGAGAGCAAAACCAATACCAAAGTTTATTTCGCCTGCAAAGCATAAAGTTGAGCCGCATATTGCTCTAACTGCATCCGTCCTTTACGTAGCGCATCAATGCGTAGTTCCCAGCCTTTGAACTTGCCCTTGTTGGCGGCAGTAATTTCGGGGCGTAATTCTTCAAGCAAGGCTTCGCTGGTTTTCAATTCTTTATCAACGGCGGTCATCAGTTGATAAGTTTCATTGTACTTGTTGATAACTTCCACTTTACCTTGAGCAAGCAGAGTATTTTTATTCTTATTTTTACGCGCCAATCTCTTCACTTTGTTAATTTTTTTACGCGCACCACTGAGATCGAGTTTAATCTGGTAATTAATCGCTTTGACTTCACGGATTAATTGAAATACCCGTTTACTTTCGGTTTCCACCAACTCCTCTTGGTTTTCAGTGCTGGCTTTGCGCTTGGCAACTTCATCGGGGATAACATACTGTTTGCCCGCGCTCAAAGTTGAAGCCAACAGACTTTTACTCGGGTCGGCATTCACCGCTTTTAGTAAGTTTATTGTCGGAGGTGTTGGCTTTTCAACAGGGGGGCTTTCTTCCTCCGCAAAATTGGCGCAACCTGCCGTTAAGCCTAAGCAACACCATAATATTCCTGAACTCAAATAACGTGGTAACTTCATAAACTCTCCATGAACTGAGATGTAACTGCGCCCCTAAATCCCCTAAATAAAATCTGTTTAGCCCCTTTAGGGGGTTGGGGGCTTCTTTAAAAAATCCCCTTTAGCGGGTTGAGGCGTAATTAAGAATAACTAATTGAAAAAACTATAATTATATAATCTTTTCCTACATTGCCTATCACAAATGTTAAACTGTTTCCCATTCCCATGCTGATAAAATTATGTTTTTGCCGCGCCAAAGCCAGCATGATTTTCGGTATTATTCACTCGCCCACGCCCTGTTTAAAATTTTTAAGGAAAAGTTAATGTGGTTTAAAAATATTCACTTATTTCGGTTTATCAAGCCCTTTACCCTGTCTGCTGAACAATTTAATCAGCAATTGGCAACCCAGCCTTTTGTGAAATGTGGCAAATTGGAATTAGTGAGCACGGGCTGGGTCGCGCCTTTTAAAAATGCGGAAGTCGAAGAGCCTGTTCTAGTTCATGCGGCAAATAATTGTTTTTTATTTGCACTGCGTAAACAAGAAAAGATTTTACCTTCGGTGGTGATTAATGAGCATTTACAAGAAAAAATTACCGAACTTGAAGAATTACAACAACGCCGTATTCGTAAAAAAGAACGCGACGCGCTCAAAGATGAAGTGATTCAGGATTTATTGCCCCGTGCTTTTGCGCGTTCGCATGTGATGTATGCGTATATCGATGTGGCGCGGGGTTGGTTGGTGATTGACACTGCCAGCCGCAAAAAAGCCGAAGACTTTGCCAATACTTTGCGGAAAACTTTGGGCAGCTTACCCGTGGTGTTTCCCAAATTGGTGAATGCGCCCGCCACAGTGATGACTGAATGGCTCACGCAGCAAACTTACCCCGATGATTTCAGCCTTGCTGATGCCTGTGAATTGGCAGATGCGGACAATGAAGGCGCGGTGCTGAATTGTAAGCGGCAAAATTTGCTTTCTGAAGAATTACAAGGACATTTCACCGCAGGAAAAATGGTCACGCAGATTGCGCTACAGTGGCAAGAACAATTAGGCTTTGTGATGACGGAAGAGTTTATTCTAAAACGCTTACAATTTTTAGAAGCCTTTCAAGAACAAGCCAAACAAGAGGCGGGTGATGATGCGGCACAACGTTTCGACAGCGATTTTGTGTTGATGAGCGGCTTATTCGCAACACTATTAGAACGGGTTTTCACGGCGTTTGGCGGTGAAAATGAAGCGGCATATCAGCAGTTTATGGTCTAAGAGTTTTTAAGTGCTTAACTGCGCCCCCAACCCCCTAAAGGGGGCTTAAAAGACAAAATCTTTTATGTTTAGCCCCCTTTAGGGGGTTGGGGGCGCAGTTTAAAAACGTAAACTGCTCAAAAATCACCAATCGTAGGCTCTTGTTTCTGCACGCGATTAAGATAAATTATTTTCGGCGCGTTGACGAGCGTGTTATCTAACTTAGCAATCACACACCATTTCCCAATATCGGTCGAATTCAATGGCATAATCAGCGAATCTTGCTTATCGCTACTGATATTCAATTGACCTCCATAATTAGCAAAACTGTCCTGACTATCCGAAAATCCCAATAATTTAAATACGTTACTGGCAATTAAAAGATAATCGAAATATTCTAAATTATAGACTTTCAATTGCTCGGTTTTATTACCTTGCGTTTGCAGCACCCCTGCATCTTCACGCAGTTGCATATAAGGCGGCTGTTTGATATTGCCTTTTTTCCCAAAATAAACATGTCCAAATCGCCCATTTTTGCTGCGAAAAAAGGCATGTAAATCCAAATCAATCCCGCAAGTCCAATTCAGTTGCAGAGTTAATTGATGAGTTTGTGGATGCAATTCAACCATTTCATCTTTTTGAGTTAAGACACGCGGTGCAGCAACGCCTTCTTCAGCAGAGGCGGACAATGTTATATCGGCAGACAGCATTTTATGATTGTTCATTAGATTTCCTTGCTGATTTGAAAGCTCCGCCTTTAGGGGGATTTTTTGACAACGCTACGCCAGTGTCGCTATCCTTTACGGTAAGCTCCTCAAATTGCACTCACTGCAGGCATTTCACGAAATAAAATAGGGAGTTAGACACAGCTTAATGTGTTATCCCACTATTAACGAAATGTTATCCGTTAGTTTCAAAAATTATTTTGAAAGGGAGTTATCCTCCTTTTCCCCTTCACGAATCGTGTTGTTGCAGGATGGTATTAAGTTTTTAAACTCAATCACACAACCCATGACAACACGTTTATAATTTTAAACCTTACTTCTCCACAACACCACACAGCAATCTACTTGGATAAGCATTTAATCCTGTCATTTGGCGCATGAAATGCTGTTTCAAAGGCGCGCAATGGTCTAAAGCTAACAGCCCTAAACCTCGTAAATGACGTAATCCTGGTAAATTATTAGAAAAAATTTGCACCAAACTATCGGTCATACCCGCAACACGCGCTTGATCAGGTTGTTGAATTGCAGCATAAGCATTCAACACTGCCACACTGCCTAAATCTTGCCCTGCTTGGTGGGCAGTGAGTAAGATGTCACTCAAACTAGCCACATCGCGTAAACCCAAATTAAAGCCTTGTCCTGCGATGGGGTGCAAAGTATGAGCGGCATTGCCAATCACCACACTGCGCGTGCTGACACTTTGCGGAGTGCGCACCAAACGCAAAGGATAGGCATGACGTGCGCCAACCTGGGTAAACGCGCCCAATTTCCAGCCAAATTCACGCTGCAACGCTGCTAAAAATTCACGGTTGCTGAGTTCTAACTTTGCTTGCACGCTGTCGGGCGGCACTGTCCACACCAGCGAACAATCCTTATTCGCCAAGGGCAACAAGGCAAATGGACCTTTCGCGGTAAAGCGTTCAAAAGCAGTATATTGGTGTGATTTTTCCAAACTCACATTCGCAATAATTGCGGTTTGCCCATAATCTTGTAGCGTGGTCAGCAAACCCAATTTTTCACGCAATTGCGAATCGCTGCCATCGGCAATAATCACCACGCGGCTGTTCACCACCCGAGGCGCGCCCTGCTGCAAGCACTGCAATTCAATAAAATCGGGGTGTTGTTTAAAATCGGTAACGGTAATTTTTGCCTGAATTCCGACCTTGCCTTGTTGCAAAGTTTGCTGCAAAGCTTGTCCTAATTGGCGGGCGGCGAGCACATAGCCCAGCGCGGGCAGTTGAATTTCTTCACAATGCAGCCGTGCTTTGCCGAAATGTCCTTGATCAGAAACTTGGATATGTTTAATCGGGGTGGCGAGTTGGCTGACTTTTTCCCACACGCCTAAGCTGTGCAAAATGCGCTGTGAGGCATAATTCAGGGCAAGTACGCGCTCGTCATAACTGCTCGGCAAAATTGCATCGGGAGGAGACCAGTGCCCGGCTTCGAGCAGCGCGACTTTGAGCGGACTGTGACGTAAGGCAGCGGCGAGACTTGCGCCCACCAAGCCGCCCCCAATAATCACAACATCATATAAGCTATTCATGGGTGTATTCCGCACGGGCTTATTGTTTAAACATAAGCCCGTGCATGAAGCATTAAACTGAGAGCTTTACTTGGTGTGAAGGACTGTTATTGGGGTGATCCGCTTTGGTGAAAATGCTGCGATCATGTTTCAATACTAAAACTTGGAAGAAAGGACGGAAACGTTCTTCTGTGACCTCAAAAGCCTGCATGAACTTGTTGAACATGGCTTGTTCTTCAGGTTCAGCTTGTCCGTTGGATAAGGAAGAATCTAATAAATTCAATAACACGCAAATTCTTTGGGCATCGCTTAATAAGGGGGCAGCTTCGCTTAAAAATTTGTCCACCGGATTAGCACGCACATAACGCACTGCGCTATCCAGCAACTTTTGATTATTCGCGCCGACTCCAATCGTACCATTCTTTTCTTCGCCGCCTAACACGGTGAGTAATTGCCCGACTTCTTCATTGTCAATTTTGCCATCCGCCCCCATCATGTAAATCAATGAGGTTGCAAAGGCTAAGTGGGGGGTCATCTGGTCGCCCGAGTCACTTCTGAATAAATCAAATAAACCCATCGTAATATCCTCCAGTTGTAAAAGTTGTTGCTGTGCACGCTGATGATACAGGATTGCATCAGTCACAGCTTCAATATCTTGGTCGTGAATCTTCATCATAATAAAGTAAGATTCGTATCCGTCAAGTTTGGGCAATTCTTAAAAAAGCCCAATCCTCTGAAAAGGACTAAACACTCAATCTTTAATGTTTAGGTTTTCAAGCTATCTTTATGGGATTGGGGGCGCAGTGAGGTTTTTTAAATCCCCACGCTTCCTTTTTCAGACGGGATTAATTTAACGGGTGTATCCTCAAATGCGCCGATAAAAAATTTCTATCCAATCGACAACAAGCTATTTATCTCAAATTTATCTTGATTTAATTAAACTTACCGATTAAGACGTAGAGCTTGTATGATAAGACGGTATAAAAATTGCCAAGTTTATTTTCAGTTTATTTCCCCCAGTGACCCGTGAAATGTTGACAGTCGATGTGTATGCCCATACTGAAGTTGGATTGATTCGTGCCGCAAACGAAGATCATCTGTTGGTGGGACGTTTTATTAAAAATAGGGGTGCTATGCGGCTCAGCTTTGGGCTTGAAGATGATTTTCTGTGTGAATATGGCATGTTATTCGCCGTTGCGGATGGTATTGGTGGCGAGGCGGGCGGTGTTTTTGCGAGCCAGTTAGCACTACTCACCCTGGAAAAAAGTTTTTATGCGGTGCGCAAAAGTGGTGAAACGGTCTTGTTCAAAGACATCTTGCAACAAGCGATTTACCGTTGTAACAAAACCATTCTCGAAATGGCAAAACATAAACCCAAATATTCACGCATGGGCTGTACTTTGGCGGGGGTTTGTTTAATCCCTGAAGGGGTGTTGATGTTTCAATGCGGTGATAGTCGGATTTATTATCAACGCGGCAGCTTATTAAAACTCATCACGCTTGACGAAACTGTGGCACAAATTGCCGTCAATGAAGGTCGCTTAAGCGCCGAGGAAGCGCGTCATAGTCCGCAACGCCATCATCTCACCAACTTTTTAGGTTATGAACAATTTAGCTGTCAGGTCAAATTATTAAAACCCATGCAGGCAGGCGACACCGTGCTGATTTGCTCAGATGGCGTGCACGATTTAATCGAGCCTGAACTGTTGAAAAAAACCTTGCTCAATACAGGTTCTGTGGTCAGCATTGGCAAACAATTGGCTCAACAAGCCTTAGATGCGGGCGGCGATGATAATTTATCGCTGATTGTGCTCAGACTTTCCAAAGCCGTGGCGAGTTAGCATGAGCATCAAAGACGATAAACCTACCAAAAGACCGTCCGTTGCCGCCACCCAACGCGCCCCCGTCCGTTCTAAAACAGCTGCGCCCCCTGTTACCCAACGTGCACAACCTAGCGCGCCTGCGCGTCAGGTTGCCACCACCCAACGGATGCCGAGTGCCGCCAGGGCGCAAGTGACATTGCGCATGAATGCCCCCAATGCCAAACCTGCCGCCGCAAAAACTGCAAAATCCCCAGTGATTATTGCCGATAGATTTCGGGTCACGGGTAAACCGCTGGGCGGTGGCGCGACAGGTGAGGCGGAAGTCTATCCTTGTGAACATACCGAAACAGGCGACATCGTTGCGTTAAAACTCTATCGCTATTATGCCGAGCCGAAAGAATCCATCTTGGCGCAATTGATTAATTTAAATCACCCCAATGTGGTGACGCTGAAAACTTACGGGATTTGGCAAGGGCGTTTTTATGAAGTGATGGAATTTTGCGAAGGCGGTTCTTTTGCCGATGTGATGCCGATGCCCGCCAAAGAATTACGCGCTTATGTGGGCGAAATTGTGGACGGGCTGGAATATTGTCATCAGCAAGGCATTATTCAC
Source organism: Thiotrichaceae bacterium (assembly GCA_028688145.1). Classification (GTDB taxonomy): domain Bacteria; phylum Pseudomonadota; class Gammaproteobacteria; order Beggiatoales; family Beggiatoaceae; genus JAQTYU01. Next base: position 8,858 of record JAQTYU010000015.1, on the reverse strand, counting down.
CGCGATTTAAAACCGAATAATTTATTTTTCCGCGATAAAACTCGCACCCAACCCGTGATTGGGGATTTTGGTATCAGCTCCTTATTAGAACTCGATGCCAAACAAATTCGTGTCACCCAATCTGCGGCAAATTTAACTTTGGATTATGCCGCGCCTGAACTTTTAGACAATCACCAAGTCAGTGCGCAAACCGATTATTACGCGCTCGGCATGACTTTATTGCATATTTTGCTGGGGAAATCGCCGTTTGCGGGGATGAATCAAACCGATATTTTAGTGGCACATTTGCGCGGACGTTTGAATATGCCACCGAGTATTCCGCAAAGCTTTCAAAAATTAATTAAGGGTTTAACCGAAATTAATCCCTCGCAACGCTGGGGACATGCCGAAGTCAGCGAATGGCTTAGTGATGTCAAGATTCTGAAAGATAATGATAATTCATGGTTAGATATTCCGATTTTTTCCATCGATGGGGCGGGGCGCGAAGTGCCGTATCCCAATTATCCCGAGGCAAAATCACCGCAACAATTGGCATTAGTTTTAGATCGTTTTGATGCGGCGCGGGATTTATTTCGCGGGCAAATTCGTGAATGGATAGTGGAAAACTTTGATCGGGTGATGGCGGATAAAGTAGAAGTCATTGAAGATAATTATAAAAAAACCCCTGCGGTTGCCTTGGTAAAGTTACGTTATATTTTATATCCGCAAGCCCCGTTATTGGTGGGCACACACAAGGTAAAATCTTTGCCCGATTTGGTGAAATTATTAACCTTGGGCGATGCTCCGACTCAACAGGCATTGGGTGAAGCCTTGTGGCGTGAAGCGATTGAATACTGGATACAGTCCGCAGAAGTGATTGATAAAACACGAGTTGATGGTTTGGTTGAGAAAATTCGCAAATTGCGGGCGCGTTTTATTTTTCCCAAGGATCAGGAAATCGCGCTGTTTTCGCTGCTGTATCTTTTAGACACCCGTCGCCCATTGATGGTGAGTAAGGGCATTTTTGCAAAATATCCCAGCCAATTGGGTGAAATTCTCAGAAATTATCCGAGTTTGGTGGAAACCGCGTTTAAGCAATTAATTTTTAGTCGTCATTTGGAAGAATGGCTACGTGCGGTTGAGTTTGCTTATTGGCAGCAAGAAGTTAAATTTATTGAAAATATTCGGACTAATCATCAAAGTCATCCGATAATTGCAAGTTATATGGTGGGCTGGCATTATCAGCCTGAATTACCCTTGCCTTTAGGACAAAAGCGAATTCATGCCCCCAAAGAATTGATTCGTTTGGTGGATCACGATCCCGCAAGCCATACAGCGGCGGTTAAATTATTGGAACATGGGATTTTGCGCTGTTGGTTATTGGAGGCGGAACATTTAAAAGTTGCCAATGAATTGGATAGCTTGCTGTTGCATTTGGATGCGTCGTGGGCGAGTCGGCTTGAAGAAGTCTTGCATTTATTAGATATGAATCTCGCTTATCCACAATTACAAATCAGTCCGAAAGAACTGTCTTTTGGTGAAATTGAAGTGGGTAGTACGCAAATTGCGACGATTAAAATTTGGAATGTGGGGCGGGGTTATTTATACGGTAAAGCGAGTTTAAGCCATAATAATATGGGGATTAATATTGATAAATTTGTGATTGAGGGCGACAGCGTCATTCAAGTGCATATCAATACCGCAGAACGCAAAGCAGGGGTGAGTTATGGCACGACGCTTCTGTTAGAAACCAATGGCGGACGTTTTAAAATTCCCGTTACTTATACGATTGCCACTGAAAGCATTGCTCCCGTTACCCAACAAAATTTACAACATGGCAAAGGTGGCAAAATACGCGGCATTTGGCATATTTTACAAGATTTACCGCTCACGAGCTTTTTATTCAAGCGCAAGTTTTGGCTGTGGATGGGCTTCGTATTGGGCGCGTATTGGTTGGGAAAATCTTTGGGAATTTTAAGAATTATCAATGATGTGTTTAAGTTGTTCTTAGGGCATTAAGTCATTGTAAAATTACACAGGACTGGCAGTGCTCGTAGCACTGCCAGTCCTAAATTTGCTTCGATATCTAGTTATATCAAAAACCTACGTTATCGCTAACATTGGCTTTTGTACAGTGTAAATAAGGGAAGACCTAAACTACCTTCGATATTGCAAGAAAAGAATTCGTCCCTGATATGTGTTTGTATCTAAAATAAGTTTTTAACCTTTTCCAACTTAAGGATGAAAACTTAGGGATTTCACTGAATTTAAAACAAGTATTTAGTTAATTGCCTTTTTGCACGCCCAAACAAAAAGCCCCGACATCGGGGCTTCAAACGCATTGGAAAACTAAAACTTACTTCTTATTTTTAGAAGCCACCATCACCACCGCTTCCCCTTCCAAAACCACCACATCACCGACGCGGCAAATGGTTTCCAAGGTCACTTTACGCTTTTCAGCTACGATTTCTTTAATCGTTGCAACTGCAGTCACCGTGTCACCAATGCGCACAGGGGCTTTAAACTTCAGAGTTTGGCTTAAGTAAATCGTGCCATAACCGGGCATTCTCGTGCCCAGCACCGTAGAAATAAAACCCGCACTCAACATGCCGTGAGCAATCCGACCTTTAAACATCGAGGTTTCGGCAAATTCTTGGTTAATATGCACGGGATTATTATCCCCACTGATCCCAGCAAACAGCACAACATCGGTTTCCGTAACCGTTTTAGCATAACTCGCACTCATGCCGACGCTCAAATCTTCAACGTAATAACCTTGTACATCGCTCATCAGTCAGTTTCCTTGTGGTTTATCATTAACAGACACATGTTACACTACTTTTTAAGTATTCTAATCTGAGTTCGGTGTCTTCACCCCTCAGACGCTCCCTCATTTTCAGGCTTATCAAGGATTTTCCTGAACATATATCATAACAAGAAGAGAAAAAAGCCGTAAAGCAGCTTGTTGACACGCATTCAAAAAAATCCCATCTTGCAATTGTTACCCAAGTTAAGCCCCGTCAGTATAAACATAATTTCTGGCATGACTATGACAGTGCCTCAGTCTCCAAGCATTGTAAGAGCCGTCATCACTGCATTGGAATTAGCGCGTCAGAAGCATTAAGCTATACAAGCCCGTTATCGCAACAGGCAAACCCTCACTTTTTCACCCAATTCGCCGCTCCCTTCGCTTGGTCGAGCGCGAATTTACTAGCGTTTTTACTTAAAAAATCTATGTCTGGAAATACGTACGGAAAATTATTCACAGTCACCAGCTTTGGCGAAAGTCACGGCGTGGCAATTGGCGGCATTGTAGACGGCTGCCCCCCTAATTTAACCCTCAGCGAAGCAGATTTACAACACGATTTAGATCGCCGCAAACCGGGCACATCTCGCCACACCACCCAACGCCGCGAAGACGATCAAGTCAAAATTTTATCAGGCGTTTTTGAAGGCAAAACCACGGGTTGCCCGATTGCGCTGTTAATTGAAAACACCGATCAACGTTCTAAAGACTACGGCAAAATTAAAGACCAATTTCGCCCCGCCCATGCCGATTACACTTACCAACAAAAATACGGAATTCGCGATCATCGCGGCGGCGGACGTTCTTCTGCGCGTGAAACTGCGATTCGGGTGGCGGCAGGTGCAATTGCTAAAAAATATTTGCGGGAACGTTTTGGCATTACCATCCGAGGCTATTTGGCGCAGTTGGGCAATATCATCCCCAATCCCCAGAATTTTAATTGGGACAGCGTCGAACAAAATGCCTTCTTTTGTCCTGACCCTGAAAAAGTGCCTGAATTAGAAGCTTACATGGACGAGTTGCGCAAAGAAGGCAATTCCATTGGCGCACGGATTAACGTGGTTGCGAGCGGCGTGCCTGTCGGTTTGGGCGAGCCGATTTTTGACCGTTTAGACGCAGAAATTGCCCATGCTTTAATGAGTATTAATGCAGTGAAAGGCGTAGAAATTGGCGACGGTTTCAACTGCATCACCCAAAAAGGCACGGAACACCGCGACGAAATCACCCCCGAAGGTTTTTTAAGCAATCATGCGGGCGGGATTTTGGGCGGGATTTCCACAGGGCAAGAGATTATTGCCAGCATTGCGCTGAAACCCACTTCAAGTATTCGTTTACCGGGTTTAAGTGTGGATATTGACGGCAATCCGACCGAAGTGATTACCACAGGACGGCACGATCCCTGTGTCGGCATTCGCGCCACCCCGATTGCTGAAGCCATGCTCGCTTTAGTATTAATGGATCATGCCTTGCGAAACCGTGGGCAAAATGCGGATGTGAAATCCACCACGCCGCTGATTCCTGCAAGCCGATGATGCAAGGCGTTCCGTATTGGCGGTTGTCCGCGCTGTATTTTTTCTACTTTGCGACTTTGGGCGCGTTGCAGCCGTATTGGAGCTTGTATTTACACAGCCTGCATTTTGACGCGCAAGCGATTGGTGAACTCAGCGCGATTTTGATGGCGACTAAAATCGTTGCGCCCAATTTGGGCGGCTGGCTCGCCGATCACACGCAACGTCATATGATTTGGGTACAACTCAGTACGATTTTAACCGTGCTGTGTTTTATGGGCGTGTTTTTCGGGGAAAGTTATGCGTGGTTGGCGTTGACGATCACCGCGTTTAGTTTTTTCTGGAATATGGTGGTGCCGCAACTGGAAGCCACCGCCTTCGCTTATTTGGGCAAGGCGGGTTCACATCGTTATTCACATATTCGTTTATGGGGTTCGGTGGGCTTTGTGGTGACGGTGATTTGTTTAGGCGCGTTGTTGGAATATCAGCCGATCAGCGTGTTGCCGATGGCGATGTTGGGGATTTTCGCGCTGGTGGCAATCAGCAGTTTATTAGTGCGCGAATGTCACGGCGGTTATGCGGAACATCACAACACCAGCGATCAGCCTTTATCTTGCGTGTTGCGGAAACCTGTGGTGTTAGCATTTTTCTTCGCCTGCATTTTGTTGCAAGCCAGCCACGGCAGTTATTACACTTTTTATTCGCTGTATTTGAAAAGCCATAATTATTCTTCACAAAGCATGGGGCAATTGTGGGCATTGGCGGTGCTGGCGGAAGTGCTGGCATTTATGGGAATGCACCGTTTATTGCTGCATTTCAGCTTACGACATTTGCTGATGGCGAGTTTTAGTTTGGGCACGTTGCGCTGGTTGCTGATTGCGAATTTCATCGACAATCTTTGGGTAGTGATTTTTGCCCAAGTGCTTCATGCCGCAAGTTTTGCCTTATATCACGGCGTAGCGATTCAATTTGTGTATCGTTATTTTCCCGGACGTTTGCAAGGGCGCGGTCAAGCCTTATACAGCAGTTTAACCTTTGGTTTGGGCGGCGCAATTGGCAATTTGTTAAGCGGTTATACTTGGGATAGTTTGGGCGCAACTTGGACTTACACTATTTCTAGCGGCATGTGTGCGGCGGCGTTGTTGATTGTGATTTTTGGATTGCGAGAAAAAGAGCTTGAGCACTAAACATATTTGAAGGCTGAATGAGTTCTTTCATGTATTTAAATTAAAAGAACTCATGGCTTAAGACCCAAAGCGATAAGATAGCGCATTGCGAAACCATTAACTTCCCCGCTAAAAGCCAAAAACTCATAAATCCTGCTTTATGATTTACAGTGCATGACCTACACTTATACACCCCCCCATTATTTAAATTCATACTCGCTCAAACATGCCCATGCAACTTGTCATTTTAGACCGCGACGGCGTTATTAATTACGACTCAGCGGAATTTATTAAGTCCCCCGATGAATGGCATCCTATTCCAGGTAGCCTAGAAGCCATTGCCCGCCTCAACCAAGCAGGCTATCGTGTGGTCGTGATCACCAATCAATCGGGTGTATCACGCGGTTTATTCACCCTCGAAGAACTCCACCAAATTCACGGCAAAATGCACCAACAATTAGCCGAAGTCGGTGGCAATATTGAAGCGGTATTTTTCTGTCCACATAATCAAAAAGACGATTGCAACTGTCGCAAACCGCGTGCAGGCATGTTTCACGATGTCGCCAACCGCCTAGGCATGTCTTTAACAGGCGTTCCCGCCATTGGTGATTCACTGCGCGATTTACAAGCCGCTCTCGCCTCAGGTGCACGCCCGATTTTAGTGCTCACAGGCAAAGGCAAGCGCACTTTAAATGATTTAGAAGGCTTTGGAGATGTCCCCGTTTATGAAGATTTGGCGGCGGTCGTCGATGTTATTTTAAATGGAAACCCGAAAGACTAAATGATTTACCTACGTTCTAGTATATTTTTCCTCGGCATGGTCTTGGCGACCCTTGTATTTACCCCGCTCGCGCTGATTTTAATTCCCTTTCCCTATCGCATTCGCTATGCCGTGGTCAGCCAATGGAGCAAAGTGGTGTTGTGGTGGCTCGCACTTACCTGCAATCTGCGCTACGAAGTGCAAGGCATGGAGCAAGTTCCCGCCAACACCCCGTTAATTATCCTCAGCAAACACCAATCCGCTTGGGAAACGTTAGCATTTCAGCAAATTTTTAAAGTGCCGCAACTCTGGGTTTTAAAACGGGAATTATTATGGATACCGTTTTTCGGCTGGGCACTGGCGACTTTAGAACCTATCGCGATTGACCGCAAACAAATTAGACAAGCCTTACTCGCCGTGGTTGAACAAGGCAAACAACGCTTAACTACAGGAAAAACCGTCGTTATCTTCCCTGAAGGCACGCGTGTCGCGCCTGAAGAACGCGGACGTTATAATTTAGGCGGCGCATTACTTGCAGAAAAAACAGGCTTTCCCGTGATTCCCGTCGCACACAATGCAGGTTATTTCTGGGGAAAATCAGGCTTTTTGAAAAAAGCAGGGGTGATTCAAGTCAGAGTCGGACAAGTCATTGACCCTAAAAATAAATCGGCAAAAGAAATTAATCAGTTAGCCGAAACTTGGATTGAAAACACCATGCCCAGCTTATACCTCACGGAAAAGTCAGCATGAAAATTAGCGGCTTTACTTTTATTCGGAACGGCAGCACCTTGGGTTATCCGTATTTGGAAAGCCTGAATTCATTGCTCAGCCTGTGTGATGAAGTGGTGGTGGCTGTTGGCGCGGGACAAGATGACACCTTCGAACGTTTACAAGCCTTAAATAATCCAAAATTGCGTTTAATTCCCACGGTTTGGAATGAAGCAATGCAAGATCGTGGCTATGTTTATGCCCAGCAAAAAATGATTGCGCATTTCAATTGTACGGGCGACTGGGCGTTTTATTTGGAAGGCGATGAAGTGCTGCATGAGCACGATATTCCGTTGCTGCGCGAAACCTTGGAAAAATATTTACACGTCCCTGAAGTGGAAGCGATTGTATTTGATTATCTGCATTTTTATGGCTCACCGAACACCCTTGCCACCAGCCCGATGTGGTATCGACGCGCCCCAAGAATTATTCGCAACAGTATTCGCACGTACTCGCCTGATGGTTTGTTTTTCGTGGTGATGGATAAAAATAAACGGGGACGTTATCCCAAAGCCGCACTTGCAGGCGTGCCGATTTATCATTACGGACATGTGCGCAAAGTGGCGCAAATGCAGGATAAAATTCACCAAGTGAGCAAATATTGGGGGCACACTCCGCCTGAATTTTCCACTTATGGCAATGTGGACCCGCAAGCGATTATTCGTTTTCGCGGGCAACATCCGCAGGTGGTGCAAGCGTGGCTCGCAGAACACGCTGAACCGAATTTAGTTTTTAACCCCCACTACCAATTAAGCCGCCGTGAACGTCGTCACCGCTGGCTGATGCGTTTAGAGCGTTGGTTTGGCTTGGAATTAAGCAAAAAACATTATCAATTGGTCAAACCATGAAAATGACAGAAAGCCTGTTATGGGCGCAACGTGGCAGCACTTTATTAGCGGGATTTGCAATTCCCTTGTCCACTGCCGCCACCAATTTGAGTTTGCCGCTGGCAATTTTATTGTTGTTAATCCGCACCCATTTGGCGGGCAACTGGCAAGGCATTTCCCATACGTGGCGCACTCATCCTATCGCAAAAACCAGTTTTATCTTGCTGGGTTGCTTGATGTTGGCAATGTTTTACAGTGTCGCCGATTGGAATGAAACCGTTTCCACGCTTTCAAAATACAAAGAATTATTTTATTTGCCCTGTTTTTTGCTGCTGTTTCAAGATGAATTTAGCAAACGTTGGGGCTTGATTGCTTTTCTAGCTGCGATGGGTTTAACTTTGCTGCTGTCGTATTTAGTCGCGCTCAGCGGCTACCCGATTGACAAAGCCACCGCTGAAAGTCCCGCCGTGTTTAAAAATTATATTACCCAAGGCATTTTATTGGCTATTGCGGCATATCTGCTGGCAGTGGAAGCGATAACTCAATCTGAAGGGCAGTTGTGGCGCAAAATTGCGGTGACCTTGGCGTTATTTAATGCAGGTTTCATGATTCAAGGGCGCACGGGCTATGTGATTATCATCTGCTTGATTTTGCTGTATGTATTCCAATTTTGGCGGTGGCGCGGCTTGATTTTAGGGATTTTGGGCGTGAGTTTATTGAGCATGGCAGTGTATTTCAGCTCGGGCGTGGTGAAAACCCGAATTGATACCATTGGGCAAAATCTCGAAGCCTATCACGGCGGCAATACGGGAACGTCGGTGGGTTTGCGCTTAGAATTTTACAAAAACAGTAGTTATTTAATCAGCCAACATCCTATTTTCGGCACAGGCACGGGCAGTTTTAGCACAGTTTATAAGCAATTAGCCGATAAAACGGGCATTCACCCCACCACCAATCCCCACAATGAATTTTTAATGTTAGGCGTGCAGTTGGGAATTTTTGGCATTGGGCTATTTGCTTATTTGTTATGGCAATTATGGCAGC
>JAQTYU010000014.1 GCA_028688145.1 Thiotrichaceae bacterium | reverse complement strand
CACAATCTGTCGGTAGCAACAGCACCACGGTGACTTTGAGCGCAGGACAAAGCAAACAAGACGTAGACTTTGGCTTCAACAGCCCGAATAAAGGCAGCATCGGTGACTTGGTTTGGAACGACCAAAACGGTGATGGCTTGTATCAAGTCGGTGAACCTGTACTGGGCAATATTAAAGTCACTTTAGTCGGTGCTGGAAAAGATGGTGTTTTAGGAACGGCTGATGACACTGTTCAAACTAGAACAACCGACAGCAATGGCAATTACTTATTCAGCAACTTACCCGCTGGTAATTATCAAGTTCAAGTCAACACACCTGCTGGCATGAATACGCTCACCACGCCTAACAGCGCGAAGCCTATCCAATTAAATGCCAACGAAAACCGTACTGATTTAGACTTTGGATTTAAAGGACAAGGCACAGCAAGCTTAGGCGATTACGTCTGGTTAGATGCCAATCAAGACGGTTTACAAGATGCGAATGAAACCCCGCTCAGCGGCGTGAAAGTGACTTTAACAGGCGTGGGCAATGATGGCGTGTTTGGCACGGCGGACGATGTGATTTTAAGCACCACCACCGACAGCAACGGACATTATCAATTTACCCAATTGGCAGCGAGCACGTACCGCGTTCAAGTCAGCAATTTACCCTCAGGTTTAGCCCCAACACAGGGCGCACAATCGGTCGGCAATAACAGCACCGTGGTGAATTTAAGCGCGGGACAAAGTAAACAAGATATTGATTTTGGTTACGCAGGACAAGGCACGGGCTGGATTGGCGATCAAGTTTGGTATGACACCAACGGCAACGGACGCTTTGACGCGGGCGAACCCGCACTTGCTAATGTGGGCGTGACTTTAATTTCAGCAGGCGCAGACGGTATTTTCGGCACGACTGATGACAGCGTACAAACCACGCGCACTGACAGCAATGGCTTATACCGTTTCAGCAACTTGCCAGCGGGCACGTATCAAGTCGCGGTTAATGCCAATGATTTACCCAACGGTGTGATCGCAACCACGCCTAGCAGCCAGCCTAATATTTCCTTCCCTGTGAATTTGAGTGCAGGCGAACATAATGACAACGTCGATTTTGGCTACAAAGGCACGGCAACATTGGGCGATAAAGTCTGGTTCGACAGCAATGAAGACGGCAAACTCGATTCCACAGAAAAGGGCATTCCTAATGCCTTAGTGCAAGTGACCTGGTTCGGTTCAGATGGCAAACTCGGCGGCGGTGATGATTTAATCTTCACCACACGCACTGATGCGCAAGGCAATTTCCTCGTGAATAACTTGCCTGCGGGCGATTATCAAATTGCGATTGGCAACTTACCCAACAATGTTTACCCGACTCACGGCACGCAATCGGTCGGCGCAACCAGCACTACCTTAAGCCTGAAAACGGGTGATGATAAACGTCTGCAATTTGGTTTCAGCAACGACCACACGGCACAATTAGGCGACAGCGTGTGGTTAGATTTGAACGGCAACGGCGTGCAAGATGGGAATGAAGTCGGCATTGCAGGCGTGAGCGTACAATTGCATGGCGCAGGCGCAGACGGCATTTTTGGCACAGCCGACGACGTATTTTCAAGCACCAAAACTGATGCACAAGGCAACTTCTTGTTCACCGATTTGGCAGCAGGACAATATAAAGTCAACTTAAATAATCAGGACTTGAAAGGATTAAATTACACCACGGCGGATAAATTCACCGTCGCTTTAAGTTCAGGACAAGATTATCGCACGGCTGATTTTGGGCTACGCGGCATAAGTTCCATCGGGCAATTAGTGTGGATAGACAGCAATGGCAACGGCATTCCTGATACCAATGAAGTCGGAGTCGCTAACGAACCTGTCACTTTAATTTGGGCTGGTTTAGACGGCAAACTCGGCACAGCGGACGATGTCACCTATAACGTACTCACCGACAGCACGGGACATTATAAGGTCACGGGTTTAGCTACGGGCTTATATCAAGTCTCTGTTCCCGTTGCCAGCGATGCAGCCACCACACCCACGGTGCGCACTTTCAATTTACCTGCAAACACGGATTATCCTGATGCAATTTTCGGTTACCGTTATCAAAACAGCATTGGCGATAGAATTTGGCAGGACGTGAATGAAAATGGGCTGCAAGAGAGCGATGAAGTCGGCGTTGTAGGCGTGAGCGTGCAATTGCGTGGCGCAGGCGCAGATGGAATTTTCGGCACAAGTGATGACATTGTCAGAAGCACCATCACGGGACGCGATGGTTATTATCGTTTCTCAGGTTTAGCCGATGGTGCTTATCAAGTCAGCGTGTTGCCCAGCAGTTTACCCGCAGGAATGCACTTCACCACCGCAGACAGCGTGCAAGCGCGTGTCAACAATGGACAAACTTATCTCGATGCCGATTTCGGGCTGAATGGCAAAGGCAAATTAGGTACTAAAGTCTGGTTGGATAAAGATCAAGACGCAGTCATTGATAGTGATGAACAAGGTTTGCCCAATGTCAAAGTCACCCTGACTTGGGCGGGTAAAGACGGTGTGCTTGGTACAAATGACGACGTGAGTTATAGCACGTTGACTAATGCCACGGGCGATTATGAATTCACGGGCTTGGCAGCGGGCTTGTATCGGGTCGATGTCGATAAAAATACCGTGCCGCCTAAAGATACGTTGTTGACCACCCACAATAACTTAGTCACCTTGAGTTTGCGTGATCAAGAAACTGTACAGAATGTGAACTTTGGATTCTCCTCCGTTTCCAAAGTCACAGGCACAGTGTGGGACGATGTGGATCGTGACGGCATTATTGATGAAGGCGAAGTCGGGATTCCTAACGTGCAGCTCACGCTGATCACCTCGGGCGATGACGGCATTTTAAACACACCTGACGATTTGACTTTCACCACCGTGACTGACAGTAATGGACGTTACACGTTTAACCGCATTCCGACAGGTGATGCCAGTCTCACCGTGGTTGAAAGCACGTTGCCCCCGAATTTGACCCCGACCAATTTCCCCGGTACGACAGTATTCACCATTCCCGGTGAACCGCCCGTCAGCATTGATTTGGGTTATGGTCCAAAACCGAATTCACCTGATTACACCGTGTTCAAAACTGACAATGTGCGTAATGTGATTCCGGGACAAATTCTGACTTACAGTATCACCGTGAAAAATGTCGGGGCGCAAAATGGCAGCGATGTCAGCATCATCGACACTTATAACCTGAATACTTTGGAAGTTATCAGTGCGAGTGCAAATGCTCAAGTCGATACCAGTACAGGGCGGATTACTTGGAAATTGGCGGAACTTGCCGCAGGTGACAGCCAAGTATTTACCGTCACTGCCAAAGTGAAAGCCAATCTCTCGAACAGTGCATTGGTGGTGAATAATGCGGTGGTGACGGATCACAATGGTAATGATCCCACGCCCTTTAATAACACCACCACCGACACCGACTTAGTGGTGAATAAAACCACTTTGTTATCGCCGCCTGTGAGTAGCAATACGCCCACAACTTCGACAACTCCAAGCACGGGCACGACTACGCCACCTACGACTGAAGTCACTCCTCCCACAACTGAAGTCACGCCGCCCACGGTCAACATCGCGCCGCCTGATTTGGTGTTAAGCAAAACCGATTATCAAGACACGGTATTTGCGGGGCAAAGTTTGACTTACAGCTTGACGGTGAAAAATGACAGCGACACCACCGCCACAGGCGTAGTGCTCACCGATCATTTGCCAGAGGGTGCAACTTTTATCAGTGCCAGCAATCATGGGCAGTTGTTAATCAGCGAACAAGTGGTGAGTTTCCCTGTGTTTACCTTGGCAGGGCATGAAAGCAAAACTTTCACCGTGACCATGAACGCGCCCACGCAATTATTCATGGGTGATTGTTTCAGCAATCAAGCCACGGTGATTGACGATGGTTTACATGGCAAAGACCCAACTCCCACCAATAATCGCGCGATTGATACCGATTGTATTTGGGGCTATCAATACAATGCGTTCTATAACCCCGTGCACCCGATTGAACACGGTGGATTTGGTGTAATCAAACAAACACTGCCACCCTTGCCAATTGACCCAATTTACAGCGGCGCAGTGGCATCGGGCACGACCTTGAAATTGACTTTATACAGCCAAAATGGAACAGAAATCGCGGCGCAAACCGTGATGGCAGACGTGGGCGGCAACTGGTTGGCATCCTTTGCCAGCGTGGTGCTGAAAGATGCCCCGCATCGCATGGAAATTCAACAAGTGAGTTCCTTGTATAACCACAATGTGATGAGTGTTTACGACATGCGGACTTATTTCACCCCATCCACTTCGGCACAACTGTTCTTCTCACATGAAGTCAGCCCTTACGATGTGTTGGAACATTCACCCTTGGCAACGCTGCGGGCAATGCACCACGCATATAACAATCCTTTCGCTGTGGCATGGGATGAGTTTTCAGCATATCAATTCTTTGCTGCATCCAGCACCACCACACAACACGCTTTCTAAGGTAGGCAAACAAACAATGACATTAAAAACTTATGTGCAAACCCCACTCGCGGCGGCTGTGGTTTTGGTTCTCAGTGGCTGCGGTGCACCCTCATGGGAAAAACAGTACGAGCGCATCAGCGATCCGATTATGAAGGAATACACTGAACTCGCCGATCAAATCAGCAGTGACGTGTACAGTTATCGTTTTCAATTTAGCCTAGAACCCGTGTCGAACAGCAATGTGGCACAAACGGGTAATCCTAAATTGGCAAGTGCCAGTAATAACGGCAATGCTTTCTTGTTACATGCGCGTTATCAAGGCAATGATTTAGTCACTTTAGATGATGAAGCCAAGAATCAATTGGAAAAACGCATTTCCCCCATTCGTGGGATGAAAGATTTAAAAATTCACGTCGTCGGACACACCGATAACGTGGCGATTAATCCGCGTTTACGCACCCAATATGCGGATAATAAAGCTTTAAGTCTTGCTCGCGCCAAGAACGTTGCCGATTATTTGAAAGAAACTTTACATTTAGATGCCAGCGCGATCAGTTATAGCGGCATGGCGGATCAACAACCCAAGGCTAGCAATGCGACTGCACAAGGACGCGCGCAAAATCGTCGGGTGGAAGTGGCAGTGAATGCTCCGAATGCGCCTGCTGCTGCCTCACCTGACAGTCCCGTACTCGTGCCCAAAACTGCCAGTGATGAAGTTGCGCCAATGCCCGCTGATTATGCGGCGTGGTGGCGACCGATGGTTCAAAAACCCTTTAATGCGAATGCGAAACCTGTGTTCACCAGCATGGATGATTTAATTCTGCGCGGGGTGAAACATTCAGCACAAGTGAAAGTTTTCAGCGATTTACCCTTAATTCGTAGAACCGCAATTGATGAAGCTGAAGGACGCTTTGACACGCATTTATTCCTAGAAGGTAAGTATGCACGCACCAATGAACCTGTGGGCACGACTTTGCAAACAGGGCAAACGGGGCGTTTTGTGCAAGATGAACGCTGGTTACGCGCAGGCGCAAGACAGCCGTTTAAGAGCGGTGGTGAATTAGAAATTTCGGAACGTGTCGGCACGCTCAGCAATAATTCACAATATTTAATTCCGCCCAATCAAGGCAATTCGCGTTTCGCGGTGACTTTCCGCCAGCCCGTGTTAAATGGGGCAGGCTTTGAATACAACGAAAGCACGATTGCAGTGGCGAAAGTCGATCACTCAATTTCTGAAGATGAATTCTCGCGCCAAGTGCAGGCGCATTTGCTGGAAATTCAACGCGCTTATTGGGGCGTGTATTTAGAACGTGCAATTTTATTGCAAAAGAAAAAGTTGCTGGCTGACACCGAAAAAATCGTGGCAGACCTCAAAGCGCGTCGTGGGGTGGATACTTTAGAAAGCCAAGTGGTTGAAGCCAATTCTGCGGTGGCAACGCGCCGTTCTGACAGTATTCGTTCTGAACAAGCGGTACGTAATGCGGAAGGTAAATTATTGGCGTTGATTAACGATCCCAGTTTAGTGATTACCCATAATTTTGAATTAGTGCCGACTTCGATGCCCTTGGTGTTGCCGATGAAATTGAATTTGAAAGATTCTGTCACCTCGGCTTTGAAAGTGCGCCCCGAAATCAACCAAGCGTTTAAACAATTGAAAGCGGGGGTTATTCGTGCGGAAATGTCGAAAAATGAATTATTGCCCGTGTTGAATCTGATGTTAGAAGGCTATGTCGGCGCAATTGAAAAGGACAAGGATTATAATCTTGCTGCCAGCAACCAATTTAAAGACCCCAGCAAGCCCAGTTATTCCGTGGGATTCCTGTTTGATTTACCGCTGGGCAACACCGTGGCGCACGCGCGTGACCAACGGCGGCGTTTAGAAGTGCGGCAATTGATTGACCAATTACGCACCACGATCGAAACCGTGATGTTAGAAGTGCAAGTGGCGGTGCGTGAAGTCGATACTTCGTACCGTGAATTGAACAGCAAATATCATGCGATGATTGCCAGCGCGGCAAAATTGGACACCTTGAAAGCGCGGCGCAGTGTGTTGAATAATGAAAATGGGGAATTGCGTAATGGCTTCTTGCAACGTTTGTTAGACAGCCAAGGCGAATTAACCAACAGCGAACAGGCATTTTTAACCAGTTACATTGCCTATAACATCGCGCAAATCAATCTGCAACGCGCCCAAGGAACTTTGTTACAAGTCAATAAGTTGCAAGCAGTTGAAAGTGAAGAAGACAGCCGTGGCGATGATAAGAAATTGCCGGTGTTGCAACTGCGCCGTGAAATGGAAGAAGAGCAAAAGGCGAAGTTGGGTCAGTAATAAATACCCCCCCTTTGAAAAAGGGGGCTGGGGGATTTAAAAATCTTAACAGAAGCCCCCAACCCCCTAAAGGGGGCTAAAGATTAACGCCTTGTTTTTAAGTCCCCTTTAGGGGATTTAGGGGCTTCTTTAAATCTTTAAATCTTAAAATCTTAAATCCCCCTCCGCCCCCTCGCGTTGCTCTCCCCCTTTTTCAAAGGGGGATGTTAAAACGCCCCTCATAGATAAAATCAGGGGCTTTTTTATTATAAGAAGGAAAAAAGATGTTAGCGTATAAAAAACTTTTAATTATCGGTGGTTTAAGCGCGTTATTTGCAAATGGCAGTTTTGCCGCAGACACGATTGATAGCGCGGCAGTGTTGGCAGCGCACAATAAAGCGCGTGCTGAAGTGGGTGCACCCAATTTAACATGGTCTAGCACGCTGCAACAAAAAGCAGAAAAATGGGCAGCGGAGTTAAAAACTAACAATAATTGTGTGATGAAACACAGCGGGCCTGGTGAGAATTTGTACTGGGCAAGTGCCAAGAAAACCGCCACCAGCAAAGATGCGAGCGGGAATTGGATTTGGCAAGATTCTGTGCAAGACGTGAAAGAAGCCGATGCGGTGGGCAGTTGGGTGAGTGAAAAACAATGGTACGCTTATCCTGCAAATACTTGCAGTGCGCCTCAAGGCAAGGCGTGCGGACACTATACGCAAGTGGTTTGGAAAGCAACCACGGAAGTTGGCTGTGGGAAAGCGGTTTGTGCGGATAAAACCCAAGTGTGGGTTTGCAATTATTCGCCTGCGGGCAATGTTGTCGGGCAAAAGCCTTATTAATATCTAAATATTCCCGAGACCTGCTAGGTTTTCAAAACCTAGTAGGTCTTAGTCAGGATGCTTTACCCTGCATGGAAATAATTATTTCCACCATTTTCTCCCCCATGTTTTTAATTTATCGATGATGGTTTGCGGCTTTTCAGGTTCTTCTATGATGGGGGCAGCATTAGGCTTTGGTGCTGTTTTAGGCTGTTGCATTTCGTTGAGAAGTTTTTGGTAATTTTGATAACTCATTTTATAGTTTGGATGTTCTTTCCCTAGTTTTTTCTTAGCAATTTCAACGGCGCGTTGCAACAAAGGTAAAGCCTGTGCATAGTCGCCTTGGTCTTGATACAGCTCAGCAAGATTGTTAAGGCTAGTAGCCGTATCAGGATGTTCAGCCCCTGAGACTTTTTCACGAATGGCTAATGCCCGTTGCAACAAAGGTAAAGCTTGTACGTAGTCACCGTGGTCTTGATACAGCTCAGCAAGATTGTTAAGGCTAGTAGCCGTATCAGGATGTTCAGCCCCTGAGACTTTTTCACGAATGGCTAATGCCCGTTGCAATAATGGCAGAGCCTGTGCGTAGTCGCTTTGATATTGATACAGCACAGCAAGATTGTTAAGGCTAGTAGCCGTATCAGGATGTTCAGCCCCTAAGACTTTTTCATGAATGGCTAATACCCGTTGAAACAAAGGCAAAGCCTGTGCGTAGTCGCCTTGGTATTGATACAGCACAGCAAGATTATTAAGGCTAGTAGCCGTATCAGGATGTTCAGTCCCTGAGACTTTTTCATGAATGTCCAATACTCGTTTCAACAAAGGCAAAGCCTGTGCGTAGTTGCCTTGGTCTTCATACAGCAAAGCAAGACTGTTCAAACTCTGACCAATTTCTAAATGATTCGGATTGCCTGCATATAATTTCTCTCGCCACTGCAAAGCAGGTTCTAGACATTTTTGTGCTTCAGCATAATAACCAGCTTGACATGAAGCCGCGCCCGCACCCTGTAAACAATTGCTATATAACTCTCTAAATACGCGAGTTTCCGAACGGGTTAAATCATTTTTATATGGGGGAACGGGTAAGACTTCAGAGGCTTTGTGCCATTCCCATGCAGATTTTTCATAATATCCTTTATATTCAAATAGTTTTGCACGGGCGACATGTAATCGATAAAGCACATACCAAAAATTGGGGTGTAATTCGCGCAGTGATGAACGGGTCAATAATTCAATCACCCGCTCCATGATGTCAGGTAGTTGTTGATAATTCCCATCATTCGTGGCTTGTGTTAAATCTGTATGCAACTCCTGAATAGTGGGTTGTGCTTTTATTGACTCGGGGAGATTAGCAAATAATTCTTTAATTTGTTGCGCATAAGTTAAATACGCCTCAATCTCTCGTTGAACTAACAACAATCGTTGTATCTCGTTAAGTTTTTGGGCGGCACAATCTCGCGCAATACGCTGTAACACTTGGTCAGCAATAGTAAATTTTTCTAATACAGCGTTATAGGTATCAACAGCAACGCCATTAACAATAATATTCCGTCCAGCTTGCTGAATCGTAATATTACTGTATGAAATCCCTTCAATATGGAGGTCACCAAAGGTTTTATCGTTCATCACTATGCCTATTTGCGATTAGTAACAATATCACCACCCGCTTGCTGAATATGCACATTGCCAGAGACAGATTGTATCGAGACATTACCAAAACGCGTTGTTGGTTCGTTGCCGCCACTCCCTGCACTCCCACGCGACACTAAGGCTTGTTTTATTTCCTCTATTTGTTTACCTAATGCGAATTTTTGTGCGGCACTTGTTTCTAACACAAACGCTTTTTCTAAAAAAAACAATTTTTCCTGTAATAATGTGGCAACCTCGTCCATCATAATCCCCGTGTTTAAAATGAGTGCTAAATATCCTCAATCATACGAGACTCAAGACCTGCTAGGTTTTAAAAACCTAGCAGGTCTCAAATTACAATATTACTTCGATGCTTTCGGCTCAAACTTGTAATATTCTTTGTTCAAATACGCCGTGACTGCATCATTTTCACTGTCAAACCAATTCAATTTTAAATTGGTGGTGCAGCGTTGCACCTGATTTGCCAAGCCATTCAAATCCTTAACTTTACGCTCTGCACGCGTATAAATTTCAGGTGCTTTGTGGCAACTCACACAATTGGTATCGTGCAAACTTTTACCTTCATTTTGCGGAGCGACCTCTTTCGCCATCACCGACGCGCTCAACAGCAAACTACCACACAATACAACGTAGCCAAATTTCATAATCACCCCTTATTTAAAGAGAATTAACCTAAAAAGCCAAAATCACCCAAAGTTTAGATTTTTAATGGGCTGCTTGGCTGGATAAATGCGCGATTCGCACCGCAGCAGGCGGATGAGAATCATAAAACTTTGAATACAAGGGATCGGGCGTTAAAGTGCTGGCATTTTCCTTGTACAACTTCACCAACGCGTGAATTAACATGTGAGCATCCGCTTGTTTTGCCGCAAAAGCATCCGCTTCAAATTCTTGTTTGCGTGATGAATAAGTCATCAAAGGATGTAAGAAAAAGCTAAATGCGGGGCTGATAATCATAAACAGCAATAATGCCATATAAGTTGACGCATGAGTCACGCCCAAACCCTGATAAAACCAAGCCTGCTGCATTAACCAACCTAAAATTCCCAAACCCAATAAACTTAAACTGGCAATCCAAAACAAACGTTTTTGCACATGTTTGCACTTAAAATGCCCAACTTCATGCGCTAAAACTGCCTCAATTTCAGACTCGTTCAGACCTTCTAACAAAGTGTCGAAAAACACAATGCGCTTATTATTGCCCAAGCCTGTGAAATACGCGTTGCCGTGCCCCGAGCGTTTCGAGCCATCCATCACAAAAATGCCCTGACTGGCAAAACCATTGCGTTTTAATAAAGCTTCGATGCGTTGCTTCAACGAACCTTCTTCGAGTGGATTAAATTTATTGAACAAAGGCGCAATAAATGCGGGATATGCCCACATCATCAATAAACTGAAACTCATCCACACCGCCCACACCCACAGCCACCACAAGCTGCCCATCGACTCCATTAGCCATAATACAAGGGCAAGCAGCGGAATACTGACCACCATGCTGAGCAAAAATGATTTAAACAAATCTGTAAAAAACAACTTTGGAGTGCTGCGATTAAAGCCGAACTTCGCTTCAATTTTAAAGGTTTTATAATAACTCAGCGGTAAATCTAACAAACTGCCTAAAAGTGAGAAACTCACTAAAACTGCAACCCCTGTCCATAAGCTTGACCACTGCAAACTGCGCCACGCAGTATCCAAATATTCCAAACCACCGCCAAACACCCATAATAATAAAATGGCAAGTTCTGCAATCCGCACTTTCTGCGCAAATTCGGTTTTGGTAATGGTGTAAGTTGCGGCTTTTTGATGCTCGAACACATCAATTCTGTCAGCAAAAGCTTCAGGAACTTGGTGTTGGTGCGCGGTGACATGTTGAATCTGTCGGCGGGCTAACCACCATTCCAGCCCAAATGCTGAAAATAGGCAAATCAAGAAAAATAAACTAAAAGCGTTCATCAGATTTCCTTGCGGGTTAATTTCGGAAAATTCAGTTATTAAACTTAACTGCGCCCCCAACCCCCTAAAGGAAACTAAACATAAACAAGCTGTTAATATTTAAAGTCCCCTTTAGGGGATTTAGGGGCTTCTTTAAATCTTTAGCCCTATTTTACGAGATTAGGGGCGCAGTTGCTTTACTTAAACATTATGCGTATGTGAACTTTTCCACAAACTGAGTTTCTTCAGTTTTAGTGCAGGTTTTTCCACAAATCGCCATGACAAATAAGCTAAAAACACGGTGATAACAAAAGTAATGATATTAAATAGCGCAAAATTCATTTTGTTATCGGCGAGATAGACTACTGCTTGTTGGATGGGAAAAGCGTATAAATAAATCCCGTAAGAAATATCCCCCACATGGGTTTCCAGCCATTCACTCAGCGCGGGCATGGGCACATAGACCAAAAACATCACCATGTAAGGCACTAATAAGAAGTGTAAAACGTGAAAACTGGGGGTTTGAAAAGCTGAGTACCATAATGCTGCGGCACAAAAGAAATAAATATAATTAAAACTAATGCGTTCTCGTAGCAGATAAATCAAGCTGCCTGCAAAGAAAAATAGCCAGAATTTGGTACTGTGGGTTAATGCCATACTGTAACGGCTGAAATTTTCTAAATGAAACAAATTGATAAACTTGGTGTCGAGCATTAACAAGATGCTGAAGATAATAATTAAAAACCAAACACGGTGCAGACGTAACAAGAAAATTGCCATTAACATCAAATAAGCGGTAAATTCTATTGGAAGTGTCCAAATTGAACCATTAACCGCTCTTCCCCAGACATTATGCTCAAAAACCCCACTTAAATGATATTGCAGGTCATAAAGATAAATATTCCTCAAATAACTGAGGGTCATCGGGTCGGCAAAATATTCGGCAAAACTTTTAGTTGTGAGCAAAGGACCCAGAATAAAATCGGCAAATAACACCACCACGATTAAGCCCGGAAAAATCCGTAAACTCCGATTTTTCAAATAATTCAAGGCACTATTTGAACGTTGCAAAGAGGCGGTCACTAAAAATCCGCTGATGACAAAAAAGATAGAAACGGCAAATTCACCGAAGTTCGTGCCGCCCGTCAGCACGCCGAGCGGCTCTTCTCCGGGGAAATTGAGCAGGGCGTAACTGTGGCTAAATAGCACCAAACTGGCGGCAATAATCCGCAACAGGGTGAAATTATTATGCGGGGTGTTAATGTCGATTGATAAATTCTGCATTGTTTGAGGTCACTAAAGATAAAAAGGATTTTATTATAATCAGAATGGGGCGACTGAACGCCTCGAATATGACATTCCAGCTAAAAAATGATATGTTATTAGATTAACACAAAAATCTATAAGTTTAAGACCATGACCCCAACGCCAAGAACGATTCTTGTCACCAGTGCTTTGCCCTATGCCAATGGCTCGATTCACCTCGGGCATTTAGTTGAATATATTCAAACAGATATATGGGTACGCTTCCAAAAGTTGCGCGGCAATCACTGTTATTATGTCTGTGCCGACGATGCACACGGCACGCCGATTATGTTGCGTGCCCAACACGAAGGCATTACCCCCGAAACGCTGATTGCTCGCGTTTACGCAGAACATCGTCAAGATTTTGCCGATTTTTCGATTAATTTTGACAATTATCACTCGACACATAGTCCAGAAAATCAATACTTTGCTAGCCTAATTTATACCCGTTTACGTGAAAAAGGGCATATTCACAGCGAAGTGATTCGCCAAGCCTATGATCCTGTCAAGGAAATGTTCTTGCCAGACCGTTTTATTCGCGGTGAATGCCCACGTTGTGGCGCAAAAGATCAGTATGGCGACAGTTGCGAAGTGTGCGGTGCAACTTATAATCCCACGGATTTAAAAAATCCTGTGTCCGCTATTTCTGGCGCAACCCCGATTGAAAAAGATTCCGAACATTTCTTTGTGAAATTGGGCGATTTTGAAGCCATGCTCAGAGAATGGACCAGCAGCGGCACTTTGCAGCCTGAAATGGCGAATAAGCTCAATGAGTGGTTTGAAACAGGTTTAACCCCGTGGGACGTGTCCCGCGACGCGCCGTATTTTGGTTTTGAAATTCCCGACGCACCGAATAAATACTTTTATGTGTGGTTAGATGCGCCAATTGGTTATATGGCGAGTTTTAAGAACTTATGTGAGCGCACAGGTTTAGACTTTGATGCGTTTTGGGGCGAGGACAGCAAAGCCGAGTTGTATCATTTTATCGGCAAAGACATCGTGTATTTTCACGCCTTGTTTTTCCCAGCCATGTTATCGGGCGCGGGTTTCCGTAAACCCAGCGCGATTTTTGCCCACGGATTTTTAACGGTGAATGGACAAAAAATGTCCAAATCACGCGGCACGTTTATCACTGCACGCACTTATTTACAAAATTTGAATCCTGAATATTTACGCTACTACTTTGCAGCAAAATTAAGCTGTCGCGTCGATGATATTGATTTGAATTTAGAAGATTTTTTACAGCGCGTGAATTCTGACTTGGTTGGGAAAGTGGTGAATATTGCCAGCCGTTGTGCTGGATTTATTCATAAACGCTTTAATGGACAATTAGCCAGCAGTTTGCCCGATACCGCTTTGTATCAAAGTTTCATTGAGGCAGGCGCAAGTATTACCGAAAACTACGAAGCCCGGGATTATGGTAAAGCGATTCGCGATATTATGGAATTGGCAGACCGCGCCAACCAATATGTTGACGAGCATAAACCGTGGGTTATCGCTAAACAAGCGGACAGTGAAGTGGAATTACAGGCGGTTTGTAGCGAGGCTTTAAACCTATTTCGTGTATTAATGGGCTATTTAAGCCCGATTTTACCCGTGATGGCTGAAAAAGTAATAAACTTCTTCAATGCGCCCTTGCCGTGGCAGCCTGAAGTTTTGTTAGCACACACGATTAATCCTTATGTGCCATTGATGACGCGGGTCGAAAAAGCCCAAGTCGATGCGATGGTTGCTGCTTCTCAAGAAAATCTGCAAGCCACCGTGGTTGAAAAAGTTGAAAAGACTGCGCCTGAAAAATCGGCGATTGAGCCGTTGGCGGCAGAAATTACGGCGGATGATTTCGGGAAAATCGACTTACGCATTGCTAAAATTGTGAATGCGGAACATGTCGAAGGTGCGGAAAAATTATTGCGTTTGACTTTGGATGTGGGCGAGGCGCAACCGCGCACGGTGTTTTCTGGGATTAAAGCCGCTTATCCTGAACCTGAAAAACTCATTGGGCGTTTGACGGTGATGGTGGCAAACCTTGCACCCCGTAAAATGCGTTTTGGGGTTTCTGAAGGCATGGTGTTGGCGGCGGGTTCTGGAAAATCGGATTTATGGTTACTGAGTCCTGACGACGGGGCGCAGCCAGGAATGCGGGTTAAATAGGTTATTCCCGAAGGACTGGCAGTGTTCAAAGCACTGCCAGTCCTAAAATTTCTTAACGCGCCGCTAAGAAATCACGCCTATACTTTCAGTCAGGAATTGTTTCCGAGTTTGGTTTATTGTCACGAGATAAGTATGCAAGAATTTTTTTCGATGGGCGGATATGCCTTTTATGTGTGGACCAGCTATGGGCTGGCGTTCTTGGTGTTGCTGCTAAATTTTGTGTTGCCCCAACAACATCATCGTCATTTGTTAAAAATGTTAGCCCGTAAACAGCGGAGAGCCGAGCATGATCACCTTAACCCGCAAGCATAAACAACGGCTTGCCATTGTGTTGCTGATTGTTTTAGGGATTGGCATTACCACTGCGTTGGCACTCACCGCATTTCGCGAGAACATGCAGTTTTTCTTCAGCCCCAGCCAAGTGGCGGCGGGTGAAGCACCGAAAGATAAAGTCATTCGGGTTGGCGGTTTGGTGACGAAAGGCAGCCTACAACGTGCCAGCGATAGCTTAACGGTGAAATTTGTGGTCACGGACATGGCGCACAATGTGACGATTCAGTACACAGGCATTTTGCCTGACTTGTTCCGCGAGGGACAAGGGATTATTGCGACAGGGAAATTGCAAGCGGATGGCGGGTTTATTGCCAATGAAGTGTTGGCAAAACATGATGAAAATTATATGCCGCCTGAAGTGAATCAAGCTTTGAAAGATGCCAAGGTGAAGAAGTAACATATAAAATCTATTAATTTTTAATGAATTATTTTAAGGCTGGCAAATTTGCTGGCCCTTTTTCATTCTCAGATGATGTGCTCGGAACTTTAACAGCACTCAATATTTGTAATAACCACTGATCAATTTGGCATCCGTCAACGATGTGATTAAAAGCAAATTGTTGTTTATCTAAAATCCACATCCAGTCTATTTCAAGCTGTTGAGGATTTAAAACCCTAATTTGTTCGGGATTAAAAAAAGCTTCTTTTGTAATAAAAACATTCGTGGTCATTATTTTCTTACCGCACGCTAATGCTTGGATTAGACGGTGAGAATAGCCCGATTGTTGTGGCAGACTGAGGTCGAGAATGACATGACTGCGTAGAAAACAATCTTGCACTAAATTTATATCAAGTGGCTGATAAATGATAAAGTCAGCTCCTTTAGTTTTCTCATATAATTCGTAGTTAAGTATAAAATTGCGCAAAAATACAGATTTAATCGGTAAATTTTTGATAAAAAAATATAAAAGTTTTGAATGTAAAATATGTTTATGACAAATAAGTAATCTGAAAAAAGGAAAAGCATTTTGCTTTTTCATCCCATTATAAAGCTTTAATAAAATTGAATATCTGTCAAAGCTAGCGGTTTGAGTTCCAACAAAAAATAAGGGAATATCATTTTCAATAGCCTCTGTTGCACAGGGGATAAAAAAATTCTTAATATGTTTATAGTTGTACTTTTCACAATCTAATGAATCAAATGAATAAACTACATCAAAATAATCAGATAAGTGACTCCAGTCAAATAAATTATGACTGTCCCAAAAATAGAGTATTGTTTTAATATGGGGATTAAATTCCTTGAACTTTTTGACTAATTCGCCATTGACGGAATAGCCATTGATTACCAACAAAATATCATAAGATTTCCCCTCGATAATTGGATAAACGCAATCTTCTAGGTAGTTATTAAGTCTGTATTGAAATCTTCCAAAAATCGTTTTAATTAACTTACCTCGTTTTGCCGAAGGATCGAGATATTGAGGTTTATTTTCGCAAAAATCGACAGATATACCTAGTTGTAATAAGGCATTGATAATTTTATCTTCATAACCATGAAAACGTGGCGCATATAAGAATAATCTCTTTCCACTAAACTCAGTAACAGTGGGAATTGTCATCAATTTTCACTCGCAAAAACTATATAATCACTCATGAATAACGATGCTTATATCTTCACGAGCTTCTCTCAAATCCTGATTGAACTTTTGCGTATAGTCACCCAAACCAACAGGGTTATTTTTAATGCGTTCCGCAATTTTTGCCCATTTCGAGGAAGCTTTATTGCTAACATTTTTTTGAGATTCAGCAGGCGATATTGTAGAAACCACTTGTTGAGTGACATTATAGCTATCGATGGGAAGTGGTAACATGATTTGTACTCTCTTAATTCAGGTAAATATGCTGAAACGTTTATTGTTGCAGTATAGTTAATTTTTCTGTTTTGATCTAATCAAAAGGATGTTCATCCGGGTAGGGCGGCTATTCCTCTTGTTACCAAACTTAGAAACAAGAGCTTGTAAAATAGGGAAAATAATTTGGCAGGGTGCATAAGCAACGCGCCATGCACCAGAGTAGGTGGGAATTGAATTCTATGCAGTTTTTCAAGTTCTTAAAGTGAATGATGCTACGCTGGCTAGTAGGAAAAGTTAATTTCTAGTCACCCAATTTTCTATAACGAGTCCATCAATCTTCTGAAACTCTTTAGTATTATCCGTTACAAATATCAGGTTACGCTGTTTTGCACACCCTGCAAGCATTACGTCATAAGGTCCTATGGGTGTACCTTTGGTTTTTAATATGGCGCGAATGTGGGCTGTTGTTTGTGCATCTTCTGGAAAATAGGGCAGAATTTCCACAGCATTTAAGAATGCTTGCAAAATTGGACGAATTTTAACCGCCCGTTCTGGATTGATGTTCAACCCATATTCCAATTCCATGAGGGTAATAGTTGAAACTCGTATCTGTGTTGGAGAGGTATTTTTTAGCTTTTCCAAAACGCCACGATTGCCTCGCACAAATTGGCTAATAGTGCAGGTATCCAGCAAATAATTCATGCCAATGGGTCGGCTTGTGTTGGAAGTAGTTCTTCACGATAACTTTCAAAGGCGGGCATATCGGGAATGCCTTGAAATGCCATGATTTCGGGTGACCACAGGGCGGGAGCGGGTGTCTCTTTCAAAATAATAACTTTTACCAATCCTGTCAGTGCCGTTTTGTAAATCTCTGGCACTTGAATTGCCCCATTTTCCAGTTGCGTTTCAAATTCTACGGCATACATGGTAATTTCTCCGTAAATTATAGAGTCTATGAAGCGTAGTTTATTATCTCTATCAGGAAAAAGGTAGGGTACATAAGCAACGCGCCATGCACCAGAGCAGGTGGGAATTAAGTTTTATGCGGTTTTTCAAGTTGTTATGGTGTATGACGCTGCGCTTATACACCCTACGTTTGCAAATATTACTATTTGTAGTCTACAATTCATATTGTAAGGTTTTTCTAAATTGAGTAGTCTATATTAATTCCAAGCGTAATTGTACTCATATTTATTCAACAAAACGATAAGGAGTTGTTAGTATGGCAAATCAACAATCCCCTGCTACTGAGCATCAGTTAGAGTTTATTGATGTGGCTAGCTATATTGCTGCGTTAAAAACAGGATCGGTTGGCGAATCACATCTTGAAAGAGGTAGTATTAGGTTGGATTCTAGTTGGGGAGGTGGTGGGTCTGAATATCCTGACGAAAACTTTCCAGCAGACATGCCATCTGATTAAATCTATCCATCCATAACATGCTGGACTGTAATAATACGACTGGTTTTCACTATCTGAGATTACCAGTCTAGTCTCAGTTTCAAGAAATATATTCGTCAAGGGCGGTAAATATGGACATCACGAAATTAACTAATAGTGGTTTTTTTGAACACTTAACCCAAAATAAACCATTGCTGATTAAATCGTTTCTGGACGAGAAAATTTTTCAGAATATCACACCGAAATACATTCATTCACTATTTGCTACACAAAAAATGTCAGATGAATATTACTATTTCTATAATGATACCGTTAAAAATTTGCATGAGAGCAAAGATTTTCTAGGGACTTTTCTAAAAGCATCGGGTGATATATCAATTTTGGGACAGGAAAGTACATTGATTATTCGGAAAGTTCAGGATGTTATTCCTGAGGTTAATTCACTCCTAACTCAATTTTCCCAGATAATTGGTTATTCTTTAAACTCAAACCTTTATCTTTCTACATCATCCAGTACAGGATTTAAAATGCATCATGACCCTCATTACGTGTTTGCCGTTCAGTTGTATGGTGCAAAAAAATGGATACTTCATCCCCCTAAAGTCGAATATCCACAGCTCAGGTATTCTTTTAATGATGTGAATTTACAAGAGTTAAAAGATAGTGATTCGATAAGTTTTACTACAGAGCAAGGAGATATGTTACTTATACCTCTGGGGTGGCCACATAAAGCAGCTACTCATGCTGATGCATCCGTTCATATCACTGTTGGTTATGATCCAATACGATGGGGAAGTGTTCTTGAGAAGTTAATGATTGTGCTGGGCACAGAGCTTAGTATCTTGAGAGCTCCTATCCCTTTGAGTATTAATATGAATGGTGTTCAAGAGTACGGGAACAACTTAGATAAAGATGATGTTCGTTTATTATTAGAAATGGTACGCTCTTACTTATCGGAAAAAACCTTGGAAAAGGTATCCGCTGAACTTCTTAGGTAAAAAACATAATGCATAGTCACTATCACGATCTGTGGCCCGTTGATAAAGAAGGTTTTTTTGTTCCCTTTGATGGTTACTTGAATATAAACTCAGCTTATCATTGTGAAGCAATTAAATGTGCTAAATCACTATCAGAGGTGACATCCATCCAAGGTATTTACTTGAGAGGTAGTTGTATTCTTAAAGAAAGTCGATATAAACCGTTAGACATTGATCTCATTGTAGTTACCTCATCCGAAATAGCCAATTGTAATGATTCGATTTTTAAAAGATCTAGTTTTTCTGAGATGGTTGACGTTGCTGTAGTGACCGAACAGTTATTTAAAAATCCAAATACAATAGTCAGGTTTATAGCAGAGACAAGAGCAATCCCTCTTTTTTTGAGGAACAATGTAACTCCTTTGAGATATAGAGCGAATTATGATACTGCTTCATTCTTGTTTTATAACTCGGTAAAACATTTAAGACATTACTTGGAAAAGAAGGAAATAAGTCATAATCTGGTCAAATGGTACAAGAAAAAAGTAATTAGACTTCTTGGTATAGAGACTCTTGGTCGTTACCCCTTATTTTCAAGAGATATACAAGACTGTGTTAGTCTGGTGCGTCTGTACGATGCTATTCTTTATTCTCAAGCAGTTAAGATTCTTAATAATCCAACAACAGATATGTTTTCTGAGTTAGAGAGTATTCTTGAGCTGTATAATAACATTATTGAAAAGTCTATATTCAACTCATAACTTATTGTACTTAAAAAAAACCGCCAGCCAAAAGCCAACGGGTCTTTCCAATTCAACAAGTTAAAGCGTTTTTTAACTACACATTAAACCGAAAGTGCATCACATCGCCATCTTGAACAATGTATTCTTTACCTTCTAAACGCCATTTGCCCGCTTCTTTCGCGCCCTGTTCGCCCTTATAAGCCACAAAGTCATTATAAGCAACCACTTCCGCACGAATAAAACCGCGTTCAAAATCCGTATGAATCACCGCCGCCGCTTGAGGCGCAGTTGCACCAATGCGCACCGTCCACGCCCGCACTTCCTTCTCGCCCGCCGTGAAATACGTTTGCAAACCCAGCAACTTATAACCCGCATGAATCACCCGATTCAAACCGGGTTCAGTCATACCCATTTCACTTAAGAAATCCGCACGTTCATCAGGCGACAAATCCACCAATTCCGCTTCCATCGCCGCACACACAGGCACAACCACCGCGCCTTCTTGCTCAGCCAAAGCATAGACTTTATCTAAAAAAGGATTATTTTCAAAACCATCTTCCGACACATTCGCCACATAAACCGTAGGTTTAGCCGTCAGCAAATGTAAATCACGCAACCATAATTTTTGATCTTCGTTTTCTAATTCCAAAGAGCGCACAGGTTTCCCCGTGTCCAAAGCCGCCATCACCCGCTCAAATAACGCCTTTTGTGCCAAAGCTTCTTTATTACCGCCTTTAGAATTTTTCACCGCCCGTTGCAATCCGCGCTCGACCGTGTCCAAATCTGACAACGCCAGTTCCGTATGAATCACTTCAATATCGGCTAAAGGGTCAACTTTGCCCGCAACATGCACGATGTCATCATTTTCAAAACAACGCACCACATGAACAATCGCTTGGGTTTCGCGAATATTGGCCAAAAATTTATTGCCTAAGCCTTCACCCTTCGACGCGCCCGCCACCAAACCTGCAATATCCACAAATTCCATACTGGTGGGCAAAACGCGCTGTGGCTTAACAATTTCTGCCAGCACGTCTAAACGGGTGTCAGGCATTGCCACAATGCCCACATTGGGATCAATGGTACAGAAAGGATAATTTTCCGCCTGAATTTTGGCGTTGGTCAACGCATTGAATAAAGTTGATTTTCCCACATTGGGTAAACCCACAATTCCACATTTAAAGCCCATGAATCATCCTTATGCGGTGTGTAAGCGTTGGGTGGCAGCGTGTAATTCGCCCGCGAGTAACAGCGGTAACACGTCGATTGATTTATCTAAAGCAGTTTGAATTGCATCGCGTTGCGTGCGCGTTGGCACACCCAAAACATGACCCAGCACTTGTTCACTGTGTCCGGGATGCCCGATGCCCACCCGTAAACGTAAAAATTGATTGCTGCCTAAACAGGCAATGATACTTTTTAAACCATTATGTCGCCCATCGCCTCCGCCTTGTTTCAAGCGTGCAACGCCTTCGGCAAAGTCGAGTTCATCATGGACAACTAAAATGTCTTCAGGAGGAATTTTATAAAAGTTGGCAAGTGCGGCAACCGCCTTTCCACTCAAGTTCATAAAAGTAGAAGGCTTTAATAAATAATATTTGTGGCTGCCGCTCTCGATACGACACATTTCGCCATGAAATTTAGCTTCATGGCGAAACTGCCCACGCTGACTTTCAGCCCACTGATCCAGTAACCAAAACCCCGCGTTATGCCGAGTTTTAACGTATTCTGCACCCGGATTGCCTAAACCAACAATGAGCGTGATCGACATTACTGCTTATGCTTCCGTAGCGGCTTCATCATCTTGATGAGCACCGCGTGCCAAGTGTAAAGAGGCAACAGGTAAGTTGTGCTCTTCGCCATGACTTAAAGCCAATAATTCAACGCCTTCAGGACATTTCAGGTCAGATAAGTGAATGATGTCATCTACTTTCATCGCACTTAAATCAACGGTGATAAATTCAGGCAAATCTTTCGGTAAGCAGCTCACTTCAACTTCAACCAATTGGTGCGTAATCATACCACCGCTTTGTTTCACGCCGGGAGCCACATCGCCATTCACGAAGTGCAAAGGAACGTGCATGTGCAGTTTTTGGGTATCGCTCACACGTAACAAATCGATGTGTAAAATCACAGGACGGCTAGGATGACGTTGTACGTCTTTTAATACCGCACTTTCAACGCCGTGCCCTTCGATTTTGATCACTAAAACGTGAGAATAAAAAGCTTCGTGGGCTAAATGCTTTAACAATTCGTTATGAGAAATCGTCAAAGACATGGGTTCTTTGTCAGCCCCACCATAAATAACAATAGGCACTAATCCTGCGTGACGTAAGCGGCGGCTCGCACCTTTCCCTATGTCAGTGCGCAGGGTAGCTTCTAATTCAAAATATTTAATTTGACTCATTGTTTGAAAGTCTCTTGATAAAGGATAAAAAAATACCTGTTTCCGCGACCAGAAACAGGGAGGGTACTACAAAAAAGCGGGGAATTTTAATCCATAAACAGCGTGCTGACCGATTCCTCATCGCTGATCCGACGCATGGTTTCTGCCAACATCTCAGCAATACTGAGTTGGCGAATCCGTGAGCAAGCCGCAGATTTTTCACTTAAAGGAATGGTGTCAGTCACCACTAATTCATCTAAAACGGATTTTTCTAAATTTTGGATTGCCGCGCCTGATAACACAGGATGCGTACAATAGGCAACCACACGCGCAGCACCACGTTCTTTCAGAGCCCGTGCCGCTTCACATAAAGTGCCTGCGGTGTCCACCATGTCATCGATAAGAATACAAGTACGTCCTTGAACATCCCCAATGATATTCATCACTTTGGCTTCGTTAGGACGGGGACGACGTTTATCAATAATCGCTAAATCCGCATCATCCAATTGTTTTGCCAAAGCACGCGCACGCACCACACCCCCTACATCGGGAGAAACCACGACGAGGTTAGGATATTCGTGTCGCCAAATATCACCGAGCAAAACGGGAGAGGAATAAATATTATCAACGGGAACGTCGAAAAAGCCTTGAATTTGGTCTGCATGTAAATCAACCGTTAATACCCGATCCGCGCCTGCGCCAGTGATCATATTGGCAACGACTTTAGCGGTGATCGGAACACGCGCAGAGCGAGTGCGGCGATCTTGGCGAGAATAACCAAAATAGGGGATAACAGTGGTGATACGTCCTGCGGAAGCACGCTTGACCGCATCGATTAACACCATGACTTCCATGAGATTATCATTCGTGGGAGCGCAAGTAGGCTGAATGATAAATACGTCTTTGCCACGTATATTTTCGCGGACTTCTACCATGATTTCGCCGTCACTAAAACGACCTACAATGGCTTTACCCATGGGTAAATTGAGATAACCTGCAACAGATTTCGCCAGTGCGGGGTTAGCATTACCCGTAAATACCACCATGCGGTTCGACACGCTCGAACTCCTGAATAACGTATGATATGCGAGAGGATAAAAAATTGGCTGGGGTGCTAGGATTCGAACCTAGGTATGCCGAGATCAAAACCCGGTGCCTTACCGCTTGGCGACACCCCAATAGTGGGTTGTTTGGACTGCAATTATAGCATATTTAGAGGCTATATTGTAAAGCTTGATGTGCAGGGGAACGATTCCTACCTTGTGCTACAAAACCTGTCCATTTGCTAGGAAGCTGTTGTAACGCAAGATGCGCATTTTTTAAGTCAGGAAAACTCACAAAAACACATGCACCTGTGCCCGTCATTTTAGCAGAACCGAATTGTTGAAGCCAGTCTAAGCTGTTTGCAACTTCGGGGTAACGGCGGCGGACTACCGTTTCACAGTCATTTTGACTCTGCCCTGTATTGAAGTCGCATATTCTGATAGGAATTGAATCTCTTGTCAAGTCTTCAGCCATAAAAATTTCACGGGTGGGGACATGACACTGTGGATGCACCACCAAATAGTAAGGCTCGGGCAACATCACAGGGGTGAAAATCTCGCCCACGCCTTCTGCCCAAGTGGCTTTACCATATACAAAAACAGGCACATCCGCGCCCAGTTTTAAACCTAATTCTGCCAATTTTGTCAGCGGTAATTGCAAATTCCACAGTTTATTCAAAGCCAATAAGGTGGTCGCGGCATCAGAACTGCCACCGCCCAAACCACCACCCATCGGAATGCGTTTCTCGACTTGAATGCGTGCGCCTTGCGAGCAGTTGCTGAAATCTTGTAATAATCGCGCCGCTTTATAAACTAAATCTTGTTCGGGGGACAAATCGCGGGCAGTTGAAGCCAGTTGAATTTCGCCCGTGTTGTTGGGGTAAAAATTCAGGGTGTCGCCGAAGCTTAAAAATTGGAACAGGGTTTGTAAATTATGATAGCCGTCGGCGCGTCGCCCTGTGATGTGTAAAAACAGATTGAGTTTTGCAGGGGCAGGACAGTTTAAAAGAGGCAGTGACATTATAATTTAAGTATTTCTAAGGAGGGGAAATAGCCCTAAAGAAGTGAAAATTCCTGAGGGCTATGAACAGCTTTACTTCTTATCAGAAGCTAACACCCAGTCAACAATGACTTTCATATCATCATCAGTGACGGTGCTGTTAGGAGGCATAGGAATTTGACCCCAAACGCCAACACCGCCTTTTTTAATTTTTTCAGCTAACATTGCAGGTGCTTTCGCATCGCCTTTATATTTGACAGCAACATCTTTGTAAGCAGGGCCGACCATCTTGGCTTCAACTTGATGGCAACTCATGCACAAATAGCCTTTTGCTTTGATGATGTCTAAAGCACTTTTACCCGCAGCAGGTGCAGCGGCAGGCGTTGCAGCAGCTTCAGCTTTAGGAGCTTCTTTAGGTGCATCAGCAGCGATGGCTGCACCAGCAAATAAACTACCCGTTGCAACTAAGCATAACGTGGTTAACTTCATTGTCTATATCCTCATAGTAAGCCATACACAAATGAGTGTTTTTCACTCACAAGGTTGTCATCATTTTTTGTTAAAAATGCGTTGCCGTTATAACATATTTTTGGGGATTGTGCCTTAACCTAGCGCAAGCCCGCTTATTGTCAGAATCAGGATTTACGGGATTGTCCGAATTAAACAGGATTAAGCCCTAACATCACGTGAATTCGGGATAAGAAAAGTTTTAAAGTAGTCATAACTCAATGATGATATTATCCTTTTGTCTCATTCCAACGCTCCAGCGGCGATGATTTTACAAGCTTCTACCGTACAAAGAGGGTCTTATCGATTCAATTGCGTCATGCCTAGCGTTATCACCTTTATGGGTGGAATACGCTACGCTATTCCACCCTACAACTAAAAATGTACGTCTTCCGTTAATACAAAACGTCCTTTTAAATCCCCAAGCATGACCTCAAAATCCCCTTTTTCAGCGACTTTTTTATTCTGCGCATTGATAAAGGCTATGTCTTCAACTGCGATTTTAAAATGCACAGTTTTGGTTTGTTGGGGCTTCAATTCGATTTTTTCAAAGCCGCGCAAACGTTTCACAGGTGGCGCAAGGCTTGCGAACACATCGCCAATATACAATTGCACCACTTCTTTGCCCGCTCGTTTTCCCGTGTTAGTAACATCCACGCTGATGTTAAGCGTATCCCCTGCTGTCAATTGTTTGCGGTCAATTTTCAAATTGCTATAAGCAAACTCGGTATAACTCAGCCCAAAGCCAAAGGGATACTGCACTTGCACCGCGTAAGTTTCGGAATGCTTGTGGTCATACATCGTCAGCGAATTTTGTCCGAACGGATAAGTAAACGGCAATTTGCCCGAAGGATTCACCGTGCCTGCTAAAATATCCGCAATCGCTAAACCGCCTTCATTGCTGGGTAAATACGCCATCACAATTGCCTGCATTTGCTCTGCGAACGGGCTAAGAATGCGCGGTCTGCCTTCTGCCAACACCAAAATCACAGGTTTTCCCGTCGCCGCTAACTCGCGCGCTAAACTAATTTGACTTTCAGGCAAACCAAAATCCAGCACATTACCAAAGTTTTCAGCATAAGGTTTTTCACCGAGGCAGAGCACAATATAATCCGCATCCTCCGCCGCTTTGACTGCCGCTTGAATTTCCAGTGGCGTGGTTTCATAGGCAGTTTCTACGTAACTCACCTGATCTCTAAATTTCTGCACCATCGCATCCAAAATCGTGGGCTTATGCGTCACCCACAGCGGCTTGCTACCTTGCCATGAATAAGTCCAACCGCCGTTTAATGCCTGTATCCAATCTGCGGTAAAACCCGTCACCAAAATTTTTGCGGATTTTGGCAAGGGCAATAAATTTTTCTCATTTTTTAATAAAGTAATCGACTCTGAAGCCGCTTCTTGACTTACTTTACGGAATTTTTCAGAGCCAAAATCAGGATAGTCGCTGACAGGATAATAGGGATGCTCAAACAAGCCTAATTCAAACTTTAAGCGCAAAATCTTACGCACTGAGGTATTAATGCGTTGTTCGCTAATTTCGCCCGCTTTCACCAATTGTTGTAACTGATCGGCAAACTCGAAACTGTAAGGAACCATGCTCATATCCACGCCCGCCAATATCGCCAGTTTCACCGCCTGCTTATCATTTTCCGCAACGTGATGATGATAAAAAACTTCGCGAATCGATTCCCAATCGCTGACAATCAAGCCTTTAAAATTAAGTTCGTGTTGCAATAAATCGGTGACTAATTGCGGATTGGCGTGCACAGGAATCCCATTGATTTCAGAAAGATTCAGCATTACCGACTTCGCGCCCGCGCCAATTGCGTCTATAAACGGCGGCAGAAAATATTCACGTAAATAATGTTCAGGAATCCACGCAGAGCTGCGGTCGATACCATTCAGCGGCATCACATAAGCAATAAAATGTTTCAAAGTCGCGGCAATATGATTTTTATCAGCGACATCGTTGCCTTGATACGCTTGCAGCATTGCCTTGCCTAAAGTTTTGACCAGAAAAGTATCTTCGCCAAAAGTTTCATAAAAACGTGAATGTAGGCGATTTCTGCCCACATCTAGGCTGGGGGAAAAATTCCAAGGCACGCCAATCGCACGAGTTTCATAGGCGGTAATTGCGGCGGCTTTTGCCACCAATTCGGGATTCCATGTTGCCGCTAAGCCGATTTGCTGGGGAAATAGTGTGGAATCATAAGTGTAATTAGTGCCGTGCACGGCATCGATGCCGTATAACACAGGAATTTTTAAGCGGGTTTGTGTGGTGGCAACCTGCTGAATTTTTTCAATGATTTCTCGCCAATGTTCGCGTGAAAAAGCATGGTCGCCGACATTGAAAATTGAACCCACGCCATAATTGACCAATGCGTTTTTTAAACGCGCCTCGTCTAATTCGTGCGGTTCTTTCATGTCATAAGGCAGCGTGCCGACCGAAACCACGTTGAGCGTCACTTGGGTCATTTGCCCGATTTTTTCAGTCAAGCTCATTTGTGCTAATAAATTTTCGACCTTGCGATCAATTTCTACATCCGTGTACGCATAAGCCAGCGTGGGCAGCCACAGGGCAAGCCCTAACATCAATCGATTAAACATAGATAAGTTATCCTAACAACAGCGTTTCACGCCATTCCATTTGCGGTCTTGTTGAAAAAAAGCTTTGCGGGTGAGCGGTTCTTAATCGGAGTGGGCTTGAGCGAGGTGTGCTAAATAACGTTCATAGGCATCATCACCCGAAAGTTCTCGGATGATTGCCCATGTTTTTTTGAGCTTGGCGGTCAGGGTTGACATGGTTGTCCTTCCACGAATAATAGTAAGTGTGTGATTTAAAATAATAGGTAAACGAGATGCTTGAATCACAATTATAGAACCGATGTGAAGTCTTGTGTAAGATGTAAAAGATGAACGATATAGAATCAAAGCAAAGTGAGCCCTTATTCAAGTAATTTGCACGATGCAGAGTGGGCAGTCGTTGAAGTCTTGTAAATGAGTTATTGCCAATCTGTCCTCATGAATAGTTATATAGCCTTCTTTTTAATGTCATGTATACAAGCCTGATTATGGTGGACTTCCAATCGGTGAAAAATACCTGTCTAGCGAGCCGCCAAAGCAGGGGGGGCTTTCACAAAGTTATCTAGCAGTGATCGTTTAAGTTTTCTCTTATTTACGTACTGTACAAAAGCCAATGTTAGCGATGACGTGGGTTTGATTGAGATATTCAAGGATAATCTCGATTATTTTAGGGATAAACCGCCAGAGAGTGGGAAATCTTATTGGATAACGGCTATCATTCTGAACGTATTCGGTTCTATGAGTGTAGCACCACACACCTTGCCCCAAACTCAGATTTTTTACAATAAACTCAATATGTTAAACTTAAAAAATATCTTCAAAAAAGTCACAACGACCCCATCAGGGATTATCGCACTCCCGCCCGTGCTGTATTTGAGTGCATTTTGCATGGGAGGAATGATTCACCTGATTTATCCACAGTCTATTTTGCCCTTCAATGGCATATTGCAATATTTGGGCATATTTTTACTAATTGTCAGTGCCACACTGGCGGGCTGGGCATTTATCAGCTTACGAAATTTGGGAACAAGTCCCGACCCGCGTAAACACTCGCTCATGCTTTCAACACAAGGCGCGTTTGGTTTTTCGCGCAATCCTATCTATGTCGCGATGACAGGATTGTATTTAGGCATGACTTTAATCATTAATTCATTATGGCTGTTGTTATTGTTAATGCCGCTGTTGTGGCTGATGCACTGGGGCGTGGTGTTGCGAGAAGAACGTTATTTATTGAATTTATTTGGGGAAAGTTATATTCAATATCAAGCGACAGTGCGGCGGTGGTTGTAAATTTTGACTTGTCTGAATCAGAATTCACAGGATTAAAGGATTTTCAGAATTAAAGAATAAAACTTAATCTTTTCTAAGGGTTAATCCTGCTTAATTCGGATAATCCTGTAAATCCTGATTCAGACAAACAATATCCAAAAAGAAGCCCGCATGAAAAATACAGCCATGCGGGCTTCTTTCCAAACTCAATTCACATCAATTACTGCGGCTTAACTTGCACACCTTGCCCTAAAACAGGGAAAGTTTTTTGCTGCAAATACGCCACTAATTTTTCAGCAGGCATGTAACCGGGTAAAACTTCACCTGACTGCAACACAATCGCAGGCGTGCCCGCAACTCCAACCATACGCCCTAATTCAAATTGCGCTTCGACAGGATTATCGCAACTGGTGGGCTTCACATCGATGCCTTTTTTGGAGTCAGTAATCGCTTGTTGACGATCTTTTGAACACCACACCGAAACCATTTTGTTATAACTTTCTGAACCAATCCCAGCGCGGGGGAAAGCTAAATAACGCACGGTCACACCCATCGAATTCAGCTTGGGCACTTCTTGATGCAATTTTGCACAATAGCCGCAATCTACATCGGTAAACACAGTGATAGTGTACAAATTATCACCTTTGGCAGGGAAGATAATCATATCTTCTTCTTTCACTGCTGCGAGTGAAGTTTTACGCAAGTCACCGCGCTTATTTTCGGTCAGATTCACGCCCGTGTTTGCGTCACGTAAGTCGCCAACCAGCACATACTTGCCATCCGCACTGACATAAACCACTTCAGAACCGATTAAAGCTTCATACAAATTCGGAATCGGAGAGGCAGAGACCGACACTTGTTTCATGTCGAGCTTAACCATGCGCTTTAAAGTTTGAATTACTGCCGCAGGCGCTTCTAGCTTCTTTTCAACGGCAGGTTTTTCCGCCGCTGCTGTGGTATTTGCTTTCTGTTCAATCAGGGAAGAAGTGTCTGTCGCGCCCACGCTCAAAGACAAACCCCATAAAGCCAACATCGGAAATATACGCATTATCGATACCTAAGTTAATCACGGAAATTATTAAATTGTAAGGGTAATTCTAGCTTAGCCTCGCGTAAAAGCGCGATCACTTCTTGTAAATCATCACGTTTTTTACCCGTAATCCGCACTTGCTCCCCTTGAATACTGGCTTGTGCTTTGAGTTTACTTTCTTTCACCAACTTCACAATCTTTTTAGCCATCTCGCTATCGATGCCTTGCTTAATGGTGATGCTCATGCGAGCGCGTCGATTTTGCAGCAAAGGCTCGCCCGCAGTGAAGGCAATAATATCAATACCGCGCTTGGCTAATTTGAGGTGCAATACATCCTGCATTTGTTGCAACTGAAATTCATTTTCAGCGTGCAGCACCAATTCTTTTTCAGTCTGTTCAACTTTAGCGTCTGCCCCTTTAAAATCAAAACGGGTAGACACTTCGCGATTAGTTTGATCAACCGCATTTGCCAATTCATGGCTATCAATTTCGGAAACGATGTCAAAGGAGGGCATAAACAACTCACTACAAACGGGGGAACGAATAATAGAAAACGGGTGATATGCCAGTATCTCACATATCACCCGTTTGTCGGTAGGCTAGTGCATCTGCGTGTTAGGCAGTTGTGACCTTTGCCTTGATCGCTCTCTTATTAGGAATTTTTTCTTTAATACGAGCAGCCTTACCACGTAAAGCGCGCATGTAGTAAAGTTTGGCGCGACGCACAGAGCCACGACGTTTCACTTCAATGCCAGCAATTAAAGGGCTGTAGCTTTGGAAAACCCGTTCCACGCCTTCGCCATGAGAAATTTTACGCACGGTGAAAGCGGAGTTTAAACCACGGTTACGCTTGGCAATTACCAGACCTTCAAAAGCCTGTAAACGTTCACGGTCGCCTTCTTTCACCTTGATTTGCACAACGATGGTGTCGCCGGGTGCAAAGCTTGGAATTTCTTTGTTCATTTGCTCTTTTTCAAGCTGAGCAATAATTGGATGCGTCATTTCATATCCTCTTGTTTCAATTCGTTAATAAACTCTGCCAATAATTTTTTCTGTTCGGCAGATAAGTCTAATTTGTCTAATAAGTCAGGACGTTTTTGCCAAGTGCGCCCGAGTGCTTGTTTACGCCGCCAGCGGTCAATTTCTGCATGATTCCCGTTTAACAATACCGCAGGAACGTCTTGTTCCGTCGCACCTTCAATACATTCAGGGCGGGTATAATGCGGATAATCCAGCAAGCCTGCGTAAAAAGAATCGGCACAGGCAGATTCTGCGTCCCCTAATGCTTCGGGCAACCAGCGGGTGAGCGCATCGATCATCACCATAGCTGCCAACTCGCCGCCACTGAGCACATAATCCCCAATCGACCATTCTTCATGAATATCATGGGTTATGATGCGCTCGTCTATCCCTTCATAACGTCCTGCCAATAACAGCAGGCGGGGATAGTCTAGCAAGCGTTGAACACCCGCTTGATCCAAGCGTCGGCCCTGTGGTGAAAGGTAGATGACATGGGTATCTGCACCCATTTCGGTGACAGCCGCTGTAATCGTGCTGCGCAGCGGTTGCACCTGCATCACCATCCCTGCACCGCCTCCATAGGGGCGGTCGTCCACACGACGGTGTTTATTATCGGTAAAATCGCGCGGATTCCAGAGTTTGAGGCTTAACAAGCCGCGATTTAAGGCGCGT
This sequence comes from Thiotrichaceae bacterium, assembly GCA_028688145.1. Taxonomy (GTDB): domain Bacteria; phylum Pseudomonadota; class Gammaproteobacteria; order Beggiatoales; family Beggiatoaceae; genus JAQTYU01. The sequence continues at coordinate 48,427 of JAQTYU010000014.1, read as the reverse complement.
CCTGTAATTCCTCCGACACGCAAGGTATCGAACATTTCTGGAAACAGCGTAATCACCCCAATTTGCACGCGCTAAAACTCAATGTCTGCGTCCCAATCGACGCGAATTTGTTTAGCGGGCACGTCAACCGATAAGATGACTTGTGGGATTAAAAACGGAATCAAGCGTTCGCGCTCTGTCCCTTTAACAACCATGACATCGTTTGCGCCTGTTTCAATCCACGCGGTGATTTCTCCAAGGAGAATATCTTGCTGATTAGTGACTTGTGCGCCCACGAGGTCGATCCAGTAATATTCCCCTTTTTTGGGGGGTGGCAGTTGTTCCCGGGTGACCGCGATTTCAGACCCGATAAATTGGGCGGCTGCATCTCGATCTTCACAGCCTTCGACTCTGGCGATGATGCCTTTGCCGTGCGGTTTCCCTTCGGCAAGTTTAACTTCACGCCATTGTCCATGCTGTCCGAGTTGCCACGGGGTATAGCGCAGGATATTTTCGAGGGGCTTGGTGTGTGAATACACTTTGACCCAACCTTTTACGCCATAAACACCACTGATTCGACCGACTACGATCCGCGTTGCTGACATTGTTTAATTACGCAGCGACTGCGACTACAGCTTGTTCTTTGGTAAATTGCTTGATTAATTGTGCGGCGCGGTCGGTGGGTTGTGCGCCAACGCCTAACCAGTAGTTAATACGGGCTAAGTCTAATTTCAAAGGAACTTGTTGACCTGCTGCAACGGGGTTGAAGAACCCTAAGCGTTCGATGTAACGTCCGTCACGGCGATTGCGAGAGTCGGTAACAACGACATGATAGAAGGGACGCTTTTTCGCGCCGCCACGGGAAAGACGAATAGTAACCATAGTGTGTGCTTTTCCAGTAATTGCCAAATGAAAACTTTGAATTTTACGTGATTCTTGAAAGGGATGCAATGTTATGTTTGGGATAAGGAGGGGGAGGGGTTGGAAATGTGGCTTGGGGAGGGTTTTCGTGAGAATGTGTTAAGCAAGATGTTTGGTTACGTGAACTACATTTTCATTGATAATTTTTGTTTCTGAACAAGTATCGGTTTCTTTATAGCGATCGTTATTAACCAACGGTGAACAAATACAAATTGCGGATATTTTCAGTAATTTACTTCTAACAAGTTCCACGAGCATTATACTCCCTAATGGGTCTAATCCATCCGTAGAAAATATGATGATATTTGCATCACCGCACATCGCTATTTCTATTTCAAGTAATAATCGTTGTGTGCCGCCGACTACCCCAAGCTTTGTGGACGGAGACATCTTAAAACCACGTAATATTTCTTCAATTTGGCTTGGCTTAAGATTTGTAAATGACTTTAAATAATCAAGAACTGTTTTTTTATGCCATCTGAGCCTAAAAAATAAAGAGGTATTTAAGGCTAGTGTCCCTATCCTTAAGGGTTTCCCTGTAATGTTTAAACCATTAACTTTTTGCTTTTTAAGCAAAATATTGTAAATAGTGTTTTCATCTATACTGTTAATGTACATGGGTAATTTCATAAACAGCATTTCACCATCATTTAGTGTGAATGCTGGTATAGAAATATCCTTGATAACTACACCACTACACAGAATTTTTACATTGGTAGCTATTATACTATCCTCCCTTTACTCCATTTTTAAAGTGGGCATTACTTACTTAGCCGTAAAATCGTAAAAGTCATGTGATTCAGTTGTCAATAGATAAATAGGTAACTGCTCATAATCGAAAAAAGAAATTTCTAAGAACTCTAATGAGGTTCTGTCTTCAGTAGTAAATAACAAAAAACTAATACCGTACTTTAATTGAGGATGTTTAGCATAAGCAGAGTAGTTATGTTCCAATTTTCCTGTATATAAATCCCCTAGGTAGATTTTACTAAAATTTGTGTATCCCCCAGCACAGAGTTCCTGAGAAGCAGGATCAGTGACATCAATAGACGTACTAAATACTCTCTTCGTAATTACCAATCGAGCAAGCAATGTTTCTGATATTGCTTGCCCAAATGCAGTATTGAAAATACACAAGAGTGCATCATGCTCTAACCTAGATAATTTACTAATGTTCATAGTAGTCGTAGGGTGGGCATTGCCCACCAAGATTTGATAGTGCCAATAGGATGTGCTGAGGAACGAAGCGCATCATTCAAGTAACAACTGTTAATCCCAATTGATGCGCCTCCTCTTGTCGGCACATCCTATTATTCTCAGCTAATTTCAATAATAACAAACTATCCCTCACATGCAGCCAGTAGCCCGCATGAAGCATCGCGTAATGCGGGGAGTTAAATGGGAAACTTGCTACTTCACCCGCATTCCGCTGCGCTTCATACGGGCTACCTTAAACAAACGTAAAATGTATGACCGCTAGGTTTTGAAAACCTAGAAGATTTTTTCGTATCAAGGATAGTAAAACCTAAGCTGTATGACTAAAATCTTCATCAACAATCTACTACGGAGGTCAAAATGCAAACCTTTCAACTAACCTCATTTGTTGATGCACAAGGCATTTTACGCCTACAATCTCAATTACCTTTAACTTTAGCAAATCAAGATGTTGAAGTGCTGTTGGTTGTTCAATCATACCCTAAAAATCCTGCTAACAAACGTCCAATAGGACTTCTGAAAGGACAATTTGCTGTTCCTAACAGTTTTTTTGACAATTTGCCTGAAGAACTGCTTGAGGGATTTGAGGGAAAAGCCTGATGAAAGTGCTATTAGACACCTGCACTTTTTTATGGCTGACACATGACGCGCCAGAGCTTTCCGAAGGTGTAAAAGAAATCTTTACTGAGATAGCAAATGAGGTCTATCTCAGCGTTGTTTCAGTCTGGGAAATTACGGTCAAGCACAAGCTAGGTAAACTACCCTTGCCTGATGTGCCACTTGCATTTGTGAAACAGCAACGTGCTATTTACAGCATTGAAACTTTGCCTTTATCTGAAGACAGTATTGCAACATTTATTAACTTTGCCAGATTATCATCGAGACCCGTTTGACCGTATGCTAATCTGTCAGGCATTAGAACATGATTTGGTTATTTTAACGTCTGATGAATTAATTCGGCGTTATCCCGTCAAAACATTTTGGTAAAATCACCAGTGCCAATAGGATGTACTGAGGAACAAAGCGCATCATTCAAGTAACCACTGTTAATCCCGATTGATGCGCCTCCTATCGTCGGCATATCCTATTATGCTCAGCTAATTTCAATAATAACTATCCCTGACATCCAGCAAACACAAAATATGCGCTATCGTACAGATTTTAAGACATTTTTCTACTAGACTCTACTATAGGCTTACCTCAATAACAAAAGACAAGCCCATAAGTAAGCGGGTAGCAATGCGTTCGGCTATATAAACCAAACCTCAAAAGTTTAAGTAGCTTGTACACACCAACGTGTTTTTAAACACTTAAATCATTCGTACAAACATTTTGGTGGAATTGTGTCATGGGTAAATATGTTTTGGGTTGGCTGTTAGGAGTCCCAGTGTTTGTTTTGATTATTATTTACGTGCTATTTAATCATTAATTATCAGTTATTGTAGGGTGGGCATTGCCCACCAATATTTGATAATTTGTACGTGATGGTGGGCGGTGCCCACCCTACTTGACTACATTTTAGCTTTTAGCCTGCACCGTAGTTATACGCAGCTTTCTTCCCAGAACGTTCAACGAAAGCCCAGAAATAGCAGTCGCTAAACTCTTTCAGGAAAAGCTGGAATATCCAATAGTTTTCCAGCGTTTCATCGGCTTCGGGAACGCGCGTTCCTGTGTTATTTGCCTCTTCACCCCAAGTAATCGCTGATAACAATACCAGTTTGGAATCAGATGAATTTAGCCAGGTCCGTAACAACTTAATGCTGGCTTCCTTGTTCCCCAAATCGCCTTCTTTGGGCAAACCGAATGCGTCGGCTGTATCACGGATAAAACCGATGAGATTGACATGTTCAACATCATCGTTCAGGAAGCTGTTTAATGCTTGTTTCAAAGCTTCGGTAAACGTCACTTTGCCAGGCAATGCCATTTGTTGGTTAATCGCCGCAGGGTCTGCCACGATATTTAAGGGCAGAATGCCGAGTTCCGTTTTAATTCCTTGAATGCTGTTCAGACCATACGCCATCGTTGCGACTTGCTTGCCAGTTGCATCAAATAATTTCGCTTCGTCGCCCTTGTCATTCCAAATCGCGGTGGCACTGCCAAACTTAAAGCCACCCGTTTCAGGATGCACTTCGTTGGTGTAAACGCGGAGGCTGTGCCCTGCGGCTAGACTCGTGCCTTTGGGGAACACGAAGAATTGCTTATTGCTCCATGCAGAAGTAATTTTCCAATCAGATAAGTCGGCAGCGGTCGCACCTTTATTGGTGATTTCAATGAACTCATCAGACTGCGTGCGCTTTACTTGCCCTTTGTAAGCCAGCTTCGTGATTTCAACACTGCCAGTCGCAGTAGGGGTTGCATTGGGATCAATTTGTGAACCTTCGTCAGTTTTTTTGTCATCTGGCGGCGTGACAGGAGTTGGCTCGACTGCGGGCACAGGGTCTACTACAACAGGTTTGGGAGTTTCGGCGGGCTTATTAATCACCACCGCAATTAATTCCCAATGTTGATTGGCTGTGCCTGTCGCGCCATTCATTGGATAGGAAATAATCCGCGCACATGCAGCACGATTGCCTCCTTCAATATCTAATACAAAACCATTCAGTTTGGTTTTAATCAGGTAGGTATTTAATTCATTCGGAACGGGGATTAATTCCCATTGTTGGTTAGATGTGCCCGTTGCGCCATTGCTAGGATACGAAATCACAGGGGTGACAGGAGCAACGTTGCTGCCTGTAATATCAACCACGAAGTTGTTTAGCGCTGTTTGAATTAAATAGATTTTGTCAGCGACGGGGACAAAATGCCAATGTTGATTAGACGTGCCATTTGCGCCATTGACAGGATAAGAAATAATTTGAGTGACAGGCGCGGTGTTGCTACCTGTGATGTCGAGCACGAAGCCGTTTAATTTGCTGCGGATTAAGTATTCTGTGTGTACGTCGGGCACTTGTTGCACAGCCACGATTTCCCAATGCTGATTGGCGGTGCCTGTTGCTCCATTAGCGGGATAGGAAATAATCCGTGCACCTGCGGATTGATTGCCGCCTTCAATATCTAATACAAACCCATTCAGTTTGGTTCTAATCATGAAGGTATTCACTTCGTTGGGAACGGGGATTAATTCCCATTGTTGATTAGATGTACCCGTTGCGCCATTGCTAGGATACGAAATCACAGGGGTGACAGGAGCAACGTTGCTGCCTGTAATATCAATTACGAAATTGTTCAGTTCGGATTGAATCAGGTAAGTTCCTTCACTGCCCACAGGCAAAAAACGCCAGTGTTGATTGGCTGTTCCGCATTCACCATTGTGGGGGTAGGAAATAATCTGCGCACAAGCGGCAGTGCTTCCCCCTTGAATATCTAAAACAAAACCATTCAACTTGCTTCTAATCAGATAGGTGATACCGTTGGTATTGACTAAGCTCATTAGAACATCCTCTTTAGTGTGTTAAATTAGCAACAGTTTTATAAATAAAAATATTTAAAAACTATACTTTGTTATGAGTAACAGTGCTTGTTAAACAGAATCAGCAAGGCTGTGTGGCTTATAATAAGACTAATTTCACCAAACTTCAAATCCATAAATAAATTTTTCTCAACGTTAATATTGTAATATTTACATTAAAAACTTAACTAAATCATTATTTTAATGATTATCTTTTGAATAGTTTATTATATGTAAATAATTAATTATTAAAATCAATATAAATATATAGTTATTTAATAAAATAGAAATAAATAAGCCAGTGTTTTCCCTGCTTATCATCTGAATTTTAAGTCATAGAATTATCAAAATTAAGCCATAAATAATACAAGTTCTAATTCAGACAATTTTTGCTACTTTAAATATTGCCAAAGTCGTAGATTTCTCACAGCAATAAAAAAAGGCAGTCTAGGTATAAAAACCTGACCGCCTTTTTTATTAAGAAAATGCCCTAAAGCAGGTTCTTATTGCTTTACTTCACCGTCAAAGTTTGGCTCACAGAATCCGTGCCATCTTGGTAGGTGTAGACCAGATCGTTATCTTTTACCGTGATGGAAGGATCAACTGTTGCACCCGTTGCAACAGGCGCGACCGTGGTATCAAAGTTACGAGGTTTGATAGTCAATTCAACGCCTTTGTAGGTCACGGTGAAGCTTCCATCGCCATTATCTTTCACTGCTTCAACACCGCTGAAAGCTTGGGCTTTTACGGTGAATACATCAGGTGCTGCTACCGCAGGCTTGATTGCTTGCGCGGTGCCGTCTGCATAAACGCTAAATCCAGTTTCTGCACCCGTGAAATATACCCCAGCAGGTTTGCCCGCAACAGGGGTTGCCGTGGTGGGGGTTGCTAAGGAATCAAAGACGACAGGAGATTTCTTGCCTTTTTGAGAAATGGTGACAACACCATTATCATCCACTTTAATTCCGCCATCTTTACCCAAAGCCAAGGCTAAACCTTGAGGGTCTTTAGGCGTGGGAATCACAGGAATTAACTGCCCAAGCGGCGTGACCACCACGTAATGACCATCAATAATGGTGATTCCCGCAGGTGCTTTGGTATCGCCTTGTTTCATTTTCTTGTTGTCAGGCAAGAAATGCAGTTTGATACCGAGACCTTCAACACTAATGACACCGTTACCATTTTGCTTGGCGGTGAATTGTGGAACACCTGAAGCTTTCAGTGCATCGTTCACGCCTTGTAACACGCTTCCGCTTGCATCGGTTTTACCACCCACGGCAACGGCTTTAGTTAAGTCAGCAACTTCTGGAGTTTCAACTGTTCCAGTAGTCGTGGTGCTAGCTGTGGTGCTTGCGGCTTTCAAAGGAGGCAAGCTAATGTTGCTGCCAGCAGGGGGCGTAATTTTACCCGTAGTGGTGTCCACCGTCCAACCTGCAGGTAACAAGTTCTTAACATCTTCAGGTTTGACTTGGGTCAAATCCAAGTTAGTTAATAACTTAGTCAGGTCTTTGCTATCCAGTTGCTTCACTTCATCTTTGTTCAATTGCTTAAGGGCTGCGGTGTTTAAACCACCAAAGGCAGCCGCAGGTAAGGCAGCGAGACTCTTTTTGTCAAAAGCTTGTAAAGCTTTAGGTGGTAAATTCTTGACCTCATCGCGCCCTAACTTGGGTAACTTGTCGTCATCAACCCCTAAAGCACGTAATTCAGGATTAGATTGTCCAACTGGTGCAGCAACAGGCTGAGTCGTTCCCGTGGGTGCAGGTTGAGTCGTTCCCGTAGGTGCAGGCTGAGTTGTTCCCGTGGGCGCAGGTTGGGTCGTTCCCGTGGGTGCAGGCTGAGTCGTTCCCGTGGGTGCAGGTTGAGTCGTTCCCGTAGGTGCAGGTTGAGTCGTTCCCGTAGGTGCAGGCTGAGTTGTTCCCGTGGGCGCAGGTTGGGTCGTTCCCGTGGGTGCAGGCTGAGTCGTTCCCGTGGGTGCAGGCTGAGTCGTTCCCGTAGGTGCAGGCTGAGTCGTTCCCGTGGGCGCAGGTTGAGTCGTTCCCGTGGGCGCAGGCTGGGTCGTTCCCGTAGGTGCAGGCTGAGTCGTTCCCGTAGGTGCAGGCTGAGTCGTTCCCGTGGGTGCAGGTTGAGTCGTTCCCGTGGGCGCAGGCTGAGTCGTTCCCGTAGGTGCAGGCTGAGTCGTTCCCGTAGGTGCAGGCTGAGTCGTTCCCGTGGGCGCAGGTTGGGTCGTTCCCGTCGGGGGAGGAGGACAGGTTTGTCCTGCTGGGCAAGGAGGAGGTGTTTGTGCGGTAGTTGTTGTGGTCGTCGTGGTTTCTGCGGCGAAAGCACTGGCGGACAATACGCAACTAATAGCCACGGATAAAATGGTCTTTTTCATGATGTCTCTCTCAACTCATTCATAATGTTGTGAGCGAATTAAAACAACTAAACCCTAACAGTACAATCGAGTTGGGATAGACGGGCGAAAAAGGCTAGATAGGAGGTGAAAATGATGAATTTAGATGTAATTCACCCGCGCTTAAAACTTCTAAATAAACCCCTAAAAAGTTATGTTTATAATTTTTTACTAAAGCATTCGGGATTTTTAGGTCACGTTGCGCAGTTTCAGGATTCACGTTAGTGGCGGCACAGCGGGTGATGCCTTTCATCACACGGACTTGCGCCGTGCCTAACATGAACTCTTTGCCAATCCAAGACAATTCTTCCCATGCAGGAATCCCTTCAAAATAAACATTCGCCCGAAACCGCAAAGGATGAATTATTGTCCCAAGCGTACGTTCCAAATCTCGTAAACTTTCCAAGTTAATACAAGAAATTACCTTGGCTGCCACATCAGAAAATGAGAAATCAGGCGCATGAACCAAGCGCGGCATCCCTTTAATTTCATCACTCATATAAGTTGCAAAAAACTGTTCAACTTCTGATTTTCCTGCAAGCGTTCTCAAATCAGCAGTTAATAACTCTTGCCCAGATTTTTTAATAGTTAAATGATGGTTTTCAGTGTCAAACTTTGTATTTAACGCAGCTAATCGCTCATTTTTCATCAACATTAAAAAATGCGTTTTTGATAAATATTGCGGATTATTGGGATCAAAAACCGTGTCATGTAAAGCAAGTGCGTATTCTCTGTCAAAAGGAAAAGCTTGCCCTGTGCTTAAATTCACTTGCGTTAAAGCTTCAGGACTTAAACCTTTAATCGGATAACGATATAGCGTATTAACAAGAGCTTGCATAATTTTTTCCGTAAGTTAAGAAAAGTTAAATTGAAAATCGCCCATATTTTAAAAAATAATGGGCGATTTAAAAATAATTAAGGAGCTAAATTGTTCAAAATAGCGGTTTTGACTTCGCCTAATTCTGCCTTGATTTTAATCAAAGGCGAGCTGCTTTGTTTGATGGCAGTGTCGGGGTCTTTTAAACCGTGTCCCGTTAAAGTACAGACGATGGTGCTACCTTGGGGAATTTTGCCGCTGTTAATGTCGGCAATTGCGCCCGCCAAAGAAGCGGCGGAGGCGGGTTCACAGAAAATACCTTCTTTTTCGGCCAGCATTTTTTGCGCGACTAAAATATTTTCGTCGGTGCATTCATCGAACCAACCGCCTGATTCTTCTTTCACCACCCACGCTTGTTTCCAGCTTTGAGGATGTCCGATGCGGATTGCAGTCGCGATGGTTTCGGGATTATCGACCATTGCGCCGCGCATGAACGGGGCTGAACCTGCGGCTTGATAACCCACCATGCGAGGACGGTTGCCGACGATTGCGCCGCCTGCATAACGACAATGTCCATCGCAGAAGGCGCAGGCTTTGGTGACGTGTTCGCCGCAAGCACTGGAATATTCACAATAACCAATCCAATGCGCAGTGATGTTGCCTGCGTTGCCGACGGGTAAGCAGTGATAATCTGGGGCGCGTCCTAATTCTTCAACGATTTCAAAGGCAGCAGTTTTTTGTCCTTGCAAGCGGAACGGATTGATTGAATTCACAATGGTGACAGGGGCGTGTTCTGCCACTTCTTTGACTAATTGCATACCCGCATCAAAGTTACCTTCGATTTGAATCACCACTGCGCCGTGCATCATCGCTTGGGCGAGTTTGCCAAGCGCGATTTTTCCTTCAGGAATCAGCACAAAAGCGGTAATCCCTGCGCGAGAAGCATACGCAGCAGCGGCAGCACTGGTGTTACCTGTGGAGGCGCAAATAATTGCACGACTGCCTGCTTCAACCGCTTTAGTCACCGCCATGGTCATGCCGCGATCTTTGAATGAACCTGTGGGATTTAAACCTTCATATTTGACATAAATATCAACATCTTTTTTTAGTAAGTTCGGGATATTATGTAAACGAATTAAGGGCGTGTTGCCTTCCCCTAGGCTGATGATGCGGGTGTCATCATGTACGGGTAAACGATCACGGTACTTGTCAATCAGTCCAGTATAACGGGGAGGAAAGCTCATGGAATAACCTCTGTTGGGGGTGATAAATTACGTTATAAGATGCTTGCCAAACCTAAGCAGGGCTAGGATTTGACGAATTAGGCGTTATTGTATGAACTTTAGCGAGAGAATTCAAAAGACATCCACCAAAGCCTGAATGAGAACTCACAAGACGGAAGGATTAAACCTTGATAATCGATTTTGTTTTAAATGCTAATTCGGACAATTCACGCCCAATAAAAAAGCGGCTAGATCAAAATCTAACCGCTTTTCAATAACAGCTCTTTATCCTAAAAGAGTTAGGATAAAGAGTTTAGCTTGTAGACTATTCGTCTTGATAGCTGCTTGAAGTACCGACAACTTCCAAGTTAAACACTTGACGTTCGCCGTCTTCGTTGATCACTTCAGCTTGCTTGCCATCACTTAATACGTTAATCACAGGACGTGCTTGGGGCACGGTGTAATTGATTTGAATGTCAAACGTAGGCTTGGAGATAAAGTAAACATCGCCATACAAGAAATGGATGTTGCCGTCAGCACTGAACTTGTATTTCAGGTACTTAGAAGCATCGCTCAAGAAGTTTTTAGCGGTGACTAAACCGTCTTGATCTTGTACACAAGGACGCATTTTTTGTTGCGTACCATCTTCATAAACCACCACGGCAACTTCATCCACACCAGGCGTACCTTGAACCGTCACACCGGGTTTAGCATCTTTGGGTGCAGGTTCTACGAAAGCATCAAACAAACCACTGATAACACGATCAGACAATTCTAAACGGGTTTCGCCTTTCTTACCCATTTTGACTTTCTTGCCTTTAGGCAACACGTTTGCCAAACGCACGGGGTCTTGAGGGGCTGCGATCAGCGTAAACTTGATTCCGCCCGTGGTGACTAACACCAGATGTCCACCAGAAGTGGTGTATAAACCTGGGGCAACATCGCTAGCAACGGTTTCGGTCTTGTCTTGGTCAGGAATAAAGGCTAAATCCACGCCTTTTGAAGAGCCTGTTCCTGCAACTTTCATAATCCCGCTGTCGGTTTGTGACACGGTGAATTGAGGATAGTTGATTTGCACCAAGGTTTGGTTCAACTGGGTCAAAATGTCAGTCTTTTGATCAGAAGTCCCGCCCACATTCAAGCTGGTGTTCAGATCAGGTAAAGAGGGTAATTCAACATTGACATTGATCGTGGTATTGATGTTGACCGTCAAGGGAGGTAAGGTCACTTTACCAACGGGCAAGGTCAATTTGCCTGTGCCTTCATTCACACTGTAACCTTCGGGCAAGTAAACCTTGATGTCTTTTGCCTTGATCTTGCTGGTGTCAATATTCAGGAAAATTGCGGTGACATCAACACTGGTCAACTTCTTAAGTTCTTTGATGTCCAGATGGGTCAAAATATCTAAACCAAATGCAAACAGCACTTCGCGTGACAAACCACCGATATTGCTGGCATTCAGGCTGGATAAAACTTCTAAACGGATATTTTTGAATTGAGCAGCACTAAAGCCTGCCATTGCGCTACGGGTCAACAGGCTGAATTGTTCAGGCGTAATCGCGCTGACTGCATCGTTGCTCAGTTTGTTGATGTGTTTTGCATTGAAACCACGGAATGCTTCAGGCTTAATATTCTTGATTTGTGCAGGAGTAAAGCCTTTGGCTGCATTAGGATCAAGTGCGCGTAATTGTTCTGCGAGGAAGCCTTTCACTGCTTCTGGGGTCAGTTTAGCAATTTGTTCAGCCGTGAAGCCTTTGATAGCATCAGGGTTAATATTCTTAATTTGGGCGGCGGTAAAGCCTGCCACTGCATCAGGTTTCAAAGCTGCAATTTGTTTTGCCGTCAACTTGGAAACGTCATCTAAGGATAAAGCTGTCACGGCTTTGGCATCGAACTTAGAATAATCGACCGCAGGTTTGGTGGTCGTTGGCGTGCCTAAAACATCTGTCACCACAGGTTTGGTGGTGCTTGGCGTAGCCGTCGAATCCGTCACCACAGGTTTGGTGGTCGTAGTCGTTGGCGTGGTGGGTGTCGTCGTGCCAGTCGTGGTTGGTGTAGTGGTGGTGGTTGGTGTCGTCGTACCTGATGTGGTGGTCGTGGTTTCAGGTTTAGGCGCGGTCACGGTTACATTCACAGTGGTTGATGTAGTAACCGTAGCATCAACAGCAAGTGCACTATTGCCTAAGGCTAACAAGATAGCACTGCTCAGCACATTAAGATGAATATGTTTCATGGAGAAATACCTTAAAATTTTATGACGAAGATGACGTGTAATGTAATCGTTTTTCTCGATATTACCAGTCTTTTAATCGCTTAATGTCATAAATTATAGGATTAAAGGTATTAGAAACGTTTGAAGCTTTGATTACATAGCTTTTAATAGGTTATATTAAAGTTATTCAGGCAGGTTTAGCCTCCCCCTTTGAAAAAGAGGGACTGAGAGAAATTTAAGATTGTGCAAACTTTTGAGATTTTTAAATCAGCCCTGCCCTCGAGAAAGGTATTAAAGTCGATTTTAACTGCGCTCCCAACCCCATGAAGGGGGCTAAACAGATTTTGTTTTTAAAAGTCCCCTTTAGGGGGTTGGAGGCGCAGTCAAGATTTTTAAATTCCCCCTATTTTTTTACAAATAGGGGAAACTCACCATTCTAAGGCTGTGCAGATACCTTGATTTTCAACAAATTCAAGCCATTGAAAACAATGCTGCCATCTGCCAAGCGATAGCCGACATAGACTTCAAAACGTCCCAGTGCATTGCTCAATACCCCGTCATAAACGTCCACGGTAATTTGTTTGGGCAAACTGGCATAACGTGTAATTGCAGATAATTCTTCTAATGAACCATCCCAATATAGCCACGTATTTCCTCGGCGTTGCAACGCAATGGGGTCAGCGACTGAGTTCGGGAAATACACCGCCACCATCAATATTTCACCATATTGCCCCAAATACTGAGGATTCATATCAATGATGCTTTGGATATGCACAGGATTACTGGATAATAACGCAACATTCGCTTTTCCAGTTTCAATATTATTAACGCGATGCGTGAAGCAACTGGCATTCCCTTGTAAATTTCCTGTATTATCAATTTGTAAGGCATTATTACAGGCAAACTGATTGATAACATCTTGCAAAATCAGCTTGATGAAAGGACTGTCTAATTTGAGTTGTTCATTGTCCGTACTCACCAGAAGATAGAAATAATTTTCTCCATAATGCGTACTGTTTGAAACCAGCGGAATTTCAATTGTTTTGACCGAATTATCAGCATCGTCCCAGGTCAATGTGCCACTCAGGGTTTGATAATCCACACCCGCCAAAGCAGTGCCTGCTTGGGTTTGATAATGAATGCTGACCACACCCGTTTTGCCCTCAACCCGCGCTACATTAACTTTAATCGAGCTTGCCGATTTTTTCTCGCTCAACTGCGCCAAGATATTACCTGTGTCATCCACAAAACGCACCCGACCCGCATTCAAAGCTTGGAAATTCGCCACACAAATTAAATTACGGTCAATCGTCAAGCTGCTGTCACAGCCGTTACCTTGCCACCCTAAAAATTGAGCATTGGGCGCAGTTGCAGAAAGTTTAACTTGTGTTCCTGCTTCATAAGGCGCGGCAGGCGTTGCATTTAAATTAGCATTGCTCACCCCAGAAGCGAGCAACGTTAAATTATAAATTGGCTTGTTTGTGGTGGTGGTTTTTTTATCAAAAACCGCTGTGCATTGGGTATTTGCATTTAAGGCAAAGGCAGTTCCGCAATTCATCGGCGACCAGCCTGTTAATAGTGAATCAGCGTCCGCAGTGGCAAACAAACTGATCACCGTGCCGCTGACATAATCACCCGCTGCATTGCCGCTGATTGTGCCCGAACCACTGCCCGCTTGCGCAATGCTCAAATGATAGCTTGCTGCCACTTTTTGCGTAAAATTGGCGGTGCAGGTGGTATCTGCCAATAAATTGAAACTATTCCCGCAGCTAGTTGGATTCCAGCCCGCAAATTCAGAAGTGCTGTCTGCCACCGCCACTAAATTAATAGCCGTATTTTGAGGATAAACACCTGTGGCTGTACCCAAAATTGTGCCTGTTCCTGCGCCTGTCTGATTCAACACTAAGTTAAAGTTTTGTACAGTTTTCAGACTGAAGTTTGCAACACAAGTGCTGTCTGCATTCAAGAGGAAACCCGTGGCGCAACTGCTCGGTGTCCAGCCCACAAATTCGGAACTGCTGTCTGCCACCGCTAATAAATTAACAGCGGTATTTTGAACATATTTGCCCGCAGGTGTGCCGCCCACAATGCCCTTGCCATTCCCCAAAGTTTGAATACTGAGGTTATAGGATGTCGCTGTGGCATCGCTGTCAAAAATTGCCGTGCAAGTGGTATTTTGGATTAAGTTGAAAGTGGCGCAAGTGCTAGGAGACCAGCCTTTAAACGTAGAACCTGTGCTTGCCACAGCGGTTAAATTGATTGCGGTGTTTGCCGAATAATTGCCCGCCGTAGTGCCACTGATAATTCCTGAGCCCGTGCCTGCTTTATTCAAAGCCAAGTTGTAAGTCGCAGGAGGCAAGGTTTCAAATAAAGCAATGCAATTTAAATTTGCAGTTAAATTGAAAGTCGTGCCGCATGAACTTGGACTCCAGCCTGTGAAGCTTGAACCGACACTGGCTAACGCACTTAAGTTAATACTTGTGCCACTGGGATATGAACCTGCGGGTGTGCCTGAAACAACCCCAGAACCTGTTCCCGCCGTCGCCACCCCTAAGTTATAGTTAGGAATCACGACAGGGCAAGCTGATGTCATTGCGCTCGCAGTAATTGCCGTTGAATCACCCGCTAAATTCGTCGCTTTCAAACTGTAACTGTAAGTCGTGCCGCAAGTTAAACCCGTATGGCTATATGTTGTTGCATTTGCCGCCGTTGTGTTTAACAAAGTTCCCACAGGACTTTCTAATTTAAAACCTGTTTCGTTACTGCTGTTGTCAACCCAGGTTAAATCAATTTGAGTTGTAGAAATTGTGGTTGCCGTTAACGTGCTGGGTGCATTAGGAATGCTGACGGGGCAAGCGGTCGTGGTTGCGCTCGCAGTAATTGCCGCTGAATCACCCGCTGCATTGGTCGCTTTCAAACTGTAACTATAAGTCGTACCGCAAGTTAAACCCGTATGGCTATATGTTGTAGCATTTGCAGCCGCCGTATTTAACAAAGTTCCCACAGGACTTTCTAATTTAAATCCTGTTTCGTTACTGCTGTTGTCAACCCATGTTAAATCAATTTGAGTTGTAGAAATTGCTGTGGCGACTAAGGTGTTGGGTGCATTAGGAATAGTGACGGGGCAAGCTGATGTGGTTGCGCTCGCAGTAATTGCCGTTGAATCACCCGCTAAATTCGTCGCTTTCAAACTGTAACTGTAAGTCGTGCCGCAAGTTAAACCCGTATGGCTATACGTAGTGGCATTTGCCGCCGTCGTGTTTAACAAAGTTCCCACAGGATTTTCTAATTTAAATCCTGTTTCGTTACTGCTGTTGTCAACCCAGGTTAAATTAATTTGAGTTGTAGAAATTGCCGTGGCAACCAAAGTGCTGGGCGCAGTAGGAATCACAACAGGGCAAGCTGATGTGGTTGCGCTTGCAGTAATTGCCGCTGAATCACCCGCTGCATTGGTCGCTTTCAAACTGTAACTATAAGTCGTACCGCAAGTTAAACCCGTATGGCTATATGTTGTCGCATTTGCAGCCGTTGTATTTAACAATGTTCCTACAGGACTTTCTACTTTAAATCCTGTTTCGTTGCTGCTGTTATCAACCCAAGTTAAATCAATTTGAGTTGTAGAAATTGCCGTAGCCACTAAAGTGCTGGGGGCTGTGGGAGCGGTTGGGGCGGCAGTATTGGTTAAACTAAAACTGACAGGGCTGACTGCACCGCGCACGCTGGCTTGCACCACATAATTGCCTTGTGTTCCATTGGCAGTGGGAGCAGCAAGACTCGCATTACTGCTGCTTAAGCTCACTTGCTGCGCACTGCTTAAAGTAGTTTTTGCCGTCGTTCCTAAATCAGTAAATGTAACCGTGCCGCCAATAATTGGCTCGCTTGCGGCACTGCTGAGACTAACCACTAAGGGATTTGCAAAACTGGTATTAATGGCAGTGCTTTGAGTATCGCCGCTGATTTTAGTCAGGGTGAATCCTTGCGATTCAAACGCGCCAATATCACAAATACTCACACGACTTAAACCACGTTGATCATTACTGCCACAAGCATTCCCTGCATCAATCGCAGCACTGTTTGGTAATAACGCATGGGTTTGAGTGCTGCCACCATAATCCCCCAAGGTACTCAGCAAAGGATCGCTGTCTAAATTATGTCCTGCATCCACGCCAAGACTGCTGACCCATGAACCGCCACTGCCGTTAGAATTTTGCACAAGACTGTAACTAATCATAGGCGTACTGCCACTATTTACAATCGCTTGTCCTGTCGAGTTTCCCCAAAATAAACTATTGGTAATCGTAAGACCCGCTATGTTCTTGTTGTAAAGGGCTGTACCCGTGCCAGAAGTATTATTAGTAAAAGTGCTGTTATTTAAACTTTGTGTACCCCCATCATTGTAAATAGCTCCACCACTCCCTGTGCTCGCGGTGTTGCCGCTGAAAGTGCTATTCACAATCGTGGCATTTGATGTAGTGCTGTTACAAATTGCACCTGCATTATTATGCGCAGTGTTACCGCTGAACGTGGAATTTGATAGGCTCATATTGCTATTGTTGTAGTTAAATATTCCTGCACCGCTGCCTGTTGAAATATTCGATTGAAAAATAACATTATTTAAGGTTGGGCTACTATTGGTGGAATTATACATACCACCGCCATCCAGTGCTGAAGAGTTGCCGATAAAGCTAACATTGTTCAAAATCGGACTGCTATTAGCGTAATTGTACATCCCCCCCGCTTTCCCACTGACGGTATCGGTCGCAAAGTTATTGCTGAAAATCACGCTGTTTAAGGTAGGTGTACTGCCTGAGTTGTACATGCCTCCGCCGCGCCACGCATAGTTACTGGTCAGCGTTACGTTGCTTATAGTCAATGTGCCGCTATCTTTACTGATAACACCACCCCCCAAATAGTCAGGATAATTTGCGCTGTTGGCATTGCCTGCGGTGATGGTGACACCGTCCAAAACACCATTCAGTCTGACATTTGTTCCAATGGTGATGACGTGATAGCAATTGTCGGAAATATCGCTCGCAGTGCCGATATCGCCGCTTAAAATCGTGGGATTATTGATGGGATCACGAACGCCGCCGCCTGTGGGATAACCGCCATAAACCCCAATACCATTAGTATTTAACAGAAAAGTGCAGGCGCGTGTTCCACCTGTGGGCTTATACGTACCTTTTGCGACTAGGATTTGATCGCCGACCGTAGTGGCGGCACTGAGGGCAGCAGAGAGGTCTTTAAAAGGACTGCTCCAGCAACTTCCTGTGCCTCCACTGGCTGCGGCGGCATCAACACAATAAGTATTACTTGCAAAAGCAGGGCTATTTATTATTCCTATAAAAAATAGCCCTATTATGATAAAAACTCTTTTCATCTTAAATGTAGAGCGTGACATGATTTTTATCCGTTTTATTAAACTGGATTCACGCATTTATGAAAATAGTTTTTTGAGTGAATCCTTCTAATATAGATGGTTATATAGATTTGATTGGTCGCTTACAAAAAATTATGCAATAATTGAACCATTAGTATCTATAAAAATATTAATGTTATAGCTTATTTTTAAGTAAGCTTATATTTTTATTAAATAAAATAACATTTAATTTAAATTTAACTATAGTTTAGTAAACATATTAATTTATATGATATTTATAAATATTAAAGGGATTAAGACTTTGCTCAAAGACGAGCCGTTTTTTACAACGGGTGATTCACTCCGTAGATTTTTTAAAAACTACCCAGTCTGAAAATGAACTTTGAAATAATGAAGGGGCGTAGTTAGGTTAAATTCCCAACTACGCCCCTTCATTTTTCGCATCAGCATAAGCGCGAACTGATAAAACTGAACTTGTGATGACTACAACATCATTCCCATTTCATACGAATGCGTTAATAACTCGTGATAGGGAAATACCCGAATCTGATAATTTAAGCCGCCACACCATTCAGGATTAAAGGTCAAACTATACAAGTATTCGCCATGCTCTAAGGCCCGTTCAGGAACAAATTTATGGGTAGCGCAAAACGCTTGTTCACAAATCTCTTGCTGAGGTACATGTTCTTCAGTCACCACGATTTCTGCATGATAAACTTTACGCGAAAGCTGCAATTCCACACTCAAATCTTGAGGCTCTAAACCTGCTAAAAATACCACCACTTCCACCGTCATCGGGTTGCCGAAAACCAATTGTGCGGGCGGCGTTGTCACATGTCGCACCGCGACTTGATGCCATGCTGCACGAATTTTAGCTTTCCAAGTGGCTAAAGTTTGGGCATTTACCGCATTATTTGCCCGCAGTTTTCTGCCTTGTTGGCTGGCAGGAATATAAATTTTCTCGATGTAATCATTTAACATCCGCACCATGTTGAACTGCGGCAACACCGTAGACATGGAACGCTTGGCTTTTTTCACCCATTCAGGCGAGTAGCCTTGCTTGTTATAATTGTAATACAAGGGGATAACATCATCTTGCAGCAGTTCGTACAAGGTGCGTGCATCTTCCCGATCCCGCAGTTCAATATCTTCATGCGGTGAAGGACGAATTCCCCAACCATTTTCGCCGTCATAACTTTCTGCCCACCAGCCATCCAACACGCTTAAATTAATCGTCGCATTAATTGCCGCCTTCATGCCCGAAGTGCCGCTGGCTTCCATTGGATAAACAGGCGTGTTTAACCACACATCCACCCCCGCCACCAAACGTCGCGCTAAGCCCATATCATAACCTTGCACCAGCAAAATCTTGCCGACGAATTCAGGCTGCATACTCAAGGCATGAATTTGCTTTAACAATTCCTGTCCGGGGCGATCCGCAGGATGCGCTTTGCCCGCAAAAATGAACACCACGGGACGAGCTTCATCATTCAAAATACTGCGCAACCATTCCACATCTTTAAATAATAAGGTAGCGCGTTTATAGGTTGCAAAACGCCGTGCAAAGCCAATGGTTAAAATATTGGGATTGTCGGGATTGATAAAGCGCAACATACGTTCTGCATGAGCCGCGCTGACTTGATTGCTGCTATATTGAGAAATCAAGCTGCTACGCAACACCCGCAACATCCGTGTTTTAATCCCCTGTTTCACACTCCAAAACAGCGGCTCAAAAATCGAGTCAATCCGCTGCCAGAAATCCTTGTCAGTGAGATGGTAACGCCATTCATTACCCAGCAGCTTATCGAATAAATCAGACCATTCTTTCGCCAAGAACGTGGGCACATGCACGCCATTGGTCACATAACTCATAGGGTTATCTTTGGGGGAGATTTGCGCCCAATATTTGGCACAGATTTCCGAAGACACGTCGCCATGAATGCGACTGACGCCGTTCATTTGCCGCGAGCCGTGCACTGCCAAAGTGGTCATATTGAAATCAACATGATCCTGTGGCAAGCGTCCTAAACCCAGTAATTCATCTGTGGAAATATTCAGTTCTTTGGCAAAACTGCCTAAATAATGCAAGAAGACATCGGGCGAGAAATGATCGTGTCCTGCGGGAACAGGGGTGTGCGTGGTGAATACCGTGCTTGCAGCAATAGTTTCCAAAGCTTCGGCAAAGGCATGTCCTTCGGCAACTTTTTCGCGCAAACGTTCCAAGACTAAAAATGCGGCATGACCTTCATTCATGTGCCACACCGTGGGATTTAGCCCTAAACGCCGCAACACTCTAACCCCTGCAATCCCCAAGAGAATTTCTTGTTTGATACGCATGTGCTGATCACCGCCGTACAACTGGTTGGTGATTTCGCGATCTTCGGGAGAGTTTTGTGCTAAAGCACTGTCGAGTAAATACAAACAAATGTGCCCGATTTTTACCTGCCATGCTTTCACAAACACGTCTTTATTAGCGATATTCACCGAGACTACTAATAATTCCCCATTTTCATCGAGCACGGGGCTGATGGGCGAGTGCAGCGAATTCATGGTGATATGGGTGACAATTTGCGTGCCTTCGCTATCAATCAACTGGGAAAAATAGCCCATGTGATAATATAGTCCCACCCCGATGAACGGCAGCCGTAAATCGCTGGCGGTTTTGCAATGATCGCCCGCTAAAATGCCCAAGCCGCCTGAATACACGGGCAAGCTTTCATGAAAACCATATTCTGCACAAAAATAAGCAATTAAATCATCGTCGGCTAATTGTTTAGCCGCGCCGTGGCGTTCGTGGGCGTGGTGATATTGATCATAAGCCGCCAACACTTGGCGGTAAGCATCCATGAAAAAGGGATCGCTGAGTGCGTTGATCAAACATTGCTGTTCAATATTGCGTAAAAATAATTTGGGATTATGTCCCACTTGTATCCATAATTTGCTATCTAAACGCTTGAATAATCCCCGTGTGGGCGCATCCCAGCTATACCATAAATTTTGAGCAAGTTCTTCCAAACGTTGCAGTTCTGCGGGGATGGTAGGTAAAACTTCCAGTTCAAAGAGTTGTGCGGGCATGATAATAATAAACGCCAAAGGGTAGAAAAATGTTATGGGCAAACCTAGCAAACTCTGTTAGTGAATTCGCAGTTTGTTGTCAAATTGAGGGGGGTATAAGAATTTTTATTTTGTATTTTGCGAGATTGTGCCTTAAAGTTGCAACACTTTGGCTGGTAAAATTTACATCTCTTTGAATAATATTGTAAAATATTTGTTATAGCTATTTTTACTGCGCCCCTAATCCCCAATTTCGTAGGGTGCATAAGGCATAGTTCTCAATTATTGGATTAAGGTATATGACGCTACGCTTATACACCCTACTTAAATTTGATATTTAGCCCCATTTAGGGGCTTGGTTTTTCAAACACACGGAGTGATTTACCCACTATGCAATTTACCCCGCGTCTGCGCCTTCAGACCCGTGTTCAAAATACGATTTTAATCATCCTGTTATTATTACTGACGGGACTTTTGGCATGGCTGAGCACCCGCTACACTTGGCAGGCAGATGTCACCCACAACAGCCGTCACAGCCTTTCCGAGATGAGCTTGCAAGTGCTCGCGCAATTACACGACCCCGTCAATATCACGGCTTATGTCAGCAGTGGCAACGAAAGTGTGCGCAATGTGCTGCGTGAATTTTTATTACGTTATCAACGCCATAAGAAAAATTTAAACGTGAATTTTGTAGACCCCGACACCTCGCCGGGCGAAGTGCGTGAACGCGGCATTCAAATGCAGGGCGAATTATTTATTGAATATCAGGGGCGCAGTGAGCATTTACAACAGATTTCTGAACAAGAATTAACCAACACTTTGCAAGGACTTGCCCGCGCTGATGATCGCTACATCGTATTTTTAGAAGGGCATGGCGAACGTAGCCCCGTGGATGTGCACAATTATGATGTCAGCGATTGGGCAAAACAATTAAAAAGTCGCGGTTTTAAAATCCAAGCCCTGAATTTTGCAAAATTAGCGCAAATTCCCGACAATACCAGCGTGCTGGTGGTTGCCAGCCCGCGCGTGGATTTGTTGGCGGGCGAAGTGCAATTGCTCAATGAGTACGTCGAAAAAGGCGGTAATTTATTATGGCTGCTCGACCTCGACGGCTTGAAAGGCATGGGCGCATTAGCCGATAAATTTGGCTTGAAAATTCAACCCGGCACCGTGGTTGACCCCAGTGCGCAATTATACGGCGTAAATCAAGCGGCGGTGGTGGCGATTACCGAATATGGCGAGCACCCAATTACTGAGGATTTCCGCTATTTAAGCCTGTTTCCTCAAGCCGCTGCGCTAAAAGCTCAGCCGCCCGCGCCGTGGGAAAAAACACCCTTATTCACCACCAATAGCAAAGCATGGTCAGAAACCGACGAGTTGCGCGGCGCGCTCAAATTCAATCCTGAAAAAGACGTGGCAGGCCCTTTGGATATTGGTTTAGCGTTTACGCGGGCGCGGGGCGCAGAAGCGGCGAAAGCAACGCCCGATAAAAAGCAAACAACGACCGAAAAAGCTGCCAATCAGCAGCGCGTGGTGATTATTGGTGATGGCGATTTCTTAGCGAACAGTTTTGTGGCAAATGCAGGCAATTTGGATTTAGGGCTGAAAATTGTGAATTGGTTGGCACGCGATGACCATTTGATTGCGATTGCTGCGAAATCGAATTTTGATACCCGTTTAGAACTTTCACCCTTGGCAGCCATTATGTTGGGCGTGTTATTTTTATTGTTCTTGCCCTTGAGTTTATTAGGCATGGGCGTGACTATTTGGTTGCAACGGAGAAAAGCCTAATGCGTCAACGTTGGTTATTAAATATCGGTTTATTATTGTTAATTATTGGCTTAGGATTTTTTATTTGGCAGTTACCGCCCACAATGCCTAAAACCCAAGAAACCCCAAAATTAACCATGCTGGACCCGCTGCAAGTGCAAAACTTGCGCGTGGAACGTGTGGGACAAGAACCAATTGAAATCAAGAAAGTTCAAGGCGTTTGGCAAATTATTAGCCCACTGCAATTGCCCGCCCATGATTTTAGAATTCAAGCAATTTTGCAATTGTTGAGCACGCGCAATTATCGCAAATTGGATGCAAGTCAAGTGAAATTGGCAGAATTGAAACTTGAACCCGCGCCGATTAAAGTGCAGTTCGATGATTTAATCATGGAATTTGGCGATCAATCGCCGATGAATGAGCATTTGCGCTATCTGAAAATTAAGTCAGAAATTTACTTGCTCAGTGATAGCGTTCACCATTTTTTAAATGGCAATGCGGTGCTATTGGCAAACCTTTCGCCTTTGGGAACTTCTGCGAAACTCAGTGAATTGCAGTTGCCGAATGTGCATTTACAACTCAAAGATGGGCGTTGGTCATCGCTAAAACCTGTGGAGAATACACGGGATGGCGGCGCGGATGCCTTAAATACTTTGGTGGAAACGTGGGAACATCTGCAAGCTTTGAGTGTCAGACCTTATCATCCTGATCCGACGCTTCCGCCCCAAGGGGAGATTCAAATCAGTTTGCAAAATCAACCGCCGCTGAATTTCAAAATTATCAGCCTGACTCCAGAATTTATCTTGGCGCGTCCTGACAAAAGCGTGGAATATCATTTGTCGCAGCA
Organism: Thiotrichaceae bacterium; assembly: GCA_028688145.1. Taxonomy (GTDB): domain Bacteria; phylum Pseudomonadota; class Gammaproteobacteria; order Beggiatoales; family Beggiatoaceae; genus JAQTYU01. The sequence continues at coordinate 25,169 of JAQTYU010000014.1, read as the reverse complement.
CCAACTGAATAAGCTGATGAATTTACCTGTAAAAGTGCCGGATGCAGTCGATGCTGAACCCGAGCCTGAAAAAGCCTTAGAAACAACATCACCACCCATTAATAAACCTTAAAAATCATTTCCCTCGGTTTGCGTAAAACTGAGGGATAAAGTTTTTTAGTCTTCTTCAGAACCGAAACAGTTTTTATATTCTTCACACACTTCGCAAGAAGGGGCGCGGCATACATAAATCCCTTCTTCAAGACAAAGTTGCTTGTATAAAAACTTTTTCCACTTCATGCCTTGTGTATTTATCGCGGCAAGCTTGGGAAAGTTATGCTCCAGTAATTGGGTGAGATCGGCGCGCGCCCACAGTCCTAAATTATGCCAAAGATGCAAATCTGCAAGACAGCCCGCAATCAAAATATCGCTTAACCATTCTTCATCGATAGAATATCCAGCCCGATAGCGCAGGAGCAGAGTGCGCAATTCATCGACTTCTAACATGCGGCTTAAATCGAGGGTTTTGGCAGCGAGTTCGGGGGAAGGTTCGGGTAATTTTATACTCGGAAAATGGGCGGCTAACATGGCGGTATAGGTTTCGGCACTGAGTCCTAAATACAAGGGTAGCGTGCTGTGACCGCTATACCAAGTAGACAGCATTCGGGCAAGCATAACATCGTTTAATGAACTTTTACTGGCTTGAATAAGTTCATTGTAGATAAATTCGCTCGGGTTAAGAGGCGCATTCATGATAAAAACTCCTTATGTGGTCGCTAGTTTTCAAATATATGTACCTTGTTACGTTATATCAATTCAAGTACAACGCAAAAAAATAGCGAACAAAAAGGGTTATTCCAAATAAATATATGCTTATAATCTATTTGTTTTTTATGCAGATAGAGATAAATAATACCGTTTATCAGAAATAAAATTTATGCAAAATGAAGTAGTTTTTTGAGGAAAAAATAGGGAATTTAGGAAGGAACTAACAAGAAAAATTTGGGGATAAAAATATCCCCAAGCGGGGCTAAAGGACGGGGTTCCCCTAGCCTGCAAGTGATTTTAACGCTTGGAGTATTGAGGACGTTTACGCGCTTTGTGTAAGCCGATCTTCTTACGTTCCACTTCGCGTGCGTCACGGGTTACGAATCCTGCCTTACGTAAGGGAATACGTAAAGATTCATCATAGTCGATTAACGCACGGGTCAGTGCGTGACGAATTGCACCTGCTTGTCCCGTATTGCCGCCGCCGCGTACCGTTACATAAATATCAAACGTGCTTACGTGATCAACGAGTTCCAAAGGTTGGCGAACGACCATACGTGCAGTTTCGCGACCGAAGTATTCTTCTAAGGTGCGATCATTGACGAGGATATTGCCTTGACCTGCTTTCAAGAATACGCGAGCTGCTGAACTTTTGCGCCGCCCCGTACCATAATTTTGTGCTTCAGCCATAAAACTTTAACCGTTTAAATTGAGGGTAATGGGTTGTTGTGCCGTATGGTTATGCTCAGTACCTGCATAAACTTTCAATTTACGGAACATGTCGCGTCCTAAGGGGCCTTTAGGCAACATCCCTTTGACAGCAGCTTCGATCACACGTTCGGGAGCTTTGACAATCAATTTATCAAAAGAGATTGATTTCAGTCCACCGATATAGCCCGTGTGGTGATGATACATTTTATCAGTCGATTTCCGACCCGTGACACAAACCTTCTCCGCATTGATCACGATGATATAATCACCCGTATCTGCATGAGGGGTATATTCAGGTTTATGCTTACCACGTAAACGTTTTGCGATTTCACTCGCAAGGCGACCTAAGACCATGTTTTCTGCGTCGACGACGAACCAATCGCGCTTAACGGTCTCGGATTTTGCGCTAAAGGTTTTCATTAGCGGTGACTCCAAAGAAAGGGTTATCTCATTAAAAGTTTTAAATTTTATAGTGTTACTACAATACTGTCAAGCCATGATTTTGTTAAATCACGGCGTATTGTACACTGTTTACAAGCATTTATCGCTGCCTTAAAAGACAGATCGAACATTTTACACTGAATTGCCGCTAAAGGGCGGATTAAATTTTGCCGAGAACTACCTTATTTTCAAATCATCAACTACACTTGTCTCTGTCTTACTCTTCTCTAACGTGGTTTTACTCAAGTAAACTCACGTCAAAATGCTGTGCCCCCGAAGTTTGTGGTGCAGTATCTCCATAATAAACAACTGTTTTACTAAAACCTTTTTGATGACGACTTGCTAAGCTATAAACGCATTTTTTATAGTCGCAGTTTTATCATGGATTTAAGCGTTTGATTTGCAAAATATACTGTAGAACTTATGGCCGTTATTAAAATTGCCCTAATACTTAATTTTAAAGGATTTATGTGATGTCTAAATATTCCCATTTCATGCCGCTGCTCGCTTTATATGCCAGCAGCAGCCTTGCTGATCCCCCCAAACCTGCTGCCCCAGCCGCTCCTCCCCCGACTTTGGTCGAGGCGGTCAATGTCAAAGTGGACACGGTCAATATTGAAGCCACCGCCGTAGGCACTTTACGGGCGGAAGAAAATGTAATTGTGCGCTCCGAAATTGCAGGACGAATTCAAGCCCTGCATTTCAGCGAAGGGCAAACCGTAGAAACAGGTAAGTCGCTGATTAGTCTTGACCCTGCTGAATATAAAGCGACTTTGGCGCAAAGTAATGCAACGTTAAATTTGAACAATCTCAGTTTTGAGCGCACTAAAGATTTAGTGGCGAAAAATCTTGCCAGCCGCCAAGCCTTTGACGAAGCCCGCGCCAAATTAGACGAGTCCCGCGCCCATCAAGCTTTAGATCAAGTGCGTTTAGAAAAAACTGAAATTCGCGCCCCGTTCCGTGGAATGCTGGGTTTACGCAATATCAGCGTGGGCGCGTATATCAAACCAGGGGATGATTTAGTCACTTTGGTAGATTTGTCCTCGGTGAAACTCGATTTTCGGATTCCTGAAACTTACTTATCCCAAGTGAAAATCGGGCAAACCGTGAATGTGCATGTCGATGCTTATCCGAATCAAGAATTCAGCGGCAAAGTGTTCGCCTTAGACCCCAGCATTGATGAAGAAACTCGCACGGTGTTATTACGGGCGCGAATTCAGAATCCTAAAGGCGAATTATTTGCAGGGATGTTTACCCGCGTTGCGCTGATTTTGGAACAGCATAAAAATGCTTTAGTTGTGCCTGAACAAGCCATTGTGCCCACAGGCAAGGATAGCATGGTATTTAAAGTGGTCGATGGCAAAGCCGTCCCTGCGAAAGTCCAGCTTGGGGTGCGGCGCACGGGTGATGTCGAAATCGTGAGCGGTTTAAAACCTGAAGACAAAATTATCACCACGGGACAAATGAAATTACGCCCCAATGCTGACGTGAAAATTCTCGATAAAGCTGCCTCTCCTGCGACAGCTAGCCCGCAGAATAAATAAGGAGTAGTCCTCAATGGTTCTGTCGGATTTATCAGTACACCGTCCCGTGCTTGCCACGGTGATGAGTTTGATGATCGTGCTCTTGGGCGTGATGGCATTCGACCGCATTTCAGTGCGCGAATATCCCAATATTGACACGCCCATCGTTTCCGTGCGCACGGTTTACACCGGCGCGAGTGCGGAAATTATTGAAAGCCAAATCACCCAGCCTTTGGAAGATTCTTTGGCAGGGATTGAAGGGATTAAAACCCTAAAATCGGTGAGCCGCGAACAAGTTAGCCAGATCACTGTGGAATTTGTTGGCGAGCGCAATGTTGACGACGCGGCAAATGACGTGCGCGATCGGGTGGCGCGGGTTCGGGCGCAGATGCCTGAGGCTGCGGATGATTCCGTGGTGGCAAAAATTGAAGCGGATGCACAGGCAATTATCTGGCTGGCTTTATCCAGTGATCGCCACACCGCTTTGGAAATTACCGATTATGCGGATCGCTACATGTTGCCGCGCCTGCAAGTTTTACCCGGTGTTGCCAACGTGATGATCGGCGGTGAACGCCGTTATGCGATGCGGGTCTGGTTAGATCGGGAACGTTTAGCCGCGTATCGACTCACGCCGCAAGATGTGGAGGCCGCACTCACCAAGCAAAACGTCGAAGTGCCGTCAGGTCGGATTGAAAGCACACAGCGCGAATTCACGGTGTTGACGGTGACTGACTTACGCACGCCTGATGAGTTCAATAAAATCATCATTAAAGACGTGAAAGGCTATCCTGTACGTCTCAGTGATGTGGGTTATGCGGAAGTGGGGGCGCAAGATGAACGCAATGCTTTACGCGCGAACAGTCGTCCCGGCGTGGGTTTGGGCGTGGTGAAACAATCAACCGCGAATACTTTAGGGGTGGCGCAGGCGGTACGTGAAGAACTGCCTAAAATCAATTTGCCCGAAGGCATGAACTTGAAAGTCGTATTTGATACTTCGGTGTTCGTGGAAAAATCGATTGAAGCGGTGTATCACACCATGATTGAAGCGTTCATCTTGGTGGTGTTGGTGATTTTCTTCTTCTTGCGTTCCGTGCGCGCCACTTTGATTCCTTTCGTGACCATTCCTGTTTCTTTGATTGGGACGTTCATTTTCCTGCAAGCTTTAGGCTTTTCTATCAATATCTTAACGCTGTTAGGTTTGGTATTGGCGATTGGGCTGGTGGTGGACGACGCGATTGTGATGCTGGAAAACATTCACCGCCACATTGAAGAAGGTTTGTCGCCGTTCAAAGCCGCGCTGTTGGGCAGTCGTGAAATTGCGTTTGCAGTGATTGCGATGACCATTACCTTGGCGGCAGTGTTTGTGCCCTTGACCTTTATGACAGGGAACACGGGGCGTTTATTCACCGAGTTCGCGCTCACGGTTTCGGCGGCGGTGATGGTTTCGGGCTTTGTCGCGCTGACCTTGACCCCGATGATGTGCGCCCGATTATTACAAGGGCACGAAACCCACGGCTGGTTATACAGCTTTACGGAACGGGGCTTTGTCGGCTTAAACAATGTGTATAAATCGATTTTGCGCTTCACCTTAAAAGTGCGCTTTTTGGTCATTATAATTTTTGCGTGTACTGCCGCAGGCGCGGGTTATTTGTTCCCCTTGATTAAATCCGAACTTTCACCTTTGGAAGATCGCGGCGCAATTATTGGGATTATTGTCGCACCCGAAGGGGCAACGCTGGAATACACGGACAGTTATGCCAAGCAAATTGAAAAATTTTATGCGGATATTCCTGAAGCTGCCAATTACTTCATGGTGGTGGCACCGGGTTTAGAACGCCCCAATCCTGTGAACACGGCATTATCTTTCATCAGCTTAAAACCTTGGGAACAACGCAGCCGTTCGCAACAAAAAATTGCGGCTGACTTAATGCCCCAATTGTTGAGTTTACCCGGCGTGTTGGCGTTTCCGATTAATCCGCCTTCTTTGGGGCAAAGTTTCCGCAATCCTGCGGTGCAGTTTGTAATTCAGGCAAATTCTTACGCAGAATTGCAAAAAATGAGCGATGCGATGCTGGCGAAAATTCGGGCTTATGAAGGCATGATCAATGCGGACACCGATTTGCGTTTGAATAAACCGCAGTTGTTGGTGAATATTGACCGTGATAAAGCCTCGGCGGTGGGTGTAGAAATTGAAGCGATTGGACGCACTTTGGAAAGTTTGCTCGGCGGGCGACAAGTGACCCGTTTCAAACGTGAAGGCAAGCAATACGACGTGATTGTGAAGTTGAAAGACCAAGATCGCAGCAAACCCGCTGATTTAACCTCAATTTTTGTGCGCAGTCGCACGGGGCAGTTGGTGCAATTGTCAAATTTAGTCACCGTGACTGAAGGCGTTGCGCCGAAAGAGTTGAATCGTTTCAATCGCTTGCGTGCCACAACGATCAGCGCGAATGTCAGCCCCAATTTTACTTTGGGTGAAGCATTAACCTTTATGGATCAAACTGCGAAAGAAGTTTTGGACAGTTCCGCTAAAACCGCTTTGGATGGTCAATCGCGTGAATTTAAAGAATCAGGCTCTACTTTGTATGTCACCTTCGTGCTGGCATTATTGTTTATTTACTTAGTGTTAGCCGCACAATTTGAAAGCTTTATCAGTCCATTTGTGATTATGCTGACCGTGCCTTTGGCGATGACAGGGGCGTTGCTCGCGTTGTTTTTAACGGCGGGTACGTTGAATGTGTATAGTCAAATTGGGCTGGTGATGTTGGTTGGTTTGATTACGAAGCACGGCATTTTGATTGTTGAGTTTGCCAATCAATTGCAGGAACGCGGAATGCAGCTGAAAGAGGCGGTAATTGAGTCGGCGACTTTGCGCTTGCGTCCGATTTTGATGACCACCTCAGCGATGGTGTTGGGGGCGTTGCCGCTGGCGTATTCGGTGGGGGCGGGTGCAGAAAGTCGGCGCGCGATTGGTTGGGTGATTGTCGGGGGGTTATTATTGGGGACATTTTTGACCCTGTTTGTGATTCCGACGGCGTACACCTTGCTGGCTAAGCAGTACAAGCCTAATCCTGAAACGGCTGAAGCTTAAAATTTAATCTTTAAGTCTTTGAGACCTTCCAGATTTTTGAAATTTGGAAGGTCTTTTTTTTGGGTAAAGTTTTTCTCGTTCCCACCTAAGCGCAATAGGATGTGCATCAACCGAGAGTAACAAGTTTCCATGCGAATGATGCGATTCGTACCTCAGCACATCCTATTAGCACTATAGAACCGATTTGAAGTCTTGTGTAAGATGTAAAAGATGAGGGATAGAGAATCAAAGCGAGATAAAATGAGTCCTTATTTCAGTAGTCTGAACGATGCAGAGCTCCCCAAAGACTTCCCAGTATATTCAACAGTCTATTGGCATTACAAACAATGGCGGGCTACGGGTGTCATCATAATGGTAGATTCCCAAGCGGTGAAAAACACCTGTATCGCCAGTCTTCAAAGCATCGGTAGTCGAACGTTCCAATGCTTGGGTAGAGAGATGTAAGTCGTTAGTTAAGAACTTTGAGCGCAGTCTTGAGAACGCTAATACCAAACTGTGCTTTATCAGGCTTATCATTAAACAACTCGCTTCTCTTTAATGATTCCAAATCGGTTCTATACGTCCTACGCTTGCTAAAAGAATTACAACAACAAGCAAACTAGCCCCCGCCACTTTACCCGCCCTGATTATCGGTTACAATAATCGCATTCACTCATTTTTTAGCGGCGTATTATGAAACTGTATATGACACCGGGTTCTTGCTCGACAGGGATTCACATTTTATTAGAAGAAATCGGATTGGTATTTGAGGCGTATTTAGTCAACTTGTTGGCGGGCGATCATTTAAAAGCCAACTTTGTCGCACTCAATCCAAAATCCACAATTCCCGTTTTGGTACGAGACGACGACACAGCTTTAACCGAATTTCCTGCAATTGCCTACTGGTTGGCAAAAACTTATCCCAAAGCCAAACTTTTACCCACGGATTTAGAAGGTGAAACTCGCGCCTTAGAATTGATGCAATATGTGGTGGGAACAATTCATGGGCAAGGATTTACCCGCATTTTCACCACCGACCGCTTTACCCCCAATGTGGCAGAACAAGAAGCGGTTAAAGCTCAAGGCTATGAAATCGTTCACGATTGCTTCGTGATTATGAATAAACAGCTTGCGGGAAAAACTTATCTACTAGACTCGTTTTCCATCGCCGATGCTGCCTTATTTTACGTCGAATTTTGGGCAACCCGCAGCGGCGTTGATTTGCCCGAAAATTGCCGCGCCCATTATCAATTAATGTTGACGCGCCCCGCAGTTTCTCAAGTTTTGCGTGAAGAAGGCTATCGCTGTTAATGATTTGAACCCTCAGATTAAGGACTAGCAGCCCTTCTTCAAGGACTGCCAGTCCCTGAAAGTATATTTAATTCTCCCGCCTCAACAAACTTCTATCCAACGCACGCATCCATATATACACATATTCACAAACCTGTAAAAGAAGAATGCTTTAATGAAATTCACTCAGCATTCCGAATAAGACGATAGGTATTTTTTGCCTATAGTTTACAGCGACTCCTTTACAACGACTTTCATAATATTCAATTCATTACAGAATATTATCGTGAGCAATAGCCCCTTGCGGGTTGTACTCACCGACACCAGAAAAAAGGTTAATAAAAATGGCACTCTCCAAAGTTATGCAAGCGAGTTTAAATAATCTATTGCATCGTGCAGTGAACATTGAAGCAATTACCAGCAATACCAACACCTTCAATAAATTAGCTAAAACCTGTTACCAGCATCTTTGTTTCCCCAGCCAAACTTTATTACCCGCCCATCGCCAAAGTTACAAACATACTTTAACTGCATTACGTTTAAGTTTAAATCCGCCGTTAATGTCTTTGCAAAATCAAGCTATTAAAGGTTTTCAACACGATATAAAACAGCTTGTTTTACCCAAATTTCCCCACAAAACCGCTTACAAACACTTAGCCAAAGAATGCGCCCTGTTAGAACAACATGTGTTATTTACGCACGAATCCGAGCAAGCTATCAGTAAACAAACTTTTGAAAATGATTTAGCAAATATCATTGCATCAAAACAACTGCCCAATTTAAGCCAATTAATTTTGGATGATGTACAACATCAGTTTGAAATTTCGCCCGAATTACTGCAATTATTGCAATTACAGGATTTATTAACCCAAGGCATGTGGCATTTTTTACAAGCCGATATTCAACTGAGCAAATTCATCACTCATTTGCAGCAAGAACAAACTTTTCAACGGGTGATGCGTATTGAAAAAAAGGTGCACGATATTTTAAGCTGGGTACGTGATATTCACCGCCGCGCTGAACATGCCATGAATAACTATGCCGATCACGCCAGTTTGCACGCCCTCGAGCAAGCGCAACAGCATTTAGCCGAGCATCACAGCTGCTTATCTCATTTAACCCAAGCCTTTCAAAATGGCGACCCTGAAAAAGCCCGTGAATTAATGCACACCGCTTTGCAACACGCCAACAATGATGCAGAACACGCTTTAGTACATTACAGCTTATTCAAATTAGTGCTTGCAGAACGTGAACCCGATTTAGCCCGTGCTTTTGCGCATTTACAACAAGCAATTCAGCTCGATGAAGCCCATTATGCCCCTTGTGACCCACTGAGTTTTAAACTCCAAGCCTTGCTGGGTGTGGGCGGCATGGGCTACGCGCTATTAGCCGAATCCGCAGAATCGGGCGCAGGCTCGGAACAGGTGGTGATTAAATGTTTCTGGCAAAATTTACAGCACCAGCAATTAGCAGAAGCCATCAAAATGCGCCAAATTGCCGAGGAATATGTGCCACGTTTATTTGGCGCAGGCGTTTATCAACATCATGGGCGTTTATGCTTGGTCACGCATTATTTACCTGAAGCCATTGATGGGGCGCGTTGGCTGCGTGAACATGGCAAATTAGCAGATGATGTGGGTTTAATCATTGCGATTCGGCTTGCGGAAGCTTTGCAAGCGATGCACAGCATGGGCGTGCTGCATTTGGATTTAAAACCCGCCAATTTATTATTAATTCCCGCCGTCCAGCCCGAAGCTTGGCAAATCCGTATTATTGATTTTGGTTTGTCTAAATTATTGCCGCGCTGGGGTGAAGGTTTCAACAGTCACTCGCTGACAGGCACAGTTTCACTGCACATTGCCGCCTCTTTTGAATATGCGTCTCCCGAGCAAAAAGCAGGTTTGAAAACGGACACCTACAGCGATGTCTACAGCTACGGCAAAACTATGTTAGATTTATTGGGTGATATTAACGGTTTTGATATTCCCGCGCCTTTACAAAAAGCTTTAGCCAAATGTTTAAAAGCCAAGCCTGAAGAGCGGATAAATTTGCAGGATTTATTGCTGAAATTAATCAATTTGGAAGATCAAGAGTTCGACGCTGCCCGTGAACAAGTCGCACGCTTGCAACGTGAACAAGTGGCTTTAGAACAGCAAGCGCAATTAATCAAGGCGCGTGAAGAATTGGAGCAGCAACGCCTTGAGCAAGCACAAGCTCTGCAAACAGAACAAGCCTGTTTAGCCCGTGAACGCGCGGTGTTGGCGCAACAGCGTTATGAACATCAGCAAATTATCAAAGCAGAACAGGCGCATCTCGAACAAGTTCGCGCTAATTTGGAACAGTTGAATGAAGTCCAAAAAGGCACAGCCCGCAGCTTTAGCACGGTGCAAGCAGGGCGTGTGGAAACTTTCACCGTTCATGAAAAAACAGTAGAAATTAATGCGATGCCGTTTGAAATGGTATATGTGCCAGCGGGCGAGTTTATGATGGGTTCTGAAGGCGGTTACAGCGAGGAAAGTCCTGCGCATTTGGTGAATATACGACGGGCGTTTTACATGGGGAAATTTCCAATTACTCAAGCCCAATATCAAGCGGTCATGGGGAATAATCCTTCACGTTTTAAAGGTGATAATTTGCCTGTGGAGCAAGTCAATTGGTTTGACGCGCAAGAGTTTTGCAAACAATTGTCGCAGTTATTGGGCAAGACTTGCCGTTTGCCAACCGAAGCCGAGCGGGAATATTGTTGTCGGGCGGGCACAAATACTAAATATTGGTGGGGGAATAGCATTGATGCTCGTCATTGCTGGTATGTAGAAAATGCGGATAATAAAACTCATCCTGTGGACGAAAAACTAGCGGAACACACCAATCCCTTTGGTTTGTGCGATATGTCGGGGCATATTTGGGAATGGACCTGTAGCGAGCACGCGCCCTATGGCGATGGAAAAGAAATGCAGTGCTATCAAGCTCCCGCTCAAGAGGTTGGAATTATGCGGGTGTTGCGCGGCGGTTCGTGGTATGACGCACCGGATGATATTCGCACCACCTTGCGCAATTATAGCGACCCCACAGATCGTTATTTTTTTATTGGGTTTCGGGTGGTAATGTTTAATATTTAAGCAAATTCAGGTTAATTGTTTGATTTAAATATCAAATAAAAGGCTAGCTCGTATGAAGCGTCGCGGAATGCGGGCTACAAACTACAGAACTCGGGACATTAGGCTCATTATTCTTTTTACTTCTCCTCCCCTTCTCTCTTTCTTCAATAAGTTGTTGGGCGCAATTCAAGTTCAAACTGAACGACAAAATTTTTAAAAAATACGCCCATAATCTTAAAAATAACCTATACTTTCCTAGGTATAAAATAGGTTAAGTATAATAATGCTCTTATCTATTTGATAATAAAGAATACTTTAGTTACAGCCTACAGTTCTATTCAAAACTTTATTACCCAGCATGGAGGAAACATGACACATTACGGGAGTTGTCTTTGTAGCGCGGTTGAATATGAAGTAACAGGACCACTTGCACCTGTGATTTTATGTCACTGTTCGCTGTGCCGAAAAGCCACAGGTTCGGCTTTTGCCGCCATTTCACCGATTGCTGCCGCTGACTTTCACATTACCAAAGGCGAAGAATTTCTACGTAGTTATTCGATGGAAGGCGGAGTGCAGCGCATCTTTTGTAGTCAATGTGGCTCACCCATTATCAGTAAACGCGACAGCACGCCCAATATCGTCCGTTTAAGAATTGGCTCGTTGAATACGCCGCTGGATGTTCCTATTTCTGCCCATGCCTTCGTGGGTTCAAAAGCTGCATGGTATGATATCAATGATGAAATTCCGCAATATGAAGAAAGACCCTAATTGATGGAACAGTGGCGACTGCTAGAAAAAGCGGCATCGTCCGTACCTTATTTGATACAAACTGCTGTTCCTGTAAGCTTGGAATCGTTTCTCGCGGAAATACAGACTTTCATCAACAGACTGATCAGGGACAGATATTAGCTTCCTGAGAAGTGACGCGCTCAAAAAATAGGCTTAATTGGATAAAATCCATTAAATAATACGGTATTCATGCCGTATTTGCCCTATACTTAAACAATCCTGCAGTTTTATTAAAATATCTTATTTAATCACTAGCTCCATAAGCAAAATATGTCTTTATCTCATTCTGCACCCGAACATATTGCCAAGCTACAGCAATTATATATTGCTTCAATGCCCACGAAACACTCAGAAGTCACCACAAATTGGGTCTTAGCAGAACAACAAAATTGGCAAGGGGAAAGTGTCAAAAATTTGTTACGCATGATTCACCATCTCAGTCATACGGCCGCCTCCTTTGGTTTTGCTGATATTGGTGCAATGGCGTGTGATGTGGAGTTTTTACTCCTAGGCGGTATCGTGGCGGAAAATCTCAGTGAAATACGACATAAATTACAAGCTCTGTGTGGTTTACTGACGGTACATGCGAGTACCAACGAACCTCATAAAAAACCACTCGTACCTGCAACATGGCTACAACAGTCTCCCCATAAAAAAATTCTAATTGTAGACAGCAGTTTATATTTAAATCGCTTTGTCGATCCTTTGGAAAAAGCAGGCTATCTTGTCGAAATTTCTAATAATATAAATACATTACAAACTTATGCGGAAACCCAAGTCCCTAATGTCATTATTCTAGATGGCACATTTGACACACAGGTCTCACCCCTATTTTCCGAAGCGGTGCGCTTATTAAATACCCAATTTCCCGACGCACCCATTTTATATATTTTTCGCGTGAACGATTTTGCAAATCGTCTACAAGCCGTGCGTTTAGGGGCGAAACATTACCTCACACAACCCGTTACTGCACATCAAATACTTGAAAGTGTAGAGAACTTATTAGAATTACATCCCCAAGAACCTTATCGGGTGTTAATTCTTGAGGAAGACCCCGATTTAGCACAGCTTTACCAAACCAGTTTAGAACAAGCCGCTATTCACAGTGAACTGCTGATTGACCCTAATTGTTTTATTAATGCCTTGGTGGAATTTAAACCCGATACTATTTTATTAGACAGTACCCAAGCGCAGTGCAGTGCTCTGGAATTAGCCGCTGTGTTGCGCCAAGAAGAAGCTTATGCCCATATTAACCTACTATTTTTGAGCGCAGACCCTCAACAGAATTTACCCTTGTGGTCGCTGGGCAATGATCAAATATTGACCAAACCAATACCCCTTAGTTATTTGGTGGAATTAATTTTACATAAGGCGCGTGCAAGTCGTAAACTACAGCAAGATTTGAGTCATGATAAACTGACAGGCTTATTGAATGAGCACAGTTTTCGGGAGCGTTTACAAGCCAATATTGCATTGGCAGAACGTAGCGGCAGCCCCGTCATGGTTGCGGTCTTAGACCTTATTCAGTTTAAAGAAATTAATCTGCAACGGGGCTATTGGGTCGGTAATCAAGTGCTTAAAAATATTGCAAAAATGTTGCGGCAACGTTTACGGCGCGGAGATTTAATCGGGCGTTCACAAGCCAATCAATTCTTAATTGCGCTTTATGATGCGGATGAAACCTCTTCAGTCCAAGTTTTACAGCAGTTATTACCTGAAATTAGCGATCTTCCCGCACTGATGGGAGAAAGTTTACATTTGCAGTGGAGTGTCGGCATTGCACATTACCCCGGACATATTCACAAGTATAATGAGCTAAGTTTAGATATGCTTGCGGTCGCAGCGAATGCCTTGCAAACGGCAAAGCAACAAGGGGATCATCAATTTGTTTTACAATCGATTACCCCACACGACTTTTTCAATACCCTTTAAACCGTAAAGAATGTTAGGTAGTCTCCAAAACGATTACAATTAGCCAACTACCTTGAATATAGGCACAGATTTTTAGCTATGGCACAAAAACCAATTCCTTTGCCCGCTGAGTTTGAACCGAAAAATTTTCGCGTTCTCTTAGTTGATGATGATCCTTTTATCTTAATTCTGATTTCTGCATGGTTAGAAGATGCAGGCTATCAAATTAAGACCTGTAGCAATGGTATAGAAGCCATTCAACTGTTACCCGAGTTTAGACCGCATGTCGTGGTCACTGATTTGCGGATGGACGGTATGGATGGCATTACCCTGCTTAAAGAAATCCAGCATTACAGCAGCGTGATGCCTGTGATTATGCTCAGCGGCAGTGCGAATATTTCCGATGCAGTACGGGCGGCACATCAGGGCGTGTTTGAGTTTTTGACCAAGCCTGTCGAACCTGATGCCCTGTTTAAATGTATTCAATCCGCACTGGCGCATGTCGGCACCGCAGAGCAAGACAATGAATTTGCCCCCGCGATTATTTATCAAAGTGCCATCATGGCAAGTTTGATAAAACAAGCACAGCGCGTCGCCAAAACCCGCAGCAGTGTGTTTGTGGGTGGCGCGACGGGCACGGGTAAAGAATTATTAGCGCGAGCGATTCACCGCGCCAGCCCGCGTGCCAATGCCGTGTTTATGGCGATTAACTGCGGCGCGTTGTCCGAGCAATTATTAGAATCTGAATTATTCGGGCATGAAAAAGGCGCGTTTACAGGTGCAGTGCGTAAGAATTTAGGCTTGTTTCAAGCTGCACACGGCGGCACGCTATTTTTAGATGAAGTCGGAGATATGCCTGCTTCCTTACAAGTCAAATTATTGCGGGTGTTGCAAGAAGGTAAAGTACGCCCCGTGGGCGCAGTGGACAGCGTCGATGTCGATGTGCGGATTATTTCTGCAACCCATCGTGATTTAGAAGCTTCGGTGAAGCGCGGCGAATTCCGTGAAGATTTATTTTACCGTCTCAACGTGATTCCTTTGTACATGCCGAGTCTGTCGGAACGGCGCGAAGATATTCCGCTGTTAATTGATCATTTTTTAGCCGAGCAAGGCAGACAGGAAGGCACTGAACCGGTGCGTTTCTCGCCTGAGGCGTTGGCGTATATGGTTTCTATGCCGTGGCCGGGTAATGTGCGCCAATTGCAGAACGTGGTGGAACAATGCAGTGTGTTGTCCTCATCGCCGTTAATTCCGCTCAGTTTAGTGAAACATGCCTTGCGTGACACGGTTTACAAATTCCAAACCTTGGTACAAGCACGCGATGAATTTGATAAAACTTATTTACAGCGGGTTTTGAGAATGGTGGGGGGCAATTTGAAGAATGCGGCGACGGTTGCAGACTGTGAACCTGCTCACTTAAATGAGCTGTTGAATAAGCACCATTTAAATCATCAAGATTTTTGCAAACCTGAGGAAGATGCCGCTCCCGAGGGAGAAGGCATCCAACTCCAATAATAATTAGGCTTGCAATGCGTGAATATGTGCATTGAGGCGGCTTTTATGACGAGCCGCCTTATTCTTGTGGATTAAGCCTTTGTTCGCCATTCCATCAATCACAGGCACAGCCACTTTATAAGCGGCTTGTGCTTGTTCTGCGTCTTTCGCAGCAATCGCTTTGAGCACTTTCTTGACGTAGGTACGTAACATTGAACGTTGGCTAGCGTTCAATTGACGATGTTTTTCTGCTTGAATTGCGCGTTTCTTTGCTTGGGCTGAATTTGCCAAAGTGGTAGCTCCTAGTGCACTAAAATTGTTGATTATTCAATGCACAGCTCTGTTTGTCAAGTGATATTTATGGGTATGAAAAGTGAGACTGCGCTTTAAAGCTTATCTGTCCTAGCGTTACGAAATATTTATAAACCCATTTAAAATCTTTAAAAGGGAGATAGTTGTTTAATGATAAGTCTGATAAAACACAGCAGGTGTTTTTCATCGTTTGGGAATCCACCCTTATCAGGCTTGTTCACCTAGCGTTTCTTTGAGTGTTCTGTAAACTAGACATCAGTTTATTGATGATGCCCAAAGCTCTCCATTGTTTGTAATGCCAGTACACGCTTGAATAAGGAGGAAAGCCCCTGGGGGAGATCAGCCCAGTTGCAGCCATTTCTGAGGACAGGTTTGTTTTTTATTTGGCAATAACTCATTTAATAAAGTTTCAACGATTGCCCACTCTGTATCGTTTAGACTACTTGAATAAGGGCTCATTTTATTTAGCTTTGCTTGCATTTTTTCATCTTTTAAAGATTACATAAGATTCCAAATGGGTTCTATAAGAATCAAGGCGGTGATGCGCTTCGTTCCTCAACACATCCTATTTGGTGCTATTGGCAGTGACCCTACGCTTGTTTACTGAACTGTGGACAATTTAATAAGTCAAATATGTCTCTTATCAAATCATCGTGGTTTGTTCTGTAGTTTAAGGATAATTCTTCTTCAAGGAAAAACTTAATTTGTTCTCTGGTTATTTTTATATCGCACTTAAAAGAATTTATGATGCTGTCAAATATGTAAAGCATTCCGTTCTTTCGATAGTCAATTTCAAACTTTCGATCAACAGATATGTTTGGTGATAATAATTCTTTTTTATCCAGTTCTATTTGCGAGATTAAAACGGGAAACATTTTTTCACGGTGCATTGTCAAACCAATAACGAATGATAAATCTGGTGGATGAGTCTGACTTGTTGCTGCAAGGTGAATTTCCAATTGTTTTTCCAGAGGAAATTTACTAAATACAAGATGTTTTTGTTCCCTATCACTTATTGCATTGAGCATTTTATATTCGGGGTGTGCCATTTCTGGAGAAGGAAAACATCCTGTTATTAAAAATAAAGATACAAATGTGAGCATCAGTAATTTCATAGAGATAGCTTCTTAATTTAGATTTAAACACCGTCAAACCGCGTTAATTATAAAGACCTTCTAGGTTTCAAAAACCTAGAAGGTCTGAACAGCATTACGCGTCTTGTGAACGCACTAACACAGGATTACCAAAGAACTGATTACGAATTGCCTTGCGGATTAAATCCACAGGAATCAGTAATAAGGCAAAACCTAACACATACGCCCATTCAATCGGGGTTAAACCCACAGTGCGCATGATTTTCCCGCCAAAAGTGGTGAGTAACATTTGCAACACCACAATCATCGCAATAATCCCTAAAAATAAGCGATTGCCGAAGATATTTTCTAATAAATTCAAACCTTCGCTGCGCGCATTGAAAGTATTGAACGTATGCATCAGCGCAAAGAACGCAAAGAACGCAGTTAAAAATACCGCGTGCGCTTCGTCACTTTTCACATCCATGCCCCGAGAAAACAGGTTTTGAATCGGGTCGAAGTTCAAGAAGAATAAACTTAAGGCGGCGGCGACACTGCCATTGACCAGAATCGAAGACCACATATCACCCGTGATTAAAGGCGCGTCTTTTGGCGTGGGCTTTTCCAACATGTAACGATTTAACGCAGGTTCGCCCGCCAATGCCAAGGCTGCAAAGGTGTCCATGATGATGTTAATCCATAACAATTGCGTCATGGTCAACGGCAAATCAATGCCTAAGAACGGTGACAAGAACGCCACAGTAATTGCGGACATGCTCACCGTTAATTGAAACACCAAAAACTTCCGAATCGATTTGAACAGCGTGCGCCCATATAAAACCGCTTTGGTGATGGAAGAGAAATTGTCGTCCAAAATCACGATGTCGCTGGATTCTTTGGTCATTTCCGTGCCGCTGCCCATCGAGAAACCCACGTCCGCATTTTTCACCGCTGGCGCGTCGTTGACCCCGTCACCCGTCATGCCCGTGACCCAGTTCAGTTCTTTAGCCAGTTTGACTAAACGGCTCTTGTCGGTAGGAAATGCCCGCGCCACCACGCATAAATCAGGCATAATTTTCTTGAGTTCTTCGTCCGACAATTGCCCCAATTCGGTAGAACTGAGCACAATGCCCTTGCCCTGCGTGGTCAAACCGATGTCTTTCGCAATCGCTTGCGCGGTTTCTTTGGCATCGCCCGTAATCATCACCACATGAATGCCTGCTTCTTTCGCAGTTTGCACGGCGGTGTAAGATTCCACCCGAATCTTGTCACGCAAACCAAAAATCCCTACCAAAGTCAAAGACGTGGGCAAGCTTTTGTCCGCAGTAATGGCAGTCTCGGTAATTGCCACCGCCAATAAACGCATCGCACGCGCTGACAGTTCGCTGAGCTCTTTCAACAAACCACTTTGATCCGTTAAAGGCTGAGCATTGCCATCGGCATCTAAATAATGCGTGCATTGGGTTAATAAAATATCGGGTGCGCCTTTGACCAAAGTCAGGTTTTTCGCACCTTGCACTTGCATTGCGGAAAATTTACGGCTACTGCTGAATGGAATCATGTCCACGATGTCAATCGTGTCTTTGTCCGCCAAAGCCCGCCCCACGAAACGCAATAAAGCTTGTTCGGTACGGTCTGCGCCGACCATTTTGGGATTTTCAGGATCAGTGGTGTCTAACACCGCGCTGGTATTATTGCGTAAGGAGAACGCGACTAAATCTTGAACTTTGCTAGGAATTGCGCCAAGGTTTTCAAATTGTTGCCCACTGCCAATCACAAAAGTTTCAACCGCTAATTGTCCTTGGGTTAAAGTCCCCGTCTTGTCGCTAAACAACACGGTTAAGCTGCCTGCGGTTTCAATCCCGAGTAATTTCCGTACCAACACTTTCACGGAAAGCAATTTACGCATGTTCAATGCGAGCACCATCGCAATCATCATCGGCAAGCCTTCGGGGACAGCCATCACGATTACAATGATTGACAGAATTAATGCAGTCACCGCATGGTGAATTATTTCACCGATGGGTTGGGCAAAATAAGCGGCAACACTAGAACTTTGCAAGAAAATATGGTTCGCCATGAATGCTACGAAAATGAACACCGAACCAATATAACCAAACAAACTGATGTGTTTTCCCAACACTTCTAACTTGCTTTGCAAAGGCGACAAACGCTCTTCCGCAGTGAGGATTTCGGTCATAGTTTCGCCGTAACGGGTTTTTTCACCCACAGCGGTGGTTTTCAACACGCCTTCGCCATCTTCAACCAAAGCGGCGCGGAATAAACGGCTTTCTTCAGGGGTGTTGATTTCGTCGGTGCTAGAACGCTTTTTTATAGGCTCAGATTCGCCCGTTAAAGAAGCTTCGTTTGCTTCCAAATGCCCCGCAATTAAAATGCCGTCGGTGGGAATGGTGTCGCCGGGTTGCAGCAGAATATGGTCACCCACCACTAAATCATTGATGCTGATTTCAACTAAGCTTTTATTTCTAAAAACTTTGACTTGAATCATTGACGCTTCTTCCAATAATCTTTGGAACGCGCTTTCGTTGCTGTGTTCTGACCATGTCGCGATTAAAGTTGCAAGTAAAACCGCTAGTGCAATACCCAAACCTTCATACCAATGGGCATATCCCATCACCGCTAGTAATAAAGTAATCCCCAAGGCGACCACTAAAATCAAGATAATCGGGTCTTTAAAATTATCGAGTAGCTTATCTAAAAAGCTTTCGGTTTCTTGGGCGGCAACGGCATTTGAGCCGTTTGTCGCTCGCGATTCTTCTGCTTCTTGGTCGGTGAGACCGTCAAATATAAACTTCATAAAGTTTCCTTCTGGTTGAGTTAAAACTAAAGCTGTGCATCCAATCTTTTACTAAAAGGGACTAAGGGATTTAAAAAATTCAAAAATTGTCACGATCTTAAATATCCCTTTGTTAAAGGGGAAGGCTGACCTCGCTTTTTATCTTGTCGTTCCAGCGACAAAGATTTTGCAGGCTTGCTTGAAATGAATTTGGATTTAAATGGTTATATCATTTTAATTGTTTAGTGTTCAGGGATAAACGCGTCACCAGAGCTACGCTTATAGAACCTATTTTGAATCTTTAAAAGGAAGCGCGTCGTTTAATCATAAGCCTGATAAAACACAGTTTAAGTTTTGCATTGATGTTCTCAAGACTACCACCTTCAAAGTTCTTAATCCATAACTTACATCGCTCTGCCCAAGCATTAGAACGTTCTATTAGCCATCGTGCTTTAACTGGTACAAAACCAGTTTTCCTAGGGGCTACTTTCTCTTGTTTTAAGGGTCTGGGCGATAGCTCAAACTCGATTCTGAGGACAGGTTTGCTTTTTCTTGGGCAATAACTCCTTTTTTATATCTTACACAAGACTTCAAATCGGTTCTATATATGGCACATACAGTTCTGGATATAAGTAATGATTACTAAGGTAATTAGTTGTATGACTTCCTCTTTCTGAAACACGACTCACCCGAATCAAACGTTTTAGGTTTGTCCATGTAGAAGAATGAACCTCTGCTGCCAAGCAGATTCACCTAAACTAGGCTTATCCAGTTGTCTTAGCAAGGCTTATCGTAAATATTTTTGGTTATTTTTCAACACGATAATGCAGCCATTGTCTTACTTATCTATAACTTAAAGTATTTTTTGAGTGTGTAAGGCATCTGACGTAGAGGTTGCCTTATCCGTGAACGCTGCTAATAGTGGTTATGCCTTAATTAATCTCATGCTGTTTTTGGCTTTTCAATATACCCAGTTGCCAAATTAAAAGTTTTGGTGCTTTCCATGAGCGTCACTGACAGTGCTATTAATATTTTTATCATCAATGGCAATAGTTTCAGAAAGACTTCACAAAGTTCATCCGCATCGATTCTTAGGCTGAGTCTTTGAATCATCATGATACTGGGCGGTTTACCTTTGGGGCGAGGAAGAGCTAATATCAACTGGGGTTGATATTGTTTAGCAAAATGCGCTATGGCTTTGATATGAACATACCCACACAGAAATCCTCAGAAGTACGATAGTAAGACTTTCAGTTTGAGCGTGTCGTTAGCCTTTTGCATGTAGACTGGCTATGAGGAAGTTACAGCAATATATGTCTTAATTGATTATTTAATATAATTATTTAAATCTTTTTTGGTGGGAAATACTCACCCTACAAATTATTTGAAAAAATAGCCAGCTTTATGAGTGTATAACGGCTACTCTTTGATAGAGAACAATCGTCTAGGTTTTCAAAATTTAGAAGGTTTAAATAGACAACTCAAGTTTCAATAACAACTTAATGCTCAGGCATTAAAGCTTCCCGCAAACGTTGTTTAAACGCTTTCATCACAGGTTTAGGAATAACCGCTTCTGCATGAACGCGCTGTTCATGGACGCATTGTAAGATTTGTGCACTCATTTGTTGACGTGCAGTTGCAATCAATTGATGCAGCTCTATGTCTAATAACTCACCTGATTGCTGTTTTATAACATCATAAATAGCAATTAATGCGTTTTGCTCCTCAACGCCCATTTTGCATTTACTGTCTAAAATTTTCAGCATAATTGCGGTGACACAATCCACATGCACAGGCTCAAAGCTTGCCGTTTGTGCCCAAAGCGCGGCGGGATGAATGCTAGTCATATCAAATCCTAATGTTAGAAAAACGGTTATTCTTATTTTAAGCTTAAAACTAACCTCGGGCTAATCTAATCGAATAAAGGCAGCATTAGTTTATACATAATTTTCCCTTTATCTTTGCTTTTATAATTTCATGTTTGCCCACCTAATTCGCACTTTCATGAAAA
Source organism: Thiotrichaceae bacterium (assembly GCA_028688145.1). Classification (GTDB taxonomy): domain Bacteria; phylum Pseudomonadota; class Gammaproteobacteria; order Beggiatoales; family Beggiatoaceae; genus JAQTYU01. Next base: position 3,902 of record JAQTYU010000014.1, on the reverse strand, counting down.
ATACAGGGCTGCTTTTAGGATCGACTTTTAAAAACAGTTAATAAATATCCCATAAATCATCTGATTATAAATCATAAAGTCGACTATGTAACAAGTTATGCGGCTATTAGGAAAAATGTACAGTACTCTGAGTTTTTCTAACGACTTCAAACAAAAAACACAAATAAATGCAACCTATTATTATTCAAATAAAATATTACATCTCCTCTAGTTACCTCTTCATTCCCCTTTTGTCAAAGGGGGAAGTTAAAGACAATAAATTTCATAATCAATCAAAATCCCTCTACAATTCAATTCGCAGTTTCTAATAAATCTAAATAAATTACTTGGGATGGAAACATGACTTTTAACGCAGCGCATTTTGAGCGAACACGCTGGACGATTTACGGAATTTTAATCTTGGCGTACATGTTGGTGTTTTTCCAGCGGATTGCGCCCGCCGTGGTTTCAGGCGACCTGATGCAGGCATTTAACACCACAGGCGCGGCACTCGGCTCATTGGTGGCGATGTATTATTACATTTACACCGCAATGCAATTACCCGCAGGCGTATTAGCCGACACTTTGGGGACACGCGCCTCCGTTGCCGTGGGCAATTTAATCGGTGGCATTGGCTCAATTATCTTCGGGCTTGCCACCGATTTTGAAATTGCCGCCGTGGGGCGATTAATGGTGGGCTTTGGAGTTTCAGTGGTGTTTGTGGGGCTGATGAAAAGTAATACCGTCTGGTTTAGTGAACGCAATTACGGCGTAATCAGCGGGCTGACCTTGTTTCTTGGCAATGTCGGCGCAATGCTTGCGGCAAAACCTTTAACGATGCTTTTGGAATATTATTCATGGCGCACGGTATTTATCGGCATTGGGATTTTTTCAATTTTTCTGGCAGTGATTTCGTTGCTCTGGGTGCGCAATCGTCCCGAAGATGCGGGCTTTCCTTCTTTGCGTCAAATGGCAGGACAAGAAACTCATGCTGCGCGTGAACAACACTGGTATTTAGATTTAAAACAAGTGTTAAGTATTCGCACTTTGTGGGCAGGGTTTTGGACTGACTTCGGCATGACGGGCGCGTATTTGGCATTTATTGGCTTGTGGGCAATTCCCTTTTTGCGCGACACCTGTGGCATGGAACGTAATCTTGCCTCACAATACACCTCAATTTCCTTGCTGAGTTTTGCAGTGTCTGCTTTATTGTCGGGCTGGATGTCGGATCGTTTGGGCAAACGCAAACCGATTTTAGTTGCGGGTGCTTTGTGTTATGCGATAACGTGGGGCTTATTTTTATTGATTCCGTGGCAAGCAGGCTGGGGTTTAGGCTTATTATTCAGCTTGTTGGGCATCAGCGCGAGCACCTTTGTCTTAAGTTATCCTTTGGCAAAAGAAAGCGTTTCGCCCGCGCTGTCAGGCATGGCATTGAGTTTGGTGAATATGGGCGTGTTTTCAGGCGCGGCGGTGGCACAGCCTTTATTTGGTTGGATTTTGGACTTTTTCTGGAATGGGAAATTGCAAGGGGATATTCGCATTTATGCAGCCGTAGATTATCGTTACGCGCTTTATGCAATGTTAGGATTTGGCGTGGTCGCGTTTATCAGTGCGTTATCTGTGCGGGAAACCTTTGGGAAAAACATTGCCTTGGCAGAAAAAAGTTAGCTGTTTAACTTAAACTAAAAACTGCGCCCCCAACCCTCTAAAGGGGACTAAAGATTAAAACAAGCCCCTAAATCCCCTAAAGGGGGACTTAAAAGATTAATAAAAATAATTGCTTAGTCTTTAGCCCCCTTTAGGGGGTTGGGGGCTTCTTTAAGGGCGCAGTTTGCTTATTCCAAATCTTCTAACAAGCTTGATAATTCAGCAAAAATTTCTGATTTAGGATCAACTTTGCCTTTGATATATTGTAATAACATGACCACTTCGACTTCTTCATCCAGCTCTAAATAACATTCAAACACGTTTTTCACCACATAGGCTAAACGGTCATCTAAAGCAGGTTCATCGATGATTTGTTTGATTCGCGCCAATAAATCCACATCTTCAGTAAGAAGGTAACCTAAGGCAAATGCAGTGACTAATACACCAGGATCAGTGTCGGCGTACAACATCGGCAATTTTTCGATCATGTCTTCGCCGACTAAATCATAATAAACGTTTGCCGCATACATCCGAATTAAGGGTTTTGGACTCTGTAAACATTGTTCAATATCCGCAGTGTGCTCCACTAACATAAAATCCCCAATCAATTCGATGGCTTCAATTTGAATTAATTCTGAAGGCGAATTTAAATACTCGCTTAATTTTGGAGTAATGTTTGGTAAATCAGCCGTGTCTGCCGTGCTGAGCATGTCGACAATTTCCATTTCTTCTTCAATATCCATGACCCTATCCTGTGTAATTAAAATGCGGGGGCTATCTTCGTGAGCGCACAGTATATAGGAATGCAGGGAGTAGGTAACAGCTTGATTAGGTCGATGTGGGTATTGTGTTGTAGAAATTGTCTAGAAAGACATGAATTCTCAAACAGTTGTTCGCAACATTGATAGAGCAATTATCAAACTTGTAGCCAAGGAAGACATTTAGCCACGGTATTGCTTTAAATCCCAACGAGGCACTGCTAAGATGCCACATCTTTAAATAATGCCCAATGTCGTATTAAATTTAACTGCACCCCAACCCCTTGAAGGGGGCTAAAAATTAAAGATGTTTGTTTTTAAGTCCCCTTTAGGGGATTTAGGGGCTTGTTTTAGGGGCGCAGTCAAATTTAATATCAACTCATTAAAAATATTAGGAATATTTGCATGGATCATACAATTGACGAATTAAACACGCTTTCGGATTTTGTGCGTTGGGGCACGAGTCGGTTCAATGAAGCTAAATTATTTTTTGGACACGGCACCGACAATGCCTTAGATGAAGCCGTGGTGTTGGTGTTACACGCCTTACACCTGCCTTATAACTTCCCGCAAAGTTTGTGGAATACGCAATTAACCTATTCTGAAAAGCGCGAGGTTTTCAATTTATTACACCGCCGTATTCAAGAACGGATGCCAACGCCTTATTTAACCCAAGAAGCATGGTTTGCAAATCTACAATTCTTTGTAGATCAACGGGTATTAATTCCGCGTTCTCCTTTGGGCGAGCTGATTCAACATCATTTTGCGCCGTGGATTATCACCGAGAAAACCACGCGCGTGCTGGATTTGTGCACAGGTAGCGGCTGCATTGCAATTGCCACAGCTTTGGTTTTACCCGAAGCGGAAGTTGATGCGGTGGATATTTCTCCAGACGCGCTCGCGGTGGCAAAGCAAAATGTGGAAAATTATGGATTAGAACATCGTTTGCACTTGGTAAATTCCAATTTATTTGAGAATTTGGCGGGCAGCCGTTATGACTTAATCATCAGTAATCCGCCTTATGCCGATGCTTACGAAATGGAAAATATGCCGCCTGAATATCAGCATGAACCACGTTTAGGTTTGGAAGCGGGCGAAGATGGTTTGTTATTGGTGAAGCAGATTTTACGTGAAGCACCCGCACATTTAACCCCGCATGGGGTGTTGATTGTGGAAGTGGGCGCAAGCCAAGATACTTTGGTGGATTTGTATCCTGAAGTGCCGTTTACGTGGTTGGAATTTGAGCACGGCGGCGAAGGGGTATTTCTGTTGACGATGGAACAGTTGTTGGAATTTGCGGATAGTTTTAGTAGGTAATGACTGCGTCCCTACCCCCTGAAGTACTGCCATTAAGTTAAGCTTTATCTTATTGTCTTCTTAAGTGTCTCGCTTTTCACCCCCTTTGAAAAAGGGGGCAGGGGGAGTAGAGTCCCAAAGTAGAAGAAGTTTAAAATGTCTGCAAAAGAAGCCAAGGATGTTGAAACTGAGCCTGCATAAACATAAAACCCTCTGTGCAGG
>JAQTYU010000024.1 GCA_028688145.1 Thiotrichaceae bacterium | reverse complement strand
CTCTTTACTTTGAATTAACCCTAAGCTTTTTTAACATGAGTGGCTTTCCTGTCTGTTTTGTCTATTACTATAGTTCCTTTTAGTCCTTAACTTAATGGCTGTGAAACTCTGTTTGGGAACGAGGAAAGACTTCACTGCGCCCCTAAACCCCATAAAGTAGACTAAAAACAAATATTTAGCCCCATTTAGGGGGTTGGGGCTTGTTTTCACGGCAACTCTTTCACCACCCGCATTCCCAAAAAATCACCGCGTGTAATCAGCGGTGCCCAAGTGCGCGTAGTGTCCGTCAGGCTTAAATTATCATTCCACGCGCCGCCCCGAAATGCAGGTGACTCGGGACGTTCCGAGCATTTCAATTCATTGCCATCATAGGTTTTGCTGTATTGGGAACAAGTCCATTCATAGACATTGCCTAAAGTGTCAAATACCCCAAAGACATTGGGTTTGAATGAACCCACAGGTGCGGTTTGTTTTTTATCCCATTGGCTGCCACAGTTTTCACAATTTGCCTGATTTTTCCCCAGCTCATTGCCCCACCAAAAGCCTGTACTGGTGCCCGCACGCGACATATATTCCCATTCGGCTTCGGTGGGCAAACGATAGGTTTTTCCCGTTTTTCCGCTCAGCCATTCGGTATAGGCTTGGGTATCTAACCAATTGATATTAATCACAGGTTGTTTACCGCGTCCCCAACCGCCATCCCCGATTTTCGCGCGTTCTACTTGGTCGCAAAAATGATCATATTCTGCAAACGACACTTCATATTTACTTATCGCAAATTGTTTGAGCGCGACTTTATGCACAGGCTGTTCATTTTCAAAGCGTTCCGCGCCCATCATGAATTCGCCCGCAGGAATCACCACCATTTCGGGACATTGTGGACAATCACGAAAACTGTCTCCCGCTTTCAACGCGGCATGACTGCTTAAGGGGAACAACATCAGACTGGCTAAGCACATTAAACGCATGAATCTATCCTTTCGAGTAAAAGTAGAAGAATTCTAACAGGTTGTTTTTCATTCTGCTTAATTCTCAATAGTGAAGTAAAGTAGCAGATTACCTACCTTGTGCATGGTAGAATTAAACTCGTTTTATATCTTGAGCGATCATTAGAGTTTTAGTGTCCCTTTTGAAACTAGTGAGTTCAAGCCTTGTTCAGGTTATACCACTTTAAATTATATAGCCCACTTTTGATTGTCTGTATATATATTTGAATTTACGAATTATTTTTTAAGGAATCGGTTCAATTTGAGTCGCGATTAAATCCTTTAAAGTTTATTCAAGAGGCTTTAAAACCTTAAAAATAGCATGATTTTTGCATAATAATTGGGGCGACCCTGAGACGTTTAGAATAACTTGAGCCATCTAACAATAATTATTAATAAACTCTTTCAATCCCTTGTTAAAGACTATACTGTCATAAGTAATCGTTATCATCGGTTCTTCAACCAGCATGTCTTTTCCTGTATGAAACACGGTTCAATTGCATGATTTTTTTCTGCCCCCCCTTAAATTTTAAAAAAATATGTTCCGCGCTCATTTGCGGGCTGTTGCCTGTCTGCGCCAGTGCGGTTGATGCTGTCGAATTAGCAGAAATTAAGGCAACACAAAAACAACTTATCAATTTATCGCTCACCGAACTTTTAGACATTGAAGTCACCTCCGTTGCCAAAAAAATGCAGAAAGTTTCCGAATCTGCGGCAGCGATTACTGTGATTACGCAAGAAGATATTCGCCGCTCCACCGCCACCAATTTGCCCGATGTGTTACGCATTGCCACAGGCTTACAAGTCGCACAAGTCAACGGACATACATGGTCTATCAGTGCACGCGGTTTCAATGATGTGTACGCCGCTAAACTGCTGGTTTTAATCGACGGACGCAGTGTCTACACGCCCGATTTTTCAGGGGTGATGTGGGACATGCAAGACATGGTGCTCGAAGACATTGAACGCATCGAAGTGATTCGCGGACCTGGCGGCACGATGTGGGGCGGTAATGCCGTGAATGGCGTGATTAACGTCATCACCAAACACAGTAAAGACACCGTCGGTACCTTAATCAGTGCAGGCGCGGGCACAGTCGATAAAGCCTTTGGTAGTTTGCGCCACGGGGTTGCTTTGGATGAACACAGTTATATGCGGGTTTATGCCAAAGAACTGCATCAAGGTGCGTTTGAAGCCACGCAAGCAGTGCAAGAAAAGTTATTTGCCTCGCAACCCGCCAAGAAAAATGGGGATACGAATGATGCGTGGTGGTCACGCCGAGCTGGGATGCGCCTTGACAGCGATACCGATGGTAGCACGCATTGGATGTTTCAAGCCGAAAGCAGTAATTTAGAAAAGTCGAATTATGGCATTTTCACCCGCGACGCGAATACCCAAGTGGCACATGGCGGGCATATTTTAGGCAGTTTGAAACACAGCACTTCTGAAAACTCCGATGTTTTCGTACAAGCCTATTATGATTATTATCAACGCGATTTTAATTTAATCGCCGTGCGCAACGACACTTTTGATTTAGATTTTCATCAGCGTTGGCAATTCAGTCCCCAGCATGAAATCACTTGGGGCGGCGGTTATCGCACAATATTGGAACATTCCGATTCTAATAATATCCCAGCTTTTCAACAAGTTCCTTCGTTTAACTATCTGCACCCTTATGTGCGTAATAATGTCGTGAATTTATTTTTACAAGATGAAATTAAACTGCGCCACGATTTGAAATTAACCGTCGGCAACAAATTAGAACGTAACGATTCGACAGGTTGGGAAAATCAGCCGAGTGCAAGAATGATGTGGACGGCAAGCCCACAGCACAGTTTTTGGTCAGCAATTTCGCGTTCCGTGCGCACCCCCTCGCGTACCGAACGTGATTTAGCCTTGTTGTATACCTTAGATATCCAATATCCCATTGCTCCCGGCGTGACGGTTCCTGTTGTAACACCTGTGAGCAGTGCGGCTAATATTCGTTCCGAAAAACAAATCAGTTATGAACTGGGCTGGCGGTTTCAACCTAATAAACAACTCTCCTTTGATAGTGCTACTTTCTTCAATCATTATAATGACTTAATCAGTGTGGCGTATGCTACGCCGTATTTTGACCCCAAATTTTCTGCTCTGATAGCACCGTTGATTTTCAAAAATATTGCTTCAGCAGATACCGCAGGGCTTGAGTTAAAAACCGATTGGCAAGTGTCTCCGCAATGGCGACTCACTGCGGGTTATACTTATGTGCACAGCACTGCCACGGCTTTCAAAGACATCTCGCTGATGCCTGGCAATAGCGTAAATTTCATGATGGGCTGGAATGCGCCTCACCAAGTTAATTTACGTTCTCATTGGAGTTTTGCACCGCGCTGGCAATGGGATGTCAATGCGCGTTGGATGAGTCGGATTGCTATCAACCCCGATGAAACGCGCGCGCTTGCGAATAGTTTGAATGCTTATTTCACCGTGGATTCTCGTTTATCATGGCAAATGAATAAACAAGTAGAATTATCTCTGGTGGGAAAAAATCTATTTAGTAAACAGCATTTAGATTTTCTGACCATGCGGGGAGCTGATTTGCTGAGCACTGAAGTGCCTCGCAGTGCATATTTGCAGGTGCGTTGGGAGTTTTAAAAATGAACTGTAATTTTTGAATCTGACAGCATCGCTTACAAGCGATAATAGTTGCTTGAATCGGTATTTCCGCATGTGGCGCTTTACATTGAGGACAGGTCGGCATGTTATGAGTGACCTTAAAATTTAGCTCCTAAGTTGTCTGAACCCCAATGCGTATAATTAACCCAATTATCATGATTCAATACAAAATAATCATTTTCTAATTGTGTAAATTATGTGAATTGGGGTTCAGAACATTAATATTAACTTAACTCGTTACAAACCCATGCAATTTGCATAGTAAGTGACAGTCCCCGGCCAATCCGAGAAAATGCCCTTGATTCCAATATCCTTGGCAAGCAGGTTTAAAAACTCCATCGCATCGCTGTCGTTGTGAATCGCGCTGTTGACGGATTGATAATACCAGCCGCCGCCCGTTTTCAATAAGCCTGAGCGTTCCAAAGTCCAAGTAATAATATTCAATCCCAAGGCTTTAGCTTTGATGGCATAGTCTGAGGGCACAATGTGTTGATTGCTGTCTAAACTCACCAGCAGCCAAGTGGGAGGTCCGATGTATTTCACTCCTTTTGCCACTAAATCAGGTAATTGCGTCGTTGATGCAGCAATTTTAGCTGCGTCGAACGTATCGATTTCATCCAAAAATAAGGCTTGAAGACCAAAGCTCGGCTCGTTTTTAATCCAATATACAATATCTGCTAAATTGAAGGATTGGGGAAATACTTGACTGGCAGGCACACCCGCTGCTTTGTATTCGTCAATCATTTGTTGTGCATATTGTTCTTGGGTATACGTGCCTTCATAGGGCATGGTGACGCTGGCGGCTTTCAATTCAGGAATCATTTTCACATCCAATTGTTTGAACAATTGAATACTTTCCGCATGACTCATTAAAGTGCCGCAACTGGAATATAAATCGGTGCGCCAGTTGGGTGTACCGCCTAAATATTGGGCAACCGTGGTTGCTTGGGGGTTGCTGGCATCCATTTTACCGCATAGGCTTTTGAATTCTGAATAGGTAATATCACTGGTGCAGCATTTTGCTGAAGCTGCCTTACCCGTTGCGGGGTCTGCGGGGGTAAATGGGGTTGAACACTTTGCCCCTAAAGGCGTATCTAAAATATTGGTGGTGGTGTGCAAATCGCATTGTGAATGCCGACAGACTAATTGCTTGTCTTTAGTGAAAGTTACATCGCATTCAATCAAACCCGCGCCCATACGCGCCGATGCCATATAAGATTCTTTGGTGTGTTCTGGAAATTGCAGCCCTGCGCCACGATGTCCCACTGAAAAATCAGTTTTTCTAAATGCCAGATTGCCGCATTGTTCCAATTGCGTTTTCAGCGGACTTGCCTGCATTCCCTCAACGAGAAAGTAAGGACGAGGTCCCACTTGTACATTGCGACCGGGGGCAGTGCTCATATTGGGCACGACGCTGGTCACTGAAAAATTGCTATCCTGGGTGTTCTTCAGATCGATTGAGTAGCTCTTGCCTGAGCTGTCTCCTAACACCTGTAATTTTGGAATATGCACTGCGCCTGTTTCAGGATAATAAATTGCCTCATCCTGCGCAAAAGTGCTACTGGTCAATAGGCTTAATGCCAATAGTGTTAATACTCTCATCTATATCTCCTACACTAAATTAAGAATTCATCAAGTAAATTGCACTTTGTGCAGCAAACTATTCTACCTAATCTCACAGGCTAAAGTTCACCTTAAAATTGTGACAATTGTTATATCGTTAAATTAGTGGTAGTGAGAATGAAACTAGTCGGTGTGAAGCAGTACGGAATGGGAGGAAAATTCTCGACACTCTACACTGCGACTCGTTCCCGCAATACTCCCTCGTCGATGAGATTAAGTTAAGCTTTAGAAGTTAGATGTCTTAGCGCATTTAGCTTATTGAGGTAAGCTGATATTAGATGACACGCCCTAATAAATTTCTTTAAGTCTTTGGCAAAGTCACCCCTAGCTGTCCTTGATATTTTCCTTGACGGTCTGCATACGAAGTTTCACATTCTTCATCTGCGCCCAAAAAGATTAATTGCGCCACGCCTTCATTCGCATAAATCTTCGCAGGCAAGGGTGTCGTGTTGGAAAACTCGAGGGTAATATGTCCTTCCCAACAAGGTTCTAAAGGGGTGACATTCACAATAATCCCACAACGTGCATAGGTACTTTTTCCCAAACACACCACCAGCACATCGCGCGGAATGCGGAATAATTCAATACTGCGCGCCAAAGCGAAAGAATTCGGAGGAATAATGCACACATCTGAAGTAATATCCACAAAACTGCCCGCATCAAAATTTTTCGGGTCAACAATGGTGGAATTGATATTGGTGAAAATTTTAAATTCATTGGCGCAACGCACATCATAACCATAGCTCGACGTGCCATAAGAAATAATGCGTTCGCCCTGCTCATTTTGTTTGACTTGGCGAGCGGCAAACGGCGTAATCATGCCGTGTTTTTCAGCCTGTTCACGAATCCATCTATCTGATTTAATACTCATTTATATCCTTATTAAAAGCTTTTTTAAACAAGCCCCCGTGAAATGAATCGGAGGCGCAGTTAAGTATTTAACACATAAATTATAAAGACGCTTCGAGCGCAGTTAAAAATAAGCGATTTTCTTCAGGCGTGCCAATGGTGACGCGCAGGCAATTTTCCAGCATCGGGTGTGCGCCGTGCAGATTTTTAATCAAGATATTTGCCGCTTTCAACCCCGCAAAAGCTTTGGGCGCGTCAGGCACACGGAACAAAATGAAGTTCGCCATGCTGTCCCACACTTGCACATTGGGCAAAGCGCGCAGGGCTTGGCTGAGCAGTTCACGATCTTTACAAATTTGGGTGATTTGAGTTTGTAAAACGGAGAAGTTTTCTAAGGCGAAACTCGCGCTGACTTGGGTTAAAGAATTGATATTATAAGGTAAACGGGTTTTTTCGATTTCTGCAATCCATGCGGGCGCAGCCACTAATAAACCCAAACGCAAACCTGCCAGCCCTAGTTTTGAAACGGTTCGCATTAACAATACGTTAGGATATTTTTCCAAATGCGGCATGAAAGTTTCCGCGCCAAAAGGAATATAAGCTTCATCAATCACCACCACGCCACGGCTGGCTTCCACAATTTGCAGAATGTCCGCCAAAGCAAAAGTATTGCCCGTGGGATTGTTGGGAGAGGCTAGGAAAATCAAGGCGGGATTGTGTTCCGCAATCGCTTGCAACATCGCGGGCACGTCTAAGGCAAAATTTTCGCGCAAGGGCACGCCCAAATAACGCATTCCGACGGCTTGCCCAATCAAACGATACATCACAAAACTGGGTTCGGGCACGAGCAATACCCGTTCTGCTGCGTTGAAACACAGCGCGAGCATTTGGATGATTTCATCCGAGCCATTGCCGAGCAAAATATCCATATTTTCAGGAATATTCATCACTTGGCGCAAACCCGCTTTCACCGCGCTGGCATCCGCATCAGGATAACGCGCCAAAGTGACTTCATGCAGGCGTTGCAGCCATGCCGTGCGTAAATTTTCATCCCAAGTATACGGATTTTCCATGGCATCCAATTTGATAGCATTCCCTACGTCTTGGACGTGATAGGCACTTAATTTGCGAATATGCGCGGGAATCCATTGTTCAATCAGGGCATTAATCTTTGACATTCGGTAAAAACCTCTTCCCCCGCAAGGAGGAAAACCCTGCGAGGTTTAAATAATTAAGCTGTTTTTTGGCGTTGAATTGGGGACTTTTTCAAATAAACCAAAATTAAGGAAATGGCGGCGGGTGTAACCCCTTGAATTCTTGATGCTTGTCCTACACTGTTGGGACGATGTTGGATAAGTTTTTGTCGCACTTCGTGAGACAGTCCCGAAATTTGATGATAATCGAAATCTTCAGGCAATAAAGCATCTTCATAACGCAAAGAACGCGCGATTTCGGTTTGTTGGCGTTCAATATAACCGCTATATTTCACTTGAATTTCAACTTGTTCTGCAACTTTGGGGTCTTCGGTTGCGCCCTCAGCAACTTGCGGGAAACGTAGTAATTGTTGATAGGTTATTTCGGGGCGACGCAAGAATTCTAAGGCATTGATAGGATTGCGTAATACGGTTTCTTGCATGTCAATTGCGCTGAGATTTTCGGGGCGAATCAGTACGTTGTGTAGCCGTTGTTGTTCGCTGACAATCGCGTGTTGTTTGCGTTCAAAAGCTGCCCAGTGTGCGTCTTCAATCAAGCCAAGTTCGCGCCCTTTGGTGGTTAAGCGTAAGTCGGCATTGTCTTCGCGCAACATTAAACGGTATTCGGCGCGGCTGGTGAACATGCGATAAGGTTCATTGGTGCCACGGGTGATTAAATCATCAATTAATACACCGACATAGGCTTCATCACGACGCGGAGTCCATGCCTCTTTACCTTGCACTTTTAAGGCGGCGTTCATGCCTGCAATTAAACCTTGGGCGGCGGCTTCTTCATAACCTGTGGTGCCGTTGATTTGTCCTGCGAAAAACAGGCTGTCAATGCACTTGGTTTCTAGGCTGGGTTTTAAGTCGCGCGGGTCGAAAAAGTCGTATTCAATCGCGTAGCCTGCGCGGGTGATGTGGGCGTTTTCACAGCCTTTCATCGAGCGCACAAGGGCGAGTTGTACGTCAAACGGCAAGCTGGTGGAAATGCCGTTGGGATAAATTTCAAAGGTGTCTAAGCCTTCGGGTTCGATGAAAATCTGGTGCGAATCTTTGCCTGCAAAGCGGGTAATTTTGTCTTCAATCGAGGGGCAATAACGCGGCCCTACGCCTTCAATCACGCCCGTATATAAAGGTGAACGATCCAAGCCTTGGCGAATAATCTCATGGGTTTGGGCGTTGGTATGGGTGATGTAGCACGAGATTTGGCGCGGGTGTTGGCTGGCGTTGCCTGTGAATGAGAACACGGGCACGGGGGTGTCGCCAGGTTGTTCGCCCATTTGGGAGAAGTCTAGGCTGCGGCTGTCGATGCGGGGCGGTGTGCCTGTTTTGAGGCGGTCAACGCGTAGCGGTAATTCGCGTAAACGTTGCGCGAGTGCGTTGGCGGGCGGGTCGCCTGCGCGTCCTGCTTGGTAATTGCTTAAGCCGATGTGGATTAAGCCCGCTAAAAATGTGCCTGCGGTGAGGATGACGCTGTGCGCGTAAAAGCGTATGCCCGATTGGGTGACTGCGCCAATGACTCGATTATTTTCGACGATTAAGTCATCAACGGCTTGTTGAAACAGTTGTAGATTGGTTTGATTTTCTATCGCGTGGCGCACGGCAACTTTATACAGTTGGCGGTCGATTTGGGCGCGGGTGGCGCGGACGGCGGGGCCTTTGCTGGCGTTCAGGGTGCGAAATTGAATCCCGCTGACATCGGCGGCGCGTCCCATGATGCCGCCCAGTGCGTCGATTTCTTTGACTAGGTGTCCTTTGCCGATGCCGCCGATGGCGGGGTTGCAGGACATTGCGCCTAGGGTTTCTACATTGTGGGTTAGCAGGAGGGTTTTGACTCCCATGCGGGCTGCTGCGAGCGCGGCTTCTGTGCCTGCGTGTCCGCCGCCTATTACGATTACATCAAACTGCTCGGGATATTTCATAGTGCTTAATCATCAGGGATAAAACGCGGGGATAAATTTTGATGTTTTTTAGTATTTTAGCGTTTTATTCTGATTTTGTCACAGGGGAGGGGTTTGGGGAGAAGGGTGGGTGTGATTCTCTGTCGTTGGGTTAGCTGTGGCTAACTCAACCTACACAAACTTAATCTATTGAAATCAAGAAAAACAGTTTATACTATACTCCACAGTTTATTTAATTTTAAAAGGAAAAAACATGAACAATAATGAAGAGATTTCTGGCAATGTACCCGAGTATTATGGGGATAGTTTAGGCGTAATGTTAAGTCCTGTTGTCAGTAAAATTACTGTAATATCATTAACACAACACCCTGAGTCTGGTGAGTCAGTAAAAACACTAAAAGCCCAAATTGTAGTCCCTACAGTTTCTTTGTTGGGCATTTTTGCTAAAGTTTTAAAAGATGTTAAACAATCAGGTGACATTATTGGAGGGTTAGAAGACCACAAAAATATGTTATTGGATGTGTTAAAAGAAATTACTATTGTCGAAGAAGGAGAAGATTAATTATGTTAATAGATTATCCTGCTACCACTCCACCTGTTATTTCTTATGTTAACGAATCAAAGGAAAGTACAGGTAGTAAGAAAATAACAGCAGAAGGTTTTTTATCGTCTTATTGTCAAAAAGATTCTTCATTTATAATATACGGTAAAACTTTCGATGAAAATGAAGATGATGAGTGGAATTATATGTCTAAACAGGAAATTAATAATTTAATTACCCAATATGAGCAGCAATTTAGTATGACTTCAGATGAATTTTTACAGTTAAAAAAACAAGGAAAAGCACCAGATGTTTTTGAAACGATGGTATGGGAGACATTGCTTGAATTTCGTTAGGCTAATACGATGAATTTACAAAAGGTGTTTGATAATTATATAAGTAAAATATGGCTTGAAATTAGTAAACATCAAAATATTGTTGATTTTCATAAACAGAATATTCGTCCATTCTTCGATAAGAACAAAAAGAAAGGGCTTATTTTGGCAAAAACAATTCCTTTAAAATTCAAAAAAGACAATGCTACATTAGCTGTATATGAAGAAATTGTATTCATAAACAATCAATTACATATTGATAAATACGAGTATCATTATGAGCGTTATCGTCAAGACGGCTCAATAGAATTTTATTTTCGATATGACAAAGACCCCTACGCAAAAAAACCAGATGATTTTTCTCAAGAAGATTGGGATATAAGTCATGCTGTTCACCATTTGCATGTTGGTGAAAAAGAGCCCCGCTATAAAACACATGAAACTAATTTTATCGAAGTTTTCAATATAATCCGCTTGAATTATTACAATCCAAAAATTTCAACTTGAATTTTTCTTGTTCCCAAGCGTCACTTGGGAATACATTCTTGGATGCGCTGCATCCTGTGTAGATGCAGACCGCGACGCGGTCAAGACAGCATTCCCAAGTGACACTTGGGAACGAGGGAAAACCTGCACCAGCTCAATTACCAAAAACTGCTCGGTAATGGGGTTTATTAAATCATGAAATAATTTGGGTTGGAAGGGAGATTTGGGGATTTTTTTGTCTGAACCGCAATTCACACAATTGCCATGATTAACGCAATTACTCAGGTTTAGCCTCCCCCTTTGAAAAAGGGGGTGAAAGGCTGGAAATTTTGTGTAGTTGTAGGGTGGAATAGCGCAGCGTATTCCACCATAAAATTCTGCAAAAGCGAAGCAAAATGGTGGAATACGGCTTACGCCTATTCCACCCTACAGAATTTCTAGTTCTTTTTCCTCATTCCTAAGTAGCACTTGAGAACGAGGGAAATGTGGTTCAGACATCTAATCAGGGATGTTTAACTTTTAAAGGAAGATACTTTTCTATCATGTCAAAATCGCGGTCAGCATGTAACAACTCATGCTCATTCACAATACAAAAAGTTGCAATGAGAACATCAATTGTTTTACGTACCGTAACACCTTGCTGACGCAAATAGCGGAAATAATCTACAGATTGGAGAGCTATTTGTTGTCCTACGATATTTTGATAAGCAAAACTTAATAATAATTCACGCGCCGCTTTATGGTCTTTATCGTTTTTGAAACCTTGTAAAACCTCGCACAAAATCAAATCGCCCAATAAAATTTGGTCGCGTTCTGCCTCATCTCGTAAGTATAAAGTTTGCGTAGTCGTCTTGCCGTTGAAAAAGTCTATCCACACCGAGCTATCAACCAGAAGCATGACTATCATTCCGCATCATTTCTAAATCGCCGTCCCAGCAATATTGCCCAAAGGCTTGACTTAATTTATCCGTTTTTCTACGTGTTACCAGCTCTTTCAAAGCCATTTCAACAACCAATTGTGGATTATGCAAACCCGTCAATTGCAAAGCCTGTTGTATCAGTTGTTCATCGATATTCAAAAGTGTATTCATTACCATTCTGCCGTTTATTTCCCAGTTCATATCAATTTTAGCATAATGCCAAGTTTATGCTGGAATGAGTAATTTTTTGAAATTCTTATTTGAACCGCAATTCACACAATTGCCATGATTAACGCAATTACAAAAATAATTATTTTGTGGTCATTGTGTAAATTGCGTGAATTGTGGTTCAGACAAATTGAAAATATAACAAATTTATACCATAATAGAGACACAACTCTCCCTTCATCTATCATCATTCAGTTGATGTTAGCATTTAGGGCGAAGAAACCGCCGTCATCGTGATAGGCGGTTTTTTCATTTATAAAGAGCGAAATTAGGATTCTTCATTGAAAACGATATGTTATGTTGATGGGTATAATATGTATTATGGCTGTTTAAAAAACAGCCCTGACAAATGGCTAGATATAAAAAAGCTATTTGATGGCATTCTTCACATTCAAAATCCTGAGAGTCAGCTCCTAAAAGTAAAGTTTTTTACAGCTCCCATAAAAGCTAATGTGGCATCTCATGGCACAAAAGCACAAGCCTCTCAACAGACTTATCATAATGCTTTGAAAAAAATGTATCCTGAATGTCTTGAGATAATTAACGGATATTATTCTTTAGAGAAAGCCACACCTCTAAAATACATCACGCCCCCAGACAAAGCTCAACGGGAAGCAATTTGGAAACTAGAAGAAAAGCAAACTGATGTTAATATTGCAATCACCGCTTACAGAGATATTGCTAAGCAAAAGGCAGAACAATTAGTTTTTGTTTCAAATGACACAGATTTAGTACCCGCACTGGCGGCAATTCGTGAAGACTACCCCGACACAAAAATAGGCGTTATTATTCCGATTCGAGAAAATAGTGCACGCCCCAATAACAAACAATTAAGCCAATATGCGGATTGGACACGTAATCACATTAAAGACAGCGAACTTTCAGCCAGTCATCTACCTGATAAAGTCCCCACCCATAAAAAACCAATAAGAAAGCCCGATTATTGGTGAAAACTTTACAACTGAATTTACACAATAATTATTTTTTATTGTGGTCATTGCGTAAATTACGTGAATTGTGGTTCAGACATTAATCAATCGGCTGAATGTCATACTATTTTCTTAGCTTTAGCTTTGGTATCGGGGTGTTTTGATTTCATAATCGAGTCCAATAATTTTTCTCCGTGAAACACCCACATGTGGCATAGTTTTCAAGGCACACTGAATTCTTTCATTATCAACAGGACTATTAGCGATATTTTCCAATTGCTTTTTAGTCAAACGACTGGGTTAATTCATATTAACCACTTTTTATTGAGCAGTTTAAGAGCCATTTCACATATCATCAATAAGTAATATTCCCGTTATAATCACACATTACTAAACATCAACGCCGTCAACAGAAAATCTGTTCCCAAAATCGCCAGCGAAGAATTCACCACGGTGCGCGTTGTGGCACGGCTGACCCCTTCCGAAGTCGGCACACAATCATAGCCTTCAAACAGTGCAATCCACGTTACCACAATTCCAAACACCATACTTTTTAACAGTCCGTTGGCAATATCTTGCACAAAATCGGTTTTATCCTGCATTTGTGACCAAAACGCGCCCACATCAACCCCCAACAAATTCACCACGACTAAATGCCCACCCAACACCCCAACGGCACTAAAAATTGCAGCCAGCAAGGGCATTGCAATAATGCCTGCAATCAAACGCGGCGCAATCACCCGTTTTAAAGGATCAACTGCCATCATTTCCATGCCTGATAATTGCTCGGTTGCTTTCATCAAACCGACTTCAGCGGTCAAGGCAGAACCCGCCCGCCCCGCAAATAATAGCGCGGTAAATACTGGGCCCAACTCCCGAACCAAAGACAGCGAAACCACGACCCCGAGCATTTCAGTCGCGCCAAAATTCACCAAAGTGTTATAGCCCTGCAAGCCCAGCACCATGCCCACAAACAAGCCCGACACCAGAATAATCGTGAGCGACAACACCCCGACAGAATACAATTGGGCAATCACCAGCCGAGGACGCAACAGCAATAACGGCAAACCTGTGAGCACTCGAAATAAAAATAAATGTCCGCGCCCCAGACGTTCAAACGTCGCGAGGGTCGTTTGTCCAAGACTTTGTAACTGATTTAGCATGATGATTTTAAACTGCGGTGAGGAAGGGAATTAAACAAAAACAGCTTTGTTTTAAAAATCCCTTTTTGAGGATTTAGGGGCTGGTTTTAAATCTTAACTGAAGCCCCCAACCCCCTAAAGGGGGCTAAACACAAAATATTTTTGTCTTTAAAGTCCCCTTGAGGGGATTTAGGGGCGCAGTTACTTTAGAAATGAATCGGACGACCATCAACCGCTAAAGCGGCTTCGTGCATGGCTTCTGCTAAGGTGGGATGACCATGAATAGTGCGCGCAATGTCTTCACTGCTGGCATCAAATTCCATCGCCAATACCGCTTCAGCGAGCAATTCAGAGGCAGAAATCCCGAAAATATGAATCCCTAACACGCGATCCGTTTTAGCATCGGCAATCATGCGAATCATGCCGCTGGTGTTGCCGTGTGCTTTGGCGCGACCGCTGGCAGCAAATGGGAATTGACCTACTTTGTATTCCACGCCTTCGGCTTTCAATTGTTCTTCGGTTTTGCCAACCCATGCCACTTCGGGGAAAGTGTAAATTACCCAAGGCATGATGTCGTAGTGCATTTCAGTCTTGTGACCTGCCAAACGTTCAGCCACCATCACGCCTTCTTCAGACGCTTTGTGTGCCAACATCGGGCCGCCAATCACATCGCCAATTGCATAAACGTTAGGCACAGCGGTGCGACGTTCTGCATCCACTTCGATAAAGCCGCGTTCATTAATCTTGATGCCAATTGCTTCGGCGTTCAAACCTTCGGTGTAAGGTTTGCGACCGACGGCAACGATTAATTTATCCACGACAATTTCTTGTTCGCCTTTTTTCGCATCGTTGTATTTGACAACGACTTCGCCATTCACCACGGCAGCGGAGGTGACGCTTGCGCCCGTATGAATCGCTAAACCTTGTTTGGTTAATTCTTTCAAGGCAGCAGCGGCAATCTTACGATCCGCGACGGCTAAGAAATCAGGCAAAGCTTCTAATACGGTGACTTCGCTACCGACACGACCCCACACACTGCCTAATTCTAAACCGATTGCGCCTGCGCCGATGACACCTAAACGTTTGGGCACGCTGTCAAATTTCAAAGCACCCGTAGAATCAACAATGTATTCATTGTCAATCGGCGCGACAGGAATACGCACAGGCACTGAACCCGTGGCGATGATAATCGTGTCCGCAGTCACGGTTTGCGTAGTGCCGTCGGGCGCAGTCACTTGCAATTGATGCGTGGTTAGGAAGCTTGCAGCCCCTTCGATACGGGTGATTTTGTGCTTTTTGAATAAACCTGCAATCCCTTGGGTTAAGGAACTGACGATTTCATCTTTGCGTTTCAACATTGCAGCGACATCCATGCTGACTTCTTTGCATTGAATGCCATGCTCGGCGGCGTGGTGCTGCATGTCATAGAAATGGTGAGAAGAATCGAGTAACGCTTTAGAAGGAATACAGCCCACGTTTAAGCAAGTTCCGCCTAACACGTTTTTCCCTTCAGGACTGATCCATTTTTCAATACAAGCGGTTTTGAAACCTAATTGCGCGGCGCGAATCGCGGTGACATAGCCCCCAGGACCTGCCCCGATGACAACAACATTATAATCAGCCATCTTAAAATTTCCTTATCCGTGTTCACTGCTCAGGGTGAATATGAGGCACTAAGTCTCCCTTGTGAAGAGACTTAGGCTGACAGCAGAATTAGAGGTCTAACAATAAACGTGATGGGTCTTCGATTGCGTTTTTCACAGCAACCAAGAATTGCACAGCGTCACGCCCGTCAATGATGCGGTGGTCATAAGATAATGCCACGTACATAATGGGACGAATCACGATTTGACCGTTTTCAACCACGGGGCGTTCTACGGTGTTGTGCATCCCTAAAATCGCGCTTTGTGGTGGGTTCAGAATCGGCGTGGACATCATTGAACCGAAAATCCCGCCGTTGGTGATGCTGAATGTGCCGCCTGATAAATCATCTAAAGTCAATTGAGCAGAACGGGCGCGTGCACCGAAATCAGCAATTTGACGTTCCACATCAGCAATCGACATGTTATCGGCATTGCGTAAAATTGGCACGACTAAGCCACGGGGAGAACTCACAGCAATCCCGATGTCATAGTAGCCGTGATAAATAATGTCATCGCCTTCGGTCGAAGCATTGATCACGGGGAATTTTTGTAAAGCGGCAACCACTGCTTTGGTGAAGAAAGACATAAAGCCCAATTTCACGCCATGACGCTTTTCAAAAGCTTCTTTGTACTTGTTACGCAAATCCATGACAGGCTTCATGTTAATTTCATTGAAGGTGGTCAGGATGGCATGTTCGTGTTGTGCGCCGAGTAAACGTTCAGCAACGCGCTTGCGTAAACGGGTCATCGCGACACGTTCTTCAGCACGACCCGTGGTAGGATTCACCGCAGCTGGGGCAGGTGCAGCTTTCTTGGGTTGAGCAGCGGCTAATACGTCAGCCTTGGTGACGCGGTCGCCCGTGTGGGGCACGCTGGCTGGGCTGATACCTTGGTCTGCGGCAATTTTACGCACAGCGGGGCTGGTCTTAGGATCAGCGGCGGCGGGTGCAGCAGCGGCAACAGGTGCAGCTTCCACAGCTTTAGCAGCGGGTGCAGCAGCATTGGTGTCAAGAATTGCGATCACTTCTTCGCTTTGTACACCTTCGCCATTGCCTCTCAGAATTTGGGTCAAGACCCCTGCTTTAGATGCGACAACTTCTAAAACAACTTTATCAGTTTCAACATCAATTAATTTTTCGCCTTCTTGCACAAAGTCGCCGGGCTGTTTATGCCATTCTAATAAGGTCGCATCAGCAACAGATTCAGCAAGAACTGGAACTTTAACTTCAATAGACACGAGTGTTTACCTTCTGGTGGTTTTATGGGGTTAAATCACGCCTGTCTTCTTGTTTTATCACACAGGACAGGCGTGCTTGTGGGTTGTTAAGCAGTGGCTTTGGGCAACTGTAAAGCATCAGCCAAGAATTCTTCCAACTGTTTACGGTGGATTTTCAAGTAACCCGCCGCAGGTGAAGCGGAGGCTGGGCGACCTGCATATTCCAACTTAATGCCGCTGCTGCTGATATTGACATCCATGTGTGCACGCATGAACCACCATGCCCCTTGGTTGCGAGGTTCTTCTTGAACCCACACACGGCTGGTTGCATTGGGATAACGTGCCAACACTTGCGCCATGGCTTCCTTAGGATAAGGATAGAGCTGTTCTAAACGCACGATAGCAATATCGGTAATATTATTGGTTTCGCGAGCTTCCACCAAGTCATAATAAACTTTACCGCTACAGATCAACACGCGCTTGACGTTTTCGGGACGAATATTGGTATCAACTTCATCAATCACGGTTTGGAAACCTTGCTTGGTGAAATCTTCAATCGTTGAAACGGCGCGTTTGTGACGTAACAAGCTCTTAGGACTGGTGACAATCAAAGGTTTACGCATGGGGCGCACGATTTGACGGCGTAACATGTGGAAACATTGCGCGGGCGTACTGGGCACGCAGACTTGCATATTGTCATCCGCACAGAGTTGCAAATAACGTTCTAAACGGGCTGAAGAGTGTTCAGGACCTTGACCGTCATAACCATGCGGTAACAACATCACTAAGCCGCTGTAACGTTGCCATTTGGTTTCAGAAGAGCTGATGAATTGGTCGATAACCACTTGTGCGCCGTTGGCGAAGTCACCAAATTGCGCTTCCCAAATCACTAAAGTTTCAGGGTCAGAAGAGCTATAACCGAATTCAAAGCCTAACACTGCTTCTTCAGACAAAGTGGAGTTAATAACTAAGAAATGCGCTTGGTCTGGAGTGATGTGCTGTAAAGGCAGATGGGTTTCACCCGTGTTTGCATGATGCAATACTGCGTGACGGTGGGCGAAGGTGCCACGACCACAATCTTGACCTGATAAACGCACAGGCGTACCCGTTTCAACCAAGGTTGCGTAAGCTAAAGTTTCAGCCGCACCCCAATCGAAACCTGCTTCGCCTTTTGCCATTTGGCGGCGAGCTTGGATGATTTTTTCAACGCTGCGATTCAGTACAAAACCTTCAGGAACGGCAGTTAATTTTTCAGCCAATTCTTGCAGCTTTTCTTTGCTGATGGTGGTGTCGCCTGCTGCCGTCCAATGCACACCTAAATAAGGCTTCCAGTTGACGCTGTACTTAGGATCGCTGGTGACGGGACGTGAAACCACTTCTTTAGTTTTCAGATCAGTGCGGTATTCTTGCAACAGGGCTTCGCCTTGTTCGGCGGCAATGATGCCTTCTTTCGCCAATAATTGTGCATACAATTTTTGGGTTTTGACTTGCTTGTTGATCTTTTGGTACATCACGGGTTGAGTTGCCGCAGGTTCATCGGCTTCATTGTGCCCATGACGACGGTAGCAAACTAAATCGATAACCACATCCTTGTTAAACTTCATGCGGAAATCTAATGCCATCTTGGTGACATAGACCACGGCTTCAGGATCATCGCCGTTCACATGGAAAATTGGGGCTTGCACCATTTTGGCAACGTCGGTGCAATACAACGTGGAACGTGAATCTAAAGGATCGCTGGTGGTGAAACCGATTTGGTTGTTGATAACCACATGCACCGTGCCGCCTGTGGTATAACCACGGGTATGAGCAAGGTTGAAGGTTTCCATGATTACGCCTTGACCTGCGAAGGCTGCGTCACCATGAATTAACAAAGGTAATACTTCATTACGCTTTTTGTCGCCACGACGTTCTTGACGGGCGCGCACTGAACCTTCAATCACAGGATTGACGATTTCTAAGTGTGAAGGATTGAAAGCTAAGGCTAAGTGAACTAAACCGCCTGGGGTTTCCACGTCAGAAGAAAAGCCTTGGTGATATTTTACGTCGCCTGCAATATTTTCGTTTCCAACTTTGCCTTCAAATTCGGAGAATAAGTCTTTAGGACGTTTTCCGAAAATATTCACTAATACGTTTAAACGTCCACGGTGCGCCATACCGAGCACGACTTCATGCACGCCTAAACTGCCTGATTGTTGAATAATTTGATCCAACGCAGGAATTAAGCTTTCGCCACCTTCCAAGGAGAAGCGTTTTTGTCCGACATATTGCGTGTGCAAAAAGTCTTCTAAACCTTGCGCCGCAGTCAATTGTCCTAAAATACGCTTTTTGGTGTCTTCGTCAAAATTAGGTTTACCGAGAGTGCCTTCAAAATGTTCTTGTAACCAACGCTTTTGTTCGGTTTCGGTGATGTGCATGTATTCTGCACCAATATTGCCGCAATAAATGGTTTTGAGGCGGGCAATAATCTCTGAAAGCTTTGCATCCGTCATCCCGTACAATGAACCGGTGTCAAAGACGGTAGACATATCCTCTGGGGTAAGTCCGTAATATTCGGGGCTTAAATCATCGACCACGGGACGTTCTTGTAATGATAAGGGGTCGAGATGCGCTTGTTGATGCCCACGATAGCGATAGGCAGTAATCAAGCGTAAAACAGCGGCTTGTTTCTTTGCAAAGGCTTGTAAGGCGGTTGCATCAATTACGCCCGTTGCATAATTGGGGCGGTAATCGGTGAAACGTTCTTGAATCGGGAGATGGGGAATTTCTGGGGTGCTGAGGGGCTGTTCTTGTTGCAGTTTTGCAAAATAAGCACGCCAGTCCTCGCTGACTTGGGTGGGGTCAGCGAGATAAGCTTCATATAAATCATCTATGAAAGAAGCATTGTAAAGATAGGATTGATTAGCCATCGTTGGTGTTAATTCCTAAGTTATGTTATCGCTTATTAGAAACGCTTAGTTAAAAATGTCGTTACTAAATACCGCGCATAACTTATGAAAAGCTACGCGCCTGATATATTCACATCAATACTGCGCTCACAAAAAACTGTGAGCTGCGCTTGCTGTGCATTTAAGGTCTAGCTGTAACGTGTCTCGACCGTCTGACAAGTCGTATAAATTGCTTGTCATTGATTTAGCGATGTAAGCAGGGAGTGTATAAATTGGGGCTTACGCTCTGCAATTGAAACGCTTCATCCTCTTTAAGTTCGCTACTCTTTATTACCACAAACTACAGTACGTTATGCTGTGAAAACCATTGCTATATTATTACCTACCTTGAGAAAACTGACATCAGATTTTTTAACTTCAATCATCAACTCGCATATTGACGAAGCTGCAAATTTGAACCGTCTACAGGCTTTTTATGGGGACTAAATCCAGTTTTTCATCAAATATGCGAACTGCGTCTAAAAACTGACTTTGCGGTAGGATAATCTAGCACAGAAACTGGCGGTACACATTAAGCTGTAATGATATTTTATTTGACGGCATAAATCATCATTAATCTTTTAACAGTGTCTGAACCACAATTCACATAATTTTCGTAATTACCACAATTTAACCAAAAGAATTTCTTTTAATTATGTGAATTGTGGTCATTGTGTAAATTTTCTCGTTCCCACGCGCCTGCGTCACAGCCATTAAGTTAAGGACTAAAAGCAAGATTTCTTACTCTGTTTAGCATATAGGAGCAAACTCGTGGCAGAGGAACGTCTCCTTGGAACTAAACGATGACTTCTACTGCACGTCGGATTTGTC
>JAQTYU010000023.1 GCA_028688145.1 Thiotrichaceae bacterium | reverse complement strand
AAATCCGACGTGCAGTAGAAGTCATCGTTTAGTTCCAAGGAGACGTTCCTCTGCCACGAGTTTGCTCCTATATGCTAAACAGAGTAAGAAATCTTGCTTTTAGTCCTTAACTTAATGGCTGTGAAACTCTGTTTGGGAACGAGAATAAACAAGAATAAGGGTCTTAATGTGCCGCAGGTGCAGGCTCGAACTCAGTCATGTTAAACGGGGCTTTGGGATTTTCAGGCAGCATCAAGGTGAACTTGTGCAATCTGTCCACTTGCACCGTGCTAGCATCGGTACTTAAATCCACGATATGCCCGCCAGCTTTGCCATCTTTGGTAATAAAATGTAAATGATAACCGGGTGTGTTAATGCCCTTCACAAAGCTGGGACAACGGAAACCCACCAAAGTACCTTCCACATTTTGGAATTCAAAAATAGCTTGCTCATTGCGAGCTTGCTCTAAAGATTTTGTCAGCGGCTCGGTGTGGCGCAATACACGGGCTTTCAAATATTTAAACGTGGCATCGATACGAATTGCATAAAAACCGTTCAAGGTCGGCAAATGCGTATCAATCTTTTTACCCAACTGTGCGAAATTCAAACCCGCTGGCACTTCAAAAGACTGATCTGCTTCAAAGTCGGTCACTGCAGCATAGGGCAACAAGGCATCATCGTCGGCTTCTTCAGCTTTGCCATCCACATTGACGCGATAATAATGCCCGTCAACAATCACCACTTCTGCATCAAAACTATTCAGTGTGCCTAAGCCAAAATCCCCAAACGGTTTTAACTCCTTGATTGAAAATTCGCCATCATACAAACGTTTAACCAAACTGTTATGGGTGTACATTTGAGTCAAGGTATCTTTTTCCGCAAAACTAGCGGAACTGGCAACCAAGCAACTGGCACTCAGGGCATACGCGATGAGCTTCTTCATGGGGTTTTTCTCCTTATGTGATTATATGATTCTGTTCAAAATCGATTTTACTGCATTCTAACCCTATAAATAAAGTGTCTAAAAGACAAATATTTAATAAAATTTTTTTAACTGCGTCCTCAACTCTCTTTTTTAAGCTTTTCCAATAAATGACCATATTTCATTACAGTCTAATTCCAATCGCCCCTTTTTAACACTCTGTTCTAAACATTGTTTCTCGATGTTGTAGCCATATCCCTGAGATTCCCGTGACTTGTGTAATCCCTGCTAGAGAGAACGTCTCTTTTAACAGGCTATCTGCGCCCAACTCTTTGAGTATGTTCTACAAATTATCGACCCTTTTGATGACATTAAATAATGCGCTCATGTTTATCCCCCTTTAAAAAGTTATAGCTTAGTTAAATTTAGAAGTTACGTAGTTGAATTAATAAGGTATTAATTTAAAAAGATTTATCAAGCATCGGGTGTATAAGGCGTAGCCGCCATAGATCTTTGAGTGCTTATAAATTCAACTGCGTAACTCCTAAAATTTTAAAACGTTCTGCCTTGACATAGTTTTAAAATTATACTATCTTAGTTTCATATAGGAACTTACTTTTTAAACCGCTCATTTTTCTACCAGGAGTCATTGCCATGAACTTACAATTTTTGATCATTGATCCTCAAAATGACTTTGCTAACCCCAAAGGCAGTTTATTCGTTGCAGGCGCGGATCAAGATTCGGTGCGGCTTGCCACACTGTTAAAACGCCACGCAGACAAGATTGATGATATTCACGTCACTTTAGACACGCACCACTGGGTTGATATTGCCCACCCGATTTTCTGGATGGACAGCAACGGCAAGCATCCACAAGCCTTCACTCAAATCACCGAAGACGATGTGTTGAATGGTAAATGGCAAACCACGCATCCTGCGTTTCAACAACGGGCTTTGGACTATGTAAAGTTTTTGAAAACCAACGCACGCTACACCTTAACCATTTGGCCCGCGCATTGTTTGATTGGGCAATGGGGCAATAACGTAGTCGCGCCGATTGCGGAAGCTTTGAATCATTGGGAAAACCGTTTGGCAATGGTGGATTTTGTCACCAAAGGCTCGAACATGTGGACGGAACATTACAGCGCGGTGCAAGCCGACGTTCCTGACCCCGAAGACCCCAGCACCCAATTAAACACGCGTTTGATTAATACCTTGCAAGAAGCGGATTTAATTGCGTTTTCAGGTCAAGCCTTGTCGCATTGCGTGGCGAATACCATTCGGGATATTGCCAATAATTTTGGCGATGAAAACGTCAGCAAATTGGTGTTGATTGAAGACACCACCTCGCCCGTCACGGGTTTTGAAGACCTTGCGCAACAATTCCTCGCTGAAATGAAGGCACGCGGAATGCGCACGGTGAAATCAACAGAATTTTTGGTTTAAGGATTTAATTTCACTGCGCCCTTAAATCCCCTAAAGGGGACTTTAAATACAAAGACTTAGTTTTTAGCCCCCCCTTTCAGGGGGTTGGGGGTGCAGTCACAATTTTCTCATCAGGAGAATTATCATGCCTAAATTTGCAGATATGAACACGATTAAAGTGGCAGGCGGCGGAAACTTCCAATTTTCTGCGATTCGTCCCGACAAATTAGGGGCGACTGAATACACCTTAGTCACGATTGTGGTCGATACCAGTTCCAGTGTGGACGCTTTCAAAGACGAATTATTGAGTTGCATTAAAGCGGTGGTGGCGGGTTGTCAACGCAATCCGCGTGCAGATAATTTGATGGTGCGCTTGATGACGTTTAACAGCCATCGTCAAGAAATTCATGGGTTTGTACCCTTGCGCCAATTACAAGCCGATCAATACGCGCCGTTAAAATGCCAAGGCATGACCGCGCTGTATGATGCGACTTATGACGCGCTGACGGCAACCGTGACCTATGCCGAGCAATTGAGTCAGTACAATTTAGCGGTCAATGCCGCCATCTACATTTTGACGGACGGCGAAGACAACGAGTCCAAAATTGCGCCGAGTTTAATCGCCAAGGAAATGCAACGCATCGCCCACCAAGAAGCTTTGGAATCTTTGGTGAGCGTGTTGGTTGGGGTAAATACCAGTCAAGCCAGCGTGACGGGTTATTTACAAATCTTCAAGGATGAAGCCAAGTTGTCGCAATATGTGGACATTGCCGATGCAACTCCCGCGACCTTGGCAAAATTGGCGGCGTTTGTGGATAAAAGCATTCGTGCGCAAAGTATTGCGTTAGGCACAGGCGCGGCGGGATATTTAGGATTTTAATCCTAGATATTTACCCCTTCATAAAAACGAAGAAGGATTTAAGAATCTAGCTTAAATCCTTCTTATTCCCTTTATTAAAGGGCTTCGCTTGCTAACGCTCAAATCCGTTATAACAACAGCAAACCCCAAACAATTCCCACCTGCACCACCGCAATCAACACCGCCGCCGAACCACAATCTTTAGCGCGTTTAATCAATTCATGCCATTCCGCGCCAAAACGATCCGCCACTGCTTCAATCGCAGAATTCAACAATTCCACTATCACAACCAGCAGCAAACTCGCGATTAACATCGCTTTTTCAACACGCGTTTTCCCGAGAAATAAGGCCGCAGGCAGCAGCGGAATTAATAAATAAATTTCCAAGCGAAATGCGGGTTCTTGTTGCCATGCGGCGTGAAGACCTGCGAGCGAATACCCGCAAGCCTTCCAAAGCCGTTTCCAGCCTTTAGCCGTTCCAGACAATGTCCAAATCCTTGGCGGCTTTCACATCATCCAAACGCCGCACGGGCAAAGTGTACGGGGCTTTTTTCAGCATTTCAGGATCGGTTTGCATTTCTACAAAAATTTCCTGCAACGCGCTGACGAAACTGTCTAAAGTATCTTTGTCTTCGGTTTCGCTGGGTTCAATCAACAAACATTCAGGCACTAATAAAGGAAAATACGTGGTTGGCGCGTGAAAGCCTTTGTCTAACAAACGCTTAGCCACATCCATTGCGCTGACATGATATTGTTTTGCATGGTTTTTCAAAGTCACGATAAATTCGTGGCTGGCGCGCCGATTGGGAAAGGCAATTTCAAAGCCGACCGCGCTGAGTTTTGCCATTAAATAATTGGCGTTCAAAGTTGAAAACTCTGCCACGCGGTGCATTCCCTCGCGCCCTAACAAACGTGCATACACAAACGCACGCAATAATACGCCGACATTGCCCGCAAACGTGAGCAAACGCCCGATAGTATTGGGACAATCTTGCTCGGTCAACCAGCGATAAGTTGCGCCATCATAGGCAACCACGGGCACGGGCATATAAGGCAATAAGCGTTCACTCACGCCCACAGGGCCGGCACCCGGTCCACCGCCGCCGTGGGGCGTAGAGAAAGTTTTGTGCAAATTCATGTGAATCACGTCAAAACCCATGTCGCCGGGGCGCACTCTGCCGAGAATTGCGTTTAAATTCGCGCCGTCGTAATACAACAAGCCGCCCGCTTCGTGCACACAGGCGGCAATTTCTTGAATATTGCGTTCAAACACGCCCAAAGTCGAAGGATTGGTTAACATAATCCCCGCCGTGTGTTTGCCCACAGCGGCGCGTAAGGCGACTAAATCCACATCGCCTTCTGCATTGGTGGGAATTTCGCGCACTTTGAAACCACACATTACCGCAGAGGCGGGATTGGTGCCGTGGGCTGCGTCGGGCACAAGCATTTCGACGCGATCAACATCACCGCGAGCTTGGTGATAGGCGCGAATCATGGCTACGCCTGCGAATTCACCTTGTGCGCCTGCGGCAGATGCTAAGGAAACGCCGCGCATTCCTGTGACTTCTTTGAGCATTTCTTGCAAATCGTATAAACAGCTCAAAACGCCTTGATTATGAGAATCAGGCGTGAGCGGATGCCGTGCTAAAATTTGGGGCAACATCGCCAAGGTATTACAAACCCGTGGATTATATTTCATGGTGCACGAACCCAGCGGATAAAAATGGGTGTCGATGGAGAAATTCTTTTGTGACAATCGGGTGTAATGACGCACCACTTGTAATTCTGAGGCTTCGGGCAAGGCGGCGCGTTGTTTGCGTAGCAGATTGGCGGGTAAATCGCTAATCGGAGCAATTTGCGCGTTGTAATGGGTGGGGGTGGTGCGATGACGGTGTTCAAAAATTAGCATGGCTGGCTTGCGACCTCAATAATAACGGCAATTTCGTGAAGTTGCCTATTATAGCCTGAGTTGTTAATAATCAGCAGCCTTGGATTGGTGTTTATTAGGGGGAATCCTGTAATTGCTTAGTGAACGATGCCACGAGTGTTCTAGGTTAAAAATATTTTTCAATGGGTCATTAATAGTTTCTATAATACAACGCTTATGTAACAAGAGCTTATCAAAAGCGGCTAGCACTCTAGGCTTCATGTGTTTCTTTAAAGTGGTAATCAGTTCTACATCATCTAAAGCGAGTAACTCAGCCCGCTTTTTGGAGATATAACCCTTATCCCCAAACACCTTGCCAATAAAGTTTTTCAGCATACTCGGAACAGGTATCATCAACATTACCGCGCGTAATCCGAAAGGATAGGATGTGTCCGCAATCATCGACTAAGAGATGTAGCTTGAAGCCATAAAACCATCCTGTTGAAGATTTGCCTCTTTCCGCGTCACCCTTGAAGGTTTTGTGACGTGAAATCCGCAGATTATCGCAAACCCGTAAAGGCGTTGAATCAATAAAGGCAATCCCATTCCTGTGGCACAACGGCTTTTCATGAAGAAAGTCAGTGGAATCAAGATGTCAGGTAAAAGCTCAATGAAACGATTGTAGGAGACAAGCTTCGGAAATGCTTGAGATAGATGTTGATGACGGGTGTAAAACCATATAATCGTGTTAAATTCATGATAGGCAAGCTCATTGAGAATTATAAAATAGAGACTTTATATTTTCTCAGATTTTATTCAGCTTGCCTTCCTTATCCCGAACTCGGGTTATCTATCATCGCATATTCATTGTCCGAATCAGACCCTAACACCTTAAATATGTACTCCCAAATCCCTCTTTTAGACCAACGAGTGAAACGGGTGTGCACCACACGAAAATCCTTAAAACGTTCAGGTAAGTCTCTCCAAGGAATACCGCTACGATAACGGTATAGAACGGCTTCAATGAATAAGCGGTTATCTTTAGCAGTTCTCCCGACCTGTCCTTTGCGTCTTGGAAGGAGGGGTTCTAATCTAGCCCATTGTTGTTAAAGCATAACAACGACTCATTCTTTGTTCCTTAATTCCGAATAAAAAACGCCTCCTTTTCTCAAAGTGAGGCGTTTTTTTATATCACCAGCAAGTCAATTATTGATAAAACGCTGCCAAAGCTTGTTGGAAACGCGCTTCCAAAGCCTGCGCTTGTTCAGGAGACACCGCGCCTGCAAAATACCACGCACGTTCCACCTGTTGCGCTTCGACGTGTTTATCTAAAATCGCCTCACCTTTCTTAATTGCATCATTCAAACGCGAAACTTGATATTCCATACGCGCCGCCGCCGCTTCCGCAGGAGAAGCCAAACCCGCCAATACTTCCATACGAATACACAAGAGTTCACGTTCTTTCAAAGCCGCTTCGCTGTACGGGGGATTTTCACCCGATTGCAAAGCCGACAGCGTGCTGTGAAAACGTTGTTGCAAAGCCTGCTCGGCTTCAATATCGGATAAAGCAGGCAAAGCTTCCCAATGCGTTTGCAAAGAATTGAAATTATCGCCCGCCGCCAAACTTTCCAGCTCAAAACACGCCTGTGCCTTGGCTTTAAATTGCGCAAACTGTTCACGCTGCTGATTCAATAAATAGGCTTGATAATGACGCTCGGCTTTTTGGCAAACTTGATGGAAATGTTTCTCCACCGACTCCAACGCCTTTTTAGACACATCTTGTCCTAATTCGCGCCAATCTGTTTGCAACTTCTTCAATTGCGCAGGTAAATTTTGAACTTCATCGCCCTGTAATTGCGTCAAGGCTTCAATCTCTGCACACAAAGCATTGCGCACATTTAAATGGGCTTGCTGCTCTTGTTTACGGGCGGCTTGCTGTTCTTTACGCTTTTCAAAGACTTGGTCACAAGCCCCGCGAAAATTCTGCCACAACTTGCGTTCATCACGGCGCGAACCGGGCACAGTCACTAGCCACAAAGTTTGCAAATGTTTGACGTTTTCAATCGCGGCATTCACATCTTCCGATGCAACCGCCGCTTGGGCTTGTTCCATCAAACTGCGACGTAACGCTTGATTCGCTTGCTGTTCTTGGTCGAGATGGGTTTGCAAAGTCTTCAAAGCCGCTTCAAAACGGTCAGTGATTTGTTTACGCGATTTCCGATTGGTATGCCCAATCGCGTGCCATTTCTGGTCGAAATCCCGCAGCTGTTGCTGAATCGTTTTCCAATTGGGTTGCAGCCAATCGATTTGAGCAACATAGCTTTCTAATTGTTCGCACAGCCCCGCTTTTTTCTGAAGATTTTCTTCACGGGCGCGGGCTTGCTCTTCAAAGTAAACTTTGCAGGGCAAATAAGCGCGATTACAAGCCGTATTAAAACGTTCCCACAATTCTTGCGGACACACAGGATTCAGCTTTTTCCAAGCGACTTGGGCTTCATGAATCAGTCGTGCCGTTTCTTCGGGATTGTCATCGGGACGCTCAATCAAAGCCTCGACTTCATCGCACAAACTTTCACGCTCGTGATTTTCGCCCCAACGTTGCCAACTGCGCAAATCTCGCACTTTCGCCACACAAACTTGCAAACGTGAATCCAGCGTTTTATGACGCGCCGCAGGAATTTCCGCGAGTAAAGGGAATAAACTTTGCGCTTCTTGCTCTAATTGGGTTGCGGTATGGAATTCACCCTTTTCCAAAGCCGCTTCTAATTCGTCTAACACCCGTTTAAAGCGGATTAAGGCTTGTTCACGTTCTGCAATTTGGCGTTGTAAACGTTGTTCTAAGGCTTTAATTAATTGGGTAAATTTGCTGGGTAATTCGCTATTTTCAGGCAATTTTGCACGGTTTGCCGCTAAACGCGTTTCCCAACGTTCTTGCAATTCTTGAACACGCTGGCTTTTCACCAGTTCTTTGCCTTTTAACAAACGTTCTGCTTGTTGGCAAAGTTTGCCTAATTCTTCGCTGGCGCGTTGAGTTGCGAGTAAAGCTTGCTGACGATTGACTAAGGCTTGTGCATTGAGTTCAAAGCGTTTTTGCCAAGTTTGTTCTTCAGCCGCCTCATCAATCACCGCCGTTGCCGCCCAGGCTTCACGCAAGGCTTGCAAACGGCTGTCTAATTCCGCTTCCACTTCGGGCTGGGTTTGAATGGCTTGCAATAAATCATCTAATTGATTACATACGGCTTGTTTTGCCGCACGTAAGGGTGCAAGCTGTTGTTCGCGCGCTACTTGTGCGGCGCGGGCTTGTTGATAGGCGGTAAACGCGCTTTGAAAAGCTTGTTGGGCGGCATGAAAACGGCTGTGAAACTCCGCTGCTGCTTCTTCCGCAATGGCTTGCCAATTTGCAGTTAAAGTTTCGACTTCGCGTTTTTCAGCGTCCAATTTTTCAGGCACTTGCCCAAGTTTTTCAAAACGTGCACAAATTTCTTCCGCGTCTGCCCGCACTTTTAAAGGGCGGTCACGTTGTGCAATTAACAAGTCGAGTTTGTCGCGCAAAATCCGCGTTAAACCCTTGTCGCGATTGCGCACGGTTTTGAGCACATTTTCTAAAATGTCGATGTCGGCAATTTTTTCGACGGCGGCTTGACGCACTTTTCCTGTCGGGTCGTTCATCGCGATGTCACCAAGCAGGTTTTCATCGTGAATTCGCCCAAGGGCTGCCAAGCGCATTTCAAATTCTTGTCCGTGATGCAGGACGTGTTCGATTAATTGAGGATCGTGGCTTTGATTGAGCCAGTGAATGCGTTGCATCAGCGGGGCAGAGCCATTTTTCAGCCCGCATAATACGGCTTTAAAGCGTTCATGAGCCAACTCACGCGCTTCATTGTCGGGGTCGCGCTGGGCAATACTTTCGAGTAAGGTTAAGTCGTCCAGTTTAGCGATGGCAAGACGGCGAATGCTGGCTACTTCGTCATTTTGGGCAATTTGGCTTAATACGCTGAGGTCTTGCAATTGTTCGACAGCTTGCAAGCGGGTTTCAGGATTGCGGTGTTGCCACTTTGGTTTGATGAATTTATCAAAAATCATGATATTTTTATATTCGGCGTGACTGAACGGGCTTTGGAGGGTGGTTTCAAAACGATTTAGCATACAGCAAAAGCGCGGTGATAAACAGTATTCACATGCAGCTTTCAGGTCAAATGCTGCTATCTCAATTATAATAAGGTAAAGCCTTCATGGTCTATTCGTCAAATCAAGCTTGCGTGTAAAACATATAATTATTTGTTATTTAAAATAATTTTGTTAAGCTTGGGTTGGATATTATTTTTTGTAAATTATAGGGATAAGCTAAAATGTCTGAACCACAATTCACATAATTACCCCAATTGACACAATTAAAAAATGCTTTTGAAGGTTTAATCACGGTAATTGTGTAAATTATGTGAATTGTGGTTCAGACATCTTAGGGGCTTTAGAACCCAGTTGAATTTCAAGCAGCATATACCTACTAATCAATTTTCGGTATGATCTTTCCTAGATATAACAACACATCAACAGAGGTTGAAATGATTCACCAGAACAAACAAAGTGGTTTTACTTTAATTGAATTACTGATCGTGATGGCAATTATTGGGATGTTGGCGGCATTGGTTGGCCCGCAAATTATCAAACGTTTTGGCGGCGCACAACAAGATACGGCACGCGCTCAAATCGGAATGTTGGGACAGGCTTTAGATGCACACCGTTTAGACACGGGCAAATATCCCACAACCTTGGAAGGCTTAGTGACTAATAATAGCAACAGCCCGACTTGGAAAGGTCCTTATTTACGTGGCGCAATGCCCAATGACCCTTGGGGCAAGCCTTATCAATACAAGCGTCCTGGTCGTAGCGGACGTGATTATGATATTTACTCCTTTGGGGCTGATGGTGTGGATGGTGGCGAAGGCGATAATGTCGACATCACCAATAATTAAACGGTACGCTGATGTCGCATAAACCCGCCCGAGGCTTCACCCTGCTGGAATTGCTGATTGTGATGGCGATTATCGCGATGGCTGCGGCTTTCGTAATTCCACGCCTGACCGCAGGGGAAGGGCTCTTGTTAAAAGCGCAAGTGCGTGAAGCCATTGCCGTTTTAAACTATGCGCGTCGTTCTGCTATTGTCGAAGGCACGGCGCGGGTGGCGGTGTTTTTTGACGACAAGCAAGATGCCAATGCCGCCCCCAATTCCAAAAGTAAAAAACCCAACGCGCCCAATCAATGGAGCAGTCGCGGCACAACTTTGGAATGGGGCGGCAAAGTCACGGATAAAGAACAAGCGGTTTATGAAATTATTTTCTATCCCGAAGGCGGCAGCAGTGGCGGCGAGTTAGTGCTACGCTTCAAAGACCAAAAAGCAAAAATTTCGGTCAATCCTTTGAATGGCAAAATTACCGCAGACGTTTTGGAACAAGGTAAAGATGATAAAAAGTCCTAAATCACGCGCCCAAGGCTTCACCTTGCTAGAAGTGATTTTAGCGATGATGATTGTCGGCATGGTGCTGGGAACGCTGTTCAGTTTATTGGCAGGCAGCAAACGGCTGGCATTTAAAGCCTCGGATGAAATCGGGGAAACTTTATTTCTACGCACTGCGCTCAATGTTTATCAAGTCTTAGAAAAGCCTGAGTATCCACAACTTCCCAACGAATACGCCAAAGAATTAAGTGCACAAACTGACAGCTTGCTCGATCCGCCCGACCGCCAAACCCAAAAAATCCCGCTCGGTTTAGAGCCGTATATTTTGAAAGATGCGCGTTCAGGAATTCAAGTGAACAGTGTGCGTTGGAAAAAATTGGAGGCAGTACGCTAGTGAAACGTCACTCAGGTTTTACCTTGTTGGAAGTCTTGCTCGCGTTGGGGCTGTCTTCATTGGTGATGTTTGTGTTGTCAATGGGCATGTACATTGCCGTGCGCGAGTGGGAAAGTTCGAGCAACCGTTTGGAAACCCGTTTAGACAGTGCTTTGCAATTGCTGCAAATTGAACGTGCGCTGGCAGGAGCTTTTAATCACACTTATTTAAATCGCACTGAAAATAAACGTTATGTATTTTTCATGGGCGAAGAAAATAAATTGATTTGGATTTCAACGGTGTCGCCCGGTCATCAAGGCGGTTTGGCTGCGTGGCAGCTCAGTCCTGATAAGGATAATAAAGACGGTTTGGAAATTCGAGTTGTGCCTGCGTTTGCAGGAGACCCGCGCCCGAATTTAGACAAAGCAACACCGATTAAAGCATTTACAGGCTATAAGCCGACATTTGAATATTTATACGTCGATCCGGTGATAAAAGTAGACACCAAATGGCATAAAGAATGGCTGGGGGAAAAACGCTTGGGGCTGCCGAATGCAGTACGCTTGCGTTTAGAAAAGGACAATGATTCTCCTGAAAATATGCTGGAAATTATTGCGATGATTCCCGCGTTTGAACAGGAAACGGTGCAACGGGTCAAACCCTAATCAGCTACGCGCTTAAAGTCCCAAAACTGGGGAAACGGTCTGCAAAGCGGGTTATCCACTCTAAAGCGGCTTCTTCCACATTGATAAAACGTCCGTGTTTAGCAAGGTCTTGACGATACAGCTCAATTTGACAGACTTGCTCAACCATGCGTGCTTTAAAAACATCATTTTTTTCCATAAACTCCACGCCAATTTCATAATCTGCTGCCTGTTTCCGACACCACACCACGCGCACTGCGGATTCAAACGCTGGCTTGACGAACGGAACACGCAATTGCAGCAAAGTGCCCTGTTGCCAAATGTGGCTTGAGCGGAAGGCTAAACCGCCAAGACTCACATTTTCAGAGCGTTTATAGGATTTAGGCTCATCTTCGGATTCCCACACTTCGATGGGAATTTCGGTGGGGTGTCTGAAAAATTTACGGTCGTTTACCATAAAAATTTCCTCTTCAGCATACTGATACATGTTTTTGCGTCCTATTCATACTCTAGTACATAATTGTACAAATCACTAAAGTAGTGTAGAAAAATAATATGAATTTAACTTAAGCATTAAGTACGCCATCGTTATTTAGTCGTGCTAAATAAATAATGATTTTATGATTTCAACTGTGTAACTCCTCATGCAACAAATTTCACAAATAAAAAACCTGACAAATCTTAAAAATCTGTCAGGTTTTTTTTTAATTCAATGAGTTTAGGAGTTACGCAGTTGAATCGCTAACTATTTGATTTTACTTGAAACATGATTGTACAGTGTATAATACTAACTCATTGTAAATTAATGAATTATGATTTCAACTACGTAACTCCTAGAGTTATTTTATTTCTATTTCAAAAGAAAATTTAGGCTTTTTTATTACGCCACTTTTTAAATCCAGCGATTGCGGTGATGCCTAAAACAGTCAACGCTAAGGCGAGATTCGATTCCACTGACGCATTAACGGGCGGTGGCCCCCCATTTAAAGTTACCGTACAAGTGACATCTTCAGCTGGCATACTGAAACCACCAATCTGGTTTCCTGTGGAATAGGAATAACCAGCAGTACCCAAGCACGACCAGCCCGCAAAGGTTGATCCTCCAGTTGGGGTTGCAGTTAGTGACGCGGGAGCGTGGAAACGAGAAAAACTCTGGATTTTTTGTTAATAGGATCGAGTAAATACATTTGTAACTAAGCGATATTAAATTGATAATACCTGTACCTGTTTAGGTAGGCAGTTTTACATTCTTTGCGAGAAATTCATGACCATAATTACAATTTTAACTGTACATAAACCATTCTACAAAACATTAATTAACACCGCCATTTGTATCGCGGCATTATCGGCTAATGAGCAAGCATTGGCGACGCATTTCAGTATTCCCGCCAGCCCAGATTTGAATACACCCACGGCATCAGACTGGACTGATACTGGTTGTGGTACTACTCCTACTCCTGTGGGTTCAGTTACGAATGCCGATGATTTTCATCTTTGTGGTTCAAATGGAGGTGGACGCTCACCAGCTCTTATTGCAACCTTATCAGGAACAATCCCAATTTCTGGGGCGCTCACTCTCGAGAATGGTTCATCAGTGACAGCAAGTGGTGATGTAACTTTTAGTGCGAATGGTGTCAATTTTTCGAATGATGGCGTATTAAACCTAGCTACTTACACTTTGACAATGCCAACAAACTCTACTCTAAGCAATTCGGGTACGCTAACGCTTGGTTCACCCGCCGTGCCACATTCCTTGTACAACTTCACTCATACAATATTCGGTGGTACAAGCACGTTAGGTAATGCAAAGATTTTAGGCAACTTAACTATTGATGGGCAAGGTGGGACGGGTTTAACCTTATCTGCGGCTAATACGGTAGCTGGGAATGTAACACTCAGTGATTTCATGGTGAATAATCTTTCTGGTGTATTAAAATTTACCGTAGGTAATCATACAATTAGCACATCTGGTACACAAACTATCCCTAATTTAGACTTATCAGGCATGGTTACGGGTAATACAATTGCGATTGCTGGGAATGGTGTAACCATCACTGCTGTTTCAGGCGGGAATTTCGCCTGTCCAAGTGGTACGCCCTATGTAGCGGGTTCAGCAATTGGAGGTGGGACAACATGTACAATTACAGCGAATGCCGCACCTGTTTCGGCTTCGATTGATTTCATCGTTAGCAAAAAGCTCCAGACTTTTGAGGCTGAAGTCAAAATTAAATAAGCAAGCACAGGGTGGATAAGACGCAAGCCGCCATCCACCTTTCACCCCAAATAAACTGCTCAATAATTATTTTTCCCGCCCAATTCCTCTTTCTCTGGTGCATGATGCTACGCTTATGCATCTTACATAACATCTTAATTTTTAATGAGTTTCACGCATTTCACTGCGCTGCATACGGGTTACTCGAATAACCGCTTCAAAACACCTTTGCATTTACACCCCGCACTGCTACTATGAAAATAATCATTTCCTCATTACCAAGTTCTACTTGATGAATCTGTAGAGAGAACCCCAATTTCTCGTTTTTTACCGCAGCGCGTGGAAATCAGCAAACTGAATCTATAGCATGAAAAGCAATAATATTCAGAAAGAAGCAATTTTAACGCTTTTGCAAAACAATCAAGCCAAATTGAAACAATTTGGTGTGGCTAGGATTGCTATTTTTGGTTCAATGGTACGTGGCGAGGCAACCGAAAATAGCGATATTGATATGTTAGTCAGTTTTAAAAAAACACCCACTTCATAAAGAGTATTTCGGTTTACAATTTTTCCTAGAGGATTTATTAGAAAAACCGATTGATTTAGTGACTGATAAAACGTTACGCAAAGAACTGCGTCCTTACATAGAAAACGAATTAATTTATGTTGCGTGAATGGTTATTTTATATCGACGACATGATAATGTTGGTAGTGCTAAAGAAGGAGTGATATTAAAATAAGATGATTGGAGAAATAGAGAGGGCTTAATATGCTGACTTGCCCTACTTGTAAAGCACCGCACGTCGTAAAATATGGAAAAACCCGCTCAGGCACACAAAACTACAAATGTCGTGAATGCGGTCGACGTTTTGTAGAGCATCCTACCAAAAAATACATAAGTCCAGAGACCTGGGCGCAAATAGATAAGTTGTGAAAGGAAAAGTTATCTCTGCGCGGTATATCAGGGACGTGGCTACAAGCTTATATAAACCGATTGTACGAGAAACAAGGTCTAGAGCCTCATCCTGTAAAAAAAGGGAAGTTGTGTTTAGAATGCGATGAGATGTGGTCATTTGTAGGACACACTAAAGAGAAAGTGTGGATATGGTTAGCTTTAGACAGGGACTCACGAGAGGTTTTGGGAGTTGCCTTTGGGAAGCGATATGCTGAAGGGGCATGAGCCTTATGGGATTCACTCCCAGCGGTGTATCGTCAATGTGCCGTGTGTTACACCGATTTCTGGGAAGATTACAAGAAAGTGCTTCCCAGTAAACGACATAAAGCTGTTGGGAAAGAGACGGGGCTTACTAATCATATTGAGCGATTTAACAATACGTTGAAGTTAGAAAATCACATCGGAGCTATCATTTATTTCATTAACTATTACAATAAATCACTCCTTCTTTAGCACTACCAAATTATTGAGGTTTGCTGAGTGAGTTCGGTGACTGAGGAAATAATGAAAATGCGTGTAAGGGTTGAAAGCCTGATGGGTCTGATTAGCCAGACCTCCCTCTTAAGCAAAGTGTCTGCATAAGAGGGAGTTACAACAAT
Source organism: Thiotrichaceae bacterium (assembly GCA_028688145.1). Classification (GTDB taxonomy): domain Bacteria; phylum Pseudomonadota; class Gammaproteobacteria; order Beggiatoales; family Beggiatoaceae; genus JAQTYU01. The sequence goes on along the minus strand of JAQTYU010000023.1, from coordinate 6,960 downwards.
ATCTACTTTAACAGCTTATTTAAAAATGTGATTTAAATCTTTGACTCAGCCCTCGGGATTGAAAGGGGCGCAGTCAATCCGTAATCATAAGAATTACAATGCTTTTCCCCGCGACACCTCAAAAGCTTAATACTGCTTGCATCTCCCCCCATTGTCACCGATGCTTAAATTAACCAAGCGTTCTAGGAGGATGGGCAATGGACAAGATTTGGTTATCTCACTATCCCGCAGGAATTCCCGCCGACATTAATCCCGACGCATTTCCTTCATTAGTTGCACTGTATCAGCACAGTGTCGCAGCATTTGCCGACAAAACCGCATTTCAGCACATGGGCATCAATTTAACCTATGCCGAATTGGCAGAATTAAGCCAAGCTTTCGCCGCCTATCTACAGCAAGAACTCGGCATGAGAAAAGGGCAACGGCTCGCGATTATGCTGCCCAACTGCCTGCAATATCCCGTTGCCTTATTTGGCGCATTGCAAGCAGGTTTAATCGTGGTCAATGTGAATCCGCTTTACACTGCCCGCGAATTACAATTGCAACTCGCTGACTGTGGCGCACAAACGATTATCATTTTGGCGAATTTTACCCAAACGCTGGAAACAATTATTCAACAAACGGCGGTGGAACACGTCATCGTCAGCGAATTGGGCGACTTACTACATTTAAAAGGCTACATGGTCAATTTTGTGGTCAAGCATGTCAAACATCTTGTCCCTGAACATCATTTAGAAAATGCCATTCCTTTCAAACAAGTGTTAGAAGTTGCCCGCGATTTGCCGTTTAATCATCTCGAAATTAAAGGCGAAGATTTGGCTTTTTTACAATACACAGGCGGCACCACGGGCATTTCTAAAGGCGCAATGCTCAGCCATCGCAACATGGTCGCCAATGTTGAACAAGCCTCCGCATGGTTAAAACCTGTGCTAAAAGTCGGTGAAGAAGTGGTGATTACTGCCTTGCCGTTGTATCACATTTTTGCTTTAACAGCGAATTGCCTCACCTTTATGAGTTTTGGGGGCTGCAATGTATTGATTACCAATCCGCGCGATTTTCCTGCGTTTATTCAAACTTTGAGCGAAGTGCCATTCACCGCAATTACGGGCGTGAATACTTTATTCAACGCGCTCACCCAACAAACTGCATTTGCAGATTTAGATTTCAGCCAACTGCGAATTACTTTGGGCGGCGGCATGGCGGTGCAATCCACAGTCGCAGCACGTTGGGAACAAATCACAGGCATTCCTTTGCTCGAAGCTTACGGCTTGACCGAAGCCGCGCCTGCGGTGTGCATTAATCCCTTAGACGCGCCACATTATACAGGCAGCGCGGGTTTGCCTGTGCCGTCCACTGAAATCGGGATTTTGTCGCCCTACGGTGAAGAATTAAAAGTGGGTGAAGTGGGTGAGCTTTGTGTGAAAGGCCCACAAGTAATGCGCGGTTATTGGCGCAACGAGTCGGAAACGCGCAAAGTATTTGATGCGAATGGCTGGTTGCACACGGGCGACATGGCATTTCTCGACCCACAAGGCTATGTCCACATCGTGGATCGCCAAAAAGACATGATTTTAGTCTCGGGATTTAACGTCTATCCGAATGAAATTGAAGCGGTGGTGATGGATGAAGGACGTATTTTAGAAGTGGCGGCGGTGGGTGTGCCCGATGAGCGTTCAGGCGAAACCGTGAAATTGGTGGTTGTGCGCCGCGATCCTATTACCCGCGAAGAATTACTGGATTATTGTCGCGCCAATTTGACCGCGTATAAATTACCGAAATATATAGAATTTCGTAGTGAATTGCCGAAAAATAATGTCGGCAAAATTTTGCGGCGCGTGCTGAGAGAAACTTAGAGTATGAAATATAGGTCATTTTTTGCAAATATTACAATGTGTTAAGATTGAGTTAAGATTTATTGGATAGACTGTGATCATTGAAATTCTTCTAGGAGTTATGGTCATGTTAACCCTCAAATCTTTACCATTGGCTTTAGGTTTATGTTTGCTCAGTGGCAGCGTCATTAGTAGCGAGTTAAATGCACCCCGCACAGTTATTCGCGATAACGAAAATATTAGTGTCACCGCCCGTTTTCCCAATGGCGAAACGGGTGATTTATACCTTGCCACGGTGTTGGATGGTAAGGTGATGTTTATCACTCCTAATGGCTTAACCGAAAGAACTGAACCCAAACACAGATCACAGTATTTTGAAGGGCATTATCCGCTCTTAGATACGCCAGCCAGCGCATTAACGCCGGGCGTTTATCCGCTTTATCAAGTGCTCACTCGTACCGATGGTAATCCTTATAATCAAGCGGATTGGATTGGTAATATTGCACAAATGAACTTCACTGTGAAAATGCCTGATGATGTGGGGCGCGATTATAATCGTGATGGTTTCCCTGATGATGATGTGAATCACACGGGTTTCCATGATGAAGGTATCAAAACTGGAAACACGACGACGAATACAACGCCCACAACCTCTACAACAGGCACGTCTTCAACAGGACAAAGTTTATTTAATAACAACTGTAGCAGTTGTCATGGTACGCCTGGTTCAATTTCTAGTGCCGCAAATGCAAATCAAACGCGAGATGCAATTACGCGCAATAAGGGTGGCATGGGCACGTTGCAATGGATGAGTAATGCAGAATTAGCTGAAATCGCCAGTTATGTACAAAGCTCACTGGGACAACCTGTGAATAATGGTACTAATTCGACTTCTTCAGAATCGAGAAATGAAGGCAAGAATGAAGTAGAAAATGATCATGAAAATGATCGTGAAAACGATCATGAGAATGACAACGAACATTCCACTACGAAACCTGTAACACCTGTGGTTAATGTTCCTGTCATCAATACGCCGCCTGCGCCCGTTGTAACCACGCCCGAACCCGTAGTGACGCCGCCTGCACCTGTTGTAACCACGCCTGAACCCGTAGTGACGCCACCTGCGCCTGTTGTAACCACGCCTGAACCTGTAGTGACGCCTCCTGCACCCGTGGTCGCTGCGCCAGAACCTGTGGTCGTTACGCCACCTGCACCCGTGGTCACTGCGCCTGTTTCCAACACCGCCGCAGGACAAAGCTTATTTAATACCAGTTGTAGCGGCTGTCATGGTTCGCCCGCTGGGATTCGTAGTGCGGCAAGTGCTACCCTCACCCGCAGTGCTATCAATAGCAATAAAGGGGGAATGGGTATGTTGAAGGGAATGTCTGACGCAGATTTAGCAGCGATTGCAAGCTATGTGCAAAGTGCGCCTTAAGTAATAAGTGATGATTTAAACGATTTAGTAGTAACCCATGCAAATCAAAACCGCCTAATATTGAGACATATTAGGCGGTTTCTTTATTTCGCAATTTGTAAACAGTTAAAACGCTGTTTATGGAATTTTATAATGATCTTGGGTCATTAAATCTAAACCACATTCCAAGGTTTCAATCCAATTGATAAACTTTTCAATCATGGGCTTGCCTTTGAAAGGACGACCATGTTGCGGCACAACCCATTCTAAATCCAATTGTCGCACCATATTTGCCCAGAAACGGCAGGCTTTATTGCCGCACATATAGCGACGGTGAAAACCCAGCATTGAATGAATATGCGAGTCAAAATCATCGACAGGTACGCTTTCTTTACTGCTGACCATCGATGCGCCCAAATCACCCGAGAATAAAATTTTACTGATAGGATCGTAAAATTGAAAATTTCCTTCAGAATGGAGAAAATGGGCAGGAATGGCTTTTAACGAACACTTTCCAAGAAATATATCCATTCCTCTATCAGGAATTCCGATAATACGTTCTTTAACTTTGCCAGGTGTTGCAAAATGTGGAACAAAGCGTTCCCATAAAGCAGGCACCACAATTTTACAATCACTGCCAACCAGCCATTTATCGAGCGAAGAAATAATATCGGGGTCTTGATGTGAACCAATCACATATTCTAAATTTTTGGTAAATAAATATTTATAAGATTGCATAAATAAATCGTTATAAATCAGATCACCACCTGGATCAATCAACGCGGAGTGATTGCCATCCACCACTAAAAATTGGTTAGCTTGAATTCCTTCACCCGACACCAAATCATAAAACGCGATACACTTGTGTGTTCCATCGTTATACAGCTCAACCGCCATGTAATTTTCTCCTTAAAGATTTTTTAAAGCGAACCCCCGCTCTTTGATACAATTTTAACTGAAATCACCAGAATTACCTAAATTTTTATTCGGATTCCCTATGTCAACAACTTCTTGTTATCACTGTGGCGCACCTGTCCCTGACGGTAGCCATTTTTCCACTGTCATTCAAGAACAAAGCCGTGAAATGTGCTGCTTAGGTTGCCAAGCGGTTGCAGAAGCGATTGTCAGTTCTGGTCTTGCAGATTATTACCAATTCCGCACCGACAATGCGCCCACGGGACAAGTTTTAGTCCCTGAATTTTTGCAACAAACCACCGTCTACGATAATCCCGCCGTGCAAAAACGTTTTGTGCGCCAAGAAGGCGAACATATTCGTGAAGCTTCGCTGATTTTAGAAGGCATTACCTGTGCCGCCTGCGTGTGGCTGAATGAAAAACATATTCGCAGTGTCAAAGGCGTGCTCGATGTGCAAGTGAATTATTCCTCACACCGTGCGCGGGTGCGTTGGGATGAACGCGAAACCCAATTAAGCCATATTTTACAAGCAATTAGTTTAATTGGTTATGTGGCGCATCCTTACGACCCCAGACGGCAACAAGAAGTTTTAGAACGTGAACGCCGCCTGCAATTGCGCCAAATTGGGATTGCAGGCGTGCTCGGAATGCAAGTGATGATGTTCGCCGCCGCGCTGTATGTGGGTTCGTGGTCGGGCATTGATGATGAATTTAGAATGTTATTTCGCTGGATCAGCTTGGTGATGACTTTACCGATTATGCTGTATTCCGCTGTGCCGTTTTTCAAAAATGCGTGGCGCGATTTAACTCATCACCAAGTCGGCATGGACGTATCTGTGAGTCTTGGTTTATTGCTCGCATTTTTGGGCAGTGTGTGGACTACAGTCAGCAATGACGGCGAGCATGTTTATTACGATTCCATCAGCATGTTTGTGTTTTTATTACTGTATGCGCGTTATTTTGAATTAGTTGCCCGCCAACGCAGTGCCCATGCCGCAGAAAGTTTGGTGCATTTAGTCCCAACCATGGCGAGCCGTTTGCGCAAAACCGAAACAGGCACGCAAGAAGAATTAGTCTTAGTCAATGAATTAAATCTCGGTGACATCGTGCTGATTCGCGCAGGCGACAATATTCCCGTGGATGGCATGGTGCTCGAAGGGCGTTCCAGCGTGGACGAATCTTTATTGACGGGTGAAAGTTATCCCGTGCCCAAACAGCCCGAACAAAGCGTAATTGCGGGCACGATTAACATCGACAGCCCCTTGCAAGTGCGCGTCGATAAAATTGGTGAAGACACTGTACTTTCTCAAATTTTGCGCTTGTTGGAACGCGCCCAAACTGAAAAACCCGCCTTGACGCAATTGGCGGATCGGGTGGCATCGTGGTTTGTGGTGGGCGTATTAGTATTTTCGCTGTGGGTGGCGATTTATTGGTTTATGGTTAATCCCGCGCTGTGGCTGGAAATTACTTTATCGGTATTGGTGGTGACTTGTCCTTGCGCCTTGTCTTTGGCAACGCCCACCGCAATTACTGCGGCAACCAGCCATTTAACCCAAATGGGGCTATTAATTACCCGTGGGCACGCTTTGGAAACTTTGGCGAGAACCACGCACTTTATTTTTGATAAAACGGGCACTTTAACCAAAGGTCGTTTAAAGGTAGTCGAAACCCAATTATTTGCTGATTGGACACAGGAAAAATGCCTAGAATACGCTATAGCTTTGGAAAAACAGTCTGAACATCCGATTGCTCAAGCCTTGCTTAATGCTCATGAACAGCCCTCTAGTTTACAAGCCAGCCAAGTCGAAAATTTTGCAGGTGCAGGTTTATCAGGAGAAATTGCAGGAAAGGCGTATTTTATCGGAACACCTGCATTTATTCAGGAACGCACAGGCTTAAAACTCAGTGTGACTGATTCAGCGCAATTGCATCAAGCCGCGCATACTTTGGTGATGTTGGCAGATGACACGCAGATTTATGCTGCCTTCGTGCTTGCGGATGAAATTCGTGAAGGGGCTAGGGATTTGATTCAAGCCTTAATTGCACAAGGCAAACAGGTGAGTTTATTAAGTGGCGATCATGAGCTTGCGGTGCGCCGTGTTGCCGAAGCCACAGGGATTAAAGATTTTGGTTTCGCGCTTACGCCCGAGGCAAAATTGCAGCGCGTCAAAGCTTTGCAAGCCATGGGTGCAGTGGTGGCAATGGTCGGTGATGGGGTCAACGATGCGCCTGTTTTAGCACAAGCCCAAGTTTCGATTGCGATGGGCAGTGGAACACAGGTGGCACGAGCCAGTGCGGACATGATTTTGCTGAGTGAGCAATTACCAAAATTGTTGGTGGGCATTCAAGTTGCGCAAAAGACCTTAAAAATTATTCGTCAGAATATTATTTGGGCGGTGGCGTATAACGGTTTAGCCTTGCCTGCGGCGGCGATGGGCTGGGTTGCGCCGTGGATGGCTGCGATAGGGATGTCTTTAAGTTCGCTCTTGGTGGTGGCGAATGCAATGCGTTTGGTGAAGAAGCAGAAGTGATTGAAAGAAAGCCCCTCAATGGGACTTTAAACAACAATGAGCTAGTTTTTAGCCCCCTTTAGTGGGGAGGGCTGCGTCAAAGATTTAAATCACGTTTTTAAATAAGCAGTTAAAGTAGATATTGTTGTAACTCCCTCTTATGCAAACACTTTGCTTAAGAGGGAGGACTGGCTAATCAGACCCATCAGGCTTTCAACCCCTGCCCGCATCTTCATGATTCCCTCAGTCACCGAACTCACCCCCGCAAACCTCAATAAGTTTAACCCAAT
>JAQTYU010000022.1 GCA_028688145.1 Thiotrichaceae bacterium | reverse complement strand
TTAGAAACCTATAGTTACACCACAGGTTACAGTTGGTTTGAAGCTAAAATGCAGATTATACGTGATGCCATTAGACACTATCTTGTCTCTCCAAGGTACAACCTAACTTCAACTGCGTAACTCCTATATCTTTAGCCCCCTTTAGGGGGTTGGGGGCTTGTTTAAATAAAGCAGTTAATCTTTACCGCCTATACAATCCCGATATTTTCAGGGACAATCGCCTCTGTTTTCACAACAATAATTCTCATTCATTAAGGAGTTTATGGAATGCGTAAATTTTTTACCTTAGCAGCCAGCGCATTGTTGGTTTTAAGTCAATCCAGTTTTGCAGCAAGCAACACCTACAAACCTGAATATAAACTTTCCACCGTGCTCAGCAATGCGTTTCCGTGGGGCAAGGCGGGCGAGCGTTGGGTAGAACTGGTTCGTGAACGTACTCAAGGACGGATTAACATCAAAATGTATCCGGGCGCGAGTCTCGTCGGCGGCGACCAAACCAAAGAGTTTTCCGCAATCCGTCAAGGCGTGATTGATTTAGCCATCGGTTCAAGCATCAACTGGTCGCCCCAAGTGAAGCAATTAAACCTGTTTTCCTTGCCCTTCTTCATTTCTGACAACAAAGCCTTAGATACTTTGCTCACGGGCGAAGTCGGCACGCAATTGTTTGGCGTATTGGAAAAAAATGGGGTTGTGCCCTTGGCTTGGGGTGAAAATGGTTTCCGTGAACTCAGTAATGCTAAACTCGATATTAAATCGCCCGAAGATTTGAAAGGCTTGAAAATTCGCATTGTTGGCTCTCCGATTTTCATCGATTATTTCACCGCGCTCGGTGCAAATCCTACGCAAATGAGTTGGGCTGACACCCAAGCCGCTTTGGCAACCAATGCAGTGGACGGTCAAGAAAATCCCCTGTCGATTTTTTCGGCAGCGAAATTGCATTCCTTGGGACAAAAGCATTTAACTTTATGGGATTACATGGTTGATCCGCTAATTTTCGTGGTGAATAAAGATGTATGGTTAAGTTGGTCACCTCAAGATCAAGAAGCTGTGCGTGCTGCTGCCCGCCAAGCGGCTGCTGAAAATCGCATCGCTGCCCGCAAAGGCATTACCCCTGAAGACAATGAATTGCTAAAAGCCATCCATGCAAATGGGGTAACAATTACTTCACTGACTTCTGAACAACGCAAGGCATTTAGAGATGTTGCCCGTCCTGTGGTGGAAAAATGGTCACAACAAATCGGCAACGATTTGGTGAAAAAAGCTGAAGCCATCATGACAGGGAAGAAGCCTTAAGTTTTAAAAATCTAACTGAAGCCCCTAAAGAGGACTTAAAGATAAAAGTCTTTAATATTTAGCCCCCTTTTAGGGGGTTGGGGCTTCGGTTCACTTCTACGGATAATAAATCAATGCACGCCAACACACCTGATATTCTAAAAAAAATCCTACACCGCAAAGTTGAAGAAATCACCGCCCGTTGTGAACAAGTTTCCTTACGCGCCCTCAGTCAAAAAGCCGCTGATGCGCCCGCGCCGCGTGGTTTTGTCGCCGCGATTGAAGCCCGTGTCAAACAGCAACAACCCGCTGTGATTGCAGAAATTAAAAAAGCCTCGCCCAGTAAAGGCATATTGCGGGAAAATTTTCAGCCCGTCGAAATTGCCCACAGTTATGCACAACATCAAGCCGCATGTTTATCCGTGCTCACCGACCAAGATTTTTTCCAAGGTTCAGATTTATATTTGCAACAAGTTCGCGCCGCCTGCGACTTGCCAATTTTACGTAAAGATTTCGTGATTGATGCTTATCAAATTTATGAAGCGCGGGCTTTGGGCGCGGATTGTATTTTATTAATCGTGGCGGCTTTGGGCGATGCACAATTGCAAGATTTAACAGGACTAGCCACGCATTTAAATATGGATGTGTTAATTGAAGTGCATGATGGCGAAGAATTGGAACGCGGTTTAGCGTTGAATTTGCCGTTAATTGGGATTAATAACCGGGACTTACGCAGCTTTGAAACCCGTTTAGAAACCACTTTAGAACTACTCGCGCAAGTGCCGCCTGATGTTACCGTGGTCAGCGAAAGCGGCATTTTAACCCCCGCCGATGTCAGCCGTTTACGCGGCGCAGGTGTGCACAGTTTCTTAGTGGGTGAAGCCTTTATGCGCGCCCCATATCCCGGTGTTGCCCTTGCCGAATTATTTTTTAACTAATCATGTTACTTAAAAATCTACTGCTTTCTATCAAACGCCATGCCCTGCGTAGCATATTTAGTTTATGCGTGCTGCTGTTTTTCGTCGCCCATGCCAGCAAAATTTGGGAATGGAGTTTTATCGAAGAACTGGAGATGAAAGCCTATGACGCACGGCTTGAAGTCACTATGCCGCAAGGGGTCGATGACCGTGTAGTGATTTTAGATATTGATGAAAAAAGTCTCAGTGAAATGGGGCGTTGGCCGTGGAATCGGAAAATTATCAGCCAATTATTTGATAATTTATTTGATAAATATCATGCCGATGTCTTAGGAATTGACGTGGTGTTTGCGGAAGCGGATGAAAGTTCAGGGCTGAAAAAGTTGGAAGAGTTGGGGCGTAATAATTTAAAACACTTGCCGCAATTTCAAGAAACTTTGAATAATTTACGCACCACCTTGGATTATGATGCCCTTTTTGCAGACAGCATGAAAAATCGGCGCATTGTGTTGGGATATACCTTCACGAACTCCTTGGAAACCTTGCAAGATGCTGAAATTGGTAAATTACCTGCCCCTGTGATTCCTCAAGAACAATTAGCCGATGTCAATTTAAGCCGCATTGAAGCCAATGGTTTTGTGGCGAATTTACCGATATTTCAACTCAGTGCCCGCAGTGCAGGACATTTCAACTCTTCCACCGACAGCGATGGGATTGTGCGCCGCGTCCCGATGTTATATGGCTACAAAGGCGAATTGTATGAATCCTTGTCTTTAGCCGTAACGCGGGTTGCCTTGGGCGTGTCGCAGATTGACATGAATGTCCAACAAACCAAAGACGGCTACTTAAGTTTAGAAAGCTTAATTCTGCAAAATCGTAGAATTCCCGTGGATCGTCTGATTCAAGCCCTCGTGCCTTATCGCGGCAAACATCACAGCTTTACCTATATTTCCGCCAGCGACGTGTTTCAGGGCAAAGTCGCCAATCCCGAATTGCTGAATAATAAAATTGTGTTATTGGGTACAACTGCACAAGGCTTGCTCGATTTACGTGCCACCCCCGTCGAAAGTATTTATCCTGGGGTCGAAATTCACGCAAACTTAATTGCGGGCATTTTGGATGGTCGGATTATGGACAATCCCGCGTATATTCAAGGCATGGAAGTTTTATTATTGCTCAGCATTGGCTTGGTGATGATTACTTTCTTACCCTTATTCAGTCCTTTAACTGCCACATTGGGTACAGCGTTGGTATTAGGCGGCGTGGTGTGGCTGAATTTGGCAATTTGGGTGCAATTGAATTTAGTCTTACCTCTGTCGAGCACCTTGCTGCTGATTTTAAGCCTATTTTTATTCAACATGTCTTACGGCTATTTCGTTGAATCTACAGGGAAACGCCATTTAACCAAGTTATTCGGGCAATATATTCCGCCAGAATTGGTGGATGAAATGAGTAAGAATTTAGGCAATGATTTCTCGATGGAAGGCGAAAGCCGGGAAATGACGGTGCTGTTTTCCGATGTGCGCGGTTTTACTACGATTTCAGAAGGTTTAAATCCTAAAGAATTGTCGGCACTGATGAATGAATTTCTCACCCCGATGACGCGGATTATTCATGAGCATCGCGGCACGATTGATAAATATATGGGCGATGCCATCATGGCATTTTGGGGCGCGCCTTTGCACGATGTCGCCCATGCAGAACACGCGCTTGAAGCGGGGCTTGCGATGATTGCACGTTTGCACGAAATGCAGCCGCTTTTCAAAGAAAAAGGCTGGCCTGAAATTAAAATCGGGGTGGGTTTAAACACGGGCAGCATGAGCGTGGGTAACATGGGATCAGAATTCCGCATGGCGTACACCGTGCTTGGGGATGCGGTGAATTTAGGCTCGCGCTTGGAAGGGATTACCAAGCAATACGGGGTTCAAATCATTGTCAGTGAAACAACCAAAGATGCCGCGCCCCACTTTGTTTATCGTCATTTAGATTGTGTGCGAGTCAAAGGTAAAGATCGCCCCGTGGCAATTTTTGAGCCTTTGGGACGAGAATTACAGGTCAGCCTAGAAGAATTGAACGAGTTGGCAGTTTATCACCATGCTTTAGAAGATTATCGTCATCAGCAATGGCGCAAGGCAAAAGCACAGTTTGCCCAACTACGGGCGGCACATCCACAACGTTTGTTATATAAAATCTATGCAGAACGGGTGGATTATTTTATAGAAAATCCGCCTAGTTTAGAATGGGATGGGGTTTATACGTTTACGACGAAATAAGGGCTGATGGCGTTCTATTGACGACCTGACTGGTTTTAAAAAACCGTCAGGTTTTGGAGGGTTTTCTGCAATTAAGTCGTGACTTCTCGCACTTCAATCGGATAATCAGGAAAACGTACCCGCAATTTTTCGGCACAACGCGATGCTTGCTCATAGTCAGTGAAGTGCATCCCATGATTGGCAATACGCCATCCACAGGTTTCTTCTGACCATTCGGAAGGTGCTTGCTGGTTAAACATCAAACACACCGCAAAACTAGCTTGAGTGACTGACTCAATCGGCATGAGCATTTTGGGTTCGGGGACAGAAATCGCTTCTTCAATCTCGACTGTCAGAAGACCACTGGTGACATTCACCTCATGTTCAAGATGCAATATCGTGCTTAAGTCTTGTAGACCTTCTAAAGCTGTTTGTTGGCGTACTTGTTCCCGCTCTAAATTGGTGACGCGGGATTCAAATTCCTCTTTTAGGCTAGTGATCATAAGATTTTCCTCGGTGTAGCTTAAAAAAACATCGCACCCAGAAATTTAAGTTACGCACTCATCCGACAGTATTAACCTTAATAACTAAAGTTTGTTTGCCAGAAATAAAGGGATAATTCCCTACCTAAGGTGAGCACAGATTAAATTTTCGGTCGCTGTGTTTTTGGCAGTGTTTAACAACACCACAATGATACTGTTAATTTAAGCATATTCTGTCAAAGATACCAACAGCTATTGTTTGAACTAGAATCAGCTTAATTTATACAATGACCGTAATTAAATTCTAAAAAAACTGAGTTCGGGATGAGGAGGGTAAGCTGAATAAAATCTGAGAAAATATAAAATCTCTATATTTTATAATTCTCAATAAGCTTGCCTACCATGAATTTAACACGATTATATGGTTTTACACCCGTCATCAACATCTGTCTCAAGCATTTCCGAAGCTTATCTCCTACAATCGTTTCATTGAGCTTTTACCTGACATCTTGATTCCACTGACTTTCTTTATGAAAAGCCGTTGCGCCACAGGGAATGGGATTGCCTTTATTGATTCAACGCCTTTACGGGTTTGCGATAATCTGCGGATTTCACGTCACAAAACCTTCAAGGATGACGCGGAAAGAGGCAAATCTTCAACAGGATGCTTTTATGGTTTCAAGCTACATCTCTTAGTCGATGATTGCGGGCACATCCTATCCTTTCGGATTACACGCGGTAATGTCGATGATAGAAAGCCTGTTCCGAATAGCTTGAAAAACTTCATTGGTGAAGCCTAGAGTACTAACCGCTTTTGATAAGCTCTTGTTACGTAAGTGTTGTATCATAGAAACTATTAATGACCCATTGAAAAATATTTTTCAGCTAGAACACTCGTGGCATCGTTCACTAAGCAATTATATGATTAATATTGTTGTAGGTTTGGTCGCTTATTCTTATCAGGATAACAAACCTTCCTTGAATATTGCTAAAAAGAATTTGATTCCTTTATTCCAATCGCTTATACCGAACTCAGGTTAATTTAGTGCGTTTTATGTTAGAAAAAATTGATGCATCGCATGGTAAATTTCTTGTCCTCCAAAATCCCAAATATTGACACGATAAGTATATTCATGATTGTAGGGAAATTGCCATTTAATCACGTCAATTCCTTCTGTGCTGTCAATATCGACAGCAGGTAATTCGTAAGCTACATCTTGAATTTTACGGGCTAAGGTAGTTTTTCCCGCCCCGTCTTCACCGACTATTAAAAGTTTGGCTTCATATAGAACCGATTTGGAATCATTAAAGAGAAGAACGTTCTCAAGACTGCGCTCAAAGTTCTTAACTAACGACTTACATCTCTCTACCCAAGCATTGGAACGTTCGACTACCCACCTTGCCGGGTACAAAACCTGTTTTACCTAGGGCTGCCTTCTTTTGAGGGTTTAGCTGATAGCTCAAATTGGAGTTTATCCCTGATTTCAGGGTAAAACTTCTCTAATTCTTTCTGAATACGTTCTGGATGATAGCCCTTATCCAACAAGATTGTAGTCTTTCCGCCGTCATCACTAATATTGGCTTTTGTACAGTGAGTGAACAAGGGAAAGCCTAAACTATCCATCGCTAAGTGTCTTTTAATACCATGGGTGGCTTTGTAAAAACAAAAGCCCTTGCTTTGAAGAATAGACTGTTGAATACGGTGGGAAGTCTTTGGGGAGCTCTGCCCAATTGCAGCTATTTTTGAGTTGATAAAGCATGGCATCGAACAGGAGACGATAGCCCCATTTCTGAGGACAAGTTTGTTTTTTCTTGGGCAATAACTCAATTTAACAAAGTTTCAACGACTGCCCACTCTGCATCGTTTAGGCTACTTGAATAAGGGCTCATTATCGGTTCTATAAGATTACACTAGACGCTTGCGTGAATTCTTGCCATGATCATGCTGTAGGTGAACTCTCACAAAGGATTTTTGTATGAAAATTATTAATCACCGTTTGTTCCAAGATGATGGAACACCGTTTCCTTTCATTGCGACCCCCAATATGGGCGGAGAGCTGAAAGCCAGTTATTTAGTGATGCACTACACCGCAGGTCCTAGCGCGGATCATTCCATTAAATGGCTGATTAATCCCACCGCCAAAGCCTCCGCCCATTTAGTCATTGGGCGCGATGGCAGCATCACCCAATTAGTGCCGTTTAACCGTGTCGCATGGCACGCGGGACAAAGTTCTTGGCAAGGCTTGGTGGGAATGAATCAATATTCTATCGGCATTGAAATGGACAACGCAGGCACACTCAATAAAGTGGGCGATCAATATCAAGCGTGGTTTGGCACAAACTATCCTGCGGATCAGGTGATTGAAGCCGCGCATAAAAGTGAAAATGTGAAACGTGCTTGGCATTTGTACACGCCAGAACAATTATTCGCAGCCTTAGAAGTGGGCAGTTTACTCGTGCAAGCCTATGGTTTGAAAGATGTTATCGGGCACGAAGACATTGCACCGCGTCGTAAGTTTGATCCAGGTCCTGCTTTTCCCATGGCAAGTTTTCATTCACGAATTTTCGGGCGTGCCGATGATCAAGCCGCGCCAACGGTGGAATATCGTACTAGAGTAAATTTACATATTCGCACAGGACCTGGTTCACAATATTCGCCTTTGCCACACAGCCCTTTACCCACTGGCACACGTTTGCAAGCGATTGATGACAGTAACAGCGATTGGTTAAAAGTGCGTGTTTTGGACACGATTCAAGGTGCAATGGATATGCAAGGCTGGGTGAGTAAGCAGTTTGTGGTACGGAGTTAGGGATTGAACTGCACTTCTAAAAATTAAACCTTGATTTTTACCCCCTTCAAAAAAGGGGGGCTGCTGATTTTGTTCCTAGGTTTAACCTGAGTTCGGGATAAGATATGGTATAAAAATCAATAAATACAGTTAGTTAAAAATAAATCTTATCTGAAAAACATGTGGAATTTTGTCAATTACCCAACAACTCCATATAAATTTAGATCGTAATTTTTAACTTATTGTTATTTAAAAGATTTAAGTTTTCTTATCCCGAACTCAGGTTAGGTTTAAGTTAAGCCTTAGAAGCAAGATTTCTTAAGCTGTTTAGCACAGTCGCTTCCAAAAAAAATCCTTTCCCAAAGCAGCGAGAAAGGATTTTTCATAATCCGCACATGTCAAAAATTTACAAACCCAGTTTCTTTTCCAAATAATGAATATTAGTACCACCCGTTTGAAAACTGGTGTCCTCTAACAAAGATTGATGCAAGGGAATATTGGTTTTAATCCCGTCAATAATCATTTCATCTAAAGCGGTGCGCATTCTTGCCATCGCTGATTCACGGGTTTCTCCGTGGGTAATCAGTTTGCCAATCATTGAATCATAATAAGGTGGCACGCGATAACCACTATAAATATGCGTATCAACCCGCACCCCAGGACCACCGGGCGCGTGGTATAAACTAATCAAACCAGGCGAGGGCATGAAATTATTAGGGTCTTCCGCATTAATACGGCATTCAATCGCATGACCATGAAAACGCACATCTTTTTGCTCATAGCCTAAAGGCTCGCCCGCCGCAATTAACAATTGTTCGCGCACAATATCAATGCCTGTCACCAATTCAGTCACAGGATGTTCAACTTGAACACGGGTATTCATTTCGATGAAATAGAATTCCCCATTTTCATATAAAAATTCAAACGTGCCCGCGCCGCGATAACCAATTTCACGACACGCCTGCGCGCAACGTTCCCCAATTTTATTACGCAAGGTTTTGCTTAAATTGGGAGCGGGGGCTTCTTCAATCACTTTTTGGTGGCGACGTTGCATTGAACAATCACGTTCACCCAAATGAATCGCGTTGCCTTGGGTGTCGGCTAAGACTTGAAATTCTATATGCCTTGGATTTTCCAAGTATTTTTCCATATAGACTTGGTCATTGCCGAAGGCTGCACCTGCTTCACTGCGGGTTAATAAAATTGCACTGTGCAAAGCGGCTTCGCTGTGCACCACGCGCATTCCACGCCCACCACCACCGCCTGCGGCTTTAATAATCACGGGATAGCCAATTTCACGCGCAACACGGGCGTTTTCTTGATCATCTTCACCCAGTGTTCCGTTTGAACCGGGCACACAAGGTACACCTGCGGCACGCATCGCACTGATAGCTGAAACTTTGTCACCCATTAAGCGAATAGTTTCCGGGCGCGGTCCGATAAAAATAAAACCGCTGCGTTCTACCTGTTCGGCAAAATCCGCATTTTCAGACAAAAAGCCATAACCGGGGTGAATTGCCACGGCATCAGTGACTTCTGCCGCGCTGATAATGGCTGGAATATTTAAATAACTTTGATTGGCAGGCGCAGGCCCAATACAGACCGATTCATCTGCCAAGCGCACATGCTTCAAATCTCGATCCGCAGAAGAATGTACCGCGACAGTTCTAATGCCCAATTCTCGACAAGCGCGCAGAATGCGTAAGGCAATTTCGCCGCGATTGGCAATAATGACTTTGGAAAGCATGTACTGACCTCATCCTCGATAAAGGCGACTCCCCGTAACGGGTGGGAGTCGCGTTCATTCTAGTTAGCTAATAACAAATAAGGGCTGATCATATTCAACGGGCACGCCGTTTTCGACCAAGACTTTGCTGATCACGCCTGAACAATCGGCGGTGATTTGATTCAAAATCTTCATAGCCTCGATAATACACAAGGTTTCCCCTTCACTCACCCGCTGTCCTTCTTCAACAAAAGGCTTACTGGTGGGCGAGGCGGCACGGTACAAAGTTCCCACCATCGGGGAAGTGACCACATGACCTTGGTATTGCGGGGGAGTATCTTCAGGGGCTTTTGCAAGCGACGTGATGTTATTCACGGGCGGCGCAAGCTGTTGTACGACTTGAGGGGCTGAAAGCACTGGCAGACTATTGCTGCTATAACGACTGATGCGAACCGCATCTTCCCCCTCACGAATTTCAATCTCTGCAATATCTGAAGCAGAAATCATTTCGATAAGTTTTTTTATTTTCCGAATATCCATAGACCTATCTCGAACTCGCCAAAATAGACAAAGCTGCTTGCAATGCCAAACTGTACCCTTGTGCGCCCAAGCCTGAAATCACTCCTTTTGCCACATCGGAAAAATAAGAATGATGACGAAACGGCTCGCGGGCGTGCACATTGGATAAATGCACTTCAATAAAGGGGATTGCAACCGCTAATAACGCATCCCGTAGCGCAACACTGGTGTGAGTGAAGGCGGCAGGGTTGATAATAATAAAATCGGTATGATTGCGGGCAGCGTGGATTTTTTCTAATAATTCGGCTTCGCTATTACTTTGGAAGCAACTCAGCGTATGTCCTTGTGCTTGTGCAAATTCACTTAACTCTTGATTAATGAATGCCAAGCCAGTACGCCCATAATGGGTAGGCTCACGCTCACCTAATAAATTCAGATTAGGACCATGCAGGACGAGTATCTTAAACATAGAGGAAAATGCAGCACTTGGGTTATGAATTCAACAGGGAATCGCGCTAGAACCTAGAAAATTTTGAAAAAATCGGCTTGGTGCGGGGTGATAATCCCTTGCGTGGGATAACTATTGTAAATTCCTATGATACCATAATTCGGTGAAAATGACGGTTTCATGTCCACATTTTAGCCAACTTTTTTAAAATTCGTGGCAAAACCCAACGCAAATATTTGACAAAAGTAATCTGTTGGAAAGCCTGTAATTGCTGTTTCAACTGTTGTAAACGTGCTTGGGGCGCAAGTAATTGTTGCTGCAATTGATAAACCTGTACTTCTTGCTGGGTACTGAGTTGGTGATATTCCTCACTCAACTTTTGAAAATCTTGCGCGGATTTCAATTGCACCTGTACCGAATGCTGCATAATCGTCGCCAATTTACGCTGGGTTTCGCCATGCAAATGCTGGCTTTCCTGCTCCAACGTGCGGCGTTTATAGCTGTATAAATTTTTACATTCCGCACTTTGTGCATTGAGTTCCGCTTGCACATCTTCACGGCGTTCAGTTAATTGCTGGCGTTGGCGTTCAAAATTAGCGTGTACCCCATTGATTTCCTGCTGATTAGGAAAAATCGGCATCGCTTTCTTGGCTTGCTGCAATAACTCATCATGCCAGGTTTGCAACGCTTGGGCGCGATGTTCACTAATCCCATCAATGCGCCGCAAGCGATAATATTCCACATCTGCCGCGCTGTGCACCCCAACTTGCGCTAAACGCCGCTTCAACTTTTCCCCAATGCCGTCAATTTCTGCCTCATTTAAATAATGTGCACTGAGAAAATTTTGAATAAAGCGTTGCTGTAAACTTGGCAACAACGTATTGACCGCCTGCTGTTCTTGCTGAGTAAGTTCGTGCAACTGCTGATTCACACTTAAAATTTGCTCGTTAAATTGCTGGGTTAATTGTCGGAGCGCGGCATTTTCTTCAACAATTAATTTATTTAATTCGTGATTTAACGCACTGAGTTTATGCTGCAACTGCTGTTCAATTTGCACACGCTCGCGTTGTTCCTGCTGGTGTAATTGTTGTTGGGCTTTATCATGTTTGCGTTGAATTTTGCGCAGTTGCAAATGTTTTTGTTTTTGCAATTGGGCAATTTGGCGTTCAAGATTTAAGATTTCACGGAATGCGGCGCGGCGTTGTTTTAATAATTTCCATTTTTCCGCTACGCTGCTGTTGCGATAATACGCATAGCCGCCGATGATGAGCAAACTACACAAGCCACTTAAGCTACTGCCATATAAAAGAATTTTACTGGAAATCCCCCAGCCGCCCACCATGCCTAAAATGCTCGCAATCGGTAACACGCTTAAAATTCCCCGCATGATTTTAGAAATTTTGGCTTGCTGAAAATCGTAAGTTTCTAGCGGAGAGTGTTGAACATAATCTTGCAGCCAAGTTTCGGGCTTAGCTGTTTCAACTTCAGGCGCGGTGGGAATGGGTGCGGGTTCAGTCGGCAAATGGTCTTTAAGCCAATCGCCTTGACTGCGTAATCTGCCCTGAATCGCTTGTAAAGCCTGTTCAATCGGGGGAAACGGCAAGCCTGCGAGCAAAGCATGAACGAACGTTTCTGCCAAAATCTGCACGCGCGGATCGGCATGTTGACTAAGCTGTTTTAATACGACGGAATTATGCGGGTCGGTAAAATCGGATTTTTGCAGCAGGATAAAATCATCGCCCGAATAAGTTTGATTCCACAGCGCGGGTTCTGCACTCAAAGCCAGCAAAGCGAGATAAATCACCCAGCCTGAAAAACGGTCAATCTGCGGGTGAAAATCTGCGCCCGTGCGCTGTGGATGTTGATAATGCTGATGTCCGACTTCGTGACTGCTGCGCCCAGCCAAAGCTGGCACAAACATGCCATCATAATCAATCAGGCGCAATTCTCCATTGACAATCATCAGGTTGCCGTGTTGCAAATCGCCGTGGGCAATGCCTGCTTGTTCCAAACTTTGCAACAAATTCACCCAGCGTTCTGCCAATTGCAGCAAAATTTGCGAGTTCTGCAAATGGCGGGCGATGTATTTGTCTAAAAGTTCGCCTTCGACCCATTCCATTTTTAGAATCGGAAACCATTGCCCTGCAATCCGAATTCCTTGTGGCAGATAAGAAAATCCGACCATGTAGGGCAGATTCAGCCGCGCCAATTGCTGACTAATCGCGGCATAACGCAGTTGTTGGTCGTCAAATTTGTGGGTGAAACAGCGCACTGCCCAATCGCGTTGCTGACAGCGCAATTTATACACCGTGGCAAAATTGCCGCTGCGCGGACGCGGTAAACCCAGCGGAGTTAATTCGGGCTGCCCTTGGCGCAACTCAGGGTCTGCAAAGTTTAATTGCGGATTTTGAATTGCCTCATTGTATTCTTGCGCCGTGGGACAATTCATAATGTACTCATGAAGTTACGGCGTGAACACGTAAGTGCACTAAGGTGACATCGTCATTGCGTAATTGCTGTTGTTCGCGCAAGTTAGCGATGAATTCGGGAAAAGTGTCGGGGTTTAAGTCGCGTAATTGCTGCCACAAATCGGGATTATGCTGTTCATGTTGTTGCAAACACCAACAGGCAAGCGCATCACTGAGCAAGAAAAATTCATCGCCCTCTTCCCAAGTATTTTCCAGCCACGCCAAATGCTTAGCAATATTTTTCCAAGTATCCTGACTGGAAACGAGAAACGGCGATTGATTAAATTCTTGGGAAGTTTGCAGCGGAAAAGCCTGTTGTAATTCGGAGTTACGCAGATGAAATAAACAGCAATCGCCCAAAGCGCAGGCTTGCCATTTCTCGGGCGTGATTTCCAAACCCAGAAATGCTGCAAAACCACCGTGAGCCAATTTTGCCTCGGCATACCACGGCAAAGGCTGTGCGCTATTACGGGCAGATGCGGACCAGCGTGCTTGCAAATCAGCCCATTGCGGCGCGAGATTGGCATCTTGGCTGTAGGCGTTTACCAAAAGTTCTGCCCACAATTTGGCGAAAGAGGACTCCGTCGCGCCGTCTGCAATCGCACAACGCGCCACTTCCGCGCCCTGCAATTGATAGGAAAACGCATCTTCATATTCTGCCGCCGTGTTGCCGCGCTTGGGCAAAAATAACGCGCTGTGCTCGATACGCATTAGCGTAAATTACTGGGGCGCGTGCCGATTTCTAAAAACTTAATCATCGCCACCATGTCGGCATTGAAGGTGAAGCCTCGGGTGTTGGCAGAAACCCGATAGCCTTCTTGTTGGGCGATTTTGCGGGTGGCTTCGGGCAACGCGCTGGAAATTTGGAATAATTGTTTGGCGTATTGGTCTGGCAAGCCGAGTTCAGTATCAGGGAACTCAATCGGGGTGCAAGCCTGGGCGGATAAGTGCAAGTTAAATAACAAGGTTTCGCCATCGCTGCTTTTCAAATTTTTCAAAGCTTGCGCGGCTTCGCTGGGGTCGCCGTCGGTGGATTCGCCGTCGGTCATATTCACCACCAAAGGCGGGAAGCAGTTGGGATGTGCTTTGAGCCATTCGCTAATAATACGTTGTGCGTGTTGCAAAACTTGGCACATCGGCGTGCCGCCATTGGCAATCGGGTCAAACCACACGGGAAATTTAATATTTTGACTGATTAAACCGCCTGCGCCGTCATCGACTTTTTTTACGCGCTCTTCAATGCGGGCGGGATAATTGGCGATGTCGCTGATCGGCACTAATTCGCGCCCCCGCAATGCGCCGCCAAACGCAGTGCCGACTTCGACCCCGTAGCCTAAAACGCCGACATGAAAATAATCACGCACGCCTTCATCTTTGGCGCATTTAATCACGAAATTTTGCAGCAAACGATTGATTGCGTCGGCAACGGCTTCGGCTTTTTTCTTGACAGGTTCGCCACTGCCAAAGGGGTCTTGCATCGAACCCGATTGATCAATTAAAAATAATAAACAGGTGGGATTTGCACGACTAATTTCAGCAGTGTAGGGCATTACCTGACTCCTAACAGCAATGGAACGAATTTAAACTTGTGCGGAAATTTTTGGGAAGTTGGAAAGTTCGGCGGTTTTTTGGATGTATTTTGCGTAATACCACCAGCCGCCTAAGCCGCACAGGGTTAAAATAATGACTTTTAATATGATGAAACCGATTAGTTTTTTTCGCATGATGTTTTTTGATGTTTGTGAAGTTCGAGCGATGACGTATTTAATCGTTTTATATCCATTAAAGCAATTTCAAATCCATCTTATCTCCCAACTCACCAGATTGATAACGTTGATAAAAATTGTTTGAGTGTATTTTATCGCTTTATCAATCCCTATTGAACTCACTGTAAGCTAAGTTTACAACGAGTCCAGAGTTGTTATAAGCAGGTCAATTAGGCGAGTAAACCTGAAATAGCCAAAAGAAATAAAGCGCAAAATCAGTCTAACCTCATGTGATAAAAATGAATAGATATTAATGATGTGCCCCTGTCTTTTAGGGGATTTAGGGCGCAGTCAAAAACTCACAAACGCCCGCGATCATCATTCACAAAACCCAACAGCGGCTCGTGCCAATCTCGCGTTAAGGCGATGACTTTGAATAATTCCCCCATTTCACTGGGCAGAATTAGAATCTTGGTTTGTTGCGTGAGTTTGATATATTCACGCGCTTCTTGCTTGTCGGCATGTTGCAATAAGATTTCCGTCAAACCGCAACCCAATAAAAAATTGGCTTGATTGGCATACGCAGCCACTTCCAAATTCGCAGCCTCGGCAGCGGTTGCCACGGCGGTGAAATCCACATGGGCAGTAATATCTTGTAAACCCAATAAAATTAACGGCTCAGTGTGCGCACGGTGCTGGTAATGACACATCAACGTGCCCGTGTCGCGTTGCGGATGATAATATTCCCGCGCAGGAAAACCATAATCTATTAATAAAATCACGCCCGCCTGAAACGGCTCGCTTAATGCCTGCAACCACGCGTTTAAATAAGGATTACGTTCCGTGGTGTACGGCGTGGGCACACATTCCCGCAACTGTTCTCCAAAGCTTTGCAAGGCGGCATCTTGGGCGGGGCGCATTTCCCAAACGAAAGCCTTGCCGTCAAAATTCACATAATATTCTAAGACTTGTTCAGCTTCGACACAGAAACGTTGCACTGGCATCGCATCCAACACTTCATTTGCCAAGACTACACCTTTAAACGGCGTACTCGGCAATTCATGCAACCAGCGTACCCGCGAAACCAAATCAGGGACGCGCTGCTGCAAGGTTTTAAGCTGGCGTTGTTGCAAATCGGGGCTGATTTCTAAAATCCAATATTCCTGTGGCACACTGTTCAAGGCTTGCAAATGCAACAGCAATTCAGCGGCTAAAATCCCTGAACCTGCGCCAAATTCTAAAATAATGCCATCGGGTAAAGTTTTCAGCACTTGCTGCACTTGATTCGCCAAACATTCGGCAAATAACGGAGATAATTCGGGCGCGGTGATAAAGTCGCCGCCTTCGCCAAATTTATGCGCCCCCGCGCTGTAATAGCCCAATTGGGGCGCGTAAAGCGCGTACTGCATAAAATCGTGAAACGGAATAGCCCCACCTGCCACTGCAATTTTATCTATGATATAGTCTTGCAGGCGTTGACTGTGTTGCAGCGCGTGCGTGTCAGGGGTTGGTAATTCTGATGCGTGGGTCATGATATGAATATTCTTATTTTTTACGGAGTCTGATTAATGCACTCACCTGCTTTGCCAAAAGTCGTGTTGATGACCGGCGCAGTCAAGCGCATAGGGGCAAATCTTGCACGCCAACTTCACGCATTGGGCATGAATTTAATGCTGCATTATCGTTATTCTGAGGCAGCCGCAGATGCTTTACAAGCAGAATTAAACGCGATTCGCCCCGCTTCTGTGGGCTTGGTGCAGGCGGATTTACTCGATATTGCAGGCTTGCCCAGGCTGGTGCAGGCGACTTTAGAACAATTTGGACAACTGGATGTTTTAATTAATAATGCGTCCAGTTTTTACCCCACGCCTGTCGGGGAAATTACTTTAGAACATTGGGCAGATTTAATCGGGAGCAATTTACAAGCTCCCTTATTTTTGTCGCAAGCCGCTGCACCCCATTTAAAACAACAACAAGGCTGCATTATTAATATTGTGGATATTCACGGGGAACGCCCTTTGAAAAATTATCCTTTATATTCAGTCGCGAAGGCAGGTTTAATTATGGTGACTAAAGCCTTGGCGAAAGAACTTGCGCCTGATGTACGAGTGAATGGAGTTGCGCCGGGGGCAATTTTGTGGGCAGAACAACAAGAAGACGACACTGTACAACGTCAAGTTTTGTCGCAAATTGTCCTACAACGTCGGGGTAGCCCTGAAGATATTGCACAAGCCGCGATTTATTTGATTGAAGCGGGTT
Organism: Thiotrichaceae bacterium; assembly: GCA_028688145.1. Classification (GTDB taxonomy): domain Bacteria; phylum Pseudomonadota; class Gammaproteobacteria; order Beggiatoales; family Beggiatoaceae; genus JAQTYU01. The sequence goes on along the minus strand of JAQTYU010000022.1, from coordinate 5,667 downwards.
ATGTGACAGGACAAATTTTACAGATTGATGGCGGTCGGACTTTGAATCAATAAAGTCTTTTTAAAGAAGCCCCTAAATCCCCTAAAGGGGACTTTAAACATAAAGAAAATAAGATGTTTATCTTTAGCCCCCTTTAGGGGGTTGGGGGCTTTCTTTAAAACAACACTACAACCAATTCCCCATTAAAATAAATGGAGCCCAGTAATACGGATGATCGTAATATTTGGGATAAATTGCCAATGCACCCACAGCCTTCCGCGCCTCGATAAAACTTTGTTGGGCTTGGCGCAATGCCTGCCCTTTGGTGACAGGGTTCAGGGTGTGAATTCGGTAAAGTTGTTGCATAAACTGTCCCGTACTTTGGTCATCGACAGGCCATAAAGTCGCTAATACCCCTTTAGCCCCTTGTTTTTGTGCCAAAGCCCCAAAACCTTCGATTTCCTGCCCCTTGGCATACGTGCCCCCCATCGCCGTTTGACAAGCCGATAACGTCAATAAATCCACTTTACCGAAATCATAGGCATCCTTGATTTCTGCGAGTGTCAGCTCTTGTCCATTGCCGAGTAATAAGAACGAATTTTGGTCGGTGGTGGGTTGAAACACAAAATGACTGGCAATGTGTAAAACTGGATAGCCTTTGTCCAAAACAGCGGATAAATTCTTGCGATTAAAGTCGGCATTTAAATAAATAACGCCCTGCAAAATTCCTTCTTTATCAGTCGTTCCCTGTTGAATAATGCTATTTAACTCTTTTTCCACCGAAGGCAAAGCATTGAAGCCATGCATCGCTTCCGTCAAACCCAAGCCCGCCAATTGCCAAGATTTGGCAGGACGGTCTTTTAATTTATCCCGCGCCGCCTCAGTAAACACGCTCAATCCAAAGCGTTCCACTAAATACTGCTGCCCATCATGTAAGGCTGCAAACGGGATATAACGCAAGCGTCCATCCAAAGCCAGCATGACGTTCTGAGCTTGTGCGGCATTCAAATCGCTGGCAATCGGCGCAATCAGCACTTGGTATAAACTTTGTGCCAGTTTTAGGGGGTTTTTACGCGGACTTTGTAAAACCTCACGGAATTGCTCTAATTGTGCTTGTAAATCTTTTTCAGCAATCAGTGATTCTCGGCATAATTGCACCTCTGGCGTGGTCAAAATCATGCGCACCTTATCAGGCATAATAATGTAATTTACCAAAACTACGCCTTGCCCCAATTCACGCAAGGTACTTTGCAAGGCGCGCAAGGTATCCAGATTATTTTCATGAATTTGTAGATGGCTAAACTCCGACAAACAGGCGTTAAAGTTTTGTGTAGTTTTGACCATTAATTCACGCAATTCTTCTTTACGAACTTGTTCGCTCTCAGATAACTGCGTTTTTTGACGTAATAATTGATATTCTCGCCCCAAAGCCGCAATATTTGAACCTAGCTGCTCGCCACGCTTTACTAATTGCTCATCGGAATTAAAGGCAGTTTTCAACTGGGTAAAATATTCCGTATTTTGCTGTTGAAGCTTGCTTAAATCTTGTTCTAACTCTGCTTGATGAGTTTTATCTGTTGCAGAAAGTTCCAGTTTTTGCCGTAATTGCTTTAAATCTGTGCCAACTTGTCCCGCTTGCTGAGAAAGTTGTAGCGATTTATTCACCCACGGCTGTTCCTGCGTGCTGAAATTTGCCTGCACTTGGCGATTATCTTGCGTATTATTGCGGCGAATCAGGTCAAAATATTCTTCTTCTTTGAGCATGAGTAAAACTTGCTGCGCCTCAGCAGTACGCCCTTGATCCAGCAATAAATTGGCAAGCCGCCGATAAACTTGGGTTTTTTCATTCAGAAAACTGTGTTGCAATTCTTTGTCGAGTTGTGCGATATTTTTACGCAAGCCTTGTAAGGTATTAACTGCCTGTTTTCCCAATAAAATGGCTGCGTCGATTTGCTGTTGTTGCGCCAATAATTGGCTGAAATTGTCTTGCAGCGTCGCCAACACTTCAGGTTCACCCGCACTTTCTGCAATCGGGAGCGCACGTTGCAACAGGCTTTCCGCTTGGTTTAAATTATGTTGGCTGCGGTACAGTTTGGCGAGATTATTCAAAGTTAAGGCAACCGCAGCATGTTGTTTGCCATAAGCTTTTTCAAAAATTGTTATGGCACGCTGATAATAGGTTTCGGCTAATTTGAACTTGTTTTGTGCGGCATAAAGCAGCGCGAGATTATTCAATTGGCGGGCTAAATCAGGGTGTTCGCCCAAGGTTTTTTCTGTGATTGCCACGGCTTGCTGATAATCGTTTTCTGCGTGGCTAAAATCCTGTTGTAAAAATGCAGTCCAGCCTAAATTATTCAGAATAATCGCAAGATTAGGATGTTTTTTCCCCAACTTCTTTTCCAATAAATCATACGATTTTTGATAAAATTGTGTTGCTTTCGGATAATTTCCTAAAGTTTGATATAACTTGCCTAAATTGTTGTGACGAATCCCCAAACTTTCTGCATCGCCTTCGCCATTCTTATACGCCGCTTCATCAATGCTTAAAGCGCGTTGTAGCAGCTTTTCTGCTTGCGCATAATCGCCCGTTAAACGATAAACTTCTGCCAAATTACTCAAGCGAATTGCCACCCGTGGGTGATTTTCGCCATTGAGCTTTTCATCAATTGCTAATGCACGTTTATTAAGCGTTTCAGCTTGGACATAATCGCCCATCGTGCGGCGTAATTCCGCCAGATTACTTAAGCGAATTGCAACTTTTGTATGTTCTGCCCCGTTGGCTTTTTCATCAATTTGCAAGGCTTGCTGCAATAATTGTTCAGACTTTGCATAATCCCCCATTTGATAATACAACACACCTAAACTGTTTAAACTCATCGCAACCGCGCCGTGCTCTTTGCCCAAGCTCTGTTCACGCAATTTTATCGCTTGTTGATAAGCGTCTGCGGCGGCGGCAAATTGCAGTTGTTTTTTGTACAAATCGCCTAACCAATTGGCAATACTGGCGGCATCTTCGGGAAAGGCTTCACGACTTTGAGCAAGGGCTTGCTGGCTGAGCTGAATCGCTTGTGGCAAATCGCCCGCTTGTTCGCGTTGTTGGGCTTGTTGATACAGGCGTAGCGGCTGTTCACGTTCTACGCCATGAGCGGTTTGCACCAGACATAGACTCAATAGGAGGATAAATTGACGCATGATACTTAAGTGATAGGTAAGAAAATGAAAGTTAGAGTAAGCATAGCGCAAATTGAGGCTTTGAATCTTCACGATAATATTTTTAAAACATTCATCTGCAATGAAGTAAATAAAAAACTATTAAATATTGGTTTAATATTTGCATTATTTTCCGACACTAAAAAAAGTTTATTGATATATTCGATTGAATTTTAAGTATTCTTAACATGAAATGAAGTTTTTTAAACTGCGAGCAATTACTCAAAAAACACTTTTTCAGATAGGATATTAATATCCCTATTCAAATATCCCATCGTCCAGAGAGTATAAAAAATGATTTCATCCTCACAAATCTCATCAGAATCTTCTTGTATTTCACGTCTTGCCGTGAAACTGCTGTTCATTCTCAGTTTGGGTACGATCTTGCCATTGCTAGCGTTGTTTGCGTATTGTTTGGTCACTGACACGCTGTGGGTATTGTCTAATTTAATTTGGTTGAGCATATTTACCAGTATTCTCGGGATGTTATGCAGTTTTGCATTATTACAAATCTTATTCAAACCCTTATTAATTGCCTTGCATTCGTTGGAGAACTATTTGGTGAAAGATGGCACCGATGGAAAAGCTTCTCGCGATTGTGTTGGCGAGTTTGCCCATAATTTGCAGTATTTACTGAATAAAATTTCAAGCTTGAGTGAATCCTTACGACGCAATGCAAACACCGACCCGCTCACAGGATTGATGAATCGCCAAGCCAGTGAAGAATTACTGCATAAGGAAATTGCACGCGCCCAACGTGACAAATTACATATTTTGCTGGTGATGATTGATATTGGGAATTTTAAGCGGGTTAATGAACAATTTGGGCAACAAATTGGTGACGTTTGTTTGACACATATCGCTGAAGTGCTGACGGGCAGTGTGCGTGAAGGCGATTGGGTGGCACGTTGGGCAGAAGATCAGTTTTTAATCGTGCTGTGGAATTTCAACCACCAACATCCGATGGATGTCTTAAGTCGCATTCAAAAGAAATCGCAACAAACCCCTGTGGGCGAGTTATTGCAATTGGATGTTTGCATGGGGGCTTGTGAATTTGCAGGCAATATGCAAGTTGATGACTTGCTCGCACACACCGACGCTGCCTTGCGTGAAGCCAAGCAAAAAGCCACCAATCATATTGAGATTGCAACGCCTTATCCTATCCAAGAGTAAGGGGTAAATTCAATGAATAATAATAAGCGGTAGGGAATATTGTGAGAAAGTTAAGTGTGTTTGTTTTGATGTTGCTGTGTTTTACACAGCCTGTCACGGCTGCTGAGCAGAATGCAGGCGTTTATGAAGTACAGGCAGGTGATAACTTATGGAATATCGCAAAACGCATCCAGAAGGCCGAGGTTTACCACAATGTCAGCCTTGAACAGCTCGTCTTAGCTTTCTTACAACTCAATCCTCAAGCTTTCAGTTACAGTTGTAATTATCACAGTTTACGACAAGGTAAAAACCTGCTCTTGCCTAAACTTTCAAAAGTTTTAGAAAAAAATCAGGCGACTAGCCGCCGTTTACTGAAACAGCAAACTCAGCAATGGAATGCTTTTAAACAACAAAAACAGCCCATTAATTGCAATAGCTTATCATTCAATGAAGAGAATGAAAGCAACTCTGATAAAACCCGAACCGAAAAAAGTATTTTGCCCCCCAGCATTCCCGAAAAACTGCGACTGTATATTTCAGGCGAGACTTTGGGTATTTCCTTATTTGATAGTGAAATTAATCCCACACCCCCGTGGGCCATTGACAGTTCTGCCCGCCAACCGACCGCACCGCCTGTCGTTGCAAGTGTCACCACCTCTGTCATTGAGGTCAACACACCTGTGCAACAGCCCACTACGGCGCAGGATAGTCCCCCCCCCCAAATTCTGATCACTGCCAGTTTTGAACAAAAAGTTTTAGCGATTTTTTTATTATTAGCTCTAATCAGTATTTTTGTGATACTAGACTTATATAATAAAAAAATAGCCCCTCTCACTCAGCAAAAAAATCAAGCTGATTTACCTTGTCTAAATGCCACAAACTCAATAAGTCATAATAAGCATAACCACTTAAGCGACAGTAGTTTAAGCGATTTTAATGAGCCTGATCCCTTGCAAATAATGCAGGGAAAATTCACCAATGCGATGATTATTAAAGTCTCAGGGATTGTGCTTTTGGTTTTGATAGCAGCCCAAGGTTTTAACAGCAGTTTAAGCATTGCTTCATTTGAAAAATTATATCTGAATGCCTTAACTTCAAGTTATCAGGCTTTAGGGCGCAATTTACAATATAAAGTTGAAAACTCAATTCGTTTTGGAAAGCCTTTGAGCAGTTTTGTCGGGTTGGAAGAGTTTTCTAATGAATTAAAAAAAATTAATAATGACATTGATAATATCGCCATTGCTTTGCCCAATCGTAAGATTGTGCACAGTTTGCAGCCTCAATTCAAAGGGCATTTTTTAGCGGACACGTTAGTCATTGATCCGC
>JAQTYU010000013.1 GCA_028688145.1 Thiotrichaceae bacterium | reverse complement strand
TTTAGAAACCTATAGTTACACCACAGGTTACAGTTGGTTTGAAGCTAAAATGCAGATTATACGTGATGCCATTAGACACTATCTTGTCTCTCCAAGGTACAACCTAACTTCAACTGCGTAACTCCTACATCCATATTTTTTAACATTTATTTATCTTTGAAAAATAGGGAGTTTTTGAAAAATACCCTTGACTTAGAGTTCACTCGAAGTTGTAGCATGAATCTTGTACTCACTTTTTTCAGGAGCAGTTCATGAATAATTCCCGTTTAGAAATCGGTTTAAAAACGCTGCAAGCGATTGATGGCGAAGCAGGACAACGTGTGATTGATGCCTTGCAAAGTTTTGCCCCCGACTTAGCCCGCTTTACTATCGAGTTTCCGTTTGGTGATATTTATTCCCGCCCCGAATTAGATTTAAAAAGCCGAGAAATTGCCACTGTTGCCGCGTTGACTGCCTTAGGAAATTGCGCACCGCAGTTAAAAGTACATATTCATGCGGCGTTAAATGTGGGCTGTACGCCCACCGAAATCATCGAAGTGATAACTCAAATGGCAGTGTACGCAGGCTTTCCCGCCGCATTAAATGGGGCGTTCGCAGCAAAAGAAGTATTTATGGAACGCGGTATTTTAGCCCTTGAAAATACTGAGCCTAAATAACCTAGAATACACTTCGTTAATAATTCACCACTTGACAATAAAAAACTTTAGGTTATTATTTGACTAATAGTCAGAAAATGAACTTTCGTCAGGTGGTCGCCATGTTTACTTCAATTGTACAATTGCGTCATATTTCCCAAGCGGTCAAAGCTGGCTTGTTAGCACTGAGCGTTGTCGGGCTTGCAGCTTGTCAAACTGAGGCAAGCGAACCCACGACCAAGGAAGCCCCGAAAGAAGCGGTACGTCCTGTGCGTGCTGAACAGGTGGTGTTAAAAGCCCTTGATGAAACCAGTAATTATTCTGGCGAAGTACGCGCCCGCTATGTCACCGACTTTGGTTTTCGGGTGGCGGGAAAATTGGTGGCGCGTAAAGTTGAAGTCGGCACAGCGGTTAAAGCGGGGCAATTGCTCGCAAAAATCGACCCTTCTGATTATCGTTTAAGCGTGCAAAGTGCACAGGCGCAAATGCTTGGCGCACAAGCGGATCATGCCAAAGCCAAAGCAGAACTTGCACGTTATGCCAGCTTGCTCAGCAAATCTGCAATCAGCCGCAACGAATATGAAAACATTTTGAATAATCACAACTTGGCAGAAGCGCGTTTCAAACAAGCGAAGGCAAATTTAGAAACGGCACAAAACCAAGTGGCTTACACCGATTTACATGCCGATCATGATGGCGTAGTTACTGAAATTTTGGCAGAAGTGGGGCAAGTTATCGCGCAAGGACAAACCATGTTCCGCATCGCGCGCACCCATGAGAAAGAAGTGGCGGTGAGTGTGCCTGAAAATCGCTTAGCCGCACTGCGTGAACCCAATGAATTAGATATTCGGCTCTGGGCTTATCCTGAAAAAACCTTCCACGGTAAAATCCGGGAAATTTCTCCCAAAGCTGACCCTGTTACCCGTACTTATACCGTCAAAGTTAATATTGTAGATACTGATGATCGGGTGCAATTGGGCATGACTGCCAACGTATTTTTTAACCGCAAGCAAAGCCAAAGTGTGGCAACCTTGCCCTTGTCTGCCTTACACACTATCAAAGATAAAGCTGCCGTTTGGGTAGTGGATAATCAGACGCAAACTGTGAATTTAGTTCCTGTGCAACTCGGTGAATTTGTAGACAATCAAGTCACGATTCTTTCGGGTTTGCAATCAGGGCAATGGGTAGTTACCGCAGGTACGCATAAATTGTATGCAGGACAAAAAGTCCGCCTGTTGTAAAGCTGCTCTGTAACCAGCTCTCTCTCCCTACGCAAGGGATATTAGTCGCACCCTTGCGTATTTTTTTCGCCTGAATTTCCTGATACTCCCCCTTTGAAAAAAGGGGAGGTTATTTAAAGTCTTTAGCCCCCTTTAGGGGGTTGGGGGCTTCAGTTTTCATCTCTCTACCTTTAGGACTCGTCCATAATGCCAAACCTTTCCCTGTGGGCATTGAATCATCAAGCCCTTGTGCGGTATTTAATTGTCATGCTGATGCTGGCAGGGATTTATTCCTACAGCCATTTAGGACAATTAGAAAATCCTGATTTCACTATCAAACTGATGGTGGTGCGTGCCACTTGGCAAGGCGCAACTGCGCATGAGATGGAACAGCAAGTTATTGATAAAATAGAAAAGAAATTACAGGAAACCCCGTGGTTGCACGTCTTACGCAGCTATTCAAAACCTGAAGAAGGGGTGATTTTCGTTGAGTTAAAAGATTATACCAATCCCAAAGATGTGCCCGACACTTGGTATCAGGTGCGTAAAAAAGTCGCAGAAATTTGGGGCACTTTGCCCAACGGCGTGGGTGGCCCTTATTTCGATGATGAATTTGGCGATACCTACGGTGCAGTGTTTGCGTTCACAGGCGACGGTTTTGATTATGCCGAATTAAAAGATTATGTGAATAAAGTACGTCAAAATTTGCTGCAAATTGACAGCGTCAGTAAAGTTAATTTGGTGGGTGAACAAGCTGAAAAAGTCTATATCGAACTTTCGCACAGCAAACTTGCCGCCTTGGGTATGAGTCCAACGCTGATTATTAGCACCTTGCAAGCCCAGAACGCAATCACCCCCGCAGGCAGCGTCAGCACCGCCAGCGATAAAGTTTATTTGCGGGTCAGCGGTGATTTTGACTCGGTAGACAATATTCGTAAAATCGACATTCAAGCCAATGGCAATCATTTCAAATTGGGCGATATTGCCCACGTTTACCGAGGTTTCGTTGACCCCAGCGTGTACAAAATGCGCTACATGGGGAAAGAAGCCATCGGGCTTGCGGTTTCGATGCGCAAAGGCGGCGACGTGTTGGTCTTGGGGAAAGAATTAGAAACCACGATGGAACGGGTTAAAGCTGATTTACCCTTAGGTATTGAAGTGCATCAAGTTTCTGACCAGCCACATGTGGTGAAATTTGCGATTAAAGAATTCGTGAAAGTGTTGGCAGAGGCAATTATCATCGTGCTGATTGTCAGCTTTTTAAGCTTAGGTTTGCGCACAGGTCTAGTAGTCGCGCTGTCGATTCCTTTGGTGTTGGCAATTACATTTATGTTTATGATGTTTTTCCACATCGATTTGCAGCGAATTTCTTTAGGCGCGTTGATTATTGCACTGGGTTTATTGGTTGACGATGCGATGATTGCGGTGGAAATGATGGCGTTGAAATTGGAACAAGGCTGGGACAAAGTTCGCGCCGCAACATTTGCTTACACCAGCACCGCCTTTCCAATGTTGGCGGGCACATTGATTTCTGCGGCGGCGTTCCTGCCCGTGGGGATTGCCAAATCTGCCGCAGGCGAATACGTGTTTTCAATGTTTGCAGTGGTGATTATTGCACTGTTGGTGTCGTGGGTGGTGGCGGTGGTGTTTATTCCCTACTTAGGTTTTATCTTATTACGCGCCCCCACCAAACCCGAAGAAGAGCATCCCGACGTTTATCAAAAGCGTTTTTATCGCATTTTCCGCAGCATGGTGACTTTTTGCGTGCGCTATCGTAAAAGTGTGATGCTGATTACTTTACTTGCATTTTTTGGCTCAGTGTATGGTTTCCGTTTTGTCGAACAGCAGTTTTTCCCCAGCTCTGACCGTCCTGAATTGCTGGTGGATTTACGTTTATCTGAAGGTTCTTCGTTTGAAGCCACGCAGCGCGAAATCTTGAAAATGGAAGAGCTGTTAAAAACCGACAGCAATATTGTGAATTATGTCAGCTATGTGGGCGGCGGCTCGCCGCGCTTTTATCTGTCGTTGAATCCCGAATTATTAAACACCAATTTTGGGCAAATGGTGTTAATGACCAAGGATCAAGTGGCGCGTGAAGTGGTGTTAAAACGTTTAAATGAAGCCCTTGCCAAAGATTTCCCCAGCGTGCGCGGGCGGGTAAGTCGTTTAGAAAATGGGCCGCCCGTGGGTTATCCTGTGCAATTCCGTATTCAAGGCGATGACACCGAAAAACTGCGCGAGTTTGGCGAACAAGTCGCCACGATTATGCGTAAAAATCCGAATACCCGCGAAGTACATTTGGATTGGAATGAAAAGATTAAAACCGTGAAATTGCAGGTAGATCAGGACAAAGCGCGTAGTTTAAATATCAGTTCGCAAACACTTTCACAAAATTTAAACATGTTTATCAGCGGCGCACCGATTACCGAATTTCGCGAACAAGATGAATTAATCCAAGTGGTTGGGCGAGCTGCACCTGAAGATCGTACACAATTGGGCACTTTACCATTGCTGAATATTCATTTAGACAATGGCAAAGTGGTGCCGCTCGGTCAATTGGTGCAAGTGCAACAAGGTTTTGAAGATGGGATTATTTGGCGGCGCAATCGCGTGCCCACGATTACCGTGCGTGCCGACATTGCTGACAATGTACAAGCCCCTGATGTGACCATGCAAATCAATCCTGAATTGGACGCGATTCGGGCGAAATTGCCGATTGGCTATCATATTGATATTGGCGGCGCGTTGGAAGAAAGTGCTAAATCGCAAAAGCCTATCGGCGATGTGGTGCCGATTATGTTAGTGACGATTTTGACGATTTTGATGATTCAGTTGCACAGTATGCAGCGTGCGATTTTGGTGTTGCTGACTGCGCCTTTGGGTTTAATCGGAATGACGATTTTCTTGATTTTGTTACAACGTCCGTTTGGCTTCGTGGCAATGCTGGGCGCGATTTCTTTGGCGGGAATGATTATGCGGAACTCGGTGATTTTGGTTGACCAAATCGAGCAGGATAAAGAAGCGGGTTTGCCGCTGTGGCACGCGATTATTGAATCGACGGTGCGCCGTTTCCGCCCAATTATGTTGACCGCTGCGGCAGCCATTTTGTCGATGATTCCCTTGTCTGAAAATGTGTTCTGGGGGCCTATGGCGGTGGCAATTATGGGCGGTTTATTGGTGGCGACGGTGTTGACGCTGTTCTTCTTGCCTGCGTTGTATGCGGCGTGGTTTAGGGTGAAAGAAGAGCCGATGCCACAGGTTTAAAACCAGACCTGCTAGGTTTTCAAAACCTAGCAGGTCTTAAAATTTGTGATCTAAGCTTAGAAAAAAACCATCTTAAACTAACCTGAGTTCGGGATAAGAAAGAGTAGAAAATTTAGTAGTCGTAGGGTGGAATAGCGTAGCGTATTCCACCAAGAAAGGTGATAACGCTAGGCATGACGCAGTTGAATCGATAAGACCCTCATTGTATGGCTGAAGCTTGTAAAATCCTCGCCGCTGGAGCGACGAGGTAGTCATTCCAACGCTGGAGCGAGACAACTATCACGCTTATCATGGTGGAATACGCTACGCTATTCCACCCTACTACAAAGATTTCTTATCCCGAACTCAGGTTAAACTATGAGTTTTTTAAATCCCGCTTTTGCAAAGAAAGCGGGATTTTCTTTTTCGCCGTCGCTTAGTTTTAATATGAATGCGCTATAGTCAGGAATTATGCGGTTGTTAGAATTCGGATTTATAGGATTAAATAATTTTCAGAATTACGTTTCACTGCGCCCCCAACCCCCTAAAGGGGGCTAAACATAAACAATAATAATTTTTTGTTTAAAGTCCCCTTTAGGGGATTTAGGGGCTGATTTAAATCTTTAGCCCCCTTCAGAGGGTTGGGGGCGCAGTGAAATTCAAACAACTGCCCACTTGTCTCAGCCACGTAGCAATATTGACAACAAACTGAGATGATAAACATATCTCCACAGCGCAGTAGGTGACTTCAGATGCCCATCGAAACGGAATTAAAACTTCAATTAGTGAACACGCCCGTCAGCCAGTTTCTTGCACATCCCGCCTTACAACAAGCCACCGTCACCCATCTCCCCCAACGTCTTTACAATACTTACTACGACACCCCGCACCGCGACTTAGCCCAGCAACGCATTGGGGTAAGAATTCGGCGCATTGGGGAAGAATATATTCAAACCGTGAAAACGGGCGGCAAAAATGTCGGCGGTTTGCAACAACGCAATGAATGGGAAATTTCAATTGCTGCCGACCAGCTAGATTTAGAGCATTTAAAGCAAGTGTTGCCCGAAGAAGCGCAAGCCTTCATTTCTGAATTAAGTCCGATGTTTACCACCGATTTCACACGGCGCATTTGGGATATTTGGATAGCAGGCGAGCATCATATTGAACTTGCACTGGATGAAGGCGAAATTCGTAGCGGACAAGCGAGCATGAGTTTGCAAGAAATTGAACTGGAATTAAAACAAGGCAGCCCCAGCAAAATTTACCAATTCGCTTTATATCTGCAAGAAACTTTGCCCTTAGTGATTGAACAGCGCAGCAAGGCAGAACGCGGCAATCAATTGTATACGGGCAACTTCACCGCCAACAGTTACAAAGCCAGCCCCTTAGAACTGTACAAACATCATTCTGTCGAAGAAGCTTTCATCGAAATCATGCAGCACAATCTCGCACATTTGCAAGCCAATGAAGCCGCCGCTTTGCAAGGCGAAGATATTGAAGGCGTGCATCAAATGCGCGTCGCGCTGCGGCGGATGCGTTCTTGTCTCAGCCTGTTTGCCGAGGTAATTCCCAAAACCAGCAATGGCGAATTGCGCGCCCAGCTCAAACAAGTGGGTTTGAAATTGGGCGACGCTCGCAATTGGGATGTGTTTCTATTAGAAATTAATAAGATGCGTCAAAGCAGCCACAGTGCGCGTAGTGTGGAAAGTATTTTGCCCGAACTGCTCGCCCAGCGCGCTCAAAGCCATACCCATGTGCAAAATATGCTCGCTTCTGTGGCGTATAGCCGTTTGTTGTTGCAACTGGGCAAATGGTTGGAGGAAAAAGCATGGCGTAACCGTTTGGGGCATAAAGGTTTACATCGCATCGAGCAAGCCATTACGAAATTTGCCGCCCAATCATTAGCAAAACACGCGGCTGACGTAAAATTAGCTGGGGAACAATTTGGAGATATGGATGCCTTGCAACGGCACGCCTTACGCATTTTGGTGAAAAAGTTGAATTATGCTTGTCGCTTTTTCGCCGCCCTGTACCCTAAAAAAGAAACGCTCATCTATATTGGTTTATTAGGCGCGTTGCAAGATTGTTTAGGCTTAATGAATGATGTAGGCGTGGCGCATGAATTATTAGAGCAAGCCAATGTGCGCGAAGAAACCTTGGCACGCCAATTTATTAATGGCTGGAATGCACAATTATTGCAGGCAGAACTGTTAAAATCTCACCAATTATGGCAACAGTTTCTCCAACAACCCGTTTTCTGGGAATAACGTGCACTATGTATGATTATCTGATTATTGGTGGTGGCATCAGCGGCTTGCTCACTGCCTTAGAATTGCGTCGCGCAGGGCTAAAAGTCTGTGTGTTAGAAAAAAATACCACAGGACAAGAATCGTCATGGGCGGGCGGTGGCATTTTATCGCCCTTGTACCCGTGGCGATACCCTTCCGCAGTCACCGCCTTGGCGCAATGGAGTCAGACACATTACGCACATTATGCCGACGAATTACACCAACAATCAGGTATCGACCCAGAATATGTGGGCAATGGCTTATTAATTATTGACAGTGATGAAGTACAGGTTGCGCAAAATTGGGCAGTCGCCAATCAGGTGAATCTTCAATATTTAGATGCCGAAGCTTTGAAAGCCTGCGAACCTGAATTAGCCGATTATGCCCAAGCCTTGTGGTTGCCTGAAGTCGGACAATTGCGCAATCCGCGTTTAATGAAAAGCTTGCGTCAAGCCGCGCTCAATGCGGGCGTTGAAATTCGTGAACATTGTCCCGTATTGAATTTACAAACCGAAGGGCAACAAATCACGGGCGTAGTCACTCCGCAAGGCATCATTAATGCGGGACAAGTGGTGGTGACTTCGGGCGCGTGGAGCGATGGCGTGCTGGCTTCGCTGAACTTAGGCTTGCCTGTTGAACCCGTGCGCGGGCAAATGATTGTGTTTGCTGCCCAAGCGGGTTTGGTGTCGCGAATTGTGCTGGCAAATCAACATTATGTAATTCCGCGCCGCGATGGTCATGTGTTGGTGGGTTCGACGGTGGAATATGTTGGTTTTGATAAACACACCACCGATGTTGCTTTAGAAGAATTAAAATACGCGGGCTTTAATTTAATCCCGCGCTTGGCAGATTATGAAGTCACCAAGCATTGGGCAGGCTTGCGCCCCGGTTCAAAACACGGCATTCCCTATATTGGTGAACATCCTGAAATTAAAGGTTTATTTATCAATGCGGGGCATTTCCGCAATGGCGTGGTGCTGGGCATTGCTTCAGCGCGTTTATTGGCAGATATTGCACTGCAACGCACGCCAATCCTTGACCCGCAGCCGTATCGGGTGGGGAGATTTGAGGCATGAGTGTTAAAGAATATCTCATCACCCGAGAACCGTATTATGAGGCGGTGGGCGATGAAATCGCGCTGTTTGAAGCGGCATATCACAGCCAATTGCCGATTTTATTAAAAGGCCCGACGGGTTGCGGCAAAACCCGCTTTATGGAATATATGGCGTGGCGGCTGCAACGTCCCTTAATTACGGTTTCTTGTCATGATGATTTAACCGCCTCGGATTTAGTCGGGCGGTTTTTGCTAAAACATGGGGAAACAGTATGGGTCGATGGTGCGCTGGCGCGGGCGGTGCGCTGCGGCGGGATTTGTTATTTAGATGAAGTGGTGGAAGCGCGCAAAGATACCACGGTGGTGATTCATCCTTTGGCAGACGACCGCCGCGTGTTACCGATGGAAAAGATTGGGGAATTGTTAAGCAGTCCGCCCGAATTCTGCCTTGCGATTTCGTATAATCCCGGTTATCAAAGCGTGTTAAAAGCCTTGAAACCGAGCACGCGCCAGCGGTTTGTGGCTTTGGAATTTGATTATCCCGCGCCTGAATTAGAAGCGAAAATTATTATTTCGGAAACAGGCATTGCAGCGGAGATTGCGGAAAAATTGGTGAAATTTGCCCAGATGAGCCGCAATTTAAAAGGCAATGGTTTGGAAGAAGGCGCAAGTACGCGCTTATTGGTGCACGCCGCTAAATTAATGGGACGCGGTATTCAAGCCCGTGTCGCGTGTCGCAGCGCAATTGCACAGGCGTTAAGCGATGATGTGGAAATTTTGACTGCGCTGGAAGAATTAAATTCTAGTTTGTTTTAACTGCGCCCCTAAATCCCCTAAAGGGGGTTGGGGGCGCAGTAGTAGGGTGGAATAGCGTAGCGTATTCCACCATGAAGCGTGATAGTTATCTCGTTCCAGCGTTGGAATGACTACCTCGTCGCTCCAGCGGCGAGGATTTTACAAGCTTCTACCGTACAAGGAAGGTCTTATCGATTCAACTGCGTCATGCCTAGAGTTATCACCTTTCTTGGTGGAATACGCTACGCTATTCCACCCTACTACTAAATTTTCTACTTTTTCTTATCCCGAACTCAGGTTAATTAATGATATAAAAACGATAGCGCGTTCAGTCCTGCGCCAAGTGCTTTTGGGCGCGTTTTAAAAATACCTGCATTTCTTTAACTGCCTGTTTATCTTTGTTTTCCTCTGCAATGGCAATGCCTTGGGTGTAAATTTCGACCGCCTTTTTAAACTGTTGGGCGGCACTCAAGGCATTGCCATAAGCTTTCCAACCCGCTGAATATTTTGGATTTAATACTACGCATTGCGCTAAATGGATTAAGGCGTTGGGGAAATCTTGTTGCTGTGCATACGCATTTCCCAATCCATAGCGCAATAAGGCGTTGTCTTGCCCTTTGGCTAACATGTTTTCAAAACTTTGGATAATTTTAGTTGCGTCACTCATGGGGTTCTCGGGAGGGCTAAATTAACCAGTATAGGGTGTATAAGCGTAGCGTCATACACCGTAACATACTAACCTGAGTACGACGAAAGAATTAATGATAATGAGTTATACCTAAAAGACAAACTGGAATAATAAAGAAAATGCACTATTCCAAACTCTCAACGGTACAACTATATACTTCATCTATTCTGCAATCTCGATGACTTTTGTAAATGGTTTATCCCCTTGTAGGAACAGAGTCTACTAGAAGAAAATAAAAGTTATAAGAAACGTGAGTTTACGATATCACCTGCGGAAGTGATGAGCTTACTGATAGTGTTTCATCCATCAAACTGTCGTCACTTCAAAGGCTTCTACACTCAACATGTCCCCCGTGTTTTAGCCTTTCCTAAAAGGCTGAGTTATCAACGCGTTGTTGAACTCGCACAAATGGTGATGATTCCGCTCAGTGCGTATTTACACATCTGTCGGGTCAACTCAAGAAGAAAGAAGTTTTAAGTGATTTTGACAGGGTCATATTACGAAAACGCACATTGATTAAAACCGTGTTTGATCAACTCAAAAGTATTTCACAGATTGAGCATTTGCGGCATCGTAACTTGTTGGGTTGTATGACCAACGTGTTAGCGGGGCTTATCGCTTACCCTTGGAAAACTAAAAAACCTTCTTTGAACTTACGTTTGAACCCTGATTTTAGTGAGTGGGCTACATCACTGGTTTCTTCTCAACCTATTATTTCTTAAATCCTTTTCCGCCGTACTCAGGTTAATTTACGAATTCACCACCCGCATATCATTAAATCCCGTGGCTTGTTCGTTATTCTGATTCTCGTTGACCGAACGCCCGCACACCTTCCAATAGCGTCCATAATTACCATTGCCGCCCAAAACCATCGGCGCGTGTCCGTCAATCCGTCCCCCAAAAATCATAAAACGCGCGTGCGCTTCAATCATGTCCACCTTGTCCAAATCCCACGGCACCGCCACAGGCACATCATATTTAGCCTTCACATAATGCTGCACAATCCACGGCTCTTGATGTTCCTGCATCCGTTGTTCAATGAATTCCAGAATCTTCAAATCATAGCTCTTCGCGCTGCCCAACTTGTACACACCCTTGCTGCGATAATGCAATTCTGAACCGCCGCCACATTTCACAATCAAAGACTTACGTAATGCCGTCGGTAAACTGGCAAGGTCATCCATCGTTTTCACATTTGCCAATTGCTCACGTTGCGGATGGTCTAAATACGGAATTAATGGACTTAAATTCAGCCCATTCAATAATACCGTGGCGGGCACTAATTGCCGCACTTTATCACTGAATAAATGTTGATATTCAGGCATGAACGGCAAGGCTAAACCCCATTTTTGCCGATAAATATAATTCAGCGGTACTTCAATCCAGAATTTCCCATCAACCGAACCTTGTGCAATATTTGGCAATTCCACCTTGGGTAAATGCCGAGTAAATTCTTCCGAATTCATAATATCAATGGGATAGGTTTCGCCCGCTTCTTCGATGAACATCCGATTATCACGCACGATAAAGTTTTTAGCACGGGTTGGTAAAATCGGAATATAGCGCAAACCTTTGGTTTTATAATACTGTTCGAGATACAACTCACCATTCATAAATTCAGTGGTCGTGCCCAAAACAATCGTTTTCGTGACCGCTTGGCTACGACGTGCTTGGGTGATTAATTTGTAAAAATTATCACTGAAATTCCCAAACGTTCCAACCTGTTCGCTGTAAGGAATCACTTCGGCATACGCATCAATAATCCCCGCCGCCAAGCCAATTCCGCCAGGTCGCCATTGAATTTCGGCAATTTTGCGCTCGTTTTCACTGATGGCAATGTAATCAGTGCGGCACATTTCAGGCTCTAAACCTGCGGCAGACACAATGCGATGCGCGATCACATCTTCAGGCGCAACCCCAGATTCGGTATAAGCCCGCACCCAATCAGGCGCGTCGCCAACTAAAGCCGCTTGGTAGATTTGATTCCAAACCCGATACAGCGTCCAAAATTCGCTCAAATCCTCGTTGATGCCTGACACTTCAGCAGGGCTAAAATGGGTGGATGAGGGCGAAATCAAAGAGGCATAAGTTTGTTGTTCGCCATATACCAATTGTTTTTTGAGAAATTGGGCGTGAATTTGGCGCGCAATTTGAGGGTCGTAACAATGAATTTTCATGCAATACTCGTCTAGGTCACAAGGAAGGATTTATCCAATTCCACTGCGGTGGTTAAGGTTTCGGTCAAGGTTTGGGAACTGATCCAAGAAATTTTCAGGGTTTCGTTTAAGGCTTTGTATTGTAAAACCTCTTGCATCAATAGGTAGTTTTCGCGCTTGATATTGTTGTAGCTGGGATAATATTCGACTTCAGTATTGAAACGGCGCATGTAGGTTTCATAAGCAATCGGTTTCCAATTCGTGGCATCGTCGTAGAAAATGCCTTCAAAAGTTTGCATGAAACGATAATCCACTTCACAAGCACGCTCGACGCAGTGAATTTGGGTGGCAAATGAGCCTATCAAACCAATATTCATGATGATGTAATCTTCTTGATTAAGCACATCAAACAAGCTGCCTTCCAAAAAGTCATTACGAGAATAATCTAAATTCAAATGCCGTAAATAATCGCCCGTGTCTGCCACACTCCACATCGCATCTGGGGTGCGATATTTAGCGTGATGTAAGCGAACTTCTTCAGAAAAACGCCCCACTTCAGAATAGGAAAAACTGCGATGAAAAACGCCACTGAGAATAAAAGAACGGAAAGTATAGGTGGGAACGATGATAGTTTTAGGACTATAGAGGCGCGACAGACTGCTTAAAATCTCACGGGTCAATTCTTCATAGTTCTTTTGTGTGATTAGCTGCAATTCTTTTAACGCAACATGTAAAAAAATGATGCGATTTTTTGGGATTGCTAATCCACCGAGTAAGGTGTCCATAATCAATAACAGTCTCTTTAGATAAATAATACACTGCGCTCATGAAGGGAGCAGGCTGGGAACTACGTGATTTAGAGAAGCGGACGTGTCATCTAAAATAACGTCACTTCAACGCATGTGCTTATTATCTACCCAATGTGTAACACAACAATGACGAAGGTATTGAACACAAGGGCAAGAAAAAAGTTCATTTGCATACCCTAAAATATAGGCGGCTAATATGCAAGGATATATCGCTAAATTGAGAGTTTTTTTGTGGTATTCATGTCTTGTTTCGTCAATACAGACCGATCAAGACACTCTCCTTTTAAGAATGGAACTGGGGAATTTAATATCGTGGATATTGCAAAGCTTTAAATAAGGGCAGTGCTCAAAATATGACTTGTCTGAATGTTCACCAAAGCACTAAACTCGTTAATAAAATCATTACAATTAGTTTGTTATCTTAAATAATTGAGCAAATAATTTAGAGTTGTAGCGCAATATTTTCGTTTGACTGTGGCAAGATGGCGAATGGAGAGGTGAAATGACTATTTTGAGGCAAGCGCACAATTATTTTTTCAGAAGTTCGCCAAATTGTTGTTGATAAAATTTGTCATATTCTTCTTCAACAATTTCCCCAAACCATTGTTGATAAAGTTCTTGATATTTTCCTGATGCACGCAAATGTTTCAAAGCCTGATTAATGGCTGCTAACATCAAATGATCGCCTTTTTGTACCGCAATGCCATAAGGCTCATAAGTAAATACACCGCCCACTAATTTGAAATGAGGATTTTCACGCTGCATTCCTAATAAAATAGAATTATCGGTGCTCAACACCTCGCCCACTTTTGCCTGCAAGGCTTTGAAAGCTTCGGTGTAATTATCGTATTCTAAAACATGTGCCTCGGGGGCAAGTTGCCGAATATTTTTTGCCGAGGTGCTATTTTTCATCACAATCACATTTTTTCCCTTCAAGTCGGCAAGTCCTGAAATTTTAGAATCTTTCGCCACAAGAAGAGATTGCCCTACTTCAAAATAAACTTCAGAAAAATCCACTAATTTTTTACGTTCTTCCGTAATGGTCATGGTGGCAATTACCAAATCCACTTCCGAATTTTGCAGGCTAGGAATGCGCGTGTTTGCGGTCACGGGTTTAAATTCAAGTTTTGTAGGGCTGCCTAAAATCTGTTGGGTGATTGCGCGTGCAAGGTCGATGTCAAAACCTTTCACTTGCCCATCTTTGGGGTCTTTTAAACCAAACAAGTTGGTGTCATATTTGACCCCAATGATTAATTTATCGCGAGTTTTGGCGAGCAATAACGCACTGTTATTGGATTCTGCCCAACAAGGTGCACTTGCTAATAAATAACTGAAAATTAAAAAAACTATTTTTTTCATCATGATAAACTCGAACAGTAGTTTATATAAAATGTAATAAATTAATTAGATACTTTACTTCAATAAGTATCAGCTTAGTAGCAATAATATGGCTACTTTACTGTGAAATGAACGGTTTATAAAAATTTTATTAAAAAACTGTTAGTCGCCTACAAATATGCTAACATTATGATAAGAAATAAGTTTTTAAGTCAGGAAAATGACATGTGTCACTTTTATAAAGTTTTACGAATTCTCTTACTCAGTCTTATAGTACAAGGCTGTGCTTATTACACCCCAGCACCTGCTTATTATGGCGGGGGCTACTACGGCGGTTATACGGGTTATGTTAGCCCGAGTATTAGCATTTTTACCCCGATTTTCCCAATTTTCGCGCCTTATCGTGGTTATTATGGACGAGGATGGGGAGGCGGTCATCGGCATTATCGCTGAGAGTTGCCCATTCTATCAAAGCTTAGACTCAGGAAAAATGCGGGAAAAGTATGGTAAACTCTGCTTGAATCAACTTAGACCGACACTCCAGAGGATGAATGATGAATATGAAAAATCTTGCGGCAAGTTTGTTACTGACGATGAATATGGCAAGTCTTGCAGCCGAACCCGCCAAAGTCGTCTTACCTCAATTTACACCCGCATGGACACTGAGTGAGGGATTAGATACGCCCGAGTCTGTGGTTTATGATGCCAAGAATAAACGTCTTTATGTATCCAATGTTCAAGGTAATCCCCCTGAAAAAGATGGCAAGGGCTATATTTCTATCGTGTCTTTGGAAGGCAAAGCCATCAACAAAATTTGGGTGAAAGATTTAAATGCCCCCAAAGGGATGGCAGTTGTGGGTGATATGTTATACGTTGCCGATATTGATACCTTAGTAGCCATCAGTATTAGCGAGGGTAAAGTCGCCCAACGTTATCCTGCCGCAGGCAGCCAGTTTTTGAATGATGTCACCGCCGACAAGCAAGGTAATGTCTACGTTTCTGACATGTTTACCGATAGTTTATGGTGTTTGTGCAAGGGCAAATTTGAACTGTGGTTACATGATGCCGCCTTAGAAAGTCCCAATGGTTTATTTGCAGAAGATAAACGCATTATTGTTGGCACTTGGGGAATTCGCACAGAAGGTTTCACCACCACCCGCCCTGGCTATTTGAAAGCGGTGAGTTTGACCGACAAGAAAATCAGCATCATTTCGGATAAACCCGTGGGCAATTTAGATGGGGTGATGAGTGATGGGGCGCAAGGCTATTTTGCAACCGATTGGATGGCAGGTAAATTGTTTTATTTTGACCCCACAGGAAAAGCCCACGAAGCTTTAAAACTGGGACAAGGTTCAGCAGATGCTAGCTATCTTGCCGACAAGCAACTGTTATTAGTGCCGATGATGAAAGAAAATAAATTGATGGC
This sequence comes from Thiotrichaceae bacterium, assembly GCA_028688145.1. Taxonomy (GTDB): domain Bacteria; phylum Pseudomonadota; class Gammaproteobacteria; order Beggiatoales; family Beggiatoaceae; genus JAQTYU01. Next base: position 88,188 of record JAQTYU010000013.1, on the reverse strand, counting down.
ATTTAAGAAAAACTAAGCAAGCCTAGTTTAAAAAAAGCCCTTATGGATTGAAAACATAAGGGCTTTTTTCATTTCGCTAAACCTTAACTGCGTTCCTAAAACGGGACTCTTAAAGACAAATGATCTTTAGTGTTTAGTTCTTTTAAGCAAGAGGGCGCAGTTAATATTTTAAGCTGCCACAGCCTGTATCGCATTCACTTCAATATTGGGCGGATTGAGTAAAGCCCGTTTCACACTGCATTCATTGGTTGAGCGGATTAATGCTGTGGTGTATTTCGCAGGAAAACTGGCGGGTAAACTGATATTAATCGCAATATTTTTCACCAGTTTTTGTTCGGCATCCCAGTCATTTTCTAGGCTCAAACTAATGCCATCCATAGGAATATCGCGGGATTGGCAAAAACGCAGCACAAAAAATCCTGCACAAGTCACTAAGCTGGTTAAGAAATACGAATACGGATCGGGTGCTGTATTTTGACCGCCATTGCCCGCTGGCTGATCCGTATGCACGGTAAAATTATCAAATTTGGCATTGACCTGCATCCCTTCCCCAAAACTGACATGAATATTCATTTCTATACTCCACACGCTAACAAATCATAATATAAGCATATCATAATATATTATTTAGTTATGAGTAGATAATTTTTTGATATTAAATATTCAGTGTCGTTATCGGTTTTAGATTCAGACAAAAGCAACGCACTTTATGATGTTGTGCATTGGATGTTATAATTCACTGTTAGAAAGTCACTTGGCGGATGAGGTCGAGTGTGGATTGAAACAAACACAAGGGGAACATAGAGTGAATTATCAAAGTCGTTTTTTAACCAGCAAAGTCATCGCCAGTGCCGCGTTATTAGTGTGCAGTATCGCATCCAACACATTTGCAGCAAGCACCAGTTTTGAAGCACAAGCTGCGGATGAACGGACTAAGCCCGTGGGACAAGTGAATATTGGAAGTGCGCCTGTCGCTGCGGTTGCTGCTGCCCCTAAATCAGGCAAAGAAGTTTTTGATGGGGTTTGTACAGCATGTCATACAGCGGGCGTGATGAACGCACCTAAGTTTGGGGACAAGGCAAGTTGGGAACCTCGAATTGCCAAAGGCGAAGAAACTTTAGTGAAAAATGCAATCAAAGGCTTAAATGCCATGCCTCCCAAGGGTGGCAATCCCAACTTAAGCGATGATGAAATCAAAGCGACTGTGGAATATATGCTGTCTTCGGTTAAATAAATCTAAAGATTTCATGAAAAAGCCGAGTGCCCATCCGACTCGGTTTTTTTATTGAAGTGCTGGCTTCCTCGCTTTCATCGAGAGAGTGAGGAGCTATTTCTTACGAGCGATCACCCACCCGCGCCCGCCAACGCATAAAGGCAGCTTCTAGTTCATCAACATGCACGGGTTTGGTCAAATAATCATTCATGCCCATGGCTAAACATTGGCTACGTGCCTCGGGCTGCACATTGGCTGTCATCGCAATAATGTAGGGTGTGTTTGGGGCTTTCCAACGTTCTAAAATGCGCCGTGTGGTTTCTAAACCATCCAACTCGGGCATTCTGACATCCATTAATAATACATCATAGCGTTTACTTTCTAAGGCTTGAATCGCTTCCAGCCCATTATTAACCACCTCGGCATGATACCCCATGCGCTTTAAGATTAAGGTGGCAACTTTTTGGCTCATGGTATTATCTTCCACCACCAGCACTTGCACATTATTCAAGTCGGGATTATTCAACACCACAGGATGTTCAATTGCAGCTTGGTAGGGATTTGTAACATGGGCAATCTGAAGCTTCATCGTAAAGTAAAAAGTTGAACCTTCGCCCTCCACACTTTCCACCCACAGCGTGCCGCCCATCGCTTGGCACAAGTGTTGACATAAAGCCAAACCCACACCTGTACCCCCTTGCAGAGTATGTGTTTTAGAAAAGGCTTGAAACAAACTGCCGATTTGTGCAGAAGGAATGCCGCAGCCCGTGTCTTTCACCATACAATCTAGCGTGACTTGTTGCGGATTATTTAATTGGCTGGAAATAGATACCGTAATTTCACCTTTCTCGGTGAATTTAATTGCATTATCCAATAAATGTTCAAAAACTTGTTGCAGACGGCGCGTATCACCTTGAACTTTTTCAGGATTTCTTTCATCGAAAAACAGATTGAAATTTAAATTCTTATCGAGAGCTTTACGCGAAACCTGTTGTAATACCCCATCAAGCGCGTCACGCAACACAAAAGACTGTGGTACTAAACAGAATTCCCCTGACTCCAATTGTGCCAAATCTAAAATATCATCCATCAAACGCAAAAACTGCAAACCCGTACTGTGGGTTGCATGAACAATTTCAATATATTCAGGGGGAAGTGGTGTTTCAGAAAGGACTTGGGTCATGCCTAAAATGCTGTTTAACGGGGTACGTATTTCATGGCTGAGGTTTGCGAGAAATTCTTCTTTGACACGAGTGGCAGCCACTGCTTGGGCTTGGGCTTGAGTAAAGGCTTGTTTATGTTGCCGTAAAACCCGTGAAATTTGCCACAACATCCACAGTCCAAAACATAACAACACACCGCCTAAACTTAAAATCAGTTGTTTTGCTTGTTGTTCTTCATCGAGTGCTTCGTGCTCAGCGCGCCGATTGGCTTCACGTTGCAATTGAATTAAGTAATTTAGAGCATCGCGTACCACTTGTTGGGCGGGAAAAATATCATTTTCCATTAAGGTGTGGATTTCGGAGGTTTTATTATCTAATAACAATTCTGAGGCATGTTCTTGCGCAATTGCCGCACGACTACTAAAAGTTAAAATCCGATCCAGACTGTTTTTTTCCTGCTCACTCAACTGCATCGCCGATAATTCATTGCGTGCCTTGATAAAATCCCCTGCCAAACTTTGAAACTCAATATAGGCTTGATCTCGCGCAAACGGATCACTGAGCACTGCCATTTGATGCAACTTTATCGCACGGTCACGAGAGGCGTTATACATCGCGGTTGCATATTCAGTTTTCGCATTATTTTCATAAACAATTTTTTTGGTGTGAATATAAATCTTGGTCAGATGCAAGGTTTCTACCACGGTTTGAATCGCGATGAGAACCAGTAATACACTAAAACCTATTGGAATTAAGTATTTTGCATCAAAGAAACGGTTCATGAGAGCGCGCTCTCCAGATAAGTCTTACAGGTGATTTTATATAATTGTTGTGCTTGTGCCTTACCTTTTAAATTTACAGGTTCAAGAGCCTCAATTTGCTCAACTATTTCAAGAGTATGAATAGCAGCCAGCATCGATTCGGATAAAATAACCTCACCCCGTCCCGCCACACCCACCAAACGCGATGCCACATTAACGGTGTCACCGATCACAGTATAGTTCAAATAGTTAGGCGAGCCGACATTGCCAACAATAACTTCACCTTTATTGATTCCAATCCCCAAGCCCACATCGACCCCATAGCGTTTACGCCAAGTATGATCTAAGGCAATGAACTCTTCCTGCATGTCAATTGAAGCATTGACCGAGCGGTGTGCGGCATCGGCTTGGTAAAATGGCACGCTGAACCCGATTAATAAACAATCGCCAGCCATGTTGAAAATCGTACCGTCATAGCGGTAAGCGACATCAGTCAACATGGTGAAAAATTCGTTGAGTAAAGTGACCACTTCTTTTGCTTTGAGTTGGTCAGACATTGCAGTAAAGCCGCGTAAATCGGCAAATAAAATAACTGCGTCTTGCCGATTTTGCTGTTCAAAAATGCTGAGTTCGCCTTTGCCTTGATGGACTAAAATCTTGTCCAGCAATTTGGGAGAAATATAGCGTTTAAACATCGATTTCAAGGATTCGCGTTGAGCTTCTTCTAACTGAGAACGCGCTTGTTGATAACGCAGCAGTGAACGCACCCGTGCAATCAGCTCTTCGCGGTTAATGGGTTTGGATAAGAATTCATCTGCGCCCGCTTGAATGCCTTCAATCCGATCTCCTTGTCCATCTAAAGCCGTGATTAATACCACAGGAGTTAACACGGTTTGTTCATAGGATTTGATGCGGCGACAGACTTCAAAACCATTCATACCCGGCATCATCACGTCAGAAAGCACAATATCAGGCGATTCTGAGAGTACCAATTTTAGCGCGTCTTCGCCCGTATTTGCGGTTAGAACTTGATAGCCTTCTTCACGTAAATAGGTGCTGACCAGCAAAGTGTCGTAGGGTTGATCATCGACCACTAACAGTTTTACTTGGGCAGGGTCTATAGCGGAAGATACCAAAGGACTTTGACTTACATCCATCAGATTGCTATTTTCGACCACTTCGTAATGGGTTTCACCTTCGGACAATAATTGCTGCAAGGCAATGCGTGCATCTTGATAGGCTTCTTCAAATGCAGTTAAGGCAGAGACGGTTTCACTCAAATCGGTATTTCTACCTTGTTGCTCTAAGCGTTCACAACAGGCTGAAAACACATGTAAGCCCAAATTTGCACTGCTCGACTTCAAAGTATGAGCCGCTTGTGCCAGTGAATGTGGATTTTGCTGTGAGACCGCCTGACGAATATCATCAACTAAGCTTTGAGTATCTTCCTGATAAGAAACCAGCAAATCACGCATAATATCAGGGGCTTCATCACCCAATAACTCAGATAATACCCCTCGAATTTCGGTGGCAAGCGGAGTGAGCGAGACGACGACAGGTAAGGCTGGAGCTGCTACAACTTCAACACTCTCGGTTTGTCCTAATAAGCCTCTTAAACTGGGAGCCACTGTGGCTTGATAACAATCCAAAAGTTGTTGCACGCTTTCATTATGAATTTCTTGTTGCTTAGCCTGTTGTTCTACCGTCAGCGACAAAGTGGCTAAATTTTCAATCCCTAAGTTTGCACTGCTAGACTTCAAAGTATGAGTAGCATTTGCTAAAGCTTCACTGTCTTGTTGTGCAACGGCTTGTTGCAATTGAGTAATCAAACTCTCTGATTCGCGTTGATAAGTGAGTACAAGGTCTTGAAATAGTTCATCTTCATCGCCCACCAATTCACGCAAGGTGTTAGTAATGTGGGTGCTTAATTGGGTAATCTGTTGAAGGGTTTGCGTATTTTTTAAGGAAAGTTGCAACTGTGCCAGTGCTGCCAAAACCTGTTGGTATTCGGCTTTGATGTGAGTTACTAATTGTACGGCATCGTCAAGTTCGCCTTCCCGAATTTGATTTTCTAAAACATTACACAAGTCTGCCAAGTGCATTGCACCCAAATTACCACTGCTGGATTTGAGGCTGTGTGCGGCACGGGTGAATATTTCTAAATCTTGCGGTTTATAGCCTTGTTCCAACACCCGTAATAACTCGTCGCCTTCATCACAATAAGTTTGCAGTAGGTCTTGCAATAACTCGGTTTCATCTTCCCCAACCAAGCTGAATAACGTTTGCTTAATTTGGCGAGCCAATTGCTCAATAGGAGGTGCAGCAATGGGCAACACACTGGTTTTAATGAAGGTAGCACTTAAACTTATGGGGGCGGCGGGACGTAAAATTTCATCAATCGCCTGACGTAACACCGCATATTCTGTACACAACGAGAACACACGGCTATCCGCTTGCTGCATATCTTTGGCGCGACCCTGTTGTTCTAATTGTTTTGCCATCTGCGACAAAACTTCCGCGCCCAAACTGGCACTACTCGATTTCAAACTGTGTGCCGCATGTTCCAGTTTTTCAGGATTTTGTTCGACCAGCGCAAGTTGCAAGGTTTCCACCAAAACTTGGCTGCTGTCTAAATAAGTTTGCAGCAACTCTTGCATAATCTCGGTGTCATCGCCAACCAAAGCTTGAATCGCATCAAGCAGCTTTTGCTTGGTCTCTGCCAAGCTTGAAGTCGTTGGAGTATTCGTGGTTTCGAGCTGCGCTATTTTGACATTTTCAGGGGGGGCAACAGGTTCTGCCAAATTTGAAATGCTGGTAGCTGATTGAGGTGCTACAGTGACGTCATTACGTGGACAACGGGTCAAGGCGGCGGCTAGTTCTTCAGGATGAATCGGTTTAGTAACATAATCATCCATGCCTGCTTCAATACATTGTTCCCGATAACCGCGTAAGGCATGGGCAGTCATTGCAATCACGTAGGGGCGATTGTTTGGGTCTATCCAACGCAGACGAATTTGGCGGGTGGCTTCAAAACCATCCATGATGGGCATTTGTACATCCATCAGCACTGCATCATAAGTCTGGCGTTCTAAACACTCAATCGCTTCTAAACCATTAGAAGCGATGTCTGCGTTATATCCCATGCGTTTCAATAACAGTAATGCGACTTTTTGATTGGTCACATTATCCTCAACCAATAATATCCGTAAGGGATAATTTTCAGCCAAGATCAACTCAGGATGAGGTGTACTTACTTTTTTAGATTTTTCGGGATGTTGTACAAATACATCAGCAATACTGTCAAACAGTTGTGAGGCTTTGACGGGTTTGGTCAAATAGACTGAGAATAAGCCTGAATTAACTTCATTTTGCTGCCGCCCTAAAGAAGTTAACATGATTAACGGCAAACTTTCTTTGGGGTGAGATTTGCGAATTTCACGCGCCAAGCTCATGCCGTCCATCACAGGCATTTGCATGTCAAGAATGGCCAGTTGGAAATTATTTTCGGGTTGTTTTAGTTTGATTAATGCCTCTTCGCCCGAAGCGGCTTCAACGGTATCAATACCCCATGAATTCAATTGTAAGTGCAAAATACGGAGATTGGTTTCATTGTCATCAACAATCAATACCCGCTTACCACGAATGGCGTGTTGCGCCACTTCGACGGTTTCGGCTTCAGGGATTTCAATGATTTCGGTCACGGCAGTAAAATAGAAGGTCGAGCCTTGTTCTTGCTCACTTTCTACCCACATTCTACCATCCATCAGCTCACACAAATGCCGACTGATGGCTAAACCCAAACCTGTGCCCCCATAACGCCGTGTCATCGAAGCATCCACTTGACTGAAAGAACGGAACAGACGATCCATACGATCTTTAGGAATCCCTATCCCTGTGTCTTTCACCGCTAAACATAATTCAATTTTATTATTATCAAGGCGATGATGGATAGAAACCGTGACCATGACTTCGCCATTGTCGGTAAACTTCACCGCATTGCCGAGCAGATTCACCAAAATTTGCCGCAAACGGGTGACATCACCGACCACAAATTTAGGCACATCATTTTCAATCAATGACAATAATTCTATTTTTTTCTCAACCGCACGCGGCGCGACGAGGTCCAAAGCGGATTCGACACATTCGCGCACATTGAAAGGATGTGCTTCGAGTTCTAATTTGCCCGCATCAATTTTGGAGAAATCTAAAATATCATTGATAAGTGCGAGCAAGGTGTCGCCGCTGGTGCGCACAGTTTCAACAAAATCGCGTTGTTCATTATCTAAAGAGGTTTGCAATAATAAGCCCGTCATCCCAATTACGGCATTCATGGGGGTGCGGATTTCATGGCTCATATTGGCAAGGAATTCGCTCTTAGTGCGGCTCGCAACTTCGGCGGCTTCTTTGGCTTCTTTTAAATCGGTGACGGTGTCTTTTAACTCAAGATTAATTTTAGAAAGTTCTGAGGTACGGACTTTAACCTGTTCTTCTAAATGTTCCCGGTGGCGACCTAACATTTTGTCGCGGCTTTGAATTTGCGCGAGCATGTTGTTAAAACCATCCACTAAAAGTCCTAATTCGTCATTCCCATAACGTTTAGCGCGCACGCTGTAATCATTGAGTCGTGTGACTAATTTGGCGGTGTCAAGCAGGTGCAAGATAGGGTGTGAGATGATCACCTGTAGCTTGGTCGCGAGTAATAGCGCGAGCAAGGTCGAGATAAATAAAATAATCGCGACAATCCCTACATATTCTTTTAAGAGTTCTTGGGTGCGACTGAGATCAGATTGCACATAAACTGCCCCGATTTTTCGCCCATTGAAAGTAATCGGCTCGTAAATTTCTAAGCTGTCGGTGGTGAAATGGGTTTCAGTTTCTTGGGAAGAGTGGGGCGGCGGTTCAGTAACGTTTTTGCGTTTATATTGAACGAAGAGTTTGCCTTCTGCGTCATACACGGCGGCAACCGTAATGTGCGGCTCTACACTGAGTGCGGCGATATTTTTTTCTGCATTTTCAGAGTCGAAAAAGGTCAAATACACAACGGAGTTTGCAGCAATCAGTTTTGCGAGTACGGAATAGTCACGAATCATGGCTTTACGCAAGGAGGTGACTTCATTTACAGCAAAAAATACGGAAGCGGCGAGCAAGGTAATAATGTTAATTAACATTGTGATTACAATGAGCTTGCGCTTGATGGACATGTGGGCAAAAGCTTTCATACTTGTGCTATTCTCGAGGCGATGTCCGCATAATCTCCGATAGGTTTAGTAAATTTGCATCTGCTTTTAGAGTAGCTTGTTCTAAAGCATCTGGATTAATCCCTAAACGGACTTTATTGTTACGGTTGAAAAATTTGATCATCCCCCCTTCGTTGATAAACTCTTCGCTTTCTCCCACCGTGAGTATGGTGTAGTTTTTGGCGAAGCTCAACACTTCAGATAAACGGGGGATTTCGGAATCACTGATAAACAAAATCTGACATTGACGTGTCGCATTGAGTTCTTTAAGTCGCAAGACTTGTAAAGGGCGATTTTTGACTTTCTGATTTTCAGTGGTAGCGTCAATAAAGACACCGAAGGGGTCTTGTCCTAAGATACAGATACGAAAGGGAATATTCGCATTGCTGAAAACTGATTCTGGCCAAGTAATAAAATTGGCAAAATTATATAAAAAAACGGCTTTCACTTGATATTCTTTTGCAGTAGTCGCTCCTGCAACTTTATCAGCATGAAGCGATGGTGATATACACAAACTAACCAATAAGATAGTTCTGATAATTAACCTATTAGTAACGTGAGAAATATCCATAGTGTCAGTTTGGTATGTTATTTGAGATACTACTATTGTTAGTGTCGTTTGAGTAATTTACAGAAAATGAGAAAGCTATCATTTTCTGATTAATAGTTAATATAACTATAATTTAGTCTAAAAGAACAATTTATCTTACTGAACTTCTTTGTTTAGAAGACTTTTTCCATTGGGTATATAGCTTAGTTTAGCAAGTAAACATCTTCATTTAATGCCAGATTTTTCATTTTCCAAGCTTAACATACTTTTGAAATCTACAGCAGCTAATACCCATAGTTATTTGCAATATTCTAACTCAAATTGTGGACAAAGGTTACTGTTGAATCTAGTCATCCGACAATTAATCCTGATCTTAACAGAATATGCTATCAATGATAGCAAGCTTTATTCCAAGTATTATGACAATCTTGAAAGTATTTGCAATTTAGTTGAGTGTGCTGGAGTTTGGTATTTGTTCTTCGCTGAGGGTAAAGTTGAGTTCCCAGTCGCTGCTTTTGACGGCCTCGGAGAGGAGTTTGAGGAGGGAGTGTAGCATTTTAGGATCGAGTTTGATTTCAATGCCTGCGCCTGTTTCGGGGTGGAGGCATAAAATGGAGTTGCCGTCAGTGCTGTTTTTGAGGGTGACGCGGGAAACTAATATAGGTTCGATGCCTAAGGGATGTTTTACGCTGTCTTCTTGGTAACTTGTGCCGAAGTCGGTTTGACTGACCGCATGTTCATGTTGAAAAGAAAACAAGCTGCTTTTGGTTTGTGGGTCACTGTGGGGCGGGATGTATTGGGTTTCGATGATTTGCACAAGGGCTTGCCACAAAATTTTGCAGTAGCGGCGGGTAAACCATAAGCGATATTCTGATTTGTCGAGGGTGTTAAGACGGAACAGTAGACGGTCGTGCAATGGGTCAAATTGTAATTGCATTTGGCGAATAGGATTTGTCATTGAAAGCGTCCCCGTGCAGTGGTAATTTTTGATGCGATGAGAGCACACGATAGGGTATCTTGCAGTGAAATTCAATTGCTGGGGTGTTTTAGAGATAAGAATTTCTAAGTCCTGATTCATTGGCTTCTCTCGTTCTACGCTCCAGCAGCAGGTTTACAATAAGGTCAATATATCCATATCAACTCAGATTATTCTAATATTTCACTAGACTTATCATACATATTTGCTTTTTAAGCAATTCTCATAAGATTTAGCAGCAAAAGCATTCTGTTATGGGATAATTACTATTATGGCTCTCCAATTTACTATTTTGCTGTCAAAAAAAGAGAGGCTTGCCACTACGATAGATAACAGTACAATACTGCTTTATCGCTTTAACTGGTTGTATTACAGTGCTCACTGCTCATTTCTGCCAAACGAATTAAACGTGGTGCGATGTCATACAACGGTAACACATGATCCACGCCTCCGCGTTTAATCGCCTCACTTGGCATTCCCCACACCACACTAGTATGCTCGTCTTGAGCAATGGTGATTGCGCCCGCATCGTGCATTTCCCGCATTCCCCGCGCCCCATCATCCCCCATACCTGTCAGAATCACGCCTATCGCATTTGCGCCCACATTTTGTGCCACTGAGCGAAACATCACATCTACAGAAGGGCGATGCCGATTCACAGGTGCGCCCTCATCCAAATGACAGACATAACGCGCCCCATCACGCATCACCAACAAGTGATGACTGCCGGGAGAAATATACACATGCCCCGGTAAAATCACCGTGCCATCTTCAACTTCGCACACATCCATTTTGCATAATTTCTGCATCCGTTCTGCAAACGAACGGCTAAACAGCGGCGGAATATGTTGGCTTATCACAATGCCGTGCATGTGCACAGGTAACTGCGTGAGCACTTGCCGAATAGCTTCTGTACCGCCCGTTGATGCGCCAATCGCAATGATTTTATCGGTGGTTAAAAACGGCTTACTGGCGACTTTACTTTGTTGCAAAATCACATCTGCCGAATATTTTGGGGTGATTGCTAAACTATTCTCGCGAGCACTCTGCAAAGGATTAATTTTAGCGTTGGCAGCAATATGAATTTTACTGATAATTTCTTCGGCGTAACTATCTAAGGTTTCTGTAATATCCAAGCGTGGCTTAGTAATAAAATCCACCGCCCCATATTCTAAAGCCTGCAAAGTGACATCGGTGCCGCGCGTTGTCAGGGCTGAAATCATCACCACAGGCAAGGGATGCAAACGCATTAAATTACGCAAAAATGCCAAACCATCCATCCTGGGCATTTCTACATCTAAAGTCAGCACATCAGGGGCAAGCCGTTTAATTTTTTCGCGGGCAATATACGGATCAGCCGCCGTCCCCACCACTTCAATATCAGGAGCAGCACTGAGAATGCGCGTCAGAATTTGGCGAATTAAGGCAGAATCATCAATGATCAGGACTTTAATTTTTTTCATGTGTTGTCCCGTAATCTCTAATCAAATAATTCAATATCTCCCCCTGAGACAGGTTGCTGCTCTAAGTGTTGTTGATAAGCCTGTTCACGCGCGATAATTGTTTGTTCTGGCGCATGTAGCTTTTTAACTCGCACCCGTCCTGTTTTGGGGAAATATAAAATTTTACGCGGATAAATATCGCCCAAATCTTCCGCAATCAAATTCAAATGCTCTATTTGGACATAGTCTCTAACAAATTCAATATTTTGTTTACCAATGCTGGTGATATTTGCCATGACATTACCCCCACCAAACAATTTAACTTCTAAATGTTCGCGTCGTCCGCCATGTTTTAAAATTTCATTAATCATATTTTCCATGGCAAAGCAGCCGTAACGACTGGCAGCACTGACATTGGTATGTCCCCATTTTTGATCAAGCGTCCCCGTGGGCAACATAAAATGATTCATGCCCCCAATCCCTTTCACCGCATCTCGAATACACGCGCTCACACATGAACCCACCAAGGTCATGATAATTTCGTCATGGGCAGTGACATAAAACTCCCCCGGCAAAATCTTCGCGACATAACTGTTATAGTGATGATCCCAATAACGTTTTATTTGCTCATAACCAAAATAAGCGCGGGGTGGTGGGGGTATGTTCTGCATTCAGCAAACTATCTCTAGGCTCTAAAAAAACAGGTTTTATGCGCAGGGTCGAATGGCTCGGAGCATAAGCTCAAAACTTGTGATCAGTGTAAACAGGGATGCCTTGATGCTGCATTATGCCTAAATAATCTAACCTTGTTGCTCTCATTTTAGTTGAACTGAGACAGGCTTGCTATTGCTAACGTATGTCCGAGGCGAGAAGTTTCTTATCTATTTGATAACAAAATTTTTTATAGCTTGTTCCACTCACAGACGGGTACTTTTTCAAGATTTAATCGTATTGGATCACTACTGACTTCACCATAAAAGCCTACTAGATATAATTTAATCTAAATCAATATGATAACCTGTTTTTACAGCAAACTCATCTGATTACTTTCATTTAAAAGAATATTATAACTCACTAATGTACTTTGTAATTAAGGCTTAAAACTGCTAAACCTATTAAGGATAAAGATAAAATCTTAAAAGGAGGAAAAATTATGCCGAACAAACATCCTGTTTTGTCGCAATCGCCGTTATTTCGCAAAGGTAAGATTGTCAGTGCAGAAGCCGCCGTACGTCTTATCCATGACGGAGATACCGTTGCAACTGATGGTTTTGTCGGCATCGGTTTCGCCGAAGGAGTCGCGATTGCCTTAGAAGAATATTTTTTAGAAACAGGCAAACCGCGCAATTTAACCTTGGTTTATGCCGCAGGACAGGGCGACGGGAAACAGCGCGGCTTAAATCATTTGGGACATAAGGGACTGATTAAACGGGTAATTGGGGGGCATTGGGGTTTAGTGCCCAAATTGCAGCAATTGGCAATTAACAACGAAATTGAAGCCTACAACCTGCCGCAAGGCGTGATTGCGCACTTGTTCCGAGAAATCGCCGCCAAACGTCCTGGATTATTAACCAGCGTCGGTTTGGGAACTTTTGTAGACCCGCGCCTTGGCGGCGGTAAAATCAACGATTCTACCCAAGAAAATTTAGTCGAACTGATGGAAATTCAGGGCGAAGAATACTTATTTTATAAAACCTTCCCCATTGATATTGCGATTTTGCGCGGCACCACGGCAGATATTGACGGCAATATCACGATGGAAAAAGAAGCTTTATTTTTGGAAGTTTTGCCCTTGGCGATGGCGGCACACAATTCAGGCGGCATCGTGATTGTGCAGGTGGAACGCATTGCAGAAAATGGCACTTTACCCGCGAAACAAATCAAAATCCCAGGGGTTTTAGTAGATTGTGTGGTACTGGCACGTCCCGAACATCATTGGCAAACCTTTGGCACGGAATACAATCCCGCTTTTAGCAGTGAAATTCGGATTCCGATGCACGCCATTCCCCCGATTGCTTTGGATGAACGCAAAATTATCGCACGACGTGCCGCCTTGGAACTGAAAGCGAATAGCATTGTGAATTTAGGCATTGGGATGCCCGAAGGCATTGCCAGCGTTGCCAATGAAGAGCAAGTGATTAATTTAATTACTTTAACAACTGAACCTGGTGTGATTGGCGGCGTTCCTGCGGGCGGCTTAAATTTTGGTGCAGCAAGCAATACCCAAGCCGTGATTGACCAACCTGCACAATTTGATTTTTACGATGGCGGCGGTTTGGACACTGCATTTTTAGGCATGGCACAGGTAGACAGCGAGGGCAATGTCAACGTCAGTAAGTTTTTCCCAAAATTAGCAGGCGCGGGCGGCTTCATTAATATCAGTCAAAATGCCCGTAAAGTGGTGTTTGTCGGTACGTTCACCGCCAATGCAGAATTGATGGTCAATGAGGGCAGGCTGCACATTCTCAGCGAGGGCACGGTGTGCAAATTCGTGAAGGCGGTGGAACATCGTACTTTCAGTGGTGAATATGCGGTTAAGAAAAATCAGCCTGTGCTTTATATTACCGAGCGTTGCGTGTTTCAGTTGGGGGCGCAGGGGCTGGAATTAATTGAAATTGCAAAGCACATTGATTTAGAACGCGATATTTTGGCACACATGGAATTTGTGCCTGTGATTCGTAATCCTTTACCGTGCATGGATAAGCATATTTTTGTTGAGGAATTAATGGGTCTGCGTCCCTTAATGTTGGAGTTACCACTGAGTGCGCGTTTGAGTTTCAATGCCAGTGAAAATATTTTCTTTGTGAATTTTGAAAATTTTGAGATTCGCTCACATAGCATGATTGAAGCAGTTCGCCAGCATGTGATTGATTATATTGAGCCTTTGGGCAAGAAAGTGTTTACTATTGTCAATTATGATAATTTCTTTATTTTGCCGCAGTTGATGGATGCTTATGCCAACATGATTAAAGACTTGGTGGAACGTTTTTATTTTGGTGTGACTTGTTACACCACCAGCGCGTTTTTACGGGTGAAGCTCGGCGAGGCTTTGGAGCAACGCGATTTAGCCCCGCATATTTATGATAATGTTGAAGAAGCCCATCAACGTTTACAGGAATTATGTCGCTGTTGTAAAAGTTGATTTCACTTTAGGACTGGCAGTCTTCAAAAAAGTGCCAGTCCTCGAACTCCCTGTTTACTCTGAAAAATCCCCATCAATATAAAACCACTGCGTCATAATCTTTTCAAAACGACTATTTTCTTCTAAACGATACGCCTGTCCATTTCTGATTTTATAACGCGCCACAAAATGTACATGCCCTGTATTTTCATGTACGCCCCGATGTACTTTCACAATTTTTAAACCTAACCAGCGTACCTGCGGGTCTAATTCTAAATGTTTAGGGCGGGTGTCAGGATGCCACGTTTTTAATAAATATAAGCTATTACCTTGCACATACGCGCTATAGCGTGAACGCATCAAGGCTTCTGGCGTGGGGGCAGGTTCTGTGCCGTTTAAATAAGGCTCGCAGCAATTGGCAAATTCATGCAGAGAACCACAGGGGCAAGGATGATGCGGTAAAGTTTGAGCCATGAGTTTATTCCCAGATAAGTTTAATCTTGCGTGCATGAAACACGATATTGCGTAAGTTTGTCAATGTCATGCGTTGGGATATTGTTTTGAAGATTAACTGCACCCCTAACTCCCTGAAGCACTGCTATTAGGTTAAGTTTTATCTTGTTGTATTCTCAAGTATCTCGCTTTTCACCTCCTTTGAAAAATGGGGGCAGGGGGAGGGCTAGTTCAAAGAAGCTAAAGATTAGGTATAATATACAGTTAAACATAGATAATCCTTAACTAATTGATTATTCTGATAAGAGATGAATAGTTTAATCCCATATCTAAATACACTGAGTGACTCTCCTAAAGCCAAAGGTATTCGTCATCAACAGACACCTACCCTGCCTTGACGGGTACAAAACCTGATTTCCCGTCGGCTAACTTTTCTTGTTTTGAGGGTTTAGCTGATAGCTCAAATTGGAGTTTATCCCTGATTTCAGGGTAAAACTTCTCTAATTCTTTAGCGGTTTGTCCCTGAAATAATCGAGATTCTGCTTGAACATCTCAATCAAACCTACGTCATCACTAATATTGGTTTTTGTACAGTGCGTGAACAAGGGAAAGCCTAAACTATCCATCGCTAAGTGTCTTTTAATACCATGGGTGGCTTTGTAAAAACAAAAGCCCTTGCTTTGAAGACTGGCGAGACAGGTGTTTTTCACCACTTGGGAATCCACCATTCTTTGGACGGTACAGGTTCTGGCACGCTATAATCAGATATTCCTCATTTTTCATTGGCAAGCTTCGCAATGTCTGATTTATATAAATCGCTCAAAAAGATTTTAACCCGTGTACGCGCCACGCCGTTTCACCCGCAATGGTTTGTATACCGTCAACAGTATCAACATCAATTAGCCATTGCCAAAGTTTTGCAGGGAAAAATTTTAGATATTGGCTGTGCAGATCAGCCCTTACGCCCGTATTTGCCACAGGATGCGGATTATATTGGTTTGGATTATTACAGCACTGCGGTGAATTGGTACGAGACCCGCCCGATGTTATACGGCGACGCACAAGCCTTGCCCTTGGCGACGGAAAGTGTGGATTGTGTATTGTTATTAGATGTTTTGGAACATTTGCCGCGCCCTTATGATTGCCTGCAAGAAATTAAGCGGGTGTTAAAACCGCAAGGGATTTTAGTCTTACAAGTGCCGTTTTTATATCCCATTCACGACGCACCTTTAGATTTTCAACGTTGGACAAGTCATGGATTGCGTGAACAAATCTCAGAACAAGGTTTTGTATTAAAAGAAGAAAGTCAAACAGGGAAACCTTTGGAAACGGCGGCATTGCTGATGAATATTGCGATCAGTAAAACGCTGTTGAATTGGATTAAGGCGAAACATCCTGCATTAATTTTGGGAATTTTCGCGCCGCCACTGGTGCTGGGGATTAATTTATTGTGTTGGCTGGCGAGCTATTTCAGCCCTGAAGATGCGTTGATGCCGCATAGTTATCGTTGGATGTTGGAAAAAAGGGAATAATTTTTAAATTGTAGGGTGGGCATCGTCCAGAGTCACTTGCGGACTTATCAAACGTTGGTGGGCAATTCTCACCCTGCAACTGAATCGGAATTTAGGGTTAAAATTTAATACGATCTGCTCCCCCTTTGAAAAATTGGACTGGGGGATTTAAAAATCTTCACCGTTGTCACGATCTTAAAGCCCCCTCATTCCTGATGGCTGCATTCGGTTTAGAGATTACGCAGCTATATCCTTTACCCAGTGTAAATTGTTCTCTATGCGCCTATGTCCTTGTATCCACTTCCCAAACATATAGAGCCGATTTGAAGTCTTGTGTAAGATGTAAAAGATGAGGGATAGATAATCAAAGCGAGATAAAATGAGTTCTTATTCCAGTAGTCTGAACGATGCAGAGTGGGCAGTCGTTGAAACTTTGTTAAATTGAGTTATTGCCTAAGAAAAAACAAACTCGTCCTCAGAAATGGGGCTATCGTCTCCTGTTCGATGCCATGCTTTAGCTCAAAAATGGCTGCAACTGGGCAGAGCTCCCCAAAGACTTCCCACCGTATTCAACAGTCTATTGGCATTACAAACAATGGCGGGCTACGGGTGTCATCATAATGGTGGATTCCCAAGCGGTGAAAAACACCTGTCTCGCCAGTCTTCAAAGCAAGGGCTTTTGTTTTTACAAAGCCACCCATGGTATTAAAAGACACTTAGCGGTGGATAGTTTAGGCTTTCCCTTGTTCACTCACTGTACAAAAGCTCATATTAGTGATGACGTAGGTTTGATTGAGATGTTCAAGTAGCCCCTCGATTATTTCAGGGACAAACCCCGAGAGAGCGGAAAGACTACAATCTTGTTGGATAACGGCTATCATCCAGAACGTATTCGGAAGGAATTAGAGAAGTTTTACCCTGAAATCAGGGATAAACTCCAATTTGAGCTATCAGCTAAACCCTCAAAAGAAGGCAGCCCTAGGTAAAACAGGTTTTGTACCCGTCAAGGCAAGGTCGGTAATCGAACGTTCCAATGCTTGGGTAGAGAGATGTAAGTCGTTAGTTAAGAACTTTGAGCGCAGTCTTGAGAACGCTAATACCAAACTGTGCTTTATCAGGCTTACCATTAAACAACTCGCTTCTCTTTAAAAATTCCAAATCGGTTCTATACTGATTTAACTATTTAAATCTAAATGCATCTCAAATGCGCTTGTAAAACCCTCGCCGCTGGAGCGACGAGGTAGGCATTCCAACGCGGGAGCGTTGGAACGAGACAAACCACTCATTATTGAATAATGAGTTTTGGAAGAGATTACTTATCCAAATAGCCCAATTGCTGCAAAGCCTGCTCGCTGTCATGCCAGCCTTCTTTGACTTTAACCCACAATTGTAGAAAAACTTTATTGTCGAGCATTTTTTCTAAATCATGACGGGCTTGCTCACCAACCGCTTTCAACACGCTGCCATGTTTCCCAATCACAATCGCTTTTTGACCGGGACGCTCGACCCAAATCACTGCGCTGATGTGAATAATATGTTCGCGTGGGGTGAAATATTCGATTTGCACCGTGAGCTGATAAGGCAATTCATCGCCCAAACGCCGCACCAATTTTTCCCGCACGATTTCAGCACTTAAAAAGCGTTCAGAACGATCTGTGACTTGGTCTTCTGGAAAAATCCATTCGCCATAAGGTAGCAAGCTGTTAATTTTACTTTCTAAGGCTTCCAAATTATCGCCATGATGCGCCGAAATTGGGAATACATCGTGAAACTGAAACTTCGCCGAGATTTCTTGTAAATAAGGCAATAATTCGCCCTTGTCTCCGCTGAGTTTATCCACTTTATTAATCGCGAGAATCACAGGAATCTTGGTGTTTTTCAACAAGCCTAACACATGCTCATCTTCTTCGGTCCAGCGCAAAGCTTCCAGCATCCACACGATGACATCCACATCCACCAAACTATTGCTCGCAGCGCGGTTTAAATAACGGTTCATCGCGCTGGTTTGGCGTTGATGCAAACCGGGCGTGTCCACATACACGGTTTGGATTTTGCCCTCGCTTTTAATCCCTAATAAACGATGGCGCGTAGTTTGCGGTTTTGGGGAGGTAATACTTAATTTTTGTCCAATCAATTGATTGAGCAAAGTTGATTTGCCAACATTGGGGCGACCAATCAGGGCAACATAACCACAGCGTTCATCATTCATGTTCAATCTTCAGGGCAATTAAGGCTTGAGTGGCGGCTTCCTGCTCGGCACGTCTGCGGCTTTCTCCCACACCACAGGTTGGTTTGTCTAAATTTTTAATAATACAGGCCACTTCAAAACGTTGTTCGTGGGGCGCACCTTCAATCGCTAATACCTGATATTCAGGCAGCGGCAATTGTTTGGATTGCAAATATTCTTGCAGCCGGGTTTTGGCATCTTTGTCGATACGTTTTGGGGATAAATCGCTCAATCTATCCGCCAACAAATGCAACACCACTTGCTTGCATGCAGGCATTCCCGTATCCAAGAAAATCGCACCGAGAATCGCTTCTAAAGCGTCGGCAAGAATTGAAGCGCGTCGGAAACCGCCGCTTTTCAACTCGCCCCCGCCCAAGTGCAAATAATCTCCCAGTTTTAAATCTTGGGCGATTTCTGCCAGCGTGTCTTTTTTCACCAAACTGGCGCGGCAACGAGTGAGTTCACCTTCGCTGGCATGGCTAAAACGTTCAAACAGGGTTTCTGCGACAATGAAACTCAATAAGGCATCGCCTAAAAATTCTAGGCGTTCATTATTGGCAGTGCCCACACTGCGATGAGTGAGGGCAGCAGTCAGCCATTCAGGGCGGGTAAATTGATAGCCCAAGGCTCGATATAAAGGGGTGTAATCTGCAATCAAGGGACGCTAATACTTTTCTTGAAACGCACCATCACATAAAAATCATTGGTGATTTTTACCAAGTCATCATAAGCGACGGTCATGTTGTAGCCTGTGGCGGTTCTTTCGACCGTTACATAGTCTTTGAAGGTCTCACGAGTAATACGTTCAATCCCTTCAACACCCAGACGTTTGGTCAGGTCACTTTGCAACTCAGCATTATTCTTTTTGTCCGCACCGGGTTGCACTTTCATGTTTTCCAAGGCATTGGCAACTTTAGCATTGTTGACATACAAAGGCACAACTTTCAGAGCCAACCAAACCCCACAGCCGAGCACTGCCAGAATAAATAGCAAGCCCATTTTACCTGCACCCTGTTGTTTACGCATATTCTTGAACATGGTCTATCCTCATGATTGAATGTATGGACATTAGTATGACGCTTTTAGGCGTATTATTGAAGATGTGTACCCAAACGTTGCCAATTCACACCGCCATTAGAGAAATCAAAATTCATCCAGATATAAAACGCTCTGCCAATTAAATTTTCATCAGGCACTGTGCCCCAATAACGGCTATCTTTGCTGTTATCACGGTTATCACCGAGCACAAAATAATGTCCTGCGGGCACTGTGTATTCGGTGTAAGGCGGTTTCACATAAACATCGTGCTGCACCAGAATTTTATGCGCTACATCAAATAATTGTTCACGCTTTTCATTTGCGCCCGTCATATTGCTGCCTGCCCCAACACCTTGGTACAAGCCGATCTGGGTTTGCTCAACCGCCGTCCCATTGACAGATAACACTTTAGTTTCATTATTATAGCTAATCTTATCGCCGCCAATCCCGACCACGCGCTTGATAAACGGCGTAGTCGGGTCTTCAGGATAACGGAATACCACAATATCACCGCGTTTCGGGCTACCAATTTCGATAACTTTATTGTTCAATACGGGCAAACGAATCCCGTAATTGTACTTATTGACCAGAATGAAATCGCCCGTCAACAAAGTCGGCATCATCGAATTAGACGGAATCCGAAACGGTTCAATCAAAAACGAGCGCAGTAATAACACAATCAGAATCACAGGAAATAAGGATTTTGAAATATCGATTAAAAACGGCACTCGTTCCGCATTCAGACGGTCAGCCGGGGTCGCATTTTCCGATAAATTGGCAATAGCAATGCGGCGTACTGGGTAAAAATACAAAATGTCATACAACCACATCAACGCAGTGAACGACAATAAGGCAACTAAAATTGTGGGCAAATCCCAATTGATCATTTATTCGTTTTTCCAACGTGTAAAACGGCTAAAAACGCATCTTGGGGAATCGACACCGAACCCACTTGTTTCATGCGCTTCTTGCCTTCTTTTTGTTTTTCCAAGAGCTTACGCTTACGGCTAACGTCGCCGCCATAGCATTTCGCAATCACGTTCTTTCGTAAAGCTTTCACAGTTTGACGCGCGATAATATGCGCCCCAAGCGCGGCTTGAATTGCCACGTCAAACATTTGGCGCGGAATCACGTCTTTCATGCGTTCTACTAAATCGCGTCCCCGAATCATGCTTTGATCGCGGTGCACGATAGTTGATAAAGCATCGACGCGCTCACCATTGATTAACACATCTAAACGCACTAAATCTGCGGCTTCAAAACGCAGGAATGTATAATCCAAGGAAGCATAACCTCGGCTGACTGATTTCAAACGGTCGAAAAAGTCTAAGACCATTTCACTCATTGGCAATTCGTACACCAGCGACACTTGCGAGCCGACATACAGCATTTTTTTCTGCACGCCGCGTTTTTCAATGCACAAATTAATCACGTTGCCCAAATATTCAGGCGGCAATAACATCCGTGCTTCAATAATCGGTTCACGCATTTCTGAAATCACGTTAATCGGCGGTAATTTTGAAGGATTGTCTACCTTGAAAATTTCGCCTTTGGTGCTCAGAATTTCATAAACCACGGTGGGCGCGGTGGTGATTAAATCTAAATTGTATTCGCGTTCCAAGCGTTCTTGCACAATTTCCATGTGCAACATGCCCAAGAACCCACAGCGGAAACCAAAACCCAGAGCTTGCGAGGTTTCAGGTTCGTAATATAACGCGGCATCATTCAAGCGCAATTTTGATAAAGCTTCGCGGAATGGCTCGTAATCATTGGCATCAATCGGGAACATGCCCGCAAACACGCGCGGCTGAATCGCTTGGAAACCGGGTAACACTTCGCTCGCAGGATTATCCACAGACGTGATGGTGTCGCCGACGGGCGCGCCGTCAATTTCTTTAATGCTGGCGATTAAATAGCCGACTTCGCCCGCTTCTAAGAAATCACGTTCTATCGGTTTCGGGGTGAAAATCCCGACTTTTTCCACTTGGAAACGCCGCCCACTGGACATCATGGTGATTTTTTGGCGTTTGCTCAAACAGCCTTCCATCACCCGCACCAAAGACACCACGCCCAGATAATTATCAAACCATGAGTCAATAATTAAAGCTTGCAGCGGCGCGTCATTGTTGCCTTTGGGCGCGGGAATGCGTTGCACCAATTGTTCCAGCAGGTCTTCAATGCCGATGCCTGTTTTCGCACTGACCCGCAGCGCGTCTTCCGCTTCAATGCCGATAATTTCTTCAATTTGTTTGATAACCCGCGCAGGTTCGGCGGAGGGTAAATCAATTTTATTCAGCACGGGTACAACTTCTAAGCCTTGTGCTAAGGCGGTGTAGCAGTTTGCCACACTTTGCGCTTCCACCCCTTGCGCCGCATCGACCACTAATAATGCGCCTTCGCAGGCAGCCAAGGAACGCGAAACTTCGTAAGAGAAATCAACGTGTCCGGGGGTGTCAATTAAATTCAGTTGATAAACAATGCCATCACGGGCGGTATAATTTAGCGTGACGCTTTGCGCTTTGATAGTAATGCCGCGCTCGCGTTCTAAATCCATCGAATCTAACACTTGTTCCGACATTTCGCGGTCGGTTAAACCGCCACACATTTGGATAAAACGGTCGGCTAAAGTGGATTTTCCGTGATCAATATGGGCAATAATGGAAAAATTACGGATATGCTTCATGCAATTTCGCTTAAAAAACAGACGTGACGGTCACAAAAACGCCACAAAAATACAATAAATGTTTCAAACTTACAACATTTTTTGTGATGGTGAGGGCAAGTTTAACATGTAACTGGCTAACTTGACTGAAAATCTTGTAGATAGCGTAAGAACCCCGCCTGATCAAGATAGTAATGGCAGAGTTCCTGCGCCCCCGCGACTAACACAGGAATCTGCGTATTATAGCGGGTTTGCAGGAGGGGATCGCGGTCAATATCGACCACTTCCAGATTAAAAGCGTGTTGTTGTTGCAATTCACGCAAGTGTTGCTCCATGTCTTCACAGAGATGGCAACCGACACGGCTGTATAAAATGAAAGTGGGCGATATTGTCATTATTTAGCGGGCACTTTTAAGGCTAAGAATAAAGGTGAACCGCGACGGTGGATTAACACAGGCACAGCTTGCCCTGCTTCTAATCCCGTCACCACGTCTTTGAAATGGCGCACGTCTTTAATCTTGGTGTTATCAATCATCATGATCACGTCGTCTTTGCGAATTCCTGCATCGCGTGCGGGACCAGAATCGACTTTTTGCACCAATACGCCGCCTTCATTACTTTCAGAATTGCCGCGTTCCTTGTCATTTTCAACCACAGACAAGCCTAAGCGATTGCTGGTTGCAGATTTATTGCCGCTGCCGCCTTTGCCATTGCTGGCTTGAATGTCTTCTTCAGAAGGCAATTCTGCAATCATCACATTGACATCTACCATCTTACGGTTGCGAACCACTTTAGCAACCAAATTAGAACCCACAGGACTCATGCCGACTAAGGGCGGTAAGTCTGAAGAATGGTCAATGTCTTTGCCTGCAAAGCTCACGATCACATCGCCTACTTTAAAATCTGCGTTTTGTGCGGGACTGTCAGGCAATACTTTTGCCACCAATGCGCCACGGGGTTTATCCATACCTAAAGATTCCGCAAGTTCACGGGTCACATCTTGAATTAATACGCCTAACCAGCCGCGTGAAACTTTGCCTTTGCTCTTCAGTTGTTCAACCACGCTCACCATCATATCGACAGGAATTGCGAAGGATAAGCCCATAAATCCGCCAGTGCGGCTGTAGATTTGTGAGTTAATGCCGACAACTTCGCCGTTCATATTAAATAAAGGGCCGCCTGAATTACCGGGATTAATTGCCACGTCAGTTTGAATAAAGGGTACGTAAGTATCGCTGGGTAAACTGCGCCCTTTCGCGCTGACAATGCCTGCGGTGACGGAATGGTCAAAACCAAAGGGTGAACCAATCGCCAGCACCCATTCCCCAACTTTGAGTTCTTTGGAAGAACCTAATTTCAGTACAGGTAAATCATTGGCTTCGACTTTGAGCAGGGCAATATCACTGCGCTTGTCTGTGCCAATCACTTTGGCAACAAATTCGCGGCGGTCGCTGAGGCGCACGGTGACTTCACCGGCATCATCAACCACATGGTTATTAGTGACTATGTAACCATCACGGGAAATGATAAAACCAGAACCTAAGGAATTTGCAGCCCCCGGTCCTTCTTCTAGCCCGCCATTGCCCCCGTCTTCATCAGGCGCAAAATGCTTGAAGAATTCATTTAATTCTTCAGGCATTCCGGGAATGTTGCGAAAACGGCGTTTTTCCTTTTCTGGTGCATTGCTGGATACTTTGCCTTTTTTCGCACCCGTGCTGATATTCACCACAGCTGCGCCATTGGCTTCGACCAGTTTGGTAAAATCTGGCAGTTGGGCATGGGTCAAAGTCGTGCTTAGGATAAACAGCACGCCAACTCCCCACGTCATTAAACGTTGTTTCAACATAGCGTGATAAACTCCTAGAATAATCCGTGTGTTATACATAATAACTAATGGCAATTCCCCAAGACACAGCGTCATAATTTAAGGGAATTGCCATTAAATAGGTCTTCGTTATTCCGTTTTCAATAGCACGGGCTGATAACGTTCTTGATTGGACATATTGGTAGTCATAGATTTGGCGATGACAAAACCAATTCCCATGCCGAATAAGCCTGCAAACATACTGTACACTTCAGCTTTTGGGAAGATGCCTTGTGCGGCTAAAGCTTCATAAATAATCGCAGTGGCAAATAAGCATAATAAAGGCAACATATAGAGCGTTAAAGAACTCCGCACCAAGGCTGATTCTTCTAAACCAATCACCACATGATCACCTGTTTTCACTGCGAGGGTATTTTGCACACGAATTTTAGTGGCTTTTTTCCCAATCACTTCCGCCAAGGCTGAAGTACCACAGCCTTTATTTTCGGCACATTGCCCACAACTGCTTTTACGCTGGGTTTCAACCCAAGCAAAATCGATGTCGGCTTCAATCACAATCCCATGTTCTTCTAACATCATACACCTCTTCTTTGAAGATTCTGTTTATTCATCATCTAATCCTAAGATTAATCAGGTAGTTCTGCATGATACTAATAGGTAGCTTAGACAACTTTTCAGATACTAGAAAAAAGATAACTGCTGACTGAGCATATTACTTGGGGTAATTATGCGAGTTAGTCTCTTTTCTTGTAGATAAGATATCACCGCCTTGGCGACATACTCGGCTAATTTTACAGGCACAGCATTTCCAATCATTTGTTCTAAATCAGCTTTATTGTTCGAGGGAAAAATGAAGTTTTTAGGAAATGTTTGCAAGTAGCTGCGTTCAATTGCGGTTAAGACTCTCACTTTTGTTAAATCAGTGCTGGTATCATTTGCATGAAACTGATAGGTTTTGGGAATAGGTCGATTAACTCCACGAATTGTTGGACTTGGCTCATAAATACTAAAGATAGCGCGGCGTGAATAATTTCTAGGATGACGATAATAATGTTCAATATTTAGATCATTACCTAAATATTCAAAAACACTTAAAGGCGTTGTTGACAAATTTTGCTTTAAATAAGCGTCTAATACCTGATCTTGTTCATTCAAAATACCAATGAGAAAAAAACGTTTTCTCGCTTGTGGTACACCACAAAGACTGGCATTGAGTATGACCTCAGATAATCCATAGCCATTTTTTTGAAAAATGACTTTTGATTTTTTTAGGGTATTGGTAATACCTATCCGTCCTACATTTTCCATAATGAATACTTTTGGCTTGAGAATAGCCACTATTTCAGAAAATTTAATTGTTAAATCAGCACGTTGTGTTTCTTCATTCCGTTTTCCTGCACTAGAAAAATCTTGACATGGAGGTCCTCCTATAATCATTTCAGGGTTGTAAGCACTTAATATTTCTATTACTCCTTCGTCAGATAGATCCAATTGTATTGCATCATGGTGAAAATTAGCTTGATAGGTATTTATTGCAGGTGTCCAATTATCAAAAGCTGCCAAAATTTCAAAACCTGCATTTTGAAATCCCAAAGATAAGCCACCACAACCTGAAAATAAATCAATTATTTTTAACATAATTATTTGAATAGATAAGGGGAGTTATAAATGATGGCATCGAAACGTCTTTCAGGACTTAAGAGTAAATGCCCCTCGCCTAAAATAATGTTCTTAATTTCATCTTGGGTTATTCTAGGATTG
Organism: Thiotrichaceae bacterium; assembly: GCA_028688145.1. GTDB lineage: Bacteria > Pseudomonadota > Gammaproteobacteria > Beggiatoales > Beggiatoaceae > JAQTYU01. The sequence goes on along the minus strand of JAQTYU010000013.1, from coordinate 62,248 downwards.
CTCAGTTCTGCACAAGACATGTAAGCATGTGTAATTTTACCGTTCACTGCAAACGCCTTATCATTTTTAGTATTGTAGGAAAGCGAATCAATGACTTTAGCATGATCTATTTTGCCGTGGCGACAAAAATCTAATAGCATTTTCAGTAACCAAATTATAGAGCGTAATTGTCGAGTTATTTTATTTTCTCTGGCTATTTCTTGAATACCAATATCCAAAAATAAACGAGTGAATGCGAAATTACTCCACACAAAAATATCTAAACAATTCTGTGCTAATTGTGGTGATTTACCCAATGTCTTCCAAACAGGTTGGATTATTAGCGGTGTTTGTTGGTCCAGTTTATTTAACAATATCATGTTAATTGTGTTAATTATCTCTGGAACAAGAGCCAATACGTTTCCTCCCTCACTCCAATCTTTAACATGATCAAATTGACTATCAATCATATTCCCCAATATTGCAATGTGGTTTTTATAGACATTTACAATACTGAGAGCTAGATAAACAATGCTATCTGGACGAATCACTAATTCACTACCAAATTTATCTTCTGTCAGTTCACAAGTAGTATGGTCAGGTAAGGCTGTTAATTTGATTTCTAAACCCTGTAAACACTGATGTGTATGTAAATTTTGTGTGACTAAGTCAATTCTGGGAAGATTACCAATAACGAGCTGGCGATAAGGTACATAATCGCTTTCAAATGAAAAAAATAATTCCTCTGAACTTGGATTCATCCCAAATAAATCAGCAACATTGATTTTTGAATGTGCAACTTTTAATTCATTATTTAATTCTAAATAGACAGGATTTAAGTCTTTACTGTGCATGTAGCAAGCTAATGCTGTGGGAAACGATGAATTAAATTGATTCTTTCCCCATGATTCTCTTTGGGTAAAATCTCGATTCGAGTTTTTTAATCCAAATAAGGCAGATATACTCATTAAAAATCCTTTAAATAATTGGTAACTTATTGAGGATTAATAGTATTGAACACTATCAATCCTCATGAGATAACAAATTTAAAACGGTTTCAACCAACGTTTTAACAACTGGCTAATCACCTCGCCCATGTACTGAATCAAATCCGTGCCCATGCCCGCATGAAAACGCGCAATATCGCGGCTGCCCATTGCGAGAATGCCTTGCGGTTTGGGAATTCCTAAGGGAATTAACGCAGCAGACGTAATATTTTCATTCGGAAATAAATAGTCAATTTGCGCCTGCGCCAATCTGCCACAAAAGGGTTTAGAACTGCTCAGCAAGCTTTCAAACAAACTGAATACTTGCGCATCATATTCCACAAATTCCTTACGTCCTGCCAAATTTCCCGCAGGCAATTCAAACAAACGCACCACCACCGCATCGCTGTTAAATTCTGCCAGCAAATTTTCATAAAGCACGGTGAAAAATTCATCCAAACTGCCCGCGCCGCTCAAATTCACCACAAAGCGTTGAATGCGTTGATTTAATAATTCATTGCGCTGTGCCATTTCAATCAAGTTGCTGAGTTTGCGCTGCAACTGCTGATTTTCATCACGCAACACCACCATTTGCCGCTCGACCAAAGAAACCATGTTGCCACGGCTTTGCGGAATCACCATTTCAGCCAATAAAGTTTCATATTGCATGAAAAAATTGGGATGCCGCCGCAGATATTCGACGATAGATTGTTCAGGTAATTCATCAATTTGTAGCGAATGTTGCGAACTCATAATTCAATGACTCCTTCAAAAACGCGAACCGCCGCGCCACGCATTAAAACGGGTTGATTTTCGCCAGCCCAGCGAATGGTTAAACTGCCGCCACGGGTTTGCACCGTCACGCCTTCATCTAATAAACCCAGACGCTGCCCCGCAACCACCGCCGCACACGCACCTGTGCCACATGCCAAAGTTTCGCCAGAACCGCGCTCAAATACGCGCAGGCGAATATTATGCCGATCCATAATTTGCATAAAACCCACATTGACCCGCTCGGGAAAACGTGGGTGCGATTCTAACGCCGCACCAACTTCGCCCACAGGCGCAGTGTCCACCGCATCCACGACTAAGACGGCGTGCGGATTGCCCATAGAAACCACGCTAATCTGCTGAGTTTTGCCTAAAACTTCAATCGGATATTGAATGCTGGCAGCGTCGGCAAGAAACGGAATTTCCGCAGGCGTGAAACGCGGCAAACCCATATTCACCGTGACTTCGCCATCGGCTTCAATGCGCGGATAAATTAAGCCTTTTTGAGTTTCGACCACGATTTCAGTTTTGTCAGTCAGTCCTTGGTCGTGCACAAAACGCGCAAAACAGCGTGCGCCATTGCCGCATTGTTGCACTTCGCCACCGTCGGCATTGAAAATGCGGTAACGAAAATCCACGCCTGCAATCTGGCTGGGTTCAACAAACAAAATCTGATCGCAGCCCACCCCAAAACGCCGATCCGCCAAATGGCGCAATTGTTCATTGCTGAGAATGATGGGTTGCGCCATTGCGTCAATCATCACAAAATCATTGCCCAAGCCCTGCATTTTTACAAAATTCAAACGCATGTTTTTCTCCTAGGCGGTCGCCACTGCGCCATCAACGGCATGAGTGCTACGCAAGGCATTGCGCCGATAACGCGGATCGAACACCGAAATAATCCCGCCCGCCACCATGAATAACGCGCCTAACCAAATCCAACGGATGAAGGGTTTATAATAAATCCGTGCACTCCACGCGCCATTGCCCAGTGGCTCGCCCAAAGCGATGTAAATATCTCGCGCTAAACTCGGGTCAATCGCGGCTTCGGTCATCGGCATCGCTTGCACACGATAAATGCGTTTTTCAGGTTGCAGCACCGAAATTTCTTGCTGGTCTTTGAACACGCGGAACGTGCCGCGCTCGCCCGAATAATTCGCGCCGTCTAATTTTTGCGTGCCTTCAAATAAGAAGCGATGTCCTGCAATTTCGGTGGATTTATTGGGTTCGACGCGCACATCTTGTTCAACGCTGAACGCGCTGGATAACATCACTCCTATCACGAACACTGAAATTCCAATATGTGCGGTCAACATCCCATAAAAACCTTGTGGCAAACTGCGTAAGCCGCCGCCCAACGCGGTTTTATGCCGCAATTTTTCACGCACCGCTTGAATGCTGGTTAATACAATCCAGCTCGCGCCTGCAATGCCTGCGACTACACCTAGGCTTAACGTGCCTGTCACCACGGGAATTGCAACCCCTAACACGATGCTCGCGATAAAACTCAGCATTAATAATTTTTGCAGGCGCGGCAATTCATCTTTTTTCCAGCGGGTTAAAGTGCCGATACCGACTAAGAAAATCAAGGGCGAAATCAACAAGGTAAACATCGTTGAAAAGTAAGGCGGGCCGACGGAAATTTTGCCCAAGTTTAAAGCGTCTAAAAACAGCGGGTACAAAGTGCCCAACAGCACCATGCCGCAGGCGACGACCAATAAAATATTGTTCATCAGCAAGAAAGTTTCCCGTGAAACCAAGGAGAAACTGCCGCCGCCACCCACTTTTGGGGCGCGCCATGCGTATAAAATCAGCGATGTGCCGATGACGACACCTAAGAAAATTAAAATAAACGTGCCGCGTGCGGGGTCGGTGGCGAAGGCGTGTACCGAAGTTAAAACCCCTGAGCGCACTAAAAACGTGCCTAATAAACTTAAGGAAAACGCCATGATGGCGAGCAATACCGTCCAGTTTTTGAAAGTGCTGCGCTTTTCAGTCACGGCTAAAGAATGAATTAACGCGGTGCCCACTAACCACGGCATGAACGAAGCATTTTCGACGGGGTCCCAAAACCACCAGCCGCCCCAGCCGAGTTCGTAATACGCCCACCAACTGCCCAAGGCGATGCCCAGCGTTAAAAATATCCATGCCACTAAAGTCCAAGGACGTGACCAACGCGCCCACGCGCTATCTAGAGTTCCGCCCAATAAGGCAGCAATCGCAAAACTGAAGGCGACGGAAAAGCCCACGTAGCCCATATAAAGCATGGGGGGATGAATGATTAAACCGGGGTCTTGCAACAGCGGGTTTAAATCACGCCCGTTCAAAGGCGGATTGACTAAGCGGTCGAAAGGATTGGACGTGACCAGCATGAATAATAAAAAGCCCATGCTGATAAATCCCATCACTGCCAACACCCGCGCCACCATCGCCTCGGGTAAACTGCGGCTAAACCATACCACTGCCACCATCCAACCCGCTAAAATCAAGCTCCATAATAATAGCGAGCCTTCGTGCCCGCCCCACACGCTGACGATGCGATAAATCAAGGGCAGCGAAGTGTTGGAATTGCTGGCGACATAGAGCACGGAAAAATCGTTTTGAATAAACGCATAGGTCAGGCTGAAATACGCCAAACTGATAAATACAAATTGTCCCACTGCCGCAGGACGCGCCACTGCCATCCAATTGGGAATACCGCGCGCCGCCCCAATCAAGGGGAACACGCACTGCACCAAGGCGAGAATTAAAGCCAAAATTAAGGCGAAATGTCCAAGTTCAGGAATCATAAGTTTCTATTAGGTAAGTGGTTGAAAGCTGATAATATCAGAGTATTACTGAGGGGAAATTATAAAGTGACTGCTTGCATTATATACTGCTTTGGAAGTGCTGCTCAAAACGGGACAGCTTAATGTCGATTTTCACTGCGCCCCCAACCCCCTAAAGGGGGCTAAACATTAAAGATTTTTTGTCTTTGAAAGTCCCCTTTAGGGGCGTAGTTGAAGGGGTAGTTTTATTTAAACGGATAAATTAAGGCATTGGGGACTTTTTTCACCTTTTTGAAAATCGGTGCACTGTTGCCCCAATCAGACATCACCATAAACCCGCTGGGCAATTCGACATGATTGGCGATGTCTTGTAAAAATTGAGTGCGGTATTTTTCACTGGAAAGCAATTGAAAACGGTGTTGCACTGCCAGCACATAAAACACACGCTCGGGGAAATATTGCACCTGTTTTTGCACCAAATATACCCGCTTAATTTTCTTAATCCACGGTTCAAGCTGCAACATAATTTCATGAATTTGCACTGAATTTAGCGCGTGTTCTAAAAGTTTATCCTTCACGTTAATATCGGAACGTTCAGCGCGGGCAGCCACTTCCAAGGCAATGCGTTCATTCATCTGTGCTTGATAGATTTTTGCCTGTGCAAATTCGCCCTGTTCGTGGGCATAATTCGCCAACACGTTGCAAATTTCTATCGTCCAATTGGCATTTTTGCTCAATAATTCCTGCAACAGGGCAACACCTTCAGATTGTGATTGTTGCAACATCAATCTGCCAATCGCAAATTGGGCGGCATCGGCGCGGGCGGGGTCTTGTTGCATAACTTGTTGATACGCTTCTAAAGTCAGTGCTGAAGAAGTTGCCACTTCCTCATATAATTTTGCCTGTTCCCAAAGCTCATCGGTTGTTAAACTGGCTTGTGATGCTAACACTTGTAAACGCGCTTTTGCTTGTTGCCCAAATTCAAAACGTTCCTGCCACCGCTCTGCGATATTTTGCTGCCATTGCCCATCAAAACGCTGTAGCACAGTGTCTAAATATTCTTGCAGAAAATAGCTGGCAGCATTTTTTTCAGGAATTTTCGTGGGCAATTGTGGCGTTTCCCCCAAGGCTTTTAAACGGTCTTGCAAACTGGGATGGGTGTCTACGGTATCTGTGGGTCGTAATAAACTACGTCTTAACCATTCGTGCGCTAAATTGTCGTCTAAACGTTCTTTTAATACATCTTGTAAACTGGCATAAGGTGCGGGTAAATTTGGGATTTCTGTCGCGAGGGTGTAGATTTTATCCCAAAATTTATTATTCAAATTCGCTTTGATTTCTACATTGACTAAAGCTTGTGCGGCATGTTGTCTACCTGCAATTTTCGCGGCACAGGCATCAGCTTCATATTCATTTTGGCGGGCAAAAACGAAGGAATAGGCGGAAAAGAAGGGAATATACCAATTAAAAAAGCGATTAAATAAAATACTACCGCCATCGGCTTGTAATGAATTCATCAATTGATTTCCCGTTTTCCTGACGCGATAAATCCACGCGCCAAATTTGCCATGTGCGCCCGACAAGTGTCCGTATTCATGTCCCAACACCGCGCTAAATTCTTTGGGGCTGAGCGATTGCATCAGCGGTAAACCAATGATTAAATAATTTTTTTGCCATCCGAAAATCCCCAAACGCGGTACTTGTGAAATCGCTGCGTTAAATTCTTGGGTTAATAACACGCAGTGAATTTTGGGCGCATTGAGTTCTTGGCGAATATTTTCGAGCAAGTCGAATAATTTGGGGGCTTGTTGGCGGGTGATAGGCATTCCTTGCGGTGGTGAAATTCTGACCCACAGGGCGCGTAGTACCAAAACAGTGACAATCAGGGCGGGAATACCGATTTTTAACAGCACGATGGTGTGATGTTTGACTAAAACCGAATAAATAATACCTGCATTGAGGGCTAATAATGCCGCTAATACCATGAAAATATAAGCATAACCCAAAACTGCCAATAAGCTGACTCGCAAACGATAACCCGCAGGATTTCGGGCGGCATAGCCTTCTAAACGATGCACTAATTCATCAAACTGGGCTTGTTCCATGCGGGAAACTCCTGCGTGTGTTCACGCGGTTAGCATTTGTAGTGGGAGATTTAAATATTGAGTATAACGCGAGTTTTGCGTAAGTATTTTATTGTTAGAGGCTTTGTAAAAATATTTAGTCGTGCTAAACAAATTAAGTGTTAGTTGTAATGCTTAACGAAAACATGATAGCTCCAACATGATGTTGTAATTTTTTGGTAGGCGATAATTTCAGGACAAATTGTCTACCCCAGCAGCGCGGTCAAGATGCTTGCGAGAATGACCCATACAGCATATTATTGAAAAAATTTTCGTTTGACAGAACTGGAGTACAGAATGCCTGAGTATCTCATTGCCCCCTCAATTTTATCTGCTGACTTTGCCCGTTTAGGCGAAGAAGTCAATAATGTGTTGGCTGCTGGGGCAGATATAGTGCATTTTGACGTGATGGATAATCACTACGTTCCCAATTTAACCATTGGCCCTTTGGTGTGTGAAGCTCTGCGTAAACATGGCATCACTGCCCCGATTGACGTGCATTTGATGGTAAAACCCGTAGACCGCATTATTCCCGACTTCGCCAAAGCAGGCGCGACTTATATCACTTTTCACCCCGAAGCCAGCGAACATATTGATCGTAGCCTACAATTAATCCGCGACTGTGGCTGCAAATCAGGTTTAGTCTTCAACCCCGCCACCCCGCTGCATTATTTAGACTATGTTTTAGACAAAGTCGATATGATTTTATTAATGTCAGTCAACCCCGGTTTCGGCGGACAATCCTTCATTCCTTCGACTTTGGACAAATTGCGCCAAGTGCGAAAATTAATCGACAATAGTGGGCACAAAATTCGCTTAGAAGTGGATGGCGGAATTAAAATCGATAATATTCGAGAAGTTGCCGCCGCAGGCGCAGACACTTTTGTTGCAGGTTCGGCGATTTTTAACACCCCCGATTATCGCGCCACGGTCGCCGCAATGCGCGCAGAATTAGCACAGGCATAAATTAATGGTTTTACTTCGCGTTCCTCAACTGATTTTATTAGATTTAGATGGCACTTTAGTCGACAGCGTTCCCGATTTAGCGTTTGCCGTAGACAGCATGATGCAACAATTGCACTTGCCAAAACGCGGCATTGCCCCCGTGCGGGAATGGGTGGGCAACGGCATGGAACGTTTAATTAAGCGTGCCTTGGTCAACAACATGCACGGCGAACCTGACGAGGCTTTATTTCAACGCGCCTTGCCGCTGTTCAAACATGCCTACAGCCATTGCAACGGACAGCACAGTCTACTTTATCCCAACGTCAAAACCACCTTACAATATTTACACGACCATGCGTTTTTAATGGCGTGTATTACCAACAAACCGCGTCAATTCACCGAGCCGCTGTTAGAAAAATTAGGCATTGCCCACTTTTTTAACTTGATTTTAAGTGGTGACAGCTTGCCCAGTAAAAAACCTGATCCGCTGCCCTTAATTCACGCGACTCAACATTTTAACGTTCCCCCGCAAAACTGTGTGATGATTGGCGATTCTAAAAACGACGTACAAGCCGCCCGCGCCGCGCACTTACAGGTGATTTGTGTGAGTTATGGCTATAATCATGGTGAAGATATTCGTCTCAGCCATCCTGATGCGGTGTTAGACGATTTTGGTGAACTGCGTGATTTAATCGGGGTATTACGCCCGAGTTACGCATAGCTTTTTAATTTAAATGGATTTTTTGCATGACCCCAGAACAATTTTCCTCGTATTGTAGCCAAGGCTACAACCGTATCCCGATTATTCGGGAAGTCCTCGCAGACCTCGACACCCCGTTAAGTGCTTATTTAAAGCTGGCGACGGGGGCGTATTCCTATTTACTCGAATCGGTGCAAGGCGGGGAAAAGTGGGGACGCTATTCAATTATCGGCTTGCCTGCGAAAACGGTGCTGCGGGTTGTGGGGCAAAAAATCCAAGTCTTGCAACACGGCGCAGTGATTGAAGAAGTGGAAACCGCTGATCCTTTGACTTGGATTCACGAATTTCAACAACGTTATCGCGTGCCAGATTTTAAAGGACTGCCTTCATTTATTGGCGGTTTTGTCGGCTATTTTGGCTATGATACCGTGCGTTATGTCGAGCCACGTTTGCAACACGTCGAACAAATTGACCAATTAGGCACGCCCGATATTTTATTAATGGTGTCTGATGAATTGCTGGTGTTTGATAATTTGCAAGGCAAACTCTACTTCATCGTGCACGCTGACTGCACCCAAACCAACGCATTGCATCAAGCCCAAAAACGTTTGGATGATTTGGTCACGCGCCTGAGTTTAAGTGTCGCGCAACCTTTGAATACACCGACCGCCCCCGTGCAAGAAAGTGATTTCAAGCCGTATATTTCGCGGGAACAATTTGAACAGTCAGTTGAAAAAGGCAAATCGTATATTGTCGATGGCGACATCATGCAAGTGGTGCTGTCGCAACGCATGTCGATTCCTTGCACTGTGCCCCCGCTGAATATTTACCGCGCCTTACGCTGTTTCAATCCTTCACCTTATATGTATTTCTTGGATTTAGATGAATTCCACATTGTGGGTTCGTCGCCTGAATTATTGTCGAAACTGGAAGGGCAAACCGTCCAAGTGCGCCCGATTGCAGGCACGCGCCCGCGTGGTAAAAATGAAGCGGAAGATCAGGCTTTAGAACAAGAATTGCTTAAAGACCCGAAAGAAATTGCCGAGCATTTAATGCTGATCGATTTAGGGCGCAATGATGTGGGCAGGGTTTCTGAAATCGGCACGGTCAAAGTCACGGAAAAAATGGTGATTGAACGTTATTCCCACGTCATGCACATTGTTTCCAATGTGGCGGGAGAATTGCAGTCAGGTTTAAACGCGCTCGATGTGTTAAAAGCGACTTTTCCCGCAGGCACGTTGAGCGGCGCGCCAAAAATTCGCGCAATGGAAATCATTGACGAATTAGAACCCTTGAAACGTGGCATTTACGGCGGCGCAGTGGGTTATTTGACCTGGAAAGGTGATATGAACCTAGCGATTGCAATTCGCACTGCCGTGATTAAAGACCAAATGCTGTATATTCAAGCAGGTGCGGGCATTGTTGCCGATTCAATTCCTGCCAATGAATGGACAGAAACCTTGAATAAGGGACGGGCGATGTTTAAAGCGGTTTCGATGGCGGCCGCTGGCTTGCAGCAAGGATAATGCAATGTTATTGATGATAGATAACTACGATTCATTCACCTACAATTTGGTGCAATACTTTGGTGAGTTGGGGGCAGAAGTGAAAGTGTTTCGTAATGATCAAATTACGATTCAAGAAATTGCTGAACTTGCACCTAAATACTTGGTGATTTCACCAGGTCCTTGCACCCCAAATGAAGCAGGGATTTCCATTGCTGCGATTCAAGCCTTTGCAGGAAAAATTCCGATTTTGGGCGTATGCTTAGGACATCAAAGTATCGGGCAAGCTTTTGGCGGTAAAATCGTTCATGCGAGAGAGACCATGCACGGTAAATTATCAGCGATGCACCACGCGGATCAGGGCGTATTTCAAGGTTTGAAGAATCCGTTTTCTGCGACTCGTTATCATTCCTTGGTAATTGAAAAAGCCAGTTGCCCCGATTGTTTAGAAATTACCGCATGGACTGCCTTGCCCAATGGCGAAATCGATGAAATCATGGGCGTGCGTCATAAAACTTTACCGATTGAAGGGGTACAATTTCACCCAGAATCGATTTTAAGTGAACATGGTCATGATTTATTGCGGAATTTCTTGCAGCAATATGCTTAGATTTTAGAGTTACTGCGCCCCCAACCCCCTAAAGGGGGCTAAACATAAAGTGTCTTTGTCTTTAAGTCCCCTTTAGGGGCTTCTTTAAAGTTCCCTTTAGGGATTTAGGGACGCAGTTCTCTTGAATCCTAAACAAGCTTAAAAACGGCGTGCTAAAATACCCTCATTTCCCAAATAACGTGATGCAAATTTTCGTTAATTAACTCTCGTGGTGTTGTAATATGGCGACGACGACTCCCCCTAAAATTATTTTGCCGGGCCTTATTCGCAAACTGATTGCGGCAGGTCTTCTAAAAGAAGATATTGCTATGGAAACTTTGGAAAAGGCAAAGTCGACCTCTACCCCTTTTATCGTCTATGCAGTGCGCCAAAAGATTGTTAATAGTGCCGAAATTGCAAAAATTGCGGCTGACGAATTTGGCATTCCGCTGTTTGATATAGACCATGTCGAGCTTGAACAATCGTTGGTGAAAATGCTCAGCGAACCTTTGCTCAAAAAGCACCGCGCTTTGCCAATTTGGAAACGCGGCAATCGGCTGTTTCTCGCAATTTCTGATCCCAGCAATGTCACCGTTGTTGATGAGGTACGTTTCCACACCAAGATGAATGTGGAAATGGTCTTAGTCGAAGAAGAAAAGCTCGCCAAATTATTAGAACGGGCGGCTGAATTCTTCGATGACAGCATGAAAAATCTCGGTGAAGGCATCGATGATATTGAGCTGGGTGACACGGAAGAAGAAAAGAAAGAAGATGAAGGGGCGAAAAATGATATTGAAGACGCGCCTATCGTTAAATTCGTCAATAAAATGCTGCTCGATGCGATCAAACTCGGGGCTTCAGACTTACATTTTGAACCTTACGAAAAATTTTATCGGGTACGTTTTCGGGTGGACGGCGTGTTACGTTCGGTTTCCAATCCTCCGATTGGTCTCAGCCGCAAAATGGCAGCGCGGATTAAGGTGATGTCGCGGCTAGACGTGTCAGAGCGCCGCGTTCCCCAAGACGGACGGATTAAACTCAAAATTTCTCACGATAAATCAATCGACTTTCGGGTTAGCACTTGCCCTACCTTGTTTGGGGAAAAGATCGTAATGCGGATTTTGGACTCCTCCGCTGCCAAATTAAATATCGATGTGTTGGGTTATGAACCTGAACAAAAACAGATTTATTTAGACGCTCTCGCAAAACCCTATGGCATGATCTTGGTGACAGGCCCGACAGGGAGCGGTAAAACCGTTTCGTTATATACGGGTGTGAACATTCTTAATACCGAAGATATTAATATTTCCACCGCAGAAGACCCCGTAGAAATTAACTTACCAGGGGTTAATCAAGTTCAAGTCGACGAAAAAACAGGGATGACCTTCGCCAAAGCTTTGAAGGCATTCTTGCGGCAAGACCCTGATGTGATTCTGGTTGGGGAAATTCGGGATATGGAAACGGGCGGGATCGCGATTAAAGCGGCGCAAACGGGACACATGGTGCTTTCGACCTTGCACACCAATGATGCACCGCAAACTTTAACACGGATGATCGACATGGGTTTACAGCCATTCGCGATTGCGACCGCTGTCAACTTGGTCATGGCACAACGTCTGTGTCGTCGCTTGTGCACCTGTAAATTGCCCGATGATACGCCCCGAGATTTATTGATACAAGAAGGTTTTAAAGCTGAGGAAGTTGATGATCCTAACTTTAAGATTTTTAAAGGTAATCCAGATGGCTGTGAACGATGCGCCACGCTGGGTTATAAAGGACGGGTAGGGATTTATCAAGTGATGCCGCTTTCTGATGAAATGCGACGCATGATTATGCAAGGTGGTAATGCAATCGACCTTGCCGACCAAGCACGTAAAGAAGGTATTAATGATTTACGGATGTCTGGCTTACTCAAAGTTAAGAATGGTTTTACCAGTCTTGATGAACTGAACACGGTCGTGAACAAGGATTAAGGACGGCTATGGCTGAAAAACCTAAAAAAGCAGCCCAAAAATCTGAACAAAAGATGCCTGATGTCTTTGTTTGGGAAGGGCGCAATAAGCAAGGTCAAAAAACTAAAGGGGAAATGCAAGGTAACAGTGAAGCTTTGATTAAAGCGCTGTTGCGTCGGCAAGGTATCACCCCAGTTAAGGTTAAGAAAAAATCTAAGGGTGGTTTCATGAGTGGGGCGAATAAAAAGCCCATTACCGCAGGAGATATTTCCATCTTCGCACGGCAATTAGCCACCATGATGCAAGCGGGTGTGCCCTTAATTCAATCTTTTGAAATCGTCGGTGATGGGCATGAAAATCCCAGCATGCGCGAGCTGATTTTTGAAATTAAAACCAGTATTGAATCAGGCGGTACTTTTGCCGATGCCTTACGCCAACACCCTGACCTCTTTGATGATTTATTTTGTAATCTGATCGAGGCAGGCGAACAGGCAGGTATTTTAGAATCGCTCTTAACCAAAGTGGCTTCTTATAAAGAAAAAAATGAAGCCATGAAAAAGAAGATTAAAAAGGCACTGACGTATCCCACCGCCGTGTTAATCGTGGCATTTATCGTGACTGCAATTTTGATGATTTTCGTAGTACCTATTTTCGCAGATATGTTCAAAGGCTTCGGCGCGAGCTTACCAGGTATGACCCAGTTTGTGGTGAATGTCTCGAATGCCTTCGTGGCGTATTGGTACATTATTTTCGGTTCGATTTACGCAGTGATTTTTGCCTTTACTCAGGCAAGGAAACGATCTAAAACCTTCTTCAATGCGGTGCAACGTTTCTCTTTAAAACTGCCCATTTTCGGCGATTTATTGAATAAATCAGCGGTCGCACGTTTTGCAAGAACGCTGTCTGTAATGTCTGCCGCAGGTACGCCTTTGGTGGAAGCGATGGTGTCAGTTGCAGGCGCGACAGGCAATATTGTGTATTACGAGGCAGTGATGAAAACCCGTGACGAAATTTCTACAGGGACTTCTTTGGCAGCGAGTATGCGTGACAGTGGGGTGTGGCCTAACATGGTGATTCAGATGGTGCAAATCGGTGAAGAATCAGGCGCAGTTGACCAAATGCTCGGCAAAGTCGCTGACTTCTACGAAGAGGAAGTTGATAACTTAGTGGATGCTTTAAGTAGCTTGATGGAACCCATGATCATGGCATTCCTCGGGGTGGTTATTGGGGGTTTGGTGGTCGCAATGTACCTGCCCATCTTCAAAATGGGTTCGGTGGTGTAAGCACGACAATGATAATTATCGAATATTTTGTAAATATTGTGATAGCACTGATCAGTGCCGTCAATGCCTTAAATGTAGTCATGAGTCACTTTTTAAGTGACTCCACAACCTTAGTCATTGTGATTGGTATTTTTGGTTTACTGATAGGTAGCTTTTTAAATGTGGTTATTTATCGTTATCCCATTATGATGAAGCGCGATTGGCAAGCCGATTTTGCGGAATATACTCTCGAGAAATTTCCACCTGCTGAACCGATTTGTATTAATTATCTTCAAGGACTATTGGCAGCTAAAAAAGCGGAAGTCTTTAATTTAGTAACGCCACGTTCACGTTGTCCACACTGTGGACATTTGATTTCTGCCTTGGAAAATATTCCCGTTATTAGTTATCTCTGGCAACGCGCACGTTGTCGTGCTTGTCAGCAGCCGATTTCTATACGTTATCCCTTAGTTGAAATTGGCAGCGCATTGTTAGCAGGTTTTGTTGCGCTACATTTTGGCTATGGGGCAGCCTTACTAGCAGCTTTAATATTCACATGGTTATTGTTGGCGATGAGCTTAATTGATGTTGATCATCAACTGCTTCCCGATGAGATGACTTTATTATTGCTGTGGTTAGGAATTTTTTGTAATTATTTTGGCTTATTTACCAGTTTGCAACTGAGCGTGCTGGGGGCAATCTTTGGTTATTTGTCTTTATGGACAGTTGCTTTACTATTTAAATGGCTCTTTGGTAAAGAAGGCATGGGTCATGGCGATTTCAAACTGTTAGCGGCTTTAGGCGCGTGGATGGGTTGGGAAGCACTGCCCATGATTATTTTATTATCCTCCCTTGTAGGTGCAATTTTAGGAACAGCTATGCTTCTTGTACAAGGTCGTGATAAAAATACACCCATTCCCTATGGACCCTATTTAGCCTGTGCGGGTTGGGCTAATTTATTGTGGAGTAATCAAATTATGCGTGCCTACCAAGAAATTATTGGTTGGCTATCAACTTATTTAACTATGAGTTGATCATAATGCCTTGTTTAATGGTGGGATTAACAGGTGGGATTGCTTCAGGAAAAACTTTGATTTCCCAAGAGTTTGCCGCGCTGAGTGTGCCTGTGATTGATGCAGATGTATTGGCACATGCACTGGTTGAACCCGGTGCTTTGGGTTTGCAAGGAATTGTCGAGGCATTTGGGACAGAAGTTTTAGTAAATGGTCATTTAAATCGTGCCTATTTGCGAAAACTCATCTTTGCCGATGCCAGCCAACGCGCCCGCCTAGAATCTATTTTACATCCCCTGATTTGGCAAGCGATGCAGTTACAAGTGGCGCGTTTAAAAACGCCGTACTGTCTATTGAGTATTCCCCTTCTGTTTGAAACCCAGCAATATCGTTTAGTTGAGCGCGTTTTAGTGGTGGACTGCCCTGTCGCACTGCAACGCCAACGCCTTGCCGCCCGTAATGGTTTTAATGATTTGGAAATTGATCAAATATTGAACGCACAGGCAAGCCGCGAACAACGTTTAAGTATTGCAAATGAAGTGATTGATAATAGTAAAGATATTGACTACAGTATACGCCAAGTGAAAGCCTTGCACCGTGACTACCTTGCGTGGGCAAGTGCGGCTCATATCGCTAAGCTATAGAGAATGTAATACAATGCGTTAGCAAAGTCACTTGGCGGATAAGGTCAAGTATGGATTGAAACAAACATCGGTTAAACAACAGGTCATCCCTGTGTGTGCAGGATAGCTTTTGTGAAGAAAAAGATCACTTACGAACAGCCTTTAAACGAGCGCATTAAAAATTTATTGCGGATTGAACACTTGTTTGCTGGCATGAACTATAGTCTGAAAGCTCCTTCTGCGTGGGATAGTCGGCATGTGGTGAGTTCCTTGCTGGAAGTATTAGAGCTGCTAGGACGCAATGATCTCAAGCTGGATTTAGCCCGAGATTTAGAACATCATGCACACACTTTAGAGCGTTGGCAAAATACGCCTAATGTGGACACCGATCGCGTAGTCGAATTATTAGGTGATGTCCGTACCGCACTGGCAAAACTGAGCACGGTGGAAGGACAGTTTGGAGATGACAGCCTCATCACCCAGCATTCCTTGCTCAATTTATTGCGACAACGCAGCACGATTGCGGGGGGAATGTGCCGTTTTGATGTACCCAATTTTTATCATTGGTTACAGCGCAATCCTAAACAACGCCTTGATGATTTGAATACGTGGTTAATGCCTTTGGAAATTATTCGAGAGGCAATTGATTTAAATTTATATATGATTCGTAATAATCTCCAAAGTTCGCAAGAAATTGCGAGCAAGGGCTTTTTTCAATCAAAATTAGATATGAATATTGATTATCAACTCATTCGGATTCGTCTGCCGTTGGAACACGCCTGCTATCCTGAAATCAGTGGCGGGAAACAACGCTTCAGCATACGTTTTTTTGAACAAGCGGATATGCGGGAACGCCCTTTGCAAACAGAACAAGATGTGAATTTTGAACTGTGCTGTTGTATGATGTAAACACCAGTATTTACTGGCATAGCAAAGCGAATAATGGCTAGTAAAATATGGGAATCTTCCCGCCCATAACCGAAAATAGGCAACACAGGAAACTGTAGCGATGGATAAAGTTTTTAAAGTGGGGGTATTCGGTTTAGCCCCGAATGAACAAAATACGCTGGGAAGTATTTTTAAACTGGCAGCAACCCGTAGTCGTCAGTATCATATGGTTGCAGCCACCGAGCGTGCTCAAGCCGAGATTGTCCTTGTTGACATGGATGATCCTCGGGCAATGGACGAATGGCGTAGTTTCAGCGTGCACCACAGCCAAATTCCCACAGTGAAAGTGACCAAAGCACCCGCCACGGGCACTGAACCTGCAACGGATGTGATGTTACGTCGTCCTTTGACCTTGAAACGGGTTTTAGAAACTCTCGATAAAGTCACCATTGAAGTCCATAAATATGTGCCTGAATTGGTGGTGGGGGGCGAGGAAATTTTAGATGAAGCCGCCCATGCTGCTTTACTCGATGCCGCCCGTGGCGCACGCGATGCAACCCGCAGCGGGGTTAAAGCTTTGGTGGTGGATGACAGTTTGCCTGTGCGTAAGTCTATGGAAATCCAATTGGGTTTATATGGCATGGACATGGATTTTGCAGAAACAGGTGAAGAAGCCCTCGAATTTATCAAAAAGACGGTCTATGACATCATTTTCTTAGATTTGATGTTGCCGGGGATTGATGGCTACAAAGTCTGTAAAGTGATTAAATCTGAGAAAATGTCTAAAAATACGCCCGTGGTAATGTTGACGGGGAAAGGTTCACGTTTTGACAAACTTAGAGGAACGATGGCTGGAGCAAGTGTTTATTTGACCAAGCCTGTGGAACAAGAAAAACTCAAGGAAGTGATTAAGCAATTTTTACCCAATTTTAACCAAAAAGCTTAATTGCACTTGGAAGATGATGAGCCTGTCTTTGAAAGACATCTCACGTATGGTTTAAGTAAAAAGTGATGCCCTGTTAGCTTTGTAAAAGTGGTATGATAACTTCAGGGATACGTACAAATTTCAACAAAAAGACGAGGAGAACGTGATGCCTACTATTAACAAAATTCTTGTCGTTGACGATTCAACAGTGGATCGCATGAATATCCAAAATATCGTCAAGGATGCGGGGTATGAAGTGATTGCAGCAGCTTCTGGACAAGAAGCCATTGAGAAAGCTGCCTCTGAAAAACCAGATTTGATTTTCATGGACGTGGTGATGAACCAAATGGATGGTTATCAAGCCTGTCGTGAAATTACCCATAATGAAGCCACGAAAAATATTCCTATCGTGTTTGTCACTAGCAAGGGACAAAAAGCCGACCGTATGTGGGCTGAAATGCAAGGGGGTAAGGCATTAGTACAAAAACCTTATACACCCGACCAAATCATTGAGCAAATCAATAGCTTCAAAAAATAACATTTAACAGGCATAGCATCGCTATGCCTGTTTCTCTTCTTTTGGCATGAAGCTTGCCGCCCCTTTTTCCAGTGTATTTCCCACGATAAATTATTTAGCCTGAGGCAATTAGAGGAGGATGAGCCATCAAGCTTTGGTCAAAACATAGCTAGATTAATAGTTAAGGTGAGATATTAAGAGATTACTGTAACTTGTTATTTGTTAAATTTTTTATTATTCTTATCCTACTCAGCGTGGCATTGGTGTGCAAGCTGCTTAATGAAGCCACAACATAACTTAAATTTTAATGATAAGACTGGATTCGCAAACTGATTTTCTATTAACGGCTTAGCCTATTTAGAAATCAGTAGATTCACTGCAAATGGGGAAAGGTTGACATGTCAATTAGCACTGCAGTCTCGCGTGTTTTCATCACGTTATGTATGATTTTTTCTCTGACCGCGTGTAATTATATTAATAATCTCGCTGACTGGTGGAAATCTTCATCAACGACGACAACATCAGCCGCCGCTGATACGTCTGAAACACATAAAGTTGATAAGGCAGGAAAAAAAGGAGACAAAGCGGATAAGGGCGATAATAAAGCTGATAAACCTAATAAAGCTACCGCTGGTGAAATCGCTCAAGTAAGTTTTGCAGTGGGTGGCAGTTACGCACAATGGATGCCTTGGTTTTTGGCAAATGAGGAAGGTACCTATCAACAATTTGCTCAAGAATACAAAGTTGACATTAAGTTTGTCACCGATAGTTATCAAGATACCATTAAAAAATATCTCGATGGGGAAGTCGATGCAGTTGCAGTGACCAATATCGATGCGATTGCGCAGTTGGTAAAACACGATATTGAAAGTGACGTAATTTTGATTACTGGTTACAGCAATGGTAGCGATGCCTTGTTATTACCCGCCGATGCCAGCAGTGATATTCATGGAAAATCATTAGCAGCCGTACAATTCTCCTCCCGTCATTATTTGCTCGACCGTTATTTAATGCGTAATCAAATTGGTTTTGATGAAGTCAATGTTGCAGCGGTAACTGAAGCAGATATTCCCAGTGCTTTTGGGAATGGTCAAGTGTATGGCGTTGCCGCAGGCAATCCTAACGTTGATAAATTAGTACGTGAACAAAAAGCCAAGGTTTTATTTGATAGTCGTGAAATCCCAAAGGAAATTAGTGACTTAATTGTGGTACGTCGTGAAACTTTACAAGACCATCCTGGTTTCGCTAAAGCTTTATTAGCCACATGGTTCTCAGTGATGGAACGCTTACAAGGGAATAGACGCGGACCTACCTTGGATAAAATGGCAGGGCTTGCGAATCTTTCACGGGAAGATTATGACCGTCAATTAGCCATGACGGTGCTCAATGACACCCCGACTAAAGCCTTATCTGCCATTCGAGATCGTGCGATGCGTAAGAGTATGCGTTACATCCGTTACTTTATTGAACGTCATAATCTCACAGGCAGTGAAGCATTTACAGGTTGGGTTTCATATCCCGGACGGACTCCCGCCTTGCTGCACTACAACGCCCAACCGCTACAAAACTTCGTAGCCCCTCCTTTGGATATTGAAGCGCAATAACGGATTATGAAACTTCCTTGGCTGACCCCTAGCGAGGCATTAAACCGTCCTCTGTTTCGACAACAGATGGACGAAGCTGCCTACAAAGCTTTACTCCAAGCAGAAAGTACCCGTCGTCTGGGTTTTCATGTGGGTAATATTGGTTTACTTATTGCCCAACATGAAACCAGCGAGTTGACTGAAGTGTTGTCAATTTGTCCCATTCCCAATACCGCCCAATGGTTGTTGGGAATTATCAACCTACGTGGCAACTTAGTACCCGTCTTTGATCTGAATCTCTTACTGGGTTTGGCAAGGGAAACCGATCGAAAATCTAAACCCATGTTACTGATTTTAGGACAAGGGGAAACTGCGGGGGCAATCATGATTGACGATTTGCCAATTCATATTACCCTGACAACCGCAGATAAACTAGAATCCCTGCCGCCTTTGCCTGATGCGCTTCAGCCTTATGCAACGGTAGGCTATGAAAAAAATGGTGAGGTCTGGTTTAACTTTGATCATTTTGGATTTTTTGAATCTTTAGCAAACCGCATTGCGACCTAATTGAGCATGAGCGCGTGCCCGCGAGGAATATCGCACTTTAACGGAGACCAATAAGATGAAACTAAAGCAGAAAATGTTTCTGGGATCGGCATTCCTCGCCGTGATTCCCGTGCTCATTACTGCATTCTTCACGAGCCGAATTGCAGGGACTTTGGGGCAACAGGCACTGACAGAAAGTGCGCAAAGCCATATTACCTCTATTCGCGACAGTAAAAAATCACAAATCGAAGGTTATTTTACCTTGGTTATCAATCAGATTCAGACCTTTGCTGAGTCAAAAATGACGATTGAAGCCATGCAAGGTTTTAAAGAAGCATTTCCCAAGTTTCAATATGAAGCAGGCAGTTCAGGGGGAGAAGAAGGACCTCCTTCAGCCACGCAAAGCTTACCTTTTGATAAATATCGTGAAGCCTTAAACAAATATTACAATACCGACTTTTTGGAAGAATACGGCACGTTAAATGTGAACGCGACCGTAGATATGAACTCGATTTTAGGGCAGCTTGATGAAAATGCGCTAGCCTTACAATATCATTACATTGCCGCCAATCCGAATCCGCTGGGGACTAAAGAAGAGTTTTTTGCCGCAAAAGATGGCTCTAGTTACACCAAAATTCACCGGGGTTTCCATCCTTACACCAGTGACTTCTCACGGCGTTATAGCCTTGAAGACATCGTCTTAGTCGATGCTGACACGGGACGCATTGTTTACTCTGTGGCAAAACAGGTGGACTTTGGGACATCCTTGATTGATGGCGCATTTGCCAAGACGGGATTAGGACATGTTTTTGAACGCGCGAATACGCTCAATCACAATCAAATCACGCTGATTGACTTTGCCCCTTACCTCCCTTCTTATGATAGTCAGGTGGCTTTCGTAGGTGCACCCATATTTAACGGCAATCAGCGCATTGGGGTGCTGATTTTCCAGCTCCCGATTGACAGCATTAACGACATCATGACTTATGACCGTTCATGGCGGGTTGACGAATCAGGGCGCACGGGCGAAAACTACATTGTGGCAGCAGATGGCACGATGCGGAACGACAGTCGGATGTTGGTGGAAGATAAAGAAGGTTATTTAGCTGCGGTAGAAAAAGCAGGCTTGCCTACTGATGTGATTTCTAACATCGAATTGAAAGACACCAGCGTAGGTCTGCAAAAAGTGGATAATCCAGGGACACGCGCCGCGTTCTCTGGGGTGACAGGCTTCGACTTGTTTGAAGATTATCGGGGTGAATTCGTGCTTTCGGCGTACGCACCAATTAATGTGCCAGGGCTTGCATGGGCCATCTTCTCAAACTTACAAGAAGCAGAATCTTTGGAACGTTTGAATCAGTTGACCTCAGAAATTACCAAAGGGTCAGTGCCCATCGCGCTCGGTGTGTTGTTCGGGGGGGGATTATTAGGGTTCTTGTTCTTCGGAAGAATTGCATCACCAATTAACCACTTAGAAGCCATTGTGAGCAAGGTGGCAGGCGGCGACTTCACCGCTCGTGCAGACGTTAAGACCGGCGACGAATTAGAAACACTGTCGAATGCGTTTAACAGCTTACTGGATGCGCGGCTTTCTGCCTTGGCGAAAGCGGAAAAAGAAAACGAAATGCTCAACAACTCAATTATTGAATTGTTGAAAGCGTCCTTCCAATTATCACAACGGGATTTGACCGTTCAAGTGCCTGTGACCGAAGACGTGACCGGCCCGCTCGCTGACGCAATTAACCAGATGGCGACAGAAACTTCTAAGGTGTTGTTAGACGTGCGTCGAATTTCAGACGACGTGGAATCGGCTTCTTTACAAGTTAAAGTCCAAGGTGACAACGTTTCTAAGATGGCAGAAGCAGAACGCGACGTGGTGGATACCACAATGGCGGAACTCTCTGCGGCTGCGGAAGCAATGAATAAGATTGCAGAAGTGGCACAATCTTGTAACGAAATCGCGGCACAGGCAATGCGCTCTACCCAAACAGCATTGGGTACAGTAACCAGCACAGTGGACGGGATGGGCGAAATTCGGGAAACCATTCACGAAACAGAAAAGCGGATTAAGCGGCTCGGTGAACGGTCTCAAGAAATTAGCTCTATCGTTGACATCATTAATAACATCGCAGAACGTACCCACGTGCTCGCATTGAACGCATCGATGCAAGCAGCAGCCGCAGGGGAAGCAGGGCGCGGGTTCTCAGTGGTGGCAGACGAAGTGCAACGGCTCGCAGAAAGTTCTCGGAATGCAACCTCTCAAATCTCGGCGTTGGTGAAAAACATTCAGGTGGAAACCAACGACACGATTGCGACGATGGATAAAACCATTAGTCAGGTGGTTGAAGGGTCTCGCCTCGCAGAACGCGCCGGTGAGCAGATGAAGGAAACTCAAAATACCACCGCAAACTTGGTGCAAGTGGTTGAACAAATTGCAATGGCTTCTCGTCAACAGGCAACGATTTCTAACGAATTGCGTGAACGAGCACAAACCATTCAAATGAGTACCCATGAAACTGCAAAACAACTTGAAGAACAAACCGTGCAAACCGACCGCTTGGTGGATTACTCCAAGCAGTTGATTGAATCGATTCGTGTGTTCAAGTTGCCAACCGCTTAATTTTTATACGTCCTACGCACTTTCTTCGGGTGCGTAGGATAGTCCCCTTCACCTGCGTGGATAGTCAAAATGCTCAGTGCTGAACTTTTAGAAGATTTACACACGAAAGTTGCCAACGATGCTTATACCTTGTATGAAGCACTAGCAGTCTTTGCAGATGACAACGCCTCAGAAAGCGCAGTTTCTCAAGCCATTGCTCAGTGCAGTGACTATGTGCAAGGCATTCATACGATTGCTGAAAAAATGCACTTGGTCGGCTTGCAAGCGGTTTGTGATTTAACCCAACAATATTTACAAGCTTTACACGGACAAGACAGCGCGCACCGCAATGCTGTGTGTAGCGAAATTGAACGTTTTCCGCGTTTAGTGGCGCGTTATTTACAATTGCCGAATGACAGTTATTCCCGCGATAAATTAATCAACCACTTACAACTGATTACCGAATTACATAACGGACATTTAAAAAAATCTGCTAATGAACCCCAATGGGATCAATTATCTTCTTTGTTAGCACAAGACTTTCAAAGCAGTGATAAGTCGCCCACTGTGCCTGAAAGTTTGCCTGTTGAAAATCTCGAAAGTGACAGCGCGGAACTTGAAAATCAGGTCTTGCTGACAGATGAACTCTTATTACTAGATGATGAAGATTTTAATGCTGATTTACCGCAATTATCTGAAGCAGAACAAGTTTTAGATGAGCAATCTTTTGACGAGTTTACCGAAGCAGTCACTTTTCTGCCTGAATTGCATTCTGCTGAAAACAAGCTGGGCGAAGTTGTAGAAATAGAAACACCTGTGGCAATGGCGGTGCAATTACCCAGCTTGCCAGACCATGAGTTAGAACAATTATTAGATGAGCAAGCTTTTGATTCTGTGTCAGAAGTTCCAAAGATTGCAGACGATTTGGCTTTGTCTGAAAGCGTTTTGGCGGATGATGATGAAGAATTATTGAACGAAGTTGAAGAAATTGAAGTGCCTGAAATGCCTTTAGAAGAGGCAATGCAAGCCTTACAGGTCATGGATAACAGGGGTTCATCGCATTTCACCGCCACGCCTGAGAGTAAGCCAGTTACAGAAGAAGCCTCACTCGAATTATTGCAAGAGTCTAAAGAATTATCTAATAAAATCTTGGCAATGGATGAGATTTTATCGACTTCCTTACATAAATATGTCACCAGCGAAGACAACAGTGAAGTTTTCTTAGAATCCCTCGAAGCCTATACCAATACTATTCAATCTTTATGGGTTGCAGCGGGTGAAAAAGGCTTAACGGGTTTACAAGATGTTTGTACTTTTATTAATGAAAATATTTTTGAATTAAGCATTCGTTTTCAATCGGATAGATTTGCCGCTTATGAACAATTAGCAGTCTTACCCCGCTTAATTCTAGATTATCTGCAAACTCCCGAAAATTCAGCCAGCACCTTGATTAATCATTTAGAGACTTCTTTCTGGTTTATTCCGCTGACGGAGTCCAAAGCTTTATTGACGCGCCTGACTCAAGAGTTAAACACGTTGCGCTATGTCAACCGCGCTGAAAGTGATACCGAGAAATATCTCGAAGTGCTGCCTGAGTCCGTGGAAGAAATACCACCTGCGACAAGTGAATTGCTTGAACTGTCAGAACCACCAGCGATGTTGTCCGATGATGACATGGACTTGTTGGCAAATAGCTCGCTTGAAGCAATTGAAGAGCTGGCACTTGAAGACGAGTTGGAAGAGTTACCCGAAAGCGTTGCAGAGCTTGAGGCAACTGACGAGGAAATCGTTGCACTATCAAGCCTAGAAACTAGTGAAGTTGTGCACGAAGCGGTGTCTGCGGAATTATTTGCCAGCGAAGTGGTCGAAGATTTAAACGATTTTGAGCATGAACCTGTGTTTGTTGATGCGTTTGAAACTTCCGAATTATCTGAAGATGAAGCCTTATTTGCCAGTGAAGTGGTGGAAAATTCGGAAAGTTTATCCACCGAAACTGAGCCAGCCGAGTTAATAGCAGAGTTGGAAGCTTTTGAAGAAGATGACAGTGTCATCACGGAAACCGCAGACCGCGAACTTGCTGCGGCTGAAAATTTAGCAACAATCCACAACCTCGATGAATCCTTAGAAGAAATTGCTGAAGATGACACACTCCTCGATGAGGAAGAGCTTGATACGCTTGAAGCGATGGAACAAGCAGAATTAGATGATAATTTAGAAGAAATCGCTTCAGAAGCTGAACTTTCTGAAGTTGAAGAGTTTACCGCATTTTCGGAAGAAGTTACCGAAACGACGGCATCCAACACTTTTGATGCCGAGCTTGAAGAAGACGCGCCTTTTGTCTCCACCGATATTTTGGATAGTCTCACCGCCGAAATTTCCGAAGCCAGTGCCGAATTAAGCAAAGCTTTACAAAAATTTAGTTTAGCAGAAGATGACAGCGCGGCATTATTGGAAGCGGTCGAACAATATACCGACAATGTACAGTCAATTTGGAATGCCGCCGATTCTGTCGAACTGACCAGTATTCAAGAAATTTGCACCTTCTTAAATGACAATATTTTTGAATTAAGTGCGCATCCTGTGGCGATTCGACGCAGTGCGCAGCCACAATTAGAAGCTGTGCCCAGTTTGATTCTGGCGTATTTGCACAAGCCTTTAGAAACTGCGCCCAAGATTACCCAATTATTGAGCCGCCCCAGTTGGTCATTTCCGTTGGATGACGAGCGCGCCCAAACTTTGTTACAGCAGTTAAGTTTGGGCAAGTTGGGTAATGATGAAGTCGAGGCTGAAATTCTTATTGAAGAATCAGAGGCATTTGCAGAAACTGAAGAACTTACAGAAGAATTCTTGCCCGATGAAGCGGTTGCGGAAATTGTGCCTGAAGATTTGCCTGAAAAATTCAGTGTGGACGAATTTGAAGAAGCTGAGTTTGAAGAAGTTAATGAAGCAGAAAATCTGCTAGAAACTTCGGAAGCCATTGAAGAAGAAACGGCTCTGGAATCTGAAGAGTTTCCCATTGAAATTGACGAGCCTGAAATTGTGCTCGCAGATGCGGATATTTTAGATTTAATTATTGGGCAAATTGCGGACATTGGCGATGCACTCACCCCAATTGCAGAAAGTTTATTGCAAGCGGAAGACGGTAGTGAAACCATTCTCGCCGCCGTGGAAGGCTATACCGAAAACGTGCAAGGCATTTGGGATGCGGCAGAAATGGCGCAACTCGGCGGTGTGCAAGATGTCTGCATGTTCATCAATGACAATGTCATGGGTTTGAGTATGCAAGATCAGCTCACCCGCCAACAAGCGCAACCTGTGTTAGCTTTGTGGACAGGCGCATTAATTGATTATTTGCAAGCTCCTCGCGAGGGTGCAGTGCAGTTAATTGAATTGTTGCAAAATCCTGTGTGGGCAATGCCTTTAGAGGACAGTACCGCTTTACAGGCACGTTTATTGCCTGCACCTACTGCTCCCCAAGCTGCTGAAAATACAGTTGAAACCGAGCTTCCAGAAATTGTGCTCGCCGCCCCCGATATTTTAGATTTAATCATTGGGCAATTGGTGGACACAGGTGACAGTCTCGCGCCCGTCTTAGAAAGTTTAATTAATGCCGAAGAAGGCAGCGAAAGCGTCTTGACAGCGGTTGAGACTTACAACGAAAATGTGCAAAGCGTTTGGGATGCGGCAGAAATGGCGCAACTCGGCGGCGTGCAAGATGTCTGTACGTTTATTAATGACAACGTCATGGGCTTAAGTATGCAAGACGCGCCCACGCGGCAAGCGGCACAAGCCTTGTTTGCTAACTGGACTAATGTCGTTGTCGGCTATTTAAAAGCCCCACGCAGTGGTGCAACAGAACTCGTACAGTTTTTGCAAGACCCCTTATGGGCAATGCCATTGGAGGAATCCGCAGCACAGACTTTATTAAGTCGCCTGCTGCCCAGCAATACCGCAGCCACTCAAACCACGAGTGCCGCGCCTGTTGCCACGATTCGCCTCGCAGACCCTGATATTTTAGAACTGGTGATAAGCCAGATTACCGATGTAGCTGAAGAGTTGTCGAAGGCCCTTGAGGTATGTGTCTCCATGGAAAATGAGAACCCCGCTTTTTTAGAAGCGATTGAAAACTATACTAACCATGTTCAGGCGATTTGGGATGCTGCCGAAATGGCGGGGCTGAATGGCTTACAGGATGTCTGCACATTCGTAAACGATAATCTTATGGCATTCAGTGCCTTAGATGGGACTGAACGCCAAGCAGCACAACAGGTTATTCAACAATGGCCGCAATTGGTCTTGTCCTATTTGCATGACCCGCTGAATGGCGCACCCGCACTGGTGGCACATTTACAGCAGTCTGAATGGGCAATGCCTTTAGAAGCCGAACGCGCAGGCGAGTTTTTAAGCGCGTTGACTAACAGTTCAAATTCTCCCGAACAAGTTGCCGCCTTTGAAGCCGAAGCCGCCGCAACTGAGGAAGAAGAATATTACGACGCAGATGAAGAAGCTGGCGAAATCAGTGAACTCGACACCAGCAGCGTTGGTGGGGATATTTCCCTAGGCAACGCGGAAGTGCTCGAAATTCTGAGCAGCGAACTTGAATCGGTCAAAGAAGAACTTGCAGAAGAACTAGGCAAATTCACCAGTCTTGCCAATGGCGCGGCGGGTTTTGAAGAAGCCGCTGAAAGCTATGGCGACCACGTCCAACGTTTAAATGCCGCTGCCGACATGCTCGGCTTAACAGGTTTGAGCGAAGTTTGTTTATTCATCGCGAATAATGTGAAAGCCCTTGCCGCCCAAGATTTGGGTGCGCGCAGCAAAGCGAAAAAATTACTCGAAGAATGGCCTGATTTGGTGCTGGCGTACATCAGTTCACCGATGGACACTGTTATTAAATTGGTCAATCATTTTCGGGAACCACAATGGGCGAAGTCGCTTTCTGACGATGACGCACATAAATTACTGAATATTTTAACCCAAGGCGCAAGTGAAGAAAGTGAGGCAGATCAAGAGCCTGCTTATTCACGGCAAACGCAAGCCACGCCTGAAGACGTATTCTTACAAATTCCTGATGATGTCAATCGTGATTTGTTAGATGCGTACTTGCAAGAAACTCCTCAAACTGCGAGCGATTTTTCTGCCTGTATTCAAGGGATTATTCAAAATCCTGACTTTGAAGAAGTGAAACGCGCACAACGTTTGGCGCACACTTTAAAAGGTTCTTCCAATATTCTGGGGATTAAGGCGATTGCCAACGTTGCCCACCACTTGGAAGATATTCTCGAATACTTCGCAGGCAATAAAGTCGTTCCCCCCAAAGCTTTGACCGATACGATGGTGGAAGCGGCGGACTGTTTAGAAATTATGGTCGATGCGTTGATGGGGCAAGATGATCCGCCCCCGCAAGCCCAACAAGTTTTGCAAGATGTTTTGGATTGGGCGAACCGTATTGATAAGGGCAATTTAGACGGTGCAACCCCTGCCCCGCGTGCGGCAGCCCCTGCGGGTAATGCGCCTGTGGCGGCTAAAGCTGCGGCAGATGCGCCCGCTAAAACAGGCGGTGCAGCAGCGGCTAAACCTGTGGCACCTGGCGATGCTTCACCAGAACAAGTATTGCGTGTTCCCACCAAGACCATTGATAACTTAATGCGTTTGATTGGGGAATTATCGATTTCTGTGGGGCAAATTCAAGAACGTTTAAAACACGTTATCAACAGTACCCGCGTGTTAAACGACCAAGGCATGATTCTGCAACAAAAGACTTTTTCTTTGGAAACTTTGGTGGACGTGCGCGGGATTACAGGCGTAGAAAGTCGCTACGGTAAAACTGTGGATGCAGAAGAACATTTCGACCCCTTAGAATTTGAAGAGTACAACGAATTACACAGCGTGGCGCACAGCTTTATTGAGTCTATTGCCGATACGCGCGAAGTTGGGATGTCGATTCATGGCGATTTGGCAGCTTTGGAAACCATGTTTATTCAACAAGAACGCTTAAACAAGGAATTCCAAGCGGTGGTCACCAGTACCCGCATGGTGCCCGTGAACACCGTGGTTTCTAAACTGCAACGGAATGTGCGCCAAACTTGCCGTACCACCAATAAAGAAGCTGAATTGGAAGTGTCAGGCATGGACATTCTCATGGACAGCGACGTGTTGAATAACCTCTCTGACCCGTTAATGCACATTCTGCGGAACTCTATCGACCACGGTTTAGAAGCTGCCGATGAACGTGAATTATTAGGCAAGCCGCGCTCAGGTACGATTAAGCTCGATTTTTACCGCGAAGGCAATAACATCGTGGTGAGTTGTAAAGACGACGGGCAAGGTTTGAATTATACCAATATTCGTTACACCGCGATTCAGCGCGGGCTGCTTAAAGAAAACCAAGAAGTCACGGAAACTGAATTGGCGCGGATGATTTTGATGTCGGGCTTCTCGACTAAATCAGGCGTAACGCAGGTTTCAGGGCGCGGCGTGGGGATGGACGTGGTGCACTCCAACATCCGCCAAATGAAAGGCACGATTGACTTGATGTCGGAAACGGGCAAGGGCATGACGATTTTGCTCAAACTTCCAATGTCTTTGGTGACGGAACACGTTTTATTGGTGCGGCTGGGACACAATCAATTCGGGATTCCGAGTAACAGCATTGTGCAAGCCCTTGCCCCAAATTTAGCGGAATTCCACAAAGTTGGCGATGAAATTACCCTGAAAATTGGGAAAAATACCTACGCTTTGAAAGCACTGGCAAATTTACTGTCTGTGCCCAGCGATGCGCAAGGCATTGACGGTTATGCAGTCCGTCCCATCGTGTTAGTGCGTCAAGAAACAGGAACCACTGCGATTATCGTTGATGAACTTATCGACAGTCGTGACCTCGTGATGAAAACCATGGGGAAATATATCAAGAAAGTCCACGGGATTGCAGGGGCTGCCATTTTGGGCGACGGGAGCGTAATGCCCTTGTTAGACGTTCCTGAATTATTGCGCTCTCCGATGCAGGCAGCACTGTCCTCCTATAACGAGGAAGCAGAAGCCAGTGGCGAAGGTTCTTTAGCGGTACGTGCCAGTGCGCCTAAGATTATGATTGTGGACGACTCGCTCAGCGTGCGTAAATCTTTATCGATTTTGGTGGAAGATGCAGGTTTTGATATTCTGCTCGCCAAAGACGGACTAGAAGCGATTGAAGTCATGAACCAAACTCGCCCCAATGTGATGTTGGTAGATATGGAAATGCCGCGTATGAATGGTTTGGAATTAACCGCGCACGTCCGCGCCAACCAAGCCACACATAAAATCCCGATTTTTATGATTACCTCACGAACCACGGAAAAACACCGTGAACAAGCGAAGACCGCGGGGGTGACAGCTTATTTAACTAAGCCTTATCAAGATGTTGAGTTGTTAGGTTTGATTGATAAAGCTTTAGCTGGGAAGTTATAAGGCAGTGTCGATTACCACCAACCCCAATTTATACGTGCTGATGTTGTTTGAGGGCATGATGTTATTTGTGCCCCAAGACGACGTGAAATCGGTGGAAATTATGGCGGATTTGCAGCTTAGCACCACCGATTTTGGGGCGGTGGGTTGGTATGGTGGGCATGCTTACGGACACGAGTCGCCCGTGTTCTGCCTGTCAGAAGATATGTTGATATTGCCTGATTTGCCTGAATCGCGGGAATATTTTGTGTTACTGAAATCAGGGAATGTGCCTGTGGGCATTACCTGTGATGAAGTCGAAAATGTGGATATTCGCGAAGTGCATTTGGACTTTCAAATCTTGCACCCAATGATGTACCTTGAACATTCCCCGATTCAACATCTGGTGGTTTATCAAACCAAAATCGCCTGTGTCAGTTCAGGCGAGCGTCTGGTTGAATATATTGCTAGCCAATCCGAAATCTATCAAACCGCTAAACAGGCTGACTTTGCTTAATCGTTTAGTTTTTTCAAAAGCTCTAAACCACAAGCTTTCATAATCTATGTGATAAAGCAATTAACCAGTCATTTATTATGGTAACTGTGTGAGTTGTGGAAATTACGCTTCAGAAAATCCCTTAAACTATTCACTCAACACCTGCTTTTTCGACTTCGATAACTCCAGCGCGTCATCAATTGCACTGAGAAATTGTTTAATATCCAAAGGCTTCACGATATAACGCAGGAAACCTGCTTCCCTGTCCATATTGCGCGAGGTGTCCATTGCTGTCAGCGCGAGCACAGGAATATCTTTGGTGTCATCAGCCGTTTGCAAACATCGAAATACTTCAAAGCCATCCATGCCGGGCAAATTAATATCTAACAAAATCACATTGGGATGGTGCATGTGCGCCAGTTCTAGCCCCATTTCTCCGGTGTGGGCCGACATTAAAGCAATATCAGGACGTGCTTTTAAAATTTGCGCCACTAAACTGACGTTAGTGCGACTATCTTCTACATAAAGCAGAATAAACTTTCGTAACTCGTTGCTATCAAAGCTATTTGAAATTTCCACTTCGCCTGTGGGCAAATCTATCCAGAAGGTGCTGCCTTCCCCAGAAATACTGTCTAGCCCAATGCGCCCATCCATCAGCTCTAACAGGCGTTTGGTAATCGTCAGCCCGATGCCTGTGCCTTCAATTAAATTCAAGCCGCTAAGCCGCGTAAACGGGTCGAAAACCCGCTCTTGTTGTTCAGGGGTCAAGCCAATGCCGGTGTCCACGATTTCAATACGAATTGTTTCAATTTGAGTTTGACTCACGCGAATCGTAATCGTGCCTGCGTGTTTATTGTACTTCACCGCATTCGACAACAAATTAATGATCACTTGTTTTAAACGCGCCCGATCCACCAAGGCATAAGTCGGCGCACAAGTGGCACATTGATTATGAACCGTAATTTCGCGTTTTTCAGCCAAAGGATCGATCAAACTGGCGCACTCTTTAATTAAATCGACTAGTTCAACTTTCGCAATCGCAACTTCTAATTTACCCGCTTCGATACGGGTTAAATCCAAAACTTTATTGATTAACTCTAATAAATGCCAGCCTGCTTGCAGAATATTGGAGACGTATTGCAACATATCGGCAATACCATCCTCACAAAATTCATCAAGGGGCAGACTTAAATCTTCTTTGAGTAATTCGCTATAGCCCAAAATCGCGTTCATTGGAGTACGCAACTCATGGCTCATGCTGGATAAAAATTGCGATTTTGCATGACTGGCTTTTTCAGCAAATTCTTTGGCGGCGATTAAATCCGCTTCTGCATTTTTGATGTCGCTGATGTCGCTAAACAGCAGCACAAAACCCACCATCTGCCCACTGTTAATAATTGGGTTAAAAACACAAGAAACATGCAAGGTTTCAAGACCTTGCCGCAAAATTGCATTGTGGTCTTGCAAAATACGTTTATCGGCTAATTGCTCAATCACAATTTTCGTGGCAAGACGCACATCAGGATTAACTTTGAGATGTACATCAAAACGCTCCAGCACATCACTTTGCTGTAACTGGTTGAGTTGCGCCCCTAAATAATGCTCTGCCGCAGGATTCATAAACAGCAACTGCCCCTGTGCATTAAACGCACACACACCATCACTCATCGCGGTGAGAATATGGCTAATTTGTTGGGCTTCGAGCAAACTTGAGGAGGGAGTCGCGTTGATTGGCAATTCACGCTCACGATCCGCATTGACATAGGAACGTTCAATCCGCGTTAGAAATTCCTTCCATGTCGCTAAATCTTGGGGGAGTGTATCGAGCTCGAAACCTGCGCGACGTAATTGGCGTTCTAATAATGGGTGCATAGCGGCGACGTTCTAATCAGATTGGTAAAGTGATATTCAATAAATCAATGGGTTAAAACGTAATTCTTACATTCATCATAGTCAATCATAGCGAAAATAACAATCCTGTCTGAATTGAGCGCACGACTCGATATAGGCGTGTCTATGCAATTTGCGTACAAAAACCACTCATTACGCGCTATGAATGTGTCCCGCTTTTGCTAATTTATCGAGATATTCTTGCCAGAGCTGGGCTTTATTCTGCCCAAGATAATAGAGATAATCCCATGAATACAAGCCAGTACGATGTCCATCATCGAAATGTAAAGCAACCGCATAATTACCGACAGGCTCAATACGTTCAATATTTACTTTTTCTTTGCCCACCTGTAAAACCGCTTGTGATTCATGGTGTCCACGCACTTCGGCTGAGGGCGAATAAACCCGTAAAAATTCACAGCTTAATTCAAAAGTACCTGCTTCTTCAAAGCTGATTTCTAAAATACGGGAGTTTTGATGCAATTGAATTTCAGTTGGAATCGGTGCTTTTGACATGGAATATTACCTCAAACAGCAGGATGGCAGTATGATGAGGGTGTCGTAAGCATCCTCATCGTATTTAAACACTCAGGGATTGACCACGACAGTTTCGACTTCGGCAATGCCTGCATTGTCTGGAAAATTGAGTTTTAGCACCCGCAATGCGTCTGCTGACAGATCATTCATTCCTAAAACTTTATAGGCTTTTGCCATCACCGCCAAGGCTTCTGGCACAGCGGGCGTGCGTTGGTAAGATTCCACGACTTTCTTAGCGCGGTTTGCCGCAGCAACGTATGCACCACGCACCATATAAAAACGGGCGACATTTACTTCATATTGGGCTAGGCTATTGCGTAAATATAACATGCGCAGGCGGGCATCTTCACTGTATTTACTGTCAGGAAAACGTTTTAATAATTCATTAAAATCATTAAAGGCGGTGGTGGCTGAACGTTGATCGCGCTGCGATTGATCCAAGGGCAGCATTCTATCGATAAAGCCTGCATTTTTTTCAAAGTTTATCAAGCCTTTGATATAATAAACATAATCGACATTAGGGTGACGCGGATAGAGTTTAATAAACCGATCCGAGGCAACTAAAGCAGATTCCAATTCATCATACTTATAATAGGCATAAATAATATCCATTTGCGCCTGTTGGGCATAACGTCCAAATGGAAAACGCGCTTCGAGCAATTCATAATGCTTGATCGCAGTTCCATAGTCGCCTTCTTGTGACGCGCCTTTTGCCTCGGCATAAAGTTGTTGGGCTGTCCAATCCGATGTTTTATCAGCGGTTTCGGAAAAAAGGCTACAGCCTGAAATCAGGGTAGTACATAAGAGCAAGGCTATCAGAGTAGATGCGTTCATCTAATTTCCTTTATAGTCTGAAACCTCCCCCTTAGGGGAAATAGTTCAATTGTACTAACATGCGTTAGCATATTATCATTTTTAGTAAGCTCTTCGTTTACGGAGAGGCAAGCCACCGACTTGTCGATGGTTTGATCACTCGACAAGCTCGAGTATGGATTGAAACAAACAAACAAACATAGACGATTATTAGTTATCACCAGAGAATACGGGTAAACCATGACTGTAACGACATATCTTAACACGAAAATTCCGCTAACGCTGTCAGGCTACCGCCTCGATAAAGCACTGGCGGAATTATTCCCCGACTATTCTCGCGCCCGTCTTCAGCAATGGATTCGTGAAGGGCAAGTATTGGTCAATGCCGTCCCCTTACGCGCCAAAGATAAGGTGCTGGGGGGGGAAGACATTCAAATCGTCGCCGAGAGCAGCGAAGAAGTGACTTGGGAAGCCCAAGATTTGCCGTTGAACATTCTATATGAAGATGAGGATGTTTTGGTGATTAATAAACCTGCGGGTTTAGTGGTGCACCCAGGCGCAGGCAACGCCCACAATACGCTGGTCAATGCTTTATTATTTCACGCCCCCGAACTCAGCGATGTGCCGCGTGCAGGGATTATTCACCGTTTAGACAAAGACACCAGCGGGATTTTAGTGGTTGCCCGCAATTTGACCGCGCACACCAGCTTGATTAATCAACAACAAGCGCGTGAATTTAAACGGGAATATCAAGCCGTGATTATGGGCGTGTTGGTTTCGGGCGGTACGGTGAATGCACCGATTGATCGTCATCCCAATTTACGCACCCAAATGGCGGTGGTTGAAGAAGGTCGCGGTCGTCCCGCGATTACCCATTACCGCGTGATGCAGCGTTATCGGGCGCACACCTTGGTACGGGTAAAATTAGAAACAGGGCGCACCCATCAAATTCGTGTCCACATGTTATATAAACGTCACCCGATTGTCGGTGATCCCGTTTATGGCGGACGTTTCCGCATTCCTCCCGCCTCCAGTGCTGAGTTTTTAGAAACTTTAAGAACTTTTGGGCGGCAAGCCTTGCACGCAGAAACCTTGGGTTTTGTGCATCCACGTACGGGCGAAATGATGGAATGGAATGCGCCCCCGCCCGAAGACATGCAAAACTTGCTCGCCGCCCTTGCCAAGGATTTAAAAGAACATGCTTAATTGGATCACGCCCAGATGGAATGCGCCGCTGCATGTCAAAGCGTATAGCAGCACCCGCCACGGTGGCGTGAGTGTGCCGCCGTTTGACAGCTTTAATTTAGCAAGCCATGTGGGCGATGATCCTATGGCAGTTGCAGCAAATCGCGCACTGTTAACACAAAATTTAGCCTTGCCCAGTGAACCTTGTTGGATGCAGCAAGTGCATGGCACGCAAGTTTTAAGCGCGGACAGTGAAAATGTAGAAGCCTGCGCCGATGCCAGTTTCACCACTGAACGCGGTCAAGTGTGCGTGGTGATGACGGCGGATTGCTTGCCCGTGTTTTTCTGCGACCGCGAAGGGACAAAAGTCGCGGTGGCTCATGCGGGTTGGCGCGGCTTGGCGGCCGGGATTTTGGAAAATACTTTAGAAGCATTGGACTTGCCCCCTGCTGACGTTTTGGTGTGGCTTGCACCCGCCATCAGTGTCAAAGCCTTTGAAGTGGGTGAGGACGTGCGGGCGGCATTTATGGCGCAGGATGATAATGCGTCTCAAGCATTTATTTTCAAAGATGAAACCCACTGGTTTGCTGATTTGTATTTATTGGCGCGACAACGCTTGGCTTTAAGCGGCGTTTTAGAAGTTTCGGGTGGCGAACACTGCACTTTCAGCGAACCCGATTTGTTTTATTCTTATCGGCGTGAAGCAGTGACGGGACGTATGGCGCATTTAATTTGGTTAGAATAACCTGAGTTCGGGATAAGGAAGAGTAGAAAATTTAGCAGTCGTAGGGTGGAATAGCGTAGCGTATTCCACCAAGAAAGGTGATAACTCTAGGTATGACGCAGTTAAATCGAGAAGACCCTGATGGTACGGTAGAAGCCTGTAAAATCCTCGCCGCTAGAGCGACGAGGTAGTCATTCCAACGCTGGAGCGTTGGAACGAGACAAGTATCACGCTTCATGGTGGAATACGCTACGCTATTCCACCCTACTACAAAGATTTCTTATCCCGAACTCAGGTTAGAATAAGACTTAAAAAAGCCCCCAACCCCCTAAAGGGGGCTAAACATAAAATTAGCCCCTAAATCCCCTAAAAGGGACTTTAAAGATAAGAAAATATTGATGTTTTAGTCTTTAGCCCCCTTTAGGGGGTTGGGGGCGCAGTTAAGCAGTTAAATAATAAATAACACCGAGGATGAGGATCATGGGAAATCGACTTTCAAAAATCTACACCCGCACAGGGGACGACGGCACTACAGGCTTAGGAGATGGCAGCCGCGTTGAAAAAGATGGCGCGTGGGTAGAATCTTATGGCACAGTGGATGAATTAAACAGCATAATTGGGTTATTATTAACCCATACCTTGCCCGCTGTTATTCAGCAGTGCTTACACGAAGTGCAACATGATTTATTCGATCTGGGGGGCGAGTTGTGCATTCCCAGTCATCGGATTATCACTTTAGAACATGTCAGCCGCTTGGAAAATACGCTGGATCAGCTCAATGAAGAATTACCCACGCTGAAAGAATTTATTCTACCCGGTGGCAATCCTGCGGCGGCGGTGTGTCATTTGGCGAGAACCGTGTGTCGGCGTGCAGAACGGCGCGTGGTCAGTTTAATGCGCGAGGCTGAAATTAATGTCTACGGACTGCATTATTTAAATCGTCTGTCCGATTTGCTGTTTGTCATCGCCCGCGTGTTGGCGCGTGCCAATGGTGGCAGCGAAGTGTTATGGCAACGTAATCGGCATGGCGTAGCTTCTTAAGTTTTTTACTGAGAAGCCCCCAACCCCCTAAAGGGGGCTAAACATTAAATACAAACATATTCTTATCTTCAAAAGTCCCCTTTAGGGGATTGTTTTAGTTAGGGGGTTGGGGGCGCAGTTAAGATTTTTAACGTCTTCTCAAACACGTTTTATTCCAATCAAGTTTCGCTAAACTCTATTTTTCAACTTCAAACCCTTATGTGGAGCAGTCACAATGTCAAGCAAACATTTTAGTTATGACGACAACATCACCGCCCGTTTGAGAGAGGCTTATCACGAAGTCCTCGTTCAAATTGGCGAAGACCCCACCCGTGACGGTCTGCTGAAAACCCCCGATCGTGCCGCCAAAGCAATGCAATATTTGACCAAAGGCTATCGCGAGTCTTTAGACGATCTCGTCAACAACGCCTTGTTTGACTCTAATAATGAAGAAATGGTGATTGTGAAAGACATCGAGTTTTACAGCATGTGCGAACATCACATGTTGCCTTTCTTTGGAAAATGTCACGTTGGCTATTTGCCCGCTGGCAAAGTGCTGGGTTTGTCCAAAGTGGCGCGCATTGTCGATATGTACGCACGGCGTTTACAAATTCAAGAACAACTCACCTGCCAAATTGCCGAAGCGATTTCATCGAGCACCCATGCCTATGGCGTGGCAGTGGTAATGCAAGCTTCACACATGTGCATGACCATGCGCGGTGTCGAAAAGCAAAACTCCACCACTATGACCTCTGCCATGTTGGGCACGTTCCGCAATCGTCACGCCACCCGTGCCGAATTTATGGAATTGCTCAGTTTGGTTTCACGTTAAACGGCGTAACTGCGGATGATGCAAGCTGAAATCTTAAAAGCCGCCGCCGTGCTCAAACAGGCAAAACACGTAGTGGTGATGACGGGCGCGGGAATTTCCGTAGAAAGCGGGATTCCCTCGTTTCGGGGCGAAGAAGGCATTTGGAAACGCTACGATCCGATTGTATTGGATTTAGAATATTTCTTTGAAAATCCGCAAGCCTCTTGGGCAGCGATTAAAACCTTGTTTTACGATTTCTTTGGGGAAGCACGAGCCAATCCTGCGCATTTTGCCCTGTCAGAATTGGAACACGCGGGCATTGTGAAAAGTATTATCACTCAAAATATTGATAATCTGCACACCGAAGCGGGCAGCAAACAAGTTTATGAATATCATGGAAATACACGGACTTTGACTTGTACCAGTTGCCACAGCGTGTATTCACGGGAACAAGTCGATTTAACAGCTCCAATTCCTCGCTGCCCAAAAGACCACGGTATGTTAAAACCCAACTTCGTGTTTTTTGGGGAAGGCATTCCTGAACGCGAAGCGACGCTTTCCCATCAAGAAGCCTGTCGTTGCGATGTGATGCTGATTATTGGCACGACAGGGGAAGTGCGTCCTGCCTGTAATTTGCCGCGCATTGCCAAACAAAATCGTGCAAAAATTATCGAGATTAACATCGAAAAGTCGCTTTATACTTTGGAACATGTGAGCGATATATTTTTGCAAGGCAAGGCAACTACCATGATGCAGGCTTTGAAACATGCGATTTTAGATAAGCCTGTATAATTACAGAATCTGCTAAAATACTAATAGACTAAAGGGACAATTTGTCCCTTTTTTTATGAATCAACTTTCCCATTTAAAACCTGTAGGACTGCGTATGGTGCATCTTCGTACTTGGATTCAGGCAACTCGCCCCCAATTTTTCACCGTGATTATTTTGCCCATTCTGTTAGGAACGGTGATTGCGTGGCAGCAGCAAGGACAATTTTCAGCCTTTTATTTTTGCGCCGCCTTGCTGGGCGGGATTTTGCTACATGCCGCCATCAACGTGCTCAATGATTATTTTGACCATCTCAATCATTGTGATGAAAATAATCACACCCCACTCACGCCCTTTGCAGGCGGCAGCCGCATGATTCAAAATGGGACGTTAAGCCCGCAACAAGTGCATATTTATGGAATCATTTTATTAGCAGCAGGCATCGCGCTGGGGCTAATGCTGGTGTGGCTGCGAGGAATGCCAATTTTTTGGATTGGTTTGATTGGGGTGTTGTCAGGCTATTTCTATTCCGCGCCACCGTTTGCGTTGTGTAGTCGGGGCTGGGGTGAAGTTTTAGTCGGGCTGAACTTTGGGATTTTACCCGTGCTGGGCGCGTATCTATTACAAGTTCACGATTTTAATTTAACGCCTGTATTTGCCGCCTTGCCAATCACGGGGCTGGTGACTGCGATTTTATACATTAATCAATTTCCTGATTACGCCGCCGATAAACAGGTTGGCAAAGCCAATTTAGTAGTGCGTTTGGGGCAGGCGAAAGCGCAGATTTTATATGATGGCTTGTTAATTTTTAGCTTTTTAAGTCTGGGACTTGGGATTTATTTCAAAGTAATCCCGCAACTTAATCTATTGAATTTCTTATTAATACCGCTGGCGGGGTTTGCAATGTGGAGTTTAGCGCGGAATTACGCCACAGCAAGTGCGTTGATTCCTGCAATTAAATCGACGATTGCACTGCATACCGTGATGAGTTTGGTACTAATTTTAAGTTTTTTAGTGGGTTAAATTTCATCCTTTAAACGCTTGGAGATCGCGGAATTAATTGCGGTGTTCAACCGACAAAACTTTAACCTGCTTAAGGGTTGAATCAGTCTTCACAAAAGCATTCGAGTTAAACAGGATTAATCTTTAATATATTGAAAATATTAAATTTTTAATGCTAAAGCCAAATAAAAACCCCCAAACGATCAATACTGATGTTTGGGGGTTTTCGATATTAATCCACGAAGTGAATTAATGGATAAAGCAAGTTACAGTTTAGTGGCTCACTGCGCCTTCAGCCCCAATACCCGTTTGACAACGAATATTCTGGGCTTCAAACGCATCCTTATCGACTTGAGCGCGTGCACTCTTGTCGGTGATGGAGAAGAACCAGATCGCGACAAACCCCAGTGTCATTGAGAAAATCGTGGGGTATTTGTATTGAATCAGTGCAGAACCTTTGGGGAAACCGAGGGTTTCTTCCCAAATCGTAGGACCAATAATCATTAATGCCACGGCACTGATTAAGCCCACAAAACCCCCAATAAATGCGCCGCGCGTGGTCAATTTTGACCAGTAAACCGACAACAATAACACGGGGAAGTTTGCGCTGGCAGCCACGTTGAAGGCGAGGAACACCATAAAGCCGACGTTTTGCTTTTCAAACTGAATGCCGAGAATAATCGCTAAAATACCTAAGGCAAAAGTCGCGTATTTAGAAACTTTCATTTCATCAGCTTCGTTGGCACGACCGCGTCTAAACACGTTGGCATATAAGTCGTGAGAAACGGAAGTTGCGCCTGCTAAAGTTAAGCCTGAAACCACAGCTAAAATTGTGGCGAAGGCAACCGCAGAAATAAAGCCTAAGAAAATGTCACCACCGACGGCGTGCGCTAAGTGCACAGCGGGCATGTTGCCGCCGCCTTTTAACGTGCCCTTGGCTGCATCTGCAAGGTATTCAGGATTGGTGGACACCATCACGATTGCACCAAAGCCAATCACGAAAATCAGCAGGTAGAAATAGCCAATAAAGCCCGTGGCATAAAGCACAGATTTACGGGCTTCTTTTGCGTCAGAAACGGTGAAGAAACGCATTAAAATATGCGGTAAACCTGCCGTGCCAAACATCCAGCCCAGCCCCATTGAGATTGTGGATAAAGGGTCAGACACTAAACCGCCGGGGGCAAGAATCGCGAGTTTATCTTTATGCACCACAGTCGCTTGGGTGAATAGGGCTTCAAAGCTGAATCCATATTTATACATCACCATGAACGCCATGAAGGTTGCGCCTGAGAGCAATAACACCGCTTTGGTAATTTGCACCCAAGTCGTTGCCAACATCCCGCCGAAAGTGACGTATAAAATCATCAATACGCCCACCAGTACCACCGCAATCCAATATTCTAAACCGAATAACAATTGAATTAATTGCCCTGCACCCACCATTTGCGCAATCAGATATAACAACACCGTGACTAAAGAGCCACAAGCTGCCATGGAACGAATCGGCGTGGGTTCTAAACGGTAAGTAACCACGTCAGCAAAAGTATATTTGCCTAAATTACGCAGTTGTTCTGCCATCAAAAACATCACGATGGGCCAGCCCACCAAGCCGCTGATAGAGAAAATTAAGCCGTCATAGCCTTTGTTGTAAACCATGGCGGAGAAGCCCAAAAATGAAGCGGCGGACATGAAGTCGCCCGCAATCGCTAAGCCGTTTTGAAAGCCTGTAATCCCACCGCCTGCAGTGTAAAAATCCTTGGCGGTTTTGGTGCGTTTGGCTGCCCAATAGGTAATTCCTAAAGTGCCGCCGACAAATACCAAAAACATTAAAATTGCAGAGAGATTAACCCCTTGCTTTTGAACTTGTCCTAAATCGCCCCCTGCCCCAAATACCGTGCTGACAGACAGTAATAAGGCAGAAATTAATCCAAATAAAGTGATATTCCGCATTATTGCACATCCTTCTTGATTTCACGGGTTAGCTCGTCAAACGTGCCATTGGCACGCCACGTATAAATACCTGTCAGGATGAAGGCACTCAAAATCACTAAAACACCTAAAGGAATGCCGACGGTAATAATTGAATTATCTGCAATTGGGGTTTTGAGTACATCTTTACGAAATGCGACCAGCAGGATAAATCCATAATAAATCGCACACATGATAAACGTCAGTATCCAAGAAAATACCGTGCGCTTTGCCAACAACTCACGGTATTTAGGATGCTGTTTTACTTTGCTCACCATATCAGGCTGCATAATAAACTCCCTCTGAAAAACATAATATTTTTATAGTGCTCCTTAATCCAGACAAACCTGCCAAATAGGGCTTGCTCACACCAGATTAGGGCGGGGTAGATATTCAAGGGAGAGGCTATTTTTGTCAAGCTTTATTCGGAAGGGATAAACAAATAAAAACCCCCAAACATCAATACTGACTGTTTGGGGGGTTTAGACATTAATCCACAGGGTGAATTAATGAGTACGGCAAGTTAGAGCTTAGTGGTCAACTGCACCATCAGCACCGATACCCGTTTGACAACGGATGTCTTGTGCTTCAAAGCCTGCGATGTCTTCTTTAGCACGCGCACTGCTGTCGGTGATTGAGAAGAACCAAATTGAAATAAAGCCTGCTGTCATTGAGAAGATTGCAGGGAATTTGTATTGGAAGGGTGCAGAACCTTTCGCAAAGCCTAAGGTATCTTCCCACACGGTAGGTCCGACGATTACTAAACCTAATGCGGTGATTAAGCCAATGAAGCCACCGATGAACGCACCGCGCGTGGTCAGTTTTGACCAGTAGATAGACAGGAATAACACAGGGAAGTTTGCGCTGGCTGCAACGGTAAAGGCTAAGTACACCATGAAGGCGACGTTTTGCTTTTCAAATTGAATACCGAGAATGATGGCTAAAATGCCTAAGGCAATAGTTGCCATTTTGGAAACACGCATTTCTTGTGCTTCGTCTACACGACCGCGTCTAAACACGTTTGCATATAAGTCATGAGAAACTGCGGATGCGCCTGCTAAGGTTAAGCCTGAAACCACTGCCAAAATCGTAGCGAAGGCAACGGCTGAAATAAAGCCTAAGAAAATATCACCGCCCACTGCATGAGCTAAGTGAATTGCGGGCATGTTGCCGCCACCTTTCAATTTACCAGCAACAAAGTCACTGAAATAGGCTGGATTGGTAGAAACCAACAGGATTGCGCCAAAGCCGATGATGAAGGTTAAAATATAGAAGTAACCGATAAAGCCCGTGGCATAGAATACGGATTTACGGGCTTCTTTTGCATCGGAGACGGTGAAGAAACGCATTAAAATGTGGGGTAAACCTGCTGTACCAAACATTAAGCCTAAGCCTAAAGAGATGGCAGATAACGGATCGGTGACTAAACCGCCTGGGCCCATAATAGCATCATGTTTCTTATGGATTGCCACGGCTTTGGTGAATAAGGCTTCGAAGCTGAAACCTACTTCTTTCAACACCATGAACGCCATGAAGGTTGCGCCGACCAATAACAGGATTGCTTTAATGATTTGTACCCAAGTGGTAGCTAACATGCCGCCGAAGGTCACATAAAGAATCATTAACACGCCGACCAGAACCACGGCTATCCAGTATTCTAAACCGAATAATAATTGAATTAATTGACCTGCACCGACCATTTGTGCGATGAGGTATAGCAACACGGTGACTAAAGAGCCACAAGCTGCCATGGAACGGATGGGAGTTTGACCGAGACGGTAAGAAGCCACGTCAGCAAAGGTGTATTTACCTAAGTTTCTCAATTGTTCTGCGACCATGAATAGAATCACAGGCCAGCCGACTAACCAACCGATTGAGAAGATTAAGCCGTCATAACCGCTACCATACACTAAACCTGAAATCCCTAAGAAGGATGCAGCCGACATGTAGTCACCAGCAATCGCTAAGCCGTTTTGGAAGCCCGTGATGCCACCGCCTGCGGTGTAGAAGTCTTTTGCAGTTTTGGTGCGTTGGGCAGCCCAGTAGGTAATCCCTAAAGTACCGCTCACAAACAATAAGAACATCATAATGGCAGACAAGTTTACTTCTTGCTTTTGAACTTGTCCTAAATCAACGCCTGCCCCAATAACAACGCTTGCAGACAACAATAAGGTGGTTAGAATTCCGAATAAGGTCAGATTCCGCATTATTGAACATCCTTCTTGATTTCTCTGGTCAGGTCGTCAAATGTTCCATTTGCACGCCACGTATAAATCCCTGTTAAGAGGAAGGCACTTAAAATAACGACTACGCCAAGCGGAATACCAATGGTGATAATTGAACCCGAGGCAATAGGCGTTTTGAGAAATTCTTTGTCGAATGCGACTAACAGAATAAACCCATAATAAATTGAGCACATAATCAGGGTTAGTATCCAAGAAAATACCGTGCGCTTGGCAATCAGCTCGCGATATTTAGGATGGTTTTTAACTTTGCTCACCATATCTGGTTGCATGTTAAGACTCCTTTGTTGATA
Source organism: Thiotrichaceae bacterium (assembly GCA_028688145.1). Lineage (GTDB taxonomy): Bacteria > Pseudomonadota > Gammaproteobacteria > Beggiatoales > Beggiatoaceae > JAQTYU01. Next base: position 18,801 of record JAQTYU010000013.1, on the reverse strand, counting down.
TGAAGGTGTTTTTATAAGAGTAGAGTTTTTTTATTACAATCGTTTAGGCTAAGTAAAAGCTCCTCCTTTTGACAGTCATTCCCCGCATGTTGCATGAATCGAACCTTAAGGGAAGGATGCTGTATTGTATTATTGCACCGCGCAAGCTGAAGAAGCACTGGGCAATAAACGATAAATAATCTTGTGCGTCAAGATTACAATATTTTTTGCGAGATTGACAGCACTAATCAATAGAAGATGTGCCTTTGTTTGAGACAAAAAATTTATAATTTGAACACAAAAGCGCACTTAAGCGAGAATGACAACGTAGGATACTAAATTTAGGGGCAATATTTCACGATGCTCAAAATTTATGAGCTGAAAAGCTGCTTAAGATTTACTTAAAATACTTAGGGGAGTTGCGAACCATATAAAGATGGTGGAGAGGGTGGGATTCGAACCCACGGAAGGGGTAAGCCTTCAACGGTTTTCAAGACCGCCGCATTCGACCACTCTGCCACCTCTCCGAGAGCGTCAAGGGTTGGAATTATCGCTGAATTTATGATTGAAAGCAAGTCTGAATTATCAGTTTGGCATAAATTTAATATTTGTGTGAATCATACAGGTTTAACTTCCCCTTTAAAAAGTTGGGAATAAGGTGGCTTTAGAATTTAAAACAAGTCCCTAAATGTGTCTTTTGAATATTTAATCTTTAAATCCCTGTTTTAAAGGCGGTGCACATCTTACCTAATCCTAAAACTCAGTTTAAGTCTCTAAAGAAGACAATAAAACGCGCAAACTCTGCCAAACCTTATCTGGCGAGAGACTTTGATAACAAGCGGGCATGACTTCAAGCGTTTCATGATGTTTACAAGACTTTTTCAGACAGGGCGAACAAGGATAAGCCGCTTGTAAATGAACTTGATTTTCCCCAAACGTCCCCGTTTTTGCTGCATTCGTCGCGCCATATATAGTGACACTGGGTACTCGTAAGGCAGCGGCTAAATGCGCCAACCCCGTATCGACCCCAACGACTGCTCGTGTTTGTAATAGCTCCAGCGCAATATTGTATAAACCACCTTTCGGAATAACTGAAATTTGCGAAGGATGTCGCGCTGCTAGCGATTCTGCACGCTGTTTCTCGATAGCATTTCCCCACGGGATACGTACCTCATAACCCGCACTCACCATATAGTCGGTTAATTCTGCCCAATAGGGATCAGGATAATGTTTCGTTGCCCATGTTGTTCCATGCAATAACATAATACTTGGCGCAGTCGCGTTATGCGAAATCCTAAAATGTGGAATAATTCCATAATCGGGTGGGCTGTCGGGCACGGGATAACCCAGCGCGGCTGCAAATAAACGCCGTGTTCGTGCCACGGCATGAATATCTTGTGCAATATTCAATTTGTGCTGATAAGCCAAACTCGCCAAACTTTCACGGGCTGAATTACGGTCAAAGCCATAACGTTCCCCCGAAACTTGATAACTTAAAAAGGCACTTTTTATCAAACCTTGCGCATCAATAATCCGATCATAATCTGTTGCCCGTAACGCATTTTTGAAAGCCTGCCATTCACCTTTTTGCAACATTTGCAGGGGATGTTTACGCCAACGACGCATTGCCACGGGTAACACGCGCATAACCACAGGATGCCAACTGGGTACTTCTGCAAAGGCTTCTTCCACCACCCAATCACAAGTTAAGGTGGGGTCATAAGACAAAGCATCTGTCAGCGCGGGGAGGGTGTGAATCACATCGCCCAGTGACGATGTTTTAACAATTAAGAGGTGCATAGTCTGAACGGGTCTCTAAGTCTGTTTGAAGATGAAATAGCTCTTCAAAGCGCGAAATATCAAGGCAAATTTAACTATAATTAAACTATACTGTAGGGTTTACAAATTTATGAGCCTTGAATATTAATTTCATGGTCTGTTAAAGGTTTTTATTTTAGAGGATAATTTATCAATGTCACGCCCTTATAATTTTAGTGCAGGACCTGCCGCTCTTCCTGAAGCTGTGTTAGCACAAGCCCAAACCGAATTTATGGATTGGAATGGAACAGGTATGTCCGTCATGGAAATGAGCCACCGAGGAAAGGATTTCACCGCGATTGCGCAACAAGCTGAGGCTGATTTGCGCGAATTGCTCAGCATTCCTAAAAATTATAAAGTCCTATTTTTACAAGGCGGTGCTTCTGCACAATTTAGTGTCATTCCTTTAAATTTATTACGGGGCGGTACGGCTGATTATTTAGACACGGGCATCTGGTCACAAAAAGCCATTGCCGAGGCGCAGCGTTATGGCAAGATTAATGTGGTTGCAAGCGGAGCTGCGGATAAATATACCACTGTCCCTGCGCGTGAAACGTGGCAGTGTAATCCCAATGCAAGCTATTTTCATTATACCCCGAATGAAACTATTAACGGGGTCGAAATTCATGATGTTCCCGATGTTGGGGATGTGCCGATTGTGGCTGACTTTTCTTCAACGATTTTATCGCGCCCCATTGATGTCAGTAAGTTTGGTTTAATTTATGCAGGTGCTCAAAAAAACATCGGACCTGCAGGTTTAGTGATTGTCATCATTCGGGAAGATTTAATCGGACATGCTCAGCCCGACACTCCAGTGATGTTAGACTATAAAACTCACGCAGAACATGATTCTATGTACAACACCCCGCCAACGTACAGTTGGTATATTGCAGGACTCGTGTTCAAGTGGTTAAAAGCGCAAGGGGGATTAAATGCAATGTCTGCCCTCAATCAGTGCAAAGCCAATACCTTGTATGCTGCAATCGATGGTTCGGGTGGTTTCTACCGCAATCCAATAGCTATACCGTACCGTTCATGGATGAATGTTCCATTTACCCTGCCCGCAGAAGCCTTGGAAAAGCAGTTTTTACAACAGGCAACCCAAGCAGGTTTATTAAATCTTGCAGGACACCGCATTATTGGTGGAATGCGTGCTAGTATTTACAATGCAATACCCGAGCATGGGGTTCAAGAATTGGTTCAGTTTATGCAGGCTTTTCAAGCGTTGCATCAGTCGCTGTAATTCGCGCTGAGCATCCTGAAAATACCTGCCTAGAAAGACGTGTTGTTATCTTTCATCAACATCTGAATGGGTATGAGTAAGGAGGCATTAAATGGCTGAAAAGATATTACAAAATAGTATTCGTGTGCTCAACGACTTTTGTTCAGACACGGAAGCATTCTCTTACCATAGTCTGGCACACTTGGTATTAGATAATCTTGGGTTACACGTCGATGCAGCAAAACAAGAAATTTCATTAATTATCAGTACGGTTGAGGATTATCAAACTTTACTGCATCAACTGAACCCTAACAAGCGGTTGCATCAATTACTCAGCCTACACTTTCAGAAGGCGCATCTGTTCTTTGGAACTGAAGGTGAATCTGTCGAAAAAGGAATATTCTTGGACACTATCATGTTAGGCAAAGGGGTCGAATTCTTAGAAGTTCGTGATCCCGAGGCTTTGGGCGCGCGTTTACGTCGTGCCTTAAATATTGCGCTACAAGGACATATCGGCGTGTTAAGGCTGACCGATGAACGCGATATTTCCAGCCTGCGGGCAATTTGGCAACGCGGACGTGTCACCCAATTATTAAATGGTTACGGCATTGTTGCCTTTGATGATGATAAAGGCTTAGTTAAACTGTGGAAGCCACGGCGTTTGGCTGAAGGAGAGCAACCGATTGTAATTATTGCTTAAATATTAAGTGCGATTTCCCGCATCAAAAATTTCATTTGCCCAATTTTATAGGCAAGCTGGTGTTTTGAGCGGGAAAATAATTAATAGACTTATAAGTTTTTCAAGCCCCGCGCCAAATCCGCTTGTAAATCACCCACGTTTTCCAAGCCAACTGACAGGCGAATTAAACCATCACTGATATTAGCCCCCGCACGTTCTTCAGGCGTTAAACGCCCGTGAGTCGTTGTCGCAGGATGAGTAATCGTGCTCTTGGTGTCGCCCAAATTGCCCGTGATTGAAATCAATCTTGTCGAATCAATTAATTGCCATGCCGCATTCTGTCCACCCGCGACCTCAAACGATAACAAGCCGCCGAAACCGCTTTGTTGAGTTTTGGCGAGCGCGTGTTGTGGATGAGATTCCAAACCGGGGTAATAAACTTGGGTAATTTGCGGTTGCGCACTTAACCATTGCGCCATTGCCAAGGCATTTTCACTGTGGGCGCGCATCCGCAAGCTTAAAGTTTCCATGCCTTTGAGAAATACCCATGCGTTGAACGCGCTCAAAGTTGCTCCTGAGGAGCGCAACACTGCATAAATATCTTCAAGCAAAGCATGTTTACCGACAACCGCGCCGCCTAAACAGCGTCCTTGTCCGTCTAAATATTTGGTTGCAGAATGCACCACAATATCCGCACCCAAACTCAAGGGGCGTTGCAAGGCGGGTGTGCACAAGCAATTATCCACCACTAAATAGGCTTGATTTTGATGCGCCAGCGTCGCCAAGCGTGCAATATCTGCAATCTCGGTGAGCGGGTTGGAAGGCGTTTCTAAAAATAATAATTTGGTATTGGGCTTCACCGCCTGTTCCCACGCCGTGTAATCGACCAAAGGCACAAAGGTGGTTTCTACCCCAAATTTGCTGAGAATATTTTTAAATAAAATCACCGTGGTTCCAAACACGCTTTGTGAAGCAACGATATGATCGCCTGCGCGTAGTAAGCCTAAACAGGTGTTTAAAATCGCTGCCATGCCTGAAGCAGCAGCAATTGCACGTTCGCCCCCTTCCAAAATCGCAAGGCGTTCTTCAAAGGTGTTCACCGTCGGGTTGGTAAAGCGCGAATAAATATTGCCTTCTTCACGGTGTCCAAAACGGGCGGCAGCTTGGGCGGCATTTTCAAAAACAAAGCTTGAGGTTAAAAACAAAGCTTCGCTGTGTTCCCCTTCAGCAGTGCGATGTTGTCCTGCGCGCACCGCTTGGGTTTCAAACTCAAATTCATTCCAATCAATCATGTTTAACTCATCACTATCGGCTAGGATGTTAAGTCTAGTCAAAAAATTTTGTAAAGGCGAATTCATTCTAAAATTTTTCGTGATGCACCCGAGACCTGCTAGGTTTCTAAAACCTAGCAGGTCTCAAATGTATTGATATAAATTTCACTAAACTCCTGTGCACAGCCCCAATGTTCAACTATGATTCTTGTAGGTTTAACCCACCAACAGGCAATTACGTTTCCTGTGTGGGCAAATCTTACTAACTCACACATAACACTACTCAAACTGGATGGAGTCACACATGTTTCAATCCATACTTGACCTCTTCCGCCAAGTGACTTTCTAGCGATAGCCACCGACGGATAGAGGTCGGTGAATTGCCTCCCCGTGAGGAGCTTACCGAAAGGATAACGAGACTAACGCATCGTTGTCCAGTATTTCCCCTGAAAGGGGATGGTTCAGACCGACAAGGAAAAATTGATGAAAAAGGCATTTGTTTTACTGAGCGCGAGTGTATTAAGTGTTGCATTAAACACCTGTTTGGCTGAAGAAAAATTGTTGGAAGTGAAAGAATCAATCACGGTCAATGCCGCTCCAGCCAAAGTCTGGGCACTGATTGGGGGATTTAATGATCTGCCCAAATGGCATCCTGCAATTGCCAAAAGTTCTGTCGAAACCAAAGACAACAAGACGCAGCGTTTATTAACGCTGAAAGCCCCTAACGACCCTACGATTGTTGAAACGCTGCTCACGCATGATGATGCTAAAATGAGCTACAGCTACGACATCACTAAAGTTGATCCCGCGCTGTTGCCTGTGCAAAATTACAAAGCGGTGTTGACGGTGCTGCCAGCTCCCTCAGGTGCATCAACCGTCGTTTGGGAAGCCCATTTCCTGCCCACGGGCAAAACCGATGATGCAACCGCAAAAAAAGCCATTCAAGGCGTATTTTTAGGCGGCTTAAATAATTTAGCTCCCTTGCTGGTTGTTCCCGCTAAGAAAGATGCGAAGTAATATTTAATCTTTGGATACGGTGATAGCCGCATCTTTCGCGATTTTCAATTGATGTAATTCAGGTAGGGTGGGCAATGCCCACCCTACCTGAAACTGCACATCCCGCCGCCCGATGCAAGACATAATTACACCTCTTCCGCTTCAAAGGGGGGCAGAATGCTATTGCTGTACTACATATCCATCACTTAAAGTATTCATAAACGCCACCAAGGCATCCACTTCTTGAGCGGTTAAACCTAAATTCCCCAACTCTATCCGATTCACATTTTCAGGCACTTCAGGTGCAGCCCATTTGGAATCGACATCGCGAGTATTATAAAAGTCCACCACTTCCCGCAAGCTGCTGAATACGCCATTGTGCATATACGGCGCGGTCAAAGCGACATTGCGTAAAGTCGGCACTTTAAACTGTCCGTTATATTCATGATTATTCACTTGCGCGCTGCCTCCTAAACCCAAGTCAATAAAATCCTCGCCACGCTCATTAAATTCTTTTGGCTGGCGCAAGAACTGACTTTTGGTATTTTTAGGCACGCCTAAATTGTCATAAGTGTAATCGGTGAATAAGGGCGGCGAACCGTCCGCTGCTTTTTCCGCAGGGTGACAGGCAGCACAATTGCCTTTGTTGGGCGCAATAAATAATTGCATCCCCAGTAATTCCTGATCCGTCAAGGCGACTTTGCCCGCTAAGAAATAATCATATTTGGAACTGAAGGCATTCACTTCGCTGCTTTGCTCAAATATGGTAATCGCTTCGGCAATTTGGTCATAAGCTTTTTCATTGTCTAAAAATGCTTGTTCCCCATAAATTTTCTTAAATAAGGGCGCGTATTCTGCCTGCGACACTTTGGTGACCACGGTTTCTTTATTAGGATTTGCCATTTCAACAATATTTAAAAAAGGTCCTTTGGCTTGATCGACCAAAGTGGCGGCGCGCCCATCTAAAAATAAACCACCGACATAGGTTTGTTCTTTTTCATCAAAAGTAAAAGTTGGGGTAAAAGAAGCGTATGCCATCGTGGGCGTATTACGATTACCGAAACGCTCTTTATGCACCCCTTGCGAGGTTGGATTGCTTTGATTGGGGTCAGCAAAACCTGTTTTCGGGTCGTGGCAAGAAGCGCACGCCTGCCCTGCGGGCGAGGACAGATTTTTATCAAAGAAAAGTTGTCTACCTAAAGATAATTGTAAGCTCTTTTTTTCGGTATCCGAGACCGCGACCCCGCTGGAATCCGTTGCTGCACTGGTTGTTAAGGTATTACTGGCAGTATCCCCGCCGCCAGAACTCAAGCAAGCACTCAAGTTAAGTAATACAAAAAAAATGAAAAACATACGGAGCTTTAACATGATAATTATACTCTCGATTTTTAAAGCTAAATAGTAATCATTATTAACTGTAATATCAATACATATCCTAAAATTCTCTTATAAACCTACGGTTTTTATCAGCTATGAGATAAGCATGTTCTTAAACGCTAAGTCTCTGTTATAATGCGCATCCTTTCTTAACCAGCGCGTTATCTACCATGCAATTTGAAGTTCTCGCCCGTGACGGTCATGCCCGTTGTGGTCAATTACATTTTCCTCGCGGCACGATTGATACCCCCGCTTTTATGCCTGTGGGCACGTATGGTGCAGTGAAAACCATGCTGCCTGAAGAATTATTGGCGATGGGTGCACAAATTATTTTGGGCAATACTTTTCATTTGATGCTGCGTCCAACCACGGCAGTGATTCAAGCACATGGCGATTTGCACGATTTCACGCGCTGGAACAAGCCGATTTTGACCGATTCGGGTGGCTTTCAAGTGTTCAGTTTGGGAAAACTGCGTAAAATCAGTGAAGAAGGGGTTGCCTTCCGTTCACCGATTGATGGCGCGAAAGTATTTCTCAGCCCTGAAATTTCGATGCAAGTGCAGCGTGAATTAGGTTCAGACATCGTGATGATTTTTGACGAATGCACGCCACATCCTGCGACGGAAAGCGAAGCACAAATTTCGATGGAATTATCTTTACGCTGGGCGGCACGTTCCAAAATTGCCCATGCGGATAATCCCGCTGCTTTATTTGGGATTGTGCAGGGCGGTATGTATACCGATTTACGGGATATTTCGCTGGCAGGTTTACAAGACATTGGTTTTGATGGTTACGCAATCGGTGGTTTGTCGGTGGGCGAACCGAAGCCTGAAATGCAGCGTGTGTTAAGCCATGTCGCGCCACGTTTGCCTGCGGATAAACCACATTATTTGATGGGCGTGGGCACGCCTGCGGACATTGTGTATGCGGTTTCGCAAGGGATTGATATGTTTGATTGTGTGATGCCGACCCGCAATGCACGCAATGCCCATTTATTCACCAGTGCGGGCGTGGTGCGTTTGCGCAATAGCCAATATCGTAGCGATACTCGGGCTTTGGATGAACATTGCGATTGTTATACTTGCCGCAATTATAGCCGCGCGTATTTACATCATTTGGACAAGATGAAGGAAATGCTGGGGGCGCATTTGAACACGATTCATAACCTGCATTTTTATCAGAACTTGATGAAGAATTTGCGGGCGGCGATTCGTGAACAGCGTTTGGCGGGATTTATTAAGGAATTCTGTGAACAGCAAGGTTTACAAAGTTTGTAAATTTGCAAAGTGACGGTTTTTTGAACAGTCTTGAGCATATATCGTTTGACTGCCTGAATCCCAACTGACACAGGATAAGGATTAACACAATTATTTAGTTATTAATTATGCTAATTGTGCAAATCATGTGAGTTGGAAATCAGGCAAAAGAATCAGAAAACAAGGTCTTCTGATTCTTTTTAAAATAACGGGCTAAGCGGCTTGAATATTCGAGGCTTGCTTGCCTTTTGGGCCGTTCGTAATATCGAAAGATACACGTTGACCTTCTTGCAAGGTTTTGAAACCTTCCATACTAATCGCAGAGAAGTGAGCAAAAATATCTTCGCCACCTTCGTCAGGCGTAATAAAACCGAAACCTTTCGAATCGTTGAACCACTTTACAGTACCTAAAGACATCTGGGCATTTCCTATCTGAATAATGAAACATAAAAACTAGCTCGGAACAAAATCGAGCCTAGGGTAAAACAAAAGTACAGCATAGTTGTGAATTCCATAGATAAAGAATCTATGTTCTTCTGAATGCTTCAACGCTAGTTGCTGTCTCGAATAGTCGATTTCAGTCTTACATTAGCTCTGCGTTCGTATAGCATTGTCAACTCTCAATGCTCCTTCCACACTCAATAGAAAGTGATAGAAGTGTAATGAAAAAATGAAAAAACTCCAAATGTTTTTTCAATGGTGTCAATAAAATGCTACTTTCTAATAGCACAATTAACTTGTTTTACCACAAATTAAACAAAAGAGTACAGCACATCATACACCTTATTAAGTTAAAAATAACTCAACATCCGCCTCTCTTTTGAAAATTTAGTGCATTCAGATGTAAAAATATCCTGTATTTTTTGCAATAAGTTAGTTTTAATTTACACCTAGCCCCGTTTAGAGGATTTTAATTACTTATGTTGATTCCTTCATGGCGAATTTTAAGCCTCATCAGCGGCTGCTTATTTTTAATCAGTTTGGGGATATACACGCCCAGTTTGGAGTATGACTTTCTCTCGTGGGATACGTATGATTATTTACAGAACACGCCCATGATTCGCGCATTAACATGGCAGAATCTCGCTGCTATGTTGACCAGTTTATCGATGTTTAACTGGCATCCAGTCACTTGGTTTTCCTATGCGATTGATTATGCGATTTATGGTTTAAATCCTTGGGGCTTTCATCTTAGCAATTTGTTATTGCACAGTGCTAACAGTGTGCTGTTTTTCTTTTTATGCTTACGTCTGCTAAATTTACATTTACGCGCTCAAAAAAACTCCTCCCCTGAATTTGTAAAACATGCGTGGCTGAGTGCAGCTTTAGCAGCTTTATGGTTTGGGATACACCCTCAACATGTCGAATCTGTGGTGTGGATTGCAGAACGCAAAGATGTCTTATTTTTATTTTTTAGTCTGCTCAGTCTTATTGCCTATTTACGTTATTGCGAAACCCGAAGCCCTCGAACACATATTTGGACATTCTTGTGTTGTTTGCTGGCAGTGATGTCGAAACCGATGGCAGTCAGTTTGCCGCTGATTTTTTTACTGTTGGATATTTATCCACTACAACGTAGTTTTTTAAACGCGCCCAGCTCGCCTGAATCGATTAGAAAATTACTGCTTGAAAAACTGCCTTTCGCCTTGTGCAGTGTGTTAAGCATGGTTTTAACCCTCATTGCACAACGGCAAGTGATTAGCACCTTTGAATATATACCTCTTGAGTTTCGGGTGCTCAATGCCCTCAATAGCTTACTGTTATACTTATCAAAATTCTTAATTCCGTTTAATTTTTCTCCCCTGTATCCCTTAGATTTACAGCTTGCTGAAAATCCCATGGCTTTTGTCGCCGCGCTCGCAGGAATTATGCTGACGCTGTGGGCATTTTATGCTGCCTACAAACGGCGTTTTGTGGGCTTAGTGCTTTGGCTATTTTATGTCATTACGCTGTTACCCGTGCTGGGGCTGCTGCAAGTGGGAATACAAGCTGCCGCTGACCGTTATGCGTATTTACCGACTTTACCGTTTTATTTACTGCTTGCCACGCTCAGCGGTATTGGAATATTTCATCATCATAAAATGTATCGTATTTTAAGCAGTTTGGGCGTGTTATTGTTTAGCGCGACGCTGGTGCTGGTCACGTTGAAGCAAAGTGAAACTTGGCGTAATGATTATCAATTGTGGGCGCACGTCGTCAAATTTTCCCCAAATCATGATTTGGCGCAGCTCAATTTAGGCAAAGCTCATTATCAACGAGGGAATTTTGCAACTGCGCGTGAACATTATCAAATTGCTTTGGCACACAGCAGCCCACGCAGTCGGGATTTAATTAAATATTACTTAGCGCAGACGGCTCTAAAACAAAATGACTTACAAACAGTGTTGGATATTTATCTGAATCTTACGCAATACCGTATCCAGATTGGCGTACCGCATAGCGAGTTGTTTTATTGGATTGGGAAAATTTATGCACAACAAGGCAACTTACTTGAAGCCCGTGCGGCAATTGAACAAGCGGTTGCCTTAGACCCCAAATTAGAAGCAGCTCAAGATTTATTACGACAATTACCGCCACTAATGCCCGCAGTTAGCTTTAGTAAACAATAGCTTTCATGTTAAAACTCCGAACAAGCGCGTGGGAAATTTGAGCGCAGAGTAATAACCAGTTACTGGCAGCACACTATTTTTTGCAGTATCATGACTTTTCACTAAATTCGTGGCTAACATCACTGGGTATTCGATTTAGTTATTGACTAACTATTTATAATTAATAATAAATTGAATGAATATCCATCAACAACTTCGTACAGGATTAAACGCGTTCTAATGAAATTTTTACGATCCACACCCAACTTCTTTTGGGGAGTTTCTGGGTTATTACTGCTTTTAGGCGTATTTTTACGCGCCCGTCAATACTTCTTCAATCGCTCGATTTGGCTCGATGAAGCTTTCATCGCCACCAATTTAGAACGTGGTTGGTCAAACCTGCTCAGTCTGCCCTTAGATTACAGCCACAGCCATATCGCGCCGCCCGGTTTCTTAGTTATCAATAAAGTATTCGTCAGTATTTTTGGGCAGATTGATTGGGCCATTCGTCTCTTTCCGTTTCTTGCCAGTTTAGCCGCCCTGTGGTTATTTTATAAACTTGCAAGCCGTGTACTTTCGCCGATGGCAGTGCCTATTGCGATATTGTTATTCGCCATTTCGGATGCTTTGATTTTTCAGGCAGTTAATTTCAAGCAATACAGCAGCGACGTTGCCATTACCTTATTACTCAGTTATTGGGCGATACTGTTTGTGCAAAAAACCGCACTTGTACGCAAGGATTGGATTCGTCTTGGAATTTTGGGTGCAGTGGTGGTTTGGTTTTCACATCCCGCCATTTTTGTGTTGGTGACGATAGGCTTATATTTAACACTGCATTTTGCACATAAAAAACAATTTAAAACCCTGTTGCCATTATTTGCGGTGGGCGCAGTGTGGGTGATTAGTTTTCTTGTGATGTACCGTTTTATTTCGGGCGGTGGTATTGCAACCTCTTCAATTGGAATGTGGTTAATACAGTTTTGGATTATTAACCAGGGGTTTATGCCGCCAGTTTGGACACTCCATGCTTATAATTGGTTATTACAACATTACATCATGATGTTTAGCTCACCAGGCGGCTTAGGCGTGCCTGAGGTTGCAGGTATTTTATTTTTAATTGGCGGCGTAAGCTTATATTTTACCAAACGGGCTGCCTTGTTTATTCTAGTGTTTCCCCTGCTACTTGTCATTATTGCCTCTGCTTTATATAAATATCCATTTATGGAACGCTTATTATTATTTTTATTGCCTATGGTTTATTTATTAATTGCGGAAGCCTTAGTTCAGTTAAAATTACAGCTATCCACTTTATCACATTCACAATGGATTGAAATTCCAACAAAAATACTATTAATGGCTGCCTTAATCAGCAGTTCTGTGCTGGATTTGCCCATATTGCGTACTGTAGAAGAAATTAAACCTTTATTGAGCCAGTTGCAGCAACAACGTACACCACAAGATACTTTGTACATTTATCATTGGGCTGAACCTGCTTTTCGTTTTTACGCCAAACAATATGGTTTAGATTACAATCAATGCGCTTTAATTAGTAAGCCCCCTGTGGCTGAATACACTAAGGAAATTGATTATTTCCGCAGCGAACATAAAGTTCCCCTGAAAACAGCAGCAGAAACGCACTGCATTTTAGGTGTGGCAGAAAATTATGATAAATCGGCAGCCGATATTGAACAGTTGCGCGGTAAAGGACGAGTTTGGATATTATTCACTCATGCAAATCAAGTAGAAATCAGCTTATTCTTGAATGCACTGAATCAAATGGGGAAAAAGCAAGCGGAATGGTTACAACCCGGTGCGTCTTTGCATTTGTATGAGCTTAAATAGTTAAACTGCGCCCCTTCTACTTTTTCAATCTTAGGTAGAGATTTAGTGTTTAGTTCCCTGAAGGGGAGGGCTGATGAACGACTATAAATCCATCGTCGTTGACGGGAAAAGAATTAATAGCACACTCAGCCCCTGCATTTAGTGCGTTGATAGGTTTAGGATAATCCCCTTTGCCCCCTTTTTCAGGGGGGTGAAAGGTCTCATTTAGAATTTAAACTAAATTCCGAATTTCCCGCAACGCCACCGACAACATCGACAAATCAGGGCTGGCAACTTTCCCGATTTCATTCAAAATTTGCTGACAACGCAACATTGCCCCCTGATTTTGCTGCATCCAATGCGCTAACTGCAATTCAGGCGCGGTGTTGGGCGGGGAGCTTTTAATCACTAAAGAACTCAAAGCCCTGTGATTTCTATACAGTTCATCGCGCAGCGCAGAACGTGACAATGCCGTCCACCGATTATCCCTAGGCAAAGCACTGACATGATCGCGCAACCAGTTTAATTTCAGAGTATTGCCTAAATTGAAATGCACCACCGCGACTTGCTCCAAAGGAATTGCTTGTTGACTTGCCACTTCCACAATATCCAAGGCAGATAACCACGGCAGAAAACTCGCAATCCCCCGCGCCAAATCAGCGGGCGCACCCAAATTTTCAAAATGGCTCGACCATTTATCCCAGACTTCGCGATCCGCATCCGTCACCAAATCATAAAGCTGACGCGCTAATAAAGTCACGCTGGGCTGTAAACTGGCGATGCTCTCACTGATATTCAGCGGCAAATGATGATTGCGTAACAGCCAGCGCGTTGCCCGTTCCATCAATTTTTGCGCTTCAATAAACAAAGTGAGTTGCAAAGGCGTATTCATTAGGCTGTCCAACGCCTCAATTTCTGCCCACCATTGCTGCATCCCAAATACTTCCCACGCCACCAAAAATGCCCGCATAATTTCAGGCGCACTCAAGCCCGTTTCTTCACTCAACAGATAAATACTTAAGCCGCCGTGATTAATCGCTTGATTGGTTGCCAAGGTGGCAATGATTTCACGGTGCAAACGGTGTTGGCTGATTTGCTCAGGAAAGCGTTGCGGCAAAGGTTGCGGAAAATAGCTGAGCAATAATTTCTGCAAATACGCATCTTCGGGAAAATCTGAAGCGAGTAATTCTTCATACAAACTAATTTTGCTGTATGCCAACAACACGCACAATTCGGGCGAGGTCAGCCCAATTTGCGCGGCGCGACGTTCCGCTAAGGCTTTATCATCGGGCAGACGTTCCAGATAGCGATCTAATTTGCCTTGTTGTTCCAAGTGGTGCATGAAACGGGTGTGGGCATCCAGCAGTTGTGCAGAAAGCGCGCAGGATAAACTTACCGCTTGAGTTTGCAGATAATTGTCCCGCACTAATAACTGCCCAATGCTATCGGTCATTTCCGCTAAAATTTGATCGCGCTGCTTTTCAGTCAAATCGCCCGCCGCCACAATCGCATTGAGCAGGATTTTTAAATTTACTTCGTGGTCAGAACAATCCACGCCGCCAGAATTATCAATCGCGTCGGTATAAATGCGCCCACCTTTTAACGCATATTCCACCCGCCCTAATTGGGTAAAGCCCAAATTGCCACCCTCGCCCACCACTTTGCAGCGCAAATCTTCGCCATTAATCCGCAATGCGTCATTGGCGCGATCATTCACATCGATATGATGTTCGCTATGGGCTTTCACATACGTCCCGATGCCGCCATTCCACAACAAATCTACAGGTGCACGCAGCAAGGCGCGAATTAAATCGGCGGGCGCAAGCTGTTCTTCTTTAATCGCCAACACTTCACGAATTTCAGGAGACAAGGCAATCGATTTGCTTTTGCGCTCAAATACGCCGCCACCCGTGGAAATTAACGCCACGTCATAATCTGCCCAGGTCGAACGCGGCAAATTAAATAAACGTCGCCGTTCTAGCAAACTTGGTGTGGGGTCAGGATTGGGGTCTAGGAAAATGTGTTGATAATTAAACGCTGCCACTAATTTAATTTGGGGCGATAACAACATCCCATTACCGAACACATCGCCTGCCATGTCGCCAATGCCGACTACGGTGAATGCTTGTTGTTGCACGTCCACGCCCAGCGTCCGAAAATGCCGTTTCACCGAATCCCATGCGCCGCGTGCAGTAATTCCCATTTTCTTATGGTCATAGCCTGCCGAGCCGCCCGAGGCAAAGGCATCACCCAGCCAGAAGTGATATTCTTTGGCAATCGCGTTGGCAATATCGGAAAAACTCGCCGTGCCTTTGTCGGCAGCGACGACTAAATAGGGATCATCTTCATCATGACGCACCACGTCGGGCGGTGGAATCACTTGCCCTGCGACAATGTTATCGGTCAAATCCAATAAGCCACGGATCAAAGTTTGATAGCAATGAATCGCTTCTGCCAAAATGGTTTGGCGATCTGCATCTGCCGCTAAAGTTTTAATCACAAAACCGCCTTTCGCGCCCACAGGCACAATCAAGGCGTTTTTCACCCGTTGCGCTTTGACCAAGCCTAAAATTTCTGTGCGAAAATCTTCCAAACGATCTGACCAGCGAATCCCGCCGCGCGCCACTTTGCCGCCGCGTAAATGTACGCCTTCCATGCGCGGCGAATACACCGAGATTTCAAACATCGGGCGCGGCTCGGGTAATTCAGGAATCTTGCTGGGATCGAATTTGAACGCCAGATAGGGCTTGGGTAAAGCTTCCATTTGTTGTTGGAAATAATTGGTACGCAAGGTCGCCAAAATCAAACTGAGAAAACGCCGTAAAATCCGGTCTTCATCCAAACTGCTGACGCGGTCGAGACTCTTTTGAATATGGGCTTGTAGTTCTTCCGACTGCGCCCCGTCCACTTGTTGCGGGTCACAGCGCAGATAAAATAAACGCAGTAATTTACGGGTAATTTCAGGGTTATTAGCTAAGGCTTGTTCGATATAAAGCTGACTGAAAGTGCTGCCTGCTTGGCGCAAATATTTGCAATACGCGCGGAAAATCACGATTTCGCGCCATGAAAATCCTGCCCGCAACACCAATCGGTTGAAACCATCATTTTCGACTTCGCCGCGCCAGATGCGTTCAAAAGTGGCGTGAAAACGTTCTTTGAGCTGACTTAAATCCAGTTCTTGTTTTTCCTGATGCAGCAGACTGAATTCGTGTAGCCAGAAGTTTGCTTGTTTTGAACCTTGAATGTGGTAAGAACGTTCGTTAGTGACCCGCACTCCCATATTTTCCAACATGGGCAGCACTTCGGAGAGGCAGATTTGCGCGGGGCTGTGAAAAATTTTGAATTGCAGTAAGTTATCTGTGGCTTCGATGGGACAATATAAACTCATGCCTAAGTCGTTACCCGTTTGCTGCAACTGTTCAATGCGTTCAATATCATACACCGCATGACGCGCGCTGAAGTCGGCACGATACGCTACGGGAAATGCGTTTTGATAGCGTCGAAATAAGCTGGTGCCGCGTTCTTCACCACAGTGTTCCATGAGCGCGGCATATAGGTGATCATGCCATTCGAGAGTGACCGCTATTAAGCGCGTTTCCAAGTCTTTCAAATTGATGTTGAAATGACTGCCGGTGGGTGTGTGGATGACAAAATGTACCTGTGCCAGTACCGAATCGGAAAGCATGACCGTTGATTCAATATTAGTGCCGTCGAAAGTTTGCAGTAGTACTTGCTGCATTTTGCCACGAATGTCGGTGTCGTAATGGTCGCGCGGCACGAACACGATGCAAGAAACAAATCTGCCATAAGTGTCGGAGCGCACAAACACTCGAATACGTTGGCGTTCCTGCAATTGTAAAATCCCCAGTGCGATGTGAGACAGTTGTTGTGCACTGATTTGGAATAATTCATCGCGAGGATAGCTTTCGAGAATGTTTAATAAGGCTTTGTGACGATGACTGGAACGACGATAGTTCGCGTTTTCCATCACAAATTGGACTTTTTCACGCAATACGGGAATTTCTAGGCTGCTCGAATGGTAGACTGCGGCGGTATAAAGTCCTAAAAAACGCCATTCGCCCGTGACTTGACCTTGTGCATTAATCCGTTTTATCCCGATATAATCCATATAGCTGGGACGATGCACAGTGGCGCGGGAATTGGCTTTGGTGAGTAATAATAAATGCGGATCGTAGGCAAGTTTGCGTAACTGGGGAGGCAAGGCGGAAAAGCTGTGGGAGATTTTTGCTTGTTGCGCGTTGCTACGTAGAATGCCTAAACCTGAATTAGGCACTGCTTGCAAATAATCTTCACCTTTTTGTTGCGCTAATTGATATTCGCGATAACCCAAAAAAGTAAAACGATTTTCGCTTATCCAGTGCAGAAAGGCTTGCGTTTCCTGTAATTCTTCACTGCTGACAGGCGGCGGGGTGGTGGCAAGTTCTTGCAAAATCTGGGTTAATTGTTGACGCATTGCCTGCCAATCAGTAATTGCTAAATGCACATCATTGAGTACGCTGCTGAGGGAATGAGCAATTTCACTGAGCAGTTGCGGATCGGTGTGACGATCCACTTCAATGTGCATTAACGATTCTCGTTGGTATAAAGTATTAGAATCACTTTCAGGCAGACAGATGTCTTCTAATTCTTCGCCTTCACAGGCGATCACTGCTAAAAGCTCTCCTTGAGGATTGCGGGACACTACAAAGACAGGATGAATCACTAGGTGTACGGTTAAACCTTGTTGATTCAAGGCAACACGAATTGAATCGACCAAAAACGGCATATCCTGCATCAGTGTATTGATGATGGTATGTGCCGATTGCCAACCGTGCTGTTCAAATTGTGGATTATAAACCCGTACTTTGTGTTCATTAGGCACGCATTCATGTATAAAATGCCACGCCGCAAGGGCTGCGCCATAGAGGTCTAGGCTATTGCGTTCCAGTAAGTCTTCGGCGGCAACATCATGATAAAACTGTTGTGTGAAGCGTTGTAAACTCTGGGCTTCGGTTTCGGGAAAGCGTTCTGCTAATAAGCTGGCAATTTCTTGTAATAAATCCTGCGCTTTACTCTCTATGGAAAAGTCCATCTTTGTCCTCTCCTTTGTGATGTTTTTTGAGTTATTATTAAGCAGTCATTCTTCCGACCCGCTAAATCACATGGATATTAAACGTGCATTTAGGTTTAATATTCACTGTTAGAAAATTTAGCGGCGCAGTTATCCGCTTTTGGGGGCTGCGTTTTTAATCTTAAAATCGGAGTTTAAATACTGATCCCAGTATAGTTGATTGCAAGCGGTGTATTTAAAAAAGGCGAGGACGTTTTCCTTAGACTGAACTCAGTTATCGTGCAAACATTTTTTTAAATTTTTCGGAGTTATCACAGAATAATATGGCTTTACTCTTATTGAAGATATACTAATTACTTGATTTTATTATTTAAAATAGCTAGACTCAGTTTAAAAACCTGTGTCAATGTAGCTCAGTCGGTAGAGCAACTGATTCGTAATCAGTAGGTCAGAGGTTTTTGAGAGAACGGAATATGGGGGAAATCTGCTTCTAGGGGAATATCGTCGTTATGCTTTAACAAAAATGGGCTAGGGCGTGTCATCAAATAGAAAGATAGGTTATTCTAAAGAGCTTAGAATGAAGAATCCCAAGGAACAAAGCATGAGTCGCCGTTACGCATTAACAACAATGGGCTAGATTAGAACCCCTCTTACCAGGGCGTAAAGGACAGGTAGGGAGAACCGCTAAAGATAACCGTTTGTTCATTGAAGCCGTCCTATATC
>JAQTYU010000012.1 GCA_028688145.1 Thiotrichaceae bacterium | reverse complement strand
TTTAGAAACCTATAGTTACACCACAGGTTACAGTTGGTTTGAAGCTAAAATGCAGATTATACGTGATGCCATTAGACACTATCTTGTCTCTCCAAGGTACAACCTAACTTCAACTGCGTAACTCCTAAAGCATTTATGCCATGGTTGATTATACCCGTCAGCATTTTCGCGAAGAAGAACAATATATGGGTAGCTTAGGCTTTTCTGGTCTGGAGGCGCATAAACGTTTACACCTGAATTTGCTGACGGATTTGACCCACTTTATTGAAGATTTTGAACAGGGCAGCAGTGACAGAATCAGCGATGACTTCACGATTTTTCTAAAGTTTTGGTTGTCTACGCATATTCGTGGCATTGATACCCGTTATGGTCAATTTGCTGAACAACAACGCCAACAAACTTTTTAAAGCGCGCTCAGTCCGAGGAGAGTCCTAAAGTCGCTTTAAAGAAAGCCCCCAACCCCCTAAAGGGGGCTAAAGATAAAGATTAAAATGGTTTTAAGTCCCCTTTAGGGGATTTAGGGGCTTCTCTAAGCAGTTAAAAAATACTTTAGGACTCTCCTCCGCTCAGTCCCATTTGATGTATTTGAGAATAGGTCGTTCTCAAAGGACGCTTTATAATAGCCTGCATTAGCAGCGAAATCATGCAGGTGAACTTTTCTTGAAACGTCTTTTCAATTTTTCGGTTTTATTACTAGGGGTAAATTTATTTTCCCCTAGTGTTTATGCTGCTGAAGAAGCCGATATTTTGCCAACAACTTCCCCGATGAGTGAGCCTTTATCTGCGCTGGGACAAGTGCAGGTGAGTGCTTTTCATTTTGTGGGCAACCGCAGTTTTTCCGAAGAAACCTTGCAAGATTTATTAAGCGAATATACAGGGCGTGCTATCAGTGCCGAAGAATTACAAGAAGCTAAAAATAAAATTACGCAGCATTATGTCAATGAAGGTTATATCAATTCGGGCGCGGTGATTCCTGATCAGCAGGTAGTTAATGGCGAGATTACTTTTAAAATTATTGAAGGCGAATTAACCCAAGTTGAAGTGGCGGGCAATGCACAAGTTAAAACGGCTTATATCAAATCGCACTTAGAAGATGATGGACAAACCACTTTAAATATTAATGAGTTGCAAAAACGTCTGCAATTAATGCAGCAAAATCCTTTATTTAAACGCATTAATGCCGAACTTGCGCCTAGTCTTAATCTAGGTGAAAGTGTTTTAAATGTAAAAGTTGAAGAAGCCACTCCTCATCAATGGGGACTGCGTTTTAATAATCATCGTTCGCCGAGTATTGGTTCATATCGTGCGGAATTGGAAGGTTTACACCGCAATCTTTCGGGTTGGGGCGACAGTTTAAACGTGCATTATGGTTTGACACGCGGCTTGAATGATTACGCAGTGGATTATAGTTTGCCGATTAATCGCTATGACACGATGCTATCTTTTCATGTGGGGCGTAGTGATTCTAAAGTGGTGGAGGAAACTTTTAGCCAGTTGGATGTAAAAAGTTTGGTGGACAGCTATGAAATTGCGCTGTTGCAGCCCTGGCACAAAACTCCGAATGCAGAATTTAATCTGGGGCTTAAATTTGACCATCGCAGCAGTGAAACTTCATTGTTGGGAAAACCCTTTTCATTTTCGCCAGGGGTGCGCGATGGAAAGAGCACGGTGTCGGTGTTGCGTTTT
The DNA here is from genome assembly GCA_028688145.1 of Thiotrichaceae bacterium. GTDB lineage: Bacteria > Pseudomonadota > Gammaproteobacteria > Beggiatoales > Beggiatoaceae > JAQTYU01. The sequence goes on along the minus strand of JAQTYU010000012.1, from coordinate 102,415 downwards.
ACCCAAGAATGGTTAGAACGCAGTCGTACTCAAGTATTGGCGGTGCGTTCTAGTTTTAATACGGGTTTACATTTGCTCAATGCCACCATTAATTATGATGGCTCGCCTGATGGGCGGTTTTTCAGTTGGTTGGGGCAGTTGCAATGGGTGCGGCGTTTGGAGTTATTGGACAGTCAATTGCTGTTTCGGGGCGATGTGCAATTAAGCAAAAAAGAATTATTGCCTTTGGAAAAGTTTGCCCTTGGCGGCGCAACCACGGTGCGGGGTTATCGGGAAAATCAGCTCATTCGTGATAATGGTTTAATTGCGTCTTTGGAATGGCGCATTCCGATTGGTAAGTGGCGTATGGATGGTTCGACTTCGGGTAATTTGGATGAAGGGGTGTTGCAAATTGCGCCGTTTATGGATTATGGGCGGGCGTGGAATACTCATGCGGATACGCCTGAACCGCGTTTTTTAGTCAGTGCGGGGGCGGGTTTACGTTGGTTGCCGACTTCAAAAGTTTTGGTGGAGTTGTATTGGGGGAAAGCGTTGAAATCGGTGTCCAGTAATAAAGACCATGATTTGCAAGATAATGGGGTGCATTTTGAGGTGTCTACGCAGTGGTGATTTTAGTTGAGGCTTGTTTTAAATCTCAACGGAAGCCCCCTAAATGGAGGATTTGAGTTAAACATCTGGTTTCAATAGATATACCGTAGTGTAGCTCGTATGCAACGTAGTGGAATGTGGGAAAATTTCTAACTTTTCAAACTATTCCGTTTCAATTCCTGTAATGCTTTCGCTGCCAAGGCTTGAAATTGCTGTTGCTGCATTGCATTCAAACCTTGTGGATCAAAACGATAACGCTGGTGCAAGGCGAATAATTGCTGAATGAGCGGTTGCAACTCGCTCGTAAGCGAAAGTTTTGCAAGCCAGTGCGCCAAATTTTCCCCTTGCGGACGGGCATAAAATTGTGTTTCTAACAATTTCAATACCGCATAAAAAACTGAATCTTCACCAAAATAATGTACGTGAGTTGCAGATAATATCGTAGGCTTTGAATGCAATACCCGTTCTTTAAAATACAAACGCCACAGTAAAATAATCACCAACGGAATCACCAACCAAATCAAACCCTGATGATCACTCTCATCTTCGCTCCATTTCCACACCGAAAATCGATGACTGATCCATGCCCAAAAATCATTGATGGATCGCCATGAAGCAGTTTGCTCTGCCTCGACTTCTTCCCAGCCTGCGGGCGTGGTGTCCAATTCTTGCCAGCGACCATTCAAATAAAACAGCGTCCACGCATGAGCATGACGACGGCGCACAATATAACTGTTTTCTAAAAAGCTGTATTCTTCCGCCGCAAATCCCACCGCATAGCGGGCAGGAATCCCCAATTGGCGCAGCAGCAACACCGTGGCAGTGGCGAAAAATTCACAATGTCCACTGTGTTGTTTCAGCAAAAAATTCGCCAGCGGGGATTGTTGTGTGCCCGTGGTTGGGGGCGCGTTCAAAATTAAACTGTATTGAAATTCTTGGCTAAAAAATTCATCGATACGCCGAATTGCATTGAAAGCAGGCATTTTTTCTAATTGCAATTGCTGAGAAACTTGTTTCAATGCGTCGCGTTCATTGGGCGGGATGCTTAAATCTTGTGCGTTGGGCAAACTATCTAAGGGTGTTTCCACTCCAAACTCAGCGCGATAAGTGATTAAACCCAATCCCTGTTCGACTTTGACCGTGCCTAAATTATTGCGCTGCAAATTACCCACAGATAAATTACTGATTTTATGCGTGCCCGTGGGCAAAGCTAAAATGCCTTTACCTTCAGTTAAATACGCACTGATTTCGACAGGGCTGGACTGAGTGGGCACGGGTTCTAAAAATTCCCAACTGCGACCATCTGCCTGTGCGGGCGAGTTTTCAAAATGGCTCAGGGCAGAACGCCACGTCATATTATAATAAGCGTTATAACTCGCCTCACGCAGCAAGACAGGATATTGCGTGCGCACCCGCAGCAATATTTTATCGGATTGTTTTAGCTTGCCAATTTCACCCAAGGCAGTGATTTGGCGATACGGATCGCGGCTGTGAGAAAAATATTCATCCAACCAACTGACCACCGCCGTATCAATCGCTTGCTGCAATTGTTGCAAGCCCATCTGCCCCCAATATGCCATTCCCGCCACTAAAACCCACAAACTCACCCAATAAGCTGTGCGATAACGGCGTGGACGCACTGCCCATAAACCCCAAGCCCCTAAAATATACGCGCCCCAAAAAAAGCCCGGTGCAGGCATCGCACTGGAGGCTAAAACACAAATAAAAATATAAGGATAGCTAAGATTAACCCGTTGAACGGCTGGCATCTCATAACTGTTTTCTTTGCCACGCAGGGACATGAACAAGCTGCTGAGTTTAATCGAACCCACGCTGCTGTAATTTTGCACCAATAGCAACAAGAAAAATAAAAATGGCAACCAATTCAACAGCAAAAATAAACCATGTACTGCGTACTGATTAAATAAATATATCGCCACCAGCACCCATGACAAGGCACTGACATCTGCCACGCGGTTAAAATCTTTATCGTTTAATAACCAGCGACGCGATGAAAAACGCGCCCCTTCCAACAATAACGCCATTGGTAAAGCGAAGCCTAATAAATGACTTTGCCAGCCCCAAAACAGCAAGCTGGCAGCTAGTAAAAACGGGGGTGGGGTGTTCATGATAATTGGTTTAAATCTTCGGCAATGGCGTGAGGGCGAATTTGGCGCACGGCGGGCGGTAAATTTTCGGGGGCATTTTCACAGACCAATAAAATTAACACTGCCACCCCTGCTATTTCTAAGCTTTTGAGCAGTTGGGCGCGTTCTTCATCCCAAGTTAAAAAAATTCCAATACACGCGCTCAATGAGTTTGAATGCTGGGTTAATAACACCTGCAAGCTGGAAAAGGGTACGCTGGAATTCGGTTCGACACAGGCGAGCACTTCTAGCAAATTTGCCTCACTGCTCAAGCCGCGCCCTGCGGTGAAACAATAGGCTTCGTTGCCGACAAATAATAAATCTAATAAGGCATCTTGGTGGCGGGGCGCACAGGCTAAGGAGGCGGCAATACTCACGGCGGCTTCAAATTGTTCGCCGACACTGGTGGGCGTGAAGGTGTCTAGCAGCAGCGCGTGGCGAATAAAAAATTCATCTTGATATTCTTTCACCACAGGCTCGCCCGATTTGGCGAAACTTTTCCAGTGAATATTGCGCAAGGGGTCGCCCGCCCGATAATCGCGTAAGGACACAAATTCTTGCGAATCCCCCACCGCCATTGCTAACTGCACGCCGCCGCGTTGATATTTGCGTCGCCCTAAAATATTGAGCGGGGGCACGGGGTAACGTTTGGGCAATACTAAAATTTCTTCAGGCAGGGGGTAATGATAAATGCGGTTACAAATTCCGAAAGGGTCGGGACAAATAAAATTTACCCCGCGTAAATGCACGTAGCCTCGACGCAAGGGTAATAAGTGCATTCCGACTTCGGTGGCGTGACTTTTCCCCAAGGGCAACACGGGCGCGGGCTGTTCAAAGCTATTCGCGCCGCGATTGTAATACATCAACCACATCCAGCGCGGGTAGCCGATGTAATTATCAAACCAATTGCGGGTATGGCGCAGTGGTTCTTTCGCGTGCAGGAAAGTGCTGTAACTGGGGGGAGTTTGGGCAATGCTTTCGACAAGGCTGATGCCTGCTTGTGGGTGCGCGGTGAGGTTAGACACTTTCACGCGATAATAAAAATTTTCCCCCACCGTGGCAAAACGTGGCAGGTCACGCACGGCTTTGAAACGTAGGCGAATAAACCAACTGTGCACAATCGCAATCAAGAGCACACTGCCCAACAACGCGCCCAATTGATAAGCCAAACTTTGTTGAGTATCTACGCCAAAAATAATGGCACTCACCAGCCCCATTAACACTAAAAATCCTGCTTTGGTGAAACGTTGCCGCAGCCAACGGTCGATTGCATACACCAATCGAAAATTGTGAAACAGGGCGCGGCGAATCATGGCAATTCGTCAGCGGGCAATTGTTCGGTATAAGTCACTAATTCTTGGGCAATCGCTTGGCGAATGCCTGCCTTATCTTCGGGATTTAGCTGATAACGCTTTGCCAATACCAGATAATCGGTTTCGTTTAAGCACACGGTTAAACGCGGACGCTTGGGCTTTTTGACATGTAAGCCGATAATTGCCCGAATTTGGTCAGAGGGGCTAATTCCTTGTTGATTGGCTTGATACCGAATCACTTCAGAAACCGCTTTGCTAAACTCAAAGGCTAATTGCACTGCACGAATACTAGATTCGGATTTTTTCCAACGACTGGGTAAATCTGCCATGCTTGTGATCCGATAAAGTTTTTTTAATTCACAACGGTGAGTTTAGATTTAAGGACGGGCAGTCCTTGATCACGAACTTACTTTAGACCTGCTAGGTTTTGAAAACCTAGCAGGTCTATAAAATGGGGGGACTCAATCCAATATACAACTCCCCCAATTCATGCCTTTAAAGGCTCTAATCACCCTTTTTGTCAAAGAGGGTGAAAACAAGCCCCTAAATCCCCTAAAGGGGACTTAAAAACAAAATTTTTTCACGTTTCAAGAAGGTGGAATACGCTACGCTATTCCACCCTACTATGTTAGGGGGTTGGGAACTTTCTTTAAAAATTACTGGCTCGAACTCCACACTAACTGGCGTTGTTTGGTGCTGGCGTTTTCATAGTAAACATCTAACAACAATTTACCCGCGCCCGCCGTGCCGTAACTTGTGCCGAATAAAGCATTAAAATTCACCACTTGCGGACTTGCCACATAAAACGCGCCAAAGCCTTCGCCCGTGCCGCCCGTGGTGGAATCCAGCCAACCGCCAATATTCACCCCGCTGACAAAACCTTCGCCGTTCAATGCCATCCCGAAGCGTCCGCGCAAATCCCCTGTTTGACTGTAAGCTTGTGCCACATAAAAACCAGGTTGTAACACGGAAGTGCTGGCAGAGACCCCGAGTTTAGTTTTCACAGGGCCGTAAACCGTGCTGCGTTTGCCAGCGGTGTCCACGCTGTCGATAGACACGGTAAACTGATTAACATTGTTGGTGTATTCTTGCACCAACACATTCACCGCCACAGGCTGCGACAGGAAAAAGGCGACAAAACCGGGAGCTGCTCCATTTTCTTTCAGCACCGCGCCTGCGGTAAAACCGCCGACATTCACGCCGCTTGAAGTGTTCACCGCCAAGCCCCAGAAACCTTCTTGGCTGTTTGCCGCCAATTTTACCACTGCCACATAATAACCGCTCTGCGCCAAACTCAATTGATAGTTGCAAGTGTTTTCACCACAGCTACCACTGCCGATAGTTGTATTGATTGTCGTCGGGGTAGTGGTTGTTGTTGTGGGGATAGTTGTCGTGGTGGTGGGCGTTGTTGTTGTGGTGCTATTAGAAAACTCGCTTAACTTCACATCGATTTTTACGTTCTTGCTGGATAATTGCAGGGTTTTGGTGACGTTTCCATACGTGGGGTGAGAAAATGTTAATTGATAACTGCCATTGCTCAGCGGCAATCCATAGCCGCCCGCTGTTGCTGTGGTGGTTTTTTCACTCGTGGAAACGGTAATTGTGACCCCGCTTAAACCTTCGCCCGCACTGTATGCCGCATCTTTATTCTTATCCTCATACACCACACCCAGCACAATGGCGCGTGAGTCGTCCAAATTACTGGCTAAATCTTGGGTCACATAAAACACGCTGCTGCTGTCTGCGACTAAGCCAATGCCGATTTCTTTGAAATTCGCACTGAGCAAATTGATGCGATGTCCACGCCCCGACACGCCCTCGTCAACAAATAAAAGTTTGTAAAGCTGCAAACTGTTAGCAACTTCATCACTGCCCAATCCGCCAAACAAAGCGATATTTTCCCCTGCAAACGAATAGTTATAGCCCGCGCTGGTCATGCGGGTAAACGGCGTGCTGCCGTTGGGGGCGGTGTGCTCAAAATACCCGAGGGTTGCCATATCTTTGCTGTGCGCTCGCGAAGATTGCAATAATTTAGCATTGAAAGCCAAAGGGGCTTGGGCAGTGCTGGTGAGTTTTCCATTGGTGCCTTCGGTGACATCCGTCATGCCGAATAAAGTCGCTTCTGCTGTGGGATTGGCTCGCGCTCGGTTGATGGCTTCTAAATGCACTTGTTCTGCAATGCTCGGATCGCCATAGTCGGCAACACTGGACGGCGAATAATACAAGGCAAGCACCGCCAAAATGGCAGCATGAAGTTTTAAAGATGACATGATGCAAGCTCCTTTGAGGATTTGAATTTATAGCATAGGTAGAAAAACATTTACCTGCCACGCAAATGCCCAACCACCACCCAATGGCGATCACTGACTTCGTGCAGATGTAAACGAATCAAGCCTGCTGCCTGCAATTGTGCTTCCACTTCTTCAATGTTATAAGCGGCGAGTAAAGAATGATAAAAATCATGACGTAAAATTTCAGGCTCGTTGCCTGAATATTGCTGCACCATGATTTCTGCTTGGCGGGCACTTTCGGGGCGTAATAAATCCATGATAAAAATCGGGGCGCGGGATTTGGCGACGTGTTTGATGGTTTGCCACAGCGTTTGTGGATTGTGCAGATGGTGTAGCAATGAATTACAAATCACTGCATCATAATGACTCGCGGGCAGTTCTGAACTGGGTAAATAAAGCTGCTTTAAGTGAATCCGTTGTTGTAATTGATATTGTTCCACCGTCGCAGCGGCATATTTCAGCATGGCGGCAGAGCCATCAATACCTTCAATCTGGCATTCAGGATAGCTTTGGGCAAAACGTCGGCTAATATCAGCCGCGCCACAGCCCAAATCCAGCACCAAACCAGTCACGGGTTCGGTGGCAAAATATTGTTGAAATAACTCTATAAACAAGCTGTGCGGTGCTTCAAAATCCGCCTGTGCATAGGCGCAGGCTTGTTTATCATCGTCCATCAAATCAGGTTCGGGGATACGGTGCATTATTATAATAACTCCCTATTAAAGTAAGGCGTGAAACTTGACTGCGTCCCCAATTCCCCCAATTAAAGACAAAAACTTTAATGTCTAAGCGTTTTTGAGGGATTAAGAGCGCAGTTTGAATGAAAAATAGGCTTTATAAATCATGAACCGCATGTTGTTTGAGCCGCCGCAAATCCCGCTTGACGAGTGCTTAAAACTAAAACAAGGAGTTTCGCTAAATTTTACCTTGAAAACACACGGCACGATTGAATTTTTTTAGTACAATGGGCTAAACATGAGTAACCATGCGATTGCTTTCCAATTGCAGCAAAGTGGTAATGGCGATGAAGTATAAAATCACACATAAGACCGTCTACAAATATAACGAAGCCGTTTCACTGTGCCATAATGAAGCACATTTGATGCCGCGTAACAGTGTTTATCAAACTTGTTTAGCCAGCGAACTGGTGGTTGAACCCCTACCCATTGTTCAACAGGAACGCATTGATTATTTTGGCAATCACGTCAATTATTTCGCGATTCAATCCCCGCATTTAATTTTAACCATCACCGCAAACAGTTTGGTTGACGTGACTGACCCCGGCGAGGCTGCACTTTCCTTAGTTTCTCCCCCGTGGGAACAAGTGCGCGATGTGCTGACTCAAGATATTAGCCTTGATACGCTGAGTGCGCGTGAATTCGTGCTGGATTCCCATTTTGCCAGTACGGATAACAGCTTGCTGGCATTTGCGATGCCTTCTTTTTCCCGTAATCGCCCAATTTTAGAAGCGACCAGCGATTTAATGCGGCGTATTTTTACTGAATTTACCTACGATCCCAATTTTACCACTATCATCACCCCGCTTTCGGACGTACTCTTGCATCGGCGCGGCGTGTGCCAAGACTTTGCCCATTTAATGATTGCCTGTTTACGTTCCTTAGGTTTGGCGGCGCGTTATGTCAGTGGTTATTTGGAAACCTTGCCGCCTCCCGGTCAAGTTAAATTACAAGGCAGTGACGCATCTCACGCATGGCTTGCGGTCTATGTTCCTGAACGGGGCTGGGTTGATTTTGATCCGACCAATAATCAAATTCCGACAAATCAACATATTACAACAGCATGGGGACGAGATTATAGCGATGTTACTCCGCTGAAAGGCATTATTTTTGGCGGCGGTGAACACTTACTTTCCGTTTCTGTGGATGTTAATCGCGCCACCGATGAAGTTACTTTTTAAAGCAAACAGCTCGACAACAACGTATTTTTCCTTGTATGGATTAAGCTAATTTAAACTTGCGGTGAACTTGGAAAATCTGTGAACGATGTTGTGTATTTGAAAAAGGGTCAGTTCATTTATTTCTAGGAGTAGTTAATGGCAATTGATTGGAAAAACTACGCAGTAAATGGCTTCTATGATGAGCTTATCAATTCTGATAATAAGCCTCGTGCCGCCGCGCTTGAATTGTGTCAATATTTGGATTCATTGAAAGATTCTGAACTTCAAGAGTCCAAAAATGCGGCGGAGCTGACGATTTTAGTGATGGGGATTACCTTCACAGTATACGGCGAAGGCTCAACCATTGACCGCGCTTGGCCGTTTGACATTATTCCGCGCGTGATTCCTAAGAAAGAATGGGATCGTACCGATGCAGGTTTAAAACAACGGGTTAGAGCCTTAAACATGTTCATTGATGATTTATACAGTGAACAGCGCATCGTCAAAGATAAAAGATTCCCTGCGGACTTATTGGAAAACTCTAAAAACTTTCGTAAACAATGTATTGGGGTTAAACCGCCGTTAAATGTGTGGGCGCATATTTGTGGCAGCGATTTAGTACGCGATAAAGATGGCACTTTATACGTGTTGGAAGACAATTTGCGCGTGCCCTCAGGCGTGTCGTATATGTTGGAAAACCGTTCCGTGATGAAACGTATTGTCCCTGAATTGTTTGAAAATCAACGCATTCAACCCGTTGATGATTATGCCTCTAAATTATTCGACATGTTGGCATCTTTATCGCCCCGCCCGATGGATTACCCGCAAGTGGTGGTGCTCACGCCAGGGATTTATAACTCAGCGTATTTCGAGCATTCCTATTTAGCGCAAAACATGGGCGCGGAATTGGTCGAAGGCTCAGATTTATTGGTGGGCGACGATGATTGTGTGTACATGCGCAATATTGAAGGCTTAAAGCGCGTCGATGTGATTTATCGCCGTATTGACGACTGGTTTTTAGACCCTGAAGAATTTAATCCCGATTCCATGCTTGGCGTGAAAGGTTTAATGCGCGCATGGCGTAAAGGTAATGTTGCGCTCGCCAACGCGCCCGGCGCAGGTGTGGCAGATGACAAAGTGGTTTATTCTTACGTCCCTGATATTATTAAATATTACCTAGATGAAGACCCGATTATCCCCAATGTCGAAACCTATCGTTGTTTAGAAGACAAAACCCGCGACTACGTGTTAGCCAATTTAGATAAATTAGTGGTGAAACCTGCTAATGAATCAGGCGGTTATGGGATGTTAGTCGGTCCTCACTCCACGGCAAAAGAGCGTAAACAATTTGCGGAATTGATTAAGAAAGACCCGCGTAATTACATCGCACAACCCACTTTAACCTTATCAACCACGCCGACCTTGTGTGAAGGCAAAGTTGAACCGCGTCATGTCGATTTACGCCCCTTTATTTTACAAGGCGATACATCTTATGTGACCACAGGCGGCTTAACACGGGTTGCCTTACGTAAAGGCTCGTTGGTGGTGAACTCCTCGCAAGGCGGGGGCAGTAAGGACACTTGGGTTATCGACACGGAGTAATTCAACATGTTATCAAGAGTCGCACGGAATGTTTATTGGTTAGGGCGTTATGTTGAACGTGCCGAAAACACAGGGCGTTTAATCAACGTCAACAGCAATTTATTGTTAGATTTGCCGACCAGTTTAACCTTGGGTTGGCAACCGCTGATCGCGATTATGGGCAGCGAGGAGTTATTCAATACCTATGATATTGAAGCCAACGAACGCAATATCACCAAGTTCTTAATGCTTGACCCTAGAAATTCCAGTTCTATTCTTTCTGCGGTGGCGCAAGCACGGGAAAACATGCGGACGACACGCGACATCGTGCCTGCGGATGTGTGGGAACAGCTCAATGACTTATATTTATACGTCAATGAGCAAGCAGAACAAGGGGTGACGAAACGCGGTCGCTATGAATTCCTGAAAAAAGTAATTCTCGGCTGTCAAATGGTGACGGGGGTGACTTCGGGCACGATGAGCCGTGACTCGGCGTATAATTTCTTGCGCATGGGCAGTTTTTTGGAACGTGCCGATATGACCAGCCGTATTTTAGATGTGCGCACTGCTGACCTTTGGCAAAAACACGGGCATGTCAATTTGACTCCGTTTGAGAATATTCAGTGGATGAGTGTGCTTAAATCTTTGACGGCTTATCAAATGTATCGCCAACATGTGCGCCTGCGGGTGCGGGGCGAAGATGTGGTAAAATTCTTGTTACAAAACAAAGAATTCCCACGTTCGATGTATTACAGTTTAAGCGTGGTGGAAAGATGTTTATTCAATCTGCCCAAGAATGATGCCCCCTTACGCAATTTGGCACGCATTCAGCGTAAAGTGCAATCTGCCAACGTACAACAAATTCTCAGTGATGGGAAATTGCACGAATTTGTAGACGAACTGCAAATTGCTTTGCAAACTGTGCACAATCACATTGCAACGGCATATTTTGGTAACGATGACGTAGCCAATAATCCAGCCTAATATTTTTGAGTTCTCACCTTTCGGGGTGGGAACTTTTCCCTTTCTTTCTCGAAATACTCATCAATATCCCCTGCAACGCTGTTTAAGATATTACTTGGTGTCGTGTTGCTGAATTAAAATTATCAAAAAATGCGAAGTATCCCAGCCAAATCCAACACACTACCAATAAAATACTTGTGATTTTTATCAGTAAGCTATTTTGGGGTGGCGGTGCGCCAAACTGGTTATGTGTGGGCGTGCCTGAAATTCCACATAAGGCAAGCCATAAAATAATATTAATGGCAGGTACTGCAAGTAATAATACAAACCATCCCTGACGATTGAGATCGTGTAAACGTTGAAGACTGGGTAATAAACACAAGGCTAATACGATAAATGGGGTAGCTGAGGAAATGAATGAGATGAAGTTTTCATTACGCATGATCACAGGAAGCTCGGTTTCACTTCCTAACGCGAGCTTGAGTGATTGTAAAATCCAAAATCCTGCCCAAAACACGCCGCCAAAAATTATTATTGAAGTCGCGAAAAAGTAACGTAAACGTCCAATTCGTCCTTTGTGAGAGAAGTATTTAATTTCACCCTCATTTTCTTCTTTAGAATCCACATGGCTTTGTGGAATGCGATAAGGATTGTCTGACATGGGGTTTTCTCATTGAAAACGGGGTGAAATTTTAAGACCTGCCAAACTTTAAAAATCTGTCAGGTCTTATTTTACACCTTGTGAATTAAGGCGTTATCGCATCAAAGAAAGGGCCAATCATCGATATGTGCAGGTAGTTCAAACCAGCCGAATAAATAGTGTAATAAATACGCTACGTCAAATGGGAACGCTGACCATTTAGGTTTTCCCATAAAAACCCAATCCCAAGGCATCATTGCCCAAATTAAGAACACTAAAGAAACTTCCTGCTTAGAGAGAGTGTTTAGAAAGCGTTCATTTAAAAACCAATACACACTCAATAACAAAAAAGTCACAATAGACAAAACACGAGTTTGATCTTCACACATCGGCAGCAACAGCATTAAACCCAGCAAACTTGCAAAAAATGGAATCGCTTTGCGCCCTAAATCTAAATATTTCAAGGCAATGAGCCAACCCAGCCCGAGCGTAGACCATACAATATAGTGAACATGAAAAAATAATTCGTGCAGTATCTGTAAAATATGTTCTTTCAGCCAGTACATTCTTCCTGAATTGACAGCAATATCATGGTATTGAAACAGCCCAATTAAGCATAACTTACCAATAATCACCCCAGAAAATAACATAATGCAAAATTTAAGCGAATAACTGTTAAATTCACGGTCATATTTTCTGCTCAGTAATACCGCAAATAACAAGCTTCCCGTTGCAAAAAAGCCTTGTTCAAAATGTTGCATTCCCAAAGCAATGCCCGTAATCAGGGTAAGAAGGGCGTGTTTTGGATAAGCCAGCGCAAACAGCATGATAAATAAAGTGATTGAGTCAATACCAGCCCAAAAATAAGCCGTCGTCGAGGCAGGAATAATACTAAATAAGATGAGGGAAACTCTGGCAATTGGGTTGGGCAATCGAGAAAATACTAATTTTATAAATAAGCCAGTGAATGCTACAGAAAACATCAGGTGAAATAGGATAAATGCCCACTTGCTTTGTGCGCCCAGCAGCCATGCCATAAACGGTCCTAACCAACTCCACAACAAGTACTGCATATTCGGATCAGGATAGGGATTAATAAATGGATTATTCACAATGACGCGATAATCCTCAAGATTTGGCATGTACCAAATGCCTGTTTTAAAAAAAGAAAGACTGAGTAAAACCAGAACAAACTTCCAAAGCGGTGACTCAAAAATAAACGATTCTACTTTTTCAAGAACTTTCATGAACAATTCCATCCTTTGGAATTCTGTGTTCGCGGTCTTCAGGCAACAAATAACTTTCCAGCTAAATCATCATGCTATAAAGCTTTAGAGTGGAAATTATTTGGGGTCGTCTTACTCGTCATCTGACAAGCGACTTAAGTATAATCTAGTGTACAGTCCATTGAGTTGTTTATAACCGCTTCAAAAAAGGGTAGTGCACAAGAGGCAGTGATATTAAAATAAGAAAACTGGCGATTATAGAAGAGAAGCTAAAATGCTGACTTGCCCTCATTGTAAAGCGACACATATCGTGAAATATGGAAAAACCCGCTCAGGTACACAAAACTATAAATGCCGAGAGTGCAGTCGCCATTTTGTAGAGCATCCTACCAAAAAATACATAAGCCAAGAAACATGGGCGCAGATAGATAAGTTGTTAAAAGAGAAGTTACCCCTAAGAGGGATAGCCCGTGTCACAGGAATCTCAGGAACATGGCTACAAGCTTATGTAAATCGATTGTACGAGAAACAACGCCTAGAGCCGCAGCCTATCAAAGAAGTTGTGTTTAGAATGCGATGAGATGTGGTCATTTGTAGGAAAGTCTCAAGAGAAAGTGTGGTTAGCCTTGGATAAAGACTCACGATGGGACTCGCTCCCCGCAATGTGCCGTGTGTTACACCGATTTCTGGGAGGCGTATAAGAAAGTCTTCCCTAGTAAACGCCATAAAGCTGTTGGGAAAGAGACAGGACTCACCAATCATATTGAGCGATTTAACAATACGCTAAGACAGCGAGTGAGTCGGTTAGTGAGAAAAACTTTATCTTTCTCCAAGAAGTTAGAAAATCATATCGGAGCTATCATTTATTTCATTAACCATTACAACAAATCACTGCTTCTTGAACACTACCTAAGGATGAACGCGCCGCTAGAGCGACGCTATAGGCATTCCCACGCAGGAGCGTGGGAACGAGATAAGGACTGTCCATCCTAAAAACCACACAACCCCACGGCGACCTCTATGACTCAGGCATGGCAACCTTCCGCAACTTTAGCAATGCTCAAACGACGCGCAGAACTCTATCAAAACATCCGTCACTTTTTCGCAGCGCGGGGCGTGTTAGAAGTGGAAACCCCCATTCTCTCAGCAGGAAGTGTGCCTGAACCGATGATTGCGCCGATGCACACCTTGTACAACGGCAAAGAACGCCTGTTTATGCACACCTCGCCCGAATTGCCGATGAAGCGTTTACTCGCCGCAGGCAGTGGGGCGATTTATCAAATCACCAAAGTGTTTCGAGATGGCGAGTCGGGACGCTGGCATAATCCTGAATTTTCGATGTTGGAATGGTATCGCCCCGAATTTTCACTGCTGCATTTGATTGAAGAAGTAGGCGAATTATTACAAACCGTATTGAATTGTCCCGCGTTAGAATACAGCACCTATGCCTCGATTTTTGAAGAACACATCGGCTTGCATCCTTTGGAATGTGATTTGGAAGAGTTACAAACTTATGCCGCGCGTTTGGGGATGATGCGTGCTGAAAATCTGGATCGTGACAGTTGTTTACAATTCATCATGAGTCAGGAAATTGAACCTTGTTTGGGACAAGTTGCGCCTGTGGTGATTACCGACTTTCCTGCCACGCAAGCCGCATTAGCCGTGCGCTGTCAAGAAGATGATCGCTGGGCTGAACGCTTTGAAATTTATGTGTATGGCATGGAATTGGCGAATGGATTTTATGAACTGACTGATGCGGCGGAACAACGTCAGCGTTTTGAAGCGGACTTACGCAAACGCCAGCAATTAAAACTGCCACAATATCCACTGGATGAACGCTTTTTAGAAGCCCTGAGTGCGGGAATGCCACAATGTGCGGGGGTGGCGTTGGGCTTAGATAGATTATTAATGCTGTTAGCGCAGGTGGATCACATTAATCAAGTGCTGGCTTTTCCACTAGAACGTGCTTAAAGTCACAAGCAAACATCCTCATCAAACATTGTCACCAATGCCTGAAATTGCAATTGAAGCATTGCAGTAAGTTTAGGATACGCAAGCAATAACCATATCAACAGATAGAATAAACAACATAAACTCGCTTTAGGAGAGGTGATTCGAGTGTACTTGCCCTGCAAATACACTCAAGCACGCTAAACCCCTGTGTTACTTTGCGCCACAGGCTTCTTTAGCCGTTTTGAGCTGGTCATTGGTACAATGATTACTCGTCCCAACACACCACTTTTTGCGCTTATCCCAAGCAGTGATTTCGCGTTTGGCTCCGTCAGAGCAGCGAACCGTATAAGTTGAATATTCCGTACCCAGTGCCGTGCTTCCCTTTGAGGAATAATTAATATCCGTTGGTTGGCTGGCAAAAGTATTCACCCCCCATACCATTAGCATACTGCCCAACACGTAGGAAATTTTTCTCATAGAACCCCCAAATATTACGATGATGACCTAACAAAAATTTGAATAGAATCCCCCCCTGTGTTCACCTTGCTGTTATACGCTAAACTAACAGAGCCGAAACACATTCTACTGACTTTGATAAGATGAAATCCCTCGGGGGTTACTATGCTTATTTATGCGTTATTAGTAAGTATAGTGAACTTTACAGCTGCGAACTCCATAGAATAGCATCTATGTTCATTTAAACGCTTCAACCGCTGGCTTGAATAAACTAATCTTAAGCTCGGCGTTCATCTCGCATTGTCAACGCCCAATGCTGCTTTCACTATTAAATCGGATAGTATCTAAAAGTATAATTGAAAAGCGAGATTTCTCAAACACTTTTACAGAAGGATAAATAAAATATCTATTTTTAGAGCAATTATTATATTTTTACATAGATTACTATGGCTTATATGAAATAAGCTACATTCTATTCAAAGGTTTTGTCGGGACTGAAAGCAGAATTCGTAGTATTAATTTTTTAAATTATCTCCCGCAAAGCCTCCATAAAAAAGACGCATATTTTGAGAAAAATGCTCATGAATTTTCAAGCAAAAATGCAAAACCTCAGTGTGACACATAATGTACACTAATCCGATAAGCCGCTATTTACATGCTTTAAAAGCACGAATTCAATTTATTCCCCCTCAAAGCCATGTAAAACTGGGGCGGCGACGCATTTATATTATGCCCAGTCGTTACGGTATTTGGTTCACCAGCACGCTGCTGGTCATGCTGTTTGGCGCGATTAATTACAATAATAGCTTGGGTTATTTGCTCACGTTCTTACTCACCAGTTTAGGACTGGTGTCGATTTTATATACGTATCGTAATTTAGCAGGTTTAAGCGTCGAAGTGGGCAAAGCACAGGCCGTTTTTGTGGGGGAAATGGCAGACTTTAAACTTCTCATCGATAATCAAGGACAAGCTGCGCGTTATGCCCTGAATTGGCAACTTGCCCCCGCCCCAAATTTTTGGAAAGCCACCGAGACCAGTGCACAAAGCAGCGTAGTTGAAGTTGAAGAAAATAAAACGATTTTAGTTTCTATCAAAGTGCTTGCCCAAGAACGCGGCTATTTTCCTTTAGGCTTAGTCACAGTATTTACCCGCTATCCTTTGGGCTTGTTTCATGCGTGGGCGATTTTGAATTTAGACATGAAAGCCTTGGTTTATCCCGCGCCTTTGGGACAAAGTTTATTGCCCGCCTCCAGTTTGCAAGAAGTCATGGGTGAAAGCACGCTGCAATCAGGCAGTGGCGAAGATTTTCTGGGCTATCGCGCTTATCAGTTGGGAGATTCGCCGCGCCACATTGCATGGAAAGTCGAAGCCCGTGACCAAGGCACTTTCATCAAACAATTTGGCGGCACAGGCAGCCCGATGCTATGGTTGGATTGGAAACAAGTCAGCCATTTGGCTTCCACAGAAACTGCCTTATCGCAATTAGCTTTGTGGGTGGTGTTGGCGGATAAACAGGGCGCGTGCTACGGTTTACGCCTGCCCGATGTCGAAATCCCGCCCAGCCACGGCGATCAACATCGAGTGCGTTGTTTACAAGCCCTTGCCTTGTTTGGAAAAAATCCATGAATACTTTTCCTCCCTTACCCAGCCTGCAATGGCTATTATTCGCTTTAAGCCTCGTGGTGTTACCGCATCTCAGCCACATTCATTGGTGGGTCAGCGGAACTTTTGCGCTTCTGGTTGTGTGGCGATATTTATACGCCAGTGATTTGATAAAACTGCCGCCGCAATGGTTGCAATTTGCCTTATCGATGGGCTTATTTGTCGGGGTATTTTTAAGTTATGGGACAATTTTCGGAAAAGAAGCAGGCGTTTCCTTATTAATTGCTTTATTAGGCTTTAAACTCTTAGAACTCCAGCAGATGCGGGATGCTTTTATCTTATGTTTGCTGGGCTATTTTTTAGTGATTACCAATTTTCTGTACTCACAAAGCTTTTTGACCGCGCTGTATATGGGCATAATTGTTATTATCATGACTGCCACCTTAAATAGCTTAAATGAGCAACCGCAACAGCTAAATTTCAAAAAACGTCTTTATTTATCAAGTAAGCTACTAATTCAAGCAATTCCGATGATGTTAGTGCTATTTTTCTTATTTCCTCGAATTACTACCAATTTTTGGAGTTTACCCAAAGATGCCTATCAAGGCGTGACTGGTTTGGGTGAAAGCATGAAAATGGGCAATATTAACGAGTTGAGTTTGTCGGATGAAGTGGCATTTCGGGTAAAATTTCAAGGCAAACCGCCACCGCCTAAGCAATTATATTGGCGCGGTCCGGTGTTGTGGTGGACGGATGGTACGGAATGGAAATCAGGTTATCAACAGGAAATTACCCAATATAAGCCCGTGTTAGCTGTGTCTGGGCAGAGCTATAAATATGAAATGACTTTAGAGCCACATAATCAACGTTGGTTATTGGCATTAGATATTCCGCAATCGGTGCAGGCAACGAAAGAATTAAGAACTTATATCAGTTCTGATTTTCAATTGCTGTCGATGCTGCCGATTCGTCAATTAACGCGCTACGCTGCCGAGTCTTTCCCAGAATATAAAATGAAAGATTTAGCCAAGGTACAACGCCAGATGGCATTGCGTTTACCAGAGGGTAAACATCCTAAAACGCGTGAGCTTTCCAAACAATGGCTTAAACAAGGTTTAAGTCCTGAAATGATTGTGCAACAGGCGATGCAGTATTTTCGGCAACAAGCCTTTTATTACAGCCTGACTCCGCCGTTATTGACAGGCGACAGTGTCGATGAGTTTTTGTTCAATACCCGCGAGGGTTTTTGTGAACATTATGCGGCGGCATTTACGGTATTAATGCGGGCGGCGGGCATTCCATCGCGGGTGGTGACCGGTTATTTAGGCGGTGAAATCAATGAGATGGGCGAATATATGCTAGTGCGGCAGCGCGATGCCCATGCTTGGAGTGAAGTTTGGCTGGAAGGACAAGGCTGGGTGCGCGTTGACCCCACGGGGGCGGTTGCGCCAGAACGCATCAATTCAGGCATCGACACCGCTTTGCCGCAGCAATACAGTCCTTTGGGCATGAATTTGGAACAAAGTTCGGGTTTGGTGCAAGCTTGGCAAGAGATGCGCCGCAGTTTAGACGCGCTGAATTATGGCTGGAAACAATGGGTTTTGGGCTATAACACCGAGCGACAAACCCAATTTTTGAATAATATCGGCTTGGGAAATTGGGATTGGCAGCAGTTGGGCGTGTTATTAATTGCCTTGCTCGCGACTTTATTCAGTGCGGTGGCAACGTGGTTATGGATGCACGCGGGTTATACGCCAAAAGACCCCGCACAGCGTTTATATTTGAAATTGTGTCGTCGTTTGGCAAAGCGTCAATTTGTGCGTCATACCAGCGAAGGGGCGTGGGATTTTGCGGCGCGGGTGGGGGCGGTGCGTCCCGATTTGTCCGTGGCTTTGCAGGAAATTACCGCGTTATATACGCAAATTCGCTACCGCAATCAACCTGAGTTATTACCCTTGTTGAAGCAGAGGATAAGAGGATTTAAGCCTTAAGTTTTTCTGTGGGGTGCAAAAGCGTAGCCGCCATGCACCCGATCTGACTTTTCTCTCTTGTCTGAATCAGAATTTACAGAATTAAACAATATTACACTCTGATAATCTTAAGTTTTATTCTTTAATTCTGATTCAGACAATTCTACCCGACTAAAATCACATGCAGCCGTCTTGGTCCATGCGCCCCGAGTTGAATGGTTTGTTCCACATCCGCCGTGCGTGAAGGGCCCGTGATTAAATTCACCGTTCTGGGCATATTTTGCTGGCGCAATTTTTCCCACACGCTTTCTAAATTTGCCGTGATTTGAGCGCGATGCACGATAACGATATGAGTTTCAGGCAAAAAGTTTAATGTCGTGGGGCTGTGGCTGGATAATAACGCCACCGTGCCCGTTTCAGCCACCGCCGCAAAAGCTTCAGTGACGCTGACTTTATCGTCATCTTGTGCCACCCGAACCGCACATTGAATATCATCAGTCCACGGCAAAGCTTGCAAATGTGCGTCAATCACCACTTGCAACGGCAACTCCCATTCTTTCAACAGCGCAATTAACGCAAAGGGAATCAAACTTTCATTTTCCACATCGCTGAAACTTGCCCCGACTTTTTGCAGTTTTTGGGTGAATTGTAGAGCTAAATCCGTGTTGACTTGCGGCTGTTCATGCAGCGGCGGCGTGGCAAGTCGTGCTTCTAACACGCTAATTTGCTCGGCTGACAAAACGCCGCGCCCCAAAGATTTCCGAATTTTTCCTAAAATTTGTTCACGCGAACTCATGCTGATTTCCTCGCTTTCCATTGCGCCATAAAGGTTTTTCCTTGCGGGGCGGGAAAGTCTCGATTTTTTGTCCACGCACCTGCAAAGGGTAAATAGCGGAATGAACCGCGCCCGCCGCCTAAAAAGCCCAGAATTCCGATTTTAATGGACGCTAATTTTTGATACAGCGCGGGACGTTTCGCCAAATACGCCCAGATTTTCAAAGCCCAACGCGCCCGCGTCGGCATTAAATCCTGTTCATACGCATTAATACGGTGCTGGCGCAACATTGTGGGCAAGGGAATTTTCATTGGGCAGACTTGTTCACAGCGTCCGCACAAAGTCGAGGCGTTGGGCAAATCTTGCGCGGCTTTTAAACCAATCATCAGCGGCGTGAGCACCGAACCCATCGGACCGGGATAAACCCAACCATAGGCGTGACCGCCCACTGAACCATACACAGGGCAATGATTCATGCACGCGCCGCAACGAATACAGCGCAACATATCTTTAAATTCATCGCCGAGCATGGTGGTGCGCCCGTTGTCCAATAAAACGACATGAAATTCTTGCGCCCCGTCTAATTCGCCTTCGCGGCGCACGCCCGTGGTAAACGTGGTGTACGAAGTCATTTCTTGACCCGTGGCACTGCGCCCGAGCAAACGTAATAAAGTCGTTGCGTCGTTCAAGGTGGGCACAACTTTTTCAATGCTGGTCATCACGATATGCACGCGCGGCAAAGTATTGGTTAAATCGCCATTGCCTTCGTTGGTGACGATGACAGTCGAACCTGTTTCCGCAATCAGGAAATTCGCGCCCGTAATCCCGACATCGGCACTTAAAAATTGGCTGCGCAATACCGTGCGCGCTTCATTCACCAATTCGGGCACGGTGTCGAGCTTTTGGGTCAAACCATATTGTTGATGATGTTCGTGAAATAAGTCACTGATTTGCTCACGGGTTTTATGCACCGCAGGCGCAATAATGTGGCTCGGCGGTTCGTGGGCGAGCTGGATAATATATTCGCCCAAATCGGTTTCCACCACTTTGAAGCCATCGGCTTCTAAAGCTTCGTTCAGGGAAATTTCTTCCCCGACCATCGATTTTCCTTTGGTAATCACTTTGGCATTGGCAGCGCGGCTAATTTCTAAAATTAATTGACAAGCTTCTTCGCTACTACTCGCCCAATGCACTTTGCCGCCTTGCGCAATCACTTTGCTTTCAAAGCGTTCCAGATAAAAATCCAGATTTTCTAAAGTATGTTGTTTGATCGCTTTGCCGCGTTCGCGCAGGGCTTCAAATTCAGGCAGTGCGGAAATTGCCGCCAGCCGTTTATCAATAAAGCCGCCTTTCGCCTTGCTTAAAGCTTTTTGCAAGCGCATGTCTTGTAAGGCAACCGTGGCGCGTTGTTTAAATTGCGGTGAATTAATCTGCATTTATTCGCCCTCCGCTTCGCCAATCGCGGGGATATTGGTCATGTCGGCTAAAATTTCTGCGACATGATACACCTGCACTTTGCTGCCCGTGCGGCTTAAACGTCCCGCCATGTTCATTAAACAGCCCAAATCGCCTGCGGTTAAAACTTCGGCATCGGTGTGATGAATATTCGCGACTTTGTCCGACACGATGCGGGTTGAAATATCAGGATATTTCAGGCAAAACGTGCCGCCAAAACCGCAGCAAGTTTCACTTTCTTTCATTTCGACGAGATTCAAACCTGTGACACTGTTCAACAATTGACGCGGCTGTTGTTTTATCCCCATTTCGCGTAAGCCTGAACAAGAATCATGATAAGTGACGCGATGCGGGAAATTTGCAGTAACTTGTTTCATCTCACAAATTTCAGTGAGAAAACTGGTTAATTCATAACAACGTTGGGCAAAATGCTGGGCTTTTTCGAGTTCGACAGGATTATCTTTAAAAAGCTCGACATAATGAAACTTTAACATCGAGGCGCAAGAACCTGAAGGCGCAACGACATAATCATAGTTTTCAAAAGCGGTCATCACTTGGCGTGCTAATTCGCGGGTGGTGGGCACATCGCCACTGTTATACGCAGGTTGTCCGCAACAAGTTTGCTGTTCGGGCACATCGACACTGTAACCTGCTTGTTCGATTAATTTAATGGCTGAAAATCCGACATTGGGGCGAAATAGGTCAACTAAACAGGTGACAAACAATCCAACTTTGGGGGGGGAAGTAGGCATAATAGTGAGTTATCGTAGGATGGAAAGTATTTTTAAGTTTATGGGGTTTTATTCTAAGATGCAAAGTCTGTGCAAAAAATTAATTTTTTGCGGGAATGGTGTTAGTTTTTTCAGCATTGACGGCGCCTCTTGTCTTAAAATAAGCAGAACTCGAAGCTTAAGCCCTTCTGAAATCATCACCCTTATCGTGTTGTACCATTCATCTGGCTACAGAACCTTCAAATGGTTTTACACCCGTCATCAACATCTGTCTCAAGCATTTCCGAAGCTTGTCTCCTACAATCGTTTCATTGAGCTTTTACCTGACATCTTGATTCCACTGACTTTCTTCATGAAAAGCCGTTGTGCCACAGGGAATGGGATTACCTTTATTGATTCAACGCCTTTACGGGTTTGCGATAATCTGCGGATTTCACACCACAAAACCTTGAAGGATGACGTTGTATCATCGAAACTATTAATGACCCATTGAAAAATATTTTTAAGCTAGAACACTCACGGCATCGTTCATTAACCGATTATATGATTAACATTGTCGCAGGCTTGGTCGCTTATTATTATCAGGATAACAAACCTTCCTTGAATATTGCCAGAATGGATTTGACTCCTTTATTCCAATAGCTTATACCGAACTCAGGTTAGTTAGAGGCAAGCGAGAGGTTTTTAAATCATCGCCTGAATTACCTACATTCCGCTACGCTTCATACGGGCTACAAATTACGAAAACCTTTGCATTCCTTCCAATATCGCATACACTGAACAGATGCGTACTTTTCTATTCGATCCTCGTAAAATTGCATTCTTGCTGCTGATGTGTCTGGCTTTACAAGTCAGTGCGGCGGGCGCGATGCCGTTTTGCAAGCACGCACCGAATTCAGAACACATAAGTTTGCATTGTCATCATGATGATGATTCTGCTAGTAAATCCCAGCACCACGCCGCGCAATGTGACCATTGCCAAGCCTGTAGCAGTTGTGGGCTAACTAATTCCCTGATAATTTTCACCCCAGAAACCGTAGTCAGCCATTTACAACTGCCCGACGTGCATTTCTATCACTTCATTTCCGACGCACTCCACCGCCCCCCGCTAGCTTAAACTGTTATTTACAAAGTCATTTTTCATCAAGACTCTTGGAGATTAACAGATGCGTATTTTATTAGGGGCAAGTCTCGCCCTGTGTTTAACCCTGCCCGTTTTTGCCCACGAAGGGCATAACGATGCAGCCCCCGAGCCGATGGCTCAAACCCAACTCGCGCCGCGTGTCGAAGCCTATTCCAATGATTTTGAATTAGTTGGCGTGCTCAAAAATCAAGAATTGTGGATTTATCTCGACCAATTTGCCACCAATAAACCCATACTTAACGCACAAATTGAAGTCGAAGGCGACAAACAGAAAGCCCAAGCCAAACTCATCGAAGGCGTTTATCGCCTGCCCGCCGCAGCATGGGTCAGCGTGGGCAAACATGAACTGTTGTTCACCATTCAAACCCCCGACAACAGCGATTTGCTCACGGGGCAATTAATCATTGCAGAACCCGCACATGTTGAAACGCTCACAAATTCGTCCAGTTCCCCACTCAAAAATGAAACCCTGTATTGGGGCTTAATTGGCGGCTTGGCAGTGATTTTATTATTGCTGCTGGGGCGCAGTGTGAATAAAGCTAAGCTTGCTTTTTTAGCAGTTTTTAGCGTGTTGCTGTTTAATTCACAGATAAAGCCAACTTATGCGCATGATGGACATGAGCATGAAGCCGCAAAACCCACAGTCATTACTTTGAATGAGAACGGCGCAACCCGTTTAGCCGATGGCAGCGTGTTCATGCCCAAGTCAGTGCAGCATTTATTAAAAATCCAAACGATTAGTGTGCAAAGCAGCACTGTGCCTGTGAGCTTAGAACTCAATGGGCACGTTGTTCCTGACCCCAGCCACAGCGGAAAAGTGCAATCACCGCTCGCGGGCAGAATTGAACAAACGGAGCAAGGTTTACCGAGTTTAGGAGAAAAGGTTAAAAAAGGACAAGTTTTAGCTTATTTAGCCCCGATTGCCAACAGTGTAGACCGTGCGAATCAACAATCTTTACTCGCTGATTTAAATGGGCAAATCACCATGATTACCCGCAATGTCACCCGTTTAAAACAGTTGGGCGTGAATGCAGCGCGTAAAGATTTAGACGATGCAGAAAGCCAATTGGCAAGCCTCAATGCGCGTCGCCAAGTGATTTCCTCAGGTTTGAGCGACAAACTCGCACTCACTGCGCCTGTGAACGGGGTGATTTCTGCGCGTAATGTGTTGGCGGGGCAAATTGTAGACCCGCGCGAAACCTTGTTTGAACTGCTTGATCCTGAAAAGTTTTGGGTCGAAGCCTTGTTATACGATCCGACGCTGGTTGAAAAAATCAAACACGCCCAAGCCCTGACTGAAACCCAGCAAAGTTTGCAGCTCAAACTTGTCGGATTTGCCCATCAATTGCGGGAACATGCGATTCCGTTGCAATTTCAAATTCAACCGCCCGTGCCAATGCTTGCCGCTTTGCAACCTGTGAAAGTGTTTGCCCAAACCGAACAAAATATGACGGCGATACTTGTCCCTGACAGCGCGGTGTTGAAAACTTTGCAAGGTGAAATGCAGGTCTGGGTGCATCATCGCGCCGAAGTGTTTAAACCTGTCAGCGTGCAAATTCAAGTTTTAGACGGCAAACGCATCGCGATTACTTCAGGCTTGCAGGCGGGAGATCGCGTGGTCAGCACAGGCGCGAATTTACTCGCCCAAGTGCGTTAGGGGGCGATATGTTTCAAACTTTAGTGCAGTTCAGTTTGCGGCAACGCCTGTTGATTTTGGTCAGCAGCCTGCTGTTAATGGCGTATGGCTTTTTCAATTTGCAGCAATTGCCTGTCGATGTGTTTCCCGATTTGAACAAGCCCACGGTCACTTTAATGACCGAGGCGCAGGGCATGGCCCCAGAAGAAGTCGAACAATGGGTGACCTTTCCGATAGAAACTGCGATGAATGGCTTGGCGGGCGTGACCCGTGTGCGCTCGGTTTCGGGCGTGGGGCTGTCGATTGTGTTTGTGGAATTTGCGTGGAATAGCGATATTTATCGCAACCGCCAACAAGTTAGTGAACGTTTGAATTTAATTAATGCCCAATTGCCGCAAGGAATTACTCCGCAACTCGGGCCGATTAGCTCGATTATGGGGGAAATTCTGCTGGTGGCGATGCGCGGTGACGCGAAAAGTTCACCGATGCAAGTGCGCGAATTGGCAGATTGGGTGGTGCGTCCGCGCCTGCTGACTTTGCCCGGCGTGGCGCAAGTGATTCCCATCGGCGGCGAAGTCAAACAATATCAAATTGTGCCGAATTTAACTTTAATGGGCGATTTGAAAGTGAGCTTGTTGCAAGTCGAAACCGCGTTAAAAGGTTTTGCTTTGAACACCAGCGGCGGCTTTTTGGAAAAGCATACCCAAGAATATTTAATTCGCCATCTCGCCCACACCACGCGGCTTGAGGATTTGGAAAATCTGGTGGTGAGTTTTCAAAACACTGTCCCTGTGCTGTTGAAACAAATCGCCAGCGTGCAATTTGCCGCCCGTGTTAAACGTGGTGATGCCAGTTTCAACGCCCAGCCTGCGGTGATTTTGTCGGTGCAAAAACAGCCCAATGCCAATACTTTACAACTGACCGCCGAAGTGGAAAAGGTGCTCGCAGAAATTAATCAGCAATTACCCAAAGGGATTAAAGTCGATAACTTGCTGTTTCGACAAGCGGATTTTATCAGTGCTGCGATTAATAACGTTGAAGAAGCTTTACGCGATGGCGCGATTATGGTCGCGATTATTCTGTTTTTATTCCTGTTGAATGCACGCACTACCTTGATTTCCTTAATCGCAATTCCTGTTTCGCTGTTGGTGACGGTGGTGATTTTTAGCTATTTTGGGCTGTCGATTAACACCATGACCTTGGGCGGTTTGGCGATTGCGATTGGGGAATTGGTCGATGATGCCGTGGTTGATGTGGAAAATATCATGCGCCGTTTACGCGCCGCGCCGCAAAATTTAGACAGCAAGGCATTGATTAATTTAATTTCTAGCGCGTCCAGTGAAGTGCGTTCGGGGATTATTTACGCAACTTTGATTGTGGTGTTGGTATTCGTGCCGCTGTTTGCTTTGTCGGGGATTGAAGGGCGTTTATTCGCGCCGCTGGGCGTGGCGTATATCGTGTCAATTCTTGCCAGCTTATTGGTTTCATTGACTTTAACCCCTGTGCTCTGTTTTTACTTGTTGCCTAAAGCCAAATTTTTGCAGCATGGCGACAGTTTGCTGGTGCGCGGCTTGAAATGGGGCGACACCCATTTATTAACATGGTCTTTGCAACACCCACAATTCCTGCTGAGTGGCGCATTATTGCTGGTGTTGGGCGCGGCTGCGCTCGTGCCATTTTTCCCGCGTGCGTTTTTACCCGCTTTTAATGAAGGCACGCTGACCATTGGTTTATCGCTCGCGCCCGGCACTTCGCTGAGCGAGTCGAACAAAATCGGCACTTTAGCAGAACAATTGTTATTGCAAATTCCCGAAGTGGCGCAATTGGGACGGCGCACGGGGCGTGCGGAATTGGATGAACATGCGGAAGGGGTACATTCTTCAGAAATCGAAGTGGATTTAAAACCCTCGGCGCGCAGTCGTGCGGAAGTGTTGCAAGAGGTGCGGCAACGCTTGGCGGCTTTGCCCGTGGTGGTGAATGTCGGACAGCCGATTTCGCACCGTTTGGATCATCTGCTTTCAGGCGTGCGTGCAGAAATCGCGTTAAAAATCTTTGGGGAAGATTTAGATACGCTGCGTAAACTTGCCGAAGAAATGCAAGTCAAGCTCGGCAAAGTTGCAGGCGTGGTCGATTTGCAAATTGAAAAGCAGGTGTTAATTCCACAAACCCAAGTGCATTTGGATTATCAAAAAGCGGCGGTATTTGGAGTGACGCCTGCGGCGGTGAGTCGTGCTTTGCAAACTTTGGTCGGGGGACAGGTCGTTTCTCAGGTTTTGGAAGAAAATCGGCGGTTTGATGTGGTGATTCGTTTGCCCGATTCGGATCGCAGCAGCGAAGGTTTGGCAAATGTGCTGGTGGAAACTCCGACGGGCTATTTGCCTTTGTCAAAAATAGCCACGATTAGCGACAGCCTCGGGCCCAATCAAATTAATCGTGATAACAGTCGGCGGCGGATTGTAGTGTTTGCAAATACCGATGGCAGCGATATGGCAGCGATTATCAGCAAAATTCGTGCGGTGATTGCAGCAACGCCCTTGCCTGAAGGCTATTTCATTAATTTAGAAGGACAATTTCAAGCCCAAGAACAGGCAACCCGTTTAATCAGCGGCTTGGCGGTGGTGTCTGCTTTATTAATTTTCTTGGTGTTATACAGCCGTTATCATTCTGTAGTTATTTGCTTGATTATCATGGTGAATATTCCCTTGGCTTTGGTGGGCAGCGTGCTCGCTTTGAAGCTGAGCAATGGGGTGTTGTCGGTGGCTAGTTTAGTCGGTTTCATCACTTTGGCAGGCATCAGCACCCGCAACGGG
The DNA here is from genome assembly GCA_028688145.1 of Thiotrichaceae bacterium. Taxonomy (GTDB): domain Bacteria; phylum Pseudomonadota; class Gammaproteobacteria; order Beggiatoales; family Beggiatoaceae; genus JAQTYU01. The sequence continues at coordinate 75,237 of JAQTYU010000012.1, read as the reverse complement.
ATTTTAAAAATCAGCCATTACTTAAATCTGATGATGAAAGAAGGCGAAGGCTTTGATGCCAAGATGGTGATTCGGGGCAGTTTGGAACGTTTAACCCCTGTGTTGATGACCTCAGGCACGGCGATTTGTGCTTTGACACCCTTGCTGTTTGCGGGCGACAGCGCGGGTAAAGAAATTTTACATCCTGTGGCGGTGGTGATTTTTGGCGGTTTAATCAGCGCGACTTTATTGGATACTTTGCTCACGCCCGTGATGTTTTATGTGTGGTGTCGTAAACCTGTGGCGCGTTTGCTGGCGGGGCGGCAACAGCTGGATTATTGAGGTTTTGTCTGAACCACAATTTTCGCAATTCACACAATTACCCCAATTATAAACACTAAAAATTATCGTATTGTTCTCGTTCCCAAACTCCGTTTGGGAATGCCTGTCGGTCAAGCTCCGCTTGACAATACAGTACAGTTTGCCCTCACATTTGGGAATGAGAAAAACATTAAAAACTATCGTATTTAATTGTGTCAATTAAGGTAATTATGTGAATTGCGGTTCTGACAATTTTTGAAACACGAAATGCGTAATCTTATCTCGTCATTTATTGAAGAGTTTGCAGGTTTTCCGAATCGTCAAGCAGAGCTTGACTTGCAGGCATTCCCAAACGGAGTTTGGGAACGAGAAAAATGGTGTTTGTGGGGTAATTGAGAGAATTATGGTTTAAATAATACACATTGAGTGCGTAAATGTAGCGTCGTATACTGAACTGGGGTTATTAAGAGGACTGAGGGTACTCGTCCTGAATTTTGGAGGAACAGCCGTGAATTTTCTACGCTACATTTTGATGATGTTTTTGTTATTGCTGGGATTTGAGAGTCAGGCAGCACGTTATGCTTTGGTGATGGGCAATGCGGATTATCGTTCGATGGCGAGTTTGCATAATCCTGCCGCCGATGCGGAAGATATGGCAACGGTCTTGGGTAATTTGAAGTTTCAGGTGACACCGTTAATAAACGCCAGTAAGCGCGAAATGGATGAAACTTTAGGGAATTTTTATGAGCAGGTGAAACAGCAAAATGCCGCGCATGAGGTGATTGTGTATTTTTCGGGGCACGGTTTGCAGCATGAGGGGGCAAATCATCTGATACCGATTGATGCCAGTCTGAAACAACGCGCAGATATTCCGTACATGACGGTGAATGCACAACAAATTTTGGATAATTTGCACGAAATTAATAGTACGGGGGTGAATTTATTGATTTTGGATGCCTGCCGTAATGTGCCTACGCAATTGAAAAGTTTGGTGAAAGGGGGGAATGAGGGTTTGGTGGGTATGAAGCCTTCGGGTTCATTGGTGTTGTATGCCACCACACCCGGAAAAACTGCTTTGGGTCATGGAGAATGGCGTAATAGTATTTATACCCATTATTTGTTAGAAGCTTTGCGGGATAGAACTAAGCAAAGTCTCAGTATTTTTGATGTGCAAACTGTTGTGGCTGCGGCGGTTTCCAAAAAAACGCAACAACAGCAGTTTCCTTGGCATGAAGGGACATTGACTCAAGCTTTTTGTTTTTTGCCGCCTTGTGGTGTGCCTCAGAAAGATGAAAATTTGCTGTCGGAAATGGCGCGTTTGCGGGCGGAAAATGCGCTTTTGAAATCAGAAAAGGAGAGGGTGGTTACTCCTGTTACAACTGAAGTGGAACAAGTATCGAGTCAGCCTCCTACAGTGAATAAACCCCCTAAAGTTTCCCGTCAGGCTTTTGAACCTGAAATGGTGTTGATTCCAGCGGGTACGTTTCAGATGGGGTCAAATGATGGGGATTATAATTATGAAACGCCTGTCCATGCGTGGAAAATGAATGCGTTTTACATGAGTAAGTATGAAGTGACGGTAGGGCAATTTAAAGCCTTTGTGCAAGAGATGGGTTATACAGGTGTAAATATTGATTCGTATGGTTGTGATGGCTTAATGAAGCCTCAAGGATTTACGCCTGCCGATAATCATCCTGTGAGCTGTGTACATTGGAAAGATGCAGAAGCCTACGCTGCATGGTTACGCAAGAAGACAGGGAAAGAGTATCGTTTACCGACAGAAGCGGAATGGGAATATGCAGCACGAGCAGGAACGACAACGAAGTGGTATTTTGGAAATGATGAAAGCCGCTTGGGAGAATATGCTTGGTATGGTGCAAATTCAGGAAATAAAACTCATGTGGTAGGACAAAAGAAGCCTAATAATTTTGGGTTGTATGATATGGCAGGAAATGTGTTTGAATGGACGTGTAGTGAATACGCGTCTTATGAGGATGGAAAAGATGCCAAATGTGCGACTGGAAAAGATTCACGCCTGTGGCGCGGTGGCTCTTGGTATAGTGTTGCGAATGACTGTCGTTCTGCCCATCGTGGCGGCGACTACCATGGGTACGACGGCTACGGATTCCGTCTCGTTTTTTCTGCCACCTAGCCTCGTAGGTTGGGTTGCCAACGGCAACCCAACACAAACCCCAATCCTTCCCAACATCACATTCCTCTCTTTGTTTTCGTTGGGTTGACTTGCGCCAACCCAAGCTACGGATTGCTTCTTGTCAGAACCACAATTCACATAATTTACACAATTACCCCAATTATAAACACTAAAAATTCTCGTATTTAATTGTGTCAATTAAGGTAATTATGTGAATTGCGGTTCTGACAATTTTGGAAACACGAAATGCATAACCTATTAATTATAATAATCTTTTTAAACCTGCCTAACGTAGCAATGGCTTATCACGGTAATACCCGCGATTCTTATCGGGAATATTCACGCCATGAAAAAATCGTGACTCCGCCTGAAATGGAAGAGGTTTTCGCGTCGGACAATTCACCCCAAGCGGATTCCTTGGATAAACGCATTATGGATACTTTACGTTTAACTTGTGGTGAAGGCATCGTCGGCAATGTCACGCGCATGGCGACAGGCAGTTTTAAAGTGGATTGCGATTGAGTTTTTCTTATTTTATCTCAAGGAGTTAATTAAAATGTCGTTTGTAAATAAAGTGCTTTTAATGCTGACACTGTTATGTAGCTTTGCCGTCTCAGCACATGATGATGCGTATTTAGACAAGCAAAAATCCCCGCACGGTGGACAAGTGCGTATGGCGGGTGCGTATCATTTTGAATTAGTGCTGAGTCCGAAACAGGTCACAGTCTATGTTACCGACCATGCAGGAACAGCGGTGAAAACCGAAGGGGCGCAAGCTTCCGTGGTTATTTTGGCAAACAAGCAAAAAGCGAGTTTGGAACTGAAAGCGGTGGGTGAAAATAGTTTGCAAGCCAGCGGTGATTATGAAACCAGCCCCGACATGAAAGCGGTAGTTTCTGTTCAAATCAAAGGGCAAGAAATGCAGCAAGTACGGTTTACGCCGTGGGAAAAGTTGAATTCAAAGCCTTAACTCATTAAGATTCAAGCAAGCGTAGCTTGGGTTGCCAACGACAACCCAAGCTGCGGATTAATGCGTGACACTCAAAAATTACAGCGCGTTAAAAGTTTTCCAACGGGTCACCAATCTGCAACAGATTCCACATCTAGCATACCCTTATGAGTTTAAAATAGCATATAATATGCGTTTCAAGTTGCTCGCTGGGTACACTTGCGAATTCACTTCATTGATCCACCTCTTGAGGGAAACAACGTGTTAGAAGCTTACAGAAAACATTGTGAAGAACGTGCTGGTCAAGGCTTACCTGCTTTGCCTTTAAATGCTGAACAAGTCGCAGCTTTAGTGGAATTGTTAAAAAATCCCCCAAAAGGTGAAGAACAAACTTTAGTCGAATTATTAACCAATCGTGTTCCTCCCGGTGTTGACCAAGCCGCTTATGTTAAAGCCGCATTTTTAGCTGATGTCGCCAAAGGCGTTGCCAGCAGCCCTTTAATTAGCGCAGAACAAGCCACCAAATTATTAGGCACGATGTTAGGCGGCTACAATATCAAGCCTTTGATTGATGTCTTAGATAATCCTAAATTAGCTTCCATTGCTGCCACCGCCTTATCTCACACCTTGTTAATGTTTGATGCTTATCACGATGTCGTTGAAAAAGCTAAAACCAATGACTTTGCAAAACAAGTGGTGAAATCTTGGGCTGATGCCGAATGGTTCACTTCTAAGCCTAAATTACCTGAATCTATCACCGTGACCGTGTTCAAAGTGCCCGGTGAAACCAATACCGACGATTTGTCTCCTGCTGGCGAAGCGTGGAGCCGTCCTGATATTCCTCTCCATGCCAAAGCGATGTTAGTCAGTCGCATGGAAAAACCGATTGAACAAATCGAAGAATTAAAGAAAAAAGGTCATCCTTTAGCGTTTGTGGGCGATGTGGTCGGTACGGGTTCTTCTCGTAAATCCGCCATCAACTCCGTGTTATGGCACATGGGTCATGACATTCCTTGCGTGCCTAACAAGCGTCAAGGTGGTGTGGTTTTAGGCGGCAAAATTGCCCCGATTTTCTTCAACACCGCTGAAGACTCAGGCGCGTTACCGATTGAATGTGACGTGAGCAAGTTGAACACCGGCGACATCATCACCATTAAGCCTTATGAAGGCAAGATTCTGAATGAAGCTGGCGACGTGGTCAGCACCTTTGAAATCCGTCCTGTCACCCTGCCTGATGAAGTGCGTGCTGGCGGTCGTATTCCTTTAATCATCGGTCGTGCTTTGACCCAAAGAGCGCGCGAAGCTTTAGGCTTGCCTGCCACTGATTTATTTATTCTGCCTACGCCTCCTCAAAGTTCTGGCAAAGGCTACACCTTGGCACAAAAGATTGTCGGCAAGGCTTGCGGCTTACCTGGCGTGCGTGCTGGCATGTACTGCGAACCCAAGATGACCACCGTTGGTTCTCAAGATACCACGGGTGCGATGACCCGCGACGAATTGAAAGAACTCGCTTGCTTGGGCTTCTCTGCTGATTTAGTGATGCAAAGCTTCTGTCATACCGCCGCTTATCCTAAGCCCGTTGACGTGAAATTACACCACGATCTGCCTGAATTCATGCAACATCGTGGCGGCGTTGCCTTACGTCCTGGCGACGGCATTATTCACTCTTGGTTAAACCGCATGGTGATGCCTGACACCGTTGGCACGGGTGGTGACTCTCATACTCGTTTCCCTATCGGTATCAGCTTCCCCGCAGGTTCTGGTTTAGTGGCATTCGCCGCTGCTTTGGGTGTAATGCCTTTAGATATGCCTGAATCTGTCTTAGTGCGTTTCAAAGGTGAAATGCAACCCGGTATTACCTTACGTGATTTAGTGAATGCAATTCCTTACGTTGCAATTCAAAAGGGTTTATTGACCGTTGCCAAAGAAGGCAAAAAGAACGTTTTCTCTGGCAAGGTTTTAGAAATCGAAGGCTTGCCTAATCTAAAAGTGGAACAAGCGTTTGAATTGGCTGACGCTTCCGCAGAACGTTCTGCAAATGGTTGCACGGTTCATTTGAGCAAAGAACCCATCATCGAATATTTGAATTCCAACATTACCTTATTACGTTGGATGATTGCTGATGGTTATGGTGACCCCCGCACTTTACAACGTCGTATCGAAGCGATGGAAGCATGGTTGGCAAATCCTGAATTGTTACAACCTGATGCGGATGCCGAATATGCTGCGGTTATCGAAATCAACTTGAACGACATCAAAGAACCTATTCTGGCTTGCCCCAATGATCCAGACGACGTTAAATTGTTGTCTGCTGTGACCGGCACGAAGATTGATGAAGTGTTCATCGGTTCTTGCATGACTAACATCGGTCACTACCGCGCTGCTGCTAAAGTGTTAGAAAGCTCCAGCCAAGTGCCTACGCGTTTGTGGATTTCTCCCCCAACCCGTATGGATCAATACCAATTGACCGAAGAAGGCGTGTACTCTACGTTTGGTAAAGTCGGCGCACGTATCGAAATCCCTGGCTGTTCACTGTGCATGGGTAACCAAGCCCGCGTGCGTGACAATGCCACTGTGGTTTCTACTTCAACCCGTAACTTCCCCAACCGTTTAGGGAAAGATGCGAACGTGTACTTGTCTTCTGCTGAATTGGCGGCGGTGGCTGCTAAATTGGGTAAGTTACCCAGCGTTGCAGAATACATGGAAAATGTGCAAGCGATTGTGCCTTTATCACAAAACATCTACCGTTACTTGAATTTCCATGAAATTGCGAAATATCAAGATGTTGCTAAGAAAGTGCAAGATAAAGTGATTCCTATCGCGATTGCTTAATTTTGCTGAAATAGCGAGCTGTTAATTCATCTCGCCATGTTGTGAAAAAACCTCCTTTGTATGAACAAGGGAGGTTTTTTTGTGGGGGACTTCTTTATTTATTCTTGTTTTTTTACCATTCACATTTTTCCCACATCATTTTCCCTTTTTCTTCTATTTTTTGTAAGCGTTCCTCAATAAAAATAATTCGAGCATTTAGTTGATCTAATTCGGCGATTTTCTTATCCGTTTCATCTACTACTTTTTGCAATTCAGCTTTCGTAACTTCAGCTTTATCTACTACTTTTTGTACTTCAATACCAGCCCCTTTAATAGATTGAATTTTATCAAACTGGGTAAAGAATAAAAGCATAAGCCCGAATGCTGCCATTAGTCCCATTTCTGCTGGTTGTTTTTGGTATCCAAAGAAAATTACAGCAGCTGTTACTACTGACATAATTATTACAGTGCTCACTTTTTCAATAACAGTTTTATCCACAATAAAACGCCTTAAGTAAATTAAAAAACTCTCGTCATTAAATCACGAAATATCACTATTGAGAAGCTGGGATTTAGTCTATCTGAACCATAATTCACACAATTACCCGAATTAACACAATTAAAGAATACTTTTAGAATTCAATGGCGGTAATTTTTCCTGCTTTCTCGTTCCCAAACTCTGTTTGGGAATGCCTGTCGGTCAAGCTCCGCTTGACAATACTTTCACACTCATCTTACCTCAAACTTGGTTATCAGAAATTTAACGCAGTCAAGTAGGGTGGGCATCGCCCACCGTTTATATCCTGAGCTATCTAATTTGGTGGGCAGTGCCCACCCTACGATAATGATGTTCGAGCTGTTAATTCATCTCGCCATGTTGTGAAAAAACCTCCTTTGTGTGAACAAGGGAGGTTTTTTTATTTGGGTACACAGTTGTTTTAATATATTGTATAGTCAGGTTGGTAAAGTTTATTTACAAAATATACCTAAAAGGTCATTAAAAATGTCATATTTAGAAGAAATTACAATTATTGGTTATAAATCTATTCGTGAGTTAAAAGCTTTTCGATTATCTTCAGGTTTAAATGTGCTGATTGGCGCAAACGGTTCGGGTAAAACGAATTTCATTCGTTTTTTTGAGTTATTAGGTCAAATGATGACCAGTCCCCCTGATCGAGGTTTACAAAATTATATTAGTGCCCGAGGGCGAGCTGATGCTTTTTTATTTCGAGGTATGAAAACCACACAAGAATTACAAGCACATTTAAAATTCGGATTGAATGAATATAAGTTTACCTTGCGGGCTGCGGATGATCGTTCGTTATTTTTTACACAAGAATCAGCTCCATTTGATGATCCTAGATACGGCCCAATTAAAAACGAACAGGGTAGTGGACATTTTGAAAGTAAACTATTCCAAAAATATTTATACACCAATAGTCAAAGTGAACTTTGGGCTGTTGATACCCTCAAAAGTTGGCGTGTTTATCATTTCCATGATACGTCTCCCTCTGCGCCTGTGATGGGATTATGGAATATTGTGGATTTTGAAAGCCTTAATGCAAATGCCGCAAATTTAGCTCCTTTTCTCATGAATTTAGAGAAAAATCACCCCATTCATTATGCACAAATAGTAGAAGTAGTCCGTTCAGTTGCGCCTTTTTTTGGACAATTTGTTTTAAAAGAAACCTCTTTAGGACAAACACAACTTCTTTGGAAAGATCGTTATTCTGATATGTTGTATTACCCGCATCAGTTGTCAGATGGAACACTGCGTTTTATTTGTTTAGCAGCAGTTTTGTTACAACCGAATTTACCTAACATGCTAATTTTGGATGAACCCGAGTTAGGCTTACACCCCTTTGCAATCAAACAATTAGTGAGCATGTTGCAACAAGCGGCTGCACAAACGCAATTAATTATTTCTACGCAATCCTCATTGTTATTAGATGAATTGACACCTGAGCAAATTATTGTCGCAAATCATCATCAAGGGGAAACTCTACTTAAACGTTTAAATTCCGAAGAACTTCAAGCATGGCTTGAGGAATATACGCTAGGACAACTTTGGGAGAAAAATGTCTTAGGAGGTTTGCCCTAAATGTCATGGAAACGATTGTATTTATTGGTGGAAGGAGAAACTGAATTACAATTTTCCAGAGATGTGTTATCACCACATTTGGAGTTATTTGAGATTGCTTTGAATTCTATGATGGTGGTCACCAATCGCAAATTGAATAAGAAAGGGGGCATTGTTAATTTCGATCACGTTAAAAATGAGATGCTTCGATTAACAAAACAGCATACTGGTACAGATGTTTATTTCAGCACAATGTTAGATTTATACGCGCTTCCTTCAGAATTTCCCGCTTGGAATGACGCACAGAAACACGTAAGTCCTACAAAAAAAGTAGATGTACTTGAACAAGCATTCAAAGAAGTAATAAATGATTCACGATTTCTGCCTTATATACAACTTCATGAATTTGAAGCCTTACTTTATTGTGATTTGTCACAATTAGCTCAACGGATTCCTAATTCAGAACAAGCTTTAGACAAACTCAAAAACGAGGTTGCAGGTTTTGCTCCTGAAGAAATTAATGCAGGGAAAGAAACCGCTCCCAGCAAACGAATTATTAAATATGTTCCCTTGTATGAGAAGGTTAAGGTTCGTGTGGGTGCACCTGCGGCGGCGGCAATTGGTTTGCCAACACTCCGCTCACAGTGTCCACATTTTAATCAGTGGCTCAATCAATTGGAACAATGCTCATCCCTGTCTCATTTACTATGAAAGAGCCAGTCAAGTAGGATGGGCACCGCCCACCGTTTATATCCTGAGCTATTTAATTTGGTGGGCAGTGCCCAGCCTACGGTAATTATGTTATCGCGATTGCCTACTTTTGTTGAAACGGCTAGCTGTTAATTCATCTCGCTGTGTAGAGAATTATTTCACTCCGATTTCTTTAATCTATCTGTTCCCTGCCCGCAACCCCGTCCAAAATAACGCCACCGTGAATAACCCCGACTGAAACGTTTGAGAGTGTTAGAACGAGCCGAAACGTTACGGCGCAGGTTGCAAACCTGCACCAGCGAAGCATCCTAAACCCATATTCCACTGCGTTCCATACGGACTACATTCTGTATTTAGAAATACCGCCACCTAAATTTGAAAATCCCCTTGCCCTAGAAATTCCCAAAACTTACCCTATTTAAACAAGCAGTCAGCCTGTTAAATAGGATAAGCCATGAAAAAGCTACAAAAACTCCTCATCCAAGGTTTGGCACTGTTACTGCCATTCAGCGCAGTGCCAAGCGATGCAGCCCTTCCCGTCAGTGTCGATGGGCAGGCTTTACCCAGTCTCGCCCCGATGTTGGAAAACGTCACCCCCGCCGTGGTGAATATTTCCACACGCACACGGATTCGTGTCCAAGAAAACCCACTACTAAACGACCCGTTTTTCCGCCGCTTTTTCCAATTACCCGACCAACCGCGTGAACGCCAAAGCCAAAGTTTAGGCTCAGGCGTGATTATCAATGCACGAGAAGGACTCGTGGTCACCAACAGCCACGTCATTGCCAAAGCCGATGAAATCAGCGTCACCTTGCGCGATGGGCGCAGTTTCAACGCCCAATTAATTGGCGCAGATGCCGACACCGACATTGCCGTGATTAAAATCAAAGCCGAGCGTTTAAGCGCGTTGCCTTTGGCGAACTCGGATAAATTGCGCGTCGGGGATTTTGTGGTGGCAATCGGCAATCCTTTTGGTTTGGGACAAACCGTGACTTCAGGCATCGTCAGTGCCTTGGGGCGCAGCGGCTTAGGGATTGAAGGCTATGAAGATTTTATTCAGACCGACGCATCAATTAATCCCGGCAACTCAGGCGGCGCGTTGGTGAATTTGCGCGGCGAACTGGTGGGGATTAACACCGCGATTTTGTCCCCCAATGGCGGCAGTGGGAATGTCGGCATTGGTTTCGCAATTCCGATGAATATGGCGAATAAAATCGTGAATCAACTCAATACCCACGGCAAAGTGCAGCGCGGTTCGCTCGGAATGCAATTACAAAATTTAAGCCCTGAATTAGCGCAGGCTTTTGGTTTACGTGACCAGCAAGGCGTTGTGGTTGCACGGATTGAACAAGATTCACCCGCAGAACAAGCGGGGCTACAATCGGGCGATATTATTCTCAGCATGGATCGCCAAGCTGTCACCAGCGTTGCTAGTGCACGTAATCGGATTGGGTTGTTGGGCGTGGGTGACACGGTCGAAATTCAGATTTTACGCAAAGGTAAGCCTTTAACAATTCAAGCCGTCATCGGCAAAACCAGCACCCATGACGGTGCGAAAATCAGTAACTATTTGGAAGGCGTGAGTTTAATCGACAGCAGCGAAGGCATTGAAATTCAAAGTGTGGACAATAATAGTTTTGCTGCCACGGTTGGCATTCAACCCAAAGATTATATTATTGGCGTGAATCAACGCGCGGTGAAAAATATCGCGGAATTAACGAAACGAATGCAGCAGATCAGCACGCCGTTCATGTTACAATTGCGCCGCGAAAACGCCATCCTTTCCCTGTGGCTGCAGTAGTTGCAAAACCGCTTTTTTTTGAAAATTGAATCCCTATTTTCTCACGAAAAAGCGAAAGTTTTGGGACGTGAACAGCGCGTAAAAATTTCTGTGAAATCACGTCCTTGACAACTACAGGGGTAAAATACTATTATGTTTCGTTTGATATAAATCCAGCGGTGAGCAAACATGAAAAGAACCTTTCAACCCAGTGTATTAGTTCGTAAACGTCGCCACGGTTTTCGTGCACGTATGAAGACCAAAGGTGGTCGCTTGGTATTAAGCGCACGTCGCGCCAAAGGAAGAGCGCGCTTAAGCGCATGATGTGGCATGTGTCTCTCTTGTCCGTTTAAGCAGTCTCAACGCCTGCGAAAAGCGGCTGACTTCCAACAGGTTTTTGCTAAACCCTCTAAATCTGTGGATCGCTACTTTACCGTATTAGCGCGTCCTAACGCCCAAATGCTTGCCCGTTTGGGTTTAGCGATTAGCAAAAAACGAGTGAAACTCTCGGTGATGCGAAATCGTATAAAACGTTTATCGCGGGAAAGTTTTCGCCTGCATCAGCATCGCTTAGCAGGTTTGGATTGCGTCGTATTGGCAAGAGAGGACGCACCCATCACTGATAATGCGATCCTTCTCCACTCTTTAGCCCAGCATTGGACAAGAGTCATCAAACGATGCGGAAAATCTTCGTCTTAATCATTCAAGGCTACCGTTTGTTGCTTAGCCCCTTCCTCATTGCAAGTTGCCGTTTTTATCCCAGTTGTTCTGAATATGCACAACAGGCAATTATGGAACATGGCGTTCTGCGGGGTCTATGGCTAGCTATCAAACGTCTTGGTCGTTGTCACCCATGGCACGCAGGGGGTATCGACCCTGTACCAGCGCGTAAGGAAAAACAATAAGTATGGATAATATCAGACTCGTTCTGGGTGTTACCCTCGTGTTTATTTTGCTGTCGATTTATCAGGCATGGCAAGTGGATTATGCGCCAAGACCTGTGGCTGAAGTTGCGCCATCCAGCACGGGCGGTGTGAATCCTGCTCATTCCGCAGACACTCCGATTGTTAAAACCACTGAGTTTCCCAATGCGGTGAAGGCAGAAGCGAATAATATTCCCGATGTGCCGACGACTCAGCGTTTATTGAGTACGCAAGGGCGTGTCGTGGTTGAAACTGACGTATTAAAATTAGAAATCGACAAAGTTGGCGGGGATATTCGTCGGGTTTATTTACGGAATTATCTCAATCATCCCCAAGATCGCAATGATTTTGTGCGTTTGATGGATGATGAGTTACCGAATGTTTTCGTGGCACAGTCAGGTTTACTGCCCGCTGATACTGCCCCAAGCCATCAAGCGGTTTATAGCGTCGAACAAAATAGTTATAAATTAGCGGACGGCTCTAAGCAATTAGAAGTGAAATTGAGCTGGCAAAATCCGCAGGGCGTGAAAGTTCATAAAATTTATAAATTTGAACGCGGCAGTTACCTGATCGAATTACAACATCAGCTTGAAAATGGCAGTGCTGCCACTTGGGAAGGCAGTTTTTACACCCAATTGCAACGCACTCAAATTGCTGAAGCGGGACAATCGCGTTTTGTGTACACCTATATGGGTGGCGCAATTTCTAGCCCTGCACAACGTTTTGAAAAATTAACCTTTGACCAAATGAAAGATGGTAGCTTTGAAAAGGAAAATCGTGCCGCATGGGCGGGGGGTTGGGCAGGAATGTCGCAACACTATTTCTTAGCCGCGTGGATTCCTGAACAAGCTGACGTTTATAAATACTACACCAAGATGTTGCCCGAAGGTCAGCGTTATGTCTTGGGCATGTATGGCAATACCCAAAAAGTCGCAGCAGGGCAACAGCATACTTTTTCAACCAAGCTGTATGTAGGCCCTAAATTACAAGATTCTTTAGGCACGTTAGCCCGTGGCTTAGATTTAACCGTGGATTATGGCTGGTTCTGGTTCATCGCACAGCCTTTATTCTGGTTAGTTCAACAAATCTTTAATATTGTTGGAAACTGGGGCTGGGCGATTATTCTGCTCACGGTGATGATTAAAGGTGCGTTCTTCCATTTATCGGCTGCCAGCTATAAATCCATGGCAAACATGCGTCGCTTGCAACCGCGTTTAGTGGCGTTGAAAGAGAAGTATGGCGATGATCGGATGCAGCTCAATCAAGCAATGATGGATATGTATAAGAAGGAAAAGATCAACCCGCTGGGTGGATGTTTACCAATTCTGGTGCAAATTCCTGTGTTTATTGCTTTGTATTGGGTGTTATTGGAAAGTGTGGAAATGCGTCAAGCCAGCTTCATTTTCTGGTTAAATGACTTGTCTTCACCCGATCCCTACTTTGTGCTGCCTTTGATTATGGGCGCAACCATGTTATTGCAACATCATTTAAATCCTGCGCCTATTGACCCTGTGCAACAAAAAGTGATGATGATGTTGCCGTTGATTTTCACCGTGTTCTTCGCCTTCTTCCCCTCAGGTTTGGTGTTGTACTGGGTGGTGAATAACAGCTTATCCATTGCACAACAATGGGTAATTACCAAGAAGATTGTGAAAGACTTTTAGGTTTTTGCAGTGAATTATCAGCAGTGAAAAAGAGGGCTAGCGATAGTCCTCTTTTTTTATGACGGTGTTTAGAAAGATACTTGTTCTGGTGCATGGCGGCTACGCCTTATAGAACCGATTTGGAATTTTTAAAGAGAAGCGAGTTGTTTAATGATAAGCCTGATAAAGCACAGTTTGAGTTTGGTATTAGCGTTCTCAAGACTGCGCTCAAAGTTCTTAACTAACCTGAGTTAGCTCTAAGGAAGGCAAGCTGAATAAAATCTGAGAAAATATAAAGTCTCTATTTTATAGTTCTCAATCTATCTCAAGCATTTCCGAAGCTTGTCTCCTACAATCGTTTCATTGAGCTTTTAGCTGACATCTTGATTCCACTGACTTTCTTCATGAAAAGCCGTTGTGCCACAGGAATGGGATTGCCTTTATTGATTCAACGCCTTTACGGGTTTGCGATAATCTGCGGATTTCACGTCACAAAACCTTCAAAGATGACGTGGAAAGAGGCAAATCTTCAACAGGATGCTTTTATGGCTTCAAGCTACATCTCTTAGTCGATGACTGCGGGAAAATCCTATCTTTTCGGATTACGCACAGTCATGTTGATGATACCTGTTCCGAGTATGCTGAAAAACTTTATTGGCAAGGTGTTTGGGGATAGAGGCTATATCTCCAAAAGGCTGGCTGAGTTACTCGCTTTAGATGACATAGAACTCATTACCACCGTATCGTTCTTTAACCAATTTAGGAGTTACGTAGTTGAATCGGTAACTATTTGATTTTAATGGAAACACGATTATGCAGTGCACAATACTAACTCATTATAAATAAAAGAATTAGTGTTTCAACTGCGTAACTCCTAACCTTATCAGAATTACCGGTGCTAATAATTGCCGAGCCGTGATTATGGTTGCTTGGATTGTCGAACCCAATGCGCCCCAAATTGCAAAATTAACGACCTTACGAGTTTTGAAATGATAGAAATTGGTGATATTGTTCAAGTGGATTATGACCTCACAGACACTCCCTTAAAAATGGGGATGTTGTACATCAATACACCGCACACGCCTATGAAATAGAAGTGTTAGATTATGTTTTTGAGGGATGTACCTTTGCGATTCAAACTGAACAAGTCACAGTGGTATGGAGTATTCGTCAATCTGCATGGTTGCCTAAACGTAAAATTGCAATGCAAACGGCATGGCATATTGTGAAAGGAATACACAAGAGCTTTTCAGAAAGTCAGAAACTTGCTTGGCAAAATGTAGGGAAAATTCAAGAATATCCTGGTAATAGCGAACTAACAGCTATTTAGTCTGTAGGTTGGGCTTGCGGTGAGGATAAGCCAACCCAACCTACTCGGCGACTACCCGAATGATTCAAAATACCCACCCTCTGTGCAGGTTTTCGGGTTTTGATTTCTGCACGGAGGATTTTATGTTTGTACAGACTCAGTTTTAACATCCTAGGCTTCTTTTGCGGATATTTTAAACTTAACTGTTCTTTGGGACTCTTCTTAGGACAGGAGAATCTTAAATACTCTCGTATTCCACCACGCTCCATACAGGCTACATTTCTTATAAACCCTGCGCTGGCTATAATGTTATCTTTGTATAACTTAACTCAAGCGACGAACTCAACATTATGTTAATTCCTGTGATTTTATCGGGCGGCGTTGGCAGCCGTTTATGGCCACTTTCCCGTGAACATTATCCCAAGCAATTATTAGCCTTAGTCGGACAAAATACCTTATTGCAAGACACCGTACTACGCCTGAAAAACCTGCCCGAAATCGCACCGCCGCTGGTGGTTTGCAATGAAAGCCACCGTTTTTTAATTGCTGAACAATTGCGCAGTATTCAAATCAATCCTGAACATTTAATTTTAGAACCCGAAGGACGCAACACCGCACCCGCCGCCGCCGTTGCCGCCTTGGCAGCCCAAAATTATGATCTTGACCCGATTATTTTAGTATTGCCTGCGGATCATTTAATTAAAAATGTGGCGGTGTTTTGTGCACAAGTGGAAGCCGCGCTCCCTTTGGCAGCCGCAGGACATTTAGTGACGTTTGGAATTGTGCCCAGCACGCCTGAAACAGGCTATGGCTATATTCAAGCAGGGCAAGCGGTGGGCAAGTCGGCGTTTAAAGTGGCGCGTTTTGTCGAAAAACCCGCGCTCGCGTTGGCGCAAGAATACGTTGCCGCAGGCGATTATTATTGGAACAGCGGTATGTTCTTGTTTAAAGCCTCGCGCTATTTGGAAGAGTTAGAAAAATTTGCGCCAAAGATTTTCGGCGCGTGCCAAGAATCGGTGTATGGCGCAACGCAGGATGCGGATTTCATGCGCCTCAGCAAGCAAGCATTTTTAAATTGCCCCAGCGATTCGATTGACTATGCGGTGATGGAACGCACGCAAGATGCGGTCATTTTGCCTTTGGATGCGGGTTGGAATGATGTCGGGGCGTGGTCTGCGTTGTGGGAAGTCAGTGAACAAGATGCACAAGGCAATGTTTGTATTGGCGATGTGCTCACGGAAGCCACGGAAAATTGTTATTTGCGTTCCGAATACCGTTTGATTGCAGCCTTAGGCATGAAAGATCATATCGTGGTGGAAACGGCGGATGCAGTTTTAGTGGCGCACAAGGATTATGTGCAAGATGTGAAAAAAATTGTCACGCAGCTCAAAGCCACGGCAAGACAAGAAGCGGATTTACATAGAAAAGTGCATCGCCCTTGGGGCACGTATGAAAACATTGATGTAGAAGAACGTTTTCAAGTAAAACGTATTCAAGTCAAGCCCGGCGCGAGTTTGTCTTTACAAATGCACTATCATCGTTCAGAGCATTGGATTGTGGTCAAAGGCACGGCACAAGTCACACGCGGCGAGGAAACTTTCGTACTGTCGGAAAATCAGTCAACTTATATTCCATTAGGGGTGAAGCACCGCTTAGAGAATCCGGGAAAATTGCCTTTAGAACTTATTGAAGTGCAATCGGGCAGTTATTTGGGTGAAGATGATATTGTGCGTTTTGAAGATGTCTACGGTCGTCATGCGGGTTGACAACTTTGGTGCAACTGTGTCAAATCCAACAAGCAATAGTGTTGAAAACTGACTAAACTGGTGCAGTTTAGTGTACAAAAAGTAGGTTTTTTGTGTGGTATAGTGTTTAAACATGCGGTGTTGAGGATTTTAGCAGCTTTTAAAAATTTAGGTATGTTTGTTGCTTAGTAATTGACATTATCACAAGTGCCTCCATATTGAAGGTATGAAGTTTAACTTACAGGAGTAATCATGATGAAACTTTCTTATAAGAAGGTCGATTGCGCTGCTGAAGAACAAAGCTATCAGGAAGAACTGATGTTACGTTTAGAACCTGTAAGCATTACTCCGATGCCCATTCATACAACGCAATGGAAACCTGAATTTGAAGCGATTTACGCCCAAGTGTGCGCTGAAGCTATGCGTCCTACTACAGATAAACGCTATTTAAACTAAGGTATTACACGGTTTTTTAAGATTTACCCGCTTGAATAAGAAAGCCCGACATACGTTTTAAAGTGTGTCGGGTTTTTTTATTGGGGAATTAGACAATAAGTTTAAACTAAAATAGATATGATGCAGTTGTCTGAATCAGGAGTTAGAGAATTGAGAATGTTTAAACAGCGCGGTAGCGCATTTATAATTTTTATCGTGGTGCTGGTTCTGGGCAGTTTGAGCGTGTTGTTGTCAGGCTTAAATCAGGGGATTGCACAAAAAACCGAAAATAGAGAACAAACCATTAAAGCTTTGGCTGAGGCGAAGGCGGCGTTAATTGGGCACGCGCTGACTTATGCTGAAACACATAAAGGACAGCCGCCGGGATATTTGCCTTGTCCTGATTTTGATGGTGATGGTGATGCGGATGCGCCTTGTAAT
This sequence comes from Thiotrichaceae bacterium, assembly GCA_028688145.1. GTDB lineage: Bacteria > Pseudomonadota > Gammaproteobacteria > Beggiatoales > Beggiatoaceae > JAQTYU01. The sequence goes on along the minus strand of JAQTYU010000012.1, from coordinate 57,958 downwards.
AACTCAGGGGAAAGCACTATCGGACTTTTTCCGTGGAAAACTTTAGGTTTAGCACAATTGTGGGATGGGAATGGCGATTGTTTGTGGTATGCAGTTTCAGGCACCTATAAAAATAGTCCTAAACAATCATTAGATAATGACACCAATGGACTGTTTCGGATTAAGGATTACAAAGGCAATATCCTGATTGGACAAAAACCAGAAGAACAAGCTATTGCGGTATTATTTTCACCGGGGGTGATGCTTGCAAATAGCACTGGAACTCAAAGCCGAGGTATTATAGATAAACCGACAGAATGCAGTAGTAAAAATGCTAACTCACAAATTCGTCAGGCACAGAATTTCTTAGAAATTTCTGTAGCAGGACCGGGTTTAGCTTTAGATGGTAAAATTTTTGATTTTACAGCAGATTTACCACAATATTCGACATCAGGTCCGTTAAAAGGCAGAGTCATTTTTAATGATACCGTGCTGCCAATCACGCCCACAGATTTTGAACCTGTCTATCTTAAAATGAGCCAATGGGTTGGGGAAAAAGTTCGGAATTGTTTGAAAACTTATATGAATCTTCCGAAGACTTACATAAATAGTCAATCGAATCTGCCATATCAATCGGATATACCATTAGACTTACCTTGGGCAACCACGATGAATATTGCGACCACCGACGCTTATTACTACGATGTGACAAATCAATTATTTGGGCATATAAGCACCCCAAAAACTGCAACCCCGCCCCCTGCAATCCCTCCTGCAACTCCAGCTCCCAATTTAACCAATACTGTGGTTAGTAATCCCAAACTGTCCAATAAATGGACTATAGACCCTGATGCTAATCGACCGAATACTGTAATTTCTTATTGTTTTGATGAAACACTGAATATAACTTATCAAGATTGGTATTGGTGGTGGTGGACGAAATGGAAAGAGCAGGTTTTTGTTGCAATTAACGAAGCAAATATGCCAGTTGTTAGCATGACAACGCCTGGCGTTAGTAATAACCTGAGGGTTGCGTACGGTGATATTAATTCCCCCTCCTATGTTGACGCATCATTTATTGTGTTTGTAGCGGGTAGACGTTTGAGTTATCACTACAAAGATAGCTTGAATGTGGAACGTGTATATACACAAGTTCGAGACACTGTTGCAGATAAAAGTAATATTGTTAATTACTTAGAGCCATTTTATCAACTCAATACACCCAGCATCGGGAAAACTCAAATAAACCCTGAGATTGCGACCAACCAAACCACGTTTTTCGTGAAAGAACCCACTTCACTATTTAATGACGTGATTTGCAATCAAGACAAGTGCTTTTTTACGCATTAAGTTTTTAAAACGTGATTTAGGACTGCCAGTCCTTCGAGGAGTGGCAGTCCTAAAATGACAGATAATTAATCTGCTTTAATCATCAATCACTACGCCCCACGGCGCTTTGCCCGTATTCACGTTTGCAAGCACCGTATTGTTTGCCGTATCAATCACCGACACCGTGTCATTGCCGCCATTAGTGGTGTATAAACGTGAGCCATCTTTCGACAACGCCAAGCCCCAAACCCGTTCCCCAACCGCAATCGTGGTTTTCAAACTCAAGCTTTCCACGTCAATCACCGCCACCGCCGACGCACGACCCAGTGCAACATATAAAGTTTTCTGATCCTTGCTGAACACAATATCTTTAGGCTTGGCTTTTTCAATGCTGCTCAGCGAGAAAGTTTTTACAACCTCATGCTTTTGCATATCAATTTTCTTGATTTCTGCGGTCAGCTCGGAAGTTGAAAAGGCAAATTGACTGTCTTGTGTGAATGCAGCCGCACGCGGTCTGCCGCCCACATTTAAAGTCGCTAATAGCTTATGTTCAGGAACGCTGATGAAGTGCAAACTGTTGCTTGCTTCACTGGTGACAATCACTTGTTTGCCATCAGGCGCAATAATCACCCCTTCAGGTTCGACACCCACGGGCACTTCTGCCAACAATTTCCCCGTTTTAGGGTCGAAAACGCTGGCTTTTGCCGAGTCTTCATTAGAAATATACAAATTGCCTGTGGTGGGATGCACTGCGAAAGTTTCAGGGTCTGAACCTGCGGGAAATTTACGCAATACTTTCAGCGTCTTGGGGTCGAAAACTGCAATTGCATTTTCCGCACTGATTGCCACATACACTTCTTGGTGATCATGGGAAATACCAATGCCGCGCGGACGATTCCCAATGGAAACTTTAGCTTCAATTTCATGGGTTTTCGCATTAATTACGGCAACAGTATTGTCTTTTTCATTGGTGACAAAGACGCGGTTTGTTGGCTCAGCAAAAGCATTGCTAAACAGAGCCACTGCACCAAGCAGTGTAAAAATTCGTAATCGAACAGCTAACATCAAGCATTCTCCTAAATAACCTGAGTTTCGGATAAACAAAGCAAGCTGTGCAAAATCCGAGAAAGTATAAAATCTCTTATATTTTACAGTTTTCAACCAGCCTGCTCGCCATGAGTCTAACACGACTGTTTTGTGACGTATCGGCTTATAAAATCATTTGAAGGTTTTATAAGTCGATTAGCGTGTAAAAGCGGTCTCGGGCATTTCTCAAGTTGTTTCCTACCATTGCTTTATTGAGCTTTTGATACAGGGACTTCTTTGACTTTCTTTAGGCAAAGCCCTTACCCTGACAACTCGCTTGAAGGGTACACTTTTGGGAAAACCACTACAAAACCACACCATATACTGTCATCAACACGTCACACAGCTATTTTAAGGTGCAGACTTTCACTTTGACTGTAAATGAGGAACATTCATGGATGCTGTGGCAAATGATTTCTTAAAAGAAGCTGTTTATCAAAATTCACTGTTCAGTCGTAAAGGACTCTCAGAACGCCTGTTTAGTCTGTGGTTTAATGGCTTTGTTTACAATCAAATTTGGGAAGACCCTCGCGTTGACCGCGCCGCACTCCAACTCCAAGCCGACAGCCGTATCCTCACTATCTCTTCTGCGGGCTGCAACTTACTGAATTATCTTGTGGACAGTCCCGCCGCTGTCAATGCCGTTGATTTAAACCCTTATCACGTCTATTTTACCCGTCTCAAATTAGCGGCAATTAAACATCTTCCGACTTATGAAGACTTTTTTAGCTTTTTTGGGCGCGCTGATGCAGCGGTCAATCTTGAAAACTATCACAAATACATTCAAAAACATTTAGACCCCAAAACCCGCGAATTTTGGGAAGGCGGCTCATGGCTGCGCCAATTGCTCAAACAACAACGCATTCACTATTTCACCAAGAATGTTTATCGTTATGCCCGATTTGGCTATTTTTTACGTTTTATCAACATAATTAGCAAACGTGCAGGCTGTCAGCCAGAAAAATTGCTGCAAGCCAAAAGCTTAAGTGAACAGAAACAAGCTTATGAACAACACGTTGCGCCCTTTTTCAACCACTGGTTTGTGCGCTTAGTCAGTAAACGTTCTTTCGCGGTGTTTAGTTTGGGTATTCCTCCGCAACAACATGATGCGCTCAAAGCTGCATCTTCAGGCGACATGAGCCGTTTATATAACGACCGTATGCAACATCTTTGCTGTGATTTTCCCATTCAAGACAATTACTTTGCATGGCAAGGACTGACTTCGCGCTACGATGTCGAAAATCGCCAAGCTATTCCCGATTATCTCAAACCTGAACATTACGAGATGATCAAAGCCAATTTGGATCGCGTCAGTTTGCAAAACATTTCTTTATTCGATTATTTGCAACAATTGCCTGATAACAGCTTAGATCGCTTCATCTTTTTAGATGCGCAAGACTGGATGACCGACGACACTTTAACCCGTTTATGGCAAGAAGTCGCTCGCGTGGGTTGTGCGGGCACAAGGGTTATTTTCCGCACCGCAGGCAGCGAATCTCCGATTGAAACCGCGCTCCCCGCCGCCTTGCGTCAACAATTTGTCTATGAAAAAGCCCAGTCAGAAGAACTTTATCAACAAGATCGCTCAGCGATTTATGGCGGTTTCCACTTATATGTAATGCCCAGCAAATAGGTCGCTCACACATGAATCACGCGCAAGCAATGGATAATATGTATCGTTATCAACGTTATATTTATGATTTTACCCGTAAATATTTCCTACTTGGACGGGATACCTTGCTTGCGCGCATGGAGATTGCGCCGCATCAACATGTATTAGAACTGGGCTGCGGCACCGCCCACAATTTAGTGCGTTTAGCCAAACAATATCCTCAAACTCACTTTTACGGCATTGATGCTTCTGCTCAAATGTTGATTTCTGCCGAGAAAAAGGTAAAAACTTGGGGAAATCCGATTATTTTAAAACAAGGTCTTGCGGAAAATTTTAACTTTCACACGACTTTTGAATTAAATCAGCCTTTTGATGTAATTTTATTCTCTTACGCGCTCTCGATGATTCCCCCGTGGCGCGAGGCTTTTGAAGCGGCACTGGCTAATCTAAAAGTGGGGGGACATATTTACATTGTTGATTTTTTCGACCAAGCAGAATTACCAGTATTTTTTCAAAAAGGCTTAACCCGTTGGTTGCATTATTTCCAAGTTCATTATCGCCCCGAGTTGCTTGCCTATTTACATGAATTAGAAAACAATCAACGTGGAACACTGACAATCACCCCACTTTATAAACGTTATACTTTTATCGCTAAATTCAAAAAAATAAAATAAGTCATCTTTTTGTCATTAATCTTTGCCACTATGAAGCTTATTGATTTGGCTTATTCTTAGCACTCACTCGTGTCAGTAAATGACACACTCCAGATAAAGATATTATGACGGTTTCTATTAAACATCATCGCGCTATTTGGATTTCGGATGTTCACCTTGGAACACGCGGTTGCAAGGCTGATTTATTGTTAGATTTTCTAAAAAACAATGAGTCTGAATATTTGTATTTAGTGGGTGATATTCTCGATTGTTGGCGTTTAAAGAAATCTTGGTATTGGACGCAACAACATAATGACATTGTTCAAAAAATTCTGAGAAAAGCCCGTAAAGGCACAAAAATCTTTTATATTCCCGGTAATCACGATGAAGCCTTGCGAGACTACGCACCGATTTCAATGGGCGGTATTAGTATTGTCAATGAGGCGATTCATACGATGATTGACGGGCGAAAATTTTTAATGCTGCATGGTGATCAATTTGATAGCGTGATTCGCTGTGCGAAATGGTTAGCCTTATTAGGCGACCATGCCTATGATTTTACTATTTTTATAAACCATTTTTATAATATCTTGCGTAAAAAGCTTGGTTATTCTTATTGGTCACTTTCAGCGTATTTGAAACATAAAGTCAAAAATGCGGTGAATTTCATCAGTGCCTTTGAACATGCAGTGGTGCAAGAAGCCCGTAAACAGAACGTAGATGGGGTGATTTGTGGGCATATTCATAAACCTGAAATTATAGAAATTCAGGATATTACTTATGCCAATGGTGGTGATTGGGTTGAAAACTGTACGGCTTTGGTCGAAAGTTGGGATGGGCAATTGCGGATTCTGCATTGGACAGAACTCATGCACCATCCTGTACACCAAACTGTCCCTGTTCGTGCAGAAGAAGTAGAGAAAGTCTAGTCTAATCAAGCTAATGAAGAGCTCTTCTTAAATTCATTTACTATTTTTATGTGTAATATATAATGGCTTAATTAACCATTGCACAATATAGGCGTATAGAACAATATGAATTTAGCGAAGCTTGCTTTATTACCTGCCCTGTTTATTCCGCTAGCGTTTAATCCCGTCTTTGGAGAAGACATTCCAGCAGACGAATATCCGACTTATCAAAATGGAACTCTCACTATTCCGCGTATTGATACCGCAGACCAAAGCGGAAAATTTCAGGATGTGAAGTTGTCATTGACGGAACAAGGGGACTGGCGTTTAGTGGATGTTAAAATACCTTTGGGTGGACCCTATGTAGATACGGTGCAAACAGTGGTGACAGACACTTTTCCATTTCAGGTTTTTCTAAAAGTTAATGGTTTCTTCACTGATGGTTGTACTTACTTGGGACGAATTGCTCAACGCATGAAAGCTAAGCGTTTTGAGGTGGTGATGTATGCTCAAAACGATAACAAACCACCAGAATATTCTTGTACAGCAAATGCCCCCCAGTTTGAAAAAATCATCCCTCTTCCTGTCTACGGTCTGAATGCAGGAACGTATGAATATAGTCTGGGTGGTGTCTTCGTTATTAACGTCGATAAAGAAGGATCAAGCCCGAAGACATTCACAGGCACATTTAATATCCCACGGGATAATAAGCTTTGATTAAGCAATCGGGTTCATAAATTATGAATCCGATTGTTTTGCTTTCGCCGTGGTTTCTTGTTCCCAAACTCTATTTGGGAATGAGATAAAACCTTTAGAAACTTCTCGTCGTACTCAGATTAAGTTAGAGAATTAGAGCGGTTTAAACACCATTAAAAAAAATACACCCACCATGCTGATAAATGCAGGAATCCCTAAGCTAAACCATAACCACATTAAACGGTAATATTCTGCGGGTAATTCTGTCTTATTCTGCCATGCGGTGCTGGCTAAACGTTGGACACGAATTTGTATCCATACCACAGGCAACCAGCAGATGCCTGCAACTACATATAATGCCAAGCTCAGCCATATCCAAAGAAAGCTTAAAGAGTAGCCTGCATACCAAACCATTAAAAAACCTGTTAACGGTTGCGCAATCACAGTAGTTGCTGTAAACAACCAATCTGCAAAGACCACATGACGGGCAGTCAGCGCAATGCTTTCAATATGACCGCTTAAATGGGCGCGCCATAAATAATAAGCACTTCCCAAACCTGTGCCGAATAATAAGGTTGCACTCAGGATATGCAGCGTTTTTAATAATAAATAAGTATTCATGAGGTTTTAACGCTCTTCTAACACTAACATTATCAGCGTGGCAACTAACAACGGCAAATTTTTGCTAATGGCCCCAAAGGGATGTAACCATAACTCACTCAATCCATAACTGATTAATAGAGTATATCCCCCCATCAAAGCACATTGTGCTGCCACCACCCAGCGCAGTCGATAAGCAAATAAAGTTGCAATCCCCAGCACGAAATCCAAGCCCGCCGCTCCATATAACGCGACAGGGGCAAATAATCCCCCAGTGATTCCTGTCGCTGCTAACAAAGCATAACTGTCTGCTATTGGATATAAGAATGCAGAAACAATGCCCGTCCATATCCACAAGAACGCAAGACTAAAACGCAATAAAGGGCGTAAAAACCATAAACGGGCTTGCCAACGGTCGCCAGTCACTGCGGGTTGGGTTGCCAGTGCTTGAGCGAGTGGGCGCGGGGTGTGACCTGTGGCATCAATTAAAGCTTGTACATTCGCATAATTTCCCTGCTGTAACATGGTCAAAGTATCACTGTCTAATGCCCCAATTTTTAAAAGATTGTTCATTTTCGCAAAGGGATAAACAAGGGCGAGTGGTAAAGAAAATGTAGGAGCAGGCGAAAGTTGTAGCCATTGCCGTAATAAGCACAATAATTCGACAAAGCGCAGTTCTTCACATCCCACCAAAGCCAAGCGTTGTCGACCTGACCAGTGATTGATTAAGCCGACGATACAAATAGTTAAATCATTAACATGAATCGGTTGCAAACGTTGTTGTCCATCGCCTATTAACGGGATAATCGGTAATGCGGCTAAGGCACTGAATAGACAAGTACTTCCGCCCCCGCGCCCGATGACAATCGAAGGGTAAACAATGATAGGGTCTAGGTCTAATTGCCATAATGCGTTATCAGCAACTTGTTTACTGCGTTGATACGCAGTCTGCGTATTGGTTTCAGCCCCTAATGCAGAAATTTGTAATACGCGTCGAATCCCTAATTGTTCCGCTGCTTGAAAGAGGGCAATCGGTGCCTGTGCGTGGAGTGCATCAAAAGGCTGCTGAGTCGTTTCTTGAATAATGCCAACGGCATTAATAATGACATCAACCCCCACTAAACGAGGTAACCACACACTAGCTTGATGATCTTGTGTGTAATCGCACGCAAGCCATTGTACTTGTGGGTATTGTGCTTGCCAGCGCGTGGGCTTTCGAGTACAGGCAATCACTTCATGTTGCGCACTCAGTAGTGCGGTCATTAAATGTTGTCCCAGAAAACCACTCGCACCCGTGAGAAAAATACGCATAATGATGCCTTATAAAAATCTGATTATGGCGAAATAAATGAGTAAAATTAAATAATTAAGCATTCTGGGTAATACTAAACAGCTAAATGTAGATTTAGTCTCTCTTTGTTTAAGGGTATTGCGCTAGCTACTTACGGTCTTTACGAACAGGGATACTTAAAGAGCATATTTATCACAAGCGACATAAGCAAGTGCTCGTAAAGATATTTGAGATGCATATTTATTACAAGCGATAGCATGTCTGGTATCGTGCTTGTGTAAATCTGAAACTTTCTCGCGAAGTTATAGAACAAATTGTGGAAGATAGGATATGGATGTCTGCATTATTGGTTAAATCTGAAGAAGAGCGAAAACAAGCATGATTGTTTGACATTATCCACATTTCGCTGTCCTTCCACAGGAAACCCCATGCAAAAAGTCGCCTCCTTATGTTACGAAGTCATCTTCAAAAAAGCCTTTTGCGATGTTGAAGTGTTCAAAGCCTTTACAAAAGATTTTCTCGGCATCGACCTGAAAATAGACAAAGTTCAAACCGAAAAGAAATTTGACCCACCGATTGGCAATGTCGATTCACGTTTTGATTTGTACGCAGAAGATATAGAAAACCGCGTCATTGTCGATATTCAACACCGCCGCTATGAAGATTATTACGAACGTTTTCTGCACTATCACTGCGCCGCCATTTTAGAACAAGTCGATACCTCCAAAAATTACAAACCCGCGCTCACAGTTTTCACTATCGTTGTTTCCACTTCAGGCACAAGCGAAGATTGCGCGATGGCAGAAATCAACTTTGACCCAATAAATCTACTCACGCATGAAAAACTCAATAAAATTCATCACCGTGTGCTGTATCTTTCCCCAAAACACGTCACTGCAAACACGCCTGAACCTTACCAAGAATGGCTAAAACTGATTCAAGACAGTTTAGACGAACAAGTTGATGAAACGAATTATCACAAAACCGAGGTTTTAAAAGTGGTGGATTTAATCAAAACCGACGGTTTAACCCCGCAAGACCGCGCCCGCATGAAAGATGAATATTCGCAAGAAGAAGCTTTCAGAAAAGCAAAGGACGAAGGATTTTCTTCTGGGATTGAAAAAAGGCGCAAAGTAGAGCGTTTAGAAATAGCAAAGAACATGCTCGCACAAGGTTTAGCGGTAGAACTCATAGAGCAGGTAACAGGAATTCACAGAAATCTGTTTGATTCAAAAGAGTGAAAATAGCCCGCGTGGGATTTTTTTGTCAGAATCAGGATTTACAGAATTACCCAAATTTTCAGAATTAAAGAAATAAGCTCAAATTCCTCCATTACTGGGAGTTCATCCTGTTTAATTCGGATAATCCAGCAAATCCTGATTCTGACAACCCCCTAAAACGGCGCGTCAGGCGGCACATTCAACAAACGCAAAGACTCCTGCATAATTTTGGCGAACACGGGTGCGGCAACTTCACCGCCATAATACGCGCCCGTGTTAGGCTCTTCGATAATCACCACCAAAACTAGACGCGGCTGTGACGCAGGTGCTATACCCGCAAACAGAGCAAAATATTCATTTTCGTTATACACCCCGCCGCTATTTTTACGCACCGTGCCCGTTTTCCCCGCAACATTAAAACCTTCTAACATCGCTTTGGTGCCCGTGCCGCCACTTTGCACCACGGTTTCCAACATGCTTAAAATTTGCTGGGCGGTTTGCGGCTGAATCACCTGTGTGCCCAAGGTTCGTGCAAAAGTTTCACTGGCACTGGGTAAAGTAAAACGCACAGGCGGCAAACGTCCTTCATTGCCAAAAATGGCATAAGCCCGCGCCAATTGCAAAGCAGTCACGTTCAAACCATAACCGAAAGACAAAGTCGCATGTTCTGCGGTGTGCCAGTCTAAAAAGTGCGGCAATCGACCATCGGCTTCACCCGGAAAACCACAGCCCGTAATCGCCCCGAAACCGACTTTCGTCAACATATTCCACAATACTTCAGGTTTCAACGAGAGCGCAATTTTACTCGCCCCGACATTGCTCGACTTTTGCAGAATCGTGGTTAAATCAATCACGCCATAATTGCGACTGTCGCGAATCTGATATTTGCCTAGGTTCAAAGTGCCTGGCGAAGTATCGACCGTGCTTTTCACATGATATTGCTTGCTTTCCAAAGCGGCGGCAATGGTAAACGGCTTCAAAGTTGAACCCGGTTCAAACACGTCGGTGACTGCGCGATTGCGATAACGCTCGGGCAGCCGCTCTTCTTTATTATTTGGGTTATAGCCAGGCTGATTGACCATTGCCAACACCTCGCCCGTGTGCACATCGAGCAACACCGCCGTGCCCGCCTTGGCTTGGGCTTGTTGAACCGCCGCTTTTAATTCACGGTGTGCGATATATTGCAAATGCTGGTCAATACTGAGGCGCACATCTTCACCAACCTGCGCCATTTTCACACTGCCGACTTCGGTGATAATTTGCCCATTGCGGTCTTGAATCACTTGTTTAGAACCTGATTTTCCCGCCAAATACGGCTCTAATGCCAGCTCTAAACCTTCAATGCCTTGGTCGTCAACATTGGTGAAACCCACCACATGCGCCGCCGCCTCGCCTGCGGGATAATAGCGGCGATATTCGCGTTGTAAAAATACGCCATCCAGATTTAAGGCTTTAATTTCCTTGGCTAAATGCGGAGGCAAATGGCGTTTAATATACACAAACTCCCGCTGCATTCTGCCTTGCAATAAACTTTCAATTTCGGCAAGCGTCATCCCCAATAATTGCGCCAATTCGCCCCAACGCGGACGCAGGTTCGCAAATTGCACAGGATTCACCCACAAGGAATCCACAGGCGTGCTTGCTGCTAAAGTTTCGCCATGTCGGTCTAATAACATGCCGCGATGCGCCATCACGGGTAAAGTGCGTAAATGTCGCGCCAAACCTTGCCCTTGCAAGAAATCGGAATACATCACTTGCAAATACACCGCCCGCGCCACAATCACCGCAATAATCAAGACTAAACACGCCAGCATCCAATGCCGCCGCGCCCATAAAATATCCAATTTTTGGGGCAGGGAATGCGGATTACGTGGATGTCGGGCGCGCCAAGATAAATGGCGTAAAGAGGATTTTTTCACGGCTTCAGAATCTGCATTTCCCCATAATTGGGATAGTGCATGTTGAGGCGACCTTGCGCGGTGCTTTCAAGGCGTTGATGTTGCACCCAAGTGCTCTGCTCTAATTGCAATTGTCCCCATTCGATATTCATCGCGTCGCGTTGCTGTTGCAGGCTTTGCAATTCAATGAATTGTTGACGAATTTGGTGACGCACTTCCAGCAAATTCAGGGCAGAGAAAAATAGGGCAAATAATAGCCCGATACTCAATGATTTCCAAAGCCACTGCATTTAAGCGAGCCGCTCCGCTACCCGCAGCACCGCACTGCGAGAACGCGGATTGCGCGACACTTCTTCATCGCTCGGAAACACCGCTTTGCCAATTTGGCGCAATTGCGGGTTTAACATGTCCACGGTTACTGGGAAGTTTGGGGGATAATTATCGCCACGCACTTCATCACGAATAAAACGTTTTACGATACGGTCTTCCAAAGAATGGAAACTAATCACCGCTAAACGTCCCTCGGGCGCGAGCAAATCCAAAGTTTGTGGCAACACTTCGGCTAATTGTTCTAATTCCCGATTGATGAAAATACGGAAGGCTTGAAAAGTACGGGTCGCGGGATGTCTGCCTTCTTCCCATTGGGGATGGGCGGCGGCAACAATTTCCGCAAGCTGGCGGGTGTGGGTGAATGGCTCTACTTCACGCGCCGTCACAATCGCTTTTGCTAAACGTTTGGCATGACGTTCTTCGCCATAAGTTTTAATCACGAGGGCGATGTCTTCCACTTTGGCAAATTGTAACCATTCGGCAACGCTTTGACCTTCGCTGGGATTCATACGCATGTCTAATTCACCATCGCGCATAAAACTGAAGCCGCGTTCTGCATTGTCTAATTGGGGTGAAGATACGCCTAAATCTAATAAGATGCCGTCAACACTGCGGGTTAATTTGTATTCGCTCAGCACTTTGGCAAGTTGGTCAAAAGGACAATGAATGATTTGAAAACGCGGGTCACTGGCAGCAAGAATTTTGCCTTCTGCGACTGCGTCGGGGTCTTGGTCTAGGGCGAATAATCGACCGTTTTCACCAAGTTGCTGCAAAATTGCGCGACTGTGTCCGCCGCGTCCAAAGGTGCAATCTAAATAAGTGCCTTCTGCGTGAATGTTTAGCGCGTCAAGGACTTCATTGAGTAAAACAGGGATATGACTAGAAGATTGGGTAGGAAACACGTCAGCTTATATATAGTGGAGGTGGGTTTAAACGGGTGGCAAATTGTGCCCCCGCGTTGAAAACTGTTTGAAAGAAGCCCCCAACCCCCTGAAGGGGGCTAAACATTAAAGATTATTGTCTTTAAAGTCCCCTTTAGGGGATTTAGGGGCGCAGTTAAAAGATTTAAGGACTACAACTATTATAACTCTCCTTTCGCCCCTGCTTCTATGATTTGCTGCAAAGCATCACGCACTTTCAGGGCTTGGGTGTGTAAATCGGGCGGCAATGTGGTGGCTTTGAGCAGCATGTCGAGATTTAACATCAACAGCCAGCCTTTGCCTTGTTTGTCTTCAAGTAAGGCAATGCGACAAGGCAAATATGCGGCGAATAAAATTTCATGATCCACTAAAGCTTTTGCGGTTTTAACATCACAAAATTGAAAAATTTCAATGTGTCGTGCATCTTTTACGCCTTGAGCTTTGAGTTCTTCCGACATCGGCTGATGTGCCACTAATTTTAAATTCAAACTATTGGCTTTCAGGGTCAAAGATTCAGCGGCATCTTTGAAGGAAACCCCTTGTGCCAAAGGAATTTTAATCACACTTTGGGCGAGTTCAAAGCTGGCGGGTGTTTCTGCAAAACTCGGTGCTGCAAATCCCAATAATAAACAACTGAGCATGAGTAAGTATTTCATCAGATAAGCCTTTAAATTCGTTGAAACTGATCCATTTTCTCATTAATCAGAATTTAGGTATATCAGTTTATGTTATGGGTTTATAGTTTTAACTTCCATTTTCAAAGCGAGGATGTAATCACGACTAAATCTGGTAAATTGTCCACAAGGCGTATTAATATACGCTAATATAGTTCTTACCCTTCCAAGGAGCATCCTTAAAATGTATGGCTTTCATGTTTCATTACACGGTTCATTAGAAGAGATTACCCTCAAAGTTAAAGACGCGCTTAAACAAGAAGGTTTTGGCGTGCTGACTGAAATTAATGCGCATAACACGATTAAAGAAAAACTGGGCATTGAAATTCGCCCGTATCGTATTTTGGGTGCGTGCAATCCTAAATTAGCGCACGAAGCCATTACCCAAGAACCTGATATTGGGCTGTTATTACCTTGCAATGTATTATTGCGCGTTGAAGAAGACAATAGCATTACCGTGGGTTTTATTGACCCGATTGCAATGTTTAGCGTGGTGGATAATCCACAGGCAAAACCCTTAGCTGAAGCTGTCAAACAACATTTATTGCGTGTCCGTGACGCGTTAGCGCAGACCGCATAATTTCATTACCGGGGGGATAAAATTATGGCGGAAGCTACGCCCAGAGAAATTGCAGAAATTGTAGAAAACACCATGCGCGAGTTTCATCATGCGATGAAATACCGCGAAGATTTAAGCATTCGGATTGGTCGGCGCACCACCCAAATTATTCGTTTTACTTTATTAGGCATGGTGTTGTTATGCGGCGCGATGTTTTATTTAATCTCGACTTTGACCAGCGACATGAAAAGTATCACCCGCCACATGACAGATATGAGCGGTTACATGCAGGGCATGAGTAAAAACTTTTTGACGGTTGCCCAAAATGTCGAAGGAATGCAGCACGCAGTGGACAAAATGCGCGATTTTATCAGCGTGATGCCTGAAATGAGCAATCATGTTTTGGTGATGAGTGAACAAGTCTCTAAAATGCGCGGCGATATGGGCGGCATGGGTGACAATATGGCGATGATGAAATTCAGTATGGGGCAAATGAGTGCGGATATGGCGCGCATGAGTTCACAAATGGGCTTGTTAAATGCACACGTCAGCGGCATGGGCTACAACGTCAACCGTATGGCAGCCCCGATGGGGTTTATGCCGTTTACCCCATAAACGCCACAAAACACGGACTTTTTTGACGCGCTGCAACAGCATGTAAGGTATGATGCTTTACATGCTCATTTTAGCACTTATTTTCTAAAAACCGTGTCGTTATGAAAGCCATTATCTTCGCTGATCGTCTGGGAGCTGAACTGCTGCCACTGACTGAAAAATTGCCCGTCGCCCTGCTCCCTATTGCGACCAAACCCTTATTAGAATATGTTTTAGAATCCCTCTTAGTGGCAGGAATTACCGAAGCGGTGTTGATTATTTCCCCCGATGCCGATTTGATTGAAACCCATTTTCAACAAGGCAAAGCTTGGAATATCCGCTTAAGTTATATGCTCAGTCGTGGAGAGGAATCACCTCGAGACCTATTGACACGTCTTGGTGACAGTTTAAGTGAGGGACATTATTTATTACTGCGCGGTGATGTTCTCTCCAATCTGGAAGTCATCAGTTTCTTGCGGCAAACCGATAAATTAATCCAACACTGTCCAGAAGAGATGCCGATTATTGCAGGTACATTGACTGATCGAAATGCAGGTGTAGTCTTTTGGAACAAGCAAAGTAGCCTGATTCCTGATATTGATTTTCTCGGTTATCAACGTATTTTCTCCCCACAAATTCTGCTTTGTCCTTGCGTCGAAATCAGCGGCAAAGTCGCGCTATTAGATTCACTAAAAAACTTCCATGCCACCAATATGCAAGTTTTAGCAGGTGAATTCAATAATTTAGATTTAGCAGGTTATCGTGCCAATATTGATTTATGGATAGGGCGCAGCAGCAAGCTTACCACACATAATAATCACGGCATTGTCGGCGCGTGTTGTCGCGTGCACCCTGAAGCACGGCTGTTAAAACAAGTAGTACTCAATCGGCACAGCATTGTAGATTGCGGTACGGTGCTGGAAAACAGCGTAGTCATGCCCGACACGTATATCGGCAAATATTTAGATGTCCGTAATGCGATTGTCAGTGGACATTATTTAATTCGGGTCGATAACAGTAGCCTAATTCCTGTGGTGAACAGTTTTTTGTTGACTGATCTCACGCATAAAACTTTCGGACATTTATTTGAAGAAGCGACACACCGAGGTTTAGCCTTGTGTGCCTTGCTGCTGACTGCACCCTTGCAATTATTGCTGGCAGGCATGATGTATTGGAAAGGGCAATCGCCGCGTACGCTGTTGCAAAAAACCACTTGGTATAGTAATCATGCTGAATTCAATGAACAAGGAATGCGTCAAGCGCAATTATGTGATTTATTTGAATGGCGCGCAGGCGTGCGTTGGATTCGGCATTTACCCAAATTATGGGCGGTGGTGCGCGGCGACCTGCGTTTAATCGGGGTGATGCCGAAAACCCCCAGTGCACCCACGGAAGGTATCGAAGTTTGGGAAAAAGTCCGTGACACCGCGCCCGCAGGTTTACTCAGTCCCTGCCAATTGGTGAAAGGCGCGGCTTCGCTGCCCATTGAAGAACAATTATTAATTGAAGCGCACTATGCCCGCACCCGCAGTCTTAAACAAGATATTTATTGGATGGGAAAAGCCTTAACCCGTTTGTTTGCAAAAAACGCATGGTCTAAACAGATTTAATGTTCGAATTCGCTCGTGTCAGCCCGCGAGCGAATTTAACCTGCCGCCTGTAATTTCGCTTCAATCGCATCCAATAATTGTCCTGCAATATCAATCTTATACTGTTTATCCAATTCTCGAATGCAAGTGGGGCTGGTCACGTTAATTTCAGTCAAATATTCCCCAATCACATCTAAACCCACAAACATCAAACCTTTTTCCCGCAATTTCGCGCCCACTTGTTGGCAAATCCAATAATCACGCTCGCTTAAACTCACGCCCATTCCGCGCCCGCCCGCTGCCAAATTGCCGCGTAATTCGCCTTCTGCGGGATAACGCGCCAAAGCATAGGGCACAGGCTCGCCATCAATCACTAAAATACGTTTATCACCGTGAATAATTTCGGGAATGTAGCGTTGCACCATCACAAAGCGTTTGCCATTATGGGTGATGGTTTCGATGATGACGTTGGTATTTTCATCGCCGTACTTTATCCGAAACACCGACGCGCCGCCCATGCCATCTAAAGGTTTAATTACGATGTCGCGTTGCTCGTTTAAAAACGCCTTAATTTTTGCTTTGTTGCAGCTCACCAAACTGGGCGGGCAACATTGCGGAAACCATGCGGTGAATAATTTTTCATTGGCATCACGCAAACTTTGCGGCTTGTTAATCACCAGTGCGCCTGCGGCTTCAGCCAATTCTAACAAATGGGTGGCGGCTAAATATTCGGCATCAAAAGGCGGGTCTTTGCGCATTAGAATTACATCTAAACTGTGCAAGGGCGCGGCGTGGGGGGGAGATAAAAATGAAAACCATTCATCAGGGTCGTCTTGAACACGCAATTTACGCATGTTGGCATAGGCTTCGCCATCGCGTAACCACAAGTCATCCAATTCCATGTAGTGAATTGTCCAACCGCGTGCTTGTGCCGCTAACAGCATCGCAAAACTGCTGTCTTTTTGAATTTTGATGCGTTGAATCGCATCCATAACGATGCCTACCTGAATCGTCATAACTTGCTCCAATGGGGTTACTGGTTTGGCATTGTACGCGAACTTTTTATCAGTCTGCTAGTATTTAGTTTAAAATTAGAGAGATAGCCTTAACTATCTGTTTGATAAAATGCTATAATGCCGCGTAATCTTTCAAGAATTAGTGTAAATAAGCCCCCAATCCCCTCAAGGGGGCTAAAGACTAAATAATTATTTTTGATATTTTAAGTTCCCTTTAGGGGATTTAGGGGCTTGTTTTAATGTTTCATAAAGCACCAGAATGAACAAATTTTTCAAACGGTAGTGCGTTATTTTCAATTTGTTTAAGGTGTATGACGCTACGCTTATACACCCTACGTTAGAGATATAACCCCGATGGACACATTAAAATAAGCGGTTGCTATAAATAGCATTTACTTTAATAATACGCACGCCCTTTTAACCTAAGCTAAAAACCTTTCAATGAATACGATTGCACAGCGCATTGCTCAAGAACTCTCGGTACAAGAAACACAAGTCCTTGCCACCATTGCCTTGTTAGACGAAGGGGCGACCGTTCCCTTTATCGCCCGTTACCGCAAAGAAGTCACAGGCGGACTGGACGACACCCAGTTACGCAACCTCGAAGAACGGCTGCGATATTTACGAGAACTCGATGAACGGCGCGAAACCATTCTGAACAGTATTCAAGAACAGCAAAAGCTCACCCCCGAATTAAATGCCGCGATTTTAGCCGCCGCCACCAAAACCGAATTAGAAGATTTATATTTACCCTACAAGCTCAAACGCCGCACCAAAGCACAAATCGCCAAAGAAGCAGGACTAGAACCCTTAGCTTTAGGATTATTAGCCGACCCCGCCCTTGCCCCCGAAGTCGCTGCCGCCGCCTATCTCGACCCTGAAAAAGGGATTGCAGAAATCAAAGACGCACTCGATGGCGCGCGCCAAATCCTCATGGAAAAATTTGCCGAAGCCGCTGAATTAATCGGGCAAATGCGTGAATTTTGGTGGGAAAATGCGTGGTTATTCGCCAAAGTGGTGGACGGCAAACAAGAAGAAGGCGCGAAATTTTCTGATTATTTTGAGCACAGCGAATTATTAAAAAATATTCCCTCACACCGCGCACTGGCGTTATACCGTGGGCGCAACGAAGGCATTTTATCTTTACATCTGGCTTTGGAAAATGAAGACAGTTTAAGCGCGCATCCTTGCGAAGGCAGAATTGCACGTTATTTCCAAGTCGCAGACCAGCAACGCCCCGCCGACAAATGGCTGCTCGATTGCGTGCGTTGGGCATGGAAATTTAAAATTCGCCTGAGTTTAGATGTCGATATTTTAATGCGCTTGCGTGAACTTTCTGAAAGTGAAGCGATTAAAGTTTTCTCTCTGAATTTAAAAGATTTATTGCTGGCAGCTCCCGCAGGCCCTCGCGCCACTTTGGGATTAGACCCCGGTTTGCGCACAGGCGTTAAAGTTGCCGTCGTGGATAACACGGGTAAATTATTGGAATGCAGCACGATTTATCCACATGCGCCGCGCAATGATTGGGATAATTCAATCCATGTTCTCGGCACGCTTGCCAAAAAGCACGGTGTAGAATTAATCAGCATTGGCAACGGCACAGCATCGCGTGAAACCGATAAATTAGCAGGCGAACTGATTAAACTACATCCTGAATTGAAGCTGTCAAAATTGGTGGTTTCTGAAGCAGGCGCGTCGGTTTATTCTGCCTCCGAATTTGCTGCCAATGAATTTCCCGAACTGGACGTGTCTTTGCGTGGCGCGGTTTCGATTGCACGACGCTTGCAAGACCCGCTCGCAGAGCTGGTAAAAATTGACCCCAAGTCTATTGGCGTGGGACAATATCAGCACGATGTCAGTCAAACGCAATTAGCGCGTAGCTTAGATGCGGTCGTGGAAGACTGCGTAAACGCGGTTGGCGTGGATGTGAACATGGCTTCTATTCCACTTTTGAGCCGCGTTTCAGGATTAAATGCGGGCTTGGCTCGTAATATTGTGAGTTATCGTGATGCCAATGGCGTGTTTGCCAGCCGCGATGACCTGAAACAAGTACCGCGTTTAGGTGCGAAAACTTTTGAACAAGCCGCAGGCTTTTTGCGGATTATGAACGGCAGCAATCCGCTGGATGCTTCGGCAGTGCATCCAGAAACCTATTCTGTGGTCAAACGTATTGCCGAAAAATCGCAACGCCCCTTGCACAGCTTAATCGGGGATGTCGCTTTTTTACGCAAACTTAACCCCGCCGATTTTACCGACCTACATTTTGGAATCCCCACTGTGACCGATATTTTAAATGAGTTAGAAAAACCCGGACGTGATCCGCGCCCCGAATTAAAAACAGCTAATTTTCAAGAAGGCGTTGAAAAATTAGAAGATTTACAACCCGAAATGCTGTTAGAAGGCGTGGTGACCAATGTCACGAATTTTGGCGCATTTGTCGATATTGGCGTGCATCAAGATGGTTTAGTTCATATTTCTGCCTTGTCTGACAGCTATGTGAAAGACCCACGGGACATCGTCAAAGCTGGGGATGTGGTCAAAGTCAAAGTGTTGGAAATCGACCTGAAACGTAAGCGGATTGCCTTAACCATGCGTTTGCAAGATTCTGGCAAAGAGCGTGCGGCTGCGCCTGCGCGTGACAATCGCGGTGGGGAAAAGCCTGCTGCGCGTTCAGGTGATAAGCCTGCACGTCGTGATGGCGGTGCTGGGGCTGGCAAAGGTCGTTCTAATGCGGGCGGCGGCGCGAATAAGCAACCCGTGAAATTCTCTTCAGGCGACAAGATTTCTGAAATGGATACCGCTTTCGGAAGCGCATTAGCAGCCGCTTTGAATCGTAAGCCTTCTTAAAAATCGCTTAGATTTGCCGTTGTAAACGTCGTAAAAAGCCCTCCTGAAATTTTTATTTTAGGGGGGCTTTTTAGTTTTGTCAGAATCAGGATTTTCAGAATTAAAGAATTTAGGGGTTAATCCTGCAAATCCTGATTCTGACAACATAAGGAAAATCATGCAAAACGACCCTATAAGTTATCGTATTATTGATTGTGCGATGAAAGTGCACAACACGATGGGGGGAATGGTTTTCAGGAGCTTATTTAACCTGAGTTTGGGATAAGAGATGGTATAAAAATTAATAAATACAGTTAGTTAAAAAATAGGTTTCATCTAAAAAATATGTAAAACCACGACTAATTCGTCTCTGTCCGCTCCTAAAGCGCGAAATGTAATCCGCTGGTATCTCAGATAGTTCTGCTTCAACTATTGGCTAGAACATCAGCTATTGAAAGAACTATCTCAAGGACAGGTCATTATTATTGATAATGCCAGTATCCATAAGTCAGCTAAGACTAGAGAACTCATAGCGCAATATCGCTTAGTTTTCTTACCAGCATACTCGCCTGATTTGAATCCCATCGAAAATTGTTGGGCAATCATCAAAACACGGCTTAAAAAAATTGGGAAGCAATTTGACAATTTTAATCATGCCCTCTCAGTCTATTTTTTAAAAGTGAAATACTATACCTTAGCAGGGAGAAGGCGAATGCTTATATGTTTGGAAAGTGGATACAAGGCGGATAGCTGCGCAATCTCTAAACCGAATTCAGCCTTGGTGATGGGTATTTTACGGAGTATTGGGTTAAACTTATTGAGGTTTGCGGGGGTGAGTTCTGTGAGCGAGGGAATCATGAAGATGTGCGCAGGGGTTGAAAGTCTGATTAGCCAGTCCTCCCTCTTAAGCAAAGTGTTTGCATAAGAGGGAGTTACAATAATATCTACTTTAACAGCTTATTTAAAAACGTGATTTAAATCTTTGACGCAGCCCTCCCCTTTAGGGGGTTGGGGGCGCAGTTTCTTTACTTAGCGATTCCGCATAGCAATCAGCATGTTATTCAAACGGCTCACGAATGCCGCAGGATCATCCAATTGTGCGCCTTCGCTTAACAAAGCTTGGTCACACAGAATTAATGCCCAATCTTTAAAGCGTGCTTCATCAGTTTCTTCTTGCAGAGCCGTGATTAAAGGATGTTGTGGATTAATTTCCATAATCGGCTTGGTGCTAGGAATTGCTTGCCCAGCGGCTTTCAGTAAACGTTCTAAGCTTGCATCCATGCCCGAATCATCCGCCACCAAACAGGCAGGCGAACTGGTCAAACGGTAGGTAATCCGTACACTTTTCACCTTATCGACTAAAGCGGCTTGCAAACGGTCCAACAAAGGCTTTAACGCATCTTGCGCTTTTTCCACTTCTTGCTTTTCAGCTTCATCTTCCAACGAACCTAAATCCAATTGCCCCTTGGTGACAGATTGCAAAGATTTTCCTTGATATTCAGTCAAGTGCATCACTAACCATTCATCAATCTGTTCTGCCAACAGCAACACTTCAATGCCTTTCTTGCGGAAAATTTCCATGTGTGGGCTGTGTTGTGCAGAGGCAAAACTTTCGGCGGTGATGTAATAAATCTTTTCTTGCCCTTCTTTCATGCGGCTGATGTAGTCGTCTAAAGAAATTGCAGGCGTGGGATTGTCATCGTGGGTGGTGGAAAAACGCATAATCTTGGCGATTTTTTCACGGTTGCCGTGGTCTTCTAACACGCCTTCTTTAATCACGCGCCCGAATTCTTTCCAGAAAATCGCATATTTTTCAGGCTCATTCGCCGCCATGTTTTCCAAAGTGGACAGCACTTTTTTCACGGTGCCGCCACGAATTGCTTCGATTTGCTTGTTGTGTTGCAGAATTTCACGCGACACATTCAAAGGTAAATCATTGCTGTCAATTACGCCGCGAATAAAGCGCAAATAAGGCGGTAATAATTGTTCGCTGTCGTCCATGATGAACACGCGGCGCACGTACAATTTCACCCCACGGCGTTGCTGTCTATCCCATAAATCAAAAGGCGCACGCGCAGGAATGTACAACAAGCTGCTGTATTCAAGCTTGCCTTCAACCTTGTTGTGAATATGGGCCAAGGGGTCTTCAAAATCGTGGGCAACGTGTTTGTAAAATTCGTTGTATTCTTCTTCGGTGATTTCGTGCTTGGCGCGCGCCCACAAAGCTTGCGCACTGTTAAGCACTTCTTCGCTGACCGTGGTTTCATTCTTTTCGGGGTCAGTTTCGGTGGTTGGCATCACGATGGGCAAGGAAATATGGTCAGAATATTTCTTGACGATGCCTTTCAAACGGTATTCTTCTAAGAATTCACTTTCTTCTTCGCGTAAATGCAAAGTCACTTCCGTACCGTGGGTTTTGCGTTCCAAGGTTTCAATGCTGTATTGCCCGTCACCCACGGACTCCCAACGCACACCATGTTCAGCGGATAAACCTGCGCGGCGGGTCACTAAAGTGACTTTGTCGGCAACGATGAAAGCGGAGTAAAAACCGACACCGAATTGCCCAATTAATTGGCTGTCTTTCGCGCTGTCGCCCGTGAGGTTTTTGAAGAATTCACGCGTGCCTGATTTGGCAATCGTGCCGATGTGGCTGATTACTTCTTCGCGTGACATGCCGATACCGTTATCACGAATGCTCACGGTGCGGGCGGCTTTGTCCACTTCTATCCAGATTTTTAATTCAGAATCGCCTTCGTACAAGGCATCATCGGATAAGGCTTCAAAGCGTAATTTATCCGCTGCGTCGGAGGCGTTAGAAATTAACTCGCGCAAAAAGATTTCTTTATTGCTATACAGCGAGTGAATCATTAAATCGAGAATTTGTTTAATTTCAGTTTGAAATCCTAAAGTCTCTTTATGTGCTTCAACAGTCATTTATTAGCTCCTTAAGTGAGAAAACCTAACGGCAATATAAGGCATAGTTATGCAGTTTCAAGGCAAGCTTAACAGATCATGGACTTTCTCCCAAAAAACAGGGGATTTGGGGGGGTGGAGAAATTAAATCTTTGGAGGAATCTGCATCATTAGTGTAATTTTCAAACATAAAACCATTAGACTTAGGTGAAAAGTTTTTGAGACTGGCAACACGCGCACCCGTGCTTGAAATTGGATGCAAAAAATATATCCAAGTTTCCAAGCGCGAGAAACTTGACCTTATACATGGAAACATCAAGTTTTACTCATAAAACGACATCTTTCTGAAAAACAGCCAGATTTTCTATTTTTCCATCCCAGGCTTGAATGCTTAAATTTCCAGCACTATTCCCCAAGGTGAACAGGATTTGATTATCTGCTGGGCGATATTTATAAGCGGCATAGACCACGACATCAGCGCTTTGTCCCACATGATCTGCTTGAACTTGCACCGTACCTGTAACCGCAACTTCATCACTTAATACTTGATTACCTTGTATCAAAGCAGCTTGACTGTTGACAGCAATGCCACCATTAAACACTGCCGTACTAACTTGATGTTTACCCTTACTATTTAAGAGATTTCCTGCTCCTAAAAGGGGAATCTCTGTCGCAGAGGCAAACCCACAACTCCCTAAACTCAACGCCACCAATAATTGTAATAACTTGATTTTCATACTTTTTCCTAAGTAAAAATTAAAACAGAATAAAATATGACCCGTTGCAATAGATGCGCCAATAACACTATGTCTTATAAGAAATATAGTCAAGAAAGTCATGGGGAAATCACAAATAACTAAGGCAAGTTTCTCGGATTTTGGTTACACTATCACGCCCCGAATATTGAGTTACTACGTGGTACAGAATCATACCTGTCTTTCAAATGACAGTAAGAGTTTTTCATTCCAGAGCGTGAAGTTAATGGGTTTTGGAATATCTGAATATTATCTGATAGCTAGCACGCACCAACGCTAAAACTACCCGCATAATTATAGAAGTATTCTAATGTAACTGTTTGTTTTATATAAAATATAGCAAACAAGCCTTTTTATTTTCTTCAATTTATGAATTAACTTAATAATCAATGAATTAAAACAATCATCGATAACATCATAAAATCAATAAATTTTTTAAAAACATATTGATTTTAAAGATATTTATAAATGAAAGCATGGGGTTTCATTTATTAAAATCTATTATCTTTTCTCTCTAATTCGCGTATCATTCAAAATATTTGACTATCCTCAGTATGAGAACCAAGGATAGTTGTTAAGGAGATATTATGCAGCCTGAAATTGTTGCCGACACACTCGCTTCTGCCACAGAAGAAATGACGTGGAACAGTGCCTTATTAAGTCAATACCGTGTTATTCGCCGCAACGGGCAAGTAACCCCTTTTGATGGTCATAAAATTGCGGCAGCAATGACCAAAGCTTTTCTCGCCGTTGAAGGTGACACTGCCAAAAATTCGACACGCATTCAAAATGCCGTCGCAACCCACACCCGCCAAGTGATTAATAATATTAGCCGTCGCCTGACTGAAAGAGGCATGGTGCATATTGAAGATATTCAAGACCAAGTCGAATTGGCATTAATGCGCGCTGGAGAGCATAAAGTCGCCCGTGCTTACGTGTTATATCGTGAACAGCACGCCCAACAACGCGCCCAACAACCGAATAAACCGCAAATGCACATCACGAAAACTTCGGGTGAATTAGTCGCTTTAGACCAAGATAGATTACGCGCCGTGGTTTTAGAAGCTTGTCTCGGGCTGGCTTATGTCGATGCAAATTTAATCGTTGAAGATTGCTTAAAAAATCTGTTTGATGGGATTCCCGAAGCCGATGTAAACCGCGCTTTAGTGATGAGTTCGCGTACTTTGGTGGAAAAAGAACCGAATTACAGCTATGTGACCGCGCGTTTATTGCTCGACCATCTGCGTCAAGAAGCCCTAAGCTTTTTAGATTTTCCCGCCAAAACTGCCACCGCCGCAGAAATGTCGAGTTATTACGCGCGTTATTTGCCGCTGTATTTGGAAGCAGGCATTAAGCATGAATTGCTCAATCCGAAATTGCGCGAATATAATTTAGATATTTTAGGCGCAGCTTTAAAACCTGAACGCGATTTTCAATTTACTTATTTAGGCTTACAAACCCTGTATGACCGCTACTTCTTACATTGGGACGAAGTGCGTTTTGAATTGCCACAGGCATTTTTCATGCGCGTCGCGATGGGTTTGGCGTTAAACGAAGAAAATAAAGAACAGCGTGCGATTGAGTTTTATAACCTGCTTTCGAGTTTTGATTTTATGAGCAGCACCCCGACTTTATTTAATTCGGGTTCGTTGCGCTCACAATTATCGAGCTGCTTTTTAACCACCGTCCCTGATGATTTAGAAGGCATTTACGGCGCGATTAAAGACAATGCGATGTTGCAAAAATGGGCTGGCGGCATCGGCAACGATTGGAGCAATGTGCGCGGCATGGGTTCTTTAATCAAAGGCACGAATGGCAAATCCCAAGGCGTTGTTCCGTTTTTGAAAGTGGCGAATGATACGCTGGTAGCGGTCAATCAGGGGGGCCGTCGCCGAGGATCAGGTTGCGCCTATTTAGAATCGTGGCACATTGATATTGAAGAGTTTTTAGAACTTCGTAAGAACACGGGCGATGAACGTCGTCGTACCCACGACATGAATACCGCCAATTGGATTCCTGATTTATTCATGCAACGCGTGCATGAAAATGGCCCTTGGACGCTGTTTTCACCCAACGAAACCCCTGATCTACATGATTTATATGGCGAAGCCTTCCGCACCGCTTACGAGTCTTATGAACAATTGGCAGAAACAGGCAAGATTCGGGTCTGGAAACGGGTAGCGGCGGTTGAACTGTGGCGCAAAATGCTGAGCATGTTATTTGAAACGGGACATCCTTGGATTACTTTCAAAGACGTGTGTAATTTACGCAGCCCACAGCAGCATGTCGGTGTGGTGCATAGTTCTAATCTCTGTACTGAAATTTGCCTAAATACAAAGAGTTACCCAGACCCCATCAAAAACCAACAAGAAGGCGAAATCGCGGTTTGTAATCTTGCCAGCATCAACCTTGCCAACCATATTCAAGATGGCAAGCTCGATATTGAGAAGCTGCAACGCACCATTCGCACAGGAATGCGGATGTTGGATAACGTGGTGGAATTGAATTATTACGCCGTGCCCCAGTCGCGCAATGCCAACTTGCAACATCGCCCCGTCGGCATGGGCATCATGGGTTTCCAAGACGCGCTTTATCAATTGCAAATTCCTTACGCCTCACAAGCCGCTGTTGATTTTGCCGATCAATCGATGGAAGTGGTCAGCTATTACGCGATTCATGCGTCTACCGAATTGGCAGCAGAACGCGGGCGTTATAAGAGTTTTGAAGGCTCGTTGTGGAGCAAAGGCATTCTGCCTGTGGACAGCATTCAATTTGTTGCCAAATCGCGTCCCAGCCAATACTTGGAAATCGACACCCGCAGCACTTTAGACTGGGATGCTTTGCGCCAACGGGTCACGCAAATCGGGATGCGGAATTCTAATTGCATGGCGATTGCACCCACCGCGACGATTTCTAACATTGTCGGGGTTTCACAATCGATTGAACCCACGTATCAAAACTTGTTTGTGAAATCGAATTTGTCGGGCGAATTTACCGTGATTAATCCCTATTTAATCAATGAACTACGTCAACGTGGTTTGTGGGATGAAGCGATGGTGAATGACCTGAAATATTTTGATGGCAGCCTGCGTTATATCGAGCGTATTCCCCAAGACTTACAAGATTTATACGCCACTGCGTTTGAAATTGACCCTGCTTGGTTGATTGAAGCGGCGGCGCGTCGTCAAAAATGGATTGACCAATCGCAATCGTTGAATTTGTACATGTTAGAGCCGTCAGGTCGTAAGTTGGATAGCTTGTATAAATTGGCGTGGCTGCGCGGTTTGAAAACCACGTATTACTTGCGCAGCATGGGCGCAACGCACGTCGAGAAAAGCACGATTCGGGATCGCAAATTAAATGCGGTTAGCAATGAACCCGCGCCCCAAGTCTGTTCCATTGATAATCCTGATTGCGAGTCTTGCCAGTAAAAATTAAAGAAGCCCCCAACCCCCTAAAAGGGGCTTTTACAGATTAAATCTTAAAGATTTTTTGTTTTCAAAGTAAGCGTAGGGTGTATAAGGCGTAGCCGCCATACACCTGCTTTAAATTGCGACTGCACCGTTTTTCAAATCGCAAGGTGTATGACGCGATGCTTATACACCCTACGCTGGATAAAGATTAATTTAATATTTTTATCTTTAAAGTCCCCTTTAGGGGATTTAGGGGCTTGTTTAAAAATCTTTAACTCATTCCTTCCCTTATAGATTACCTCAGTAGCAACGGAGTTTATTGATCATGTTAGATTTTGACGAACCTGTGGCGACACGCTCCTCTCTTCCTGCAGGAATGTCACCGCTCCATAATTCTTCAGCCTTGCCTTACGGCGCGACGGGGCTTGAAACCGTAGAGATGGGTGCGCGCCGCATTCAAGTCGATGATAAGCAAATCATTAATTGTCGTGCCGATTTAAATCAGCTCGTGCCGTTTAAATACAAATGGGCTTGGGATAAATATTTAGATGCCTGCGCCAATCATTGGATGCCCAATGAAATTAATATGAATGCGGACGTTGCGCTATGGAAATCTCGCGATGGTTTGACCGACGATGAACGCTTGATTATTAAGCGTAATTTGGGCTTTTTCTCAACTGCCGATTCTTTGGTGGCGAATAATTTGGTGTTGGCGGTGTATCGCCATTTAACCAACCCTGAATGCCGTCAATATTTGCTGCGCCAAGCGTTTGAAGAAGCGTTGCACACCCACGCTTATCAATATGCGATTGAATCGATGGGCATGGAAGAATCTGAACTGTTCAACATGTATCGTGAAATCCCTTCGATTCATGATAAAGCAGTGTGGTCTTTGAAATATACCGACAGTTTAAGCGACCCCAATTTCCACACGGGCACGCCTGAAAATGACCAGCGTTTCTTGCGGGACTTGTGCGCGTTTTATGTGTGCTTTGAAGGGATTTTCTTCTTTGTGGGCTTCACCCAGATTTTAAGCATGGGGCGGCGCAATAAGATGGTCGGCACGGCAGAACAGTTTCAATACATTCTGCGTGATGAATCGATGCACTTGAATTTTGGTATTGACGTGATTAATCAGATTAAATCTGAAAATCCGCATTTATGGTCTAAAGCGTTTCAAGATGAAATTTGTAGCATGATTCGGGAAGCGGTGGAGTTAGAAATTAACTACGCTTACGACACCATGCCGCGCGGCGTGTTGGGCATGAATGCGGATATGTTTGTGGATTATCTGCGTTATATTGCAAACCGTCGCTGTGACCAAATCGGGCTGCCTGAATTGTATGCGGGTGCGGTGAATAATTTCCCGTGGATGTCGGAAATTATCGACCTGAAAAAGGAAAAGAATTTCTTTGAAACCCGTGTGACTGAATATAAAACGGGTGGGGCTTTAAACTGGGATTAGTTCTTTAAGAATTGGGAAATTTGGGGCGGCTCTTTGGGGTCGCCTTTTTTGAGATGAAAAACAACTTGTTTACTAATCGATAGGATAGTTTTATGCCGAATGTTAAGGCCTTAATTATGTTAGATAAGTCTAAAGAACACCTGAAAATTGCTGAGATAGCATTTGATCACGAATTATATAATCCAGTAGCTCAGGCAGCATATTATGCTTGTTTTCAGCTTGCTTGTGTTGCCTTGGATTATCATAAAAATGAAATATATCCTATTAGTAGTGTTAGAAATTGCACGCATAAAGGGATAATTAGTGGATTTGTAAGATACTTGATTAACGAAAATCAAATTATTCCAATGGAGCTTCGCGGATACTTAAAAGAATTAGAAAGTTTCAGGATAACTGCCGATTATGAGGCAGTTTCATCGATAGACAGAGTGACTGCTGAAAAGATTCTTAAGAAAGCCCTTTATTTTTATAGAAGAGTAACTGAATCTTTAAGTTAGACAACCTTTATGTTTACTAACTCACTAATTTTTCTAAATTATTCCAGCTGTTTTTATAAATAACTAATTGAATCATTTAGAAAAATATTTAAAATTTTAGTTTCTGTGATTATACTATAAACATAATCATGGGAAGAAGCCTTCAACTTCTCCTAAATAACCAGGGATGTCATGAGGCTACAACAATGCTAAATTTTAAACAAAAAGAACTCAGTGAAAACTTATTTCTGACACTAAAAGCGCAGTTTCCCGATATTGGACTGGTGGAAATAATCGAGAATCCTTTTGAGGGTGGTGAGGTGTGGATGCGAATTCAACCTCCCGTTAATAATCAGCAACGAAGTCAGTTCAGCGAATTGGCGGCTGAGTTATCTACCAATATTCTAGTTGAATATGGTTATGATATTGCTATCAGCTATGTCACTGACAATACAGTAGTTCATTAATTGATGAAAATAAATTCAGATAAAAAAAGCCCCGATTTTGTTAAAACATCGGGGCTTCTTTTATTAGATTCTAAAACAGTAAACTACTTCTTAGTCCGTTTCACATGTCGCATCATACGCTTACGTGCATGAACTTGGCGCGGACTCAGCGGATTTTTACGCCCTTCAAACGGATTTTCGCCTTGTTTGAAACTCAAACTAATCGGCGTGCCGTGCAACTTCAAAATATTCCGCAACTGATTGATTAAATAGCGTTCATAATGTTCAGGCATCTCTTTCACCTGATTGCCATGAATCACAAAGCGTGGCGGATGAATGCCACCTTGGTGCATAAAGCGCAGTTTAATCCGTCGTCCTTTCACAATCGGCGGCGGATTCTTCTCAACAATGCGTTCCAAAATTTGGTTCAATTGCGAAGTGGTCACTTGACGATGTGCCGCACTCCACGCCTTAAACACCGACTTAAATAATAAGCCTACGCCCGTGCCATGCAGTGCAGAAATAAAATGAATATCCGCAAAATCCACAAAATGTAAACGCCGCGTCAGGTCAAATTTCACGCTGTTGCGTTTTTCCGCACTCAAACCATCCCACTTATTGACCGCAATCACCAAACAACGCCCACTTTCCAGCACGCTGCCGATTAAATTCGCGTCTTGGTCAGTCATGCCTTCAGTGGCATCCAGTAAAATCACCACCACATGCGCAAATTCAATCGCTTGCAGGGTTTTAATAATACTGAATTTTTCAATCATTTCCTCGACACGAGAACGCCGCCGCACGCCCGCCGTGTCGATTAACACATATTCTTGTCCATCGCGTTCAAACGGAATTTCGATGCTGTCGCGGGTGGTGCCGGGTTGGTCAAACGCAATCACGCGTTCATACCCTAAAATTTGATTCACCAGCGTAGACTTGCCGACATTGGGACGACCGACAAACGCCACTTTAATGGTCAGGTCTTCGATGTCTTCAATAACAGGCTCTTCGTCATCCTCGTAAATATATTCATCAGATTCTTCAGGTTGTGGCGGCAAGGGGAATTGTTCAAGCACTTCTTCAATCATATCCCCAACGCCGCGCCCATGCGCCGCAGAAATCACATGCAGATGGGGAAAGCCCAGCCGATGAAATTCCGCGCTGACTATCGCTCTTTCCAAGCCTTCGGATTTATTAATCACGAGGTGAATTTTTCGGCTGTAAGTACGTAAACGCTGAGCGATTTCTTGATCTTCGCCCGTCAAACCTGCGCGACCATCGACGATGAAAAGCACGCTATCGGCTTCTTCAACTGCTAATAAGGCTTGCTCGGTGACCATGTCGTCAATGTCAGCCTCGCCCGCCGTCAAGCCGCCCGTGTCGATTACTAAATAATCGCGCTCCCCGACAACGCCTCTCCCGAACTTGCGGTCACGGGTCAAACCTGAAAAATCGGCAACTAACGCATCGCGTGTCCGGGTTAGTACATTAAAAAGTGTGGATTTGCCCACATTGGGGCGACCAACAATAGCTATCGTGGGTAACATGGTGAACTTATATGAAGTAATTAAATGGAATAGTTGAATTATAAGCGATTGGCTGATGTTCAACGTGAAGATGATCTTAAACTGCGCCCCAACCCCCTAAACGGGGCTAAAGATTAAACAGAAATATTTTCTTATCTTTTTCTTGTTCCCAAGCGTTGCTTGGGAACACATTCTTGGATGCGCTGCATCCTGTATGTATACAGACCGCAACGCGGTCAAGACAGCATTCCCAAGTGGCACTTGGGAACGAGAAAAATATTTTCTTATTTTTAAGTCCCTTTTAGGGGATTTAGGGGCTGCTTTTAGATTTAATCTTTAAAAGCCCCCTTTAGGGGGTTGGGGGCGCAATTTTACGATTATTTTAAAAGCTCAGGCGGCAATAAAGGATTAATGGTTTGTAAAATGCCTTTCAGCAATCTGGGATTGCCCGCCACCACGTTGCCTGAAATTAAGAAATTGTGCCCGCCCGCAAAATCACTGACCAAACCGCCTGCTTCTTGAATCATTAACGCGCCTGCGGCAACATCCCATTCACGCAGACCCATTTCCCAAAAACCGTCTAAACGTCCTGCGGCAATATAGGCTAAATCTAAGGAAGCAGCCCCAGCGCGGCGCACATCGGACACTTGGGGAAACAACGCGCTAAAGGTTGATAAATAAGTTTCTAAATAATGTGGGGTTTTAAACGGGAAACCTGTGCCCAATAACGCACCAGGTAAACCAGTTAAATTACCGACACGAATGCGGCGATCATTTAAAAATGCGCCTTTACCGCGTAAAGTGGTGAATAATTCATCACGCAACGGGTCATAAATCACCCCTAATTCAGTGCGTCCTTGTTGGCGCAACGCGATGGAAACCGCGAATTGTGGGTTATTGTGTAAAAAATTCGTGGTGCCGTCTAAAGGATCAATCACCCATTCATAATCTGACTTGCCCTGATGATGACCGCTTTCTTCAGCCAAAATCGAGTGTTCAGGATAAGCACGTTGTAATAATTCAATAATGGTCGCTTCGGATTGACGGTCCACTTCACTGACAAAGTCGTTATTGCCTTTGCTGTCAATTTGAGAAATTTTGCCCTGATAATAGGCGCGACTAATCAA
The DNA here is from genome assembly GCA_028688145.1 of Thiotrichaceae bacterium. Taxonomy (GTDB): domain Bacteria; phylum Pseudomonadota; class Gammaproteobacteria; order Beggiatoales; family Beggiatoaceae; genus JAQTYU01. The sequence goes on along the minus strand of JAQTYU010000012.1, from coordinate 26,057 downwards.
TCGGCCCGCTTGACGGGCGGCTTGAATCGCAATCGCTAACATGGGGTGCATAGTTTTTGCCTCCTGCTTAAAAGCATATTCTACCGAGTTTTGCTCACGCTGTATTCAACTATCAGGTACGACCCTGATTTTTTATATATAATAAAGCAACATCCGCGACTCAATTGTAAAGGAATTAGAGCAATGTCTTCTCCATACCGCGTCGAAATTGAAGTGCGTAGTCACTATCTCAAAGATCAATCGCAACCTGAACAAGAAAGTTATGTGTTTGCCTACACCGTGACCATTCGTAACACGGGCAAGATTCCTGTACGTTTACTGAGTCGTCATTGGATTATTACCGATGCCAATGGCAAAGAACAGGAAGTGCGCGGTGAAGGTGTCGTTGGGGAACAACCGTATTTAGTGCCCGAAGCCAGTTTTCAATACACCAGTGCGGCAATGATTGAAACCCCTGTCGGCACGATGCACGGCAGTTATCAAATGCACGCCGATGATGGTCATCTATTTGATGCGCCCATTAGCGCATTTCGTTTAGCCCTGCCCAATATTCTGAATTAACATCATGCGGCTTACGGCACAAGCTTGGCTTTTGGGGAAGCATATTCGACACCATCCTTCATCGCATTATGACGCGCGCCCCGAAGGCATGGAAATTGATATTTTAGTGGTGCACGGCATCAGTTTGCCGCCCAACCAATTTGGCGGCAATTATATCGACGCGCTGTTCTCAGGCACGCTCAATTCTAATATTCATCCCTATTTTGCCGATATTGTGAATTCACGGGTTTCCGCCCATGTGCTGATTCGCCGCGATGGGGAAATTGTGCAATATGTTTCCTTTCTCGACCGTGCTTGGCACGCGGGTTTCTCGCAATTTCAGGGGCGGGAACGCTGCAATGATTTTTCCATCGGCATTGAGCTGGAAGGCTGTGAAACGATTCCTTACGAGCCAATTCAATATTTACGGCTTGCCGCCTTAATTCGGGTGGTGCAAGCCCGTTGGCCCGCAATTACAGCGGAGCATATTGTGGGACATTGCGACATCGCCCCCACCCGCAAAACTGACCCGTGGGCAAGTTTTGACTGGACGCATTTACGCCAATTACTGAATAATTAATCAGCAAATTTTTCCGCTGGCGCATGGCTTAGATTATAAATAATCGTATCTTTGGAATAAGGTGCGCCCTCATTCCGATTGCACAAATAATAATCCAACAAAGCAAAACGATAACGCGCCGTGCCGCGTGAATTTCTGCTAATTTTTGCCCAATCTGCGTGCAGTTGTTTTTGAAAACTGGTGTGCGAACTGCCAAAGGCATAGGTTTTATATTCAGCCGTGGCGCAACGAATGCCTTCATAAAACACATTGGGCAAGCCTGTCGCAGCAGTAATCACCACGCTGTAGCGCACAATCCCATCTTTTCCAATGCTCAAGTTTTGCGTGTCTAATTCAAATTGCGTATTTTCGACTTCATCGACGCTAAAGCTTTGTAAATCTTCTTTCTTTGGGAATTTTGGCAACGTTAAAGCCAATTCAATCGGGGTGGAAGACACTTTCGGGCGACTGGCTTCCGCGTAACCGCCGCTTAAATCTTCAGGTTCACCCAATTCAGTTGCCGCTGCATTGACGCTGCACAAAGCAATTCCTAACATAAAACCACGTAACATATTAAAATCCTTTTATTTGTGACCGCCAAAGACGAAGACTAAAACGGCTGCCACGGCTAAGATAGCTGCGATAATTAAGCTCCATTTCGCATTATTTTGACGTTGTTGTAATAATTCGCTGTCGCTTTTCACGCTGATTAAAAATTGTTCTTTGCCTTGCGGCTTGCTTAATAACAATTCGCTAGATTCTTCAGAAACCGCGCCGATAATATACAATTCAGCATTTAAAGGAATCACGGTTTCTTCCAAAGCATAGCCTAAGACTTGATTTTGAGTTTGTGGCAAGCTGAGCTGAAAATCGCCCCATTGTAAATTTGCCACGGGCGCGCTGGAGGCTTCTGCTTCATAACGCGATAAGACTTGCTCGCCAATAAATTCCGCAGCTTTGGGTTCGACCCGAATTTGTCCCGTGCCATCATTCAAATAAAAACTAATCGAGCGTTGATTGCTGGCAACCACCTCGCGCAAGGTGCGAGTTTTGGTTTCAACTTTGCCTTGTGCATCGGTGCTGTCGTAAGTTTCGCGGGTTTCCCGCGTCACCGACATGTGGTAATACACACAAGGGGTTTTAGAAAGTTCACTGTGCAAGGGCGCGTCACAACTGACTTTTCCCTTGACGAGGGTTAAATAATTTTTAAATCCTGTGTCGCGCATGGACGTTGCGAGCTGTTGCAAAAATTCGATGTCTCTGCGTACCACACTGGAAAGTGCAGCAGCTTTGCGACGTTGGTGGATCGCATTGAATCCCAAGCCCAGCGCAATAAGTCCTAAGATAATTCCGAATATGTTCATGTTGAGTTCTCAAATCAATATATTTTGAACAGATGAACTCATGCTAACAGAAATTAGAAATCGGGGGCAATATCGAGAAACAATAGCATTGCATCTCCTATGAAGTTATCAAAGAGTTTAAATATTTGTGGGAAATGTGCGGAATTTTAAACGAAATCGAGACCTGAATATTTTAAAAAATCTTCAGGTCTCGAGGTTTATATCAACAGATTCGCGTCAAACTTTTCGGCAAAGCCACTCAACTAACTGGCATTACAAATACTGGAATATTCCTCTTGGAATAACACAATATTGCCATCGTCTTCAGCATCTAAAGTGAGTTTAATCAGGGCATCGTTATACAAGGTGGCGTGCTTATCTTTGAGATAAACCACTCCATCTAATTCGACGACCCGTAATGCGGTGAGCTTTTGCCCCATGCAAATAGGACTGTAGCCTTCACCGGTGATAGGACTGTAGCAAATGCCACTGTCACTGGCACGTAGAAAATGTTCTGTTTCATCAAAGATGTGGGCATCTTCACTGTCCAAGGGCTTGCCAGAGTATAAACACTGGTTGATGTACGCATACACTTGACCGTGAAAACGTACCACAAGGGCGGCGTATGCCTTGCTGCGATACAACACTTTGAAAGCCTGCTTACCTAATTCAGGTAATTCAGAACTAGGACAGATACGCTGAGTGATAACACTCAAGCTGTTGATTTGTTGACTTATAAAATAACCGTTGCTCATGGAGGCTCACCTTTAATCCGACGTGAATGATACCCTCCAACCATCCTATGGTTCTATCTAGCGCGGCGGGCGTTCGCTTATCCTGCGAATCAACTCCCAACCGCGTGCATGACAAACTGTTATCACGCATAGAGACTCCTTCCTAATATCCTGTTATGTTGTAATGAGAGCTTACAAATGTGCGTAGGCTGGCAATGTTTCAATACGCTTATCTTCTAAAGCACTGCCCACAGTAAAATGGTAAATACTTTGATAAGTGTTGTCGTTTAACCCCAATAAATTGTGCATTGCGTCATCGAAGAAACACCCGATTCCAGTGCCTCTTACCCCAGCGGCTTCAGCTTCCAAATACAGAACCTGTCCGATGACTCCTGCCTCCCAAAACAGCTGCCGATAGCCCCAAGGGCCCAAAGCCAAACTGGCTTCAAACTCTGCGACCATGCTTAAACTAAAAGCACTGTCGGCTGCAATATCTTGATGACAGGAGATAACCCGTGCACTTTTCTGTGCGTTCGCACTCACGAGATGGTAAAACCCTAAATGCTCAGGACAGCTCTCAGGCTTTGTCCAAGTGAATTGCTCACGCGCAAACCTTGCTTTTAATTCGGGCAAGGCATCGGGTTGTCTGACTAAAACATATAAACCTGCGGATAGTTTTTCAACTCTATGCACAAAGAATACCAAATTAATATGCGGATTGCGAGTTAAAACATCCCAAGGTGCGTGCTCAATACGGGGTAAAGTCGCATCAAGCATACGATAAAATACTGATAACTCTAAACTTTTATTTTTATCAAAAAATTGTGCACTGCGGCGTTGACGGATTAAATCGGCGGCAGTTTTGTCACAATTCAAGGCTAATAAATCGGGCAATGGTGCAGTGCGATAAACAGGCTCGCAAGTGGCGGGTTTCGCGGTTGCGTGCACCATTTCATCAATAATATTCCATGTATATTCATGCTTAGGATCGAGCAAGTTTGCTTTGCCCTGCCATTTGGCTTCTTGCATCAAACGCACAAGGGCATTCCCCCCTAAACAGCAACTTTGGGTGGTTTTACGTTGTTGTAAAACAGTCGGTTGTGTGACAACCCACAACATCACTTCGGGCACTTCACGTTCGACATGATGAAAATCAGCTTCACGGTCAATGCCTAACACATGTGCGATTTCATCATCAGCCCAATTGCGCAACACTTGCACTGACCAGCCTAACGCGGCGGCGGCATAACGAATCGCAGCAATCGCATGTCCGACATCGTGCTGGCAGTAACGAAATGCGCGCTCGCCATATTTCCACGCCTCGCGCCATGTCACCGAGGATAAGCCGATGAGAAAGCTATAAGGTGACAAGATGTCCATTAAGGGTGCATCACGGTGAAAACTTGCGCGCTGTTCCAGTGCGTGATCGTGGCTAAGATAGTGGTAAACCCCTGCTGGAATTTCTTCTAGCGTGGGCAGCACTACATAGCCTTCTGTGGGGTGTAGATTGCCGCTTGAAGGATTACAGCGCAAGGCCCAGCGGCTGTGCTCATATTGCTTCCATGCAGACAAGCCTAGCGATAATTCTAGCAAGGCGGCAACATTCTCATGCTTGAAAGGCTGCGGCGGCACAGGCAGATTTAAGCCTGCAAAGCGCGTTTCAATTTTGTCTGCCACCAAGGGCAAGGCGATTGTGGGTGCACCTGCGAACCGACGAAACGGGTCGGGCTGCGCATCCCAATCGATATAGCTTGGACCTGCAGCATAGTGCTCGAACTGGTGTTTAGTGCGTTCGTGATAGGCCAGTACCATTTCACGATGCTTGATCGGTTTATCCATAGTGACAGACTGATTCATGGGAAATTCCGTTTGAAACTTTATCTAGTCCTTTCAATTTATATGCCTGAATTTACCTGATGTCATAAGATGTCCATTCTTTAAGGATATTTGAATGGAATCGATACGCAATAATAGGTGAGAGGAGAGGTGCAGTTAGAGAGACTGTAGGTAATGCGTTATCTTAATCGGTCGCGTACTCAGCAGGACAACCACATGAATTTATAGTGATAATTATAACTTAATCTCTAGGGATATTGAAGACTCTCAACACTTGGACAAACGAGCCAGTATTTTGGCACAAACAACATGCAGCGAGGCAGTTTAATATCCTTCTTATTATAACTCAACTAGTTATCTATTTAATCAGGGCGGGGACGCAGTGTCTATAAAAAAGTGTCCGCGCTATTCTGACAACAGCTGGCTAAATTAACATCTCACCTAGGCGTAAGTTTAATATCTGTTAATAACTTTCAGCGCGTTATTTTATGCGAGTGAATTGTATGATCTGCATAAAATTGATAATTATTACGTCCTGCGCCTTTCGCATTATACATAGCGATGTCTGCGTGTTTTAAGAGTGTTTGAATATCGTCACCATCTTGCGGATAGATAGCAATTCCGACACTGGCAGAAATCGTTAAACTATGTCCTGACAATTGAAATGGATGTGATAAGGCATTGACCACGCGAGCGGCTATCACTTTAATAATCGCAGTTTTTGATAAATTGGGCAAAATAAGAGTGAATTCATCACCGCTCAAGCGGGCGACCACATCACTGTTACGAATACATTGCTTTAAACGATGTGCGACATCAATCAATAATAAATTACCCACATCGTGCCCAAAGGTATCATTTACCCATTTGAAGTGATCCAAATCTATAAAGAATAGCGCGAGTTGGGTTTTGTGTTCTTGGGATAATAGTAAGTATTCTTCTAAACGCTTGAGGAAAAAAGTGCGATTCGGCAGACTTGTCAATTCATCATGATAGATGCGATGTTGTAATACAGCCTCCGCTTTTTTACGTTCGGTAATATCGCTGAAAATGGAGACGTATTGTGTCACTTGTTCTTCATTATTTTTAATGGCACTGATTGAAATCCAGATGGGGTATTGAGTCCCATTTTTGCGACGGTTCATAATTTCTCCCTGCCACTTGCCCTTTTCCTGCAAAGCAAGGTGCATTTCATGAAGCGGATCATCATGATATGCGGTGACTGCGAGCACACTGGGGCGCTGTCCTAAGATTTCACTGGCTTGATACCCCGTGATTTCTGTAAAGGCAGGATTAATCATAATAATGACATTATCTTGTTGGGCATCAGCCACAAAAATAGCTTCACTGCTGGTCTCAAACACCGCAGCGGCAAGCCGCAATTTTTCATCAATTTGGCGTTTAGCCGTGGTGTCTTCGATATTCCAAAGCGCGCCTTGGCGCATATTTTTTGGATTGACAGCACGCCCTAATAAACGACACCAAAAGCTTGAACCATCTTTACGGCGCATGAGCTGTTCTGTGTGATAGGTTTCGCCTTGCTGCAATATGGGATAGGCAGTTTCGCCAATGAATTCCCAAGTTTTCAGATCAGCATAAATCTTAGTGGTAGACTCGCCTAATAATTCTTGTTCACTATAACCAAAAACTTCTTCCATTTTTTGATTAACACGAATGAACCGCCGTTTTTCATCAAGAAAAACAATTCCCATGGGAATATTATTGAGAATAACGTGTTGTTGATCTAGAAGCTGTTGCAGTTGATTTTCCATCTGTTTGCGTTCGGTGATGTCTACACAAGTTCCGATATAACCTGCAAACTCCGCCATATCATTGAAACGAGGCACACCGATGTCGAGCAACCAGCGATACATTTGATCTTCGTGGCGCAACATGCGGTATTCCATACGAAACGCTTCACGCTTTGCGAACGCTTGCTGATAAGTAGTGACTACGTTTTGATAATCCCCAGCATGGATATTTTTCGTCCAGCCGTCATTACATTCTTCCGCCAAGGTTTTGCCCGTAAACGCCAAGCGCACTTTATTCAAATAAACATAGCCCCCCTCCATGTCCGACATCCAAATAAACATGGGCGCAGAATCTGCCATCAAACGAAAACGTTTTTCACTTTCAATGAGAGCCTGTTCTGCTTTAATACGATCTGTTACGTCATGCACGATAGAATAGAGCAACACCCGATGGCTGGCAGTGAAAGGCCCTGAATGCACCTCGACGTGACGCACTTCTCCTGAGGCAAGCCGATGTCTAAATCTGAAATAACTGCGCTTTTCCTCTTGCGCAAGCTGCATTTCGGCTTGTACTTCGTCTTGGGAAAGCATATTAATTTCCCAAATAAACATATTGCGTAAGCGCAGTTTCGAGTAGCCGTAATAGTTTTGAGCCGCAGTGTTGACATCAATAATTTTACCATCGAGGGGATCGACTAATAATTTCACCGCTTTGCTGCATTCAAATAATTGGTGATATAACTCTTCACTTTGGCGCAAGGCAATATCTGCTTGCTGCTGCGCTTGCAAATTTTGATGATGTTCTAAAGCAGCGGTAATGGCAGTGATTAATAATTTAGGATTTTTAGTCAGTTGAGATTTTAAAATATAATCAGTAATTCCCGATTTCATCGCTTCAACGGCAACTTTTTCATCGCCCGCCCCCGTCAACATAATCACGGGTAAATAAAAATTCGCGCCGCCCAATTCTTGAATTAATGCTAAGCCTGTGGTTTCTGGCAGCAAATAATCGACCAAAACAATATCGTAATGGGTTTCTTTTAAACGTCGTTTGCCTTCATCTGCCGAAGTTACCCAATCAACGGTATGTCCTTCACTAGATAGCCATTCTTGGATCAATAAAGCGGTGATGAAATCATCTTCAATATACAGCGCGTGACACATTACGGGCTTGTCCTCAGCAAAATCTAAATTTCGTATTAATGACAATCATTTTTACTACGCCATGCTTAAATCATAAGAAAGGAATATTTTCCTAGAATAGAAGGGGATACTTAGAACAGACAATTATGACACAGTTATCCCAGCAGGTTATATGCCAATTCTAAAGCTGGGATATTATACTGAGTAAATATCATGCAGGATAAAAGCTAATTGTATTTAATTATAGACAGTTATCATTATTTTAATAAAAAATTTTCTATAAAAAACATGTGATATATAGATTAAATACGTAATTTATGTGAAATTATCAATAAACTCAGGAATTGTTTTTAGCTTATCTACTTGAAACACTTCATTAAAAAACAGTTTATTTGAATTCAATAGCACCTTAACCACTTTATAAAAATGGGAATTTAATTGATACATACTAAAACGTATTTATTTTTAAAAACTACTGTGCCGAATGGCAACTAAAACAGGCGATTTTTGTCCCCACAAAAACATGACAACTTTGACAAAAATGTGTGCTCGAATCAACAACAGGCAATTTGCCCTGTGGGTTTGGAATAACATGACAATCAAGACATTGTTCAAGATAATACGCAGGCGCACGGTGTTCAACCGCTGCCAGATGATGCGAGCGTTTTAATAAATCCCCATGTTCGCGGCGCATCTGCGCAAGCGGTAATAAGCAAGCTTGTTGAGGTGAAAATTGGGCGCGAGCGGGCGGTAGTTCTGGTTGCATTAAGGCAGCAAAACTATTAGAAATTATTAATAATAGTAAAAAATATAACAAATAAGAATTTTTAATCATTTAAGTACCAAAGCATCCCCGATTAATTGATGTAAACTGATTATTTGTGCACGTTCTAATCTATAATTTGGAAAAACCTGTGAAAGTTGGGTTTTACAAATCGCACAAATTGTTGCTAAATGAGTGACTTGTTGTGTAGCAATCACCGCTTGAAACGCCTGTATTCGCGGCAATGCGCCTTTAATTCGTAACGGCATTAATTCATCCGTTAATAAACCACCCCCGCCGCCACAACAGAACGTGCTTTCATGAGTCGTATTTCTTGGCATTTCATGGAATTGTTCGCAGCAAGCCGTTAATAAAGCCCGTGGTATTTTGAATTGTCCCCCACTAATATTACCCATTTGTGAAGCGCGTGCGATGTTGCAAGAGTCGTGAAAACTCACCCGTTTTTCTGCATTTTTAGCTTTATCTATACGCAATGCGCCACGTTGCAATAAATCATAACTTAATTCACAAATATGCTGGGGCACGGGATAATTACGGTTCAGGGTTAAGTTTTTCAATAGCGGCGGTAATAAATTATGCGCCACCCGCCACGCATGACCACATTCCCCAAACACAATGCGTTTTACGCCTAAAGTGGCGGCGGCATCATGAATGCGTGCTGCAATTTGTTGCAAATGAGTTTCACTGCCTGAAAACAGTGCGAAATTGCCCGCCTCCGTCGCGTCAGAGCATAAAGTCCATGAAAGCCCTGCTTGATAAAAAACTTTGGCATAACCGAGAAATCCATCCACATGCGGCTCGGCAAAAAAGTCGGCTGAGGGCGGAATGAACAGCACTTCCGCGCCGTATTCATCCAGCGGCAAACGAATCTTGCAGCCTGTGTTCTCGAATAAATCTTCTTCTAAATTCTGCAAAATATGTTGTAGCGCGGGTTTAGACATGCCGAGATTATTGCCGACACTTTCCACTTTGACGATAATTTCTTGTGTATAACGTTGCCCTTTGCCAATGCTGTTTAAAATCTCGCGCGCCGCCATCGCAATATCGGCGGTGTCAATGCCAAAGGGACAAAACACCGCGCAGCGGCGGCATTGCGAGCATTGATGAAAATAGCGATACCAATCATTGAGTACTTTTTCATCAAAATCTTTCGCCCCAACAAGACGCGGAAAATATTTTCCTGCGAAGGTGAAATAACGCCGATACACTTGTCGGAATAAATCTTGGCGGGCGACAGGCATATTTTTCGGGTCGCCCGTGCCGAGAAAATAATGACATTTATCTGAACACGCGCTGCAGTGTACGCAATTATCTAAATACGCTTGTAAGTGTGGGGTTTGCGCTAATAATTCTCCCATTTTCGACACTGCCACTGTTTGCCAATTTTCAACCAATTGTTCGGGATAACCCAATGCTTTTTGAGTGGCGGCTTTGGCAAGATAAGGCTCGCTGTGCTGCATGGCATCAGTTTGTAGGGCTGGAATTTTCAATTTTAGGAAATTCATGGGGAACTCGGGGGTGAAAAGGATTTGGGATGAATCAAGTTCAAAACAAGCCCCCAATTCCCTAAAAGAAGCTAAAGATAAAATAATCTTTTAAGTCTCCTTCAGGGGATTTAGGAACTTCTTTTTAATCTTTAAAAGCTCCCTTTAAGGGATTAGGGGCATAGTTTTATTTTATGAATACATGATTCAAATCAATCGTTAATATTTTGCTATAATGAGCGATCATTATTCATTTAGCTTAGTCTTTGCGCGGTTCAAAATAATTCTCTTATAGATTCAATCGATTAAGTTTTTAGTGCAGGAGCGCATAGAAAATCTACCGATGAATCTATTAAAGTGCGTAAATTAAGATAAGCAATAACTCAATTTTAGACTCTTGAATGAGTCACTACTTGATAAAAGGATACACCCTTGGCTGTTTCGAAACGACTGAGTCTCGCATTGTTGTGTAGCAGTGTCGTAGTTGCCTGTGCCCCCCCTGCTGCAAAAAAGCCTCCGATGAGTGCCGCAGAAATGGCACTGGGTGAAGTGCAAAAACACAGCACAGCGACTACCCAAGCTAACACGGCAGCTCCTAAAACGCCCGTTGTCAAACCGCGATCCTTGCCACTCAAACAAGTGAATCGGGTGGGCAGTTTACCTAATATGGCATCCTCTTCGGAGAGACCTCCTGCTGAATTTAGCGTCAAAAGCGACACCCCTCTAGAACTTAACTTTGAGCAAGTTGATCTGCGCCAATTGATTGAAACCATTGCCGACGCGCTGGGTTTGAGTGTGGTGATTGATCCCGCGATTGGCGATAAAGTCACTTTACGCACCCCGCCTGATAAGCCTTTGAAACGTGAAGACCTCTGGCCTTTATTACAACTCCTGTTGACTGACACAGGGGTTTCGATGGAAAAGAAAGGCGCGGTTTATCACTTCAAAAAGAGTGGCCCTTCTTTACCCGCCAATATTGGTATGTCTGGCTCGCTGAGAACCTTAAATGCGTCTGATGTGATGCAAATCACCCCCTTGCGTTATATTTCTGTTGAAGCCGCTTTGACCGTGCTCAAACCTTTAATTGAGCCGCAAGGGCGCATTTTAAGCCTCTCGAATTTGAATTTAATCGGGGTGATTGCCAGCCCTGACCGCATCAACCGCGTCAATAAATTATTGTCAGTGATGGACTCCGATCCGTTCTTGCACCGTGGAATGCGTTTATACCGTCTAGCCAACAGCAAAGCCGCAGAAGTCCAAGTCGAATTGGATAAAATTCTGAAGGGTGTGGCAGGCGCAACCCCGGTTTATCAATTCATCGCTTTGGAACGGATTAACGCCATTCTCGCTATCGCGCCGCCCAATGGTAGCTTTAATGAAGTGACCACATGGATTGATGTTTTAGACGAGCGCAGCGAAGAAGGTGGCGAACAAGTCTTTATTTACAATGTAAAAAATTTGGAAGCCAAGAAATTAGCCACGACTTTGACGGATGTTTTCAAGATTGAAGACAAGAAAGCGGCTGAAGAAAAAGAACGGCGTTTGAAAAATCAGCAGCAAACCGCACAAATCCCTTCAGCAGACCCCAATCAACCGCCGATCACCGTCCCAGTTCCTGGAAAAACGCCTGGCCCAGGTGAAGAAGGCACGGTTTCTGCGGATTTGAAAGTGAATATCGTGGCTGATGAAGCGACGAATAGTTTAATTATCCGTGCCAAACCTCGTGATTATCGTCAATTATTGGGCACGATTCACGGTTTGGACCAAGTGCCAAAAGAAGTGATGATCAATGTGGTGATTGCTGAAGTTAGTTTAGACAAGAGCAGTCAATTCGGGATTAACTGGCGGGCATTATTCGGTTCAACCAGTAATGGTAGCTACGTGGGTACAAACTTTAAGATTCCTAACGCAAGTGTAATCTCGCCAGGTTCAAGCAGCTCGAGTAGTAGCAGTACCACTAACACTCCACCAGGGGGGACCACAACTACAAGCACAGCGACTACCAGCAGCGGCATAAGCTCACTGTCAGGTCTTGTGATCAATCAGGTGGGCGGACGCTTGACCGCTATTCTGAACACCCTCGCAGCTGAAAGTGAAGTGAGTTTATTATCACGTCCTTCGATTTTGGTGCGTAATAATGAGGAAGCGACGATCAACGTCGGTACGAGTGAACCGATGATTACGCAGTTGAACTCTTCAACCGTGACCTCTCAAATATCCAACAGTGTACAATACAAAGACACGGGTATTACCTTAAAAGTGACTCCGCGTATCAATGATGAAGGCATTGTAAATCTTAAAATTTATCAAGAAGTTTCATCCTTGGGGGGCAAGCGGACTACTCAGGACTTGCAATCTTTCAATCAACGTAAAGTACAAACCGCAGTGGTAGTCAAAAATGGGGATGCTATCGTTATTGGCGGTTTGATTGAAACCCGTGGCAGTGATAGTACACAAGGTCTTCCTGGTCTGAAAGATATTCCTATAATAGGGAGAACTTTATTTGGCACTACAGATAAAAGCAATTCACGCACAGAACTGGTATTGATTATGGTTCCTGAAATCATCAATCCCAAAGCCGATAATACAGGTATGTTAAATCGCTTTAAGCGTCGGATGAGTGCGATTACAGCCTTGCTAAATGACCATGATATTATGTTGAATAATTATCTGGATCACGATGAAGAACCTCAACAACCTTCACCCGTGCCCAATTTACGCCAGCCCGAAGTTGTTGTGCCGCGTGAAGAAAACCCCGTTGAAATTGAAATCGAAGTAACGCCGAAAGAATCGTAATTAATCCGCTTTCAACGTTTGAACCGCGATTGATTTCACTGAATCGCGGTTCAATTCCTCTCTTAAAATTCCAGAAAAATTTCAAACTATGCGTGTAATCACTTGTAATGTGAATGGTATTCGTGCTGCGGCAAAGAAAGGCTTTTTTACTTGGCTAGAGCAGCAACAGCCTGATGTGGTGTGTTTGCAAGAAACCAAGGCGCAACCTGAACAACTCAGTGACGCGCTGTTTCATCCCGCAGGCTATCATTGCTATTATCACAGTGCGCAAAAGCGCGGTTATAGCGGCGTTGCGGTGTATAGCCGCCAACAGCCTGACGAAATCATTGAAGGCATTGGCTGGGAAGAAATCGACCAAGAAGGGCGATATTTAGAAGTGCGCTTGGGCGATTTGCATCTGGTTTCGTTGTATATGCACTCGGGCAGTTCTAGCCCTGATCGGCAGATTAAAAAATTTGAATTCATGGATAAATTCTTGCCGTATTTGCAGCAGCGTTTGCAAGACACGCCAAAGCTGGTTATTAGCGGTGACTGGAATATTGCCCACCGTCCCATTGATTTAAAAAATTGGCGTACTAACCAAAAATTCTCAGGTTTTTTGCCTGAAGAACGCGCATGGATGGAACAATTATTTGGCGAAGTGGGTTTTGTGGATGCGTTTCGGGTGTTAAATCAATTGGAAGGGGAATATTCGTGGTGGTCAAATCGGGGGCAGGCATGGGCGAAAAATGTCGGTTGGCGTATTGATTATCAAGTCATTTCGCCTGCATTGCGGGATTTGGTGGAGCGCGTAGAAATTTACCGGGCGGAGCGTTTTTCAGATCACGCGCCTGTGATTGTGGATTATACGATTTAAGTTTGTAGGGTGTATAAGCATCGCGCCATACACCTTAACAAATTAAAAACAGCTCGAAATCCTATTTTGATGAGCTACCATATCTAGGTGCATGGCGGCTACGCCTTATGCACCCTACGAACTTCTACCCAAAAATACTCAAAAAGCGTTGTTTCACTTCAGGCGACAATTGTGCCACTTCAGGCGCGAACAAATTTTCTAACAGACGTTGATATAACACTTCACCATCGATTTTTCCTGAAAGCGGTTGCCAGTGTAAACTGTCCAGAAAGTGATTTGCCATGCGCCGTAACATACTATACGGTTCAGGAATCCCCATCTGAATCAGCGGCACATCTTTCGTCAAAATCAGCAAAGTGCCATACGCCGTTGCCCACAAATTAAACACCACTTCCTCGGGCAAAATATCAGAACGTAAATTCAAATCACCCTGCGCCATTGCATCCAACACAATTTCAACAATTGTGCGGTGTACTTGAATCTCAGTTTTTAATAAAGCTTGTTGGCTCTCAGGCGATATCTTGTCGCGTATCGAGCAAGTTTTAATCATTTGCAAAGTGTCAAAATCAGTAGGGTATAAAAATACAAATAGGCTATAGGCAACCATCACCGCCGTAATGCGTTCTCGTGAGCAACCATCAAATTGCGCGGCACGGGTAATTAGTTCTTGCAATAAAGAGAGAGAGCGAATACAAAGATTAGTTAAAACCTCTTCTTTGCAGCTAAAGTGCTGATAAATCGTGCCTTTGGAATACTCCATCGACTCCGCAATTTTATCCATGGTTAATCCCAGATAACCATAGGTATAGAGCAGATTCCGCGCCGTATCTAAAATTAAATCTTCGCGTTGCAATAATTCACGTTGTTTACGTGTGAGTGTTTTTATCGTTGTCATAATCTTTACTAAGCGTCAAAAAAATACTTCCCGTCATTTTTATCTTACATTAAAGCATAGATGTAAAAAAAATGCACGTAAGCTTGTATTTAGTTCTAATAAGAACTATACTAATTAAAACTATTATTAAGCACACTGTCATGTATACTTCTAAACAAGCCGCCCAAGAGTGTTTCCTAAATCTGGTGAGAGAACTGGTTTATACCTATCAAACCTTTACCGCTTATGGTAATGCACATATTCGCAGTTTGGGTTTAACTACGCCACAATTTGACGTATTAACCACCCTCGGCAATACGCAAGGCATGACCTGTAAAGAACTCGGCGAAAAGACGTTAATCACAAAGGGCACACTGACGGGTATTTTAGACCGTTTGGTAGAAAAAGGCTTAATTACCCGGATTGCAGGTACAGAAGACCGCCGCACTTCACAAATTGCGCTCACGCCCAAAGGCGAAGAACTGTTTGAAGAAGTTTTTCCCGCGCATATTTTGCACTTAAAAACACAGTTTGAAAAATTAACTGAAAGTGAACGGCGTGAGGCTGTACAAGCACTCGCTAAAATTAGGAATTTATTTCCCCAGCCTTGAAATTGGTTTTTTTTTCGTCATAATAGTTTGAATTAGGACTGTCCTAATTAGATTTAATTTATATCTCCAAGTTATAAGGATGCTATGTTATGGAATCACAGGCTTTATTAACGCCAATCAAAATTGGGGCATATCAGTTACCTAATCGGATGTTGATGTCACCCTTGACGCGGAGTCGGGCAAATAATCCTGACAGCGCACCCACCGCATTGCATGCCGAATATTACGCACAACGCGCAGGTGCAGGAATTATCATCACCGAAGGCTCACAGATTTCTGAACAAGCACGCGGCTACGCGTTCACGCCCGGCATTCACAGTGCTGCACAAATTGCAGGCTGGAAACAAGTGACGGACGCAGTCCACGCCAAGGACGGCAGAATTTTTATCCAACTGTGGCATTGTGGGCGGATTTCACACAGCTATTTTCACAATGGCGCAGCTCCCGTCGCGCCTTCCGCAATTCGGGCAGAAAGCGGCAACTGTTTCACTGATCAAGGCATCGTTCGCCCAGAATTGCCCCGCGCTTTAACAATTGCTGAAATTAAAGCGATTATCGAAGATTATCGGCAAGCCGCCAAAAATGCACAGCTTGCGGGTTTTGACGGGGTACAATTACATGGCGCAAATGGCTATTTAGTCGATCAGTTTTTACATGAATCCAGCAATCAACGCACGGATGAATACGGCGGCTCATTAGAAAATCGGGCGCGTTTCCTGTTTGAAGTGTTGGATGCTTTGTTAAGTGTTTGGGGCGCAGATAAAGTTGCCGTGCGACTTTCCCCTAGTGGGATACGTGGTTTTGATAGCGTAGACACTGATCCCGTAAGCATTTTTGAATATGTGATCAGCCGATTAAATGATTATCCTTTGGCGTTTTTGGAACTGGTCGAACCACTCGACCCCGTCACCGACAAGCCCCAAATGGTGCAAAAAGTTGCGCCACATTTCCGCCCGTTTTACCGTGGAACTTTAGTCAGCAATGGCGGCTACACCCAAGAAACTGCAAATCAGGCGATTCAAGCCGAGATTGCAGATGCAATTGCGTTCGGAAAAGCGTTCATTGCCAATCCTGATTTACCCATCCGTTTTGCCCGCAACGCGCCCTTAAATGCGTGGAATCAAGCCACGTTTTACGGCGGCACAGCGGTCGGTTATACCGATTATCCTGCCTTGGCTTAAGAGGAAATTACATGTCACAAAGCTATACACGCACCGCGATTGCCTTACATTGGGTCATTGCGCTGGGGATGTTAATCGCAATTGCTCTGGGGTTTTACATGACGAATTTGTCACTTTCCCCTTTCAAACTGAAATTATTTTCATGGCACAAATGGTTAGGGGTGACAATTTTCTTGCTGGCGAGTCTGCGTTTAGTGTGGCGTTTAACCCATCCCGCGCCCGCCTTGCCAGACACTATGGATAATTGGGAAAAGCAAATTGCGCACGCCGTGCATGTCGCTTTGTATGTGTTAATGTTTAGCATTCCGCTGTCAGGTTGGTTAATGAGTTCTGCCGCAGGTTTTCCCGTGGTGTTTTTGGGCTTGATTCCTTTGCCTGATTTATTGGCAAAAAACAAAGAATTAGCAGCCATGCTCAAACAAGTGCATTTTTTACTGAATATGAGCTTATTAGCCTTGGTGGGCTTACATGTTGGCGCGGCATTAAAACATCATTTCGTGCTGAAAGACAATGTGATGGCTCAAATGCTGCCGTGGTTAGGTCGAGGGAAATCGAAATGAAAATCTGGCAACAAAGTTTATTAGCCTGCAGTTTAATCGGCGTGAGCCTGTCCACCCAAGCCGTGACTTTCAATAAAGTGCTGTTAGAACAAAGTCAACTCAGCTTTGTTTCTAAACAGATGAATGTGCCTGTGGAAGGGAAATTTAAAGAATTCAGCGCAAAACTGAATTTTGACCCTGCCAAAGTTGAGGCAGCCAGCGCAGAATTGAATATTGTATTAAGCAGTATTGATGCGGGCAGCAATGAAGCCAATGACGAAGTTAAAAGCAAGGGCTGGTTTAATGTGCAGGCTTTTCCCACCGCGAAATTTGTGGCGAAGTCGGTCAAAAGTTTAGGCAGTGATCGTTTTGAAGTCGCAGGCGAGATGAGCATTAAAGGCAAAACTAATCCTGTGACCGCGCCGTTTACCCTGAAAATCACGGGAAAAACGGGCGTGCTTGAAGGCAGTTTCCCCCTGAAGCGTTTGCAGTTCAATATTGGGGAAGGCGCGTGGTCTGACACCGACACCGTTGCCGATGAAGTACAAATCCGTTTTAAACTCGTTGTTTCTGAATAACTTACTTGGAGTATTTCTCATGAAAAAAGCATTATTTTCCGCCGTGTTAGCTTCTGTGATTTCTTTACCCGCTGTTGCCGCAACTGACAGCTACACCATCGACCCCACGCATACTTTCGCGAACTTTGAAATTGACCACTTTGGTTATTCTACCCATCGCGGTCGTTTTAACACCACCACGGGCAAATTAAGCCTTGATGTGGCTGAAAAAACGGGCAGCGTTGAAGTGAGTATCGACACCGCTTCTATCGACACGGGTTTTGCCAAGTTGGAAGAACATTTACGCGGCGAAGATTTCTTAGACGTGAAGAAATTCCCCAAAATGACTTTCAAATCCAGCAAGTTTGATTTTGAAGGCGACAATCTGAGCAGCATCGAAGGCGAATTAACCCTGCACGGCGTGACCAAGCCCGTGACTTTGACCGTGACCCATTTCAAATGTGCAACACACCCGATTTTTAAGAAAGATGTGTGTGGCGCAACGGCCACCACCACGATTAAGCGCACCGAATTTGGCGTGACCAAATACGCGCCTGCGGTGGGCGACGAAGTGAAGATTTTATTACAAGTGGAAGCCGCTAAAGACGCGCCTGAAGCTAAGAAGTAAGTCATACGTTTTGAGATTTCAATAAAGCCCTGACAGCAATTTGTCAGGGCTTTATTATTTTTGAGGTATCGCTAATAATTGTCCTTAGGGGTTTCTTGATTTACCCGCTAAAATACGGCACAATAATTTATGTTTTTATAAATTTTCGGCATCAATAGGTCTCTCAAAATGAAACAATTCGCTAAAGTAATCCTGATTGCAGGTTTGAGCCTGAGTTTTATGAGTTTAGTAGGCTGTGGCACAGTGGCTGGTGTGGGTAAAGACATTAAATCTGCGGGTAAAACTATCGAAGACACCGCAGAAAAACGCTAGATTTTTAGCCTGTGCGGCAAATAAAAAACCTCAAGTGTGAAAAACTTGAGGTTTTTTGTTTTTCTAAAACAGCCTGCATTCCGCTGCGCTACATACGGGCTAGCATACTAACTAACGATTCTTTTCAAGAAATTTTTCCAAATTCTGCCGTGCTGACTTTCCCATTAGCGCATCAGGGTCGAGCTGTGTTAGTTTTTGGTATTTTTCTATAATTTTAGGCGTTAAGATTTGGTGTAACCACCAATAAAATGCACGGTAACGATAAGATTCAGATGAGCTTTCAGAACCTAATTCGTAATATCCTAATTGTAACTGAAATAATTCATCAGGATACATCCCCCACGACAACCATTCGTCAGGATAGTTCATTAATTTGGCAAACGCTTCCTTACTGATACTGAAATCAAAAAAGCGTTGAGTCAGCTCTTTTCTAACTAAATCCTGCCGCGCTGCCTCTCCCATTAGCGCATCAGGATCGAGCTGTGTTAGTTTTCGGTATTTTTCTGTAATTTCAGGCGTTAAACTTTGGTGTAACCACCAATAAAATGCACTGTAACGATAGTGTTCAGATGACCTTTCAGAACCTAATTCATAATATCCTAATTGCAATTGAAACAATTCATCAGGATACATCCCCCACGACAACCACTCATCAGGATAGTCCAATAATTTGGCAAATGCTTCCTTACTGATACTGAAATCAAAAAAGCGTTGAGTCAGCTCTTTTGTGATTAAAGTGACTGTGTCATCGTCTAAATTAGAATAAATTATCAACCTGAGTAGCTTGTCCACCCTATCGGTCGTTACATCTTGCTGTGCCCACCAGCAAAACGCTTTATAAATAATCTGTTGACGGGATATTTCAGGTGTTGCTTTATAATCAGCAAACTGAACCCGAAACAGCTCATCTGGATACATATTCCACTCGAGCCATTCAGAGGGAATCTTCAGAAGTTTTGTAAAAATTCTCCTGTTTCTTTTCAGAAAGTAGTCAGAAGGGATTTTCAACTATTCTTCACCCTCACTCATTCCCAACTCTTTAATTTTCCGAGTTAAAGTATTTCGACCCCAGCCCAACAATTTAGCCGCATCTTGACGATGTCCACCGCTTTGTTTCAGCGCAGCATCAATCATAATCATTTCAAAACGCGGCAAAGCTTCATCTAATAACGCCTCTGCGCCCGCATTAAAACGTTGTTCCGCCCATTGCCGCAAACTCTGCTCCCAATTGGCAGAGACTTCACCTGTATTTGCATTTTGGGCGCGCAATTCGGGCGGCAAATCTTCCAATAAAATTTCTTGCCCCGCCGCCATCACCGTCAACCAGCGACAAGTATTTTCCAACTGGCGCACATTGCCCGCCCATTCCAACTGCATTAAATAACGTTCAGTGTCAGGATGTAAACTTTTGGGTTCTACCCCCAATTCTTGCGCCGCTGACACTAAAAAATGGCGGGTTAGCGCGGGAATATCTTCGACCCGTTTACGCAAGGGCGGCAAATGAATCCGAATCACATTTAAACGGTGATACAAATCTTCACGAAAACTGCCTTGTTGCACGCGCTGTTCTAAATTTTGATGGGTGGCGGCAACAATTCGCACATCGACTTTGAGCGGTGTATGTCCCCCGACACGGAAAAACGTGCCATCAGCCAACACCCGCAATAAACGGGTTTGCAGCTCGGCGGGCATGTCGCCAATTTCATCTAAAAATAAAGTGCCACGATCCGCTTGTTCAAAACGTCCACGACGTTGGGTCAATGCGCCAGTAAATGCACCGCGTTCATGTCCAAATAATTCCGATTCTAATAATTCTTTAGGAATTGCAGCCGTATTCAACGCGATAAACGGATGTCCTGCCCGCAAACTGTGGCGGTGCAAAGCGTGCGCGACTAATTCTTTACCCGTGCCCGACTCGCCCGTGATTAATACGGTGATATTAGAACGCGACAAGCGTCCAATAGCACGAAACACTTCTTGCATCGCAGGAGCTGAACCAATAATTTCGCTGGTTTGCACATAAGCTTCCGCAGGCTCAGCACTTTCTTGACTGCGTTGCATCGCGCGCCGCACCAAATCCACCGCATCATCTACGTCAAACGGCTTGGGCAAATATTCAAACGCGCCGCCTTGATAAGCAGACACTGCACTTTCTAAATCAGAATAGGCAGTCATGATGATTACGGGAATTTGTGGGTGAAATTGTTGCAGCTTTTCCAACAAACCTAAGCCGTCCATGCCCGGCATCCGAATATCAGTGACGATAACTTTTGGGGTCATTTGGTTGAGTTTGGCAAGAATGCTATTTGCGCTGTCAAAACAACTGACTTGAATGCCTGCTTGAGTCAGGGCTTTTTCCAGCACCCAGCGGATTGATTTATCATCGTCAATCACCCAAGCTTGTTCACAGTTTTTCATCTTTATGCTCCACAGGCAGCCAAATTGTAAACATGGTTTCACCGGGTTGGCTGCTGCATTCAATTAAACCGCCGTGTTGATTAATCAGCGATTGGGCAATGGATAAGCCTAAGCCTGTGCCCTCGGCGCGTCCTGTCACCAGCGGATAAAATACTTGATCGATCATGTTGGCAGGAATGCCAGGGCCATTGTCGGTGACATCAATGCGGATCACCAATTTATGGCGTTTGCTGCCAAGATTCATTTGACGTTGCACGCGGGTGCGCAGTTCAATCGTGCCGTAATTTTGCATGGCTTGCACGGCATTACGGATAATATTCAGCGCGGCTTGAATCATCTGATCGGCATCAGCGTAAATTTCGGGAATGCTGGGGTCAAAATCGGTAATAATTTTGATGCCTTCGCCTGCTTCCGACAGAATTAATTGACGCACCCGCATTAAAATTTGGTGAATATTAATCATGCCTTTGTGCAACAAAGTGTTGGGCAATAAAATTCTGTTCACCAGATTTTGCAGCCGATCCGCTTCCCCAATAATAATATGGGTGTATTCGCGTAAATCAGGATTCGGTAATTCACGTTCCAGCAATTGTGCCGCGCCGCGCAATCCGCCCAAAGGATTTTTTATTTCATGGGCAAGCCCGCGCACCATGTTACGGGTGGCTTGTTGTTGTAGGAGTAGATTTTCTTCGCGGGTGATGCGCAGGTGTTGGTCAACTTGGGTGAGTTCAACTAATAAACTGTTGCCGTAGATTTCATCTTGCAAGGGCGTGATGCAGCAATCCACTAAAATCGAACGTGCACTGTGCAGGTGCAACGGCATTCCGCGCTCAATCATGGAGCACCGCTTTTTCAACATTTTGCGGAGGACTTTATTGTTTAAACCGCTGTGCGGAAATAATTCGTCAATTTTGAGACCATAGGCTTGTTTAGCACTGAGTTCTAAAAGATTTTCTGCCGCAGGATTCATGGATTGCAGATGCAAGTCTTTATCAAGCCATAAAATTGCGGTGCTTAAATATTCAATCAGGTATTGTGCGGTAGCTGCTGGAATCATGCCCTAGTCCATTGGGTGGCGTAATGACAGGCTAGGCAATATTTATGCCTAATAAAAATTAACACTAATCACTTGTATTTTATCGTCTATTTTTGACAAATAGTCTACAGCGTTTAGAGTTATATTCAGTTATTGCATCAATATAGTGCAATAATTATCGAGCTGCCTTGTTAGGCGGCAGGCTTGAATTTGGGCATTTTTCCTGTCGGCATGGTAGTATTTTTGCGGTTTAAGGTTTTAAGCGTCCTCTTTGAAGAAGAGGGCGTGAGGGAAATTTAAGACTTAAAAAAATCCCCGAAGGAGACTTCAAAGACAAATAGTCTTTTCATGTTTAGCCCTTTTCAGAAGTTCGAGGGCGCGGTGAAGGTTTAATATTTGGATTTAACCTATTTCACGGATTTAAAGGCATATTTGTTTCGTTTTCAGCGAAGCTTGCGATAAAATACCCTTCTCTTTGCTCACTTACACTTAATCATCATCCCGATATGTCAACACTCAATTTACCTGCAATTCGTGCCCAAATCGATGAAATCGATGCACAAATTCAAGCCCTGATTACCCAACGTGCGCATTTAGCGGAAGACGTTGCTCGCGCCAAATATGCGGAAGAAGCAAATCCTAATTTTTATCGCCCCGAGCGCGAAGCGGAAATTCTACACAAGGTGGTTGCTCGCAATCAAAGCCCTTTGTCGAATGAAACCATGGTGTGCTTATTCCGTGAAATCATGTCTGCCTGCCTTGCGATTCAAAAACCGCTGACCGTGGCCTATTTAGGGCCTGAAGGCACGTTTTCTCAAGCCGCCGCTTTGAAACAGTTCGGGCACAAAGTGCACGCACTGCCTGTGCAAACCATTGACGAAGTGTTTCGTGAAGTTGAAGCGAAGAGCGTGAATCATGGCGTAGTGCCTGTGGAAAATTCGACCGAGGGCGGCGTAAATCAAACCCTTGATTGTTTCCTGAACACCAATTTAAAAATCTGTGGCGAAGTGACCTTACCGATTCACCAATACTTATTATCGCACGCGCCGAGCTTAAACGGGGTGCAGCGCATTTATTCGCACCAACAATCTTTAGCGCAATGTCGCTTGTGGCTGGATACCAATTTGCCCGGTGTAGAACGTATTGCCGTTTCCAGTAATGCAGAAGCCGCACGGCGTGCCAGCCAAGAACCTGAAACTGCGGCAATTGCTGGCTCGATGGCGGCAGAATTATACAGTTTACCCATGCTCGCCAGTCGGATTGAGGACAGCGTCAACAATACCACGCGCTGGGCAGTGTTGGGACATCAAACTGTGCCGCCCACGGGACGCGATAAAACGTCTTTATTATTGGCGACCGCGAATAAACCCGGCGCGTTGCATCATTTATTACAAGCCTTTGCCGATAATCAATTAAGTTTGACCCGCATCGAATCGCGTCCTTCACGCCAAGGGGTGTGGGAATATGTATTTTTCATTGATATTGAAGGACATATCGAAGATGTAGCGGTGCAAAATGCGATGCAAGCCCTCGATGCTTATGCGTCAATGATTAAACATTTAGGTTCTTATCCTCGGGCGGTGTTATAAATGCAGGCCTATCAACGCGAATTTTTAGAATTTGTCATCAGCAACAAGGTGCTGCAATTTGGCGAATTTACTCTGAAATCGGGGCGCAAAAGTCCGTATTTTTTCAATGCGGGCGCGTTTAAAACAGGCAAGGCTTTGGCGCAATTAGGGCGTTATTATGCCGCCGCGATTCAGCAGGCTGGGATTGAATTCGATACTTTATTTGGTCCTGCGTACAAAGGCATTCCGCTGGCGACGGCGGCGGCAATTGCTTTGTCGGAACAGTATCAGCGCGATGTGCCGTATTGTTTCAATCGCAAAGAAGCCAAAGATCATGGCGAAGGCGGCAATTTAGTTGGCGCGGGTTTAAACGGACGCATTTTATTAGTCGATGACGTGATTACGGCGGGTACGGCGGTGCGCGAATCGCTGCAATTAATCGCGGCAAACAAGGCGCAATTAGTCGGCATTATCATCATGTTAGACCGCCAAGAACGTGGACAAGCGCAACTTTCTGCGATTCAAGAAATCACCGAACAGCATGGCGTGCCTGTGATTAGCATTGTGAGTTTGAATGATTTGTGTGCGTATTTGTCGGAACAGCCTGAAAGTGCGGCGATTTTGGCGGCGATTGAAAATTATCGTGCGGAATATGGAGTGCAAGCATGAAAAAAATCGTCTTAGCCACAGGCAACGCGGGCAAAGTGCGTGAATTTGCGCAATTGTTGGCAGAATTTGACGCAGAAATTATTCCACAAACCCAATTAAATGTGAGCAATGTGCCTGAAACGGGCTTAACTTTTGTGGAAAATGCGTTGATTAAAGCGCGTCATGCCGCAGAAATCACGGGTTTGCCTGCGATTGCGGACGATTCTGGGATTGAAGTTGATGCCTTAAACGGTGCACCGGGGATTTATTCAGCACGTTTTGCGGGAGAAAATGCCACAGATTTCGATAATAACCAATTGTTATTACAGCAATTACAGACCACTCCTGAGGCAGAACGCACCGCACGTTATCATTGCGTGATTGTGTATTTACGCCACGCGCTCGACCCCACCCCGTTGATTTGTCATGGAATTTGGGAAGGGCGGGTGTTGACTGCGCCACAGGGTGACAATGGTTTTGGCTATGACCCGCTGTTTTTAATTCCAGAACACCAATGCACGGCGGCGCAAATGCCTTCGGAGTTGAAAAATAAATTAAGTCATCGTGGGCAAGCCATGCGTGAATTACAGGCGGCTTTACAGGCGCGGGCTTTATAAACAGGACATTTGAAATAAATGAGTGAATTTTCAAGATTAAAATGGCATTGTCGGCGCGGCATGAAAGAATTGGATGTGATGCTGACGCGCTATTTAGAAGAGTATTATCCCCACGCGCCCGAAACCGAACAGGCGACTTTTCGGGAATTATTGGATTTGTCTGACCCTTTGATGTATGCCTATTTTCTGGGCTATGAAACCCCGAGCAATCCTGAATTAATGGCGTTGATTGAGAAGATTCGGGGCTTTTTTAAGTTGTAGGGATTTAATTAAAGAAGCCCCCAACCCTCTAAAGGGGGCTAAATACTAAACAATTATTTATGTTTGAAGTCCCCTTTAGAGGGTTGGGGGCTTTCTTGAATCTTTAGCCTCCCCCCTTTGAAAAAGGGGGACTGAGGGAGGGCTGCGTCAAAGATTTAAATCACGTTTTTAAATAAGCTGTTAAAGTAGATATTATTGTAACTCCCTCTTATGCAAACACTTTGCTTAAGAGGGAGAACTGGCTAATCAGACCCATCAGGCTTTCAACCCCTGCCCGCATCTTCATTATTCCCTCACTCGCCTTCTCGCTGCTAAGGTAATAGCTATCACTCTTGACCTGCTTTTTCCCACGTGAACCTTCGCGATGGACTAAAATCAAACTACGTAAACCTGCCCATCCTTCCAAAGCTGAGACAGTCCACACTTTCACTCTGTAACTTATATGGCGACCGTGAGCTTTTTATTGATAGCTAAGAGTGTCTTGTGGTGCTTTGCAAAACGCGCCATCGCATGGAAACTTGTATAACCACACATCATGCTCATTATCATGATAATGAGGGTAGGTGTCTGTTGA
The DNA here is from genome assembly GCA_028688145.1 of Thiotrichaceae bacterium. Taxonomy (GTDB): domain Bacteria; phylum Pseudomonadota; class Gammaproteobacteria; order Beggiatoales; family Beggiatoaceae; genus JAQTYU01. The sequence continues at coordinate 407 of JAQTYU010000012.1, read as the reverse complement.
TGACGAATACCTTTGGCTTTACGAGAGTCACTGAGTGTATTTAGATATGGGATTAAACTATTCATCTCTTATCAGGATAATCAATTAGTTAAGGATTATGTATGTTTAACTGCATATTATACCTAATCTTTAGCTTCTTTGAGGCAGCCCTCCCCTGCCGAGTAGAGTCCCAAAGTAGAATAAACTAGGAAAAGTTATAAACTTAGAAAGAGGAAAATAGCTAAAAAGAGGACTCTCCCATGAGCAATCTATTAGAACACCTAGAAACCCTCACGGATAATCGACATGCTAAAGGGAAGCGACATTCTCAAACTGCGACCCTTGCTATTGTACTTCTGGGGATGCTATGTGGGCATGTTCATATCAAAGCCCGTTTTGCTAAACAATATCAACCCCAGTTGGCATTA
>JAQTYU010000011.1 GCA_028688145.1 Thiotrichaceae bacterium | reverse complement strand
TGATAACGAGGGTAGGTGTCTGCTGATGACGAATACCTTTGGCTTTACGAGAGTCACTCAGTGTATTTAGGTATGGGATTAAACTGTTCATCTCTTATCAGGATAATCAATTAGTTAAGGATTATGTATGTTTAACTGCATATTATACCTAATCTTTAGCTTCTTTGACGCAGCCCTCCGGGGCAGGGGGGATTTAAAAATCTCAACAGTTGCAACGATCTTAAATCCCCCTCATTCCCCCTTTTTCAAAGGGGGAGGCTAAACTTCTAGTTCAAAAAAAGACCCGCTAAGTTTCCAAAGCAGGTCTTTTTCATCAAGTTCAAACCCTAATCACAACACCATATGAACTTTTTCATGTCCGCTTAATTCACAATATAGCGCGTCCAATTGGGCGCGGCTCTGCGCGACAAAAGTCACGGTGATAGATACATATTTACCGCCACTGCTGGGGCGCAATTTCACCGCGCCTTCGCCCAAATTGGGGCAATGGCGATGCACAATTTCCATCACAATGCCTTCAAATTCAGGGGAAGCCTGTCCCATGATTTTAATCGGAAAATCGCAAGGAAACTTTATTAAATCATCGCTTTCAAAATTTTCTGGAGTTTCCATAATTACGCCTGACAAACCGCTTGTTTATGTGCTTGATACAATTCCCAGGCACCTTGCCAATGTTTCCCCACGCGACCATCGCCCACTTCAATACCGTCAATTTTGGTAATCGGCATCAATTCACGGGTCGAACTTGCAATCCATACTTCTTGAGCGGTGCGTAATTGGGCTTCCGTTAATTCCGTTTCTTGAAAGGGAATATTTGCCGCCGCCAACACCCCAAGCAACACATCACGAGTAATACCAGGCAGAATTAAATTGCTTTTTGGCGGCGTTTTAATCATGTCGTTTTCCACAATGAACACATTGCTAGAAGAACCTTCCATCAAGTGCCCCTCGCGAATTAACAAAGCCTCCGCAGCCCCCGCTTCAGCCGCAGCCTGACGCGCTAACACATTCGCCAACAAATTGATCGATTTAATATCACAATGCTGCCAACGAATATCGGGATGCGTAATTGCAGTTTCGCCCGTATAGCTCGTAGGCGGTGTCAAAGGCGAAGTCATCACAAACACCGTGGGCGCGGTATCTTTTGGAAACACATGTTCACGTTTTTCAGGCGCACCGCGTGTGACTTGAATATAAATGATTTGGTTGCCTTTGCTATGGCGCACCACTAAATCTTTACAAAGAGCTTCCCATTCCTCAAGCGTCATTGGATTGGGTAAACGAATCAAAGCAAGGCTGTTAGCCAGCCGTTGTAAATGTTCTTGGGCGTGAAATAAGCATCCCGCATACACAGGAATGACTTCATAAACGCCATCGCCAAACACAAAGCCACGATCCAATACTGAAACGCGGGCAGACTCCAAAGGCATAAATTCGCCATTAAAATAGACTGTGCTCATTATTCAAACTTTAGTAGGAAGTAATCGACAAACCACCGCCATAAATTGCCTGCTTCAACACTGCTTAAGGCGATGACGGGGCGTTCTACAATCAACTGATTGCCTAGAGTAATTTTTAAATTGCCTTGGGGATCACCCACTTTCACAGGTGCGGTAATGCGTTTGTTCGCAAATAAATTAATGTTCAATTGCGAATATTGCCCGCGTGGAATTGTGATAAACAGCGGTTGTGCCAGACCTAAAGCCACGTTTGCGCCTTCAGTGCCTTGCCAGACTTTTTCTTGTTTCAAGGCTTCTTGGGCTTTGTACAAAGGTAAAGTTTCAAAGAAACGGAAACCATAATCCAACATCTTTTGACTTTCCGCAGCGCGGGCTTTGGGGTTTTCCGTGCCCACCACCACCGACACTAAACGCATGTTGTCGCGCTTGGCAGAAGACACTAAGCAATAGCCTGCACTTTCGGTATAACCCGTTTTCATGCCGTCCACAGTCGGATCGCGCCACAATAATAAATTACGATTAGTTTGGGTAATGTTATGATAACTAAAAGTTTTTTCAGAATACCAATGATAATATTCTGGGAAACGTTCAATTAAGGATTGTGCCAAACGCGCCAAGTCTTGGGTGGTGCTGTAGTGTTGAGCGTCGGGTAAACCCGTGCTGTTGACATAATGCGTATTGCTCAGCCCCAATGTCTTGGCTTTTTCATTCATTGCCGCCACAAAAACTTCTTCTTTGCCACCGCCCAAAAATTCTGCCAACGCAACACTGGCATCATTCCCTGATTGAATGATCATGCCTTTTACCAACAATTCAACGGGCACATCAGTATTTTTTTCTAAATACATCCGCGAGCCGCTCATTTTATGCGCATTTTCGCTGATTTTAATTGTGTCGGTCAGCTTTAATTTGCCCGATTGCAAGGCTTCAAAAGTCAAATAAGCGGTCATTAATTTGGTCAGGCTAGCAGGTTCAATGCGCAACTCTGAATTTTTTTCCATCAAAATGCGTTTGCTATGAAAATCTTGAAGGATATAGGCGCGTGCCGCAATCGGGGGCACGGTGGGCGTTAAACTGACTTCCGCCGCTGTGGCGAAAACAGGCAATACCAATAAAAAACAGCAAAAACGGAATAACATTTTCATGGAGTTAGTCGGTGTGATTAATGAGAAGAGTAAAAGAAAAACCGCACAAATTGCAGTAAGGCAGCTAGCCACTGCAATCATACAGGGGGTTTAGTTGTTTTGTGCATAGCTTTCAGAAATTTTCCGCGCCAATTCATACACCGACATCGCATAACGCTTGCTGTGGTTGTAGCGGGTAATCACATAAAAGTTTTGAAATGCGAGCCAATAAGTCATGCCCGTTTCAAATTCCAATTCGACGACACTACTTAAGATCTCGTCAGGTTCGTTGCCTGAATATAATACACCCATGCCGCGCAATTCTTGAATACTATGCTCAGGTTTAATATCTAAATTCGCCAAAGTTTCTGCCATTTCAGCACGCACTTCCGTGGGCACAATGATGGTTTTGCCAGGTTGCCAGCCATATTGACGGAAATAATTGGCAACGCTGCCAATCGCATCGTCGGCATTTGTCCATAAATTAATCTTGCCGTCGCCGTCAAAATCCACGGCAAATTGTCGATAACTGCTGGGCATAAATTGCGACATGCCCATCGCGCCTGCATAAGAGCCGCGAATTTTAAATGGGTCGATACCCGCATCACGCGCCAGCAATAAGAAATGTTCTAATTCGGTGCGGAAATATTCCGAGCGCGTGGGGTGATAAAAGCCTAAGGTCACCAGCGTGTCCATCGTGCGGAAATTGCCCATTTGTCGCCCGTAAATGGTTTCTACACCCAAAATCGCGAGAATAATCGAGGCAGGCACGCCATAAGTGCGTTCTGCGCGTTGCAAAGTCGCGGCATGTTCTTGCCAAAACTCGACCCCTGCATTGATATGGGTCTGGGTAACAAAGTTTTTCCGATACAAATACCAGGCGCGCGGCTTGCCTTTTTTATTGGTGGAAGGCGCGGTCAGTTTTAACACCGTGTTTAACACTTTGGCTTGGGCCAACCAATTCAACAATTGCGCTCGATTAAAACCGTGTTTTGCCACCATTTCATCAGCAAAGGTTTCCATCACTTCAGTGTCGGCGGCATGGGTCAGATTTGCACTCAGTAAACTTAAGCACAGACAAATTTTTAAGCAAGCTTTTATCATTCGGATTCACGTCGGTTGAAATTGAAAATTTGGGGATTTGACAATTTTTAAAGAAGCCCCCAACCCCCTAAAGGGGGCTAAAGATTAAACATAAATATTTTTTATCTTTATAAAGTCCCCTTTAGGGGATTTAGGGGCTGGTTTTAATATAGGGGGTGGCGCAGTTAATTCCCTAATTCGACAACAAGCGGCGATGCGTATGAATACCCATTAATAAACCAAAGTTCGCCATCAAGGTCACCAAAGATGTACCCCCATAACTAATCAAAGGCAAAGGCACACCCACCACGGGCAACAAACCAATCACCATGCCCATGTTCACAAAAATATACACAAACAGCGTGGTCACCAAACTACTCGACAACAGCCGCGCAAAAGTGCCTTGTGCCTGCATCGCAATATACATGCCGCGCGTTAAAATAAAAACATAAATGCTGAGCAGTAACAACACCCCCAACATTCCAAATTCTTCATTAAACACCGCGAAAATAAAGTCAGTGGTGCTTTCAGGTAAAAACTCTAAATGCGATTGTGTGCCATTGAGCCAGCCTTTGCCATAAAAGCCACCTGAACCGACTGCAATTTTAGACTGCACGATGTGATAGCCTGCGCCCAAGGGTTCAGATTCGGGGTCTAAAAATACTAAAATGCGTTTGCGCTGATAATCATGTAATAAATACCAAAACACAGGCGCAGCCCCTGCTAATAATGCGCCTGCCCCGAAAATCAGTTTCCACGGAATCCCTGCGAAAAAAATCACAAACATCCCCGCAGAACCCACTAATAAGGCAGTGCCTAAGTCGGGCTGCTTGGCAATTAATAACATGGGAATCAAGGCAATCAGAATCGCAATGATTAAACGCAAGGGACTGGGCGGCAAGGGACGGTTGGCAAGAAACCAGGTCACCATCATCGGTACGGCTAATTTCATCATTTCCGAAGGCTGAAACCGAAACAGCCCCAAATTTAACCAACGTTGCGAGCCTTTGCTAATATCGCCCATCACCAACACCAGCACTAACAAAATCAACCCAGCGGTGTATATCCAAGGAACCCAACGCGCAATATAGTGTGGGTGTAATTGGGCAATCGCAAACATCACGCTAAAGCCCATTGCCATCCGCGATGCTTGCCCAAGCACCACATCCATATTTTGCCCACCCGCACTGTACAACACGATTAAACCAATCATCGACAAGCTGAATAAGCCCAGCAATAAAGGTTTATCTAAGTGCATAAAGTGATCATAACGCCATGCAGTTTTTAACATAACTTTTAATGATCCCGCGTCAAGCTGTGTTCAATTGGTTCTGGCGGTGCTAGGTGCAAGGGCGAGTCGGGCAATAAATAATAATCCATTACTTGCTTAGCAATCGGGCCTGCAACCCCGCTGCCGCTCCCGCCGTTTTCCACCACCACTGCGACTGCAATCCGAGGATTATCCAAAGGCGCAAATGAGATAAACAGCGCGTGATCGTGTAAACGCTTGGCGATTTTTTTCGCGTCGTATTTTTCATCTTGCTTAATCCCGACTACCTGCGCCGTGCCTGTTTTGCCCGCAAAGCGATAACTGGAATGTGCGCCCAATTTACGCGCCGTGCCCGCGCTGCCATGCACCACCGCTTCCATCGCATGAATTGCCACATCCCAATAATTTTCTTGGCGTAAATTAATTTTTGGCTGCGGTGGCGTGGCAACCACGGATAATTCATCGGTGCTGGTTTCGTCCAGTGAAAACGCAACGCGCGGTTGTTTAAAACGCCCATGACTGCTTAAAGTCGCGGTTGCCACCGCCAACTGAATCGGGGTTGCCAAAGTGTAGCCTTGCCCAATCCCTGTGATCACAGTTTCACCGGGAAACCACGCCGCTTTTCGCACCCGTCGTTTCCATTCTTGAGAAGGCATTAAGCCGCCCATTTCTCCCGGCAAGTCGATGTCGGTTTTGCGCCCAAAACTGAATTTATTCATGAACTCATGTAGCCGATCAATGCCTAAATCATGGGCAAGATCATAAAAATACACGTCACAGGATTGTTCAACCGCATGGTGAAAATTCATGCTGCCATGCCCGGTTTTTTTCCAGTCGCGGTATTTATGTTCTTGGTCTTTCAAGGTGTACCAGCCACGGCATTGGGTGTGCGAGTTTTCAGTGCGAATCCCATATTCAAAGCCCGCCAAGCCGACGAAAGCTTTCACCGTTGAGCCTGGCGGATATTGTCCACGCAACACCCGATTAAATAAGGGGCGATCCATCGAATCGCGCAACTCGCGATAGGCTTTGGGGTCAATGCCGTTCACAAATAAATTCGGGTCATAATACGGCATACTTGCCAACGCCAGCACCGCGCCTGTGTTGGGGTCAAGTGCAACCACGGCGGCGCGTTCTTCACGGATTAAATTTTCCACAAAGCTTTGCAAAGACATGTCGATATTTAAGTACAAATTCTGTCCAGGAATTGGCGGCGTGCGTTCCAAAATCCGCAGCACCCGTCCCATCACATTGGTTTCTACTTGTTGAAAGCCGACTTTGCCGTGTAACTGATCTTCGTAATATTTTTCAACGCCCGCCTTGCCCATGTGATTGCTGCCGCTGTAATTGGCGCGGTCAATCACTTCTAATTCTTGTTCGTTAATTCGCCCCACATAGCCAATTGCGTGCACGCCGCTCGCGCCCAAGGGATAATAACGGTTCAAATTTGAGGCAATGTCTACGCCCGGAAAACGATGGCGTTGCACGGAAAAACGCGCCACTTCGTCCTCGGTTAATTTAAAGCGCAGCGGCACCGAATCGAAATGGCGTTTTTGGCGTAATTGCTTTTTGAAGCGGGTAATATCGACTTCATCCAAACTCATGACCTTGGTTAATTCGGTCAAGGTTTGGTCCATATCTTCGACTTGTTCGGGCACAATTTCCAAACTATACGAAGCCCTATTTTCCGCCAGCAACACCCCGTTACGGTCAAAAATAAAGCCGCGTGTTGGCGGTAAGGGCAAGACTTTGACCCGATTATTTTCAGACAGCGTGGTATAGCGTTCGTGCTGGCTAATTTGCAACACAAATAAACGCACCACAATCAGACTCAGCCCGCACAACATCAGCACCCATGCGATGATGATGCGGTTCATGAACAGCGTATTTTCGCGGACGGTGTCCGTTAAAATAAAACGTTGTCGATATTGACGTGCAGCCATATTTAAAACGATTTCCCAAGGTAGAAAATCGTGGCGAGAATGCGAAGGCTCATACTAAAACCAAATTATCACGGTGAATTAATTCAGGTTCGTCGACATAACCCAAAATTTGTTCAATTTTATCACTGGCTTGGCGCAAAATTTTCTGGGTTTCTTCCACGGGATAATTGATGAAACCGCGTGCGATTTCTGTGCCGTCGGGCGCAAGACAGGCAACCATGTCACCTCGGGTAAACTGCCCTGTGGCTTGGGTCACGCCGATAGGCAGTAAACTTTTGCCGCCGTGTTGTAACACCGTGACTGCGCCCGCGTCTAAATGCAATTCACCACGCACTTTTAAATGTGAGGCAAGCCATTGTTTACGTGCGGCTAATGGCGCGTGTGCGCTGTGCAATAATGTGCCTAAATTTTCACCTGCTGCGACTTTCATTAAAACTTCAGGAATACGCCCCGAAACGATTAAAGTGGCTGCGCCTGAGCGCCCTGCACGGGTTGCCGCTTTTAATTTGGTCAACATGCCGCCTCGCCCAAATTTGCCGCCTTTACCGCTTGCCATCGCTTCTAATTCGGGGTCGCCTGCTTCGCCAAACTCAATAAATGGCGCAGTAGGGTCTAGGCGCGGGTCACAGGCAAATAAGCCCTGTTGGTCGGTTAAAATAATTAATAAATCCGCTTCGACTAAGTTTGCGACCAAACCCGCTAAAGTGTCATTATCCCCTAAGCGAATTTCGTCAGTGGCGACGGTGTCGTTTTCGTTAATCACAGGCACAACGCCGAGTTCTAATAAAGTGCGTAAAGTGCTGCGGGCGTTTAAATAACGTTCTCGCGATGCCAAATCTTCATGGGTGAGCAGCACTTGCGCAGTGTGCACGCCGTGACGTTGAAAACAGGATTCATACGCTTGAATCATGCCCATTTGCCCGACGGCGGCAGCGGCTTGTAATTTATAAACTTCGGTGGGGCGTTCTTGCCACTGTAAACGTTTCATGCCTTCTGCCACTGCGCCCGAAGACACTAACACTAATTCAGTATCGCGTTGACGCAATGCGGCGATTTGCTCCACCCAGCTCGCAATTGCGGTCATATCCAAGCCGCGCCCTTCGTCGGTGAGTAAGGCACTGCCAATTTTAATTACCCAACGCCGCGAAGCACCAAGGCGTTGACGCAAGCTCATTTCAGGAGTCATATTCATTATTGTGTATGAAGTCAAAAGTAAGAAACGATTATTGTACGATGCTGCCAATGCGTGAAAATTCATCCGACATCCAAATGTAGGTGACTTTTCCAACCACATCATGCAAGTCGACATTGCCAAAATAACGGCTGTCTTTGCTGTTATTGCGGTTGTCACCGAGCACAAATAGGCTTTCAGGCGGAATTAATAATTCTTTCACTTTGGGATTGCTGTCATCGGCAACTAAGGGATTGGCGAAAATATAGGGTTCTTGCACCCGCGTGCGATTTAAATACACAATCCCACTTTTATTCACCGAAACCGTGTCACCTGCGACGGCAATCACGCGCTTTACAAATAAAGTGTCAGGATTATCAGGCGGGCGAAACACAATCACATCGCCACGCTGCGGGGTTTGTTTTTGATAAATTCGAGTATCGACTAGAATCGAATCGCGAGAATGCAGCGTGGGCAACATCGACCCCGCATTGACCCGATACATTTCATAATGCAGCCATTTGCCGCGATTGCTAAACAGCGAAGCCCACAAGCCATTAATCAGCACGAACATCATCAGATAAACATACCAGCGGTTATAAGCTTTGGGCTGATAACTGTAATTCAGTGAACGCGCCAAACGCACACTGTCGACAATCATCCACAAGGTTAATAACAAATAGCCCGCAATCAGTGCACTAAAGCCCCAAAAAGTAATATAAATGTGCAGCCAGCCACCCACTAAGGTTAGCAGCATCACACTCAACAGCGGCATAATGCCACGGCTTGCGACACCTAAATACACATGTCCTAAACTCGGGGTAAAGCAAGACAACAGTCCTGCAACCCAGGGTAAACGCTCGTTGTGTGCTGCGTTGCTCATTAGAAATTAGCGCAGTTTGATGTCGTTAATACTGAAAATGGCAGACAACATCACAATCACCACCGCGCCGACTAAAATCCCCAGTCCTAAAATTAAAATTGGTTCAAGCAAGGCGACCAGTTGCGAAGTGCGCTGTTTCACTTGGGTATCAAAATTTTCTGCGAGCTTTTCCAAAATTTGAGGGGTGCGTCCTGACTCTTCACCAACAATGATTAATTGTGCGAGTAAAGTCGGGAATAAGCCTTGATTTGCCAACGCTTTACCGAGACTTGTGCCACTGCGTACCCCTTCTTCAATTTGCTGTAGACCGTTGGATAAAACTTGATTTTCCATCACGCCGCGTACGATGTGTAAACCTTTCAGCAAGGGAATGCCTGCGCCGAGTAATGCGCCTAAGGTTCGGCAAAAACGTGAGGATTCGGCTTGCAGCAATAAACTGCCAAGCATCGGTAAGGACAATAAAACTTGGTCGCGTTGCAGCCGCAATTCGGGCGAGGTGCTGACGTATCGCCAGCCGTACCACACCCCAAATGGAATGAATAATAAACTCCAGCCGTAAGCTTTTAACCAGTGGCTGAGGGCGAGTAAAAAGGCGGCGGAGGCGGGAATGCGTGTGCCCATGTCTTCAAACAGGCTGGCAAATTGCGGCACCACGAATACCAGCAACATAATTACGCTAATTACCCCGGTCAGTAATAAAATTATGGGGTAAATCATCGACGCGATAATTGTGCGTTTTGCTGCGTCGGCATCGTCTAAGAAGCGCGCCACTTTGGGCAATAATTGCTCTAAAATCCCGCCTTCTTCGCCTGCGTGCACCATGTTGATATACATGCGGGAAAAGATGTCGGGGCGGGTTTGCAGCGCGTCAGCGAGGCTTTTCCCTTCTTTGACTTCGCGGCGTAAGTCAGAAATCAGTTGTTGCACCACGGGTTTATCGGTCAAACCTTCGAGCAAGGTCAGGGCGCGGTCTAGGGGCACACGCGCTTCAACCAAGGTACATAAGCCGTTAGTGAAATCGATAACATCGCGATTGGAAATTTTCTGTCTGCCCATCATCGGCGCGGAAGCTTCGGTTTGAATTTCCACTTTGATGGGAATCAGTTGCCGTGCGGACAGCATCGAGACCACTTCTTGCTCGGTTTCAGCATTCAGTTGTCCCGTTTGAATTTTGCCTTCTAAATCACAGGCTTGATAAGTATAGGTTTGTAATGCCAAGTTGTTTAACCCGTGAACTGCATGAAGACGAGAAAGGCATTTTACTTGTTTTTGGGCGCGAGCGGCAAATTGCAAAACTGGCGGCAAGTTTCCCAAAGTTCGGCTTGCACATTGTTGAGGCTGTGATCGCTTTCAAAAACTTGTAATTTTACCCAAGGGCGTGTACGCGCAAAATTTTGTGAACTGGTGACGGGAATCACTGCATCGTCTTTGCCATGTAAAATTAAAGTGGGCAGTTCACGACGCAAGCCGCTGTCGGGATAATTTTCACGGTCGCTGATGAAGTTGTAATGCAAGGGCATGGGTTTTTCATAAGCGTAGTGAAAAATCTCTAATTGTTGTTCGGTGCGCCATTGTTCAAATTGTGCATCGGTCAATACATTGCGGCTGTTTTCTGCAAAGTCTAGCGCGGGGGCGAATAACACCAAACGTTCTACTTGTGGACAGCGTTCGGCAAGCCACAGCGCAGTTAAGCCACCCAAACTTGAACCGATAATGGTAACCGGTGTTTCTGGCAATAAGCTGGCAACTTGCTGGATTTGTCGGGTCAGGGTTAAGCCGAAAAAGTCAGGTTCGTTTAAATCAGGCAGGTGCAGGGGTAGGTTTAATGCTGCAAAACCTTGTTGAAAATATTGGGCTTTGCTGGATGCGGGGCTGGATGCCCAACCATGTAAATAGAAAAATACCATCATGTAATTTGGGGGCTTATGAGAGAAGGGTAAAAAATTCGCTGAGTTTGTGCACAAGGAAGCGGCGTATTTCGGGCGCGAGTTGTGCGCTGTCGTGCTCAAAGCGGCTTATCAGTGCGGGATCGGGTTTATTTTTGGGCTTGGTAAATACGGGGGTCATGTTTTTGTTGGGGGAAAACTCGCCGTCATCAACGCCATGAAAGGAGAAACCTTGCACATTGTCCCATACCAGCACTGCTTCACACTGGCTGCGATTATAGCATAGCTGAAAACTCTTAATCTGCCCTGTCACGGTTAGCCAGAGAAACAAGTCGAAATACTCGTTTTGAAACCAGTGCTTGGTGTATTCCGTGCTGGTTTGGCTGGTGGGGTGAAGGGGGATTTGTCTCAACATGGCGATTCAGTAGGCAGGAAGGGAGGGATAGAAATTAGTTTAACAAATTTATGGGATTTACGCTGTTTATTAACTAATCTCTCTAAAAAATAGGGCTGAAAAGATGTCAAAACCACAATTCACTTAATTACCTCCAATTTATACAATTTAAGAATTTTCTAGGGTTTAATAAGTGAACCGTAACTTTCCTAATAATCCCTCCTCATTTTGAGAAGAGGGATTATTCAGAAGACTAAAACTAGGCAGTGATACGCAAACGACTGGTTTGACGTTGCCAAGCATTCACCGCAGCAAACAGCACGATAGTAAAGAAAACATCGCTTAACACACTATTTTGGAAGAAAGGTAAAGCGGCAACATAACACATTCCTAAACCTTCCAAGCTGTGCGGATAGCTATCATGAAATGCCCACACTGCGGTATTGGTGGTGAAAAAGAACAGAATTGAACTACCCAAGGCTAAGCCTGCCATTGCGGAAATTTTTTCACGGAAACGGCTGGCAACAGAACCCAGCAGCACCACTAACGCAAAGCTACTATAAACCACCCACATCAAGCTGTGAAAACCTAACACGGCATCGCTTAACAACATCGCGCTTAAGGTCACCACTAAAGCCAAGCTACGATTGCTGAAATACGCGCCGCCAAATAATGCCATTGCGGTCATCACCGACACATTGGGCGGATGTGGCAACAGGCGAGACAGGGCTAAAAACGCAATAATGGCTAAAAAATATTGTAAACGGGGTTGTGACATGAGCAAATCCTCGGTAGGGTCTTGTTATTGTAAACGGTGATTAAAACTAACCTTCTTATTTTAGCATTGTGTCAGGTTTTACGCAGGTTCTGCGGCACTGTCATTAAGTTAAGTGTCAGAATGAATATTTACGCTGAATTCGATGGTAATGTAATAAGTGGCGAGCTGTCTTAGGTATTCTAGGCGTGGTCAGTTTTTCTTTACACAAAGTCGGATTAGTCGCAAATAACTTTCGTAACTTCTTTAAAACTCTCGTCATAGGAATATTGCTAAAAAGTAAATTCAAAGCTTCTGTTTTAATAGCATGCAATGAAACGCTGTGATTAACTTGTTGCTGATTTTTACCCCATAAAATCGACGGTTACAGAGTAGTAACTCCGTGTCCTTGCGAACATCCATTAAGTGTTTTATTGCTAAATCAACTTCAGATGTACGGACTACTCCACATTCCGCTGTGAGCACTCTTCGATTTAAAACATCATATAAGACCAATAATTGGCTGTAATTTTAATTACTGTAGCTTATCGCTCCAAATTGCTCTTTTATCTGAGCTCCTTTTGGCAATATCACTTTTGAGCCGTCAATCGCTAACACTCTCAAGTCCTTATGTTTTCGTAAATACTATCTCTGTAGTAAAACTCTACGTTGTGGTGATTGAGGACTATAAATGCCGTGTGTTTAAGATTCGCCCGTGCTTGTGTCAATACGCTCTTGCTTCTTATAATATTGTTTTTTAAAGCATTTCGATTCTATCATTCTACGGTTCTCTTTTATTAATTCGTGAACCTTTTTCACCATGTCCTCTGCTCTTTTTTAACTGTCTCTTTGCTGAGTGTCTTTCCATAACTTAATGGTCGTGGCTTAGGGTGCATAAGGCGTAGCCGCCATACACCTTTCAGTGATTGCCCAATTTTTCAAATCGCAAGGTGTATGGCGCGATGCTTATACACCCTACGAACTGAATCAGAGTTTAGCCTCCCCCTTTGAAAAAGGGGGAATGAGGGGGATTTAAGATCGTACCTAAAGTCGAGATTTTTAAATCCCCCCTGCCCCCTTTTTCAAAGGGGGAGCACAAATTTAAGAAAGCTTCCGCTTAAACATCAATTCGCCATATTGATAAAGTGCCAAGCCACTCAACACCACCGTCGCCCCCAACCAAACATGAGCAGACACAGTTTCGCCATTCAAAGCCTGACCCAATAATAAGGCAGTAATCGGGGTGATTAAGGTAATTAGCGCGACTTTGCCCGCGTCAACCCGTTGCACCACATAGTAATACGAAAAAAATCCCACCACTGAACCGAATACACCTAAATAGGCAATTGCTAACAAGGCACGCACGGGAAAATGTTGCGGCAATTCACTGTCCAAAAATATCCAAGTGATTCCGTAAAATGGCACAGCGAGCACTAAGCCGCCTGTGGTTAAAGCAACTGGGGAAATCTTAAGTTCCAAATGCTTGACCCATAAAGTGCTAGATGCGTGCAACACTACCGCGATTCCAATCGCGACAAAACCCCAAAGACTCTTGCCGCCTTGTTGCACATCTTGTTGAAAAATCACCGCCAAACCCAAAAGCCCTAAGCCCATACCAATCCACTTAGGCATGGTTAAACGTGTGCCTTTGAGCAGCATTAAGGTCAATAAACTGGTGGCGAGCGGCGTTAAACCGAATAACACCGAAATCAATCCCGAGGGGATAAATTGCGCGCCCCAATAAGTCGAAAGCATTGCGCCATAGACCGCCAAACTAATCGCTAAATAGCCTTGAATCGAACGACGATCCCACGGGAATTTAATTTTCCATAAACGAATAATCATTAAACACAGTAACGCGCCCAATGCCATGCGCCCAGTCACGCCAAATAAGAAACTTCCTGTTTCATTGCTCCATTTGATTGCGAGCGGGGTGGTTGACCAGATGATAATCACGCCAAGATAAGCAAGGGGGACAGACATTTTGTAAATCTCCTGAAAGCAAAAAAGCCATAAGCGTTGTGCGCTTATGGCTTTTAAATGTAATTTTCACTTGTGGTTTAATTACATAAAACGATTAAAGGTTTTCTCAACCTCCATCATGCGCGCACGGGCAACTGCTGCATTTAAAATGCAGTTTTCGCCACGCACGTCGACATAAAATCAGTGAGAAAATGTTCATGGGCAGTATCATCTAATCTTTTGAGGGACTTGTCAACACATCAGACCCCTAAATACCCTAAGGATTGCTGTACTAATTTATCGGGGATATTCAGTAGAATTTGCATGATTTTAATGCGCTGGTCTGAACATTGGCTGGTGCAGGTTTGCAACCTGCACCGTAACGTTTCAGCTTATTCAGAAGTTCTTAAACGTTTCAGTCGGGGTTATAAACCTCGACTGGCTGGGAGGCTTACCCTAAGCTTGCTATATGAAAAATATTTTGCTAGCATTTTAACCTCAAATATAAAAAGGTTCTTAATAATGACTAATTCACCAGAAAACAATAAGTTTGCTAGTCCACTTGAACAACAACTTGTTAAGGCTTATCGAAATGCTCGAATAACATCTAATGGGGAAGAGTGTGACACGCATGCAACACAAGCTAATACGTTCATAAAAAAACTTAATAAACTATTATCGCTGCAATTAGATACTGATGCTAAACTCAATTTAGTGTTGAAATCTGGTGAAAATGAAACAGTCGTAGACCTGCAATCCTTGATTGATCATGTAAAATAAGAAGTTGCGCTGTCAATTTGTGTTGTAACTGCTCTTTAAAAATTTGTGTATAGCTTTCTCTATACTTACTGAGAAAATGGGTTTTCGCTAAAATTCTTCTATGACACCTATATAAGGGGGATATATCCAAAATGTAGCAAATAATTTGAGTTTTTACGATCATTTCTTACCAGCCCAGCCCATCACTTATGGAGAAAGTTTTCATGGCTAATGTATTTAAGAATAAAATGTTTTCTGAATACAAACAGTCAGATTCTAACAATCTGAAATATCAGAAAAATGAGCAATTCAAGAATTTTACCGAAAATATAAAACTAAAGATAAAAAACTTTAATGAAATCTTTAAAAAATATTTTGAAGGGAAATTAGATATTGACATTTTTGACGAAAATCGGGTGTGTAAGAATGGTGAGCCAGATTTAGACAAGAAATTCTTTGAACTAGCCTTCAAACAAGGCGGGTTCACTTTCAATAATCTGAATTATTATGGACCACACCGTAAAGAGAATAATAAGACTGTTCTTGTTTTTAAGATAAACAATAAATATTTTAAATATCACTTTGAGAATGGTAAAAATAATCCCAAAGTATTTTCATCCCATGAAGACTATAAATCATAAGTGACAGTAGTATAAACTGTCCCTGTTATCTGGGGACAGTTTCCCCAAAACCAAAAGTAGAGATAAACACTTGAGTATGGTTAAGAAAAAATTGTTGGAAAAAAAAGTAGAAGCATTTTTACTAAAAAATGTTTTTACGGTAGGTCAGCCTGTCCAATGGAAAGAAGGACTTCGCAATAAAAAATACCCGAAAGAGAACGAGTGCGCCATCGTATTAGAGGTATTAGATGCTCCACTAATTCAACACGAAACAGAGACAGGAAGTCCTTATTTTCGAGAATTGCTTGATTTGGTTCTGGCTGTGTTAGATGACGATGACGATCTAGTCGTTTTTTACTATGATAGTAGACGTTTTAAACCTTGCAAAGAAACCAAGTAGAAAGATACTAAGTAGTATCGCCTCATGTACTATCCGTAAGCAGAGATACAATTTCTTATATCTCTGCCTAGCATATTAACCCCTAATTCACCCGAGGATCAAGTTCCCCTTTCAAATAGCGTTCAACCATATCCCCCAGCGGCAATGCCTTCACTTTAGAAGCCATGCCCGCACAACCGAAAGCTTCATAACGCGCCTTACAAATTTCAGACATGCCCTTAGTTGCCGTCTTCAGATATTTACGGGGGTCAAATTCCTTGGGGTTTTCAGCCATTGCGCGACGAATTGCGCCCGTTGAAGCCATGCGTAAATCGGTATCAATATTAATCTTACGAACCCCATGCTTAATCCCTTCCACGATTTCAGCGACAGGCACGCCATAAGTTTCACCCATTGCGCCGCCATATTGATTAATAATTGCCAACCAATCTTGGGGCACAGAAGAAGAACCGTGCATTACTAAATGCGTGTCAGGAATACGCGCATGAATTTCCTTAATGCGCTCAATTGCCAAAATATCCCCTGTGGGCGGACGGGTGAATTTATACGCCCCATGCGAAGTTCCAATCGCAATCGCCAAAGCATCGACGCGAGTTTGCTTCACAAAATCCGCCGCTTGTTCAGGATCAGTTAATAACTGCGCTTTAGACAACACGCCCTCAGCACCAGAACCATCTTCTTCGCCCGCCATGCCGCTTTCCAGAGAACCCAAACAGCCCAATTCCCCTTCCACCGAAACCCCAACCGCATGGGCAATATCCACCACATGCTTCGTAATTTGCACGTTATATTCATAAGTAGACGGCGTTTTCATGTCTGACATTAAAGAACCATCCATCATCACCGAACTGAAACCACTTTGAATCGAACGCAAACACACCGCAGGTTCACCGCCATGATCTTGGTGCAACACGATGGGCAAATGGGGATACATTTCCACCGCCGCCAAAATCAAATGGCGCAAAAATGGCTCGCCCGCATAACTCCGCGCCCCAGCCGAGGCTTGCAAAATCACAGGGCTGTCCGTGGCATCCGCAGCCTGCATAATCGCCTGCACTTGTTCCATGTTATTCACATTGAACGCAGGAATTCCATACTGATATTCAGCCGCATGGTCCAATAATTGACGCAATGAAATCATAGGCATGTGTATTACTCCTTACGCTTGAGCGCGTTGTTCTAAAATGGCAACTGCGGGCAAAACCTTCCCTTCTAAAAATTCGAGGAATGCGCCGCCGCCCGTGGAAATATAAGAAACTTGGTCTGCAATGTTATATTTATCAACCGCCGCCAAAGTGTCGCCGCCGCCTGCAATCGAGAACGCCGTACTTTCAGCAATTGCCAAAGATAAAGCTTTCGTGCCGCCGCCGAATTGGTCAAATTCAAACACGCCCACAGGGCCATTCCACACAATTGTGCCTGCTTTTTTCAGCACTTCGACCAATTTGGCGCGGCTTTGTTCGCCAATATCAAAAATCATGTCGTCATCAGCGACTTCACTGACCAACTTGGAAACTGCTTTTTCATTCGCATCAAAAGCTTTGCCCACAATCACATCGGTAGGAATCGGAATATCTGCGCCGCGTGCTTTGGCTTCTGCAATCAAGCGTTTAGCTTCTTCAACTAATTCAGGCTCATATAAAGATTTGCCGACGTTATAACCTTCCGCGACTAAAAACGTGTTGGCAATACCGCCGCCGACAATTAATTGATCCACGATTTTTGACAAAGATTCTAAAACGGTGAGTTTGCTGGACACTTTCGAGCCGCCGACAATCGCAACCATCGGACGCGCAGGATTTGCCAAGGCTTTGCCTAAAGCTTCCAATTCATCTGCCAATAACATCCCTGCACAAGCGACGGGTGCAAATTTTGCCACGCCGTGAGTCGAAGCTTCCGCACGGTGCGCCGTTCCAAAGGCATCCATCACATAAATATCACAGAGTTTTGCCATTTTTTCGGCCAACTCATCTTTATTCTTCTTTTCGCCCACATTGAAGCGTACGTTTTCACACAGCACGGCTTCGCCTTCGCCCACTTCCACACCGTCTAACCAGTCTTTGATTAAACGCACGGGCTGCCCTAATAATTTAGTTAAATGCTCTGCCACGGGCTGCATTGAAAATTCAGGATTATATTCGCCTTCGGTGGGACGACCTAAATGCGACATCAAAATGACTTTCGCGCCTGCCTTTAAAGCGTGTTGAATGTTGGGAAGTGCGGCTTGAATGCGCACATCGCTGGTCACTTTTCCATCTTTCACAGGCACATTAAAATCTTCGCGAATTAACACGCGCTTGCCTTTGAGGTCTAAATCGGTCATTTTGAGAACGGACATGGCTTACTCCAATGTTTTCATTAACAATATTTAATATTTCAGCGGGGGAGATTTTGATTTATCACAGCTCGTTTTTTTAAAACACCAGCCGTCATGATAACTGCGTATTTTAACGCATTGGCTTGAAGCGCGTCATTTAAATGTCTGAACCACAATTCACTTAATTTGCACAATTGCCATAATTAGACAAGAAAATTATCTCGTTCCCAAACTCTGTTTGGGAATGCTCGCACGTCAAGCTCTGCTTGACGATCAGAAGAAATTAATGATTTCTCATTTTAAATGTGAGGGAAATATAACTGTACTGTCAAGCGAAGCTTGACTTACAGGCATTCCCAAACAGAGTTTGGGAACGAGGAAAAGAAAATTATTTTAAATTGTGTAAATTATGGTAATTGTGCAAATTGTGGTTCAGACAGTTTTTCCCCCACCAAAATATGCAGGCGAACTTTCAACTGATAAAAACTTTCTTGACGATACGCTTCAAGAGCCTGAAGAATCGCCATTTCCCAAGCCTGACGCTGTTCAGAACTCGCCGCCTGATAACGCGCAGCAAAAGACATTTCTAGCGGAGCTTGCCAAAATTTTACCGAGTCGGGCACTTTGGGGGAAAATTCTAAAGTTTGTAAATGACAATGCAAACCCTGCTGCTGCATGGTCGCAAGCAAAGGCGCAGGATCGGCAAATAAGAAGGGAAGAAATTCATGTGCATAGGCAGTGTTGTCGGGAAAAACTTGCTCGGCTGCCTGCCGAATGACGTGAAACACCGTATTTTCAGGCAACGCACCCCACAGCATAAACGCAACTTTGCCTTGGGGTTTCAAAATCCGTTGACATTCAGCCACCGCTTGCGCCCAATTTGGGGCAAACATAATGCCAAAACGACAAGTGATTTTATCCAAACTTTCAGTCGCAAACGGCAAGTTTTCCATATCAGCGGCAAGGGCGTGTAAATGTGAAATGCCCGCCGCGCGCCGTTTCACACCCTGCAACATGGAAGGCACTAAATCGCTGGCAATCACCAAACCTGATTCCCCAACCCGCTGCGCCACACTTAACGCAGGTTCGCCCGCACCCGATGCCAAATCTAACACCCAATCACCCGCTTGAATATCCACTGCATTTAACAAGGGTTGATTGAATTTGTCTGCCATCGCTTGCAGATTTTCAGCCCACTGCTCCCATGCAGGGCTGCTACTTTGCCAAAGCTGTTGAATGGCGGATTTTTCAGGAATGTGCATAAGCAAGCTGTTACTTTTGGGCAGGAATTACAGGCAATAAAGCTTGTAATTGGTCAAAGAGTTGTTCTGCGTCGTAAGTGTCTTTTTGGATAATCGCATCGACACGGGTTAATAAGTGTGTGCGTTCTTCAGGAGTGATGTGTTTTGCAGTCAAAACCACAATCGGCACTTGACTCCACGTCGTATGCTGTTGAATTTGGCTAACAAACTCAAAACCATCGATTTCAGGCATCATCAAATCTAGTACGATGAAATAGGGATTAACTTGTGAAAGCTGCGACAATGCAATGTGTCCATTTTCCGCACAATGCACTTGCCAACCTTGTTTGTCGAACCATTGCGACAACATTTCACGCATCAACATATCATCTTCAATCACCATCGCCACAGGCAACGGCAATTTGACATTGGGGGCGCGATGTTTATGCAAAGCTTGAATCAGTTTTTCACTGTGCAAAGGTTTAACCAGATATTCCGCCGCCCCCAACGAATACGCATATTCTTTTTCTTCCAACATCGACAACATGATGACAGGAATCATGGCTAATTCAGGATCGGCTTTTAATTCAGAAAGCGTGGTCCATCCATCCATTTTCGGCATCACCACATCTAAAATAATTGCATTAGGACGCAATTTACGCGCAATGCTCAAACCTTCTTCACCATCGCCCGCCATCGCAACTTGATAGCCTTCCTTGGTTAAAATGGTTTTCAACACTTCACGCACGCTGGGATTGTCATCCACCACCAGAATTTTCCCACCACTTTCGGGCAAGCTGGCAAGGGTCAATGATTGGCTCAAACTGGGCTTTAATACTTCAGGGCGTTTTAAACGGCGGGGAATGCACACAATAAAGCTGGTGCCTTTGCCAAATTGGCTTTCGACAGTAATTTTACCACCCAACATTTCGACAAAGTGGCGGGTAATTGCGAGACCTAAGCCCGTGCCGCCATAACGGCGCGTCATCGAACTATCAACTTGGCTGAAAATTTGGAACAGTTTCTTCATTTGTTCCTCCGTCATGCCAATACCCGAGTCACGCACCTCGATTCTAATCCACGCTTCACCTGCTTGTTGCAGAGGGGTGACATGTAAACTGATATGCCCATGCTTCGTAAACTTGGTGGCATTACTGAGCAAATTCAGCAAGCTTTGACGTAATTTCACTAAATCGGTTTGCATATCACCAAAATTAGGGGGGCATTCCACGGTTAAAGTATTTGCATTTTCCTGTACCCATGCCATGACCATATCGTGCAGGTTATCAACCAACATATTGACATCAAATACTTCTACCAAGACTTCCATTTTGCCCGCTTCAATCTTGGAAATATCTAACAAATCATTGATTAAACCCAGTAAATGTTCTGCGGCACTGTGAATGCGGGTTAAATCGGTTAAATATTCTTCATTGCCTGAGTCGCGGAAATCTTCTTCAATAATTTCGGTATAACCAATAATGGCATTCAAGGGCGTGCGCAGTTCATGGCTCATATTTGCCAGAAAATCGCTTTTGGTGCGAATCGCCGCTTCAGCGGTTTCTTTGGCGGCCTGCAATTCCGTGACTTGGGTTTCTAAGGCTTGATCGCGTTCTTGCACCGCATTTGCCATTTTAATAAAGCTTTCACCCAAACTAATGATTTCACTAAATTTGACCAAACGAATCAACGAGAGTTCTTCGTAATTATTACGTGCCAAGGCATTGGCTTTTTGCACCAAAATCGACAAGGATTTTACAATTTGCCCCAGTTGGTGACGCTGTGCAAAGAATAAAATCACGAGGTTAATTAGAAATAATACAGTTGCTAAGGCTACCATGTATAAAATCGGACGCGCCGCAAGACTCAAGGCTTGTGTGTCCACCACCACCCAACCATTATTCAGCGGTGCGGCACTGCCAATCGTCCAACGTCCTTGATCATCTTGGTAAATACTGGAAAGTGACTTGCCTAATAAGGCTTGTTTCACCAAAGGAATATGCTGCAAGCTTTTGCGTGCTTGCACCAGTTGGGTGTCAGGGTGGGCGAGCATATTGCCATGTTGGTCGAGAATAAAAGCGGTGTTGCCCACTTCAATTTGACTGTGCTCGATGCTTTTTTGCAGAAATTGTAATTCCACCTCGCCCGAAAATACGCCTTGAAAACCTTGTTGAGGCAGAATAATCGGCACCGCAATCAACAGTGATAATTGTTTACTGTGTGGTGAAATAAAAGGATCAGAAAAATACACTCGCTTATCGCGTTGTACTTGTTGGAAATAGCCATCGTGCCGTGGATCAGGCACGCCTGAATTGATATAAATTGGGCTGTTAATATTGTCTTCGACAACGACACGCCCTTCCGCATTCAACAAGGTAAAGCGACTGAAGCGCGAATAATAACTGCGAATTCGCACTAACATGTTGCTTTGTTGAATGGGGGTGAGATCAAGCAAACTATAGGCAGCAGTGCGCATAATCTGCTCATTTTCAGTTAAATATTGATTACTTTGCTGCGCCAAACTGCTGACTAACAGATTATGACGTTTGAGAATACCCTCGTAAGCAAAATGCGAAGCCGCCCACAACATTGCTCCCAATATGAAAAGGCTAAGCACAGCCATCAGAATCAAGAGTTTTGAAAACGCTTGACTTAGCGACTGTGACTTTTCAGCACCTTGTTGTAGCTCAACCGTGGAGAGAGACATTGTCCATTCAGTTCATCAGTTTAAAGGGGCGGTAAGGTATCACCTGATTCACAAAAACCCAGTGCTAAAAGTTGCAAACTGAGTAAACGTGCATCCTGTGAGCCAACATCATACTGTTTTGGAGAAACAACTTTGCTTGATTCTAATACAAAATTCAGCGTTTGGTAGGAAATTTTTGTGGGCAGGGGCACAATTATTTCGTTATATCCTGCAAAAACTTCCGTGGGAATGACGATGTGCATCTCCCCAAGCTGTAAACTCAATTGATTACAATAGTTTTCCCAATGCGCAGGCACATAGGCACGAATAAAAAATGCGCCATAACATAAATTAGTGCTTAATTGTCCACTTATTTTATGACTCATCCACTGTTCTGGATAAAGTTCGCTGAAATTTTCAGACGTGAGCATCGCTTTTGAATAATACGCAGGTATCACGGGTTGCGCTTGCAACTGCTGCATCATTTTTTGAAACGCAGGGTAAAAGTCTTTGGGATTTTTATCGACATCTAACACGCCATTTTCTTGATGCCAGGCATGAAACATAAATTCCCCTGCCAACACACTCGCCCCTGAATTTTCCAAGCTTAAAACTGCATGAATTTTGAAGGGAACTTCTTGAAAATGTACTTTTTTCCAAGTGGGCGCAGTGACATGAATTTCACGTTGATACATCACTTGACCGCGTGCCGAAACAATTTTCAAACGCAATTGCAGCGGTATCGTCAATTGTTCCGCGCTACACACTTGGAAATCCAATTGGTACAGCGAATTGGTGGAATGATATTCTTTATCAAGCTGTTGGCTGAGTTTGCCGCCCTTGGCTAATTTCACCGCATGACGCGGCAACACTTCTACCCATTCCGCGAATTCATTGACTTCCCAGCCTGCATAATCGCGCAAAAACGAACCATTTCTTAAAATATTCGTCGGAATATCATGCAGCGCCCACAGCCCAAAACCCACGGTGAATTCTTTTAACAATTCGGTTGCACCCGCTAAAAATTCGTTCAGGTGTTGTGGGTCAATCGCGGTGTTGTGGGTAAATTCGGGCGTATTGTCGATAAAATTAAACTGGTCGATAAACAAAGCATTCTGGGTTTGCTTGCGCACGGTTTCCAACATCCAGCGCAGCCGATATAAAGCCGTTTCTGCCGAGGCAAATTTTTCAGTATTATCGCTGCCCCATGCAGGCGAATAATATAAAAAAGTAATGTCAGTATCCGCATCCACATCAAAAGTATCTTTATGACAAACATACTGTTGCATCGTTTGCTGAGGCGTATCGAAAGGCTCACAATCAACGCGCACTTCAAAGCTGAGCGGGGGAAAATGTTCGCGGCTAAACGCCAATAATTTTTTGGTCAGCCATTGATCCCAAAATTGACTCCACAGTTTAATCGCAGGCGATTTAAAACTGGGGACAGGAATGTGGTTGTAATTTCTGAATTTGCGCTGATAAAAGCGGCGTGGATACAGCGCATTGATTTCGTCAAGACTATAATTTTGTTTTAAAAATTCTTGATAGCCTGCTTGTTTGGCAATGCGTAAGCGAGTATTTAAAGGGTGATGCACGATATTGAGAAAGAAAAAATCTTCCCACGTTAAAAAGCCGCCTAAGACACAATCATAATTTTTAACAATGCCCCACAAAGTGCGTAAATAATCACGCCATGCTTCATGAACATATTCATCGGTGAACACCGCAAATTGGCGTGCTTCACTGTCAGGATAGCTGACAATACCGCCCTCGTGCGCGTATCCAATCCGTAAAATACAGGACAAATTTTGTGCCTGAATGCGTGCCAGCAAGGCATTAAACAAGTCTAAATATTCTTGATGATATTGAATGGGCCGTACTTGTGGCTGAAAACCCACCCACGGCACGAGAATAATTACCGTATTAAAACCGCGTGCGTGAATGTCCGCAAGTTCGGCATCAAGAGTTTGTAAATTGAGCGTACACCAAAAGTCAGGAGCCCAGCTATGAGGCTGGAAATGTGTCGCAATAATCGGGTGAGCAGGCGTGCGGAACGCAGATGTAGGCATGAATTATTATCAAAGTGAACATAAACAAGAGGCTATCTTCGATACGCGCAAGATAGCCCCGGTGCACAACAAGCGGTTATTTAAGCAACCGTCACATCTTTTGCTAAATACACGTCTTGAATTGCATTTAATAATGCCACGCCTTCGTTCATCGGCTTTTGGAACGCTTTACGCCCAGAAATCAAGCCCATGCCGCCTGCACGTTTGTTAATCACTGCGGTGCGTACTGCTTGACGTAAATCGTCTTTACCGCCCGCCTCGCCACCAGAATTGATTAAACCCGCGCGTCCCATGTAGCAGTTCGCCACTTGGTAGCGCACTAAATCAATCGGGTGATCCGTGGTTAATTCGCTGTACACTTTAGGATGGGTTTTGCCGAATTTAATTGCGTTATAGCCGCCATTATTTTCTGCTTGTTTTTGCTTGACGATGTCAGCGTTAATCGTGGCTGCCAAATGGTTGGCTTGCCCAGTTAAATCTGCGGAAACATGATAATCAATGCCGTCTTTTTTGAAATCGGGATTACGTAAATACGCCCATAAAATCGTGACCATGCCTAATTCATGCGCACGGGCAAACGCTTCGCTGACTTCTTGAATTTGGCGGCGGCATTCGGGTGAACCGAAATAAATGGTTGCGCCGACCGCAGTCGCGCCCAAATCAAAGGCTTGTTCGACACTGGCGAACAGGGTTTGATCATAAATCGCGGGATAGGTCAGAATTTCATTGTGATTGATTTTCACCATGAACGGAATCTTGTGCGCGTATTTGCGAGACACGGAACTCAGCACGCCTAAGGTTGAAGCGACCGCATTGCAACCGCCTTCAATCGCTAATTTCACAATATTTTCGGGGTCAAAATACGCAGGATTAGGTGCAAAAGACCCCCCCGCTGAATGTTCAATACCTTGGTCTACAGGCAGAATGGATAAAAAGCCCGTGCCTGCTAAACGCCCATGATTAAACATGTCTTGCAGATTGCGTAATACGGCGGGTTTGCGGTCTTTAATGCTGACCACGTCATCCACATAATTTGGACCTGGCAAGTGTAAATTTGCTTGGGGGATTGCCGTACAACGGTAACCCAATAAGTGTTCTGCCTCATCCCCCAACAGGGCTGCAATATTCGTCATTATTTTTCCTTACTAAATCAGGTGGGTAAAGACTATTTTATTTTAGAAATTAGCTGGTTAGTAAACCTAACTGCGCCCCCAACCCCCTGAAGGGGGCTAAACACAAACATCTTGTTTAGGGGATTTAGGGGCTGGTTTTAATCTTTAGTCCCTTTACAGGGGCGCAGTAAAATATTCAAAACCTAATTTCTATTTAGTTATTTGAAGGGAAGTCGCTTTCCCTTTATCTTAATACTTTTAAATCTCAGGCGTGAGCACCGTATTCGCTGCCACAGGCAAAGTCTTGGCATAATCAAGGGTGTAATGCAGCCCACGACTTTCTTTACGTTGCAAGGCAGAACGAATGATTAATTCTGCCACCAATGCCAAATTTCGTAATTCAATCAAATCATTGCTGACACGGAAATTGCTGTAATATTCTTGGATTTCGCTGTGCAATAAATCGATGCGGTGCTTGGCGCGTTGCAAGCGTTTGGTGGTGCGCACGATGCCCACATAATCCCACATAAAGCGGCGTAATTCGTCCCAATTATGGGAAACCACCACTTCTTCATCGGAATTGGTGACGCGGCTTTCATCCCAAGCGTGCAACTTAGGCGGTTTGGGCACGTCTTTGAGCTGAGCAAGAATATTTTCACTGGCAGAATGCGCAAACACTAAACATTCCAACAGCGAATTACTTGCCATGCGATTCGCACCGTGCAAGCCCGTGAACGACACTTCACCAATAGCGTACAAGCCATCCAAATCAGTGCGCCCGTAACAATCCGCCATCACCCCGCCGCAGGTATAATGCGCCGCAGGCACGATAGGAATCGGTTGACGGGTCATGTCATAGCCCAATTCTAAACAGCGTTGATAAATATTCGGGAAATGATTAATAATAAAATCAGCAGGTTGATGGCTAATATCTAAAAATAGGCAATCGCTGCCCAGACGCTTCATTTCATGGTCAATGGCACGCGCCACGATGTCACGCGGGGCAAGTTCGCCGCGTGGGTCAAAGCGCTGCATAAACGGTGAACCGTCGGGTAGCAGTAATTTACCGCCTTCACCGCGCACTGCTTCGCTGATTAAGAAAGATTTTGCGTCAGGATGATATAAGCAAGTGGGGTGAAATTGGATAAATTCCATATTCGCCACTCGACAGCCCGCCCGCCATGCCATCGCAATGCCGTCGCCTGTGGCAACATCAGGATTGCTGGTGTATAAATAAACTTTGCCTGCGCCGCCTGTAGCAAGCACCACAAAACGCGCCCCGACTGCATTCACTTTTTTGGTGTCGCGATTCAGAATATACGCGCCTAGGCAACGATCATGTCCTAAACCTTGTTTTTTACCCGTGATTAAGTCCACCACAATGTGGCGTTCTAATAAACTAATATTCGGATGTTGATTAACTTTTGCGGCAAGCGTGGTGACAATGGCGCGACCTGTGGCATCTTCGGCATGAATTACGCGGCGATGACTGTGTCCGCCTTCGCGGGTCAGGTGGTAATTAATTTGTCCGTGGGTGTCAGAAACTTGGGTAAAAGGCACACCTTGCTCAATCAGCCATGCAATGCGTTCAGGACCGTGCTCGACGGTAAATTTCACCACTTCAGAATTGCACAGACCTGCTCCTGCAATCAGGGTGTCTTCCACATGAGAATCGAGGGTATCATCTTCACCCAAGACTGCGGAAATCCCACCTTGGGCATATTGAGTGCTGCCAGAATCAAAGGCAGCTTTGGAGAGAATTGCAACTTTTGCCTTATCAGCCAGATGCAGCGCGAGACTTAAGCCTGCGGCACCACTGCCAATAATTAAGACATCATAATAAGCCTGTTCTGTCATTGACCCGCATCCTTTGGAAGGGATAAATCGCGCATTGCGAAAACTATCGCTTTATCCGCGCTTTTATTTTTTAATAAAAACGCATCCTGCTGAAAAAATTATGAAAGCTGTATTCATGAAATGATGGTTTTGGAGATATTTACATTTCCGCGCCGTCGAGTTGACCGCCTGTTGCGCCGTCTAACTTGGCATCTTTCAAGATTGCCCCTTTGAAATCTGCACCATTCAGCACAGCTCCACGTAAATCAGCTCCTCGTAAATTTGCCCCGCGTAAATTGGCATTACTAAGATTTGCGCGACTCATCCGTGCCCCACGCAAATTGACACGACGCAATTCCGCGCCAGAGAGATTTGCGCCTGACAGGTCAGCTCCCCGTAAATTCGCGCCTCTTAATCTTGCACCCGACATATCAGCTCCCGTGAGCTTTGCCCGCGAGAGATTAAGTCCGACCAAACTCGCAGCACTGAGATTACAACGTGTGCAGTTTTTCGTACTCTTGAGTTTATCCACATGAGTTGGATTCGCAGCTAAGGTTAGTTCACCCAGCAGTCCCACGAACAGCGATATGGATATGGCAAGAAAGAATCTTTTCATCTGAGTTATACTTTAGCTGATTGATTTTAATAAAAATCACAGACATCCTTGCTCAAACACCTCAGCGTGCCTGTGTAAGCCGTAGCATCCCTAGTGTAAGCTGCTAACAGTGTGAAGCATAGTATATGTTATGCCTTCATTTTTACAGTGTTCTTAAGTTCATCAATAGTATAGGTGCAAACCTTACTAAGAGACTTGAACTGAGGTACTAGGAACACTTGATTTACTTGCCTTTCATGAATATTTTAAATTTTAATTGAAATGGCTTAAAAAAGAAAATGTCTTACCTATTCTAAATCGTTTTCTTAAAAGATGCCCGTTAAATAGCGTTGCCAATCCTGTTGTCGGTCGGCAAACACTAAAAAATACGGATTCAACAAGCTCTCTTTGGTATTGTAACGCAATGGCTGCAAGAGTGTGTCAGTTAAATAACCTCCCGCCTGTTCTACGATACATTGTGCAGCGGCAGTATCCCATTCCGAGGTGTCTCCAAAACGGGGATAAATATCTGCAACTCCTTCTGCGATTAAGCAAGCTTTCAAAGAACTGCCAATGCTGTGTAATTCTACAGGGAGTGGCAGTTGAGTTAAAAATTTTTCGACATACGGATCACGATACGAGCGACTGCCTGCAACCACAATACGATCTTGTGGGCAACTACGCACTTTAATTGCCTCGATTGCTGCATCAGCCTGTTGTTTAAATACCCCTAATTCTTGGGCTGCGAAATAATGGGTGTCGCTGACAGGCACATGAATCACCCCAAGTACAGACTGATGATTCTGAATCAGGGCAATATTCACGGTGAATTCACCATTGCGCTTGATAAATTCGCGTGTACCATCCAAGGGATCAACTAACCAATAGGTTTGCCATTGTTTCCGCTCGGAATAGGGAATTGCGGTGGATTCTTCAGAAAGAATAGGAATTTCAGGAGTGAGCTGTTGCAAACCTGCGACAATCACACGATGTGCTGCCATATCTGCTTGGGTTAGGGGAGAATCATCGGCTTTCTGCGTGACTTCAAAAGCAGAGGCATACACCTTCAATATCTCTTTCCCTGCGGCACGCGCAAGAACTTTAACGGCATTGAGCAAAGCGATGTCGAGCACAGACATGAGTCATTCCTACAAATCACAAGATTGTATGGGGTGAAACACAGGGTCAGGTGGTTAAAGTGATGGCTAAGCCAGTCCCCTGTTATCAGGCTGCATTCTATCAGGGATACGTGTTAGATTTGTGAATATCTTTGTACTAAAGCCCGTTTAAATTAGCTCAGCTTGGTGTATAAAATTATTATCTATTTGATAATAAAGTAATTTATATGCTATTTATACAACGATCTCAATTAACAAAAAGGGCTGACACTGCCAGCCCTTGAATAGGTTTTAGCGCACGCGCCCTTTTAGAGGCGCAGTTTGGCAAACGCTTAAGGATTATTGCTGGTTGCTGCCGATGCGCTGGCATCTACCGCCGCCAACGCGCTCAAGTTGATAACGCCGCGCGTGGTGACAGTGCGGTTTAAAATA
Organism: Thiotrichaceae bacterium; assembly: GCA_028688145.1. Taxonomy (GTDB): domain Bacteria; phylum Pseudomonadota; class Gammaproteobacteria; order Beggiatoales; family Beggiatoaceae; genus JAQTYU01. Next base: position 82,828 of record JAQTYU010000011.1, on the reverse strand, counting down.
TGAATCGGCTTATTCATCCCTAAAAGGATAGGACCGACAGAAACGCCGTTAGCCAAGGCTTTAATGGCATTAAAGGTAATATTTGCAGCGTCCAAATTCGGCATCACTAACAAATTTGCCTCGCCGCGTAAACGTGACTTTGGAAAGAGCCGTAAACGAACATCTTCATTCAGCGCGGAGTCGGTTTGCATTTCGCCATCACATTCCAATTCGGGCATCATTTCTTGAATCAGTTTCAAGGCATGACGCGATTTAATCGCCGAAGGATTGTCCGCGCTGCCGAAGTTTGAATTTGAGATTAAAGCCACCTTCGGGGTAATCCCAAAACGCATCACTTCTTTTGCCGCAAGCAGGGTAATTTCTGCCATTTGTTCCGCGCTGGGATCATAATTCACCGCAGTGTCGGTGATGAAATATGTGCCCTTGTCCAGAATCAGTAATTGCATCCCCGCAGGGGCAGACACATCAGGGCGCAAACCAATCACATTAATGATGTGTTTTAAATGTTCTTGCAAAGTGCCCACAGGCCCTGCAATCAACGCGTCAGCTTCGCCACGGCGGAGTAATAAAGAAGCCAGCACCGTGGTATTGGTGCGCACAATCACTTCCGCTTCACCGGGCCACACCCCGCGTCTGCCCATGAGATCGAGATATTCCTCGGTCAAATCAGCGCGGTTTTCATAATGCAGCGGATCGATTAATTGAAAATCCACATCGGGGCGAATATTTAAACGCAATTGTTTCAAACGCTTGCTGATAACTCGATGCCGCCCAACCACAATTGGAATTGCCAGCTTTTCGTCGAGAATTGCTTGCACTGCCCGCAACACCCGTGGGTCTTCGCCTTCGGAGTAGATGACGCGCTGGGGTTTTTCCTTAGCGAGGGTGAACACGCCTTTCATCACGTTGGCGGAGCGGAACATGTATAACGCCAATTGTTCTAAATAGACGTTAAAGTCTTTAATCGGACGCGTGGCAACGCCGCTGTCCATCGCCGCTTTTGCCACGGCGGGGGGAATGATAGTGATTAAGCGCGGGTCAAAGGGTTTGGGAATAATATAATTGCGCCCAAAGGTTAAATCTTGTCCGCTGTAGGCGGTGGAGAGAATTTCAGAAGCGTCTGCGGATTTGGTCACTTCCATCGTGGCAAGGTCTGCAATCGCACGCACACAGGCGAGTACCATTTGTTTATTAATTTGGGTCGCGCCCACATCTAATGCGCCACGGAAAATAAACGGGAAGCACAGCACATTATTGACTTGGTTGGGATAATCAGAACGCCCGGTAGCAATAATTGCGTCAGGACGCACTGCGCGGGCTTCTTCAGGCATGATTTCGGGCGTGGGATTTGCCAAGGCAAAAATCAGCGGATTGGGGGCCATTTTTGCAATCATATCGCCTTTGAGCACGCCGCCTGCGGAAAGCCCGAGGAAAATATCTGCGCCATCAATCGCGTCACTTAAAGTCCGTGCGGGGGTGTCAATGGCGTAACGCGCTTTGTAAATATCCATTTCGCGCTCACGCCCGATATACACCACGCCTGCAATGTCGGTAATGGTGATATTTTCGGGGGCAACCCCTAAATTCACTAATAAATCTAAACACGCCAAAGCTGCCGCGCCCGCACCAGAGGTCACGACTTTGACTTTGCTGATGTCTTTTTCCACGATGCGTAAGGCATTCATCACCGCCGCACTCACGCAAATCGCTGTGCCGTGTTGATCGTCGTGGAATACAGGAATATTCAGGCGTTCTTTGAGCTTGGATTCAACAATGAAACATTCGGGGGCTTTAATGTCTTCGAGATTGATTGCGCCGAAAGTCGGTTCTAAACCTGCGATAATATCGACCAGTTTATCAGGATCGTTTTCGTTGATTTCGATGTCGAAAACATCAATTCCTGCAAATTTCTTAAATAAAACCGCTTTCCCTTCCATCACGGGCTTGGAAGCCAATGGACCGATTGCGCCCAAACCTAATACCGCTGTACCGTTGGTAATCACGCCGACTAAGTTGGCGCGTGAGGTTAAAGTATCAACTTCGCGCGGATCACGGACGATTTCACGACAAGCCGCTGCAACTCCCGGAGAATAAGCTAATGCTAAGTCACGTTGATTGGCGAGCGGTTTGGTGGCTTCTACACTGAGTTTTCCAGGCGTTGGAAAACGGTGGTAGTAAAGCGCGGCTTCGGTTAAGTCATCAGACATGATCCAGTCCTTTTAATTCGTTGATTTTTAAGTGATGCAGTGTGTCGCAACCGATCCATTGTTTCAATCCATACTCGACCTCATCCGCCAAGTAACTTTCTAGCGATAGCCATCGACGGATAGAGGTCGATGAAAGCGATTCATTATTATTGAGGATACATTATAGAGTATTGTAGGCAGAGCACGCGCAGTATTAAACAATACGCAGGGAATAAGTTTTATTGAAAAAGATTGTTAATGCTTGCAGCAGTTCTCAACCTGAGGGGATGAGGCTAAATTAAAGAATTGAATAACTAGACTTGCTAATGAAACCCATGATTTTTTGCACAACGTGCCATCGTATTAAAGCTTGTATAGCCACACCTAGCCTTATTATCACAATACTGAAGGTAGCTAAGTGTATTATTATGCCATTAAAATATTTATTCACCGTGTTTCTTAAAAATAGCTGTCGTAAAAAACGGGTAAATTTAGCGGCTAAGTATGAAAATATACAAAAATAAAAAGCCGTTCTAATTTTATATTTCTAGGAATTACGCAGTTGAATTTATAAGCAGTTCGTAGGGTGTATAAAGCTTTTTAAATTAATAGGTTATTAATTCAAGTTCGCAAATTCTAAATATATTACTACTTCCAAACCAGAGAACTCATAATGAAAATTTTAATGGTCACTCGCGAAAGTACGGGTGATAAAAAATATGGATTAGGAAAAAGTCTGACTCCAATCATTGCCGCTTTAGAACAGCAAGGCGCGCAAGTGGGCTATTTGTCTCAAGCGGATGTGGGCGGGCGCGGTGTCAAAGTCTTGCAAGGCATTCATAAAGTGATTTGCGGATTATTTTCCCGCTTTTTCAGCGAAACCGCGTTTGATATTTTGGTGTGGGGAATTTTGGAACGCCTGAACATGGGGCGTTTGGCGGTCAAAGTGATGCTGCGTGAACAATATACCCATGTGCATTGTCACGACCCGATTATTGCGGCGGGTTATCACAGTTTTGCGCGGCTGCGCTGGGTGTTACAGGGTTTACGCGGGCACAGTGCGCGCTGGGGAATTACTCAACACGGTTTTGGCAGTTATACCCAAGCTTTTCATGAAGATGGCGTGAATCTTGGTGCAAGTACCATGCGCTGGATGCGCAATTGGGAAACCAAAATCGTGTTGAAAGCGCACTGGGTGTTGTCGCCCACAAATTTGGGTTTGAAACAATTGTCGCGCGATTTGGCAATTTATCCGCGCCCCAAACATTGGTACGCAATTCCGCATCCTTGCCCCGTGTTGAAACACTATTCCAAAAGCGCGGCGCGTCAGCAATTGCATTGGGCAGAAAATAAACTCTATATTTTAGCCGTTGGGCGCGTGGTCGAATTAAAACAATTTCCTGCTTTATTAACAGCTTGTGCCAAATTATCCCAACAAAATTACAAGATTATTTTGACAGGCGAAGGCGAGCGCGACGTATTGCAAAATTTAGCGGAAGAATTAGGGATTGCAGAACATTTGGAATTTAGTCTCAGTTCGGATATGGGTTTGTATTATGCCGCCGCCGATATTTACGTCAGTACCTCGCTCACCGAAGCCTTTGGATTGGCAAATTTAGAAGCGGTAAGTTGTGGACTGCCTGCAATTTGTACCGCCGTCGGGGGCGTGCCCGAAGTGGTGGGACAAGGCGCGTGGTTAATTCCTGCCAGCCATCCGCAAGCCTTATTCACCGCCTTGCAAGCCCTGTGTGACGATGCCACGCTGCGGGCGTATTGGCAGCAGCAAGCTTTGCAATGGACGCAAACTTTGCCCAAAGCTGACGCGATTGCCGCCAATTATTTGCGCATGTATCGAGGGGAAGCCTTGACCGCGCCCGCGCCCGTTGCCCCAATAAAACCAATGTATTTGCCCCATGCCGAGGCACAAACTTGGGAAGCCTGTCCCTTGCCGACACTGTTGCAATTACCTGAAACTGCAAAAATTTTAATGATTGCCCCGCATCCCGACGATGAAGTTTTAGGCTGTGGCGGCACGTTGGCATTGTTAAAACAACGCGGCTGTGAAATTAAAATTGTGATTGTCACCGACGGCGGCGCGGGCGATCCCTTGGGTTACAGCAACGATGTGCGCCACACTCGGCAACTCGAATCTATCGCGGCAATGCACTTGATGGGAATTGAAGACGTGGTGTTTTTAAATGCCCCCGACAGCGCGTATCAACACACGCCCGCAATCCAAAATCAATTACAACAAATATTTAGCGAGTTTCAAGCCGACTGGATTTTATTTCCTTCAGTCTTAGATTATCACCGCGATCATGTCGCAATCAGCCTGTCTATTTTGGAAATGTGGCAACAATTGGGCTGTCGTGAACGCTTGTTCTGCTATGAAACTTGGGCGACTGTGCCCGCCACTTGTTTGGTGGATATTAGCAGCGTGTTTGAATTAAAAATGCAGGCAATTCAATGTTATGAACTGCCTTTGCGTTATGGCGATTATCTGACCGCGTGCCGAGGCATGGCGAGTTATCGCGGCTTGTATTTCATGGACAGCAAAACTGCAAAATATGCCGAGGCATTTTTAGAAATCACCCCGCAAACTTGGCGCAGCACGGTGCAGCAATTATGGGGCTTGCGGCGTTTTCAAGAGCAGCGCATGGCGGAAGTGCGCGCGGGTTTGTAAGTTGCGTTTGGTGATTTATGAATTTATCACGGGCGGCGGCTTATTTCCCGAAACTTTGCCGCCCAGTTTGCAGCACGAAGGCGAATTGATGTTGCACGCGGTGTTGCAAGACGCGCTGGAATTGCAAAATTTTGAGGTGGCAATTTTACGCGACCCGCGCTTATCTATGCTGAGCGTGCACACTTTGCCCAGTTGGAAAACCGCGTTGGCGTGGGGCGATATTTTCTTAATCATTGCGCCAGAAACTGGGCGGTGTTTATGGGAATTGCAGCGTGAGGTGTTGCAAGCGGGGAAAATATTATGGGGTTGTGGTTTGGAGGCGGTGCAGTGTTGCAGTTATAAAAACTTGACGGCGGCGCGTTTGTCCGCCCACAAAATTGCATATATTCCCTGCTATTTTCCCCAGCAAAAATTGCCCAGAAATATTCAACAATTTGTGATTAAACCTAATGACGGCGCGGGTTGTGGCGATACTTTTCTGGCAACGCGGCGACAATTATCAACTTTGAGCCAGCAGATTTTAAACCCGATTATTCAGCCTTATGTGGCGGGGGAAAATTTGAGTTTATGCGTGTTGTATGGGCAAGGACAAAGCAGAGTAGTGGCAGTGAATCGGCAATTGATTCGTATTGAAGATGCAAAATTTCGCTATCACGGCTCGGAAGTGAATGCTTTTCCCGAACTGATTCCCAAGGCGCAACGACTTGCGGCGCAGATTGGGCGGGCAATCCCTGATTTATGGGGCTGGGTGGGAATTGATATTATTTTGCATAAACAACAATGGCTAGTGACTGAAATTAATCCGCGTTTAACCACGTCTTATGTGGGATTGCGTCAGTCTTTAAACCAGAATCCTTTGCAATTATTGCAGGGGCAGGATTTTTTGAAGCTTGCGCTGGAAAGTCATTTGGTTGAAGTTAAAGTTAGGTTTTAGCTTCCCCCTTTTTCAAAGGAGGTGAAAAGCAATAATTTTTTGTTTTTAGCCCCCTAAAGGGGGTTGGGGGTTGGTTTAAGATTTTCACCGTGCCAAATTCAATTCCAACAATCTCCCCAGCACTTCATCATCACTTAAATTATCTTCCCAGCCATACGCGCTAGCCACCGCTTTATCTAGGTTTTCATGGGCTTTGAGCAGCCATTGCGGTTTTTCGTTGTATAAATTGGTCAGCGTGCGCTTTTTGAGTTTTTTGGCGGCTTCTTCATCAATTGGCAAAATGCGATCAGGATAAGCCGCAATTATTTCAGGTTCGTGTCTGACTAAATCGGGGGGATTGAGCCAGTTTTCTCGCAATTCATTGAGGCGTTGGGCGGCTTTGGCAATCGCTTGGGCGTGCGGATTGTCGGCATATTCACAGGCGGGAATATTCGGGCTTAAGCCTTCGGGAAAGGGGAAAGTTTCAAAAGTCGTGGTGGGCGTATAACGCGGGTCATTGCCTTTTCCAAGCCATGTGCATAAACGCAAACTCCACAATTCATGAAAACGAGAATGCAAAATTCCGAAAGTGGTGTCATCGTCGCGAGCAATGGCAACGGTGGCACTGTCAGCCAAAACAGCGGCATGTTTCCAAACAAACAAGCGATATTTTGAAACACGCGGGGTAATAATAAAACGTGGTAACGTTTTAATTGCCGCCCGCATTTCCTCCGCATTTGCCCCATGCAGCCACCAAAACACGCGCCGCTTCTCAATACGTAAATTATCTCGCGAAGCCTTCACATTTTTTAGCGAATATTCAAAGGGTTTTTCGTACAAACTCGCATCGTCTTCAGACATATTTGCGCTAAAATCAATAATCCACATATCTGCGGGACGGCGCACAATATCAACGCCATTTGACCATGGGCGCAAAACATCGCTATTTGGTTTTCCATGCGGATTAAAGCCTGTTTTAAGCCATTCTCGCGCTAAATCGCCTGCAATATCAAACGCCCCATTTTTCTGCGTTCCAATAAAAGAAATCGATTTATTTTCAGCTAATTGTACAGCCTTGGTTAAATCTAAAGATTGTTCAGAATTTATGGAATTGGGCGCGGTTAAATCGCTGTAAATTTCGGCAACCGCTTGATTATTCAGCACGGAAAGGACTGGCAATCCTGAATTAGAACCCTCTGAAATCGCAGATTTTCCCTGAAAACACACCAAAGACACCCGAACCGCCGCGCCTTCATTAATCCACGGTTCATCACTCCACGCATGAAAAATTTTGCCTGTGGCAGTGATATTTTCGAGCACTTTACGATTACTACCACCCCGAATGGAATTTGTTGAAACAAAGCCGATATTTTTAACTTTTTCCTGTTCCAATTGCGCCCGTGCTTTTTCAAACCAATAACACACTAAATCCGCATTTGCAGGGACTTTACCTTGAAAAACTTTTCTGAGATGACTCACATAGTTTTCATCTAAAACAGAAAGCAGCTTTAAACCACCCAAAAAAGGCGGATTTCCCACAATAAAATCAACAGGTTTCCACGCTCTTTCTAAACCACTTTCATCAACCAAAGCATCACAACATTGGATATTATCCAAATTTTCTAAAATAGGATTACTTTTTAAATTATAACCATGCCCCAGCATCCACTGAATATGACCAATCCACACGCTAACCCGCGCCAATTCAGCCGCATACGGATTAATTTCAATCCCATTCAAACTTTTAGGACTCACTTGCGGCATTTGTCTTTCTAGCCCCAATTGCTCCGCTTCAATAAAAACTTGGTGCTCCAAATCCTTCAAGCCCAACAAAGCCAAATACAGAAAATTACCAGAACCACAAGCGGGGTCTAAAATCTGCACATTGTCCAAACGCTTTAAAAACTGGTGATACAACATGTTAGCCTGAACTTCATTATCAGTTTTTTTAGATTTTCTGGATAATTTAGTCGTTTTATCTAATAAGACAGCAATTTCAGATTTAACTGTATTCCATTCTGCCCGCAACGGCGCAAAAATCACAGGTTCTAAAATCCGTAAAATCGAAGCCTGATCGGTATAATGCGCCCCCAATTGGCTACGTTTATCAGGGTCTAAACCTCGCTCAAACAACGTCCCAAAAATCGAGGGTTCAATGTCTTTCCAATCGTAACGTGCTGCTTTTAAAAGCTGTTGGATGTCATTTTTATCCAAGGGCAAGGTGGAATTATCTTCAAACAAACCGCCGTTAAACCATTCAACTTCATGAATGCCAAAATAGCCGCCTTCTTCATCATTCATCGCTTCAAATAATTGAGCGACACGTTTTTGAAAATGATTTTTCCCAGAATTGAATTTCTTCAATACTCTAAGAATTGATTCTAATAAATTTGTAAATAAATCTTTGGGTAAAATCCCAATATCCTCGGCAAACATACAAAACACCAGCCGATTGATAAAATGGGCGACAGCTTGCGGGTCATGCCCCCGACTGCGTAAACGTTGCGCCAATTCGGTGAATTGCTCTGCCATCTGCAAAGTCACCGCATCGCGGGTTAAATTCGGTTTAAAAATCTGCTCGATTTTTTCCTTATCAAATAGCGTTTTTAATAAATTTAATTTCTTGGGATCGCGCAAATCTTCCAAAGTTAAAATGTGCACTTCAGCCACGGTATTGGTGAAATTCGTATGAATCTCAATCGTGTGCATGTCAGACACAATTAACAAGGGCGGGTTTTCCAAAGCCAGCGCGTATTGCTGTAATTGTACAAATGCCTTGGTTAAATCCTTACCTTTGCCCTTATATTCCCAAGCAAAACAACCCCTTAACCACACATCCGCCCAGCCGCGCGTGCCCGAAGTTTTATTCGCGCCCTTTTCAAACGTAAAAAATGTGCCGTCGGGGTCAAGTTCCGCAGGCGTTTTTTCACCCAATAACTGACAAAGTTGAATAAAATGTTGCTGCGAAGCAGAACGCTCGGTCAAAGTAGAATTTTGCCAAGTTTCAATAAATTCATCGACGCTCATGATCGGGTCTCGGGAATTGGGAAATAAAGCAGGGGAAAAAATACCCCCTTTGAAAAAGGGGGCAGGGGGATTTAAAAATCTTAACTGTAGCCCCCAACCCCCTAAAGGGGGCTAAACCTTAAAGACAAAAAAATTATTTTCTTTATCTTTAAAGTCCCCTTCAGGGGATTAGGGGCTTGTTTTCAACTTACAGCTCTTGATCGATGTCGATCACTTTGCTGTTTTTATCCACTTCCGCGCCTTCTTTGACCACAGGCAACAAGTCCGCACGACTCACACCCAGACCCAGAGCCAACGCGCTCGCGACATAAATGGACGAATACGTCCCCACCACAATCCCGATAATCAAGGCTGTGGCAAAACCATGAATCAAATCACCGCCAAAGAAGAACAGCACCACGACCACTAATAAGGTCGTTACCGAAGTCATGATCGTACGACTCAAGGTTTCATTGATAGAAATATCCATCACTTCAACTGAGGTTTTCTTACGTAACTTCAAAAAGTTATCACGAATCCGATCAAACACCACAATGGTATCGTTCAATGAATAACCGATAACCGCAAGAATTGCCGCCACCGTGGTTAAATCAAACTCAATGCGGAAAATAGAGAAAATCCCTAAAATCATCACGGGGTCGTGTAATGCTGCCAACACTGCGCCCATTGCAAAACGATATTCAAAGCGCAATGCCACATAAATTAAAATCCCGATCATGGTGTACAGCACTGCTAACACCGCATCTTGAATCAATTCATTGCCAACATACGCCCCAACGAATTCATTGCGACGCACTTCAACTTTTTGACCGCCTTGTTGCAGGATGCTCATCACTTTTTCATTCATTTCCTGATTTTTTAATTCAGGATGAATGCCTAAGCGAATAGAAACATCGCGCGCCGTGCCAAAATGTTGCACCACCCCTTCAGGAAAGCCGCCTTTATGCAGGTTTTCACGAATCGGTTGTAATTCAACCGCTTGCGAATAGCTGACTTCCATCAGCGAGCCGCCTGTGAAATCTAATCCAAACATCAAGCCCTGCGTCAGCAAGGAAATCACTGTGATCACGGTCATCAAAATCGACCCGATCATTGCAATTTTGCGCTTGCCCATGAAGTTATAGTTGTAATCAAACCTACTTAAAATACGCATGGCATCTCCTTAGACGGGCAGGCTAGTGAGTCGTTTACCGCCCCACTTATAGTTAATCACTGCGCGGCTCACCATAATCGCAGTAAACATCGAGCTGAGAATCCCCAGTGATAAAGTCACCGCAAAGCCTTTAATCGGACCTGTGCCAAAACTAAACAGCACAATCCCTGCAATTAAAGTAGTGATATTGGAGTCTGCAATCGTACTGAATGCCTTTTCAAAGCCTGCATGAATACTGGCTTGTGGACTGTTGCCAATGTGTAATTCTTCACGAATCCGTTCGTAAATCAGCACGTTAGCATCCACTGCCATCCCCATGGTCAAAACAATCCCCGCAATCCCCGGTAGGGTTAAAGTGGCTTGTAACATCGACAATAACGACAGCAACACGATCATATTGGTAAACAGTGCGATATTCGCCACTATCCCGAAGGTGCTATAACGCATCACCATGAAAATCATCACCACCACAAAGCCCAACACCGCCGACAAGAAACCTTGACGAATGTTTTCTTTACCCAAGCTTGGACCGATAGTGCGTTCTTCTACGATTTCCATCGGAGCTTTTAAAGCACCTGCACGCAGCAGTAAAGATAAATTTCTCGCCTCGCCCGAAGCTAAGCCCGTGATTTGGAAGCTTTTACCGAATTGCTCTTGAATCGTAGCAACGTTAATCACTTCTTCAACTTTCTTACGGGTTTTGACTTCTTTGCCGTCTACGATTTGTTTATCTAAACGATATTCGATAAACACCACCGACATTGGCTTCTGAATATTTTCACGGGTGATGTCATTCATGCGCTTTGCGCCCTTGTTGTCCAACACCACAGACACGGAAGGACTGCCTGTGCGCTGATCCAAAGCGGAGGCGGCATCATTAATCTGATCGCCTGTCACAATCACGCTACGTTTTAACAAAATCGGGCTGCCATCACGTTGTTTATACAAGCGTGAATTCACAGGAATCTTGTTATTACGTTGTGCATCTTGCCATTGGTCAGGCGTACCATCGACTAAACGAAACTCTAAAGTCGCGGTTGCGCCTAAGATTTCTTTAGCACGCGCGGTATCTTGCACACCAGGTAATTGCACCACGATGCGATCTTGCCCTTGTTGCTGAATAATCGGCTCAGCCACCCCTAATTCATTCACCCGATTACGCAAAGTGGTGATGTTTTGTTCAAGGGCTTTTTTGCGGCGTTCGACCAGATTTTTATCATTAAAGGTGAGGTACAAGCCAAAGTCATCGGCAGTATCACGGTCTTTGATAATTAAATCAGGATAGTCTTTTGCAACGATAGGACGCGCTTGATCACGGGTTGCGACATCTGCAAAGGAAACACGCACGCCACCCGCAGCATCCGCAAGACGGTTTAAGCCTTTGTAATGCAGTTTTTTCTCACGCAGTACGGTGCGTAAATCTTCAACTAATTGCTCTTCGTCCTGCTTGATGGCGGTTTCCATATCCACCTGCATTAAGAAGTGCACGCCGCCGCGTAAGTCCAAGCCGAGATACATCGGTTGTGCACCGAGTGCGGTTAGCCAGCGTGGCGTGGCAGAAGCTAAGTTTTGTGCGACCACATACCCATGCAAGCTTTCTTTCAGGATTGAATAAGCTTTTAATTGGGTTTCGGTGTCACTAAAACGCACTAATAATTGATCGGGAGTCATATCAATACGGCTCGCGGTCAGATTCGCTTCTTTCAACTTCGCTTCGACTGAGCTTTGAAACGTACTGTCTAATTTAATATCACGCCCATACACGGGGGAAATTTGTACCGCAGGGTCTTCCCCAAACAGGTTGGGGAGCGCGAACAATGTACAAATAAAGAGAATGCCCCCAACCAGTATATATTTCCAAAGTGGGTATTGATTCATTGATTTCAGCAACTTCTCGCTAATCTAGGAAAATTACAGGGTTTTGATCGTGCCTTTAGGCATTACCGCTGCAATGGCTTGACGTTGAACTTTAACTTCGATGTTCAATGCGATTTCGAGGGTGACAAAATTATCACCTAAGTTGGTAACTTTGCCGAGTACACCGCCATTAGTCACGACTTCATCGCCCTTGGCTAAAGCATCAAGCATTTGTTTATGTTCTTTCATGCGCTTGTTTTGGGGGCGAATGAGTAGGAAATAAAACACCACAAACAACAATACCAATGGAATTAAGCTGGCAAATCCATTTCCCGCCGCAGCGGCAGCAGCGGGTGCACCGTCTGCTAAAGCGTCTTGAATCAGAAAACTCATAATCGTCCTCGTAACCTAATAAAAGTAAACCATATAGTATGCCACAAATCATTTAAGCTCGCTGTGCTGATAAAAATAGCCTTGTAAACCTAACTGCGCCCTCATATAAGGATTTAAAAATCTTAAAGAAGCCCCCAACCCCCTAAAGGGGGCTAAAGATAAATATTTAACCCTTGGATGAAGGCACAGTGAGCACAGCCTTAACGATATGGGTTTTATAAATTAGCTTTTAAAGGGGATTTTGCGCAAAATCGACTGCGTAAAAATATTGAAGTGTTAAAGCCCGTGAAGGCTTGATAAAATGCGGTCAGAAGCCCCAAAAAAGTTTAGCTTTTGCTTGCTTTTTTGGAGATTTAATCACACTATTTGCAGCCTTGTAAAAATGAACCTGAGTGGAGTTTTGGATGCGGTTGACCACCCTTGCTGGAGAAATGTTTGATACCTATGTTGTGGGCGATGAACAAGCAACGAAAGGGATATTGATTATTCATGATTGGTGGGGAGTGCTTGCTTACAATCGCGAGTGGGCAGATGAGTTTGCAAAGTTGGGTTATCGGGCGATGGTGATTGATTTATATGAAGGTTATCACCCTGAAGACATCAAAGCGGCGGGCGATTATGTACGACATTTGGATCAAGCCGCAGCGGATCGTAAATTAGCGACTGCCTTGCAGGCACTGCAAACCGAACAACGCAAAGTGGCGGTGTTAGGTTGGTCTTTTGGTGGATTACAGGCACAACATGCCGCACTGCAATTTCCTGAATTAGTGCAAGCCTTGGTGTTTTTCTATTGTCGTGTGCTGCTGGATAAGCATAGCGTCACCCCGCTGACGGCATCTACTTTAGCCTTTTTTTCTGAAACCGAAAGCACTTGGCCCGATAAACAAGCAGGTTTAGAAGATGTGATGCTAGAAGCAGAAAAAGTTTTAGAATGTTATAGTTACGATGCTGAGCATGGCTTCGCTGATCCTGAAAGCTTACGCTATGATGCCGATGCCACCGAAAATGCGTGGCGTGTCACCGTCAACTTTTTGAATAAATATCTCGCATGAAACTCATTCCCCTGATTCGTAAAGTCTTATTAACTATTTGTGTATTAAGTCATTTAGGCTGTTCTGCAAATTCTTCAACTGCCGCAGCCCCCAATAAACCGCAAGTTCGCGCTACCACTTTGGCAGCCGCAGAAATTCGCCCCGTTGCCCCTGTCACAAATGTTACCAGCCCTGAAATCGCGGCAACCATGCCCGAATTTTTAAGCGCGCTACGCAATCAACCCGCAGTGATTGGCGGTATTGCCAGCGTGGCATTGAACAGCCGCAGCGCAACCCCGCCCACGATGTTGTATGAACAACGCCGCGTTTTGGTGTTGCGGGATGGGCAACAATGGTGGGCTTTTGTCGGCATCGCGCTGAGTGCAAAAGCGGGCGCACATCGTCTTGTTGACCAAGACACGGGCGAAACTTACAACTTCACGGTGCAGGCAAAAACCTATCCTGCTCAACATATCACGGTGAAAAATCAACGGCATGTGAATCCCAATGCTGAAGATTTACAACGTATTCAACAAGAAACTCAACAAATTCAAGCGGCTTTAGCAACGCCGTGGCGTGCGACAGATATTTCACCTTTGCCTTTGGCGAAACCTGTGGCGGGTGGTTTTAGCAGTCCTTTTGGTTTGCAACGTTTTTTCAACGGGCAGCCGCGTAAACCGCACAGTGGTTTAGATATTTCCGCGCCTCAAGGGGCTGAAATTCACGCGCCTACGGATGGCATTGTGGTGAATACGGGTGATTATTTCTTTAATGGCAACACGGTGTTTTTAGATCACGGTCAAAGCGTGGTGACGATGTTTTGTCATTTAGACCAGATTCTGGTGAAAGAAGGACAGCGCGTCAGCAAAGGGCAAGTGATTGGCTTAGTTGGGAAAACTGGGCGTGCCACAGGGCCGCATTTGCACTGGAGTGTGAGTTTAAATAAGAGTTTGGTTGATCCGAAATTGGTATTGCAGCAGTAAGGTTTGGAATAAGTTCCCCTTTGAAAAAGGGGAGAGCTTGAAAATATTTACCCTTTCCACGATGTTAAATTCCCTTCGTGTCCCCCTTTTTTAAAGGGGGACGTTTCGCATATAAATGCCCCCGAAAAAATGCTAGGATTGACAAGTTCACTCACCAAGGGAGAGTTTGCTTTGTTGCGTCCAACTTTTACAGAAAACTTGCTTAAAGATTTGATTAAAGGAAATTCGATTAATGTCCACGGCGCAATCGGGCAGGGACAAGCGCGTTTATTGGAGGACATTGTGCCGCTGGCGAAAGAGAAAGCTTTGTTGGTGTTGCGGGTGAATATGAAAAGGTTTGCAGAGGATTATGCTGGAATGATTGAAAATTTAGAAAGGCAACTTCGTGCGCTTTTTCCTGATAAAACCATTACTTGCACTAATTTTTCAGAAGTGATGAAAACTTTGGATGAGCACGCAAAAACTGCCAAAGTTTTGCTGATGCTTGAAAATTTTGATGCTGTGCTCGATAAACCCAACCCGCCTGAATTTGCAGATTTCTTTAATGATTTAAATAAATTAAGAAATCAGCAACATCGCTTAGTATTGGCTCTGACTACCAAACCTTACAATCAGTGCAGTTTGTACACAAAGACAATTCAAAGAACTTCGCCTTTAGATTTGAAACTTGAGGAATTGCACAGGCTCAGTTTGCAAGAAATTGGGGCTGAATTAAAACATCGTAAAACTTCGCTGAATTCGCAAGACTTAAATCTGCTTAAAAATCGTATTCATGAGCATTCTTATTCTTTTGATTTTCTGGAATATTGTTATGGTTGTGTGAATGCGAAAGCTCGTCAAAATCTGAGTTTCAGTGAACGACTGAATATTTGGGAGAAAGATTTTGCAAAAAACAGGGAAAGAGGTATTTGGCGCAAAATCGATAGGTTTTTAGATTGGCTTGAAACTTGTGTGATTAAGGAAATCTTACATTTTTTACGGAGGTTTAAGCTGATTTCTGCTTCAATTTCTGTGATTGCAGCCGCTTCATGGTTTTTCTTTGACAAAATCAAACAATTCATTACAGGTTTATCGAAATGAACACACCCGACGACAGCGTTTTTCACAAACCCAGCGTCCCCAAAAATACATGGCAGATGCTTTCATGGCTTATTTTTGAGCCGAAATTGTTAGAGCGTTATGAAAAAATACTCACTAAAAAGCAAACCG
Source organism: Thiotrichaceae bacterium (assembly GCA_028688145.1). Lineage (GTDB taxonomy): Bacteria > Pseudomonadota > Gammaproteobacteria > Beggiatoales > Beggiatoaceae > JAQTYU01. Next base: position 67,393 of record JAQTYU010000011.1, on the reverse strand, counting down.
CACTTATTTTCCTGAAAGCTTACCCTTATATAATTTTAATCAGTTCAGTTAGTTATTTGTTGAGCTGCTTGATTGTTGTGAGTTTTGACACCCCAGTATTATTTCCCAATCAATATAACGCCATGTTTTTGAGTAACTATCTTAAAATAGTAGGTTTTAAGAGTAAATTTTTTTTAGTAGCTAATGAACATATTTTTGCGCTTATTGCAGCGCTTGTTTTAGGGGGCGCTTTAGGGCTTTTTTTAGGGCTCGATTTCGGGCTTTTTTTAGGACTTGCTCTCGGGTTTAGTTACGGGCTTATTGGAGGGCTTGCTTTCGGGTCTGTTTTAGGGTTTGTTTATGGACTTATTTTCGGGCTTACTTTAGGGCTTACTTTAGGGCTTGCTCGATGGAATATTGGAGGGCTTATTGGAGGGATTATTGGATTGATCATTTTCGGGCTTGCTTTCGGGCTTCTTTTAGAAAATAATGTTTTTCCTACTTTCAGTTTTGCTGAATTGACTATTTCATGGCTTGCTGCATGGATTGTTCTTATTTTTTCTTTTTTTTTCACCTATTTCCGTTTATACACTTATCCCCTCTATTTTCTGCGTTGTTTGTCAGGCATCACTTTTTATTCTTCTCCTTATCACAAGGATGCCGTGATTTGGCTGCCTATTTGGGGCGTAGAAAAACAATTTCGTCGTTTAGCCGTAAATGATTCAGAAACTGCCCTAAGATTTGTAACATTCTTACGGGAATATCGCCCTTTACAAGCCAAACTTGCCGATAAAATTGCTCATGCTGCTTGTGCAGGTCATTGGTTACACGCCCCTTTAAGCTTTGAAGTTTTAGAACCGCCGCTTATTGAAAATACTGAGTTTAAACCCTCAGAAACATGGCTCACCCAATTACAGGCTTTGAGAGAACAATTAATCGCCTATCGCCATCAAACCCAATTAAGTTTATGCAAAGAAACTTTTCAAGCCTTTCAAAAACAACTCACCGCTTTTAGCGCACAAACTTTAATTGAACACCGAAGCTGGCGCGAAGAATATTTACAAGCCTTGCAACGCTGGGAAGCAATCGCTTCAGAAGAACAACGTCATTTAGAAGAATTCGCTAAACAACAAGAACCGATTACTACAAATGTTTATTTAACAGGCGACGCATTACATCCTGATGCGAATGAAAATATCTTTTTCGGGCGAGAAGATTTAAAAGAAGAATTTTCTCGAAAAGTACACGCCGCCCAACAAATGCCGCTGTTTTTAATTCAAGGACAACGTCGCGTTGGAAAAACCAGCCTGCTCAAATTCTTAGAACCCATGCTCGGCAGCGGTTTCAAAGTGGTGTATCAAGATTTACAAGGCGCGCAAACAGGCAGCGTGCAAAATTGGCTGACAGATTTGCAGCAAAAAATTCACCTCAAACTTAATTTAACCTTAGAAACCCAAGAAACCCAGCATTCAGAATCTTCAAACTGGCTGAGTGCATGGGAAAATTTTGAAACTGCTTTAAAATCCCTGCATTTAAATCATCATTACAAACTGATTTTAGCCTTTGACGAATATGAAGGCTTGCATGAACTGCTGCAAAAAGACCCCGAACAAGGCGCACGGCTGCTGGGCGCAATGCGCAGCTTTTCACAACATCAAAACAAAATCGTGTTTTTATTCGTTGGCGCGGCATTATTCACCGAATTAGAAAATCCGAACTGGGGAAACTATTTTGTGCAAGTGCAAAGTTTTCGGGTGGATTATTTAGAACCCAAAGATTGCAAACGCCTGATAACTGAGCCTGTGAATTTGGTTTATCCCGATGAACTCATTGAACAAATGGTGAATTTAACACAAGGACATCCTGCGTTATTACAGTTGTTGTGCTCAGAAATGGTCAATCAGGCAAATAAAAATCTCAGAAGAAACATGAACCAAGCCGATTTGGACAGCGTCATTCAAAAAGTGCTAGAAGACAGCTCAGTGGCCCCAATGGCAGTATTTTGGCAACAATTCTGTGAAAATCCCGCCTGTAAAGCCACCGTGCGAGAAATCATTCATTCACAAAGCATCAGCGACAAAAAACAACTGCACCGTTTACGCGAACACGGTTTCATTGTGCAAGACAGCGCAGGTATTTGGCGGCTGCGTGTGCCCTTGTTTGAACGCTGGCTAACCACGTTTGAACGGGTGGATTTGGGGTAGATAAATTGCTTTTCACCTGCATTGAAAAAGGGGGGGTAAAATCACCCCTCTTCAGACAACACCGTTTTACACTGCGGATAATGCTGACAAGCCAAAACCGTTTTCCCCGATGATTTTACCCACGCCCTGAGCAAATTTCCCCCACACTGTGGACAACACATCAAATTCAGCAGTTCGTAGGATGTATAAGGCGCAGCCACCACCATACATCCTACGCTTGATAAATATTTTTAAATTAATATGTTTAGGAGTTACGCAGTCGAATCTTTAACTCTTTTGTTTTACTGTAAAAATTATTGTAAAAAAAGGATTTAGTGTTTCAACTACGTAACTCCTAAACTTTTTACAGTTTCTTCTACTTTGGGACTCTCCTCGGGGCTGAGGCTTCTTTAAGTCAAGCCATAGGCAAACACCTTGTGTTTTGGTTATCCTACCCAATATTCTGCTACACTAAAAAACTCTCTTCTAAAAGTTCGCTTCGAGTGATTGAAATGAATCAGCAACCGCGCATTCGTGAGATTCCCTATAACTACACCTCATTTTCTGACCGTGAAATCGTCATCCGTATTTTAGGGGAATCTTGTTGGCACACTTTATCCGAATTGCGCGCCCAACGCCGCACAGGACGCTCCGCCCGCATGTTATTTGAAGTGCTGGGTGATATTTGGGTGATTCAACGCAACCCCTTTATTCAAGACGATTTATTAGAAAATCCGAAACGTCGCAAACTGCTGATTGATGCTTTACACCATCGTTTAAATCAGATTAAAGCCCGCGCTGAAGGCAATCAACTCGCGCTGGATTTGGCAGAAGCCAGTTTAAAAGCGGTGAATAATTTTCAAACTTGGCTACTCGAACAACAACGTTTACGCACGGTGGTGTTGAAACGACTCACCCAAATTACCCGCAAAGACAATATTTGTTTTGATGGTTTATCCCGAGTTTCGCACGTCACCGATGCCACTGACTGGCGCGTTGAATATCCTTTCGTGGTGCTCTGTCCCGACACGGAACAAGAAATAGCCGCTTTAGTGGCAGCCTGTATCGAACTGAAATTAACCATTATTCCACGCGGCGGCGGCACAGGGTACACAGGCGGCGCAATTCCGCTTCATGCCGACAGTGCCGTGATTAACATGGAAAAACTGGACAGGCTCAGTGAAATTGAAGTCCGCAGTTTAGACACGCTGAACGGCAAGCAAGAGGTGCACACCATTCGCGTCGAGGCGGGCGTAGTTACCAAGCGCGTGGCTGAAAAAGCCGCGACTAAAAAATGCGTGTTTGCCGTCGACCCGACTTCACAAGATGCCTCCACCATTGGCGGCAATATCTCGATGAATGCGGGCGGGAAAAAAGCGGTACTTTGGGGCACGACGCTGGACAATTTGCTTTCATGGCGCATGGTTACGCCTAACGCGGAATGGATTGAAGTCGAACGCTTGCAGCACAATCTCGGCAAAATTCATACTGTGCCCGTGGCAGAATTCAAAGTCACCCGCTTTGCCAAAGACGGCAAAACCCCCGTGGGCGAGCCTGAATTTTTACACATTCCCGGCACAGAATTACGCAAATCAGGTTTGGGCAAAGATGTCACCAATAAGTTTTTAGGCGGTTTGCCTGGCATTCAGAAAGAAGGCTGCGACGGCTTAATTACTTCGGGCGTATTTATTTTGCACCAACAGCCTAAATTCATGCGCACCGTCTGCCTTGAATTTTTCGGTTCAGATTTAAAACGTGCCGTGCCTGCGATTGTGGAAACTAAGCAATATTTAGATGGACATCCCAACGTGTTATTGGCGGGGATGGAACATTTAGATGAGCGTTATGTGCGCGCCGTCGGTTACAGCACCAAAGCACCGCATCGTCATGATTTACCTAAAATGTTGTTATTAATTGACATTGCAGGGCATGAAGATAAATACGTTGCTGAAGCCGCTTCGCAAGTGGTGCACATGGCGAATCTGCGCGAGGCAGAAGGTTTTATCGCAGTCACCCCCGAAGCGCGTCATCAATTTTGGCAAGACCGCAGCCGCACCGCCGCAATTGCCGCGCACACCAATGCGTTTAAAGTCAATGAAGATGTGGTGATTCCGCTAGAAGGTTTGTCGGAATACAACGACGAAATTGAACGCATTAATATCGAGCAATCTACCACCAATAAACTGCAAACCATTGAAGCGGTTTTAAATTATTTAGAAGGTGATTTGCCCGAGTTGCGCCAAGCGGGCACGGAATACAGTGAAAATACTGAAAACACTGCAATTATCGCCGCCAAAAAACAAGCGGCGCGGGAACATTTAGAAAAAGTGCGCCAACGTTGGACGCGCTATTTAAGCGAAATTGACAGCCCCGCCAGCGCGTTGACTGAATTATTGCCCGCTGATTTAATTCCCCAATTGCGCCCCGACGACAGCATTTTCAGCTTATTACAACGCCGCGCTTTAAGAATTTCTTACCGCCGCGAAGTGGAAAGTGCCTTAAAAGATATTTTTGTGGGGCAAGCTTTGGCGGGGGTTGCCGCAAAACTTGATAAAATTCACGCCAGCATTCGCAGCAGTCGCTTGTTTGTGGCAACGCACATGCACGCAGGCGATGGCAATGTGCACACCAATATCCCCGTCAATTCTAATGATTACGAGATGTTGCAAGAAGCCGAGCGCATTGTTGAACGGGTGATGAAGATTGCGGAAAAACTCGGCGGGGTGATTTCTGGCGAGCATGGCATTGGTTTGACCAAGATTCAATACCTTGATCCGAAAGCGGTCGCCGCGTTTGCCGATTATAAACAACGCATTGACCCCGAAGGGCGTTTCAACCGTGGCAAATTAATGCCCGGCTCGGGATTGCAAAATGCGTACACCCCTTCATTGCGTTTGTTGGAACAAGAGGCGTTATTACTCGAAGCCAGCGAATTAGGCGAGTTAAATCAATCGATTAAACATTGTTTGCGTTGTGGGAAATGTAAACCTGTGTGCACCACGCATGTGCCCCGCGCCAATTTATTGTATTCACCACGCAACAAGATTTTAGCCACGGGCTTGATTATTGAAGCGTTTTTATATGAAGAGCAGACGCGGCGCGGGATTTCGTTACGGCATTTTGATGAAATGAACGACATTGCAGACCATTGCACGGTTTGCCATCGCTGTTTGAAGCCTTGCCCTGTGAAAATCGATTTCGGCGATGTGACGGTGAAAATGCGCCATATTCTTAAAAAATATGGGGAATCCAATCGCAATATCGGCACTTGGGTTTCGATGCAGTTTTTAAATGTTACCGATCCCACGACTATCAATATTATGCGTAAGACTTTGATTGAATGGGGTTATGCGGCGCAACGTTTCGCACACAGTATTGCGAAAAAATTGCACTTATTGGGCGAGAAAAAAATTCCTGCTGCCACCACAGGAAAAACCCCGATTCCTGTGCAAATCATTAACTTCGTTAAAAAACCGATGCCTGCGAATATTCCCAAGCAGCCGATGCGCGGTTTATTGGGTTTGGAAGACCCGAATGTCGTGCCGATTCTGCGTGATCCGCGTCAGGATGCGGAAGATTGCGAAGCGGTATTTTATTTCCCCGGTTGCGGTTCAGAACGTTTGTTCAGCCAAATTGGTTTGGCGACCTTGGCGATGCTGTATAAAGTCGGGGTACAGACGGTATTGCCACCGGGTTATCTGTGCTGTGGCTATCCGCAAAATGCGGGCGGCAATACGGATATGGCGACTAAAATCACGACAGATAATCAGGTGTTATTTCATCGCGTTGCCAACACGCTGAATTACATGGATATTAAAACTGTGATTGTGTCCTGTGGAACGTGTATGGATCAATTGCTGAAATATCAATTCCAGCAGATTTTCCCGAATTGCCGCTTATTGGATATTCACGAGTATTTGATGGAAAAAGGCGTGATGATTGAAGGGATTAAGGGCACGCAATACTTATATCACGAGCCTTGCCACACCCCGATGAAAACCTATTCCGCGCTGAAAGTGGCAGAAAATTTACTCGGACAAGCGGTGACTTTGTCGGATCGTTGTTGTGGGGAAGCGGGCACATTTGCCACGGCACGCCCTGATATTGCGGTGCAAGTGCGTTCGCGTAAATTGGAAGAGCTGGAAAAAGGCGTGACTGAGTTAATTGGGCAGCCTGTGGATGGCAAACAGCAGGTTAAAATCCTGACTTCTTGCCCTGCATGTTTACAAGGTTTGTCGCGCTATCGTGAAGATATTGAAGTGGAAACGGACTATATCGTGATCGAATTAGCGAATAGCTATTTGGGCAAAGATTGGCAGACAAAATTCATTGAACAGGCTAGACAAGGCGGGATTGAGCGCGTATTGTTGTAGGAATATGCCACTCCGTTTCTGATAGGAAGTACCATGAATCCCATTAAACTTAAAGCGTTGATGGAAAGCCTCGCAACCGCTCAAACTGAAGCTGATAAGTTATTGCAAGAGCTGGTAGATTTACAAGCCCGCACCACGCAACAATTTGATGAAGCTGATGCGCAATTGCGCGAAACTGATCGCCAACTGCAAGAAACTGACGGTCAGTTGCAAGCAGTCGAGCAACAAATTAAGGCAATGGAAGTGCATGTAAAAAATACGAATCGTGAAGTGCAAGTGACGAATTTGCATTTTACTGAGGCAGCCCAAGAATTAGATGTTGCCTGTCAAGAATTTCAAAAATTACAGCACCACATGTTGCACTGATTTGGTGTAAAGCCTTCTGAAAAAGCCCTCTCAATGCTGGTGATTGAGAGGGCTTTTGATTTTTTCAGGAGGTTCATTATCTAAATCCTGATTCAAACAAGAAACCACCAAAATTCCGCTCACTGCCCTCATAGTGATATTGTTTTGATTGACTTGCAGTCTATTCCCTTTAGAATGAAGCCAATTTTTCGACGAATTCACACGCTTCTCATGAAAACTCCCTTAGTTTATATTCTGCACTGTGGCAATTTTTACGGGACAGAACAAATGGCACTGGCAACCCTCGAAGGTTTGTCGAGTGAATACACCCCCATTTTGATTGCGCCTGAGGGTGTAGTCATTGCCAAAGCAGAAGAGAAAGGTATTAAAACCTATGCTTTTCGTAATTTATTGCAATTATCTTCACAACTTCACGAAGTGTTAAGTAATTATTATGAATTGATGGTGATGTCCACAGGTGTTAAACAAGCCTTGTTGCTTTCGGTGTGGAATATCTTTTATCGGCGCAAACTTACCCATTTACACATTATTCATGGCGGCACAGACGAGCGCGAAAGTTACGGACGCAAAGCCTATCTGAATTATTTTCCCGTGCGTTTTATTGCCGTTTCCTATTTTGTGCGTAGTCGTTTGATTGCTCATGGGGTAAAAGCCAGTTCCATTGACGTGGTCGAAAACTTTCTGTTGCCTGAGCGTGTTGCAAAAAGCCCTAAACGCCCCCAATTTACCCGCCAAGGGATTCAACATATTGTCGTGGTTTCACGAATTGATCCGATTAAACGTATTGATGTGTTATTAGATGCTTTAGACTTGGCCCCAGACTTATTACAGCACTTAGAAATCACAATTTTAGGAACGGGCTGGAATTTAGATGAAATGCGCGAGCGCGCTGCTAAATATCATCCACAAGTACAATTTTTAGGCTTTGTCTCAGATGTGCCACAACGTTTAGCAAATGCCGATTTATTACTGCATCTGTGCCCCACTGAACCCTTTGGGCTGGCGATATTGGAAGCGATGGCGGCGGATTTGCCCGTGTTGATTCCAAACACAGGCGGGGCTGCGGCATTGGTGGAAAATGAGGTTTCAGGACTACACTTTAAAGCCAATAATCCCGAAGCCCTTGCCAAGCGTTTACGCGAGTTGCTCACTGCAGAACCCGAATATTTAAATCGCTTGGTCGCAGGCGCACGTCAGGCAGTGGAGACTCGTTTTTCCGCAGAACAAGGAATTGCCAATTATCACGCGCTGTTAACGGAAACACATTCATAATTTTCACAATCGTTTGCGATAATTTCAAACAGGATACTTGAAATAAACCATTCTTAGCGTGTAAATATCTTAGGTTTAGTTGTGGTAGAATTTCCGCAGTCTTGTGCGAGCATACCGTGTCAAAAGCAAGCGATACGCTACGACAAATGTTTTTAGAGAGTAGTACACTACTTCAACGATGATACAACCCCCATTCGTCTAGGTTTAGCTAACTTAGGCTTGATTTTTGCTTTAGAGAAAGCATACATCATGGTTATTCGGTTGTACGGACATGTATTCCTGATAGAATCAAACACGCTAAGTCATACAGTCAAATAGCGATGTAAAGGAGAACACCTTAAATGGCAAAAATTTTGCTGGTAGAAGATAACGAGATGAACCGTGATATGTTATCACGACGTTTATCGCGTAAAGGATTCGATGTCGTGATCGCCACTGATGGCGGGCAAGGCGTTGAAATGGCGCACAGTGAAAAACCTGACCTGATTTTAATGGACATGAGTTTGCCTGTGAAAGATGGCTGGACTGCCACACGAGATATTAAAGGCGCGGAAGATACTAAACATATTCCCGTCATCGCCCTGACGGCACACGCGATGTCAGGGGACAGAGAACAAGCATTGGCTGCGGGTTGTGATGATTATGATACCAAACCGATTGAATTGCCGCGCCTGTTAGGAAAAATTGAAGAATTATTAGCCAATCATAAGCCTGACGCATGAATTTAATTTCTATGGATACGCAAGGTGCATCATTACCGCATCCAAGTTTTCACACACGACACTCCAGCTGAAGGCATCATTCCGTGATCAGTAGCGAAAATGACTTAGTCGATATGGGGCAAGATTTGCAGACCCCAGCGAAGGCGATCATCGCCTATACTGAGTCTTTGCTTGACTATGCGAAACATCGCCCCGATTGGGCTGAGTTCATCCCTGATCTGAATAAAATGCTGTCTGCGGCACAACAATTGTCCGCACTCATCACCAAATTGTTCAGCAAGAACAATACGCCATCGGGTGAGGTTGATCTTGAATCTTTCACCTCCACGATTCGCCATGATTTACGCACCCCGATTAATGCGATCATTGGCTATGGCGAGATGCTGCTTGAAGATGTCGATGACGAAGTCAATCAAGAAGCCTGTTTAGAGCTGCAAAAAACCCTTTCTTCCGCACGACGCTTACTGACCCTGATTGGCGATCTGATTTATTTCTCCAAAGCGGAAACGATTTCCCGTCCTATAGAGCCTGAAGCGGCTCCTAGTGCACCTGTTTCTACCTTAATGGATGAGGTGGTGCGCTCGATGCGTAATACCACCGACAATCACGTTGCTGAAGTGGCAGTTCAAGAAGCCTCGCTGTTGGTGGTGGATGATAAAGAAAGTAACCGTGATCTACTGTCGCGGCGTTTGGATCGCCAAGGTTTCAAAGTTGAAGTGGCCGAAAACGGACAACAGGCTTTAGAAATGATTCGGCAGCGCAGCTATGACTTAGTGCTGCTAGACATCATCATGCCCGAAATGAACGGTTATCAGGTGTTGGCTGAACTCAAAAATGATCCCCATTTAAGCCATATTCCTGTGATTATGATTTCCGCGTTGGACGAAATCGACAGTGTGGTGCGTTGCATTGAGATGGGTGCGGAAGATTATCTGCAAAAGCCCTTTAATCAGGTTATTCTCAAAGCCAAAATTTCTGCTTCTTTGGAACGTAAACGCTTGCGGGATCGCGAACATGCGTTCATCAAAAAATTACAAATAGAACAGGATAAATCTGAAAAATTACTGTTAAATATTTTGCCCAAGCCCATTGCTGACCGCCTCAAGCGCGGCGAGCGGGTTATCGCAGACAGTTTCCCCGAAGTCACGGTGTTATTTTCCGATTTAGTGGGTTTTACTCAATTGTCGGCGGGGGTTTCTGCATCACAATTGGTGGAAAAACTCAATGAAATTTTCCTCGCGTTTGATATTTTGACAGAATTGCATGGCTTGGAAAAAATCAAAACCATTGGGGATGCGTATATGCTCGTCGGCGGCTTGCCCACACCACGCCTTGATCATGCAGAAGCGGTGGCAGATATGGCAATGGATATGTTTGATGCGATTAAACGTATTAACTCTCAACACAATTCCAATTTTAATATTCGCGTCGGCATTCACACAGGGCCTGTGGTGGCAGGTGTGATTGGCAAGAATAAGTTCAATTATGACCTGTGGGGCGATGCGGTGAATATCGCAAGCCGCATGGAATCACACGGCATTCCCGGCAGTGTGCAAATCTCTGAAGCCACTTACAAACGTATTCAAGACAAATTTAATTGCGAATCACGCGGTTTAATTGACATCAAAGGAAAAGGGCAAATGCACACCTATTTCCTGAGAGGGCGTAAGTAGTCGTCAGCCCGATACCGTTTTCCTTTCTTAGCTTCCCGCTTCATTCCCACAAAGGTATTTTAATGACACAGCGACGTGTTGCAATTATTGCAGACAAGCCGGGTTGGCATGGGCATTGTTTAAGTCAGGCATTTGCCACGCACGACATCGACAGCTGTTTTATCGCGCTTTCCGATTGTGCATTAGACCTGTCCTCAAGCCCGCCGCGTATTGTGTTGCCATATTTTGGCAGTGCCTTACCTGATGGCGTATTAGTGCGGGGTGTGGCGGGCGGCAGCTTTGAACAAGTCACTTTTCGCTTAGATATTTTGCATGCGTTGCGGGAATGTGGCGTGCCTGTGTATAACGATGCGCGGGCGATTGAGCGCACGGTGGATAAATCCATGACCAGCTTTTTAATGCAGCGTGCGGGTATTTCAACGCCGCCGACGTGGGTCTGCGAAAATCGTGAACAAGCCCTGCATATCATGCAAGCGGCGTTTGCGCGCGGCGAAGAATTGGTGCTGAAACCGCTCTTCGGTTCACAGGGCAATGGTTTAATTCGTTTACAAGAGCTTGAAGATTTACCGAATTTTAGCGGGGTGTTTTACCTGCAAACTTATATTCCCACCACCCTGCCTGACGCGGTTGCCACTGAAGACGATGACCAACTGTATTATGACTGGCGCGTGTTTGTGATTGGCGGCTTGTCTCATGCGATTATGCTGCGTTGTAATCAGCATTGGGTGACCAATCGTGCCCAAGGGGCGCAGTGTAAAGCTGCGGTGCTAGACCCTGAATTAGCGGCTTTGGCAGAGGCTGCGACGCGAATTGTGGGGGCTGATTATGCGGGGGTGGATATTATTCGAGATCATGCGGGTAAATTACACGTTTTAGAAGTCAACGGTATTCCTGCGTGGCAAGGCTTACAAAGTGTATGCACCCAAGATTTAGCGCAATGTATTGTGGATGATTTTGTGCAGCGCAAATTGGTGAAACGCGCTCGAGATGCGTTATCATTAAGTTAATATTGTTAATATAACCGAGATGTGCTAGGTTTATTTCTAGCGCATACTTACTACTCACCATAAAGGAAAGGGATACATTATGTCATTATTTGCCGATAGTCCTGCCTCTTCAGGTCAAAACAGTGAAGCGGTGAAACGCTTTGTTGAATACATTAAGTTGCAAACTTACGAAGACAAGTATTTAGACCGCAAAGAAGAACGCAAGATTTTAGAAAAAGCGGTGGAAATGGGTTTGGGGATTGACGAAGGTTTAGGCGTTATTCGTCAAGTCGCCAGCGCGAATAACATCGTGTTGGAACGCGAAGCCGAAGAGCGTGCGGTTGATGCGTTGCGCACTTTTGCGATGGATGGCAAGGTGGACAAGAAAGAGTTCGCCAATGCCGTCACGATTTTCAAGAATGCTTGTAAAGACAAGTTGCCTGAAATCGAAATCCAAAGACGTTTGAAGAAGTTCATGCTGGAAAATGGCTGGAAAGCTAAAGAAGGCGGCTTGTTTGGTTCTAATTGGTTTTCAGAAATCGTTTAAGTCAGTCTCGGTTTGAGAAATAAAAATCGCCCCAGCTTTTCTAGTATTAGTTGGGGCGATTTTTATTTATGTGCTACTAAAACTTAATAAGTTTAGGAGTTATGTAGTTGAATTAATAACGTATTAATTCAAAGAGCTTTATCAAGCGTAAGGTGTATGGCGGCTACGCCTTATACATCCTACGAACTGCTTATAAATTTAACCGCGTAACTCCTAAAAGCTTTTAATTTCCCCTTTAGTTTTAATTATAACCTGAGTACGCCGAAAGAATTAATGATAAAGAGTTGTACCTAAAAGATAAACTGGAATAATAAAGAAAATGCACTATTCCAAACTCTCAACGGTACAACTATATACTTCATCTATTCTGCAATTTTGTAAGATGAGCTTACTATACTGTTTCATCAATCAGGCTATTTATTGTCACTTCAAAGACTTCTATACTTAATATGTCCTCCGTGTTTTAGCACGAGAGTTCCATAAATAGCTGAGTTATCAATATGTTGTTGAACTCACGCAAACAGTGATGATTCCGCTCAGTGCGTATTTACACAGCCGTCGGGTCAACTCAAGCGGAATCGCGTTCATTGACTCAACACCATTGCGGGTCTGCACCAATCGACGGATTCCAAGACACAAAACCTTTGCACAATATGCCCAACGGGGTAAAAGCTCTGTGGATTGGTATTATGGATTTAAACTCCACTGAGTCATTAAGGAATTGAGTTAAGCACTTCTTTCGTAAAAACATGAAGAAAGAAGACTTAAGTGATTTTGACAGAATTATATTACGAAAATGCACACTGCTTGAAACCGTGTTTGGTCAACTCAAAAGTATTTCACAGATTGAGCATTTGCGGCATCGTAGCTTGTTGGTTTTTATGGTCAACGTGTTAGCGGGGCTTATCGCTTACTCTTGGAAAACTAAAAAATCTTCTTTGAACTTACGTTTGAACCCTGATTTTAGTGAATGGGCTGCATCACGGGTTTCTTTTCAACCTATTATTTCCTAAATCATTTTTCGCCATACTCAGGTTACACTATATTGCTTGCGTCTAACTCATTAGACACGCTCAGATAGGCTTGTCGTTTTACTTCATCTCTTTCTTGGTAGTGAAATGTTTTTTTACGGGTGATTTTCTGTGATTTAAGACGGTTAGCCACGGCTTGAACACTACAATCGAAATGGGCGGCATATTCCGCTAATGTCCAGTCTGGTTCTTTCTTGGGGGGCTGACAAGTCTGCTCGCTTTTCCCACAATTTCAGCCAGTTGCTTAACGTTTGACAGCTGATATGGAAGATTGCCATTGCTTCATCGCATTCCCTGTCTGACGTTGTTTATTACACATAAACGATAGTCTGTGCTGTATGCCATCTCTATTACCTCAAGTATATTGCTTAATTTATTTGATACTCTATTTTTTAAGTTGATACTCTACAATACTAGGAGTTACGCAGTTGAATCGCTAACTATTTGATTTTACTTGAAACATGATTGTACAGTGTATAATACTAACTCATTGTAAATTAATGAATTATGATTTCAACTACATAACTCCTAAATACAATAAAATCAGGTATATCCCCATCGAAAAGAAATCGGCAAGTTGTTGCGCTTCCTTTTGGGAAACTTGGAATGTTACTTCTTTCATCTCTAACAACTTTTTTTGATTTTTCAAACTATACCCATATACCATCATAATTCGTTATCCTTTTTCCATCTTTCTGACAATGTTCATAACTACTCGTTGATGGTGTAGCCAATTCAACCTCAAAATATATATTTACACTTCTTTGTACTAAATATTTTAGGATACTCTTCAAGAGATAATTTTCTTTTGCGTCATTATGCACATTAATAGTTCAAACTTTTTCTAAGCCCTCAGCCTTGGTAAATCCCAAAACAACCGCATAACTAAAACTATTTCAGTATTGAAAGGAACATGAAATATGCAAATTCTACTCAACGGGCAAGAAAAAACTATCACACCATCATGCAGTATTCAGGATTTAATCAGCCAACTGGAGTTACAAAATCGGCGCATTGCTGTCGAAGTGAATCTGACTTTAATTCCTCGCAGTCGCTTTGCCGAACATTTGTTGGTGGCGGGTGACAAAGTAGAAATTGTACACGCCATTGGCGGCGGTTAATGGATGATGTTTATTTAAATGTAGTCCACTGATTTTAAATTATTCTCTTAAACTTATCCCTCCCCTCAAAAAGATAAACTGCGGATGTTGCAGTGCAGTAGAAATACAGCAGAAACGCTTGTGATCTGCTATGCTAATGCAAAATTTTTTGTGTGCGTTGAAATATAGTTTAAGTAATGATGTGCGAATGCACGGAGAGTTAGATGCAAAATTTGTTTCGTCATGTTCCTTCCTTACTGATTGGTTCAGTGTTGGGGTCTTTTATCGCCTTAAATGCGAGTGTATTTGCGACCCGTAATGACGCTGAAGCGGTCAAATCCCTTCCTTTTGAAGAATTACGCACCTTCACCGAAGTGTTTCAGCGCATCAAAACCGATTATGTTGAAGATGTTGAAGATAAAGTCTTATTAGAACACGCCATTCAAGGCATGTTGACAGGACTTGACCCCCATTCCAATTATTTAACCCCTGATGCCTATCAAGATTTGCAAGTCGGCACCACGGGCGAGTTTGGCGGTTTAGGGATTGAAGTCGGCATGGATAACGGCTTTATCAAAGTCGTGACCCCGATTGATGACACTCCCGCCCAACGCGCTGGCATTCAATCAGGCGATATGATTATTCGTCTCGATGACACCCCCGTGAAAGGTTTGAATCTGAACGATGCGGTCAAGAAAATGCGCGGCAAACCTGGCACGCCGATTAAACTCACCATCGTGCGTGAAGGACAAGACAAACCCCGTACTATCGAAATTATTCGCGATATTATTCAAGTGAAGAGCGTGAAAAACCGTCTACTTGAAGAAGGCTATGGCTATGTGCGTGTCAGCAATTTCCAATCGCACACAGGCGATGATTTGGAAAAAGCGATTGAACACCTTCGCAAAGAAAGCAAAAACGGCGCGATTAAAGGCTTAGTGCTGGATTTACGTAATAATCCCGGCGGCGTGTTAAATGCAGCGGTTGCAGTTTCTGACGCATTTTTGAATGACGGTTTAATCGTTTACACCGAAGGGCGTATTGAAGATTCTAACCTGAAATTCAAAGCAAAATCGGGTGATTTGTTAAACGGCGCGCCAATGGTGGTGCTGGTGAATGGCGGTTCTGCTTCAGCTTCTGAAATCGTGGCGGGCGCATTGCAAGATCACAAACGTGCGGTGATTATGGGCAGCAAAACCTTTGGTAAAGGTTCAGTGCAAACCATTCTGCCGATGAATAATAATGCCGCATTGAAATTGACCACGGCACGTTATTTCACCCCGTCAGGGCGTTCGATTCAAGCCGAAGGCATTCAACCTGACATCGTGTTAAATAAAGTTGAAATCAACTCGGTTGAAAGCAACGGCGAAGAACTGAATATTAAAGAATCTGATTTGTCAGGACATTTGCAAAATCCCAAGGGCAAAACTGAGAAAGATAAGGTAAAAGCCCCTGAGAAAATGCCTGAACCTGAAAGCGAAGCCAAACCTTCTGAAGAAGAAAGCAAAGCGGAAGCTCTTAAGGAAGAAGGCAATGAAGCTGCCGAGTCTAAAGAGACGAAAGAAGACGGCAAAGATAGTAAAAATGCGGCAAATGCCAGTAAAGAAGTCAGCAAGGACAAGAAGAAAAAAGTGCCTTTGGTGAAATCTGATTACGCCTTGTATGAAGCATTGAATCTGCTCAAAGGCTTGGCGATTGTAGACAGTGCAAAATCAGGAATCACCCCAGCGTCGAAACCTGTCACTAAAGCTCCTGCAAAATCTAGCAAAGAGTAATTTATTATTTAAAAAGCCCTCGTCAAGCAATTGACGAGGGCTTTTTTATTGAATTCTAACTACGTCCCTAACCCCCTAAAGGAGAGGGCTGCGTCTGCCCACTCTGCATCGTTCAGGCTACTTGAATAAGGGCTAATTTTGTTTAGCTTTGATTCTCTATTCGTCATATTTTACATCTTACCAAAGACTTCAAATGAGTTTTATAAGCGTAGCATCATCCACCTCAACCACCTCTCCCCTTTTCACAGCAACTCCTTTACACTGTGTAATCATCTTTTTTACACAGAATTTTGATAATGCAGAATGATACTTTAATTAAAATTCGGGACTTAAGCTTTGCGCGGGGCAATCGTTTGATTTTCAAAGGAGTGGATTTAGACATTCCTCGGGGAAAAGTCACGTCGATTATGGGGCCAAGCGGCACGGGGAAAACCACCTTATTGCGCTTAATTGGTGGACAATTACGCCCGCATTCAGGCACGGTGGAAGTTGACGGTTTGAATGTTCCCGATTTAAGCCAGCCTGATTTATATAATTTACGCAGACGCATGGGTATGTTGTTTCAAAGCGGCGCGTTGCTGACCGATTTAAACCTGTTTGAAAATATCGCTTTTCCACTGCGCGAACATACCGACTTGCCCGAATCCCTGTTACATCATTTAGTGCTGATGAAATTAGAAGCAGTGGGCTTGCGCGGTGCACGGCATTTAATGCCCAGTGAATTATCGGGCGGCATGGCGCGGCGGGCAGCGTTGGCGCGGGCCTTGGTGTTTGACCCAATGATGATTATGTACGATGAGCCATTTACGGGACAAGACCCGATTTCGATGGGCGTGTTGGTGCGTTTAATTCGTTCAATTAACGATGCTTTGGGTTTAACCAGCGTGATTGTGTCGCATGACGTGCAAGAAGTGACGGCGATTTCTGATTATATTTATTTAATTTCAGAAGGAAAAATTATGGGACATGGCTCACCCGCTGAGTTGCTCGCCAGTGATTCCGCATGGGTAAAACAATTTATACACGCCGAGCCTGAAGGTCCTGTACCCTTTCATTTTGCGGCAAAACCTTATTATGCGGATTTGTTGCAGGTTTAAAATTCAACTGCGCCCCCAACCCCCTAAAGGGGGCTAAACATAAAACAATTTTTAAAGTCCCCTTTAGGGGATTTAGGGGCTGCTTTTAATCTTTAAGCCCTCTTTAGAAGTTTAGGGGCGCAGTCATTCTTAAAAATTAAAAAATGATGTGGCAAAATTCCATTCTTGTTTATACTATGCGTCGAATAAAAAACACCTTTGCCAAAGGACACTCGACAATGTCAAAACCCTTATTACTGATTGTAATAGGTTTCAGTTGCTTGCAAGCTTGCACCCCTTCATCCGAAACTTTAAAACCCGTCGCCTTACAAAACCAAGAAAACTTGACGGCATTATCCAATAATACCCAAGTCATGTTGGCATTTTATGAGCCTTTACTCACCAGTGCGGGAAATACGCTGATTTATCAAACTTTGGGTAAATTAGAGCAAGAAATGATTGCGGTTGTGGGCGCAGCACAATTACCACCTGACCCCAACCAAACTTGGGAAATGTTGTTTACTAATTCCGCACAAACCGCCCTCGGTAAACATGATAAATATCTTGAACGCTATACACTGGTGCGTAGCACTTTGGCACGCGGTGTTGAAGATGAGGATATGTTGCGTTTAAAACAGCGCGAAGGCTGGATTTACACCGCCGCCAGCGATCCCAATTTTACCCCGCTCAAATGTCATGATTTAATCAAATCCTTGTCTGCACTGCGTAAGTCAGGTAAAACAGGTGATGCGTTTTATAGTGAAGCCGAAACCTTGTTTACGCCCATTGACCCCATGCTGCAAGCGCGCCGCGAAACCGTCAATCAAGCCAAACTCTTGCTTGCAGGCTTAAAACAGGAAATCGGCACCCAATTGCACATCGCCAACGTCCACGCCAATGCAATCACCCATTTTGCAGAAAGCCAAGTGGATTTAGACAAAACTATTGACACCACACGCGGCAGTTTGGCAAATTTAGATTTCCAAAAAATCGACACCACGTTAAGCAGCCTCAGTAAAAAATTCTTAAATAATCCCTCTTATCGTGATGCTGCCGTCAGCATGTTAATGAGCGTGATTACCCGTAAAAAACTTTAAGGAAGCCTCCCATGCTCACCGATGACCAAATCAGCAAATTTCAAAACGCGCTGAAAAATCCTGCCCCCAGCTATGACCCAAATTGGGAAGTCACTCAACAATTGTTGAAATTAGTCACGCTGCAAAGCAAGCAATTATTGAATTTGCAAGCGCAACTGGACGCGCTGACCGAAAGTAACGACAGCAGCAGTGAAGATTTATTAAACGCGCTGCGCCAAAGTGTCAATCTGAAAAGCAGCAAGCCGTTAAGCGATGCCCAAGTAGACACCGCCATTGCTAACCTCAACAAGGCAATTCAGTCGGTGAATGATGGGAAAAAAGCGGTGGAATATGCAGGCAATATTTTGAAATTCGCCGCTACCTTACTGTTATAAAAACATCTTGTGAATTTTTTAGATTGGTTGTTGCCGCAACATTGTTATTTGTGCGCCAAGCCTAGCCCGTCGGTCGTTTGCCTCGACTGTGTCAAAGCTTTACCTTATCAACAAGTTGCCTGTCCACGTTGTGGGCGGGCAACACGTCACCCACGGTTGTGTACACATTGTCGGCGTGAACCGCCTTTGTTCAAACACACGCACGCGGTGCTACGTTATCTCGCACCTGTGGATCAATTGATTCATGCGGCAAAATATCGGCATGATTTTAGTGTGTTAGCGGTGCTTGCCGAAATCATGCAGCAGCATTTTGAACAGCACCCGCCGCAACTGCCTGAAGTGTTGATGCCTGTGCCTTTGTATCCTGTGCGGCAATGGGGGCGCGGTTATAATCAATCGCATATTCTCGCCCAAAAACTGGCACAACATTTAAATTTGCCCTTGGATTATCGCAGCTGTTGCCGTGTTAAAAACACCGAGCAGCAAGCCCGTTTGCGCAGCCGAGAAGCGCGTCATGCCAATGTTTATGAAGCCTTTGCCTATTTTCCACCCTATCCCGCGTGGCAACATGTCGCTTTAATTGACGATGTGTTTAGCACGGGCAGCACTTTGAATGAAATCACGCGGGTGTTGTTGGCGGGCGGGGTGAAGCGGGTGGATATTTGGTGCTGTGCGCGGCGGTGAGATTTTTTAAACAAAGCCCCTAAGAGGAGGGCTGAATCATTAACGGTTATTTACTTTAGGAGCAATAGGTTACATACACTTTGCTATTTATCACTGTTTTTCTATTTTCTGTTTTGACAAGTTTGACCAGCTAATTTTCTCTTTCGTGAAAATTACAGGGCTGTTTTTAGTTGCAATGTTTTTATGAAAGTCAATAGTTATATTTTGACTGTATCATAACTATATGATACAACCTCATAAAACAGACTATGCGACAAGTTATACGGCTCTTAAGAAAAAGTGTACAGCCCAGTGAGTTTTTTCTAATAGCCTCAAAAATAAAAAGCAGAAAGTAGCTTAACCTCATGTTCTATAAATGAAATAACGTTAATGATTCAGCCCTCCCCAGAAATAGGGCTATCGCATCCTGTTCGATGCCATGCTTTACCAACTCAAAAACGGCTGTCACTGGACTGACCTTCCCAAAGACTTCCCACCCTATTCAAGCGTGTACTGGCATTACAAACAATGGAGAGCTTTAGGCATCGTCGATAAACTGATGTCTCGTTTACATGAAAGCTTCAGAGAGCACTTAAAAAAACCTCAATGGACAAGATTGATTATGGTGGATTCCCAAGCGGTAAGGGCTTTTGCTTTTACAAAGCCACCCACGGGATTAAGAGACACTTAGCGGTGGATAGTTTAGGTTTTCCCTTGTTTAGGTACTGTAGCAAAGCCAATATCAGCGATGATGTCGGTTTGATAGAGATGTTCAAGCAGCATCTCGACTACTTTAGGGATAAGCCCTTAGATATGCCGAAAACGACAATCTTGTTGGATAATGGCTATCACTAGGAACGTATTCGGAAAGAATTAGAGAAGGTTTATCCTGAAATCAGGGATAAAATCCAATTTGAGTTATCGCCCAAGCCCTCAAAACAAGAAAAGTTAGCCGACGGGAAATCAGGTTTTGTGCCCGTCAAGGCGAGGTGGGTGGTAGAACGTTCTAATGCTTGGGTAGAGAGATGTAAGTCACGGCTTAAGAATTTTGAACGGACTCTTGAGAATGCTAATGCAAAACTTAAACTATGTTTTATCAGACTTCTGATTGTTCAACTCGCTTCCTTTTTAAAGACTTCAAATCGGTTCTATAAGCACCCTACGCTTTTAATCAATTTTGGTGACAAAAGTTTAGCTTTTAAGTAAGGTGCACAATAAATAATGTCTAAACCCCAATTCACATAATTACCGAAATTAAACCAAAAAAATTTTATTTTAATTGTGTGAATTGGGGTTCAGACAAACACATCCGACGGGATTTAAGATAAAAATGCTAACACCAAACAAGGGATATTATCGGAGAATCTCTGCAACTCTTAAGAGTGACGATTTGAAGGTAATCCCAAGTTTCTCGGCAATTTTCAGATTAATAAACAACTTACCTTCTTTGCTTCGGGCAATGGGAATACTGTTGGGAGCTTGACCGCCAAGGATTTTAAGCGTGTTTTGAGCCGCCCAAGCACCTTGCTCTTCAGGAATGAGCGTAATACCTAATAAACTCATTTTAGACATCCACGGAACATAAGAGCCTGAAGGCACGCGAATATTACGTTCTACAAAAGCTTGCGCGGCTTCCATGTCAAAACCCACTAAACCTTTAGGATTTAGGAGAATAACCATATCCACTTCATGTTGTAATCTTAAAAAACTGTCTTGCCATTCTTCAACACTGCGGGAAAAATAACTTCTATCAACTTCCCGACCTAGTTGTGTGTGATAGTTTTCAACCCGTTCGTGCTCGCTAAAACCATCTAATGCCAACGTGCCAATGCGCGGTCCTTTCGCATAATCTTGTAAATTTTTCACAGTTTCACTGAGTAACTGAACTTCCAAAATACCCGTGGTATTGGTATAGGGCAAGCCATAAACCCCTGCTTCTACATTTAATCCACAGAATATAAAAGGAATACGACTATTTTTGTAATACGGCATTAACACATATCTGACCGCATCATCATCGCTAGTAATAACAACATCGGGTTTAAATTGATCAATGCGTAATTTTGCCTGCTGCGCAGCGGCGAGTTTTTCGGCTTCAGAGGAATGGTTTTTAGTGTCCATATAAAAAACACTGCTGGTAATTTCCGCCCCATCTAAAATGCTGCGGACAGTCTGATGAATTGTATGTGTCCAAGGATATTGATCACTGTAGGAATGTAGGATGAAAACCCTTTTTCCTTTGTAGTCTTGTGCAAACACCATGTTTCCAAGACACCAGCCCAGCGCAATTATTAAAATTCTCCGTAAAACCCATTTTATGATCATAATGTTCAGCTATTTGTGGGAAAAATATTATAAGGAAGGTGCAATGATCGGTTTAATTGTGGAGGATTAGCGGATAATATCCCCTACTTTTAAAAGGTAAGGTTTGAAGGTGATCCCCAGTTTTTCAGCAATTTTTAAGTTAATAAATAATTTACCTTGACGATTATGGGTAATTGGAATGCTGTTGGGTGCTGCACCATCCAAAATATTAATCGCGGTTTGGGCAGCCCAAAGTCCTTGTT
Organism: Thiotrichaceae bacterium; assembly: GCA_028688145.1. Taxonomy (GTDB): domain Bacteria; phylum Pseudomonadota; class Gammaproteobacteria; order Beggiatoales; family Beggiatoaceae; genus JAQTYU01. The sequence continues at coordinate 45,609 of JAQTYU010000011.1, read as the reverse complement.
CTTCAGGCACTAGAGTGATACCTAATAAACTCATGTGAGACATCCACACAATTGAAGACCCTGTGGGCACTTTGATATTTTTTTCAACAAAACTTTGTGCTTCTTGCATATCAAAGTCTTTCAGCCCTTTGGGGTTGAGTAAAATGACCATATCGACTTCATGTTGCAGTCTTAAAAAATTATCTTTCCATTCCTCAAAACTGCTTGGGAAATAACTTCTGTCTATCGGTCTGTCCAAATGTTCGCGATAATGCGCTACCCATTTGCGTTCAGTAAAACCATCTAAAGCCAGCGTGCCTAGCCGCCGTCCTTTGGTGTATTCCTGTAGGTTCTTCACCATTTCGCTAATTAATTCAACTTCTAACATGCCTGTGGTATTACCATAAGGCAGACCATAATCAGTTGCATCCCAATTGACTCCACAAAACACAAAAGGGATAGCGCTATCTTTGAAATAAGGCATGAGCACATATTTGACCGCATCATCGTCGCTAGTAATCACCACATCGGGCTTAAACTTTGTAATTTTTAATTTTGCCAGTTGGGCTGCGGCAAGCTTTTCAGATTCAGAGGAATGATTTTTGGTATCAAGGTAAAAGGTGCTGCTCACAATATCCTGAGCATCCAAGATATTACGAATCATTTTATGAATAGCCTGTGTCCACGGATATTGATCATTGTAGGAATGTAAGATAAAAACACGTTTGCCCGCATAACTCTGCGCAAAGACAGATGATCCAACAAATAACCAGAGGAATCCTACAACTAGAACATTTCGTAAAACTTGCTGCATGATTGCAACACCTGTTACCTTAAAAGGGGATAGGAAATTTAGTTTTTGTAATTCTCGTAAAATACATAAGCGGTTGAATAATCACTAAACTCAAAATAAACCCGTTTTTCGCCATTGTCCACAATCAAGTTTTGATTTTCATCGACATAGCCGTAACCATAGCGGTAGGGACGGGGGCTAGTACCATCAGTGGCGGTTGCTGTGCTCAATTTATCAACATTGATAAAACGCTTGACCAGCTTGTCGCCTGCATAAATATCTAACACGCCATTAGTGCCTGTCCAGTTTTGCAGCGCACGTCCAAACTTGTTTTGTGATTCTTGAGAGCAACCGCTTATAAATAATAAGCCTAAGATAAGCCCATAATACTTCATGATTTCTTCCTGCTGTGAGTTGAATACCGAATTCATACTAGCAAAGTATTCAGACACTTGATATTTCAAAACCCCTAAAAGAAGAGTTTACAGCTTGAATATGAAAGATAAAGATTTATTATCAGCTTGTTGAAAAATTAGTGTTACCCTCTAAAAATAACAAATTACTGTAACAGCTTGCCCAGATGAAACAATGTGCAAAATTGGGAATTTAAGCTTGCACCCGCCGATAAAGTTTTAAATTCTCTGTGCCACTTTTATGAAAGTGGGCAAGCAATTCACTTATTAAACGACTTCATTTTCAATCAAACGCTCTTGCTGCTGCAAGGCCCATAAATGCGCGTAACTGCCTTGTAACGCTAATAATTCTTGATGAGTGCCACGTTCAATAATCTGCCCATGATCCATCACGAGAATCTGTTCCGCATCAATAATTGTGGATAAACGATGGGCAATCACCAGCGTAGTATGGTGTTCGGCAACACTCGCGAGCGCGTTTTGAATCGCTTGTTCTGATTTGGAATCTAGCGAAGAAGTCGCCTCATCAAAAATCATAATTTTCGGATTTTTCAAAATTACCCGTGCAATCGCAACCCGTTGTTTTTCACCGCCAGACAGTTTTAAACCCCGCTCACCGACCACGGTTTCATAGCCCTGTGGTAAAGAATTAATAAAATCGTGTAAATTTGCCAATTTTGCCGCACGATACACTTCTTCAGGGCTGGCACTGGGGCGCGCATATAAAATATTAAAATATAAGCTGTCGTTAAATAACACCGTATCTTGCGGCACAATTCCAATTGCAGACCGCAAACTGTCCTGCGTAAGCTCGCGAATATCTTGCCCATTAATCAAAATACTGCCTGTTTGCACTTCATAAAATCGAAAAATCAAACGCACTAAAGTAGACTTGCCCGCGCCGCTCGCGCCAACAATCGCGACTTTGTGCCCCGCTGGCACGGTAAAATCGACTTGGTGCAAAATCGGACGTTCTTGATTGTAATAAAAACTGACGTTTGAAAAACGTACTTCACCCGCGCCAACATCCAAATCTTTTGCATCCGCTTTATCTTGAATTTCAGGGGTTTGAGTCAAGAGTTTAAACATCATATCCATGTCCGCCAGCGCGTATTTTACCGAGCGGTACACCATGCCTAAAAAATTCAGCGGAATGAATAATTGCAGTAAAAACGTGTTCACCAACACCAAATCGCCCAAACTCATGCGCCCTTCAACCACGCCCTGACTGGCAAACACCATGATAATGCTCACCCCAATCGCAATAATTGCTGATTGTCCAAAATTCAAGGCAGACATTGACGTTTGACTTTTAGTCGCCGCTTCTTCCCATTGCTGCAAAGTCTCGTTGTGGCGACGCGCTTCTAGGCTTTCATTGCCAAAATATTTGACGGTTTCATAATTGATAAGGCTTTCAATCGCTTGATTATTGGCTTTGGATTCTAAAGAATTCATTAAATGCCGATATTCAATTCGCCATTCGGTGATTGCAAAGGTGAAACCGATATAAACTGCGACCGTCGCAAAGGTAATCAGCGCAAATTTTAGTTCATATTGTGTGAATAAAATGGCAGCAATTAACGCAAATTCAGCAAAAGTGGGGATAATACTAAAAATTAAATAGTTTAGAATAGTGCTGATGCTGCGCGTGCCGCGTTCAATGTCGCGGGAAATGCCGCCCGTATTGCGTTCTAAATGAAAACGCAAGGATAAGGCGTGTAAATGGCTGATAACTTGGCTTGAAACTTGCCGCATAGCCCCATAACGTACTTTGGCGAATAAAACATCGCGTAATTCGTTAAATAAGGCAGTGGCTAAACGTAATCCCCCGTAAGCTGCCAATAATAAAACAGGTAAAACAATCGGTTGTACGTTAGTCAGGGTGTCAACAATATCTTTTAATATTAAAGGTACGCCGACATTGGCGAGTTTGGCAAAGATTAAGGCACTCAGCGCGGCAGAAACCCGCCCTTTATAAGTCCACAAATAGGGCAGCATTGCACGAATATTTTGAGAATCATTGCGTTGCGTGGGAACGGCTTCGGTACGAAAGGTGGAATGTCCAGACATTTTATTGAATTATCGCTAGAATTTGCTAATTTTCCTATTTTACTATGGTGTAAGATGTTACTAAAGGTTTTTATGAACACAGATGCTGCTTGTCAGATGACGTGCGGCGGCTAAAGCTTATTCTCATGACTTCTCCCAAATACTTGATAACAGTTTTTTTAATTTTCCTGTTAGGTGCATTGTGTAGTGCACCATTATGGGCAGACCCGCCAAAACGCCCCAAAATCGGTTTAGCTTTGTCGGGGGGCGGCGCACGCGGTTTTGCTCACATTGGCGTGCTGCAAGCCCTTGAAAAAATGCACATTCCCATTGATTACATTGCAGGCACAAGCATGGGCAGCGTGGTCGGGGGCTTATACGCCAGTGGCTTATCAACACAAGCTTTACAAACAGCAGTGCAAGAAGAAATCAATTGGGAACAAGTATTTGAAAGCACTAAATCTGACCGTGACCGCCTGAGTTATCGGGACAAGCAAAATCAACGCCGCTTTTTTCTGGATTTGGAAGTGGGGCTGACGCAGGAAAATATCACCGCGCCCGCAGGTTTAATTAACGGTCAAAGTATGTTCTTAATTTTGAAACGCTTGACCCGTAATATTCACGTTAAAAATTTCTCTGAATTGCCGATTGCGTTTAAAGCCGTCGCCACCGATTTGAACACCGCACAGCCTTATTTGCTCGAAAAGGGGGATTTAGCCCTTGCGTTGCGCTCGTCGATGGCGGTGCCGTTTGCCTTTTCCCCGGTGGAAATTGACGGGCATTTGCTCGCAGATGGTGGAATTTTAAATAATTTACCTGTGGATGTGGTCAAGGCAATGGGCGCGGATGTGGTGATTGCAATTAATATTTCTACGCCTTTGGGACAATTAAAGGCCAACAGTTCATTTTTAGCGGTGGCGCAGCAGGCAATTGATACTGCTTTGATTCAAAATACGTTAAATGCGTTAAATAAAGCTGACATCGTGATTACGCCCGAGATTGAAAATTATCGCCCCGATGATTTTAGCAAGGCAGCAGAATTAATTGCCAAGGGCATCGAAGCGATTGAAAATAAAAAAGTCTTGCTAAAGGGGCTTGCGTTGAGCGCGGGGGAATATGCCAATTATCAAGCAGGTTTGCACTTACACGCGCCCACCACCCACGAGGCAATTACCCCGAGTTTTGTCGAAGTCACGGGGCAACAACGCGCCAGTACCGAAGGTTTATTGGGCAAGCTTGATAATTTAGTCGGCAAACGTTTGAATACAGAAGAAATTGAGCAGGCGACGCAGCGCATTATGTCCTTGAACGATTTTGAGCAAGTGGATTATCAAATTGCCCACAAACCCACGGGCGAAGCGGGTTTAACTTTCAAAGTGCGTGAAAAACCGTGGGGACCTGATTATCTGCGTTTTGGCGGCAGCGCGAGCACCAGTTTTGATAATAAAACCGAAGTGTCTGCCCTGTTGCGCCACGAGCGTTTAAATGTGAATGCTTTGGGCGCGGAATGGGTCAACGAGCTGACTTTTGGTTCGGGTTATTCTTTGCGCAGTGAATTTTTTCAGCCTTTGGATTACCAACGCCGTTTTTATATCATGCCTTATGCGGTTTTGGGGCGCAGTTTTCGGCAAGTGTTTGAACAGCAACGCGGTATTGCAGAATACAGTGTGCAAAATGCCAGTTTTGGGGTGGATGTGGGAATGCACTTCAGCAACGTGGGAAATTTGTACGCGGGTTTGCGGCGCAATTATCAGCAAGCGCGGGTGCAAATTGGGGATAATTCCTTGCCTAATACCCATACTAAAGACAGTGCATTTGTTCTCGGTTATGGCTATGATGATTTAGACGACCGTCTGTTTGCAAGGCGTGGCTTGCGGCTCACCACACAAGCAGAATTTCACCAACAAGATGCCGCTGAGAATTATCAAAAATTTGAACTTCATGCGCGTCATCACAAAAGCTTAAGCCCTGAAGTTACTTTGTTGTCCGAGTTTAATTTTGGCAGTTATTTTAATTCGCAACCGCCGCTCTATGAAAACTTTACCTTGGGCGGGATTAATGGCTTGGCGGGTTATGCTTTGGGCGATATGGGCGGTAAACAGGCTTTATTAATTCGCATGGGCGGCTTGGTTAGCGCGCCGAGTTTGCTAAAATTTGGCTTGGGAAATTTACGTTTATTGGCTTTGGCGCACGCGGGCAATGCGTGGGATTATAGCCGCGAAATCTCCCTGAAAGATTTGCGTTATGGGGGCATGGGCGCGATTGTGTGGGACACGAAGTTTGGGAGTTTATTGTTGGGCACAGGCTACACGCGTGGCGGACAGCTGCATTACGCCTTATCTTTGGGAAGTTTTTTCTAACAGGGTTAGATGATGTTGCAATTGCCGTTAAACATAGGATTGTCGGATGCTGCTAGTTTTGCCAATTTCACCCCTGAGGGGAATGAAGTGGCGTATGCGGCATTACAAAATCTGCTCTCACGCCAAACCAGCAATTATTGCATCTATCTCTGGGGCGCGTCGGGTACGGGAAAAAGTCATTTATTGCAAGCGACTTGTCACGCCTTAAGCCAAGCTCACGCCGTGCCTGCCTATTTACCGCTCAAACAAGTGTCTCGCAGTGGCATTGATTTATTGGAAGGTTTGGAAAATTTAGATGCAGTGTGTATTGATGATTTGGGCGCAATTGCGGGCGTGGCGCAGTGGGAACGGGCGTTATTTGAATTATTCAATCAGTTGCGTGATGCCCAAGTGCCGCTAATTTTCAGTGCACACGCGCCGCCGCAACAGTTGGGTTTGCAATTGCCTGATTTAATTTCGCGTCTGACTTGGGGCGGGGTTTATCCTTTACAAAGTTTGAATGAGGTTGAAACCGTGCACGCTTTGCAAAAACGTGCGCAGGATTATGGCTGGACTTTGCCCGAGGAAGTGGCGCGTTATTTAATCAAGCATTGTGCGCGGGATATGCCTTCTTTAATCGCATGGTTACAACGGCTGGATTATGCGTCGTTGGCGGCGCGGCATAAAATCACGATTCCGTTTGTGCGGCAGTTGCTTAAGTGATTGTTAAGTATATCAGTTGTCCGTACAAGGTATAGTGGAATGAGGGAGGGATTGAGATCGTCGCCTACATTTCCCACATTCCGCTGCATACAGGCTGGCTGGTAAATTTTTTGATGTAGATATACGGATGGATCAGGAAGGTTTTGAGACCCATTTGAATCCTTGTGAGATAGAAGAGAGCTTAAGATGCTGACTTATCCTAACTGGAAAGCGACGCAGATAGTGAAAGATGGAAAAACTCGGGCAGGCGCACAAAACTACAAATACCAAGAATGCGGGCGACGTTTTGTAGAACATCCTACCAAATAAATACATAAGCCAAGAAACGTGGGCGCAGATAGATAACTTGTTAAAAGAGAAATTACCTCTGCGGGGTATACTCAGGGACATGGCTACAAGCTTATGTAAACCGATTATACGAGAAACAACGCCTAGAGCCTCAGCCTGTTAAAAAAAGAGAGGAAACTCTAAAGAGAAAGAGTGGAAGCGTGTCAGAGAGGTTTTAAGACTCAAGAGGATTCGTTGTGTGACTCCTTTCAAGAAAAACCGTTTGAATCCTTGTAAGTATGATAAAGAGCTTTACAAAGAGCGTCATTTGATAGAGAACTTCTTTTGCAAGTTGAAGCAGATCGATAGCGACCCGATATGACAAACGTTCCGTTCATTTCTTGAGTGGTGTTTACTGGGCTTCTATTCTTATTCTTTTGGCTTAAGCTCTCTCTTCACTATTTGATGACACGCCTTAGTGCTGCCTTAAATTTTAAACCGATAACACACCGTATCTCCCACCCCCTCTGCATTAAAACTTCGTTCCCAAAACTCAACTTCACCCATTGCCGACATGCGCAACACACTAGAACAGCGCGTGCCATAGTCGGGGCTTTGAATAAAAATAGAAGACAGCAATTTTTCCCATTCCGCACTCACGCCCGTGTTTGGCAAAGCCTCTTCTGTAGTTTGTTGACGGTCTTGCAGCAAAGCAAAATAGTTTTCTACATCAAAGGGCTGTTTCAATACTTCACCAAATGCCTGTTTCGCCCGCACTAATTTATCCCACGGCGTATCCAATAAATGATTACTTAAACCGTGAATTCCCGCAGTGAGCGGTAAAGGCGCAGTTTCTGCACGATTACTGTAATAATATAATTGCTGCAAATTTCCCACAATTAAATTAAAACCTTGGTAATTTGCCGCTTGTGCCACACAGGTTTGCAGATATTCTGGCGCAGTTTGCCCATTGTTTAGAAAATCTAAAGGTAATTGACCGCGAGAATGCAACTGCATGTTATGCTGTATGCTTTGCCGATAATTGGTAAGCGCTGCCAGCTTACCTTGACGGTTTACCCCTAGCCATGTACCGCCTGCTTGTAAATCTTTTCCTGCTAAAATATTGGGAGACTCTGCCCAATAGCGACAGGAAGCCGTAGGGCGTGCAAAAAATTCGTCACGGTTTGCGACAAGAATGACAGGATAAGCGGTTTGTGTACGATAGGCGATCAGAATAAGGCACATTATTTTTGATGGATTCCTGCGCTAAGTAATTGTGATAAAACAAAGTTTTTCTTTATTAATATTTTGGTCTAAAATATGCTTTAAATCATAGTATTTTTATAGATTTCAGGGGTGTAATTTACCCTATTCAGTGAAATACCTTGGGATTTTGCACGGTAGCGAATGCTGTTGCATTATTTATATCACACACTTCTAATTATGCTTATGATCAACATGTATGGCACACCTGCTAAAACCCATTTACCTGAGCTGGACAAAGTTAAAATCCTTTTGGTGGATGAAAACGCGAGCCATCTCAATTTTCTCGTTGGTTGCTTACGCAATAACGATCGGGTGCTATTGGCTGCGGCTTCAGGTGAACAAGCTTTACAACTGTTACGCGAAAATCCAGATATTGCCTTAGTATTATTGGCAGCGCAGATGCAAGGCATGGACGGTTACACCACCGCCAGTAAAATGCGCGATATGGTCACAGGCACAGAATTGCCGATTATTTTCATGGCATCGGGTGAAGATACGGATGATCAACATATTTTCAAAGGCTATGATTCAGGCGCAGTCGATTATTTAATTCAACCAATTAATATCAATATTTTAATGAATAAAGTTGCAGTTTTCATACGACTTTATTATCAATCGTATTTATTACGCGAAACCAATCAATGTTTAGAACAAAAAATCAGCGAACATCAACAAACGGCTGAAGAATTACACGGCTATCGCGAACATTTAGAAGCGGAAGTCGAGCGGCGCACCTTGGCATTACAACATGCAAATCAAAATCTGCAAGATGAAATTGAAGAACATTTAGAAACAGAACGCGCGTTGATGGAAGCGGAGAAACGCTATCGCAGTATTTTTGAAAATACTTTAGAAGGTATTTTTCAAACTACGCCCGACGGACATTATTTAAACGCTAATCCTTCGCTGGTCAATATTTATGGGTATAGCTGCACTTTGGAATTAATGCAAAGTCTCAATGACATTGGGCTGCAATTATATATTCAAGAAGGGCGACGCGAAGAATTTTTGAAAATCATGGATCGACAAGGCTATGTCGCTGATTTTGAATCGCAAGTTAAGCGTAAAGATGGCAAAATTATCTGGATTTCAGAAAATGCCCGCGCGGTAAAAGGGGAAGATGGCAATGTGCTGTATTTTGAGGGCACAGTCGAAGATATTTCTGAACGCAAAAAAGCCGAAGTAGAGTTGCAACAAATCAATGAAGCTTACCGTCGTTTTGTGCCGCATGATTTTTTACGCCTACTGAACAAAAAAAGTATTGTTGAAGTCAATCTCAACGATTATGTGCAACGTGAAATGTCGATCTTATTTTGTGATATTCGCTCGTTCACGATGATGTCGGAGCGCATGACACCGCAGCAAACTTTTGAATTTATTAATTCTTATCTCAGTGTGATGGGGCCTGTGGTGCGCGATCATCATGGTTTTATCGACAAATATATTGGCGATTCCATCATGGCGTTGTTCGACAAAACCCCAGATGATGCGGTGCAAGCGGCGATTGTGATGGTGCAAGCCCTCGCGCCATACAATGCTTATCGTGGTGCGCTGGCAGAACGTCATGAGCCTATTAAGATAGGGATTGGGATTAACACGGGGCTGATGATGTTGGGCACAATTGGCGAATATCATCGCATGGAAGGCACTGTGATCAGCGATGCGGTGAACGTTGCCTCACGCATTGAAGCTTTGACCAAAACTTATGGCGTGCCTTTATTAATTAGTGAAACCACGTTTCAAAAAATGCACAATCCCAGCCAGTACGCAATTCGGTTTATTGACCGAGTTAAAGTCAAAGGCAAAAGCACAGAAGTGGTCATTCATGAAGTTTTCCAAGCAGACGAGCCTGAAGTACGTGAGGGCAAACTTGCTACGCGTGATGAATTTGAACAAGCCTGTTTGTTATATCATCAAGGCTTATTTATTGAAGCTGATGAAATTTTTAATGCTTGCCTTGCCGTGAACCCACAAGATTCCGTGGCGCAAGTTTATAAAAAGCGTTGCATGGCAATGCGTGGTACGGTCGATCATTTCTTGTAAAAAATCTGGTTAAGTGGGCTATCAGCGTGCTCAACATGGCTGGTAAACAACAGCACTATCAAAAAAAGGGCGTTGGGAAAAGCATTGAGCTATTCCCGAGAAACCGAGTTCCTTTATAAACAGTATCTCCACACAGCATATTACTTAGTCTATAAAAGGGAAATACTTGTGCCTTGCTACATCCCACTTCTTTAGAAGATTATTAACTCTGATTATCCAATCCGCCCGCATTAAATATGCATCAAAATAATGATACTTCGTGCACCCCACTGTTTATTATCAATAATTATGGTTCATAGCACTTTCATGCTATGCTCACATTTTCAACTTAAACATGAAGAATCTCTCAATGAAACAATGCGAAAACTTGGAAGAAGTGCGGGAACAAATTGATTTATTAGATCAACAAATTGTGAAACTATTGGCGACACGCAGCCAATTCGTGCAACAAGCTGCGCGCTTTAAGAAAACTGTGGCTGAAGCCCAAGCCCCACAACGGGTAGCGCAAGTGATGCGTAAAGTGGAAGGTTTGGCACACGAACACGGCGCGAATCCTTTGCTAATCGAGCGCGTTTATCAAGCCATTATCAATACGTCCATTGAAATGGAAATGCAGCACGTCGCGAATTTAGCCAAAGACTAAGTTTAATTAGCTCCCACGGAATGGAATAAAAATATCTTGAAACGTTTGATCATTTGCTTATTGCTGAGCAGCTTTTTAACCGCCTGCGCCGCCTTACAACCCGAAATTTTAACCCCAAAAGTGAGTCTTACCGATTTACGTTTGCTCAATGCGGGTTTATTTTCACAAAGTTATCGTTTAGAACTGAATATTCAAAATCCCAATGCTTTCCCCTTGCCTTTGAATGGGCTGACTTATGGACTCACATTGAATAACACGCCATTTGCAAAAGGGCAGGCGAATGAATCCGTGCTGATTCCGTCGCATGGCGAAAAACGTTTAAGTTTGAATGTGGTCAGCGATTTAGGGGGGTTGCTGGGGCAATTGCAACAATGGCAAACTTTAGGACGCAGTTTGAGTTATAAATTGGATGGAGAACTGAGTTTATTAAACTGGGCACCGAAAGTCCCGTTTAATTATCAGGGGAATATTAAGCTTAATTGAGGAAGTTTTCAGGCGAAACAAAATTTGCTCGGCAAGTGAATTGCTGGGCATTTAATTTTAACTTAAGGGAAGTTTAAAGGAGTTTAAGATAGGATGGGGTGAATGATGGGATTCGAACCCACGACAACCGGAATCACAATCCGGGGCTCTACCAACTGAGCTACATCCACCATAACAGTTGACATATTTAAGAAATGGCACGCCCGGCAGGACTCGAACCTGCTACCCTCAGCTTAGAAGGCTGATGCTCTATCCAGATGAGCTACGGGCGCAGTTCAAATACTGGTCGGGGTAGAGGGATTCGAACCCCCGACAGCCTGCTCCCAAAGCAGGTGCGCTACCAGGCTGCGCTATACCCCGTGCATCTATTCTCTTAATCGAGACGGCAAATTATAGTGATCAAAGTTGGGTTCGTCAACTCTTTTTTATGATTGTTTAAAATAAATTCTAGCCGCGCAACTTGCTCGTTCCCAAACTCTGTTTGGGAATGCCTGTAGGTCAAGCTTCGCTTGACAATACAATGAGCCTGACATTTGGAAATGAAAAATCATCAATATTGAGTGTGTTACCTCATTATTTGTTGAACAATGGTTTTTTGTTGAATCGTCAAGCAGAGCTTGACTTGCAGGCATTTCCAAACGGAGTTTGGGAACGAGCAAAGAGGAAATTGGTATTTACAGGATTAAAAGCGGTGAAAAACTTAAAATAACAAGCGTATCAATAAGGCGGTAGCAGACGGCGAAAACCATGAACTAGCACGATGAGCATAAACAGGATATTTCGCAAGATTAACGGGAAAATCGGCAACGGATAGGCAGCGACAGGATGTTCTAAACTTTCACTCAAACGCTCGCCCAGCCCTTCCAACCATGACACTGAGCGCGGATAATCACAAAGATTATCTAACCACTCGCTTGGAATTCCTGCTTTCCCCAACTTAGCCCCAAGAATAGCTCCTGCAATGGCGGCTGTGGTGTCAGTATCACCCCCACAGCGGATTAAGCTTTGTATGGCAGTTGCATAATCCTCTTGGTGACTGAGCCAAGCATGAATAACCAGCGGCACGGTGTGATAAACATAACCGCTAATCCCCGTCCCCAATCCCAAAGATTCTGCAAACTCCCGCGTATTTTGTTGTGCGATAACACTATTAACTGCACGTTCAATCAGTTGCAAAAATTCATCTGCGCCTTGGTTTGCCAATAACGCGCACAAATTCTCGTAATAAGTTTGGGGCGCAATCACTGCGCCCAAACTCGCTAAATACGCGGCATGAGCCACGGCTAAAGCCCCATATTCTGCTTTGGGGTCAGTGTGAGTAATCCGAGTGGCAACACGCACCAAGCCCCGTAATTTCTCGACATCATGTCCGTAACAAATACCTAACAAAGCCACCCGCATCGCAGCACCATTGCCAGCAGAAAACACCCCACTGTGTTTTGGCGAAAATCCGAACCACAATTTTATAATTGCACGTAAACTCGCAAACCCAACGCCTGCGGGCATTCCCAACACCCAAAAACGTAATTTCCATGCAAGCAAGCGGGCAAACTCAGTTTCATTGCCGCGTGCTTGAATTAAAGCTTGAGCCACTAAACTGCTGTGTTCCGTGTCATCCGAAATCATGCCCTTGCCGAAGAAAAAGTGATAACGCTTAAAATCAGGAAACAGTTTTGCAGCGCGTTGCCGACTTAAACCTTCATAACTTAAACCCAGCGCATCACCGACGGCTGCGCCCAATAAACAACCCACAATCGCTGTATGTTTCATGTTATTTAAGGAATGGCTACCGATTCAATCAATTGTGAAACCAGTGCGCTTGCATCTTCATGGGTGGCACTGACTAAACGATGTCCCACCACCGCAGGTAAAATTGCCTGCACATCTTCAGGAATCACAAAATCACGCCCGTGCATCAAGGCCCATGCTTGTGCGCTGTGCAAAATCGCCAAACCCGCGCGGGGCGATAGCCCCATTTGATAACGCGGTGATTGGCGACTGGTGGCAAGAATTGCTTGTAAATAATCAATTAACGCATCGCTGACCGTGACTTGTGCCACCTGGGATTGGATTTTAATAATTTCTTCAATGCTGACCACGGGTTGCAAAGTTTCCAATAATTCGCGGCGGTCTTTACCTTTCAACAATTCCCGTTCAGTACGTGCGTCAGGATAACCCAGCGCGAGCCGCATTAAAAAACGGTCTAATTGTGATTCAGGCAGCGGAAATGTGCCGATTTGATACAAAGGGTTTTGGGTGGCAAGTACGAAAAATGGCGACGGCAATTGATGACTTTCGCCTTCAATGGTCACTTGGTGTTCTTCCATCGCTTCGAGTAACGCACTTTGAGTTTTGGGCGTGGCGCGGTTAATTTCGTCTGCCAGCACCATTTGCGAGAAAATTGCACCACGATGAAATTTAAACTCTCCCAACGTCTTATCGTAAATTGACACCCCGATAATATCGGCGGGTAATAAATCGCTGGTGAATTGAACCCGTTGAAAACTTAAACCCAAGACTTTGGCGATGACGTGGGCGAGCGTGGTTTTGCCAACACCGGGCACGTCTTCAAGCAACACATGCCCTTTTGCAATCAGGCAGGTCAGCACTAAGCGGATTTGGGTTTCTTTGCCCAAAATCACTTGGTTGATTTGAGCAACAATTTGGTCAAGCGTGGCTTTTGTAGGAGTCATCAGGCACGTTCCCTGTGGGTGAAAGTAGACGATAACATAGTATAGGACCGATTTGGAATCATTAAAGAGAAGCGAGTTGTTTAATGATAAGCCTGATAAAGCACAGTTTGGTATTAGCGTTCTCAAGACTGCGCTCAAAGGAAATAATCGAAGGGCTGCTTGAACATCTCAATCAAACCTACGTCATCACTAATATTGGCTTTTGTACAGTGAGTGAACAAGGGAAAGCCTAAACTATCCGCCGCTAATAGCCCCATTTCTGAGGACAAGTTTGTTTTTTCTTGGGTAATAATTCATTTAACAAGATTTCAACGACTGCCCACTCTGCATCGTTCAGACTACTGGAATAAGGACTCATTTTATCTCGCTTTGATTCTCTATCTGTCATCTTTTAAAGTTTACATAAGATTCCAAATCGGTTCTATAAGAGTAGCGTCATACACCGTAACCCACCAAAAATAACCATGCTTTACAATTAATAACTCTGCACACAGGTGCATGGCGGCTATGCCTTATGCACCCTACAAACTGATTATGTGTTTTTTCCCAATTTTTTCGCAAGCTTCGCCCCGAGATTCAAACATTTAAATATCTCACAAATATCTCATTCATTTTATGAAATGAATCCCGCTTTCTGCAACAATTCGATTTCAGATGCTATCAACATCCTTCTTTGAGTGGATAATGTAACGGGCTTCTGACTCTGTAAAACAGTCAAATCCATATCCGAACTCATCAATCCAGTATGTTTCAAGCTCATGATATTGCCATCTTAAAACTTCTAAAACAAACGCCCAAAACGTGCAACCCATATTTAATTCACTTTATTTTCATAAGTATTCACAGTATTCCCACTCAATCCGTGCTATGTTAGTCAAAGACCCAGCTGTTGACTCAAAAATCATCAAGCTGAACTTGGTCACATGCCACAACTTGAAGGAATAACGCAATGAATTTCCATGTTGATATTAATGCAGTTGTCGCACTGATTGCAGGTATTTTAATTTTACTGCAACCTGGTTTACTGAACTATGTGGTCGCTATTTATTTGATTATTGTCGGTATTACTGGATTGACGGGATTTACTGGATTTAAATAAACAGCACAGAGAGGGCTAATTAACCAAGCCTGCAACAATATTACGCATATAGTTGGTTAATAGATACTGATAGTGTTCTAAGTCGAAGTAATAGCGGCGGAAAGGTGATGATTTCAATCCTTTCCGCATTCCACTACATTTCACCTGGGCTACTGGCTAGCGTTTAAAAACTACGGTATACAAGCGAAAGCTGCTTGTTTACTGCCTTCTTTAATCTGTAAAACATCCTCTTCAAAACTCGCCACGCGCCCATCGAGCGCAATATTACTGCTACTAGTGGCAGGGGATTTACAAGCAGGCGCAGCAATTTTTTTAGCCGCCTCTTTCATCACGATTTTCCAAGCCGTACTTCCATCTTGTGCAACAAGAATTAGATAACCCTCAGGATGCCAAACGGGTGTAACCCCTTGTTCAATATCCAAAGTTTGCGCATCAATCATACTTAAATTATTGGCATACATGAATTCTAGTGTCACTTGACCACAGTCAGGACTATAAATACTTGCCAACACCCGCCCATCAGGCGAGGGGATAACACTCTGAGGCAAACTGACATTAGGGCAAGCTGGACGCGGTTTTTCAGAGGCTTCAATAATTAAAATTTCATTGCCATTCATTAACACGCGGTCAAAACGCCGCGCCCCTGTGCTCAACACCGATTCCACCACCAAATAACCCGCTTGTTTCATGTAATACAGTGCGCCGCTCACATTATCTCGCATGCGTGAAACTTCGCGTTTTTGAGAACCATCAGGATTTTGCACAAAGATTTGATGACGGGTACTGAGCTTTTCCTCACCCTCAGGCGTGGTTTGCTTTTCCTCGGTAATCACCGCATAGGCAAGCTCCGAACCATCTTCCGCCCACACCACCTGCCCTTTGCGCTCGGTGATACCCTCTTTTGTGGCTTCCTTGGTTACCTGTCCGCTACAACCTGCTAACACCGATAACGCCAATAAAATTTCAACTTTCCAAATATGCATAAATTATCCTTTTGAAGTCGCCTTACCAATTTTATCTTCGCGCCCTGCCAACAAGTTTTGGATATTCGAGCGGTGCCGCCAGATTAATAAACTGCTCATTAATAAGGCGGTCACGGTATAAGTTAGATTGCCGTGGGTGAATAGATACATGCTGACAGGGGCGGCGACCGCTGCAACCAACGCGGCAAGTGAGGAATAACGCACAATGCCTGCCATCAATAACCATGTCAATAATACGCTTAAACCCACTTGCCAGACCAATGCAAGCAATGCTCCAAAGGCAGTCGCAACCCCTTTGCCGCCTTTAAAATTGAAAAATACGGGGTATAAATGCCCTAAAAACACAGCACCCGTCACCGCCGCCAATACCGTGATCTCGGGGTAAATCGCTTTTGCCAGCAGCACCGCCACCACCCCTTTCAACACATCAAACAGTAGGGTTAATAAGGCCGCCTTTTTGCCCCCTAAACGCAAGACATTGGTGGCACCCGGATTGCCCGAACCAAAATTGCGTGGATCAGGCAAGCCCATCAAGCGGCTGACAATCACCGCCGAGGCAAAAGAACCCAGTAAATAAGCAAAGATTATCAAACCGATAGGAACTAGCATCATCACTCTTCAATTAAAATAAGTTATCAGGGACAAGGGAGTGTTTGGTTGCCGCAGGCGGTGGCGCGGAGGTATTGGTTTCCGAAGGCGAACCGTTTGCGGTATTGCTTTCAGGTGTGCGTTCAGCGGGTTCTCGAGAACGCACTTTATTGGCACTATGTTTGGGTTTGCGCTCGACATTATCTTCTTCAAAAAAGGTCTCTAACACTGCATCATTACGACGACCTTTAATCACTGCGCCCGTTTCAGGGTCAACCTTGGCAGAAATTAAACCCGTGGGTTGCGGCAGAGGACGTTCAGGCTTGTCTTTCAAAGCTTCGGTCATGAATTCAATCCACATCGGCAAGGCAGAGCGTCCACCCGTTTCCTTTTCTCCCAAAGACTGGGGTTGATCAAAACCTACCCAAGTGGTGGTCACTACATCGGGCGTATAGCCTGAGAACCACGCATCTTTCTGATCATTCGTAGTGCCTGTTTTTCCTGCAATATCAGTACGGTGCAGTTTTAAGGCGCGTTGCGCCGTCCCAAATTTCACCACATCCCGCAAAACCGAATTCATCACCCAAATATTTTGCGCCCGAATTACCCGTTTTGCATGAATGGCAGCATTGGGATTATTGGCTTCAGTTGCCTGCAAAGTTGCGACAGGCGTTGGCGGCACGACGGGCTTTTCTGATTTTTTGTTATTGGTTTTCTTATTGCTGACAGGCGTTGCCACGGGCGTTGGGGAGATGACATCGTTATCACATTCATGACAGACTCGCGCAGGATTGCTTTGAAAAATCACATTACCTGCGACATCTTCAATGCGTTGCACAAAATAACTATCAACTTTATAACCACCATTGGCAAACACCGCATAACTATTCACCAATTCCCAGGGCGTGACTTCGCCCGTGCCCAGTGCCAAAGTTAAATTGGTGGGTAATTTATCTTCTTTAAATCCAAACAACACCGCATGGTCAATTGCTTCATCAATCCCAATGCTGTCTAAAATCCGAATGGAAACAATGTTGCGCGAATAAGTCAGGGCTTTTCTAAACGTGGTCGGGCCATAAAAACGCCGACCGTAGTTTTCAGGTTCCCACACCGTAGAACCCACATCGACGGAAATCGGTTCATCCACAATTACGCTCGCGGCATTAAAACCATATTCCAGCGCGGCTGAATACACGAAGGGTTTAAAATTCGAGCCAGGTTGACGTTCTGCTTGGGTGACGCGGTTAAATTTGCTCAAGTAAAAATCAAAACCGCCTGACAACGCAACTAAGGCCCCATCGTCAGGACGCAGTGAAACCAATGCGCCTTCGACTTTGGGAATTTCTGCCAGTCGCCAACGTTGTACTTGTTGCACGCCCACAGGCACTTCTTCGGGCGGCACATAATCATCATCTTCAGTGGGCGGTGGCGTGGGCGCAGCTTTTTTCTTAGCAGCGGTTGCGGTGCGTAACATCGGGCGCAACATCACCACGTCGCCACGTTTCACCACATCATTGGCATTGCGTGGCGCACCGCCCGCACGGTCTTCATCAATATAAGGGCGTGCCCACGACATTTCCTCCCACGCAATTTCGATATTGCCGTGTTGCAAAGTGTAAGCCGTAGCTTTACGTTCTTTCACTTCAGTAATCAGCGCGGGCAACATGCCACCTGCAACAGGATGTTTTGCCAAGACTTCAGCGGCAAAACTGGCAAGTTCTTTGTCTTTTAAACCGATGGGGATTTTGACTTTTTCACGCGCCCCATGATAGCCGTGGCGTTCATCATAAGACCATAAGGCATTGCGTAAAGATTTCTGCGCCGCCAACTGTAAGTGACTGTCTACCGTGGTATAAACTCGATAACCGCTGTTATAAGTACGTTCTTCGCCATACTTTTCAATCATGAAACTGCGCACCATTTCCGCAATATAAGGTGAGTCTAATTCGACATTGGCACTGTACAGTTTCGCAGTATTTGGCGCGATGGAAGCCGATTGAAATTGTTCGTTATCGATATATTTCAGTTCCAACATGCGCCGTAAAATATAATTGCGGCGTTCCATCGCGCGTTCAGGATTGCTGAGCGGATTATTGGTAGAAGGTGCTTTGGGTAAACCTGCCAAAGTGGCATATTCTGCAAGACTCAGTTCTTGAATAGTTTTACCATAATACACTTGCGCGGCAGCCCCCACGCCATAGGCGCGATGACCGAAAAAGATTTGATTTAAATAGAGTTGTAGAATCTCTTCCTTACTGAGTTCGTCTTCAATTTTCAGTGCCAGCAAAATTTCTTTAATCTTACGGGTGTAATTTTTTTTAGAGTCGAGGAATAAATTACGTGCCACCTGCATGGTAATTGTGCTACCACCCTGACTCTTTTCCCCTGTGCGCAATAAACTCACGCCAGCTCGCATTAAGCTTCTAACATCGACCCCATTGTGTTCATAAAAGCGATCATCTTCAGCCGCAAGCACGGCTTTCAACAACAAGGCTGGCATGTCTTTTGCCCCAAGGGGAATGCGGCGTTGTTCGCCAAACTCGGCAATTAAGGCATTGTCTTGACTATAAATGCGTAAAGGAACTTGAAATTTCACCTCTTTTAACGTGTCAATCGAAGGCAATTGAGGCATGAAATGCCAGTAGACGATGGCGATGCCTGAAGCTGCCAACACTCCAATCACCACGAGCATGTAAGTGATGACACGCAAACTTAGGTAAATATGTTGTCTAATGCTCATAAGGATAAGGTATCAAAGTGAACTCAGTAAGAAATTCATATTATTATAAATAGCTTTGGGAGGAAACACACTAATTTGTCAGATCAATGACTATTGACCTCTAAGAGTGTATAGAGTTTAATGTAGCACTAGAGTAATCTTGTATAACCTAAAATTTTTAAAAGGAAAAGTTGTGGGAATCTTTAGTCTCAAACCCAAGACAGTTGTGGGAATAGATGTCAGCTCCACAGCCGTGAAATTACTTGAACTCACTCAAGTGGGCAATAGCTATCGTGTGGAAAGTTATGCGATGGAGTTGTTACCAGAAAAAGCGGTTGAGAATAAAGATATTAAAGAACTTGAGATTGTGGGTGATACCATTCGTCGCGTCAAAGCACGGGCGAAACCCAGTGCAGAATATGCCGCGTGCGCAGTCGCGGGAAACTCGGTGATTACCAAAGTTGTTTCCATGACGGCGGGCTTAGCCGATGACGAAATCCGCGAAACCATCGAAGCCGATGCCAATCAATATATTTCTTTCCCGCTGAATGAAGTGAATTTAGATTTTGAAGTTTTAGGTCCGAATGAAAAAGAGCCAGAAACCCGCATGGATGTGTTGCTTGCCGCCGCCCGCAATGAAGTCGTGGATTCGCGCATGGCAGCCGTAGAGTTGGGTGGTTTTAAAGTTAAAGTCGTTGATATTGAACGTTATGCTTTAGAAAATGCGCTGGTCTTGCTCGCGAAAGATGACCCCGAAATTAATCCTGAAGAAACCTTAGCCTTGGTTGAAGTGGGCGCGCATTCCACCACGGTTTACGTGTTATCCAATAGCAAAATTATCTTTACGTTTGATGAGGCTTTTGGGGCTAAAAATTTAACTGAGCGAATTCAATTAAAATATGGTTTAGGCTATGCCGAAGCTGTCAATGCACAGCGTGAAGGCGGTCTGCCTGAAAGTTATGAAACTGAATTATTAATTCCCTTTAAACGCGAACTTGCCCAACAAGTGAATCGCATGGTACAGCGCTATTGTAATTCGCCCACGGCAGAACGCTTGTCTCATGTTTTGGTTTCTGGGGGCTGTGCTGCGATTGCGGGTTTGGTCGAATTGCTGAATGAGGAAATTGGGGGACATGTCACTATTGCTAATCCTTTTATTGCGATGTCGGTTTCTAACAAGGTCAGTAAAAAAGATTTAATGAATGATGCGCCTGCGCTGCTTATCGCCTGTGGGCTTGCCTTACGAACTTTTGATAAACACTACTAAATTATGTCACATTTAAACCTATTACCTTGGCGTGAGACCCTTAAACGTGAACGTGAAGTTCGTCTGGCAGTTTTTACAGGCGCGTCGCTTGCCGTGGCGGGGGTGGTGGTGCTTTCTGCCCATTTATTCATGGAAGGTTTGATTGATTATCAAGAAAGTCGTAATGGCTATTTAGGTAAAGAAATCAAACGTGTTGAAGCCCAAATCAAAGAAATTGAAGACCTCGAAAAGAAAAAACAACGATTGATTGATCGGATGAATGTAATTCAAGAGTTAGAATCGAATCGCCCTAAAATCGTGCATCTTTTCGATGAATTAGTGAAACAATTACCTGATGGGGTTTATTTCACCGCCCTTGAACAGAAAAATGATAAATTAACCCTCGAAGGCATTGCCCAATCTGACGCACGAGTCTCTTCGCTGATGCGTAATATTGAAAAATCGCAGTGGTTGACGAATCCGCAAATTCAGTTAATTTCGGCAAAAGAAGAAAAGATTCCTCTCGGTGTGAATGCCACCAGTGCCGCTAAAAAACCCCGCAGTGTGAGTAGTTTCAAATTAGAAGTTACGCAAACCGCCCCCAAGAGTGATGACTTAGCACAGTAATGAGCGTTGCGCATGAAACTTGATGATTTCAGTAATTTAGACCCCAGTAATATTGGCAATTGGCCCGTCCCTGTTAAAATTGTAATGATTTTAGTGTTGTGTGTGGCAGCACTGGGGGCAGGCTATTATTTTGACACTCAAGAGCAAATTGCGCGTCTTGAAGTGAAACAAAAGAAAGAGGCTGAGCTTAAAGAAGAGTTTAAAACTAAGCAGTGGAAAGCTGCCACGCTGCCAAAATTGAAAGAACAGTTGGCAGAAATCGAGAAATCTTTGAGTGAATTGCAACGGCGTTTACCCAGTAAAGCGGAAGTTGCAGGTTTGATTCAAGATATTTCTCAAGCGGCTATTGCGAGCGGTTTAAAATCGGAACTTTTTCAACCTGATACTGAAAAATCAGATAAAGGCGTTTATGTGAAGTTGCCGATTAAGTTACGCTTGAGTGGTGATTATCACTCGTTTGGCAGATTTATCAGTGATGTTGCTGCGATGCCGCGTATTGTTACTCAGCACAATGTCACCATTAAGCCCGATAAGGCAGGTTCAGATCGTTTGATGATGGATGTGACCGCGCAGATTTATCGTTATTTGGAGGATGATCCCAACGATAAAGATAAGAACGCAAAAACTCCGCCCCCCAACGCCCCCCCGAAAAAATAAAGGTAGTGATGTTTATGTCGCAGGCAGCAATGACGCGCAGTGTTTGCGTATTACTGAGTGTACTTCTCAGTGCGTGCAGTCAGACAGATATGTCTGATTTAGAAGGCTTTGTCGCAGAAGTCAATGCACGTAAAAATCCCGAAGTCAAACAAATCCCCGAATTTAAAGTGATGCCGAGTTTCTTCTATGAACCAGGCACTCGACGCGATCCCTTCAAAGCCTTACTCGATAAAACCGATGAGCCTAGTGTAAAAGATGATACGACTAAGCTGATTTGTAATCGTCCTGATCCTAATCGTGTTCGGGTGGGTTTAGAACTATTACCGTTGGACTCCATCCAAATGGTAGGGACTTTGCAAGATGATACTAAAATTCTTTGGGGCTTAGTGATAGCCAAAGGGGATGGTACGATTTATCGCGTTAAAACAGGTGATTACCTAGGGGATGAATATGGCAGAATCACCAGTATTTCTGAAGATAAAATAGAAGTTCTCAATCTCATTTCTGATAATGCTGGGTGTTTCATTGATCGACAAGCATCCCTTGCCTTATCCTCAGAACCTACTAAATAGCGAGCCTGTATGCACATAAACCGCTCATTTGATTTCCCTGTTGACTGTTGGCGTGGCAGCTTGCTGCTATGTCTGCAATTCTTAATCTTTTTGTGTTTACCCAGTGTGGGAAATGCAGCTCCGAATAGTCTGGAAAAAATCGGCTATTCGACCTTACCAGGTAATAAGGTACAAATTACCTTAGATTTTGCGGAGGGTGCACAAAAACCCATCAGTTTCGCAACTGATAATCCTGCCCGTATTGTTTTAGATTTTCCCAATACACACTTGAATTTAGGTAAGAAATTTCAGCCAATTGGTGCTGGAATGGTGCAAGGCGCAAGTGCGGTTGAAACCAGTGATCGCACGCGGGTGGTACTCAGTCTAATACGTAATGCAGCATTCAATATCGAAGTTAGCGATAAGCGGGTATTCATCTCTGTCGAAGGTGCGGCAAGTCCCACCACTTTGGCAGGAGGTAATACGGGACTTAACGCTAAATTACAAAATATTGCCAAAGCCAATCCCGAAAATAATCCAGTGTTACGAACAGCAAATACACGTTTTCCAGCTATTCAAAATATTGATTATCGACGCACTGCCGAAGGGGCTGGACGTTTGATTGTGAGCTTGTCTGATCCTTCAACCGTGGTCAATATGCGTGAAGAGGGTAAGAATATTGTCGTTGAATTCCAAAATACCAGTTTGCCTGAAAAATTGGATCGCCGCTTAGATGTGGTGGACTTTGCAACACCCGTCACTACAGTAGATACCTTACAGCAAGGTAATAATGTGCGTATGGTGTTGAGCGTCTCAGGGGAATATGAGCATCTAGCCTATCAAGCTGAAAATACTTACGTTGTTGAAGTTAAGAAAGTCATTGAGAATGAACAAGATAAACTAAAGAAAAAACAGCCTGTTTACAACGGACAAAAAGTTTCATTCAATTTTCAGAATATTGAAGTGCGTTCTGCTTTACTGTTATTGACAGATTTGCCCGGTTTAAATCTGAACATGGTAACCAGCGATCAAGTCACAGGTTCGATGAGTTTGCGTTTAAAGAATGTTCCTTGGGATCAGGCTTTAGATATTATTCTGGAGGCACGCGGCTTAGGAAAACGTCAATTGGGTAATGTGATCATGATTGACACTAAGGAAAGTCTGTCGATTCGTGAAAAGAATGAAAATGCGGCATTACAGGAAATTAAGAAAGTAGAGCCAGTACGCACTGAATATGTTCAAGTCAATTATGCACAAACCAAAGATTTGGCTACGTTGATTGGCACAAAAGACTCTAAGACAACTTCCTTACTATCCGATCGCGGCAGTGTAACGTTTGATGAACGCACTAATACCTTGATTCTTCGTGACATTTCTGAAAACCTTGCCAGCATTCGTGAGTTAGTAGCCTCTCTAGACAAACCCTCACGTCAAGTGCTGATTGAATCCCGTGTAGTGATTGCCAATAATGACTTTAGCAAGAGTTTGGGTGTTAAATTTGGCTATAGTACCAATCAAGCTTTGTCGCAAGGACAGGGCATTGTTGTTGGTGGTAAGAACACAGGGGATACAAGTTTCTCAGCAGGTACGGCATTTACCACCACAGGTGGAGCAAGCTCATCGGGTGGTTCACAAGAAGGTTACATCGTGAGCTTACCTGCCACAGGGATGGAGTCTTTAGGAACTGCTGCATCTTTGGGTTTGGTGCTTGGAAAGGTTGGAACGAATTTATTGCAATTAGAACTTTCCGCATTGCAAGCCGAATCTTTAGGTGAAGTCATTTCTAATCCTCGCGTAATTACTGCTAATAACCGCAAAGCTACCATTATGCAAGGTACACAAATTCCATACACTGGGGTTGCAGGTGTGGGTGCAACTGCTGCGACTCTGTTCAAAGATGTGGTATTAAAACTCGAAGTAAAACCTCAAATCACCCCTGATGATCGCATTATCATGGATTTGAAAGTGACCAAAGATACCCCTAGCTCAACAACCTATACAAGTGGGGTTGGAATTGATAAACGTGAAGTGGACACGCAGGTTTTCGTGGATAATGGTGAAACCGTGGTTTTGGGTGGGGTTTATGAACAACGTAAAGCTAACCAAGTTCAACGAATTCCCTTCCTTAGCGATATTCCATTGATAGGGGAACTCTTTAAACGGCGGTATAATTCAGATACTAACTCAGAGCTATTGATCTTTATCACCCCGAAAATTGTCAAGGAAAACTCCTAGCTTCAGATTTCTTCTGTAAGCTTTAGATTATTCTCTATACCAGCCCTGTTACAGGGGACAGGGATTTAAAATTCTTAAGCATTTATGGATTTTAAATCCCTTCTTTCCCTTTTTTGCCCAAGGGAAAATTATTAATGCTAAGCTAGATAATAAATCTGTGCTTGGTTTTTATACCTAAAAATATGAGGAACTGTTCGATGTCGATACGTATTTTCATCCAGTGGCTAAGCTATTTGCTGCTACTGAGTGTCCTAAGTGCTTGTGGTGGGGGCGGGGGTGAACCCAGTAAACTGCTCTATTCTGCCACGAACACTAGCACCTCTGGATCAGGGTCAGGATCGGGAACAACCACAGGAACAACGGTTGCGTCGGTTAAATGGGTCAGCGGTTCTTTGCTAATTCCTGTAGGCGGCAGCAGCACCATTACGGCTCGCACGGTAGATTCTGCGGATTTGGGTGTTCCCAATGTTCCCCTCAGCTTAACTGTGTCTGGCAGTGCTGTACTTAGCAATGTGTCCAAAACCACCAATGGGGTTGGTTCATTTAGTTTTACCATCACTGACACAGTTGCAGAAAATGTGGTGGTCACGGTGGTCACGACCTCCAGTAGCTCAACCAGCACTGTAACGGGAACTTATTCAACCAGCTTATTTTTTGGTGCAACTGCCCGTGCAGATATTGACCAAACGCTGATTGCTGCAGATGGACAATCAGGACATACCTTAGTGGTATTGGCGCGTGATTATGCGGGTATTCCACTGACTAATGTCCCTGTGATTCTTTCCTTCCCTGCCAGTTCTTTAGCTGTCCCCACCGCAGCCAGTGGTGTCACCGATAGCAGCGGACGCTTTACCACACAAATTACCGACACCGTTGCAGAAACTACTTCGGTTACACCCAATGTGGGCGGGCTGACTTTGCCTGCACTTTCAATGACTTTCGGTAGTAGCACGGTGTCTACTCCTCCCGCAAAAATCGACTTGCTGGTTAAGAGCGATAATGCCTTATCTGACGGGGTTGCCAAAGCAGTATTAGTCGTGGTTGCCCGCGATGCCGCAGGCACACCGATTCCAAAAACGCCGATTAGCTTATCCAGCGATTCCGCAACCGCAGTATTACGTCTGCCCTCTGGCGCAGCCAATACCTTATTCCTCAGTACCACCACGGGGGATAATGGGAGTTTTGAACTGAGCATTAGCGACAATGTGGCGGAAACGGTAAATATCACCGCAACCACGGTGAGCGCGAGCGGTAGCACCACCTCAACCACAGTGACAACCGTGACTAAAACGACACCTGTGAAATTCGTTTCACAACAAGCTTCGGTCAAAGTTGCCAAAATCGAATTGGATGCACCCATCAATAACGATCAATTTGCCAATGGTACAGATGCTGTCAGCTTACGCGGACGGGTATTAGATACTGCGGGTAATCCTGTTGCTAATATCGATGTCAGCGTGATTTTAAGCGGTGGCTCTGCAAAAATGACCATGGAAAACTCGGGTAAAACCGACACCAGTGGACGCTTCTTTGCGACTTTGACGGATACTGTGGTGGAGCAATTTACTGCCACTGCCGTGATTGCTGGAGTTTCCAGCTCGCCTGTGACGGTGAACTTCAAAGCTTCTGCTGCGACCCCTGGGCAAACTACACCTCAATCGATAACTTTGTTTGCAAGCCCCGATAAGCAATTAGCTGACGGCACGCAACAAATTACCTTAATTGCCATTGTGCGCGACGCAACTAACACCCCAATGTCTAAAGTTAATGTGGTACTTTCCACCACGGGTACAAATGCCAGCAGTGCGATTTTTGACAGTGGCATGGTGACAACGGATAGCGCAGGTACCGCAATTTTCAAAGTGAAAAACTCTGTGGCAGGCGTGTTAAACGTTACCGCCAATGTACAAGGCAGCACCAGCCCGTCGGCTTCTCAATCAATTAGCTTCTTAACCGCAGTTATTGGGATTGATAATCTCACTGTAAGTGTGCTGAACGATAATCAAGCCGCCAGTGGTGATTCTAAAGATGCTATTAAAGTCAATGTGATTGCACGGGATAAATCAGGCTCGCCCGTTGCCAACGCGCCTATCGTGTTGCAAATGGCGGCGAATAGCAGTGCAGTTTCAGCCCCTGCTCGCGGCAATACAGATGCGAATGGTTTATTCACTACCAGCATCACTTCAGCTCAAGCAGGTGATGTTTCAATAGTTGTTGCGGTGGAAGGCACATCTATTGTGAATCCTCCTGTGACGCTACACTTTGTAGCCTCTTCTTCTGTAACGCCTGCGAGTTTGGATATTCAAGTTTCAAATTCACCCCAAACTTCTGATGGTACAAGCAAAGTGACTTTAGTGGCCATTCCTCGCGATGCGAAAGGTGTCCCTGTGCCGGGCGTTGAAGTGCAATTTGTCTCTACTTCCAGTAATGCAGTATTTGCAACCACTAACGGGATAGGCACCACCAATCCTCTAGGTGAATTCCGTACCACGGTGACTGATAAAGTGGCTGAAAGCTTTAATGTGACTGCTGTCACCACCAAGACCAGCATTAAGAGTTCTACCGTGGTGGTGTCTTTCAAGGCAGCAACTGTGCCAACTCCTGCAACTTTAACCTTAAGTGTGGTGGGTTCAAACAAACTGGTCGGTGAAACCTATGACATCAGTGTTGTGGCACGAGACCAATCAGGGATTCCAATGAGTGGTGTACCTGTGGTGTTGTCTGCGCTTGCTGGGGATAACACAGCAGATATTTCAGGCTCTGCGGTTTTCAAAGGCGGCTTTAAAGGCAGCACGGGAACCTCGGGTGAATTCCTCACCACCGTGACCAACTCCAGCGCGGGCAACTTTAAAGTGAAAGCGGTTGTGGAAGGGACGGTATTAAGCAGCAATCAGGTAGTAGTAACTTTCTTACCTGCTCTTGATGCGCGTGTTCCTGCCTCGATTGTATTGACACCAAACAAGAATAACGTCGCTACGGGTAGTGATATTAGTTTAACCGTGTTGGCACGCGATAAAGATAATGTGCCAATGGTCGGTGTACCGATTACCTTATCAGCCTCTCGCGCAGATACCCCAGCAGGCGGTACGCAACCTGCGGATGTGTCTGGTTCTGTGGTGTTCTCGGGTGGCTTCCAAGGCAAGACGGATTCGAGTGGTAAATTCACAACCACAGTGACCAACATCAATGCAGGTTCTTTCAAAGTGAAAGCAGCGGTTGATGGCGGCGGGCCTAGCAGTGAAATTGCGTTGACCTTCGTATCAGATACCCAAACAACAGCGGTTGCTAAACTGGAATTATTGAGTAGCAAGTCAACTTTAGAATCTGAAGGCAGACCTGAAGGCGTGATTATTTCAGCTCGTTTGAAAGACTCCAGCAATAACTTGATTGTTGGGAGAAAAATTACTTTCTCAACGGATTCAGGGGATATTCAACCCGTTTCGCGCACCGTGGTTGCTAACCAAGAAACTTATGCGGCTGATGCAAACTCTGGGGTGACAGATGCCACAGGGCAAGCTTATGCACGTTTAACCACCGTGGGCAATCCTTATAATCGTACTATCACCGTCACCGCAATCAGCGAAGACAAGAAATCAACGATTACTGTGGATGTCACAGGCACAACGATTACCATTTCTGGCTTAGCGTCTGTGGTGCAAACGGCAACTCAACAATTTACCCTCTTCTTGAAAAATTCAGCAGGAACGGGGATTGCGGGGAAAGCGTTGACAGTCACGTCTTCAGCAAATAACACTATCAGTGCTGGCAATCCAAGTGATGCGAATTCAGTGAATTTCATCACCGATAATTCTGGACAATTGGTAATTGCATTGAAGGCGAATAATTCAGGTACGGATACGATCAGTGCGAGCATTAAAGATGCGCCCACTGCGGCAAAAACCACGCCTTTATCTATAACTGTTAGTGCAGGCGCGTTTACGATTACCGCAAATCCTTCTGCGGATACGACCATTTGCCCCACCTTACCTACACCGACTACGTCAGTGACTACACCCTGTGAAGTACCCTTGAATCAAACCAAGAGCTTCCATGTGAAAGCCAGCCAAGCCTACGCCAAAATCAACATTACCACGACCCGTGGCACCTTGACTTATGCAGGACGTACAGGAGCTTCAATTAATATTCCTTCGGATACTCCTGCTCCTCCTTTGACTGCACCCACAGACTTTGATTTTACTATCACATCTGATAATGCAGGGGTTGCAGTGGTTACGGTAACTGCAGCGGATACGGCAAATGCACCTTCGCAACAAATCAACATGGAGTTTATTGCAACTAATGTGAGTGCTATCAATGTGCAAGTAGCCAATGCAGTGATTGGGGTTAACACCTCTGGTTCTGAAACAGAACAAACTGAAGTTGTGGCTATCGTGCGTGATCCGAATAATAACTTGGTAAAAAACAAAGTTATTAACTTCACCTTAAATGACAGTTCGGGTGGACGTTTATCACAAACATCTGTGAAAACGGATAGTTTTGGACGTGCTAGCACCAGCTATATTGCAGGACAAACCACCACTGCAGCAGGTGGAGCCGTGATTACAGCGACGGTTGCGGATAAACCCTCTGTCTCTGGTAAGGCATCAGTGACTGTTGCGAAAAAAGCAGCATTTATCAGCTTAGGTTCTGGTAATCAACTCGTTGATGATGGGGGTATTCGTTACAAGGTGTTTTATACCGTATTGGTTACGGACACAAATGGCACGCCAGTGAGCAATGTTCCCGTGACATTATCGGTATACACATATCTTTATGCAAAAGGCACTTATGATTTCGCTAAAGACCTTGTAACCACCACGGCTCTTTGCCCTAATGAAGATACCGACAGAACTGGTATTTATACCGTAGCAAAAGATGTTAATCACGACGGTCTCCTGACACCTGGAAATCCTGTCACTGTGGACAAACTCACGCTAACCACCGATAGTACAGGTTATGCTGATTTTAACCTCATTTATGCTAAACAATATGCACAATGGGCAGCAGCTGAAATCACAGCAAGAGCTTTAGTTGCAGGAACGGAAGCAGTAACAACTAATACCATAGGTCTTGGTTGTAGTGGACCAGATAGAGCTGATAAAAGTTGTCCTCATAGCAGTCCTTTTGGATATGCTAAGACTTGTGATGATCCCAGTTAAATGATATTTCACTCACTCGATATTTTTTAAATACGAGATGAGTGAATATTATTTGATTTCAAAGCGGATACAACTAAAAATTGTATCCGCTTTTTTTATGGTGGGAATTTATTGGGGAGAGTTCAAGAATAGACAGGAAAGATGCGGCTGTTTACCGCATCCTTTAATAATTAATTACTTAAGCAGTTTCAAAAATTCCAAACTGCATAAAGCGTTGATAACGCTGTTCTAATAATTCATCCATTGACAGCGTATCTAAGTTTTTGAGAATTTCTTGTAAACTGGTGCTTAAAGTCCGCGCCATGCCGTCAATATCTCGATGTGCGCCGCCCAAAGGTTCGGGAATACGTACATCAATCAAACCTAAATCCTTCAAACGTTGTGAAGTGATGCCCATCGCCTCCGCAGCTTCCGCGGCTTTATCGGCACTTTTCCACAAAATTGAGGCGCAACCTTCGGGCGAAATCACCGAATACGTACTGTATTCCAACATGCAAATTTTATCACCCACCCCAATTGCCAACGCGCCACCTGAACCGCCTTCACCAATCACAGTACAAATAATCGGGGTGCGTAAACCCGACATCACAAATAAATTCCGTGCAATCGCTTCACTTTGTCCACGTTCTTCCGCATCGACACCGGGATATGCGCCGGGCGTGTCAATAAAAGTGAGCACAGGCACTTTAAACCGCTCAGCCATTTGCATCAAACGCAAGGCTTTACGATAGCCTTCGGGACGCGGCATTCCAAAATTACGCAATAATTTCTCTTTGGTATCACGCCCTTTTTGCTGCCCGATGACCATCACGGGACGACCTTCGAGCCGCGCCAAACCGCCGACCATCGCAGCATCATCGCCGAAATTGCGGTCGCCGTGCAATTCTTGAAAATCGGTAAACATGCGCTCGATATAATCCAGCATGTACGGGCGTTGTGGATGGCGGGCGAGTTGGGAAATTTGCCACGCACTCAACGAGCTGAAAATAGAACGGGTTAACTCTTGGCTTTTAACTTGTAGCCGATTGATTTCTTCACTGATATTTAAATCATTCCCATCACTGACATAACGTAGCTCTTCGATTTTGGCTTCGAGTTCAGCAATTGGTTGTTCAAAGTTCAAAAAATTTAAATTCATCAAATGTCCTTGCTGGTTTGGGTAGTGCTCAAGTTGTAATGATTGTCTGAATCAGGATTTACAGGATTAAAGGATTTTCAGAATTAAAGAATAAAACTTAATGTTGTTAATATCAGTGGGTAATCCTGTTTAATTCGGATAATCCTGTAAATCCTGATTCAGACAATAAGCTGGCTAAAATCCTTAGTTATTTGGCACTACCGTATTTTTTAAATACTTAAAGCAGCTCCTAAAACCCCTAAAGGGGACTTAAAAACTATCCTATTTGGGGGGTGGGGGCTTCAGTAATTTCCGTTACAGCTCTTCGTCGTGTGCAAATTCGAGCAAACGCAAGGTATGCAATTTGTCATACAATTTCGCCCGCGAAATTCCCAGTAACTTCGCCGCACGGGCTTTTTTGCCACCGCTTGCAACTAAAGCTTCTTGAATGGCGCGGGTTTCCGCTTCTGCAACCACATCATCTAAAGAACGATACACTTTTTCGGGGGCGATGATTTCCGTGCGTCGCAAGTGTGGAAATACCAGATAGAAATCTTCAGCGGTCAACACCATTTGTTCCGTGCTGGCTAAAATCTGTTCTAACACTTTGCGCACTTCCCGAATATTATGTTTCCATTCTTGCCCACGCAACAACTCCAAAGCACAGGCAGCAAGTTCACGCTGGGGCTGGCTGCTTTGTGTCGAAATTTGTTCTAATAAAGCATCACAAATCGCTTGCAAATCTTGCAGGTGTTCGCGCAACGGGGGAATGTGAATAGTGAGGTTGTTGAGTAGAAAATACAAGTCAGAACGGAATTTACCTTGAGCGACTTGTTCAGCTAAATCATGGGTACTCGCGACAATCACCCGCACGTCAATCTTCACGGCTTGCTTTGCACCAACGCCTTCAATTTCTTGTTTTTGTAAGACGCGTAACAACTTGGTTTGCAAATCTAAGGGCAAATCACCAACATCATCCAGAAATAGCGTGCTGCCGTGGGCGCGAATAAATTTACCTTCACCCTCGCCCATCTCAGATTCACTGATGCCAAATAATTCCGCATCTAACTGATTTTCAGGCACAGTGCGCAGATGTAGGCTAAACATCGGTTTATGCGCCCGTGCCGAACTGGAATGAATCGCACGCGCTAAAAACTCCTTCCCCGTGCCTGCTTCCCCTTGCAACAACACGGTATTATCCAAATGTGCCACGCGCCGCGCCAAGCGTTTCGCTTCCAAACACGCGGGCGTTGTGCCGATAAATAAAGAAAATTGGGGATTTTCTGCTTGCTGTGCCAAGGCTTCGCGGGCGGAGGCTAATTCAAGTTCTAATTGAGTGAATTTGAAAAACAGCGGTTTGAGATATTCCAAATCGTCATAAAACACGAAACCAATCGCGCCCGTGGTGTTCCCTAATTCATCCTTAATGGGAAAACGGGTCACTACAAAAGATTTTTGATTAAACCTTAGAATATCTAAAAGAATTGGTTGCCCTGTCTCTAAAACTTGGCGAATCGGACTGGCAGGAATTACATCTTCAATGACTTGACCGATGACGCTTGCGCTATCGGAAACGCCTAATAAGTTTAAATATTTGTCATTAATCCAGACGACGCGGGCTTGCTTGTCAACTGCCAGTGCACCTTCACAAACACTTTCCAATAAAGCAAACATTGAATGCACCGCTTGGTGGTACACCTGATTGGCATTCGACATGAATTGGCTGAGTGAATTAGGTGTCTCGTGTGCAGCTTGAGAGTCGTGTTGCATGGGAAAATCTCGCTTGTGGTTAGTATGCCTTATGTTTATGGCGCGTCAGCAGCTCGCAGCTTACTGCGCTATCCTCTTCTCCTTAGGCAGGCTAATTTTTAATAAATTAGCTCTTACTAATAAAGTATAGTGGAATACGCTTTAAAATGTTGCAAAAACTGGGGTTCATACCTTGTGAAATCTAGGTTTAAGCTGTGCTAATAACGTATAAAATTAGGGGGTAAAAATTCCCAAAAATGCCCCCCGCGCTAAGTCTCAAATTCGCTTCAATATTTTAAAAAAACACTTTTATTTCAATATATTAACCGCTATAGCATCGCTAAGATAAGTATGGGATAATTCAACATCTATTACGCAAGGCGAGAAACGATTATGGACGAAGGCAAGAAAAAAGCCCTCAGCAATACGCTGGGTCAAATTGAAAAACAATTCGGCAAAGGTTCTGTAATGCGCATGGGTGATGCAGGTGTCGTGCGCGACATTGAAACCGTTTCTACAGGTTCATTAGGTTTGGATTTGGCGTTAGGCGTGGGCGGTTTGCCGCGTGGGCGTGTGGTGGAAATTTATGGTCCAGAATCTTCGGGCAAAACCACGCTGACTTTACAAGTGGCGGCTGAAATCCAACGTTTGGGCGGGGTTGCGGCTTTTATCGACGCAGAACACGCATTGGATAGACTGTATGCGGAAAAAATTGGGGTCGATGTCAACGAGTTATTAGTTTCTCAACCTAATAATGGCGAAGAAGCCCTTGAAATTGCGGATATGTTGGTGCGTTCTGGCGCGGTGGATTTGGTGGTGGTGGACTCTGTCGCCGCTTTAACCCCGAAAGCGGAAATTGAAGGTGATATGGGCGATTCTCACATGGGTTTGCAAGCCCGTTTGATGTCGCAAGCTTTGCGCAAATTGACCGCAAATATTAAGCGTACCAATACCTTAGTGATTTTCATCAATCAAATTCGGATGAAAATCGGGGTGATGTTTGGGAGTCCTGAAACCACCACGGGCGGTAACGCGCTGAAATTCTATGCTTCGGTGCGTTTGGATATTCGTCGCATTGGCGCAATCAAGCGCGGTGAAGACATTATCGGCAATGAAACCAAAGTCAAAGTCGTCAAAAATAAAGTCGCGCCGCCTTTCAAAGAAGTGATTTTTGATATTTTGTACGGCGAAGGTATTTCTCGCGAAAGTGAAATTATCGATTTAGGCGCGAAACATGGCTTTATCGATAAGGCGGGCGCGTGGTACAGCTACAACGGCGAACGCATTGGGCAAGGCAAGGAAAACGTGCGTCAATATTTGCGGGAACGTCCTGAAATGGCACAAACCATTGAAAAGCAAATCCGTGAAAAGCTGCTGGTGTCGCCTGTTGCTGAATATAACAGCAGTATTGCAGAGGAAGGCACGGAAGTTGTAGAAGACGACCTCGACGCATAAGGTGTCCGACGCTCAATTAATCCGACAATTTGCGCTGGACGCGCTGTCGCGGCGTGAACATTCGCGTTTTGAACTGACCAAAAAGTTGCTCGCCAAAGAGTTTCCACAGGACTTGATTGAAGTTGAATTGACGCGTTTGGTGGAATTAGGTTATTTGAGTGATGCGCGTTTTACGGAAGTTTTTATTCGTTCACGAACCAATCGCGGTTGTGGTCCGTTGCGCATCATTCAGGAATTGCGGCAACGCGGGATTGGGGCGGAGTTGTTGGAAACGGTGGATGCGCGTGATCCAGAATGGCAGCGTTTGGCAAATGCTTTGCGCTGCAAACGTTTTGGTGAAGCCTTGCCGCATAATCAGAAGGATAAAGCCGCACAATTGCGTTTTTTGTTGTATCGCGGTTTTAGTCAAACCCAGTGTTATCAGGCGTTGAAAACTTCGGGGTATGATGAAGAGGATGTTTAGGCGAGTTTGCTAAGTCTTGATTTGAAAAGGGACAGTTTTTACAGAACTGTCCCTTTTTGTTTTAATCGGTTTAGCATGTAACGATGGGCAATGCCCACTTTACTCGCTAATCCACAGGCTCATTATTCAAAAGTTTCTTAATCTTATCAAAGTCTAAAACTTGATCTTGAACTTTCCAAAAATCGCAAAATTGCTTAATAATTTGGTAATTGAAGATTACATAGTAAATAATACAAGCCATCAGAAAACCAATAGTATAGCCCCAAAAAAAGCTATATATCTTTGTGTTTGCCAAGGCATATATTAAAAATGCAGCTCCTATTACAAGCACACATATCGTCATAAAAAAAGCCGTAATTGTCTTTTTTTGTGGTTTAAGCACTTGCCAGATCGTGGGCTTTTTTCCATGAAAATGTAAATATCTAGTTAATATATCTCGGTCTCGCTGTGTTAGAAGATTCTCATGTGTGGTAGATGTGGGTGGTGTATAGGGATTATTTGAGTTTTCCATTGGGTAGCATCCTAAAATAAGATTTGAAGAAGAACAGCTTAAAATACCATTTTTATTATATGCCTTATTTTTGCCCTTTGTAAAATTTCAATCTTTTAACGAGCAGCTCACATGAAACACAGAAAATAGATGTCTTTTCCTGAAAGTGATCGCAAGCAATGTGAAATTACCTTCACCTAGCAATCCTGCTCGTTTAATCGAGGGCAAATTATTGAGTTTTACCTTATGAAAGTCGCTTCTTTATTTTCGGGTGCAGGTGGTTTGGATTTAGGGTTTACACAAGCGGGTTTTAATATTGTTTGGGCTAACGAATATGATTCTAGTATTTGGGAAACTCATCGCGCTAACTTTCCTGAAGCCCATTTAGACACCCGCAGCATTGTACAAATTGAACCCAATGATATTCCCGATGTTATCGGGATGATTGGCGGTCCTCCTTGTCAAAGCTGGAGTGAGGCTGGCACACAACGCGGCATTAAAGACGCGCGCGGACAATTATTTTTAGACTATGTGCGTTTGCTCTTTGAAAAACAGCCTTTATTTTTTCTGGCTGAAAATGTCTCAGGGATGCTACATCATAAGCATAAACAAGCCTTAGAAAATATTTTACAAGCTTTTGATCAGGCAAATTACTACGTCGAATACCGATTATTAAATGCTTACGATTATGAAGTGCCACAAGATAGAAAACGGCTTATTTTTGTTGGATTTCGCAAGGATTTAGGAAAAAAATTTATTTTTCCCTCTTCAATACCAAAGAAATTATCATTGAAAGACGCTATTTTTGATTTGCATACAAAAGCAGTCGCTGCCCTAGAAAAAAATAGAACCAATCCAAAAATAAAAGTGGTTAATCATGAATATATGATTGGTGGATTTTCCAGTATATTCATGTCGCGTAACCGTGTGCGGATGTGGAATGAGCCTTCTTTCACCATTCAAGCGGGTGGCCGACATGCACCACTGCAT
Organism: Thiotrichaceae bacterium; assembly: GCA_028688145.1. Lineage (GTDB taxonomy): Bacteria > Pseudomonadota > Gammaproteobacteria > Beggiatoales > Beggiatoaceae > JAQTYU01. The sequence goes on along the minus strand of JAQTYU010000011.1, from coordinate 9,790 downwards.
CCTCAAGCTCCCAAAATGCAGTTTGTAGCTAAAGATAAATTTGCCTTTGCCACAGAAAGCGAAGATCAATATCGTCGCTTAAGTGTACGAGAATGTGCGCGTATTCAAATATTCCCAGATGATTTTATCTTACATTATCAGATGGTTGCTGATGGTTACAAAATGATTGGTAATGCTGTTCCTGTGCGTTTTGCCTACCATTTAGCCAATGCAATTAAAGCCCAATTAGAAGACAAAAAAGATGAATATGTGCAACTTAGTCATTCGTTTGAATAGAAACATTAATGTAACAAGTCGCCCGCATGAATGTCATCGTACTATGCGAAAATAAAACAGCAACGTTGCTACTTCTCCCGCATTCCACTACGATTCGCAATCTCCTGCATGAATTCATAGAGGTCAACGTTATAATGCCAGCATGGATAAATACCTTTTTACAAAATCGCCGTTCTCTTTACACGATTGTTTTCATAAGTTGTCTTGTTTTATTAGCAATAAGCTATTTTATTCAGTATATCATGCACTTAGAGCCATGCTCTTTGTGTTTAGTACAACGTTATTCTTTTTTAAGTATCGGCATTGTCGCCTTGATAGGTCTGCTTCATGGCTCGACGGGCATCATGAATAAATTCTACAGTGGATTCATGGCATTGTTATCGATTGGCGGGGGAGTCGTTGCCAGCCGACAATTATGGCTACAAAGCCTGCCACCCAATCAAGTGCCTTCCTGCGGTGCAGACTTTGATTTTTTAGTGAACAATTTCCCCATCGCAAAAGCGATTGAATCTTTATGGCAAGGCTCACCCTCTTGTGCAGAAGTGACCTGGAAATTTCTAGGTTTATCTATTGCGGGTTGGGCTTGGATTTGGTTTGTAAGTTTTGCCTTGTTGGCATTGGTTCAAATGTTCCGCTCTTTTAAAGCATCTGTTTAAATATTTTTGTAGCCCGTATGGAACTTTCTCGTTCCCAAACTCTGTTTGGGAATGCCTGTCAGTCAAGCTCCGCTTGACAATACAACATAGTCAGCTTGCTCTCACATTTGGCAATGAAAAAATACTGAGTGTATGATCGCGTCACCTCTTGAAAATGCTTCAGGTTTTCCGAGTCATCAAGCCGAGCTTGACATGCAGGCATTCCCAAACAGAGTTTGGGAACGAGGAATATCTTTAGCCCCCTTTAGGGGGTTGGGGGCGCAGTTAAGATTTGATACTATTTCCCCTTCTGAAATTTTCAATCCTTCTTCAAAAAAGCATTAAAAATCCCGTAGCTCCGCGCTCAGTTTTACCTACTCGTTTCCCGCAAAATTCCGCTACAATAAAATCCTCCAGAACCTCTTATAAACCACAACATCTGGATGGAAGGGAAACTATGTTTGATAAAATCTTAATCGCGAATCGCGGAGAAATCGCGTGTCGCGTGATTCGTACCGCCCGTAAATTAGGAATTCGCACCGTTGCAGTGTATTCCGATGCCGACGCACAAGCGATGCACGTCGCGATGGCAGACGAAGCTTTTCACATTGGGGCAGCCCCTGCCCGAGAAAGCTATCTTTGTGCCGATAAAATCCTCGCCATTGCCAAACAAAGCGGCGCGCAAGCCGTGCATCCCGGCTATGGATTTCTCTCTGAAAATGCAGCTTTTGCCACCGCCTGCGCTGAATCAGGCATTGTGTTTATTGGGCCACCCGCCGCCGCTATTTCTGCGATGGGTTCAAAAAGCGCGGCAAAGAAAATCATGGAAACCGCCAATGTGCCTTTAATTCAAGGCTATCATGGCGACGACCAAAATCCCGAAGTGTTACGCGCCGCTGCGGAAAAAATCGGCTATCCCGTGTTGCTCAAAGCCACAGCTGGCGGTGGTGGCAAAGGCATGAGAACGTTGTGGAGTGCTGAAGAATTTGATGCAGGACTCGCCGCCGCCAAACGTGAAGCCTTGTCGGGTTTTGGCGATGATCGGATGTTAGTGGAAAAATATCTCACCAAACCGCGCCACATCGAAATCCAAGTATTTGCCGATACTTTTGGCAATGCCGTGTATTTATTCGAGCGCGATTGTTCGATTCAACGCCGCCACCAAAAAGTGTTGGAAGAAGCACCCGCTCCGCATTTTCCCGAAGAAATTCGCGTCAAAATGGGTGAAGCGGCTTGTGCAGCAGCGCGAGCAATTCATTACGTGGGCGCGGGCACGGTCGAATTTTTGTTTGATGAAACGGGCGAGTTTTTCTTTATGGAAATGAACACCCGCTTGCAAGTTGAACATCCTGTGACGGAAATGATTACGGGACAAGATTTAGTCGCGTGGCAATTGCAAGTGGCGGCGGGGCAGCCGTTGCCCTGTCAACAAGCGGATTTAGTCATCAGCGGACATGCTTTGGAAGCGCGAGTTTATGCGGAAGACCCGAATAATAATTTCTTGCCTGCCACGGGGCGGCTGAAACATTTACGCACCCCTGCGGAAAGTGCGCATGTGCGGATTGATACGGGTGTGCGTGAAGGCGATTCTGTCACCGTGCATTATGATCCGATGATTGCCAAACTGATTGTGTGGGACACAGATCGTGCGGGCGCATTGCGGCGTTTACGGGCGGCGTTGGCGGAATATCAAATTGTGGGCGTGACCACGAATTTAGATTTTCTGGCAACCACGGTGGCGCATCCTGCCTATGTACGCGGTGATGTGGACACGGGTTTCATTGGGCGTTATCACAATGATTTATTCCCCAGCGTGCAGGGCGTTTCTGAAAAAGTGTTGGCAATTGCCTGTTTAGAAGTGTTATTGCGCCGTGAACAAGAAGCCAAAGCCGCCGCGCCGTCGTCGGGCGACCCGTATTCACCTTGGCATTTAACCACGGGCTGGCGGTTGAATGAAGGCAATCACCATATTGTGTGTTTACTAGATGGCGAAACTCAACTTCAAATTCGCGCAGATTTCCACAAGGGCGGTTATCGCTTGCATCTTGGGGAAAATATTATCGAAGTGCGCGGTGAATTTGACCAGCATGGCGATTTATTAGCGGATTTAAACGGCAATCGCATGAAAGCGACCGTGGTGCGTCATGGTAATGAACTCACGGTGATGATGCACGGGGCAAGTCATCGTTTAGTGGTGCATGACCCTGCGTTATTTGATGCCGAAGAAGAGGCGCAAATCGGTAGTTTAACCGCCCCCATGACGGGTAAAATTGTCGCTGTGCCTGTGAAGGTGGGCGATAACGTTAAGCGCGGCGCGGCGGTAATGGTATTGGAAGCGATGAAAATGGAATACACCATTCAAGCCCCGCACGATGGCGTGGTCACCGAAGTGCGTTTCAAAGTCGGCGAACTGGTGGATGATGGCGTAGAATTGTTGGTGCTGTCGGAATTGGTTGAAGTCGAGTAAATCTTAAAAGAAGCCCTCAACCCCCTAAAGGGGGCTAAAGATTAAACATAAATATTTTTATCTTTAAAGTCCCCTTTAGGGGATTTAGGGGCTTGTTTTAATCTTTAGCCCCCTTTAGGGGGTTGGGGGCTTCAGTCTCACTCTAAATTCTTATCTCAAATTAGGTTCATTATGTCTGTAAATAAAATTTCCCCACGCCGTTCCGTGTTATACATGCCCGGCGCAAATGCCCGTGCTTTAGAAAAAGCTCGCGAATTAGCCGTAGACAGTTTAATTTTTGACTTAGAAGACGCGGTTTCCCCCGATGCCAAAGCGCAAGCCCGCGCCCAAATTATTGCCGCCGTCAATGCAGGTGGCTATGGAAAACGGGAAATTATTGTGCGGGTTAATGGTTTAGATACGGCTTGGGGTAAAGACGATATTGCTGCGATTGCAGGTTTACCAATTCATGGCGTGTTGTTGCCCAAAGTGGGCAGTGTCCAAGAAATTGCTGAAGCCGCTGATTTATTAGACCAACACGGCGGGCAAGCTTTGCCGATTTGGATCATGGCGGAAACCCCGAAAGGCATTTTAAATATTGCCGAAATTGCCAGCGGTCATCCCCGTTTAACTTGTATCGTGATGGGCACATCGGATTTAGCAAAAGATATGCGCGTGCGCCACACCCCTGACCGTGTGGGCTTATTAGTGCCTTTAAGTTTGTGTATTTTGGCGGCGCGTGCGGCGGGTGTGGACATTGTCGATGGTGTGCATTTATTGCTTGACGATGAAGCAGGTTTTAGACAAGCCTGTGTGCAAGGGCGCGATATGGGGTTTGACGGGAAAACCTTAATTCATCCCAAGCAAATTGCGGCGGCAAATGAAGTGTTTGCGCCAAACCCTGAAGAAGTCGCGCATGCGGATAAAGTGATTGCAGCATGGCAACAAGCCCAAGCAGAAGGCAAAGGCGTTGCGGTGGTTGGCGGTAAATTGGTCGAAAATTTACACGTTGAAGAAGCCAAACGTTTATTAGCTTTGGCGGCTGCGATTGCAGAGCGTGGTTAAATACATGTAATGCGTCCCTAAGCCCCTAAGTAAAATACGGAAATTGCTAAAAATGTCGCGAATGGGGTCGCCAGTTTGTGGAACAGCCCCAAAAGAAAGATATAAGCCAAGAGATGTGGGTGCAATAACTTAATTTATAACGAGAAGTTACCCCTGCGAGGGGTTGTTCGCATCACAGAAATCTCAGGGACGTGGCTACAACGTTATGTAAACCGAGAGATGTGCTCATTTGTAGGTAAGTAGCCCGTATGGAACATGGGGGAATACGGGCTACAGTTTTATTATATTTAAACATCCCCGCCCCAAGAATTTGCCAAATCCCCCGCACGGATATAATATTAGTAAATGCTAATTTATAACTATAATAATTTACTAATATAATTTGTAGGCATATCCACCAAGGAGATGTAAACATGAACAGCGCACAGATTTTCCAAGGAGGCTGCGATGTCCACTAGCTTAGGCGCAATACTCCGCGAACAATACGGCGTGTCACGGCGCGACTTCCTAAAATTTTGCAGCGTGCTTGCCAGCAGCATGGCAATTTCCCCAACCTTCATTCCAAGAATTGCCGAAGCCCTCGAAAAAACACCACGTCAATCGGTAATTTGGCTGTCATTTCAAGAATGTACAGGCTGCACCGAATCCCTCACCCGCTCAAATGCCCCGACTTTAGAAAGCCTAATTCTCGAACAAATTTCCCTCGACTATCACCACACCCTGCAAGCTGCCGCAGGCGATGCCGCAGAACGGGCGCGTGATTTGGCGATGAAAGCCAACCAAGGCAAATATTTATTAATCGTTGATGGCTCAGTGCCGATGGGCAACAGCGGCTATTCAACCATCGCAGGGATTAGCAATGTTGATGCCCTGCGCGAAGTCGCCAGTGGTGCAAGCGCGATTATTGCCGTCGGCACTTGCGCCGCCTTTGGTGGCTTGCCCCATGCAAACCCCAATCCCACAGGCGCAGTGTCAGTCAGCGAAATCATTACCGATAAACCGATTATTAATATTTCAGGCTGCCCGCCGATTCCCGTGGTGATTACTGGCGTGATTGCGCATTTAATCACTTTTGGCGTGTTGCCCGAACTCGACAAACTCGGTCGCCCGCTGTCGTTTTACGGGCAAAATATTCATGACCGTTGCTATCGTCGCCCATTTTATGAAAAAGGCTTATTTGCAGAAGATTTCGACGACGCAGGCGCAAAAAAGGGCTGGTGTTTATACAAACTTGGCTGCAAAGGCCCAGTCACGTACAACGCCTGCGCCACTTTGAAATGGAACGACGGCGTAAGCTTCCCGATTGAAGCCGGACATGGCTGCATTGGGTGCTCTGAACCGAATTTCTGGGATGCAGGCGGCTTTTATCGCCCTTTAGCCGTGCCCACCGAAGGCGTGGCGCAACTCACGCAAATGGCATTTGCGGCGGGGGGGGCGTTAGGCATTGCGGCGGGCGTATTAAATGCTAAAAAACGTGACCACGCGATTGCTGAGCGCGAAACTGTCAGCATTGACGACTTAAAACGGAAGGGCTAACACCATGAATGAAGTCGCCTTTTTAGCTTGGGTGCGAGGCATCGGGTTTCAAATCGCACTGGGAATTTTTATTGTCGGCATGGTGGTGCGCTGGTTAGAAATATTTTTGCTGGGAAAAAAGCATGATTATTCCGCCCCCAAAGGCAGCGCGGTGCAAGGCGCAATTCACACCATTTTCAGCCGTTCCATTCCTGAAAAAAGTACATGGCAACGCTCGCGTGTCCAAATCGTCACAGGTTATGTGTTTCACGTCGGCTTATTGCTGATTATTTTATTTTTAACTCCACACATCACCCTGTTTCGGGAATTTCTGGGTTTTGGTTGGGCAGGTTTACCCAATTCGGTGGTGGACCTGATTGCAGTGATAACCATGTTTGCTCTGTTAGTGGCTTTAGTGCGCCGCCTTCAAGACCCCGTGCTGCGTTTCATTTCCACCTTTCAAGATTATTTAGTGTGGACAGTGACGTTTTTGCCGCTGCTCACGGGCTACATGGCTTATCACCACTTAGGCTTTTCTTATCCGACAATTTTGGGTTTACACATTCTCAGCGTTGAAATTTTGCTGGTGCTGTTTCCCTTCACCAAATTAATGCACGCGATTACCTTGTTCATTGCACGCGGTTTCAATGGCGCAACCGCAGGACATAAAGGAGTTCAAGCATGAGTAACGCCAGTTTTTCACGCGGCTATCAAGCCTTGAAAGCCCAAATTGACGCGCCGATTGCGGCATATTTCAGCAGTTGCGTGCATTGTGGACTCTGTGCCGAAGCCTGCTTATTTTTCACCGAAACCCGCGACCCGAAATACACCCCGATTCACAAACTCGAACCGCTGCGCAAAGTTTGGGAACAGGAATATACCTTGGTTGGCAAGTTGAAAGCCTGGTTCGGCTTGTCCACACCCTTGCACGATCAAGAGCTTGCCGACTGGCAAGAGTTTATTTACAACAGTTGCACTTTATGCGGACGCTGTTCCTTGGTTTGCCCCGTTGGCAATGATTTAAGCTACATGATTCGCAAAGAACGTGAAGGCATGGTCGCCGCAGGACACGCGCCCGACGGGCAAATCAGCGCGGCAAAACGTGCGATTACGGTCGGCAGCCCGATGGGGGTGAAATTCCCCGCCTTGCAAGCACAAATCAAACACATCGAAAAAGACACAGGCTTCATCGTGCCCGTGAACCAAGTCGGTGCGGAATACATGGTGACGCTGTCCTCGATGGAAATCATGAATTATCCCGAATATTTAGAAGCCTTAGCGCGGATTTTTAAACATGCGGGGAAAACCTGGACTTTATGCTCGGAAGCATTTGAAGCCACGAATACAGGGATTCAAATTGGTTCTTCAGACATTGCGCGGGAATTGGTGAGCCGCCTTGTCAATGCCGCAGAACGTTTGCAAGTGAAAACCCTAGTCAGCCCCGAATGTGGTCATGCGTATACGGCAATCCGCTGGGAAGGCGCGAATTTGATGGGTAAAGCTTTTACTTTCAAAGTGCAGCATATTCTTGAAGTGCTGGAAGAATTGCGCCAACAAGGCAAATTAAAAACCGAAGGTTTGGAAACAGCACGCATGACTTTTCACGATCCTTGCCAATTGGTACGGCGCGGCGGCGTGATTGATGAACCGCGTAATTTACTGAAAACCGTGGCGCAAAATTTTGTAGAAATGGAAGACGCGGGAAAAATGAATTGGTGTTGTGGCGCGGGCGGCGGCGTGGGCGCAATTGAACAAGCGCATGAACTGAAAACTCGCGTATTTCAACGCAAAATCAGCCAGCTTGACGCGATCAAAGTCGAAACTGTGGTGACTGCCTGCGCCAATTGTCGCATCACTTTAGAAGAAGGTTTTGAAGCCTATAACAGGGAAATGCCCGTGCTGGGTTTAACCGAATTAATCGCTCAGCATTTAGTTGAAGAGCCTGCCACGGAGAATGCACATGAATAAACGTCTGGTTGTCGATCCTGTCACCCGCATCGAAGGGCATTTACGCATTGAAGCGCAGATGAGCGAGGACGGTAAAATTGAGGCGGCGTATTCTTCGGGTACGATGGTGCGCGGCTTAGAAATTATTTTACAAGGGCGCGATCCGCGTGATGCTTGGGCATTTGCGCAGCGAATTTGCGGCGTATGCACTTTGGTGCATGGGATTGCGTCAGTGCGGGCGGTGGAAAACGCGCTGCATTATCCAATTCCCAAAAACGCGCAATTGATTCGTAATCTCATGATCGCCGCGCAATATGTGCATGATCATGTAATGCACTTTTATCATTTGCACGCCTTGGATTGGGTGGATGTGGTTTCCGCGCTGAAAGCCGATCCCAAAGCCACTTCAGAATTGGCGCAATCGCTCAGCTCGTATCCAAAAGCGTCCGTCGGCTATTTCAGCGATGTGCAAAAGCGCATAAAAACTTTTGTGGAAGGCGGACAACTGGGGATTTTTGCCCAAGGTTATTGGGGGCATCCTGCCTATAAATTACCGCCCGAAGCCAATTTGATGGCGGTGGCGCATTATTTGGAAGCTTTGGCGTGGCAGCGCGAAGTTGCCAAGATTCATGCGATTTTTGGCGGGAAAAATCCGCATCCCAATTTCTTAGTCGGTGGCGTGCCCTGCCCGATTGATTTGAATTCTGATTCTGCTTTGAATGCGAAAAAGCTGGCGCAAATTTTAGAAGTAATTCAAGGGATGCAAGATTTCGTCAATCAGGTGTATTTGCCTGACACGCTGGCAATTGCGGGCTTTTATAAAGAGTGGGCAACACAAGGCGAAGGCTTGGGGAATTTCCTAACCTATGGCGATTTTCCTGAAGAGGGCAGCGGCGATGCTAAGCATAATTTAATTCCTGCGGGGGTGATTTTAAACCGCGATTTATCGACGATTCACCCGATTGATTTGGATGCTCCTGACCAAATTCAGGAATTTGTGTCTCATGCGTGGTATGACTACAGCGTTGGTAAAGATAAGGGCTTGCATCCTTATCAAGGCGAAACCAGTTTAAATTACACTGGTCCACAACCGCCGTATCAATATTTGGAAGTGGAAAAGGCGTATTCGTGGCTGAAATCACCGCGTTGGAAAGGCAAATCGGTGGAGGTTGGGCCTTTGGCGCGGGTGCTGATGTTATATGCAAAAGGACATGAGCAAACCAAGGAACTCGTCACCCAGACTTTGAAAACTTTGGATTTGCCAATAACTGCGCTGTATTCGACTTTGGGGCGCACGGCGGCGAGAACGTTGGAAACCAAAATCATTGCCGATAAAATGCTGACTTGGTATCAAAATTTAATCGCCAATATCAAAACGGGCGACACTCAGACTTTTAATGATGAGTTTTGGTTGCCGAAAACTTGGCCTCGTGCTGCCAAAGGCGTGGGTTATATGGAAGCCCCGCGTGGCGGTTTGGCGCATTGGATTGTGATTGAAGAGGGGAAAATTGCGAATTATCAGGCGGTTGTCCCCAGCACTTGGAATGCAGGCCCAAGAGATGCCACAGGGCAAACGGGGGCGTATGAAGCGGCTTTACAAGGTCACGCGATTCACGACGTAAAACAGCCGATTGAAGTATTACGCACGATTCACAGTTTTGACCCTTGCATTGCCTGTGCGGTGCATTTAAGCGGTACGGATGGGGAAGAATTGTTTCAGGTGAAAGTGTGTTGATCTAGTTTGAAATCAACTGCCTGAAGCTTTGGGCAGTTGATTACTTCTCGTTCCCAAACTCTGTTTCACAGCCATTAAGTTAAGGACTAAAAGGAACTATAGTAATAGACAAAACAGACAGGAAAGCCACTCATGTTAAAAAAGCTTAGGGTTAATTCAAAGTAAAGAGCT
>JAQTYU010000010.1 GCA_028688145.1 Thiotrichaceae bacterium | reverse complement strand
GCTTCGAGGCGCACGCCTGACATGCCGACGGGTTCACGAATGCCTTCTTGATTATCAATTACAAATTCTTGGGGCAAGACGTGAATAATGCGTTGGTCTGCGGGAATTGCCACCGCACGCGCTGCATCAAGCACGCGGTCTACATCATCTTGCGTAACTTCTTTGTCACGAATTGCCACGATGCCGTGTGAATTCATGCTGCGGATGTGACTGCCTGCAATGCCTGTGTAGACTGAGTGAATTTCACAGCCTGACATTAATTCTGCTTCTTCAACCGCGCGTTGAATCGATTGCACGGTTGATTCAATATTCACCACCACGCCTTTTTTTAATCCGCGTGAAGGATGTTGTCCAATTCCTATAATTTCGACTTCGTCGCTGTTGGGCGAGGTTTCACCCACAATCGCCACCACTTTAGAGGTGCCGATGTCTAAGCCTACGATTAGATTTTTATCTTTTGCCATATCGTCCTCATTCTGCCCTATCCCACTGCACAGCCATGCCATTGGTGTAACGCAGATCAATGTAGGCAAGCGGTTTATCGCCCGTCATAGTCTGTGTGCTTAAACCTGCACGCAAGGGAGAGTTTTTCATCTGATAAATGCGGATAAACCGTTGTAAACGTGCTTCGCTCTCATTACGCCCTAAAAATAGTTTAATACCATTGTTTAACACCAGATACCATGCTTGACGCGCATTGCAACCAAATTCATGCACTGAAAGCCCTGCGGCTTCTAGTTGGGGTTTGAGCGTATAGTACCGTGTTAGCAAAATTTGTACACTGTCTTTATCCCCCGCGAAGTGTACTAAATTTGTTGGCAAGTGTGGTAATTCACGAATTTCGCCATTGCTATCTACAATTGCGCTATTTTGCCACAAAGCGACTGCTTGATGCTCTTGTAATTCAATCGCTAAGGTGTCTAACCAACTGCGCCGCACTGAAACAGTTTTCACCCAAGGCAGTTTTAACACGGCGGCATGGATTGCTTGAACGTCTAATAATAGAAAGTTGCCTGTGACGTAAGGGGCAATCACTTGTTCTAATTCTTCATTGCTGGTGTGCACGTTACCATCAATGCGGATGGTTTTCACGGGTAATGTTTGTGGATTTAAAATCCATACCAGAAACAGGCTGACGCTGAATAAGGCACTGGCTATCCACAGTAAATTTTTGAGCCAGCGGCGTTGTGCTTGCCACGCAGTTTGTAAACGACTGCTTAAACTCGGTGTTTGTGGTTCTCGCCATGCGGCTTGTCGTCCACGTCGTCGTGAAAAACCTGCCATTTCAATACAATATTTGCATGTTAATTATCACTATTTCCCGTTCCTACGCTCCCGTGTGGGAATGCCTACTGCGTCGCTCCAGCGGCGCGTTAAACTTCTAAATTTTTTCTCGTTTAAATAGTAGGGTGGAATAGCGTAGCGTATTCCACCATTACTTGTTCCCAAGCAACGCTTGGGAACAAGTAAAAACATATTGTTATGCGCGCTTTGAGGCATGTACCTAGAATTATCACGTTTCATGGTGGAATACGCTACGCTATTCCACCCTACTACAAACACAGTATTTTCTTTATGTTTAAAGCGTCCCCGCCAAAATCTCACACACCAACGCCTCAAAACTCAAGCCTGCCGCTTTTGCCGCCATCGGCACTAAACTATGGTCAGTCATGCCGGGCACAGTGTTCACTTCCAACAAGTAAAAATCACCCGCCGCATTGCGCATAATATCCACCCGCCCCCATTTATCCGCGCCCACACTGTCAAACGCTTGCAACGCAAGAGCCTGCATTTTTTGCTCGGTGGCAGCATCCAAACCACAAGGGCAAAGATATTGCGTGGTATTTTCTTGATATTTCGCGGCGTAATCATAAAAATCGCGCGGCGTTTCTAAACGAATTGCAGGCAAGGCTTTACCATTCAAAATCGCAACGGTATATTCTTGCCCCTGCACAAATTGCTCAGCAATCACCACCGCATCATATTGCGCTGCCGTTTCATACGCCGCTTTCAATTCTTCCGCATCGCGCTGCACTTTGCTCATGCCCACGCTAGAACCTTCACTGACAGGTTTCACCATCAGTGGCAAACCCAATTCCGCAACCACGGCGGAAAAATCCGTGTCCGCATTCAAATCACGCCACGCAGGTGTGGGCAAATTCATACCTTGCCAAAGCTGTTTGGTTCGTAATTTATCCATGGCCAACGCCGCACCCAACACGCCACTGCCCGTATACGGAATTTTGAAATGTTCGAGCAAACCTTGCAACGTACCATCTTCGCCACTGCGTCCGTGCACAATAATAAACGCGCGGTCAAAGCCTTCATTCAATAAACGCGCTATAAAATCAGGATTTCCCGTATCGATGCCGACCGCGTTCACGCCCTGCGTTTGCAAAGCGGTTAAAACTGCCTGCCCACTGCGTAACGACACTTCGCGTTCTGCGGAAGTGCCGCCCATTAACACGGCAACTTTGCCAAAGTTTTGTTTCATAATGTTGTTTCACCTGTGGCGAATTCGCCCACGATGCGGACTTCAGGTGTCAATTGAATGCCATGCTTCTCGTAAACGGACAGTTGTACTTGTTGAACAAGGCTTTCAATATCCTGCGCAGTGGCAGTGCCTGAATTAATAATAAAATTTGCGTGCTTTTCAGAAACGTACGCGCCGCCTAAATATTTGCCTTTCCAGCCCAAGCTTTCAATTAAACGCGCCGCGTAATCATTCGGAGGATTGCGAAACACCGAGCCACAACTCGGCAAACCGATGGGCTGTTTTTCATTACGTTGTTGAATATTTGCCCGAATTTTTTCCAAACCATCAGCGGCGGGATTCGGGCTTAATTGCAAAGTGGCTGCCAAGAACCATTCATTTTCCCGCCCTTTGACATGCCGATAAGCAATTTCAAACTCTGTTTTGTCACGTTCATGAATAATGCCGCGCCGATCCAAAGTTTTCACCGACTGCACCACGCGCCAGGTTTCACCGCCCCACGCGCCCGCATTCATCGCCAACGCGCCACCAAAAGTGCCAGGAATGCCTGCTAAAAATTCCGCACCGCTTAAATTCGCCTGTGCGGTCAGCCGTGCGATTTTTGCACAGCTCATGCCCGCTTCTGCATAGAAAACTTGCGGGGCTAACCATTCCCAATGATTTAATAAACCCGAGGTCAAAATCACCACGCCGCGAATACCGCCGTCACGAATCAGCACATTGCTGCCTAAGCCTAGCCAAAATAAGGGAATATCTGGGGGGAGCTGTTGCAGAAAACACGCCAAATCCGTGCTGTCGGCGGGCGCGTACACATAATCCGCTTTGCCGCCCACGCGCCAAGTGGTGTGCGTGGCTAACACATAATCGCTGGATAATTTGCCGCGCAAGCCCTGCAAGGCGTAACTTTGCCCCGAAAAATTTAAGGGTGAGTTTTCAACGGACATGGATTTATTCTGCTAATAAGGCGGGCAAACTGGTGGCAAGCGTGCCGACATTGCCCGCGCCGAGCAACACCACAATGTCTTGATCTTGCAAACTGGGCAATAAACTGGCGGCAAGTTGTTCGGGGCGTGGCACAAATTCTGGAATAACTTTGCCTTGTTCCCCAATCGCAGCCACCAAACTGACACCATCTGCGCCCGTAATCGGGGACTCGCCCGCCGCATACACTTCAAGAATAAACAGCGCGTCCGCTTCAGCAAGCACTTTGACGAAATCTTGAAATAAATCACGGGTGCGGCTGTAACGATGCGGCTGAAATACCACCACTAAACGCCGTTGTTGCCAACCATCACGAATCGCTTGCAACACCGCTGCAATTTCACGCGGATGATGTCCGTAATCGTCCACCAGCAAAATTTCACCTTTCGGGGTGTGCAGGTTTTGCATTTGAAAACGTCGCCCAATGCCGCTGAATTCACGCAAAGCTTTGGCGATTGCGGCATCACTTACGCCGACTTCATGCGCAATCGCGATGGCGGCTAAGGCATTCAGTACATTATGTTTTCCGGGCAAATTCAGGGTTAAATCTAACCAAGGCTCAGCATTGCGCAATACTTGAAAATGGGTTTTGCCTTCGCGGTGTTGAATATTCACTGCTTGAATATCTGACGTATTTGACAAGCCATAGGTTAAAACGGGCTTGGTTAATTGCGGTAGGATTTCGGAAACAATCGGGTCATCGGTGCAGAGCACGGCTAAGCCATAAAATGGTAATTGTTTCAGGAATTTAACGAAGGTTTGTTTTAATTGTTCAAAATCATGGTTATAAGTGCTCATGTGGTCTTCGTCGATATTGGTGACCACTGCCATGACGGGCTGCAAATATAAAAATGAAGCATCGCTTTCGTCGGCTTCAGCAACCAAATATTCCCCTGAACCGAGGCTGGCATGAGTGCCCGCGCTGTTCAGTTTGCCACCAATCACGAAAGTTGGGTCTAAATCACCCTCTGCCAATAAACAAGCAATTAAGCTGGTGGTGGTGGTTTTGCCGTGCGTGCCCGCAATCGCGATGCCTTGGCGAAAACGCATCAGTTCTCCCAACATTTCTGCGCGTGGAATCACGGGTAAATGCAGTTGACGGGCGGCGATGACTTCGGGATTATCAGGGCGCACCGCGCTTGAAGTCACCACCACATCACACTCTGCCACATGGCGGGCATTGTGTCCGATAAACACTTGCACGCCTAAATTCACCAGACGCTGGGTCATCGCGTTTTCGTTCAAATCTGAACCTGACACGCTATAGCCAAGATGATGAATCACCTCGGCAATTCCTCCCATGCCTGCCCCACCAATCCCAATAAAATGAATACGTTGTCCGCGTTTAGGGAGGGGATATTGTGAAGGATGTCTCATGCTCATGGGGGCGTTTCTTCTACAGGGTTGGAGGTGAAGGAATACGATGTTTTAACACCATTGCGACCACTTGTGCCAAAGCTTCGGGCGTGGCGCAGGCGTGGGCTGCGGCTGCCATTTGGGCAAGTCGGGACGGGGTTAATAATTCAGAAATCGCACGGGCGAGTTTGGCTGGATTCAAATCGCGTTGCTGCATCAAAATTGCCGCGCCTTGGGCGACTAAATATTTAGCATTATGGGTTTGGTGGTCGTCTACCGCGTGCGGAAACGGCACTAAAATACTGGGCACGCCTGCCTGCGCCAATTCGCTGACGGTCAATGCACCTGCACGACAAATCACTAAATCAGCCCATTCATAGGCTTCTGCCATATTTTCAATAAATTCGACCACTTTCACGGGATATTTTGCGGCATGATAAGCTTCAGCGGTGCTGTCTGCATTATTTTTTCCCGTTTGATGCCAGACGGCTATTGGCTGTTCTAGAGAATGCAGCGCAATCGGTAACATTTCATTTAAAGCTTTCGCGCCTAAACTGCCGCCGACGATTAAAATATTAAAACTTTCTTTTTTAGTTGCTTGATTTTTATGAATTTTACTAATGCTATTGCGTAAGGGATTGCCCGTATAAATCGCACGATAATTTTTAGGGAAAGTATCGGGAAAGGCTTCGAGCACTTGGGTAGCAATGCGCGCTAACCAACGATTGGTTAAACCTGCAATCGCATTTTGTTCGTGCACAATCACAGGAATTCGCAATAACCATGCGGCAATCCCCGCAGGTCCTGTGACAAAGCCACCCATCCCCACCACCGCGCTGGGTTTAAGCTGATATAAAATAGTCATGGCTTGCCCGATGGCGCGTAAAATTCGGAACGGGGCAAGTACTAAATTAAATATACCTTTGCCGCGCACGCCTTGAATACTCAAATAATAAATCGGAATTTGTGCGGAGGGCACGATGCGCGATTCTAAGCCTTTTTCTGTGCCAATCCATGCCACGGGAATATTTTGGGCGCGTAAAGCTTCAGCGATTGCGAGAGCAGGGAAAACGTGTCCCCCTGTCCCCCCTGCCATTAATAAAATAGGTTGTTGGGAAACACTGGTTGCGGTCATTTTGTGGAGTGAGGTGAAATTGATAAAAGCACAGCGAATCGCAGATAAGTCACGTATTAATAGGCGTTAATCATACCACAGTTGTTGTGTAAGTAGTGATTTCTACCCGCTAACAAGAGTCGAATGTAAAAAATGATGTGAATTGTATGAAGTGAAAATCTTAGGGTGCTTGATAAAAATGCTCAAAAGATGGGTAGCTCGTATGCAACGCAACGGGGGGATTTGAAGCTAAATTGCGCCCCTTCAGGGGATTGGGGCGCAGTTTAAGTTTTTTCTTTAATTCTTGGGAGTTACGTAGTTGAATTAATAACATATTTATTTAATTAAATTTATTAATATTAAGCGTAGGGTATATAAGGCGTAGCCGCCATACACCCTACGAACTGCTTACAATTTCAACTGCATAACTCCTAAATCCTGTAAATTCTGATTCAGACGATAGACTTTCAAACTAATGTAAAATATCCGTACCCCCAACTTTTAACAGGGCAGGTTTGAAAGTAATGCCTAATGCCAATGCGACATGCAAATTCAAGATTAATTTGCCTTCACGATTTCTAGTAATTGGGAAATCCAAAGGTTTCGCGCCGTGCAGAATTTTCAACGCCGTTTCTGCTGCCCATTTGCCTTGTTCTTCGGGTAGTTTCACAATGCTTAATAAAGCTAATGGCGACAGCCAGCGGTGGGTTGCGCCTGTGGGAATTTTGGTGTGTTGTTCTACAAATTTTACTGCTTCAAGCATATCCCAATCACTGATGCCTTTAGGATTACTAATCAGTAATATATCGACTTCCTGCTGTGCTTGTTTAAACGCGTTTTTCCACTCGGCAAAAGTTTTCACAAAATAGGTTTTTTGCAGATTCATATTTAAATGTTTGTGATAATAATCAGCGGTTTTGACCTCGGAAAAACCATCCAAAGAAATAAATCCCACTCTGTCCCCTTGCGCATATTCACGCAGTTGTTTCACGATATTCACCGCTAAATCAACTTCTAACATGCCCGTGACATTGTCATAGGGGAAACCATATTGCTTGGCATCCCAATTAATTCCACAAAATACAAACGGCAAGGAGGCATTTTTATAAAATGGCATAATCAAATTTTTCGAGACTTCATCATCGGAAGCAATCACTACATCGGGGTGTAATTTTTCAATTAAGGCTTTAGCTTGCAAGGCAATTTCAGCTTTTTCAGCAGCCGTCGTGCGCCTTTTAGCATCAAAATAAAAACGGGTGACTGTCACTCCAGTATTCAGAAAGACCTCGTCAATACTGCGTTTCAGGCTGCGACTCCACTCATACGACTCTTCATAAGAATCAATATGTAACACTTTTTTGCCTTGCAAACTGTCTGCGGCATGACTTGGCGCGTGCAAACTCCACAAAATGATACACGCCCATTGTCCCAATTTATTCAAGTTCATGCGTCATATTCCTTTATTCTGATAGCGTTTTTAATTCACTCACAGGCGTTCCAAATTTTAGTACCGCAGGTTTGAACCAATACCCACGGCTGAGCTGCACGCCAGTATGGGCAAGCTCTTCTTCAATTACACACTCAATGACCGCGCTCCGTTCATGACTATGAACATACGAGGCAATGTAAAGTATTTTTTTATCGATTAACTTATCATCAGCAAAGCTTTTAGGAGGTATAAATAAGATGAGAATCCATAAGATATAACTAATTTTCTTCATAAATATTCAATTTTAAAGACAATATTAAAAATTTATGTCAAATACTTCATTAATATACCAATTTTTTCAAAAAAAGTATAATTATAGGCTTATAAAATAATAGGTTATAGTTAATTACTAAATGATTTCATTGAATAAAATTTAAAATTAAACTCTTGCCAGAACCGTGAATTTAGTGGATAAATACTGAGTTTGATAAACGTGCACTTTCAAGAATTAAAGCGGAATTTAGTTTAAAATGGGACATTCATTTAAATTCTAAATCCCCATTCAGGAAACACCCCATGTCTAAGCCCAGCAGCAGTCATAATGCCCTGATTCATGAAACCAGCCCCTATCTTCTGCAACACGCGACCAATCCCGTGCAATGGCATCCTTGGGGAGAAGCGGCATTACGCCTCGCGAGGGAACAAGGCAAACCGATTTTATTATCCATTGGTTATTCCGCTTGTCATTGGTGTCATGTGATGGCACATGAATCGTTTGAAGACCCTGCCACGGCAGCGGTGATGAATGAACATTACATCAATATCAAAGTTGATCGTGAAGAACGCCCTGACTTAGATAAAATTTACCAAACCGCCCACCATTTAATCACCCAACGTTCTGGCGGCTGGCCTTTAACCATGTTTTTAACGCCTGAATCGCATTATCCGTTTTACGGCGGCACATATTTTCCTCCCCAACCTCGTCACGGTTTGCCCGCTTTTGCCGATTTATTGGAAAAAATCGCAGGCTATTATCAGCAAAATAGTGCGCAAATTGAAGAACATAATGTGTCTTTAGCGGCGGCGTTGGCGCAATTAGATTCTTTAGAACCGCAAGCCCGTGATGTAATCAGCCCTTGGCCCTTGAATACGGCACGGGAAGAATTAGACCGCAGTTTTGATTCTGAAAATGGCGGTTTTGGCAAAGCGCCAAAATTCCCGCAATTGCCCAGCGTCGAGCGTTTAATGCGCCACTATGCGATGACTGCCAATCAAGGCGAAGCGGACACTGACGGCTTGCAAATGAGTTTATATTGTTTGCTGCGGATGTCAGTCGGCGGTTTATACGACCAAGTCGGCGGCGGTTTTTATCGCTATTCGGTCGATGAATTTTGGATGATTCCCCACTTTGAAAAAATGCTGTATGACAACGCCAGTTTCTTGGTGAATTTAAGCAATGCGTGGCAAGTCTCCCAAGAGCCTTTATTTAAGCGCGTGTTGGGCGAAACCGCAGATTGGGTTATCCGAGAAATGCGCGATGCGGAAGGCGGCTTTTATTCCAGTCTCGACGCAGACAGCGAAGGCGAAGAAGGCAAGTTTTACGTGTGGACGCGCGAAGAAGTGAAAAGCTTGCTCGATGCCGACACTTACCGCGTGTTTGCCTACAGCTATGGTTTCGACCGCTCGCCGAACTTTGAAGAACAACACTGGCATTTATTCAGCTATAACAGCATCGAACAAGTCGCAAGAAAGCAATCGCTGAGCGTCGAAGTCGTTGAACAGAAATTAAGCGAAGCACGGGCAATTTTATTCAAAGCGCGTCAAGCACGGGTTGCACCGGGGCGCGATGATAAAATTCTGACCGCTTGGAACGCGCTCACCATTAAAGGCATGGCAATGGCGGGGCAAGCTCTCGGCAATGAAAATTATATCCAAGTGGCAGAACAAGCCTTGGATTTCATCCGTGAAAAGCTGTGGGTGGATGGGCATTTACGCGCCACTTATAAAGACGGACAAGCGCGTTTTGATGCATATTTAGATGATTATGCGTTTTTATTGGACGCAGTGCTCACCTTGTTGCAAGTGCGCTGGCGTGAAGGCGATTTAGAATTTGCCCAAGCCTTGGCGGATGTGTTGTTAAACGAGTTTTACGACAAGGAACGCGGCGGTTTCTATTTCACGGGTGAACAGCACGAGCGTTTAATTACGCGTCCCAAATCTTTTGCCGATGATGCGATGCCCAGCGGTAATGGGGTTGCAGCACAAGCTTTGGGACGTTTAGGGCATTTGTTGGGTGAAACCCGTTATTTAGAAGCGGCAGCGAATACTTTGCAAGCGGCATGGGCTGCGATTAATCAAATTGCTTACGCCCACAACACGCTGTTATTGGCTTTGGAAGAATATTTATTTCCCCCACAAGTCATTATTTTGCGCGGTGAAGGCGAAGTTTTGCAAACGTGGAAAACCGTCTGCCAACAACATTACGCACCGCAACGTTTGTGCGTGGCAATTCCAAACAGTGCGCAAAATTTACCGGGAATTTTGGCAAATTTCGCGCCCAAAACGGGCGTGGTTGCCTACGTGTGTACAGGTACGCAATGCAGCGCACCGATTGAGAATTTAACGGAATTACAAACGATGTTGAAAATTTAGGATACAGAATAAGGGTTTAGCCTCCCCCCCTTTTCAAAGGGGGGAATGAAGGGGATTTAAAAATATTAACTAAAGCCCCCAACCCCCTAAAAGGGGCTAAACACTAACTCTTTGTCTTTAAAGTCCCCTTTAGGGGATTTAGGGGCGCAGTTAAACCCACTTACTCTTTAAAATTAATATCTTTTACCCACTTGTTAAACTTGGCTTCTTCCAAGAAAGACACAGGCAAGGGGTCTTTTCCTTTGGGGACAACAAAAAATTGACGGGGTTTATTTAAAATCGCGCTAACACCTTTGGCACTGACTTCAACTTCGCCCGAAATCAAACACACAAAATCACGATCTTCTTCCGCTTCAAAATACACATCGGTGCCACGCAAACCTGCGGTGATGGTATTGCTGACATGCACTTTCACATCATGTTTATCAGGCTTATTGCTGAGGAAACGAAACGCGCCCTTGCTGACATTCAACACACTGCTAAACGTGGTTGATTGTTGTTTCATCGGTTCGATTAATAACTTATCCACTTGCACTTGGGCGTTGTCACCAATTTGGATAAAACTATTGTCAGAAATCCGAATTTGCAAACGCGAATCCTCGCCTGTTTTAATCACATCGCCCGCTTTTAAAATATCGCCCACTTTCAAAACAGAAGTTACGCCAGCACGTTGTAATTCCGCACTTTTTTGCACTCTCGCAACGGTGGCATCTGCGGCAAAACTAGAATTCACTGCTAAAAACGTACAACAAAATATGCTAAGCAAATAACGAAACGGTATCATAGTGTACTTCCTTCAGTTAATGTTGTTGAACTAGAGTATAGAACCTTATGTTGACATATCCACAAATTGACCCAGTTTTAATCCAAGTCGGGTTTGTTAAAGTTCATTGGTATGGCGTGATGTATCTTGTCGCCTTCGGGCTTGCTTGGTGGCTAGGCACGTATCGTGCGCGTCGCCCCAACGCGATTATCACCGCCGAGCAAATGGGCGATTTACTGTTTTATTGCGCCTTGGGCGTGGTGCTAGGCGGGCGCATTGGCTACATCCTGTTTTATGACTTCCCGCATTACATCGCTGAACCTTTGGCAATTCTTGAGATTTGGAAAGGCGGCATGTCATTTCACGGCGGCTTATTGGGCGTATTGCTGGCAACGTGGTTGTATGGTCGCCAAATTCAACGCAGATTTTTTGAACTCACCGACTTCATTGCACCGCTCGTGCCACTGGGTTTAGCGGTGGGACGGATTGGGAATTTTATCAATGGCGAACTGTGGGGCAGAGCCAGCGATGTGCCGTGGGCGATGATTTTTCCCCATCCTGCTGCGGGCGGTATTCCACGCCATCCTTCACAACTTTACCAAGCTGCCTTGGAAGGTGTCGCCCTGTTTGTTATCTTGTGGCTATTTTCCAAAAAACCACGCCCCACCATGGCAGTTTCAGGTTTATTTTTAATCGGTTATGGCTCATTCCGCATCATTGCTGAATTCTTCCGTACCCCCGATGCGCAACTGGGTTTCATCGCCTTTGATTGGCTAACGATGGGGCAATTGCTCAGCGTGCCGATGTTGCTTGCGGGCGGTTTATTCATGTTTTTAGCCTATCGCTGGAATCGTTATCCCCAACCTTTAACGGATGTAACTTCTTAAATGCGTAGTGAATTTTTACCCTTTTCGCGCCCCCAAATCAGCGAAGCCGACATTGCAGCAGTAGGCGAAGTATTGCGCTCGGGCTGGATTACCACGGGCACAAAAAACGCCGAATTTGAACAAAAATTTAGCGAATACACAGGCGCACAGCAATCCGTAGCACTGGCTTCGGCAACGGCAGGAATGCACTTGTTATTACACGCGCTCGGCATTGGGGCAGGCGATGAAGTGATTACCCCATCGATGACCTGGGTTTCTACGGTGAATTTAATCAAGCTCTGTGGTGCAACCCCTGTGTTTGTCGATGTGGACAAAGATACTTTAATGACGGATGCCACCCGCATTGCTGAAAAACTGACGACGCGCACGCGCTTAATTATTCCTGTGCATTTTGCAGGCGCGGCGGTGGATATGCAGCCGATTCGAGAATTAGCCGCCACGAAAAATATCGCTTTAGCGGAAGATGCCGCCCACGCCGCAGGCACGACTTATCACGGCGATCCGATTGGCAAACACGGCACTGCGATTTTTTCCTTTCACCCGATTAAAAACATGACCACGGGCGAGGGCGGGATGTTTTGCAGCGATGATGCCGAATTAGCCGCAAGAATTCGTCGCCTGAAATTTCATGGTTTGGGGGTGGATGCGTTTGATCGGCAAATGCAAGGACGTTCCCCGCAAGCGGAAGTGCTTGAACCTGCCTATAAATACAATCTCACCGACATTGCCGCCGTGCTTGGCTCTCGGCAATTGGCGAATTTAGACCAGTTTAATCAACGCCGCACAGTGCTGGCACAACATTATCATCAATTGTTGGCAGACGTGCCCGAAGTGCAGCCTTTGCGCGTGCCCAATTATGAAATGCAACATGCGTGGCATTTATTCATTGTGCGCTTGGATATTGATAAAGTCGGTTTTAGCCGTGATGAATTCATGCAACGCCTGAAAGCGCGGAATATTGGCACGGGACTGCATTTCAAGGCAGTACATTCACAAAAATATTATCTCGAAACCATGGGAGCGCAGGATTTGCCAAATACTGAATGGAATTCTGCGCGCATTTGCTCCTTGCCCTTGTTCCCAGAAATGAGCTTGGCAGATGTGGAAGACGTGGTCGCAACGATTAAAGAGGTTTTAACAGCGTAATGCCAAATCCTGAATTAATTTCTATTGTAATTCCTGTGTTTAATGAAGCGGCGGTCTTGGATGAATTGATTAGCCGTTGTCTCAGTGTCGGGGAGAGTTTTAAACGTCCGTTTGAACTGATTTTGGTGGACGACGGCAGCAGTGATAATTCAGCCGATAAAATCACGCTCGCAAGTGAGCAATATCCTAATAAAATCATTGGGGTATTGTTAAACCGTAATTACGGACAACATGCGGCAGTGATGGCAGGTTTTGCAGAATCGCGGGGCGAGGTGGTGATTACGTTAGATGCCGACTTACAAAATCCACCTGAAGAAATGCCCAAATTACTGGCGAAAATTGATGAAGGTTATGATGTGGTGGGCAGCGTGCGGATGAATCGGCGCGATTCTGTGTTCCGCAAGTTTTCGTCAAAACTGATTAATCGCACCGTGCAAAAAGTCACGGGGGTGATGATGCGTGATTATGGTTGTATGTTACGCGCCTATCGCCGCAATATTATTGACGCGATGCTGCAATGTCATGAACGCAGTACCTTTATTCCGATTCTCGCCAACACTTTTGCCCACAAAGCCACCGAAGTTGACGTACATCATGCCGAGCGTGCGGATGGCGATTCTAAATATAATCTGTGGAAATTGATTAATTTGCAGTTCGATTTGCTGACCAGCATGACCACCGCGCCGTTGCGCTTGTTGAATGTGTTGGGGGCGGCGATTGCCTTGCTAGGCTTTTTATTTGGATTGATGCTGTTAGGAATGAGGATATTTTTCGGGAGCGTGTGGGCAGCGGAAGGCGTGTTTACCCTATTTGCCATCCTGTTTATTTTTATCGGGGCGCAATTTTTCGCAATGGGTTTGTTAGGCGAATATATCGGACGGATTTATCAGGATGTTCGCGCCCGCCCGCGTTATTTTGTGCGCTCGGTGGTGGGGCGTTCTGCGAAGTGTTTGGATTAGTGGAGTTGTTTTAACTGCGCCCCCTGCTCCTTTAAAAGAAGCGTTTTTCTCATTCCCAAACTCTGTTTGGGAATGCCTGTCGGTCAAGCTCCGCTTGACAGTACAGTTATCTAGTCCTCACATTTGGAAATGAGAAAGGAGTGTATTTATGAGTTCTCTAGTCTTAGCTGACTTATGGAAACTGGCATTATCAATAATAATGACCTGTCCTTGAAGCAGTCCGCATTGACATAGCCATTGAAGACACAAGGCGCAATTAACCGATTATTAACTAATCCTGCAATGATATTAACTCGGCGACTTCTTTTACCTTTTTTCTCAGCTTCTTCTATACCACTTTCATCAACATATACTTGCTTGCGTCTAACTCATTATGCCTACTCAAATAAGCTTGTCGCTTTACTTCATCTCTTTCTTCGTAGTGAAATGTTTTTTTTACGGGTGATTTTCTGTTGTTTAAGACGGTTCGCCACGGCTTGAGCACTACAACCGAAATGAGCGGCATATTCGGCTAATGTCCAGTCTGGCTCTTTCTCCACCAAGTTAATCAATTCCTCTAACTCTATTTTCCGTGCTGGATAGGCTTTTCTTGGGAGAACTGACACGTCTGCTCGCTGCTCCCACAATTTTAGCCAGTTGCTTAACGTTTGACGGCTGATATGGAAGATTGTCATTGCTTCATCCCACGTCATCCCCTGTTTCATGCTGTTTTTGGCTTTCTAATACACCCAGTTGCCAAACTAGGTGTGTATTCTGTCCAAAGAATGACACGATGCTCGCAAAGTTTTGATGCTTTCCATGAGCCTCGCTGACGGTGCTATTAATACTCTTGCCATCAATAGCAACCGCCTCAGCTTGATAATAGGATTTCATCCAACCATTGAAGACTTCACAGAGTTCTTCCACATCGATTCTTAGGCTTAATCTTTGAATCGTCATGATACTAGGTGGTTTACCCTTAGGCAGAGGAAGAGCTAATGCCAACTGGGGTTGATATTGTTTAGCAAAACGGGCTTTGATATGAACATGCCCACATAGCATCCCCAGAAGTACAATAGCAAGGGTCGCAGTTTGAGAATGTCGCTTCCCTTTAGCATGTCGACTATCCGTGAGGGTTTCTAGGTGTTCTAATAGATTGCTCATGGGAGACTCCTCTAGATTGCTCATGGGAGACTCCTCTTTTTAGCTATTTTCCTCTTTCTAAGTTTATAACTTTTCCTAGTTTATTCTACTTTGGGACTCTACTCGGGGCAGGGGGCTTTTTTTGATGACGCGACGCTTATACACCCTACATTTGCTTTTAAACCCTCTAGGTTTTTAAAACCTAGAAGGTTTTGCTCATCAATAACACTGCAACACAAAAATCACCCGCGAAAAATCTGCCTTACGCAAATCTTGTTCTTGAATCAGAATATATAACATTCCCATATCGCCCCACATAAAATCCAGCACTTCATCCGAATCAATTTGCCACAGCAAATGCCAAGGTTCTTCAGTGGTTAAATTTGGAAATAATTGTTTTGACAAAGATTGTGCTTCAAAACACGGATCGCCTTGAATGCTCCACGGATAGCCCAGCACTTGGTGCTTGCTGTTGTCATCGGTGTCCATGAATTCTAAATAGGCTTCTTCTTCGGTTTCAGACAAGGTAAACAATTCATTGAGAATTTCCACATCTGGGAAACTGTGCAGCAATGAAAACTCCATACTCGCCTCTTCCGACGCGCTGGGAATGGGAGTCGTGATATTTTGACACTGTGCTAAATCAGGTTCGGGGTGAAAAACTACGCGCCAATAGGCAGAATCTTCGAGACCACCACCCCACGGGGCTTCTTCCAAATCGTAGAAAAACTGCAAAATGCCTTTTGCAGGTAGCACTTCATTCAGCATCGGCAATTTCGCCGTCAATTCTGCAAAATTTAGCTGGGCGACAAAACTTAAAGCTTCAGCCTGCGGATTTTTAGGCAGGCTCTCACCAAGGCTAAGATACGGTGTGCCCCCAAACTTACTGACTAAGGGCGATAAGGGCGTTTTAGCGATGCGTGGATGTAATTGTGCCGCAGGTTGTACGGAACGATTTAAGAATTCTTGAAATCGATTTAGCAGTTTGGGTAGCTGTAGGGGAGATTGCATAGTATCGTGCTCGTTTTTCAATTAACTGCGATCAAAATACACTAATCTTTGTTGCTAAAGTATGAAATCTCACACGGTAAACACAATAAATGAGGGCTTTTTTTAAGGAGAGTACCACCCTCGAACTGCTGCTTATTTGTTATGTTGTGGAAAATTGAGTGCGCCTGTATACGCATCATCCAATTTCGCCCCCGTCACATCAGTTTCACTCATATTCGCTTTAAATAAATTTGCGCCCGTCAAATACGCTTCAATCAAATTGGCTTCGGTCAAATTGGTTTTGAACAAATTCGCACCCGTCAAATTAGCGCGGAACAAATCTGATTCAAATAAATTCGCCCGAAACAAGTTTGCCTCGGAAAGATTTGCACCCGACAAATAAGATTCAATCAAATACGCTTTGGTCAAATTGGCTTCTGATAAATTGGCATCGGTGAGATTGGTTTTTGCCAAATAAGACTCGCTCAGATTTGCCTCGCTTAAATCCGCCTTGCTTAAATTTGCACGGCTTAAATTCGCTTCACTTAAATTTGCGCCCGATAAATTTGCGCCCGATAAATTCGCATCGGTCAAATCGGCTTTGCTCAGGTTGGCTCGAAATAAATCTGCCTTGGTGAGATTAATGCCCACCAAATTCCCGCCTGAGAGATCAGGAAAACTGTCTGCTTGTGCACGCCAGCTATTCCATGCTTTAACGCCTTGTTGAAGAATGGCGAGATGTTCCGCATTTGCCATGAATAAATCCCTACTGCTACTCGCTAGACACAGACTTTCATAAACCATGGCAAGCTGTTGCTGCATGGATGCGTATCAAATTGGAGAAATAATGCGTGCGTGTGCTGAATAAAAATCATTATATTCTTTTTGGATAATTATACGCTGGAGACATGATTAAACCTTAAAATGACTTGTATTTTAACCATCATATTATTGGCTACATAAGTTCTAAGCTTATGGGAAAACCTGCTGTGCAGTTTACGCGATTCTGCGTAAGATTTCCTTAATTTGACAGCATTGTATAGCTTACAGAGTATTAGGCGGCTTGTACAAGTTTTGTAAGAAAGCTGCGCTGCATACGAGCTACTTTACCTTATTGTCTGAATCAGGATTCACAGGATTATCCGAATTAAACAGGATTAACCCATAATACGAATGCTTAATTTTTCTTTAATTCTGAAAATTCTTTAATCCTGTGAATCCTGATTCAAACAAGTAAATTCCCCACGCCCCTGATTAAGATTGCACAAAGCCGCTAATTAAGCGAAAATGCCGCGCTTCTAATAAGTCTCTATTTTCTATCCGCTTACTCATCACAGGAGCGCAGCCAATGCCCTCGCGTAGAGAACTCGCCAATGCGATTCGTGTCCTTGCCATAGATGCCATTCAACAAGCTAACTCTGGACACCCCGGTGCCCCCATGGGAATGGCAGACATTGCCGAAGTGTTGTGGAATGACTACTTACAACACAACCCCAATAACCCTTACTGGGCAAACCGTGACCGCTTTGTGCTCTCCAATGGGCACGGCTCGATGTTGTTATACGCCTTACTGCATTTATCAGGCTATGAATTACCGCTCGAAGAATTAAAACGTTTCCGTCAACTGCATTCCAAAACCCCCGGTCATCCTGAATATGGCTATGCCCCCGGCGTAGAAACCACCACAGGCCCTTTAGGACAAGGCATCAGTAATGCGGTCGGGATGGCGATTGCGGAAAAAACTTTAGCCGCACAATTCAATCGTGACGATTTTAACGTTATCGACCATTACACCTATGCTTTCTTAGGCGACGGCTGCTTAATGGAAGGGATTTCGCACGAAGTTTGCTCGCTCGCTGGCACGTTGAAATTAGGTAAATTAATTGCCTTTTATGACGACAACGGCATTTCTATCGATGGCGAAGTGCACGGCTGGTTCAGCGATGACACCCCGAAACGTTTTGAAGCCTATCACTGGCATGTGATTCCCAATGTAGACGGACACGACGCTG
The DNA here is from genome assembly GCA_028688145.1 of Thiotrichaceae bacterium. GTDB lineage: Bacteria > Pseudomonadota > Gammaproteobacteria > Beggiatoales > Beggiatoaceae > JAQTYU01. Next base: position 97,481 of record JAQTYU010000010.1, on the reverse strand, counting down.
CTGCGATTAAACAAGCGATTGAAGCCGCCCGCGCCGTCACCGATAAACCCAGCTTAATTTGCTGCAAAACCATCATTGGCTTTGGCTCGCCCAACAAGCAAGGTAAAGAAGAATGCCACGGCGCGCCTTTAGGCAAAGATGAAATTGCTTTAGTGCGTCAAACTTTAGGCTGGACGAACAGCACCCCGTTTGAAATTCCTGCCGATATTTACAGCGGCTGGGACAAGAAGCAACAAGGCAGTGCACGCGAAAGCGCATGGCGTGAAAATTTTGCCAAATACGCCAAAGCCTATCCTGAATTAGCCGCTGAATTGCACCGCCGTTTAGCAGGCGACTTGCCCGATGATTGGGAAGTCACTTCAACCGCTTTCGTGCAAAGTGTGGTTGATAAAGCGGAAACCATTGCTTCACGTAAAGCCTCACAAAATGCTATCGGTGGTTATGCGGCGTTGTTGCCTGAAGTCTTGGGCGGCTCTGCGGACTTGGCAGCTTCAAACCTGACCTTGTGGAAAGGCAGCAAAGGCATTCAAGAACAAGCTGACGGCAATTATATTTATTACGGCGTGCGTGAATTCGGCATGGCGGCGATTATGAACGGGATTGCTTTGCACGGCGGTTTTATTCCTTACGGCGCAACTTTCTTGATGTTCTCTGAATATGCCCGCAATGCCTTACGCATGGCGGCGTTGATGAAATTGCGCTCAATTTTCGTGTTCACCCACGATTCTATCGGCTTGGGCGAAGACGGGCCAACCCACCAACCTGTGGAACAAATCGCAACCCTGCGTTTAATTCCTAATATGTCGGTGTGGAGACCTTGTGACGCGGTGGAATCTGCGATTGCGTGGAAATTGGCGTTGCAACGTCAAAATACCCCCAGCACTTTGATTTTCTCCCGTCAAAATCTGCCGCATCAAACCCGCACGCCTGAACAATTGGAAAGCGTGGTGCGTGGTGCTTATGTGTTATTAGATTGTGAAGGCACGCCTGAAGTGATTTTAATCGCCACGGGTTCAGAAGTTGCGCTCGCGATGGATGCCGCCAAGCAATTGCCGAATAAGCGCGTGCGTGTGGTTTCCATGCCCAGCGTGGATATGTTTGAACGCCAAAATGCAGGCTATCGTGAATCAGTCTTGCCTAGCGAAGTCACCGCCCGCGTTGCGATTGAAGCAGGGGTTAGCGATGCGTGGTACAAATACGTGGGCTTTAAAGGCAAGGTGATTGGAGTCAATCGCTTTGGTGAATCTGCCCCCGCTGGTGATTTATTTAAGTATTTTGGTGTGACTGTAGAGAATGTGCTGAAAGCGGTTGAGGAAGTTTTAGCGTAGTTTTAAGTTTGCAAGAAACTCTTCTGCATTTTTAAGAGGTTACTGCGCCCCTATTGGGACTTTAAAGAATAGAACAATTGTTTTTATCTTTGGCTTTCTTTAGGGGCGCAGTTAAATCTTTACCAGCATTACACAAGTTTTCGCCCCACTGTCACCCGATCTAAACCTGCTAAATCTTGATAAGTTTCCACTTGCTGATAGTTTGCGGCATGAAACAAGCCACGCACTGCCGCACCTTGGGTATAACCATGTTCCAATAATACCCAACCGCCCGTGACTAAATAATGAAAACCTGTTTCAATAATTTCCCGCAAATCGCTGAAACCCTGCGCCTCAGCCACCAATGCGCCATAAGGTTCAAAGCGCACATCGCCTTGGGTTAAATGCGGGTCGTCGGCTGCAATATAAGGGGGATTGGAGACGATTAAATCAAATTGTTGAGTGGGAATTTCTGCAAACCACGCACTGCGCATAAATTGAATTCGGGTTTCACTTAAAGCTAAACGCTGTGCATTTTCCTGTGCCAGGTTTAAAGCAGCCTGCGAAATATCTGTTGCAAGCACGGCACAATGTGGACGTTCTATAGCAATCGCCAACGCAATTGCGCCGCTGCCTGTGCCCAGTTCTAAAACACGAGCCTGTTCGGGCAAACGCGCCAAACTTAGTTCCACTAAAAGTTCAGTATCGGGGCGCGGAATTAACACATCAGGGGTAATTTTTAAGGTAAACGACCAAAATTCGCGCTCGCCTAATAAATAGGCAATCGGTTCACCTGCCACTCGGCGCGCCAGCAAGTTTTCAAAATTTTGCACTTGGGCAGGGTTTAATTCATCGTGGGCATGGGCAAATAAATAACTGCGTGAAACTTTTAACACCTGACACAGCAATAATTCTGCATCAAGGCGCGGGCTGTCGGAATGGGAAAGTTGCTGGCGGGCTTGGGTTAAGAGGGTATCGATGCGGGACAAGGGACCTCCTATTTAACGTGAGTTCGGGATAAAATTTTATAGTAGGGTGGAATAGCGTAGCGTATTCCACCACACACCTAGAACTATCACGTTTCATGGTGGAATACGCTACGCTATTCCACCCTACTAACAGCTTTTTAAAATCTAGTAGGTCTGATTTACGTTTTAACGATCCAACGTTTCCAAACGAATTCGCGTGACTTTGCCTTCAATGCCTTCCAAGCTTTCAATGCTTTGAATCGCACGGTTCAATTGTTTTTCCACAATTTTGTGCGTCAAAATCACGATAGCAGCGGACGAGCCTTCAGGTTCTTTCTGTAAAATGGCTTCAATGCTGATGCCATTTTGTCCCAAAATCCCTGCAACTTGCGCCAACACACCCGCTTTATCTAAAGCTTGCATCCGTAGGTAGTACGCAGTTTCTACTTCTTCAATCGGTAGAATGGGTAAATCGGATAAAGCATCGGGTTGGAATGCCAAATGCGGTACACGGTTTTCAGGATCAGAAGTTAAAGCACGCACCACATCGATTATATCGGCAACCACGGAAGAAGCCGTGGGTTCTGCACCCGCGCCCGCGCCGTAATACAGCGTTGTACCGACAGCATCGCCATTGACAACAATGGCATTCATGACCCCATCGACGTTCGCAATCAAACGCTTTTGAGGAATAAACGTGGGATGCACCCGCATTTCAATCCCTGTGGCGGTACGTTTAGCGATGCCTAATAATTTAATCCGATACCCTAAAGAAGTCGCATATTCCACATCTTCACGGGTAATTTTGGTGATACCTTCGATGTAAACCTTGTCAGTTTGTAACGGAATCCCAAACGCCAGCGAGGATAAAATCGTTAATTTATGCGCTGCGTCATTCCCTTCAATATCGAAAGTCGGATCGGCTTCGGCATAGCCCAAACGTTGCGCTTCTGCCAACACGTCCGCAAAATCGCGCCCTTTTTCCCGCATTTCGGTGAGAATAAAGTTGCTGGTGCCGTTAATAATCCCTGCAACCCATAAAATTTTATTGGCACTTAAGCCTTCACGGATTGCTTTAATAATCGGAATTCCACCCGCGACAGCGGCTTCAAATGCCACCATCACGCCTTTCGCACGGGCGGCTGCAAAAATTTCGTTGCCATGATGGGCGATTAATGCCTTGTTGGCGGTGACGACATGCTTGCCGTTGGCAATGGCTTTTAAAATCATGTCCCGTGCCGTCGTCGTTCCCCCCATCAATTCAACCACGATTTCGACTTCGGGATTATTCACTACGTCATCGAGCTGCGTAGTAATCACAATCTCATCCGTGCTATAGGGCAGGTTGCGGTTTAATTCTTTCGCGCAGGCATGGCTGACCACAATGCCGCGTCCCGCACGACGTTCAATTTCTTCCGCATTGCGTTGTAAGACGCTGACAGTGCCACCACCGACAGTGCCTAAGCCAAGGATGCCGACTTTCACAGGGTTTAACATAAGGTCCTCTCAGATAATCTCTTAGATATTAACTTTGTCTTTGCGAAACATTTCTTTAATCCCACGAATTGCTTGGCGCGTGCGATGTGGATTTTCAATCAAGGCAATCCGCACATGATCATCACCATATTGACCAAAGCCAATGCCGGGCGCAACCGCAACTTTTGCATCGGAAATCAGTTTCTTGCAGAATTCTAAAGAACCCATGTGCAAATAAGGTTCTGGGATTTTTGCCCAAATGAACATACTGCCTTTGGGTTTTTGAACTTTCCAGCCGATGGAATCTAAACCTTCGCACATCACATCACGGCGTTCACGATACATGTCGCAAATTTCTTGGACGCAATCTTGTGATTCTTCCAAGGCAGTAATTGCAGCGACTTGAATCGGGGTGAAAGTGCCGTAGTCTAAATACGATTTCATGCGTGCCAAGGCAGAAATTAACACGGGATTGCCGCACATGAAACCAACACGCCAGCCGGGCATGTTATAACTTTTTGACAGTGTGAACGATTCAATCGCGATGTCTTTCGCGCCGGGCACTTGCAGGATAGAAGGCGCAACATAGCCATCAAACACGATGTCGGCATAAGCTAAGTCGTGCAATACCCAAATGTCGTGCTCTTTAGCAATCGCAATGACGCGCTCGAAAAACTCCAAATCTACGCATTGCGCGGTAGGATTGGCGGGGAAATTCAACACTAACATTTTTGGGCGTGGCCAAGTGTCGGTAATTGATTTTTCCAATTCGGCAAAAAAGTCTACGCCGTCAATTAAAGGAACGTGGCGAATGTCTGCGCCCGCAATCACGAAGCCGTAAGGATGAATCGGATAAGCGGGATTGGGCACTAATACGGAATCACCGGGTTCAACTACGGCCAAGGCAAGATGCGCTAAGCCTTCTTTAGAACCGATGGTGACAATCGCTTCTTTTTCGTAATCTAATTCAACGTTGTAACGGCGTGCGTACCAATTGGTAATGGCACGGCGTAAACGTGGAATGCCGCGTGACATTGAATAGCGGTGGGTGTCTTTGCGTTGTGCAACTTCGACGAGTTTATCCACAATATGCTGTGGCGTAGGTTGGTCGGGGTTGCCCATCCCAAAATCAATAATATCTTCGCCGCGTGCACGCGCCTGCGCTTTCAATTCGTTGACGATATTGAAAACATAGGGAGGCAGGCGATTAATTCGTGGAAATACGTCTTTCAAGGGGGTCTCCTTGGCTGCAAAGTAATTTGTTTCAATCCATACCTGACCTCATCCGTCAGGTGACTTTTTAGTAATAGCCGCCAACGGATAGAGGTCGGTGACTTGTCTTCCCGTAAACGAGGAGCTTACCGAAAGGCTAGTGATGAAAAAATGTTTAACATTACTCATGACTGAGGATGCTGTCAATGTTTCAATCCATACTCGACCTCATCCGCCAAGTGACTTTCTAACAGTAGCCACCGACGGATAGAGGTCGATGGATGACATCTCCATAAATGAGGAGCTTACCGAAAGGATAACGATACTAACGCATCGCTGTCCAGCCTTCCCCCTAAAAGGGGAAGGTTTAGACCAGCAAGGACATTTTGATGAATCCGGGTGGAAATTTAATTAAAAATGCGGGAATAAGATTTAGGCGAGAATAATTTCTGTACTTGGACTGATTTTAAAGCAATTAAGGGGTGCAGTTAATAGTTTTAATCCTCTATATTCAGCTGCATACGAGCTTTCACACGTCCACCGCATTCTGTCCATGAAATATTTCAAAGATTTCACGCTGCAACTGTTGGGTAATACTGAGTTGTTCTTCTGCTGAAATTTCTGAAGTTTTAACATCAAACAAGTAATTATCTAAATCAAAAGTTTTTAACATCATTTTGGTGTGAAAAATGTTTTCTTGCGGCACATTCACATCAATCGTTTGATATAAATCTAAAGTGTGTTTACTAATATAGTTTTGAATCGAGTTAATTTTGTGGTCAATGTAATGCTTATAGCCCGTTACATCGCGAGTAAAGCCGCGTACCCGATAATCCATAATCACAATATCTGAATCAAAACTGTGAATTAAATAATTTAATGCCTTTAATGGGGAAATTCGTCCACAAGTAGACACATCAATATCGACACGAAACGTGCTAATGCCGCTGTCGGGATGGCTTTCGGGATAGGTATGTACGGTAATATGGCTTTTATCAAGGTGAGCTACCACACTTTCTGGCAAAGGTCCCGGTTCTTCGTTATTCGATAAATCTTCAGTATGTATCGGCTCTTCAGAAATCAGCAGCGTGACACTTGCCCCTTGTGGTTCATAGTCTTGTGAGGCAATATTCAAAATATTTGCCCCAATAATTTTGGTTACTTGTAATAAAATAGAGGTTAAACGTTCAGAATTGTAAACTTCATCAATATAATTAATATAGCGTTGGCGTTCTTGGGCATTTTTTGCATAGCAAACATCATAAATATTAAAACTTAAAGTTTTAGTCAGATTATTAAAACCTTCTAATTTCAGTTTTAGTTTTTTGCTCATAGGCATCCTCATTTACAAAATGAATTATCTTATAACTTGATATTCTATCACGTTTTTATAGGAGACTTAACCTCATCAAGTAAATCAGCATAATTTTGTAAAAATCTAGTTTTAGCGAACTTTGTCAATTTGAGTGCGGGTTGGATGAAAAAATAATCCAATCCCATGCCATAATTTACTGAAAGGAAAAAGAATTAATAATATTCCTGCGCCGAAAATATGCAAAATTATTATGGTATCAGTTGGGAAATTGGTGGGTTGAAATTGGCTTAAACTGAGGATAAAAACTTTCAATTGCACAATATCGGTGTGATAGACAAAACGGGTGAGTAAACCGCTGCTGCTGATGAAAATTATTAAAATTAACCATGCGTAATCGCTGGGCGTGCTGACATAACGCACGCGAGGCAATACGCAGCGGCGCAGTAATAATAACAAACTACTTGCCCAAAACACCCAACCCGCCCAAATGCCCAGATTTTGAATTTCCACCACCCACGACCACACGGGATAGGTGAAATAGCGTAAGTGACGGAAAAAAATAAATAAGAGGCTGACATGAAATAACCACGCACTCAGCCAGAGGAATTTATCGGCACGTAACAGGCTGCGAAAGCCGAAAACTTCGTGGCTGAGTTTCCACAACATTCCCAAATGCGTGAAGGGCGAGGGGGTTAAGGGGCGCGGAAAACTGTGTTGTGGTCGAAAAGCTCGCCACAATTTGTAAACTGTGCCCACCAGCGCAATGCTCAAACTGAGATAAAGAAACAGGGCTAAACTGGTGCTGAACATGCTGGTTTTCCGATTAATACTTAACTGCGCCCCTAAAATGGAGAGCTGCGTCAAAGATTTAAATCAATTTTTTAAATAAGCATAGGAGTTACGCAGTTGAATCGCTAACTAGAGGACCAGTTTGTTTTTTCCTGAGCAATTAAGTCATTTAACAAAGCTTCAACAATTGCCCACTCTATATTATTCAATCTACTTGAATAAGGGCTCATTTTATTTTGCTTGAATTCTTCTCTCTTGTTCATCTTTTACATATTACTCAAGACTTCAAATGGATTCTATAGGATCACTCACCATCTTTAAAAATCTTCTATTAAAATCTAGTATTTCCCAGTGAGAAAAGGCATTGAGCTACTCCTCAGAAACAGAGTTCTTTCATAGATTGTATTTCCATACAGCATATTACCTATTGTAACCTGAGTTTGGTGAATACTTGAGTAGATTCTGGACAATTAAGTAATAACGTAAATCCTTGTTGTTGTCGCTCAGAATTTGCAGTAGAATATCTGCCCTCACCAAGCAATTTAGCCAGTAAAGTCGAAAGATAGGGCGCATTTTGAAGGATGGAGTGATTAATAATAATTTGAGATATGGCGTTTTTCGTAGAGTCCAGTATAGAGTTTTGAAAAAACTGCTTTACAAGCCTTATTATGTCATGTTACTATGTAAAAATATTCACGGCGTGATTCAAATCAACCGTGATTTAGCAAGATAAAAAATTAAGAACACTTTCTTGACATCTTGTTAAAATCAGCTATAATGTGAATCTTTCAAGAATGCGGGAATAACTCAGTTGGTAGAGTGCAACCTTGCCAAGGTTGATGTCGCGAGTTCGAGTCTCGTTTCCCGCTCCAAATTCTTAAATTTCCCTAAGAGATTAATTGTACGGGGCTGAGTGGCAGAGTGGTTATGCAGCGGCCTGCAAAGCCGTGTACATCGGTTCGATTCCGTTCTTAGCCTCCATAAGTTTTTGGGAAATCGTAAAAAAAGCACACCTGCCCAGGTGGCGAAATAGGTAGACGCAAGGGACTTAAACTAATTTGAGCACTTTAGGCGAAATCCTTAAGTGAATGGAGTCTAATTCGGTGAATCCTGTAAAATGGTAACGCCGAGCTAAGCCTGATTTAGTAATGAATCAGGAAAGTGTAGAGACTATACGGCTCCTACCTGACTGCTTGATGTCAAATTAAGTAAAAGGTAAAGACAGAGTCCAGACCCCAAACATAACTTACGAGTTATGGCAGTGAAAACTGTAGAAGGTACGAAAATCCCTCGGTGCTAAACACCGTGCCGGTTCGAGTCCGGCCCTGGGCACCATAATTATTTATGGTATCTCTCCTGTCACACAAACGGTGTAAGCGGCGAAACGTTGTATGTACACTGCTCACTTTGGTCTTAATGGCATACCGTTTGCGCTCACTCCAAATTCCCAGCTTTTGTATTTTAGCGAGCGTCATCGCGCAGCCTTAGATCATCTCAATTATGGTATTCATGAAAGTTCAGGCGTTGCCGTGCTCACCAGCGAGGCAGGCATGGGCAAGACGACCTTATGCCATGCGGTTATCCAACAACTTCCCGCAAATATTGATGCAGCCCTGATTCAAACACCGCCCAAAAATGCACTGGCATTTTTCGCCGCGCTTTTCAAAAAGTTACATCTTAATTTTTCCCCGAAAGACAGTTTATATACTTTTACCGAAACTTTTCAAAGCTATCTGAACACGGCTCACGCTGTCGGACGGCGCACGGTGCTTATCGTCGATGATGCTCATACTTTAAGTTTGGAAGTGTTGGCAGAACTAGGGCCTTTGGCTGCGGTTGATAACGCCAAATTAAAAATTTTATTAATTGGTCGTTCTGAATTAACCCCGCTGTTAAAACGTGACACCGCCCGCCCTTTGGCGCAACGTATCACCGCACGTTATCATTTATTACCGCTGTCTTTAAAAGAAACCAACGCTTATATTACTCATCGCCTTACTGTGAGCGGGGCGCGTGAATCCTTATTTACTCCCGCCGCTATCAAATTAATTTACGGTTACACCAAAGGCGTGCCGCGTGCGGTGAATTTGCTATGTCATCACGCGCTGACCACCGCTTATTTATACAAAAAAAATCCCGTCGATATTCCCTTAATCTACAAAGCCGCCCAAGAATCACGCCTAGAAAAGCGCGGTATTTCCAAACGTCATTGGCTGATTGCTGGTTTATCAGTGCTGGGTTTAGGCGTGATTGGGCTGTGGTATGGCAATTATTTAAGTGCGCCTTCTGAAGAAGTTGCGCCCGCTGTGAAAGCTGCTCCGTCTCCCGTTTCAAATAAAGTGACAGCACCCGCCGCCTTGAAAACTGAAACTGCGGCAACGACTTCAAAATTAGCACAATTATTGAAAGACGGGCAAAACGATTTACAAACCGCCTTTGTGACTTTATTCCGTTATTGGCAGCAAGATTACCAACGCAGCAGTGGTGCAAGTCCCTGTGAACGTGCGGCTTCGCAAGGCTTAGCTTGTTTATATAAAACAGGGACTTGGGAAGATATTCGCCGTTTAAATCATCCTGTAATTTTAGAAGTCAGTTTGGATAAATTAAAACAAGCGCATATCGTGGTGACGCAGTTGCAAGAACAACGCGCCAGCCTTGAAATTGCGGGCAAAAATCAAGAATTAAGTACCACTGAAATTAGCGAATATTGGCAAGGGCAATTCCTGATTTTGTGGAAACCGCCCGAATTACCTGTAAAAACGCTTAAAGTCGGCATGACGGGTGCGCCGATTCTGTGGTTGCGCCAACAGTTGGACGCAATTGAAGGGAAAAAATATAATCCCGCCACTGCCGCGCCACGTTTTGACAATGCGCTAAAAAATCGCCTCATTCATTTTCAGCAACAACAAGGCTTAACCGCTGATGGCACGGCGGGCGATAGCACTTTGCTCGCCCTCAGCGCACATTCGCCGCTTGCGCCCTTACTCACTCCACCAAAGTAGCTCTATGTCTCGTCGTCATAAATCCATACCTGTGGGGCATTTTCCCGCACAGATTGATAGTCTTTCCCATGATGGGCGCGGAATTGCGCATATTAATGGCAAAACTACGTTTATTTCGGGTTCTTTGCCCAATGAAACTGTGAATTTCCGTTATATTTCCCAACAAAAACGTTTTGATGAAGGCATCACCGTTGAAGTGGTCACGCCTTCCCCGATGCGAATTACTGCACGTTGCGCCCATTTTGGCGTATGCGGTGGTTGCAGTTTGCAACATGTGGCGGCGGCTGACCAAATCGCTTTAAAACAAGCCATGTTATTGGAATTATTGGAACATGTGGGCAAAGTGCAAGCGGAAGAAATCGCACCGCCTTTGCAGGCAGAAATTTGGGGCTATCGGCGCAAAGCACGTTTAGGCGTGAAATATGTGCAGAAAAAACAGTCTTTATTAGTCGGTTTCCGCGAACAACAAAGCGGTTTTTTGGCAGAATTAAGCCGTTGTGAAGTGTTGCATCCCAGCGTTGGCGAACGCATCCAGATTTTCCGTGATGTGTTTGAAACTTTACAAGCCCGTGAAAGCATTGCACAAATTGAAGTGGCTGTGGACGATACGCACACCGCTTTAGTGATTCGTAATATGGTGGCTTTGCCTGCTGCGGATTTGCAAATCCTGCGTGATTTTGCCAAACAATACGAATTTCACGTATTTTTGCAGCCGAAAGGCATCGACAGCGTCACGCCTTTGTATCCTGAAAATCAGCCTGTGCTGGGCTTGCGTTATGAATTGCCTGAACAAGGGGTTTCCTTCCAATTTGCGCCCAGCGATTTTACCCAAGTCAACGCGCCAATTAATCGTTTAATGGTGGCGCAGGCTTTGGCGTGGTTAGAACCGCAAGCCGATGAAACGGTGTTAGATTTATTCTGTGGTTTGGGCAATTTTACCCTGCCTTTGGCAAAACGTGCCGCGAATGTGGTCGGGGTTGAAGGCGATGCGGGTTTATTGGCGCGTGCTGAAATGAATGCCCATGCTCAAGATATTCGCAATGTGTATTATTACACTGCCAATTTAGCCGATCCCAAATTGCAACAAGCTTGGATGCCGGGGCGTTATCAAAAAATTCTGCTCGACCCGCCACGCAGTGGGGCGGCTGAAATTATTCAAGCTTTACCGTTTAAAGACACCCAGCGCATTGTGTACGTGTCTTGTAATCCTGCAACTTTGGCACGCGATGCGGGTATTTTGGTGCATGAAAAAGGCTTTCGTTTGAAGCGTGTCGGGGTGATGGATATGTTTCCGCACACTGCGCATGTGGAATCGATGGCGTTGTTTGAACGGTAAAATACAGTTTGAACCACAATTCACTTAATTTACATAATTAAATTTAGGTAATTAGCTTTTAATTGTGTGAATTGTGGTTCAGACATCCCCGCTAAATTTCCAATTTTCTAGAAAATGTCCCACTTCCTAGCCAGCGTTTCCACCTTAACTGAAGCAAAAATTGCCTTTCATGCGGGTGCTGATTGGCTGGATTTAAAACAGCCTGCGGCAGGCGCATTGGGCGCAGTGGAGTTGGAACAGGTGCATGAAATTGTGCATTGGGTGCAAAATCGTTGCCCTGTCAGCCTGACTTTAGGGGATTTATCCTTACAAGCCGATATTTTAATTCCTGTGTTGCAATCACGTTTAAATGCAGGGGCTAATTTTATTAAAATTGGCTTGTTTCCAAATTCGGACATGCTGTCCTGCCTTCAAGCAATTCGCCATTATTCACAGAACTCCATCGGATTAATTGCCGTCTTTTTTGCAGATTATGCCCCTGATTTTTCATTATTACCCAACTTAGCAAAAATTGGCTTTAAAGGGGTAATGTTGGACACTGCACACAAAAATAGCGGCACACTGACCGATTATTTAAGCTTGGAACAGCTTGCAACGTTTATTCAGCAGGCGAAAAACTTGGGATTAATGACGGGTTTGGCGGGGTCTTTACAGCAAGAAATGATTGCAGGATTATTGCCGCTAGGGGCAGATTATCTAGGATTTCGCGGAGCTTTATGCCAACAAAAAAGCCGCACGTTGATTCTGGAAGAATCGCGGGTTGCGGCAATTTATCGTGCGTTACATCGCAAATAAGCAGTCTACTTTAACGTGTAGACATGAATAGAAGAAGCATCCAACTCTATGATACTCTGGCTTTCGTCTCGAACCGCGAGGTTCAAATTGGGAACTTCCCAAAACACATTAGGCTTTCCATTAATAATCATGGACCTGCGGCACAGTGCTCTGACTCAGTCCCCCCCACTAAAGGGTATCGGCTCGAAGAAATTTCCCGCCGTAGTATCACAAAGAGGATGCTAAAAACGTTAAAAACATTTAAGTTAGATACTAGGACTTTATGCGAATTAATGCAAGATCAATTTTATCATTCAAACGCCGCACATAAGAATTAATTGCCTGCAAGTTGTCGCTTTCTTCTTGTTTATATTGAAAATATTCGTGAATAATATTTAATGCACTGACCACGACCATGCGTTCATTGCTGACGGTTTTTCCACCTTCCCGCACAGTTTGTAGTTTTTTGCTGAGATAGCTCGCAGAAGCTAATAATGTCTCACATTCAGTTTCTGGACAGGCGACTACATATTCCTTATCTAAAATACGCAAACTCACAGGCTTGGTATTACTGTTACTCATGCGATGCTGTTGACTCATATATTGCTTTCCATAGTTTTCAGACGGGCGATCATGGCTTCAATGCGCGTGCGCGCCAAGGCAGTTTTTTCAAGTAAGCTGTCGCGCTCAGAGAGTAAACTGCTTTGAGATTCACGCAACGCCCGATTTTCAACTGCCAGTTGTTCGCAGGTATGAATCAGGACATCAATTTTTGTTTCTAAGGTTTGTAATTCGCTGAGTTCCATCGTGAAATCTTATCATTAAACCTATGGCTGAGGAGATGCTTGAGGCGTTTGCCCTGCCTTGCCTTTTAAATCGTCAAATAAATCGGCTTCTTCGCTCTTGACTTGGGGCGGTGTGCCATCATGCACTAAATATTCGCGACTTTGTAAATAGGCACCGCGCACAAAAGAATATTCGTCAATCGCAGCCGCATCCACCACTTTTTGCACATCTAATAATTGGGCACGCATATCAATTACTTTTAGTGTATTCGTGCTCCAATAAAAACGACGCACGTCCGCATTGTCGGTGTAATAAATCCGTGGATCAGTAAAATAATCCCCCACACGTCCTGCAATATCTCGGAAATTACTCGGACCAAAAAAGGGTAAAACCACATAAGGACCTTGGGGTACGCCCCAATAACCTAAGGTTTGTCCAAAATCTTCATGATGCTTAGGCATTCCTAAAGGGGTTGAAAGATCAAGAACACCCAATAAACCTGCGGTGGTATTGACTAAAAAACGTCCTGTATCGGAAATTACTTGTGAGAATTTGAGCTGAAATAAATCGTTAGCGATGACGACAACGTCATCCAAGTTACTGAAAAAATTGCTAATGCCGGTACGGGCAGGACTGGGTAAGACCGCCTTGTAGCTTTCGGCCAAGGGTTTCAGAATCATTTGATCCATGTCACCGTTAAACGCATAAACGCCACGGTTAAGTGGTTCGAGCGGATCGGCTTGGTGCCCGGTCGTCGCACAGCCTGTGATAGAACCTAATAGGCTCATACTGAATATAACTTTAGGGAGTGTCATTGATATTTTAGATATGAAAAGGAAACTTAGATTTAGTGTGCAAGCATAGAACATCACACAGGATAAATCTAGCCATTTTATTAGGAGCGTGCTGTTTACAATAAAGTATAAATACGGGAAAACTTGATTCCTGCTCCTTCTATTTCAAAATGTACAGCGGAAATTTAAGGAGCAGGAAACTGAATTTTTAAGGACGAGGATTTTGTGCAACCGTGTTTGTAGCAGGCGCAGCGGGTACGGAAATAATGATCCGATCCCGATTCTTTGCAATAATACCCGCTCCTATGCCCGCGACTTGATCGAGGTCTTCGATTTTTTTAAAAGGACCGTGTTCAGTGCGATATTGAATAATCGCAGCAGCTTTCTTTGCCCCAACACTATCCAAACCCCGATCCAAAGTTGCTGCATCAGCGGTATTAATATCCACTTTTTCAACAGTAGCTTCGGCTGCGTATAAACTAGCTGACAATAAACCCGCAATTCCCACCGCAAACAATTTTTTCAACATTCTAGCATCTCCTTGATGGTCATAATCAATCAAAATTGGCATTATAATTTATCATTAAATAGGGGATTTTACATCTATTTTATATGCGGGAATTATGGGGATTTGGAAATGTTTTATCGAATAAATCCTGATTCAGAAAATTGAGAACAGCTTAGAGACTAATAATCTACAAATCCAAGTTCAATCTAAAATCAATTGGCGTGTTATCTCGCCCGGTCAGTTGCACAATCCACGTAAACGGTAAATCGCGGCGCAATCCTGTGAGCATAATCGCTTTGGGCAATTGGGGCGGTTTAATTCCGAGATTTTGCGGCGGCCAAGTGGGATACCATGTTCCTGTGCTGTCTAAATAACTAAACTCGCCGCTGTCGCCCAACCAACGACTGACTTCCCACACTTCGCCAGAACTGTGCTGATATTGCAAAATTGTATTACCTTCTTGGGAAACCAATTGCCAAGCCATCGGCATGGGCAAACCCGCATCGGCATCTAACGCTGACAGCGTTAAACCTTGAAATTGCTTCGTTTCACCTTTAAAAATATTTGCGTTGGGAATGTCAGGATAATCCGCTACCAATGCTGTGGTCGAACTGCGAAACCAATGTTCTTGCAAAGTGCCTTGTTGCAAATCACTAAGTTGGGTTAAAAAGCGTCCTCGCAATTGCAAAATATAAGCGAAACCCTGCATTAACAAAGTGGTCAGCAAACTGACAACCAACAACACCACCAACATTTCCAGCAGCGTAAATCCTTGTTTGTTCTTCATCACTTATCCCGAAATCAGGTTAGTTAAGGTGTTAGGGTCTGACGCAGATAACGAGTATACGATGATAGATAGTAGCATTGTCAGAGCGCATCAGCACAGTGCTGGCATGGGTGAAGACATCGGTCGTAGCAGAGAGGCGATTTAAGTACAAAGATTCATGCGGTAGTTGATGCTTTGGGAAATCCGCTCCTTTTTTCAACGGCAGGATAGGCAAGTGACCTTGTCGTGGCGGATGAACTTCTTTAAATAAACCGCCGAGTGAGAGAGGGACTCGGCGATTTTAAAAAATGTAGGTTATACAGGATTATTTAGGACTGGCAGTGCTGATAGCACTGCCAGTCCTTTCTTGTAAAGTTGTTTTTACAACTTAAGCAAACGCCTGTTCATCTTTCACATTAAACGCATCTAACACGCGATCCAAAGCTAACGCGGTAGCTCCGTGATTGATGGCTTCTAAAATATCCCGATCCGTCCAGTCTAAACTTCTCAGATGTTCAAAATCTTCCGCCATCACGGTGTGAGGAATGCTAACCGCTTTCAACACCAGCAATAACATGGCTTTTTCGCGTTCATCTAAAGGCGCACTTTCAGGAAACTCCTGCATTTTGGCAATGACCGCTTGTTCAAAACCTGCTCTTTCGAGAATTTTTTCATTCATGTTGACGCAATAACTGCAATTTTCTTGTTGCGCCACCAATAAACGAATCATCGCCAACAACGGCATACTTAAGCGTGGATGCTGCATGTAATAGCCAAATTGCCCCACGGTTTGGGCAAGCAATTCAGGACTTAAACTGAATAATTTCAGCGCAACAGGCGCTTTACCCATTTTAGCTTCCATTTGGGCAAAAATCCCGTTCACCTGTGTTTCTGCACCTGCGGGAATCACGGGTTGAACTAAAGCTTTGTTGGAGTTACGGCAAGCAATTTCACTCATGATGACACCTTTATAGTTGACTGGTTGGTAAATTATTAATTTCAAAAAAATCCCTAAAATTAGGGAAGGGTTCTTTAACTACGCCCCTAAATCCCCTAAAGGGGACTTTAAAGACAAAATATTTTATGTTTAGCCCCCTTTAGGGGGTTGGGGCTTCTCAGCTTTAATCTTTACAACGGTTTGTAATCAATTTCAAAGCCATTTCGCTTAAAACAGTAAAATCTTGTAGATTATTACCTGTTTTTGCCATCAATAACAAACCTTCTAAATAAGCTAACATCGCTTTGGCACTGAGCTTAGTATCGGTATTTTCAGCCAATTCCCCAGTACGGATTGCCTCAAGCAAAGCTTTTTCTAAAACGGTTTCCATACGCTGAAAAAAAACCTGTAATTTCGCCCGCAATAAATCATCTTGCGTGCTCAATTCCATTGCCAAATTGCCAAAAGGACAGCCCAAAACACAGCCCGTTTTATCGAGTAAACGTTGCTGCATTTCACAGCCCAGTTTGAAAAAATGCACAATCCGTTGTAAGGCTGGGCGTTCAGGATTTAATAGGCTGCTGATAAATGCCTGTTCAAACCCAAGCCAAGATTGATCTAACAATTCAAGGGTCAACGCTTGTTTGGAAGGGAAAAAGTGGTAAAAACTTCCCTTCTTGACTGCGGCATGATCGCAGATTTCTTGTATTCCGACTGCGCTATAACTGCGTGCGTGAAATAACACGCGGGCACTGTCTAAAATACGTTGTTTTGCATCGCTATGTCTGCCCATGGGTTTTATAATAGTTGACTGGTTGGTAAATTACAAGGGGGTTGAGAACAAATTTTCTCATATCTCGAATTTATATTAAAATGCAGCCCACATTAATATTTCCCTCGCGTAGCTTAAGGTTCTAAAGACGGATGAGAATTGCATTAGGAATTGAATATGATGGCAGCCATTTTAGCGGCTGGCAGACTCAGGAAGCGGGCGTGCGCACGGTGCAAACTTGCGTCGAGAGCGCATTGTCCAAAGTGGCGAATCATCCCGTGTCGGTGGTTTGTGCGGGGCGAACGGATCGGGGCGTTCATGCGTTTGCGCAGGTGATTCATGCGGATGTGGAAGTTGAGCGTCCGATGCGGGCGTGGATTTTGGGCGCAACGGTGAATTTACCCAAAGATATTAATGTGTTATGGGCGCAGCCCGTAGACAATGAATTTCATGCGCGTTTCAGTGCCAAAGCCCGCCATTATCGCTATATCATTTTAAACCGTCCGACGCGCTCCGCGATTTATGCGAAACGGGTTTCGTGGTTTTGCCGTGCGTTGGATGTGGAAAAAATGCGCGAAGCCAGTCAATATTTAATCGGCACCCATGATTTTTCTTCCTACCGTGCAATTAATTGCCAAGCAAAAAGTCCTATTAAAACTGTGCATTACATTAATATTAGCCAATACGAACAGCAAATTAGAATTGATATTGGGGCAAATGCGTTTTTACACCACATGGTGCGTAATATTGCGGGGGTATTAATGGGGATTGGGGCTGGTGATCAGCCGCCAGCATGGGCAAAAATCGTGCTAGAAGCGCGGGATCGCACTGCGGGCGGGGTCACGGCGCAGCCTGATGGTTTGTATTTTTGCAAAGTGGATTATCCTGAACAATATCAATTTCCTGCGGTGCCGATTTATTAATTAAAAAATGTCTGAATCAGGATTTACAGGATTAAAGGATTTTCAGAATTAAATAAAGCAGAAGTTTATATTTTTCGTGGGTCAATCCTGCTTAATTCGGATAATCCTGTAAATCCTGATTCAGACAAAAACAGATTTTCCAAATCCCAAAAAAGTTATGTTATATAATTACATTTTCAAATACAGGAGCAATGCTTATGATTATCATCATGCGCCCCAAGGTTAATGATGCGGAAGTGAATGCAGTCATTCAAAAATTAGAATCTTTGGGATTGCAGGCAAATGTGTCGCGGGGTGTGGAACGCACCGTGATTGGCGCAATTGGCGAAGATCGGCATTTACACCAACCCGTGTTAAAAGCCATGCCCGGCGTCAGTGATGTTGTTCCTATCGTTAAGCCTTATAAAATCGTGGCTCGCGAATCTCATCCTGAAAATACCGTGATTGATATTAACGGCATTCTTTTGGGCGGCAACACGATTCAAGTGATTGGCGGTCCTTGCTCAGTTGAAACTCAGCCACAAATGGATTTATCAGCCGAAGGCGTGGCGGCAGCAGGTTGCCGTTTGATGCGAGGCGGCGCGTTTAAACCGCGTACCAGTCCTTATGCGTTTCAAGGCGCAGGTTTGGAAGGTTTAAGCATGTTTCGCCAAGCTGCCAAAGCGCACAATTTGCCAATTGTGACCGAGTTAATGGATGTGCGCATGTTGGACAGCTTTTTAGAGCATGGCGTTGAAGTGATTCAAGTCGGCACGCGCAACATGCAAAATTTTGATTTATTAAAAGAATTAGGAAAAGTGCATGTGCCCGTGATTTTGAAACGCGGTTTATGCGCCACCATTTCCGAATGGCTGATGTCCGCAGAATATATTGCAGCGGGCGGCAATCATCAGATTATTTTATGTGAACGCGGCGTGCGCAGTTTTGAAACCGCGTATCGGAATATGCTCGATGTCACCGCAATTCCTGTGTTGAAACGCGAAACCCATTTGCCTGTGATTGTTGATCCAAGCCACGCAGGCGGGAAAGCATGGCTCGTGCCTGCTTTGGCAAAAGCCGCAATTGCAGCGGGCGCAGATGGTTTGTTAGTGGAAATGCACCCTACGCCTTGTGAAGCTTGGTGTGATGCGGATCAAGCATTAACCCCAACCGAATTACAAACCTTGATGGTTGAATTGCGTGCCTTGGCGAATGCAATGGGACGGGATTTGTAAGCGGTTTATTGAGATAATTTTAAGTCGCTGATAGCACAGGCGCATCAATCGGGATTAACAGTTTTCACTCGAATGATGCGCTTAGTCATTGAGTAGACTTAAGCTAACAGAAAGTCACTGCCTTATCTAAAATATTGAAACAGTGCTTTGATAAGGTTTACAGATTGTTCCTAGGAAGGCACAAACTGTGACGCAGCTTAAAAGCACTTTCCCTCATAGCAGGGCGGTTTGAGTGAATAATGCTTTAAATACAAGCTATTTATGTCTTAGTTTACAGACAGTTTAAGAATGGCATAGTTTCTGCTAAATTAAGCAGAGCGAATGCGCTTAAATAATTTTTTACCCTGTTTTACTTAGGAGGATTTACCGATGTGGACCACCCCAGCTTATACTGAAATGCGTTTTGGTTTTGAAGTAACCATGTACATCTGCAATCGCTAGATTGCAACGGGGGCAGTTCAACTGTCCCCCTTCCTCCCTCCCGCTTTTTGAAAATTCCCATGTACATACACGTTTTAGGTTCTGGCGCAGGCGGCGGCTTTCCCCAATGGAATTGCAATTGTCGCAATTGTGCAGGTTTACGCTCGGGTCAGATTCGCGCCCAAGCCCGCACTCAATCCTCAATTGCGGTCAGTGGCGACGGGCTGAATTGGGTGTTATTTAATACCTCGCCCGATATTCGCGCCCAACTTGCCGCATTTCCCGCGATGCAGCCTGCAAGACAGATTCGTGACACCGCGATTGCTGCAATTATTTACATCGACAGCCAAATTGACCACAGCACGGGTTTGTTAATGTTGCGTGAAGGTTTGCCGATTGATGTTTATTGCACGGATATGGTTTTTCAGGATTTAACCACGGGTTTCCCGATTTTTAGCATGTTGGAACATTGGAACGGCGGCGTACAACGGCATCCTGTGCCGATTGATGGCAGCAGTTTTACCATTCCTCAAACTCCCGAATTACGCTTCACTGCGATTTCTCTCAGTAGTAAAGCCCCGCCCTATTCGCCACATCGGCACGACCCGCATGACGGCGACAATATCGGGGTGAAAATTGAAGATTTACGCACGGGCAAAAATGTATTTTATGCCCCCGGTTTGGGCGCGATAGAACCCAAACTTGTGCCCTTTTTAGAAAACGCCGATTGCTTATTAGTCGATGGCACATTTTGGCGCGATGATGAAATGGTGGTGCAAAACATCGCCAACAAATGGGGCAGAGAATTGGGGCATTTGCCACAATCTGGCGATGGCGGCATGATTGAAGCCTTACGCGCATTTTCAAAGCCGCGCAAAATTTTGATTCATATCAACAACACCAACCCGATTTTAGACGAAGATTCTCCCGAGCGCGCCCAACTTGTCGCGGAAGGGATAGAAGTCGCGTTTGATGGGATGGATGTGTGTTTGTAGTTTTTATAAAAATTAACTGCGCCCTTAAACTCAAAATGTAGGGTGCATAAGGCATAGCCGCCATGCACCAATCATAACGGTGTATGACGCTACGCTTATACACCCTACGTTAAAGTTAGTCTTTAGCCCCCTTCAGGGGGTTGGGGGCGCAGTAAAAAAATATCACCACTCAAGGAGCAAACCCATGACCGAACTCACCGCATGGAATCCCGAAGAATTTGAACAACAATTACGAGCCAAAGGCGCGTATTATCACATTCACCACCCATTCCACATCGCCATGAACACAGGCAAATGCACCCAGAAACAAATTCAAGGCTGGGTTGCTAATCGCTTTTATTATCAAATTTCAATCCCTGTGAAAGATGCCGCGATTATGGCAAATTGCCCCGAGCGCGACGTGCGGCGGCATTGGGTGCAGCGCATTATCGACCACGACGGGCTGACAGGCGACGAAGGCGGCATTGAAGCCTGGATTCGGCTTGGGGAAGCGGTGGGTTTGAAACGTGAAGATATAACTTCACTGAAATTAGTGCTGCCTGGCGTGCGTTTTTCAGTCGATGCTTACGTCAATTTTGCCCGCCAATCCCCATGGCAAGAAGCCGCCTGTTCCTCTTTAACCGAATTATTTGCCCCCGAAATTCATCAAAAACGCCTCGACACTTGGCCCGAATACTATCCGTGGATTGATGCCGAAGGCTATTATTATTTCCGTAAACGCTTGACTGAAGCGCGTCGCGACGTGCAACATGGCTTGCAAATTACCCTAGACCATTTCAAAACCCGCGCCCAACAAGAGCGCGCTTTAGAAATTCTTCAATTTAAACTGAACATTTTGTGGACTATGCTTGACGTGATGCACGTCGCTTATGTTGACGAAATGCCCCCATTTTTCAATATTAAAGCCCATGATTGATATAAATCAAAAAATTTCCATTTCGCCAGCCTACCGCTTTCAATGGGAAGAAGCGCAGCAATGCTACGTTTTACTGTATCCTGAAGGCATGATTCAGCTTAACTTCAGTGCGGGAGAAATTTTAAAATACTGTGCAATCCCAGAGCAAAGCGTCGCCACACTTTTGCAGAGTCTTCAACAAGCTTTCCCCGAAATCGTCGATATTCGTAGCGATGTTTTTGCTTTTTTAGAGGTAGCGCATAAAAATGGCTGGATTACCCTCACCGAATAAACCTTTATGGTTGTTGGCAGAATTGACTTATGCCTGCCCGCTGCAATGTCCCTACTGCTCCAATCCTTTGGATTTTGCCCAGCAAAAAACCGAATTGGATACCGAAGCTTGGCTGAAAGTATTACGCGAGGCGCGGGCTTTGGGCGCGACGCAACTGGGCTTTTCGGGGGGCGAGCCAACCACGCGCCCAGATTTGGAAATTCTCATCGCAGAAGCCCGTAAAATGGGCTATTACACCAATTTAATCACCTCGGGCGTGGGTTTGAAACCTGAGAGGATTGCTGCGTTTAAAGCCGCAGGTTTAGACCATATTCAAGTAAGCTTTCAAGCCAGTTCTGCCGAGTTAAATGATTATTTGGCAGGAACGGCAGCTTTTGAACATAAACAAGCTATTGCTCGTGAAGTGAAAAAGCAGGGCTACCCGATGGTTTTATGTTTTGTGCTGCATCGACAAAATACCGATAATATTGCGGAAATTTTAGATTTAGCGGAAGAGTTGGGCGCGGATTATGTGGAGCTGGCAACCACGCAATATTATGGTTGGGCTTTGGTCAATCGTGATCAATTGTTGCCTACCCGCGAGCAGTTGCAACGCGCTGAACCAATAGCTCATGCGTATCAAGAGAAGTTCAAAGGCAAGATGAAGATTTATTACGTCGTGCCTGATTATTACGAAGGTCGTCCCAAAGCTTGCATGAATGGCTGGGGGAATATTTTCTTAACCATTGCGCCCGATGGCACTGCTCTGCCTTGTCATTCTGCGCGGGAATTGCCGAATTTAACTTTTCCGAATGTGCAAGAACACAGCTTAAAATGGATTTGGGAAGAATCTCCTGCTTTTCAGCATTTTCGGGGCGACGAATGGATGAAAGAACCTTGTCGCACTTGTCCTGAAAAAGCTAAGGATTTCGGGGGTTGCCGCTGCCAAGCCTATTTATTAACGGGTGATGCCACCAATGCCGATCCTGTGTGTAGTTTGTCACCGCACCATGAAACCATTGTGGCGGCAATTAATCAAGCAAATCCTGACTTGCCCAGCAAAGCCTTAATATTCCGTAATCCAAAGAATTCTAAGCAATTCTCTAAAATCTAACGCAATTCTCTGTAAACTAAAATACACATAATTTGTCTTAAATTTCAATTTTAAGATAAATTGTGTGTATTTTCATGTTTTATACTTTTTAACAGCCCTATTTTTTAGCTGTGAACAGCGAATTCCGACACATCCGCATTGATAAAAAAATCTGTTTCAGTCCGCATAAAATTAACGCTTCAATGCTATAATGCGTCCCCCTTAAAATTTAGATAGCCTGTATTAAAAAAATTTTTAAGGAAGCTATCTGTTTGATTTGTCAGTTAAAAGTGCGAATAGTTAAAGTAATTTCTAGCTTACAGAATCGCATAGCAATCAAACAGTTGTATGGGCACACAAGCACTTAGCTTGCCGCAGGGGCGTGCTGGAATATGTGGGGTATCCCATATAAACTTACAGCTCAAACACGTCAAAATACTATTCCTCATTATTATAAATTAGCTCAGCACAGTTACCCTTCGGAGGTTGTCTGGTGTCTCTTACGCTTTGGAATCAATGTCTACGCTCGCTGGAACGCGAATTACCTGCCCAAGATTTCAATACTTGGATCCGTCCCTTGCACGTTGTAGAAGATGCCAATACTTTGCGCCTGCTTGCTCCCAATCGTTTTGTGATGGATTGGGTGAAACAGCATTTTTACCCGCGCATCATCGAGATTCTGAACCACATTCGCCCGCAACAACCGCCCAACGTGTTGTTGATGGTGGGCAGCCGTAGCCATGTGTTGAATAATAAAACGGCGGTCGCCTCGGCAGCGGCAAGCCCCGTGCAACATCAGCAAAACGCACAATCGCCGCATCTCAGCCGCATTAATCCACAGCTTACTTTCGCCAACTTTGTCGAAGGCAAATCCAATCAAGTCGCACGCGCAGCCTGCTTACAAGTGGCGGAAACGGCGGCGTATAATCCCTTGTTTATTTATGGCGGTGTCGGTTTGGGGAAAACCCATTTAATGCACGCCGTGGGCAATCATATTTTGAGCACGCGCCCTGAGGCAAAAATTTTATATGTGCATTCTGAACGTTTTGTCAGCGACATGGTCAAAGCTTTACACCAGAAAAAAATGAATGAATTTAAGCGGCAATACCGCACGATTGATGCCTTATTAATTGATGATGTCCAATTTTTTGCTAATAAAACCCAATCTCAAGAAGAATTATTTCATACTATCAATGTATTAATGGATGGTAAAAAACAAATTGTGATGACCTGTGACCGCCTGCCGCAACAGATTGAAGGCTTGGAAGACCGCTTAAAATCGCGTTTTGGTTGGGGTTTAGCGGTGACGGTGGAACAACCTGATTTTGAAACCCGTTTAGCGATTTTAATGGCGAAAGCCGCGCTGGCGCATGTGATGATTCCGTATGAAGTTGGCTGTTTCATTGCCAAAAATATTCACGCCAATGTGCGCGAATTGGAAGGCGCGTTGCACCGTTTGATTATCACCGCCAAAGTGATGCAACAAAGCATTACCTTGGAAAATACCAAAACCGCGTTGAAAGATTTAGTCAGTTTACAAATGCCGTCCTTGCCCAACTTAAGCTTAAATTCCATTCAAAAAACCGTGGCGGATTATTTTAGAATTTCTTTATCAGAATTATGTTCACGGGGTCGAAAACGCACGCTTGCGCGTCCGCGTCAAATCGCGATGACTTTGTCTAAGGAATTGACTCAGCACAGTTTGCCCGAAATTGGCAGCGCGTTTGGGGGCAGGGATCACACCACGGTTTTATATAGCTGCAAAACCATTTCCAAGTTGAAAACGGCGGATCAGCAATTGAATGAAGATTACGCCAATTTGTTAAAACGCTTGTCGGCTTAGGAATTCCGTATGTCTTTGACCCATTTCAACGCCGCAGGCGAGGCGCATATTGTCGATGTTGCCGAGAAAGCGCACAGCCATCGTATTGCCTTGGCAGAAGGCAAGATTTTCATGCAGCCTGAAACCCTTGCTTTAATTGTGCAAGGGGCGCATAAAAAAGGCGATGTGATTGGGATTGCGAGAATTGCGGGAATTATGGCGGCGAAAAAAACCAGTGAATTAATTCCTTTGTGTCACGCGATTATGTTGACGCGGGTAACCTTGGATTTTACGCCCTTGCCCGAACAGAACGCGCTGCATTGCCAAGCCAGTGCGGAAACGGTGGGACAGACGGGGGTTGAAATGGAAGCTCTCACTGCGGTGCAGCTTGCCTTATTAACGGTGTATGACATGTGCAAAGCCGTGGATCGTGGCATGACTATCAGCGAGGTGCGTCTGTTGAAGAAATCGGGTGGGAAATCGGGGCTGTGGGAGAGGGTGTAAATTTTTTGTCTATAATCAACGTTTAAACTAGATATGGATTAGAAATTATGAGCAAGCCTGAATTGTATCATCAAGATTTTGATGCGTGGATTCATGATCAAATCAGTCTGTTAAAAGCAGGGAAAATGGATGCGCTTGATACGCGCCACCTGATTGAAGAATTGGAAGACATGGGAAAAAACAATCGGCGGGAATTGAGCAGCCACCTTAAAATCTTAATCGCGCATTTGCTCAAATGGCAATTTCAACTGGCGGCGTTGAGCGATAAATGGGAAAGTTATGAGGGCAAAAGCTGGCGACTGACGATTATTGAGCAGCGTTCTCAAATTGTGGATTTGTTGGAAGATGTGCCCAGTCTTAAACGAGAATTAGAAAGCACGGTGGAAAAGTCTTATCCTAAAGCTGTGTTATTTGCGGTGAAAGAAACCCGTTTAGCTAAGACGACATTTCCTGAAACTTGCCCCTACACCATTCAGCAATTACTCGATGATGAGTTTTTTCCTGAAGCTGAGTTTTAAGCGGTAGTCTGAACCACAATTCACTTAATTTACACAATGTCCATAATAAACTCGTTCCTGTCTGGGAACGAAAATTCTCTGCTTTAAGCATTGCCCCCAATTCCACAGCAGCTAAGCAAAGCCCCCCTATTTGCTGTACACTGCTGGCAATTTTTACCCTTCAAAATGAAATACTCTCCCTCACTCATTATTCAATCCTACAATCTTAAAAAATAAAGGAGAAAAATCATGGGATTTTTAGCAGGAAAACGCGCCGTTATCATCGATCTCGCCAATTCAATAATAATGAGGAGAAAAAACACGATGTCGCAAACCGATCCATTGATAGAAGGACAGTATTACTACATTTATAATCGTGGGAATAATGGCGAAAATATCTTTCTTGAAGCTATGAGTATTTCTTCAAGTTGTACATCCGCTATATTTATCCGATAGCAGAAACTTATGCGTACTGTTTAATGCGGAATCATTTTCATTTGTTGGTGAAAATTGCCCCGAAACCAGACCTTCTAGGTCTCAAAGACCTAGAAGGTCTTAACTACTCGCAAGCCTTCTCAAATTTATTTAATGCCTACACCAAAATCATCAATAAAACTTATAATCGGCACGGCAGTTTATTTGAAAAAAACTTCAAACGCATCCTCATCGACTCCGACAGCTATTTAATTCAAGTGGTTGCCTACATTCACCGCAACCCACAAAAACAAACCCGCATTGCAAGCTAACAAGTTTTATCTTGGTTCGACACGCTCCTAAATTTTGAAAACTATCACCAACAATTTGACGATTCAAAAGTTGGGGAATTCTTGCAAGAAGCTTAATTCTTAAAAGAAATCATCTGTTCAAAAAATATAAATAACACAATAATATTGACCAAAGACCTACTAGGATTTTGAAAACCTAGCAGCTCTCCACATATTGAATTTAAAGGAGTAATACGCATGGAATTAAACCACGACGATTTCAATGTAGTAATGAATCTTATGGTTAAATTGCACATTTACACGGGGCTAAAACAAGGCATCCTAAAATCGCCCGAAGAATATGACGAGCGTGTCGATGATGAAGCGAATTATGCCCTGTTTATTGAACTGCGGGATATTTTATTTAGCGATCCAACGCCCTACATCGACGGCTTTATTCAAGAAAATCAGCAAACGCTTTCTCCCGAAGAAGTCGAAATTCTCCACTCATGGAAACTGGCGGTTAAAGGCAAGTTTTTCGTAGAACGGCATTTGAAAAAACACTCCATTTTTGTTCAAACCAGTGATACAAAAAATAAAGCGGTGTACGCTGTACTCGGTTTGAATGAACCCTTAACAGAGTTTTTTCCAAGCTCTTACTTGCCCCTCATGGTTGAAGCCGTCTTATTGCCCTTTAAAGACCAAATTATTGCAGATGGTCTCTTTCGTGGCGGAAATATCTTCTTTGGAAACGGTATTAAAAATGAGCTGAAAAGAGATTACATGAGCGCAAAACAGCAGGATAGAATCATTTATGATTTACATCAACCTGTTGTTTCAAAAGAAGTCACTGAGAAAATCACCGTTTTAGAACAACCGTGGAAAGCTGAAATCGCACAAATTCTGGCACTCACCAAGAAATTGCGCGGAGGGAAAGGGCAACCTGAGTTAAACAGCGTGGCATTTAGTTTATTAAAAGCCAGTGCCGAATTTGCAGAACTTGTGGTTCATAAACCTGAAGACGCGCTTGCCATAGAAAAATTCTACTCAAAGCTAGAACGTCTTTGTTATAAGCTTGAAACGGCGGTGTATGAACATACCAGTGATAAATATTAGTTTTGAGAGCTTATTTTCAAAACCCAGCCGCTCTTAATTGTTTAGCCTTTAAACGAAGCCACAAACCCCTTAATCAACGGCTCATAACGCGCTTTCTGATTTTCAGGATATTCAAAATAAAAACTTTTGAATTGCCCATTATTCAACAGCGTTTTTTGATAAAAAACCCGTCCTGTAATAAACTCCGAAAACGATAAACCAATTGTTTTTAATAGTTTATACGTCACCACAAATTGTGGTTCAGACAATTAAATTCTGACCACACTTTCACCCCAAAAATTTGGTAAGCCCGAAAAAACCTTGTATCCTCCCATCAGCCGCCCATTAATTTGTCACCGACAACAAACCATGCCCAATTTCACCAATCTTCCCGCACTCAGCTTATACATTCATATTCCGTGGTGTGTACGTAAATGTCCTTATTGTGATTTTAATTCCCACGAAATCCGTGAACAGCCGTCAGAAACACAATATTTAAACGCCCTGTTTGCCGATTTAGAACAAGATTTGCCCAAAGTGTGGGGGCGCAGCATACAAAGTATTTTCATCGGCGGCGGCACACCCAGCGTATTTTCGCCTGATTTTTATCAGCAATTGCTGGCGGGAATTCGTAGCCGCATCAAACTTTTACCACAAGCAGAAATCACCTTAGAAGCCAATCCTGGCACGGTGGACAGCGCACGTTTCCAAGGCTATCGTGAGGCAGGCATCAATCGCCTTTCTTTGGGGGTGCAAAGTTTTCAAGATGAAATGCTGCATAATTTAGGGCGCATTCATGACGCGCAACAAGCGAAAAATGCTCTCACCGCAATTCGCGAAGCAGGCTTTGAAAATTTCAATCTGGATTTAATGTTTGGCTTGCCACAGCAAACCGTGGCAATGGCTTTGGACGATTTAAACACCGCGCTGCAATTTGCGCCGCCGCATTTATCTTGGTATCAACTGACTTTAGAGCCGAATACTGCATTTTTTCGCCAGCCGCCAAACTTGCCCGATGATGATTATATTTGGGAAATTCAAGAAGCAGGACAAGCTTTATTAGCCGCACACGGCTATCAAAATTATGAAATTTCTGCGTATTCCAAAACGGGAAAACGCTGTCGGCATAATCTTAATTATTGGGAATTTGGGGATTATTTAGGCATTGGCGCGGGCGCACATGGCAAAATTAGCGACGCGGCACAAGCTTCAATTACCCGTTACAGCAAACAACGCCATCCGAAATTATATTTAGAAACCGCGCACAGTGGCGAAGTGATTAGTAGTTTACAAGTTTTAGAAACTGAAGATATTTGTTTAGAATTTATGCTGAATGCGCTGCGGTTGCGCGAAGGTTTTTCAGAGCGGGATTTCACACAACAAACGGGCTTAGATTTTGAATTAGTCAAAACACCTTTAAATCATGCATATAAACAAGGCTGGATAGAATATAGTAATCAGCGCATTGCCCCGACTGAGCAAGGCTTGCGTTTTTTGAATGAATTATTGGAATTGTTTGTGCCGTAGTTAAGCCTTTGAAGGGAATTTAAGATTTAAACAAGCCCCTAACCCCTTTTTTCAAAGAGGGTAAAAAACTAACTGAATTTACACAAAACAAAGGTTTCCTAAAAAGCTAGACTATGCTTAGTAAACCCGCATTCGACGATTAGAACGTTTTTCAAAACAAGGCTGATCTTGTCAATCGGGTCTAACAATCTTACTATGCGCATTTATTTTCATTTATTTTAGGAGTTTGCAATGTTACAAGGCAGTATTGTGGCGTTAGTCACGCCAATGCACACCGATGGCAGTATTGATACGGTAGCATTACGCCGTTTAGTAAATTATCACATTGAACAACAAACAGATGGGATTGTCGCCGTCGGCACCACTGGCGAATCTGCCACTTTAGACAACGAAGAACACTGTGAAGTAATTCGTTTAATCGTTGAATATGCAGCAAAAAGAGTCCCTGTGATTGCAGGCACAGGTTCAAACTCCACGCAGGAAGCGATTTATTTAACCCGTGAAGCGATGAAAGCAGGCGCAGATGCCAGCTTATTAGTCACACCTTATTATAATAAGCCCACCCAAGAAGGTTTATTTTTACATTATCAAGCGATTGCTGATGCCGTGCCGATGCCGCATATTTTATACAACGTACCCGGCCGCACCGCCTGCGATATGTTACCCAGCACGGTGCAACGTTTAACTGCGATTCCGAATATCATTGGGATTAAAGAAGCTTTAAATGATTCCAAGCGCATTCACCAATTGATTGACACCTGCCGCAGCGACAAGTTTGCCATTTACAGCGGCGACGATGAAACCGCCATGGAAAGCATTTTAGCAGGCATCGACGGCGTGATTTCTGTCACCGCCAACGTTGCCCCCAAGGCAATGCACGACATGTGTCAATTTGCCCTTGCTGGCAAGCGTGCCGAAGCGGAAGCCGTCAATGCCCGTTTAACAGGTTTACACCGCGATTTATTCTTAGAGGCCAATCCGATTCCTGCAAAATGGGCAGTGCAACGTTTAAGTTTAATGGAAGGCGGGATTCGTTTACCCTTAACCCCGTTGAGCGCCCAATACCATGCTGCCGTTGAACAAGCGATGCGGCAAGCACAAGTTTTATAATATCATGTACTTATTAAGATTTTTGATAATCGCGGCACTCTGTGCAACTAGCATGGGCTGTACTTCCGTGATAAAACAACTGGACTCTACATGGGCAGATGATCGGACGGTCTATCCTCAACCGAAATCGCTCCCTGTTTTAGAAGCTGCGCCCACTTTAGTTCCTGCGCGTGCTCAAACCCGATAGTGATGTTTCAATCCATACTCGACCTCATCTGTCGAGTGAAAAAGCCATCGACAGATAGAGGTCGGTGGATTACCTCTCCGTAAACGAAGAGGTTACTAAAAATGATAACATGCTAACCCGTGTTAGCACCATTTAACTATCCCCCTGAAGGGGGAGGTTTCAGACCATAAAGAAAATTGGATGAAGGTCACCCGAATGTTACGTTTAGAAAAAGCTCTTGGTTGGATAATTCTCTGTGGCGGACTCACCGCCTGTAGCACCTTGCGCCAAACTGAGCAAGTGTTTCCTGATAATCGTGCGGATTATAAAAAAAGCACCACGGTGCACCCCTTAGAAATTCCACCCGATTTACTGAGTTCTAGCATTGATGATCAATTAGTCGTGCCCGATCTCACCCCGAATAACAGCAGCGCGAAACTTTCTGAATATAATAAAGAACGCGGCGGGGTTGGCGGTCAACAAGTGGCAGCAGCAAAACGGGTTGAAACCGTGTTGCCGAGTTTTGAAAAAGTCAAAGTACAGCGCGATGGCAATACCCGCTGGTTGGTAGTGCAAGCCCCTGTGGAGAGCGTCTGGCAAAAAGTGCGTAGTTTTTGGTTAGAAAGTGGTTTCGTGCTCACCACCGATAATCAAAAAATCGGGGTTTTGGAAACCGAATGGAAAGAAAACCGCGCCGACGTGCCGCAAGATGGGTTGCGTAAATTATTGGGCAAGGCTTTAGACATGCTCTATTCCGCACCGACACGGGATCGTTTCCGTGTGCGTTTGGAACGGGGTAGCGTGGCGGGCACGAGCGAAATCTATTTAACCCATCGCGGGGTTGAAGAAGTTATCGAAGGCGATAATACGGGCTGGCAAACCCGTCCTGCCAATCTCGAACTCGAAAATGAAATGTTGAACCGCATCATGATCGCGCTCGGCGTTGAAGAAAAACAAGCGCGTACTTTGCTCGCTAATGCAGGCGATAAAACGCCGCTTAAGGCTGAATTAGTCCGCAACAGCTCCGATACCGTGCAATTAGTGGTGCGTGAACCTTTGGAAATTGCATGGCGTAAAACAGGCTTGGCTTTAGACCGTTTGGGCTTCACGGTGGAAGATCGTGATCGGGCGAAGGCGGTTTATTTTGTGCGTTATATCGATCCTGATAATAACAAAGGACAAGATAAAGGCTTCTTCTCGGGCTGGTTTGGCGGTGATAACACGGTGGTGAAGCAAGATTTCCAAGTGCGTTTACAAGCCGCTGGACAAAATAGCCAGTTAGTAGTGTTAGATAAGCAAGGCAATGTTGAAACCAGCAAAACCGCTGAGAAAATGCTGAGCTTGTTGTACGAGCAATTAAAATGATTCCACGTTATTGGGTGGTGATTCCTGCCCGCTATGCTTCTAGTCGCTTGCCTGCCAAAGCTTTATTAGAAATTGGCGGCAAGCCGATGTTGGCGCATGTGCATCAAACAGCACTTGCCAGCGGGGCGGAACGGGTGATTATTGCCACCGATGATAAACGCATCGAAGCCGCTGCCCTGAAGTTTGGGGCAGAGGTGTGTATGACTGCAAAAACGCATAATTCAGGCACGGATCGGGTGGCGGAGGTATTACGCCTAAACGATGTTCCTGAAGATTTGATTGTGGTCAATGTGCAGGGCGATGAGCCTTTATTGCCCTCGGTGCTGATTCAACAAGTGGCGATGGCATTGCACAAATACACAGCGGCGCAAGTCGCCACTTTGTGCGAGCCAATCACCACGATTGAAGCGGTGTTTAATCCCAACGTGGTGAAAGTGGTGCGCGATAAGCACGGCTTTGCTTTGTATTTTAGCCGCGCCCCGATTCCATTTTTACGGGAGCAGTTTCTCAAAGACCCCGCGTTATTTGTGCCACATTATCATTTTCGACACATTGGGATTTATGCGTACCGTGCGGCATATTTGCAGCATTGCACGCAATTGCCAGCCTGTGCTTTGGAGTTGGGCGAAGCCTTGGAACAGTTACGCATCTTGCACGATGGCGGCAAAATTTACGTTGCAGAAGCCGTGGTGGATGCGGGCATTGGGGTCGATACGCCTGAAGATTTGGCGCGGGTTCGGGCTTTGTTTCCGTAGTGTTATTTTTTAATTGCAATCTTAACTCCCTAAAGGGGCTACTCAATTTTTAAAGTCCCCTTTTAGGGGATTTAGGGACTTAATTAAAAATGGATACAAGACTCGCCACCGCCTTATCCGAAGTACGTGCCTTACTGCTGCCCTATCAAGCAGATGTCGAGTTGTTGCCTGAAAGCACCACCGATATGCTGGCAGTGCGCTGGCAAGGTTTAAATGAAAACGAACAATTGCGTGATCTTGCCGCCCTCAAATTAGTCAAACAAGCTGAAACCCTTTTAATAAATACCTGTCCAGAATTACAACAGATTTGGCATTATCCGCAAGCCATTCCCACAGGAAAAGGTGCATGGTATGCGGTCGCGCCGATTCTGCACATTCCTCGTAATGGAATGCACTTGTTTGAAATTAAGATTGAAAACAAATTATATTCTTTATTATTCAGCCGATTGGGTATGAAAGTGACTTGTTTTAATAATCAATGCTCCCACCTTGAAATGCCACTGGATCATGGCAAAGTGTCACATGGCACGATTACTTGTCCTTTTCATGGCTATCAATTTTGTTTGGAAACAGGCAACTGTTTTAACGCGCCGGGCATGTTAGTTCCCCATGCGGTGCGTGTCGGTTTGCAAGGAGTGGAAGTGTTTTTGTAGGAAAGGCAAGGAAAAATTTATCTTCTCGATTTAAATCTTAAATAAGAGCTTTCAGATGCTAACAGTCTGAAAGGTCTTATTTAATTATGGTTTATAGTTGCTGATCCTAAATTCTCACAACAATCGCTCCCAATCAATCTGCGCCCATTTTTGTTCCAAAAGACTGACTTCGGTTTTAATCAACGTCAATAGCTCATTAAAGTTTACGGCATCGTGCTTGCCTGCGGCAATTTCGGTGGCGGCGGCAATTTTACCTAAACGCACTGCACCAATACTGCTGGTGCTGCCTTTGAGCGAATGCGCCAAACGATGCAAAGTGACATAATCTTCTTGGGCATACGCTTGATCCATACGTTCTAATTGCTTAGAAATGTCTTTTTCAAATTCGCAGACAATCTTTTTTAAAATCCGACTGTTACCTAACGAAACTCGCTTAATTTGCTCAATATCAAAGAGTTCATAATGTGCAAATTCTTGGGCGTATTTTTTTGCAGGGGATAAAGCTTCATCAGCCGCAGGGATGCAGGCAGCGTCATCAACACTATTCTCCATCCCTGATAAATCTAAATACTGTTCTACAACTCCCCGTAAACGTTCTACGGTAATGGGTTTAGCAAGACAATCATTCATGCCTACCGAATAATATAATTTCACATCGCTGGGCATGATATTCGCCGTGAGCGCGATAATGGGTAGTGCGTGATTCACGGTAGCAGAATGACGAATATGGCGAGTAGCTTCAATGCCATCCATCACAGGCATTTGAATATCCATAAAAATTAATGCATAAGTGTTCTTATCGCATAATTCAACAGCCTGTTTACCATTTTCAGCCACATCGACGTGACAACCCAAGGTTTCAAGCATATTAGTCGCGACCAAACAATTGATCAGATTATCTTCAACCAATAATACTTTTTGGGTGGTGGCAGAGGGTAAAGCAGTGATTGTTTTCATAGTTTTAGCAGAGCTTTTAACGGTAGGACTGGTCGTCAGTGTGGAGGGAGGATGATATTTTCTCAAGATATTACTGAGGCGTTCCAAACTGAAAGGCTTGGCGACATAATCATCCATGCCCTCGGCAAAGCAACGTTCTGCATCCCCTCGCATTGCGTTTGCAGTCATCGCGACAATAATCCGACGCGTCTGTTTACGAATGCGTTCTTGTTGACGAATCGCACGGGTGGCTTCAAAACCATCCATTTCAGGCATTTGTACATCCATAAAAATCAAGGCAAATTCGTGTTGATTGATTAATTCTAGGGCTTCCCGACCATTGCGGGCGACACTGACTTCACAGCCTAATTGCTGCAACATATTGACCGCAACAATGCAGTTCACCTCATTATCTTCTGCCAATAAGACAGGCAAACTGTCGTAATGGACGGGGGGCGTGCTCGCAGCACTGGGCAAGGCTGAAAATCGCATCAAACTCTCAAGGGTAATAAACGGAGCTTGTTGTTGATTAAGATGTGCTTCCCACAGTAAAAATAACGTATTACGCAATTGGTGAAAGGGTAAAGGTTTAATAAAATGAGCGGCAAAACCTTGGGTTTGTAAATGTTGCCCATTTTGTTGAGAGCCAGCGGAAGACAGCATCACCAACACCGTTTCTTTGAGCAGGGGTGATTGTTTGATCAAATAGCCCAAATATTCGCCGTCCATTTCAGGCATAAAATAATCCAAAATCGCCAACCAAAAAGGTCGCTCTTGTTGCGCGGCTTCTTGCAATGTGCTCAAAGCGGCTTTGCCCGAACTCACCGCCACACAATCGCCTTGCATTCCTTCCAATTGTTCAATTAATACTTGCTGATTGAGGGGGTTATCATCAACCACCAAAATCCGCACCCCCGCAGGAAAATGATTTTTCAAAGAGGATAATTGTCCCGAAGGGGCAGATTGGGTTTCTGCCAAGGGTAAAGAAAGTTTAATACTAAAGACTGAACCTTGCCCTAATTTACTGCTAACGATCAGTTCCCCTTCCATCATCTGAATCAGTTGCTGACTGATGGACAAGCCCAAACCTGTGCCCCCAAATTTACGGGTGGTGGAAGAATCGGCTTGGGTAAACTTTTCAAAGACATGCTCTAATTGATGTTCGGAAATCCCAATACCCGTGTCTTTGACATGAATGCCGATACGGGCGCGATGGCTGCTTTCCATTTCACAATCTACATCAATCAGCACCGTGCCTTTTTGGGTGAATTTGACCGCATTGCCGACTAAATTAGTCAGCACTTGGCGAATTCTGCCGACATCCCCAATCAGATAACGTGGCGCGGTGGGCGCGTAACGCACACTGAGCACTAAGCCCTTATTTTCTGCCGTCACCGACAGCAAGCGCGCCACATCTAACACTGCATTTTCGAGATCGAAGGCGATGGGTTCTAAGGTCAATTTGCCCGCCTCAATTTTAGAAAAGTCTAAAATATCATTGATTAACGATTGCAAGGCATCAGTGGATTGGCGAATAATTTCAGCATATTCACGCTGCTGTGGATTCAAATCGGTGTTTAACATTAATTCAGTCATGCCCACCACGCCATTCATTGGGGTACGAATTTCATGGCTCATATTGGCTAGAAAATCGCTTTTCGCTTGGGTGGCGGCTTCAGCGGTTTCTTTGGCATGGCGCAATTCTTCTTCAGCTTGCTTGCGTTCGGTGATGTCGCGCCCCACCGCTTGATATTCCAACAAGCTTCCTGCGTCATCAAACATGGCGCGTTTAATCCAATGTTGCCACCGCACTTCGCCATTCGGCAAGGTGACATAATGTTCAGTTTCGCACACGGGTGCTGTTTTAGTCAGACCACTCAAACGTGCTTTAAATAAATCAATATCCTCATCAATCATTTGGATAAAATAAGTGCCTAATAGTTCTTCTTTGTTTTTCCCAAAATAACGACAATAGGCTTGATTGACAAAGCTTAATAAGCCCTCAGGCGAGATGCGACAAATCAATTCAGTTTGATCTTGCACAATCGCGCGATAACGGCGTTCGCTATTTTTCAGTGCAGCTTCAGTGCGCTTAATTTCAGTAATGTCGGTGGCAATTTGTAAACGCACTAATCGTCCATCCACCCAATAAATTGCCCGATCACGGGTTAAGTACCACTTATTATTCAGTGTATTGCATATTTCTGTGGTGTAAACCCCAAGCGGATTACCTGCTTCATCTAATAATTTAGGATTGCTGCAAAATCCGCACGGGGCACTCAGTGATTTTTGCAGGGCTTTCCAACAGCGTTCTCCCACCACATCCCCAAAAGTATCTTGCCCATATTTATTCACATACAATAATTCATAGGTTTTCATGTCTGCGACATAAACCAAGGATTCAATACTATCGAGAATCGTAATCAGGCGTTCATGGGCATCTTTTAGGGCAAATTCACTTTGCTTGCGCTCGGTAATATCACGGGCAATGCTGTAAACCTGTCCTTGATCAGCTAAGGGATAAGCATTCCATGAAATCCAACGATAATTGCCATCGTGGCAACGATAGCGATTTTCAAAACCTAAAATACTTTTTCCTTGTTTTAATTTAGCAAAGACTTTTTCACTGCCTGCAATATCATCAGGGTGCACAAATTCAAAAAAGGGACGGCTGGTTAAATCTTCCAAAGTCCAGCCTAAAGTATGTTCCCAAGCAATATTTAATTGTTTGAAATAGCCTTCAAAGGTGGCAATCGATTGCATATCGACGGAGAGATTGAATAAGCGGTCGCGTTCTCTTTCGACTTGTTTGCGGACAGTAATATCAATCGCGATCCCTAAAATTGCTTCAATATTATTCTCAGCGTCGCGCAAGGTTGAAATGAAGGAATCCAGCCATAACACTTTACCATTTTTATGAATGTAACGTTTTTCGAGATGATAATGTTCCAATTCATGGTTAAAAACTTTTTCAGTACGTTGCGCCACCTCAGTGAAATCATCGGGATGACAGACATCAGTATTTTTAAGTTGTCGCAATTCATGGGTGGGGTAACCTAAAATTTCAGCCCAACGGTTATTAAATTGAATGTATTCGCCTTCGCGATTGATTAACACAATTCCGACAGCGGCATTGTTAAAAATAGTTCGGTAACGCGCCTCGCTGCTTTGTAAAGCGACTTCCATTAATTTGCGTTGGGTAATGTCTTGCACCAAAACTACAAAATATTCAATGCTGCCATTCACCTTGCGCACGCAACGTGTGGAAATATTGGCATATAAAATAGAGCCGTCTTTGCGAATATAACGTTTATCTAAAATGTAGCCATCGCTTAAACCTTCATCCATGCGCCGCAAATATTCACTGTTTAAATCACGGTCATCAGGATGGCTCATTTCAATCCAACGTCGCGACATGATTTCTTGGGCGGTGTAGCCCAACATTTGACACAGCGCGTCATTGACTTCAATCCAGCCATTGGGACGCGTCAGCGCAATTCCCACCAAAGGCATTTCAAAATAACGGCGGAAACGGCTTTCGCTTTGGCGCAAGGCTTCTTCGATATGTTTGCGTTCGGTAATATCGCTCAAGGTGGTGACGGCAGCATAAGGTAAAGCTTCTCCACCATGCCATAGCGGCTGTGAATTGACCGAGACCCAGACCAGACTATCATCGGGACGATGTACGCCCATGATGATGTTAGAGCAGGCACGCCCTGTGCGCAGGGTAATCATCGCGGGATGAATATCCATCGAAAAGTGCGAGCCATCTTCATGAATCAGATTCCACAATTCTCCCGTAGAATTTAGCTGAAGCATTTGTTCCGCACAGACTCCAAAAATGCGTTCTGCACTGGCATTACACGCCCCAATCTTGCCATCAGCATATTGTAATACCACGCCTTCTTGCATCGCAGCAACCACCGAATAATAACGGTTTTCATTATCCATCCAGCGCGCTTCATTTTCACGACGGGTTAAATACGCTCCAATCAATTCTGCCGCGACTTGTAACAGGTGAATATCTTCCAAATGCCACAGCCGTAAATGCACCGTTTCTTCAAAACTAATAAAACCCCACCATTTACCGCCCACCATGATGGGTAACACCAGCAGCGATAATAAGTGTAGTTTTTGTAAAATCGGTTTTTCCGTTTCTGGGAAACTAGCCACTTTACCGCTGATGACTTCTCCCTGCTCCAGCAGGTTCTGCCAACGTTCAAAACCATTGGCGTAGTTGAATTCTTCGATCCAACTATGTTTTCCTGAATGTAAAGCTTGATGGGTGCAGTGTGCAACCAAGGCGGTGTTGGATACGCTGGGCACATTTTTGAAAATATGTACGCCGCTGACCGCCGTGGTTTTTTGTAAAAAACTGAGAATTTCGGTCAGTGGGTCTTCATCGACATTGAAATTAAGCAAACGCCGCGCACAGGTGGTCAACATGCGTTCATAGCGCAGGCGAATTATTTCTGGATGATGTTGTTGGGCTTTCAGTAAGGGCGCGGCGGTGGCATAAATGCGTGATTCTTCACCCGATGAATAAGCCGTCCAAGTAAAGGTGACATAACGTCCTGATAAGGTAGTGCGCAGCCGATTTTCACAAGATAGACTTTGATAGGTGGTTTCTAATTGATGCAAAAACTGCAAGGTTAAGGGATGGTCTTCGGGGTGTACAAAATCGAGTAAGGATTGCTGGGTTAATTGTGCTGCATCCAGACCCAAAATTTGCTCGCAACTGGCATTGACAGAAATAAAATGACCTTCTGTATCCAACACACACAGGCATAAGCTCGCGTAATGGGTGAAAAATTGTTGTGTATCAAATGAGTTCATAAGCATAATTCGGGGGTAGATATATCCTATTACTATAGTAGGAATATAGTAGCGAGACCTAAGAAAATGAAAAAGCCCATGCTGTCTGTGACCGCAGTCAGCATCACACTGCTGCCCATCGCGGGATCGCGTCCCGTGCTATGTAAAATGAGGGGAATCAATACCCCCGCCAAGGCGGCCAATAATAGATTGAGCACCATCGCTGCGGTCATGACCACCCCTATCGAAATTTTGTCATACAGCGCGTAGGCAACAACCCCAATCACACTCCCCCACAACAGACCATTCAGAAACGCAATTGCGAGTTCTTTAAAAAATAAATATTTAAAATTATTGGTATTAATTTGTTGTAAGGCTAAACCCCGAATAATCAACGTCATGGTTTGATTACCCGTATTGCCCCCAATCCCTGCAACAATTGGCATCAGGGTTGCCAAAGCCACAATTTGTTGAATGGTGTTTTCAAACACCCCAATCACCCGCGAGGCGACAAAGGCGGTTAATAAATTAATCGCCAACCACATCCAGCGGTTTTTCGCACTTTTCCACACCGAGGCGAATAAATCTTCTTCTTCACTTAAGCCGACTTGATTTAAACGTTCTTTCTGAGAAGTATCGTTGATAAAATCCATCACTGCATCGACGGTTAAACAGCCCACTAATTGATGATGTGCGTTAATCACGGGCGCAGAAAGTAAATCATAACGTTCAAAGGCTTGTACCGCCTCGCGTGCCGAACCATCGGTGTAGAAAAAAACGGGTTCATTCAACATCATTTCAGTCACAGGCAAATCAGGATCGTGAATTAATAAACTGCGTAATGGTAACAAACCTTTGAAATTATTTTCCCGATCCACCACAAATAATTGGTCAGTTTGCGCGGGAATTTCGCCACGGCGTTGTAAATAGCGAATCACCGTGGCGAGTGTAATATCATCGCGCACGGTAATCATTTCAAATTCCATTAACGCGCCCACCGTGCCTTCTGGAAACGATAAGGCAGATTGCACTTTTGCACGGTTGCGGCTGTCTAAAGAGGTGAGCAGCTCAAACACCACATCTTTAGGTAAATCGGGCACAAGATCGGCGATTTCGTCAGAATCTAAATGTTCTGCCGCGTCGAGTAATTCCTCATGCTCCATTTCTTCAATTAAGCTTTCGCGCACTGCATCCGAGACTTCGAGCAAAATCGCGCCATAATGCTCAACTTTCACCAAATCCCAAACCATTTGCCGCTGATCGAGGGGTAAGCTTTCCAAGATAAAAGCCACGTCCGCAGGATGTAATTGCTGTAAGCGTTTCTTAAGCTCATTGACGTGTTGTTTTTCAATGAGATTCTGCACCAAATCATGGCGCGGCATTTCTTGCTTACGCACTAACTCGCTGACTAACTCTTGTTTCTTCAATAAGCTCAAAATCTGGACTAAAGTGTCTTGAAGATTCTTTTGGTGTTTAATTTCATCATCTTTGAGCATCTGGCAGGTCTCGTTAGTTAGAAAGCTTGATTCAGGTCGCGCCTATATTGCAGAGCAATAACAGGCAAAAAAATCGTCCTGCTGAGCTTGTTCCAGAAATGTCTCTATTATAGACAGGTCATCAAGGCAAAACATCTGTTGCAGTGCACAAAAAAACCTCTTAGTTTTTTCCTAAGAGGTTTTAGAGATGAAATTTGCCCACCACCTGCGTCGTGTGCTTAATTGATTAAGTTTACTCGCTAGGCGTATTTTGCGCTACCCAACGCTGTTGTCCCGTGTTCAGGGTTTCACGTTTCCAAAAGGGTGCGTGCTGTTTCAACTCTTCAATCAAATAACGACACGCCTCCAGCGCGGGTGAGCGGTGTCCCGCCCACGCAGCCACCAGCACAATCGTTTGATCGCATTGAATTTCACCCACACGATGTAGGATTAAACTGTCCAATAATTGCCAGCGTTGTTCGACTTCTATCGCGAGTTGCAGCAAGTATTGTTCCGTCATGCCTGCATAATGTTCCAGCCACATCTGTTGCACTGTGTCGCCTTCGTTATAGTCGCGCATCGTGCCGATAAAACAGGCAGTCGCGCCACATTTTCCCGATTGGGTACGCAGGGCTTCATAATCCTGTAAAACTGACCACGGATTAAAAGGCTGTGGGTAAATTTCAACTTTCACTTTGTTAGCCACCAGTCACGGGTGGGAAAAAAGCAACCTCATCGCCTGCTTCTGCTAAAGCATTGGCTTCAACATACTGCATATTTAACGCCATTAATATATGTGTCGGCAAAGGCATTTCTTCACTGACTTGCGCCCAAATTTGCGCAATGGTCATGGGTTTTTCTGCATTCAGTTTAACTTCCCCTTTTCCGACTTGTTCACGCAAACTTGCAAATAATTTAACAGTGATATTCATGAGAATTTCCACAGGTAATATTTATATGATGTCCCGATTATCGGATATTTTTAGAAAATCGCTAGTCTCTTTTGTATATTTCGTGAAATTATTTTAATCGTTTAGAAATAATGGTAGTGTTAAAGAAGCAGTGATTTGTTGTAATGGTTAATGAAATAAATGATAGCTCCGATATGATTTTCTAACTTCTTGGAGAAAGATAAAGTTTTTCTCACTAACCGACTCACTCGCTGTCTTAGCGAGTCCCATCGTGAGTCTTTATCCAAGGCTATCCATATCCACTTAGCTTCTCTTCTATAATCGCCAGTTTTCTTATTTTAATATCACTGCCTCTTGTGCACTACCGAAAACCACAGGCACTTGCTGGCGAACATATTCCGTGGGCGTGGGAAACGCCGCACTGCATTCTTCATAGTTGTCTAGCAAGGCAAACAATTCATCGACTCAGTGTACTGAATACACTTCCCCAAAAACTTGCGCATTGGTTTCAGCACTAGAAATCGCAGCAGGATAATTTTTATTTGCCAGCGCGTACAATTTCCCCTGAAAACTCGCCCGCCCCAAATATTGCGCCTGCACTGCAACTTATTGATGTAAAGGATGTTGCATCGCTTTTAACAAAGTGCCGTAAACGAATAA
The DNA here is from genome assembly GCA_028688145.1 of Thiotrichaceae bacterium. Lineage (GTDB taxonomy): Bacteria > Pseudomonadota > Gammaproteobacteria > Beggiatoales > Beggiatoaceae > JAQTYU01. The sequence goes on along the minus strand of JAQTYU010000010.1, from coordinate 55,933 downwards.
ATACACCTGCATTATTCGCTATCTTCTTCACTGGGTTTAAACATACTGGGGTCGATATTATGTCGATCCAACATTTTGTAAAAATATTTCCGTTCCCGCTGCGCAATCTGCGCCGCCTGCATCACATTGCCGCCCGTGATTTGCAATAATTGCATGATGTAATCACGCTCAAACTGCAACCGCGCCTCATCTAAAGACGGCAAATCGGTCTGTTTATCGCGCAAAGCTTTTTGCACTAAAGACGCTGGAATAATCGGAGTCAAAGACAAAGCAATGGTTTGTTCAATCACATTAAACAATTGCCGCACATTGCCGCGCCATGTCGCATTCACCAAGGTTTCCATCGCTTCGGGGGAAAAACCGGTGATATTTTTATGATTTTTCACCGCCAACTGCTTTAAAAAATAACGCGCTAACAAGGGAATATCTTCACGCCGTGAACTCAACGCAGGCAAATCAAGGCTGACCACATTTAAGCGATAATATAAATCTTCACGGAATAAACCGTTTTTCATGCGCTCTTCTAAATTTTGATGGGTCGCAGAAATAATCCGCACATCCACTGCAATCGATTGGGTTGCGCCAACGGGACGCACTTGGCGTTCTTGCAAAGTCCGCAATAATTTGGTTTGTGCGGTCAGCGGCAAATCACCAATTTCATCTAAAAATAAAGTGCCCTTATGCGCGGCTTGAAATAAACCTTTGTGATCTTTGACTGCACCTGTAAATGAACCTTTGGTGTGTCCAAATAATTCCGATTCAAACAAAGGTTCGGGCAACGCGCCACAATTCACTGCGATAAACGCTTGATCACGGCGCGGGCTGGCTTGGTGAATCGCTTGGGCGAGTAATTCTTTACCCGTGCCGCTTTCCCCATGAATAAACACATTCGCTTCGCTGTCTGCGACTAATTTCGCTTGGCTTAATAATTCTTCCATCAAAGGACTGCGGGTAATAATGCTTGCCCGCCATTGACGTTCTACGGTGGAATCCGCAGGAATATGGCTGGATTCTTGCCCATTGAATTTCAAAGCTTTTTCAATATGTTCGAGCAGAGTTTTGCTTTCAAACGGCTTGGTTAAAAAGCGAAACACACCTTGATGCGCCGCATCGACTGCGTCAGGAATTGTGCCGTGCGCAGTTAAAATAATCACGGGCAAAGCAGGATTGCGCTGCTGCAAGTGACGGAATAAAGTCATGCCGTCCATGCCGTCCATGCGTAAATCGGTAATCACCAAATGCGGGCGAAATGCGGATAATTGCGCCAAAGCCTGCTCGCCACTGAGCGCGGTTTTCACCTGATAACCCGCTGCTTTCAGTCGCATGGACAGCAGTTGTAATAAATCCTGATCGTCATCGACCAGCAAAATATTATGCGGATTCATTAAGGTTTATCCAAAGCAGCGGGCTTGCCACGATCATTAAGGCTACGTTCAATATTTTTCAGTGCCTCGAGTTTTTGCTGGAGTCTGGTGCGTTGTTCAAGCAAGTCTACACGTTCCTTACGTTCTTGCTTAAGACGTTGCTCGCAGGCGTTATATAACAATTGGTTGCGCCGTTCAGTTTCCACACGTTCCAATAAAATGCGTTGCAGAAAACGTAAATATGCCAACAAGTTGACATCAATCGCCTCTGTTTTTTGCAATGCGCCATCGAGCAATTCCAAAGCCAGTTTATCGTTGCGCTGATTGGCGTGTGCAAATCCGTGTAATAACACCAGTTTTAAACGATGTTTCGGCACATCTTCTGCCTTGAAATGTTGCAACACTACTTGCAATTCTTGTCCCAACACGGGCAAGGGCAAACTTTGAATTTGTTGAGAATAATTTAAAAGAAAGGCTAATAAATCCTCTTTGGGGGTGACACTGGGATTGAGCGGTGTCGGCGGCTGTAGCGGGAAAGCCGCAGTTGTCATGGCGGGGAAAGGGGCAGCACTGGGCGTAGTATTGGCGGGCGCACTACAAGCCGCTAAGGGTAAAGCACAAACGCCTAGCCTTAGCCAGAAATGCGTAGGTCTAACAAGCAGAATCCACATAGTTTTTTGGCAACGTCACGCGAAAGTGCGCGCCACAGCGGGTTTCCAATAATTCAACCTTGCCATGATGCGCTTGTACATATTCTTTAACAATCGACAAGCCCAAACCGCTGCCCTTGATTGCACCTTGTGCATGAAGTTGCCCTTGATAAAAGGCTTCAAAAATCTTGGGGCGGTCCGTGGTCGATATACCTACCCCTTGATCGGCGACTTCAAAAATCGCGAAGTCGCCTTGCTCGTAGAGTTTTAAATACACCGTCGTACCGGGTGGAGCATATTTAAACGCATTCGAGAGTAGATTATCAATAATACTTTTGAGTTTTTCTGCATCTCCTTCAAAATTAAGCTCTTCTAAATCTGTATCAACTTGCAAGGACTTAGACTTAATTTGCAAACTGTGATCATTAATCACTTGCAAAATGAGGGATTTTAAATGCTGTTCTTCAATGGTTAAATTGATATTTTGAAAGTGCGCCGCGCTGAAATTCAGTAAATTCTCAATCAGTTTTTGCAGATGCAAACTATTCTTTTTGAGAATTTGCACGATTTCGCGCTGCTCGGGATGCAGTTTTCCCACAATTTCATCCAGCAATAATTCACTGCCTTCACGAATGGCGGTTAAGGGGGTTTTTAATTCGTGGGAAACGTGGCGCAGAAATTTGTTTTTTTCCTGCTCCAATTCCAAAAGTCGTAAACGCAGCCAATTCAGCCGCTGCCCAAGTTGTACCAAATCTTCAGGCCCTGAAATTTGCACGCTGGCGGTAAATTGTCCTTCGCCAAGGGTGCGAATCGCTTGGTCAATTTGCTTAATTGGGCGGGTAATCAGCACGGTAAAAATCGCAGTGATTAGCAAGGCAACGGGTACAAGCGCGACCGCTTGCCACACCAGCACATTTTCTGCGGAAGCAGCGGTGTTTTCGACCTGTTCCAATTTGACTTTAATGATATTTTGGCTGGCAGTGTGAATATTTTCAGCAACCCGCTCCAAATTCTTAAAACCACTAATTGCTTGTTGTAGGGTTTTTGCGGAATTATTGGGCGCAGACAGAGTTTTAAAAATAGCGGTTTCGCGCTCACTGAATTCATTCAATAAGCGTTTGTAGGACTCGTCATCATCAAGTTTTTGCAGATTTTTGAGAATATCTTGCCCATCGCGATGATTTTCGGCATACAGTTTTAATAAGCTTTTGTCGTTTAATACTTGGAATTGGCGGGCGTTGCGTTCCATGTCGGTGATTAAATCCACCAAGTGATTGCTGCTTTGGGTGACGCGCATCGCTTGCAGCACAGTTTCCTGACTTTGCACCACCAGTTTTTCCACATAGAACGCGGTGTAAACCAAAGCGCACACCAGCGGCAAAGCCACCAGCGAAAAGCCCAGTAAAATTAAGTTCCGAATCGAGCGCGGGTGCAAAATCACAGCGAATTAAACAAGGCTAATCATCATGCTGTTGCTTGTCGCCTTCGAGCAGCGCGAGGCGTTGTGCTAGACGGCGGGTTTTACGTTCCAATTGCGATTGGTGTAAATCAATGCTGAGCACTTTTAATAAAATCATCGCCATGCCTAAACTAAACAGCAAAGTTGGGGGATAATTCACGCCCAGTTTTAAGGCGATATAATCAATAATTCTGGGAAAAATTCCCAAAATCATCACAAACACGGCAACGAATAACCACCAAATCGCATGACGAGAATGCAGGCGGTCGCGGCGAATTAACAGCAGAATAATCAGGGCAAGGCTGATGCCTAAAATGGCTGAGGTGATTTGATAGGACATTTATTTTTACGGAAGTAATGAGAGCCATGTGCAAGGCATAAAATAGCGGTATACAGCATGTAATTGCTGACCGCCCACCATGAACTGAAAATACGCGATTTCCCCAATAAGCGCGGACGCATCGAAATCGGCACTTCTTGAATGCGTAATTGGGCGCGTTGCAATAACATTAATACGCCCATGTCTTGATAATCTAATAAAGTTGCCGCAGGCGAGGCGAGCAAACGAATTGCGGGGGTGGTATACGCCCGCAAGCCTGAAGTTAAATCTTCTAAACTCAAGCCTGACAATTTGCGAAATAAAGACCATGCGACATGACGCGCGAAACTGCCGCGTTGGGTAAATGCGCCGATGGTTACGTCGGCTTTGCGGGTCATAATCGGTGCAAGCAAGCTGGGCAATGAATCGGCTTCATGTTGCCCGTCAGCATCCATCGTGATGGCAATCTCGAAACCTTCGCGCAAGGCATAGCGTAGCCCTGTCTGAATCGCGCCCCACGCCCCGAGCGAGATGCTGAGCGTGAGCACGCGCGCCCCTGCTTGTTCAGCAATCGCGACGGTGTTATCGGTGCTGGCATCGTTGATGACGACAATCGGATAGGGAAAACGGGCTTTTAAATCTCCCAACACCTGCGCAATGCTATCCTCTTCATTTTTGGCAGGGATGATTATGATAATAGAATCAGCGGTATTCATAACGAATAATCATTAAAGATAAAATTGCCCGCTATCTTAACATGTTGCTAAAGCCTTGCGATCAATTTAGGGGATTTGGTGGCTTGTCGCGCAATCGATTAGACTTACACAATAAAACCAGCCCCTAAATCCCCTAAAGGGAACTTTTAAAGATAAGAGCATGTTTGTGTTTAATCTTTAGTCCCCTTTAGGAGGTTAGGGGCTTCAGTCAAGCTTTAAATCCGCACGCTGTTAAAATAAACTGATTGCTAATCATTTTATTCACAAAATTTCGGGAGTTTTTCATGTTTCACAAATTCTACATCCTCAGTTTGCTGTTATTGCTCACGGGCTGTTCAAGTCAAGCGTGGTACGATGGAATGCAGCAACAAAATAAATTAGATTGTTTAAAAAATCCCACAACGCGCATGGAAACTTGTCAACAAGCGGGACAGCATTATGATAATTACAAACGCGATGTTGATAATATTCGCTAAGTTTTCCACCGCTTTTGAGAGTTAAACATGGCAACCGCCCTGCTTTGGTTACGGCGTGATTTACGTCTTGCCGACAATCCCGCCTTAGTTGCTGCAATTCAACAAGGCTATGAAATCATTCCCGTATATATTCACGCCCCAAATGAAGCAGGCGCGTGGCAAATCGGGGCGGCAAGTCGTTGCTGGCTGCATCACAGTCTTGTCGCCTTGCAACAACAATTGCTCACACGGCGCAGCCAACTCTTTTGTTTTCGCAGTGAAAATAGTTTGCACAGTTTGCAGCAATTGATTCAGGAAACTCAAGCCAGCGCAGTGTTTTGGAATCGGCTGTATGAACCCGCATTGATTGCTCGCGACACTGAGATTAAACAGCAGTTGCGTAGTCAAGGTATTCACACACAAAGTTATAACAGTGCGTTGTTGAATGAACCGTGGCAGGTGCAAAATAAGAGTAAACAAGCCTATAAAGTGTTTACGCCGTATTGGAAAACTTGTTTAAATTTGCCGATTGCCGCGCCCCTGCCCGCGCCTGAACAGATTCCTTTGCCCAAAGTTTTGCCACAACACGCGCTTGCAATGGCTGAATTGAATTTATTACCGCGTGTGAATTGGGACAGGGGTTTTTATCAGGCTTGGGACATCGGAGAAGTGGCGGCACAGTGTCAATTACACGCCTTTGGTTCGCGTGTCGTTGAATATGCCACACAACGAGATTTCCCAGCGATAATGGGCGTATCGCGCTTATCGCCGTATTTGCATTTTGGCGAACTTTCTCCGCAACAAGTGCTCACCACTGTGCAAAATTTTGCACCAGCACTTGATATATTGAGTTTTCAGCGGCAATTGTACTGGCGCGAATTTGCCTATCATTTGCTGTATCACTTTCCTGAAACTCCACAACAGGCATTAAACCTGAAGTTTGAACGCTTTCCGTGGCAAGAAAATCCGCAAGTTTTGCGGGCGTGGCAACAGGGTGAAACGGGAATTCCGATAATTGATGCAGGAATGCGGGAATTGTGGCACACAGGCTGGATGCACAATCGGGTGCGAATGTTGGTGGCTTCGTGGCTGACAAAAAATGCGTTAATTCATTGGCAGACGGGGGCGCGGTGGTTTTGGGAAACCTTGCTAGATGCTGACCTTGCCAATAATACGCTGGGCTGGCAATGGGTGGCAGGTTGTGGGGCGGATGCTGCGCCCTATTACCGTTTGTTCAATCCGATGTTACAAAGCAGCAAATTTGATGAGGCGGGCGCGTATATTCGGCGGTGGATTCCTGAATTGAACAATTTAGATAAACACAGCATTCATGCACCGTGGACGGCAGCTAATCCGCCCCGCAATTATCCTGCCCCTGTCTTAGATTTTCAGCAAAGTCGTGAACGAGCGTTGGCGGCATACCAGCAATTGAAGGGCATTTAATAAGTTTTAATTGTCTGTCTGAACCTTAATTCACACAATTAACGCAATTTACATAATTTAGGATAAGATTTTTAATTAGCCTAATTGTGCAAATTAAGTGAATTATGGTTCAGACAATTTAATGAGAAACCTGCTCCACAAAGATCGCATCCCGATATTGCTGATAAAACAACAAAGTTTTATACACCGCTTTAACCACCGCACGCGGCGTAATCGTTGCGCCTGTGAACTGGTCAAATACGCCGCCATCGCGCTTCACTTTCCAGCCTGCTTCTTCGGGATTATTTAAAGCACGTTGATTAAATCCTAAAATCCATTTAGAACGCCGTTCTTCTACATAATCGCCTAAACCTGGGGTTTCTTGATGCGACAGCACCCGCACTCCCGCTAGCGTGCCATCGTAATTCACCGCCACCACCAAATAAATATTTCCGCTGTAACCATCAGGCGCAATGCTATTAATAATGGCAGCAACCGCTTGTTTTTGTTTACGCGCCCGATAAATCGTCATCGGTTTGGCACTGCCCAAAAATGCCCGATTTTCCATTTCAATGCTGTCATTGACTAAATCATTGTCATAACTGCTCGGTGGAATCAGCCCGTTTAAGGTTTGCAATAAAGTCATTTTTTCATTGTGCACAATTTGCTGGCGCGTGCTGTGATAACTGCCCACAATCAAAATTGCGCCCACAAAGGCAAATAGCGTGAGCCTTGAAGTCGTGCGCCATAAGGTCGGTTTTAAAGCCTGCATTTATTCGCTCCTCTGCCCAAACAAGCGCGGTTTGGTGAAATAATCCAAGGTAGGCGCGGCAAGATTCATCAGCAACACCGCAAACGCCACGCCGTCAGGATAACCGCCCCAAGTGCGAATAATATAAATTAACATGCCAATCCCAGCCCCAAAAATCAAACGCCCTTTATTGGAAGTTGCCGCACTCACGGGGTCGGTGGCGATGAAAAATGCGCACAACATTGCCGCGCCACTGAACAGGTGAAATAAGGGCGAAGGATAACGGTCGGGGTCGATTAAGAAAAAAATCGCTGCCATGCTGAATAAACTGCCAAGCACCGCCGCAGGAATATGCCAAGTAATCACCCGCTTATAAATCAGCCAGCAGCCGCCCAGAAAAAACGCATTGCCCATCCATTCCCAACCACGCGCGCCAAAATCGCCAAAGAGCGGATGTGCTTTAATTTCGTGCACGGTGCGATATTGTTTCAAGGCAGTTTTCATGGTGTCCAAAGGCGTTGCGCCGCTGAGCGCGTCAATGCTGCTCGCGCCGACGGGTTGCCCTGTGAAAATAATGCTTACGCTGTCCCAAAAACTCAGCGGATGTCCGCTTAATTCGCTCAACGCGGGCCAGTGGGTCATATCTACGGGAAATGAAATCAGCAGGACGGCATAACCCACCATCGCGGGATTGAAATTGTTATAGCCCAAACCGCCGTACAATTGTTTGGCGAAAATTATCCCAAAGCTCGCCCCGATGACGGTCATCCACCACGGTAGAAAAGGCGGGATGGAGAGGGCGAATAACCATGCCATCACTAACGCGCTGTTGTCTTGCAAAGTGGCGCGAACGGGTTTGGCGCGTAGCCATAACACCCAGGCTTCTGCACTCACGGCAACTGTGCTGGCAATGGCGATATTGATGATAATTCCCCAGCCGAAAAACCAAACATACAGCAAAATGGCAGGTATCAGCGCGTATAAGACTTGGCGCATGATTTGGCTAACGGTTTGCTGAGTGTGCATGTACGGGGCATTGGATACTTTAAGACGCATAATGATTCACAGCGATGCTCGAGAAAATAAGGGATTAGTTTGATATTGTTAAGGAGAGAATTGTAACATCCTCATTTATGAATGAGGGATGATCCCTTTGTGGTATTAAGTCCTGCTCCTAACCATGGTATTTTATTTTTTCTCGATGATTCCATAAAAAATTGTGAACAATATTTTATTAATACTCTTGTTATAACAATCAATATTAATGCTGAATATAATGTTGCTTTTAAATCAGATAGTCTTAAATACTATGCAAACCAGCTCATATTATTAGGACATAATCCCATTATTTCGCAAGCTTTATGGTCATCGCTACATTTAGATAAGCTTCGCGCAGTTCGTGCAGTGTTTAAAGAGGAGGATTTAATGAGTCATACTTTATGGATTAATAATATTATCGCCGCACAAACAAACAATAAAAAAAATCAATATCAGTGCAATATCAGTGCAATACTACGCACAGCAAAGACACATTATGCTAATGATTTAAAATCATTTAATAAGCTCGTGGATACTTTCAAGTTAACACGATAATATGCACCGATTAGCACATCATTCGCGTGGGCACTATTGATATCGATTGATGCGCCTCTCATCGTTGGCATACTCTACTAGGCTAAGTTCGATGAAAAGATTAAGTATTGTAAATAACCCTCAAGTTATTTCGATAGAGTTGTTCTACGCAAACGTTCACCAATCGTTTTTAACGCATTAGAAATATAGTCTTTATCCGCGTATAACTTGCTTTGAATAAATTTAGCCATCTAAAGTCTTGCGGTCGTCGAAATTAGCCACACTGATAAAAAATGAGATTAATTCTCCCTGATCATCATTAGTCAATGGCGTTTAAATCCATTAAGACCATTCCCCAGCGTTTCTAGCCCGTTGGGCATATCGAGAAAATATCTTAACCTTATTAACTTCATGTTAGTGATAGAATCCCGCCCCAAACCGCTGTATGATTCTGCCATTCCTGTTTTAGCCACGATAGAAATACGCCCATGTCCATCTCAATCGACGATATTGAACGCCGTCCGCTGCACCAATTCACCGAACAAGCCTATTTAGATTATGCGATGTACGTGATTTTAGACCGTGCATTGCCGCATATTGCCGATGGTTTGAAACCCGTACAACGCCGTATTATTTATGCGATGTCTGAATTGGGTTTGAAGGCAGGCAATAAATATAAAAAATCGGCGCGAACCATTGGCGACGTGCTCGGTAAATATCACCCGCACGGCGACAGTGCTTGTTATGAAGCAATGGTATTGATGGCGCAGCCGTTTTCCTATCGCTATCCTTTGGTGGACGGGCAAGGCAACTGGGGTTCTTTAGATGACCCTAAATCTTTCGCCGCGATGCGTTACACCGAGGCGCGTTTAGCAGGTTTTAGCGAATTATTGTTAAGTGAAGTTGCACTCGGCACGGTGGACTGGACGCATAATTTCGATGGCACTTTAGAAGAACCCAGTTTATTACCCGCCCGCGTGCCACATATTTTATTAAATGGCTCGACAGGCATCGCCGTCGGCATGGCAACCGACATTCCCCCGCACAATTTACGTGAAGTAGTCGCCGCCTGCGTGCATTTATTGCAACATCCTCAAGCCAGTGTCAGCGAATTATGCCAATTTATTCCCGCGCCCGATTTTCCCAACGAAGCGGAAATTATTACCCCGCCTGAAGATTTGCAAAAACTGTATGAAACGGGTTACGGCTCGATTCGGCAACGTGCTTGCTACACGCTGGAAGACGGTGAAATTGTCATCACCGCGCTGCCTTATCAAACTTCGGGCGCGAAAATCATCACCCAAATTGCCGCCCAAATGAATGCCAAAAAGTTGCCGATGTTGGAAGATTTGCGCGACGAATCTGACCATGAAAACCCAATTCGTTTGGTATTAGTGCCGCGTTCCAATCGGGTCGAAGTTGAAAGTTTAATGGCGCATTTATTCGCGACTACAGATTTAGAAAAAAGCTATCGGGCGAATTTTAACGTGGTCGGTTTAAATGGTCGTCCACAAGTCAAAAACCTGAAAACTTTATTGCAAGAATGGCTGCAATATCGCCTGTCCACGGTGACGCGCCGCCTAGAATTCCGTCTTGCCAAAAATCAACAACGCTTACATTTAGTCGAAGGTTTGTTAAAAGCTTATCTCAATCTCAATAAAATCATTGAAATTATTCGAGAATCTGACGAGCCAAAAGCGGAATTAATTAAAACTTTTCAATTCAGTGCCGCCCAAGCCGATGCGATTTTAGAATTGCGCCTGCGCCAATTGGCGAAATTGGAAGAAGGTGCATTGTTGAAAGAATGCGATGAATTGCGGCATGAAGTCGCGAAACTGCAAAATTATTTGAGCAGCGATGCGAATTTAAAAGCTTTAGTCACCGAAGAATTGAAGCAAGATGCGAAAGCCAATGGCGACAAACGCCGTTCAACTTTGGTGCAACGCGCCCAAGCGCAGGCATTGACTGAAACCGCATTAACCCCTTCTGAACCCGTCACTATTGTGCTGTCGCAAAAAGCTTGGGTTCGTGCCGCCAAAGGGCATGATATTGATCCACGCAATTTAAATTATCGGGCAGGCGATGAATTTCTTGCCGCCGCCCTTGGGCGCACGCAACAGCAAGTGGTGTTTTTCGACAACACGGGGCGCACTTACAGCACTTTAGCGCACACATTGCCCTCTGCGCGTGGTTTGGGCGAGCCTGTGAGCGGACGTTTTACCCCACCCAATGGCGCGGAATTTACCTATTTGTTATGCGATGATGCGGATGCAGAATATTTATTAGCTTCGCATTTAGGCTATGGTTTTGTGGTGCGTTATGAAGATTTGTGCAGTAAAAATAAGGCGGGTAAAAGCATTTTAAATCTGGCAGCCGAGGCGAAATTATTGCCACCGTTGAAACTGCAAGCGCATCAAGACCATTATGCCGCCATCACTACCGAAGGCTATCTTGCGATTGTGCCTGTGGCAGAGTTGCCGCGTTTGGAAAAAGGTAAGGGTGTTAAGTTGTTGAATATTCCCGCGAAAACTACGGAAACTATCAGCAATTTGGTACTATTGAATTTGCAGGATCAATTATTTATCCATGCAGGACGCTTTAAATTAAGCCTGAAAGAGCGCGATGTGCTTTCTTATGTCTGCAAACGGGAACAGCGCGGGCGCAAGTTGCCGAGAGGTTATCATCAAGTGACTGATGTTGAGGTGGTAATTGTAAACCTCAGCCTTTAAAAAAACAGGTATGAGGGGATTTTAAGATTTAAAACAAACCTTTAAATCCCCTCGCGTAGCTGAATGCCAGTGACACAAAAGCGTAGGAGCGAGTAAAAATTGTGTAAATTACGGTTCAAACCAATAATAAGGGACTGATAGGTTTATCCAATAAACGGCGGAATTCATCCGCAGGCATCGGTTTTCCAAACAAGAAACCTTGCACACAATCACAATGATAGCCTTGTAAGAACTTCAATTGTTCGACTTTTTCCACGCCTTCCGCCACCACTTCTAGCTTCAAATTATGCGCCATCGCAATAATCGCACTAACTAAGGCACAATCATCGGCATCGTGATCCATATCGCGCACAAAAGACTGGTCTATTTTCAGCGTGTCAATCGGGAAACGCTTCAAATAACTTAGTGAAGAATAACCCGTTCCGAAATCATCCACTGAAATCTGCATTCCCATTTTCTTCAAAGCATTCAAAGTTTCGATAGTATCTTCCGCATTGGGCATGATTAAACTTTCGGTTAATTCCAATTCCAAAAGACGCGGATTCATACCCGTTTCACCCAGCACCCGTTCAATCGTGCTCAGCAAATCAGCCTGCACAAATTGCCGCGCCGATAAATTCACCGACACGCTCAGCGGATGTTCGCCCGCCCGTTGCCAGCGTAAACTTTCTTCACAGGCCGTGCGCAACACCCATTCGCCCAAAGGAATAATTAAGCCCGTGTCTTCTGCTAAAGGAATAAATTGTGAAGGCGAGACTAAATTAAAATCAGGACTGCGCCAGCGCACCAAAGCCTCTGCGCCCAATAAACGCCCGGTTTTAATTTCATAGCGCGGTTGATACCACACTTCAAACTCGTTGCATTCCAAGGCTTGGCGCAATTTATTTTCCATATTCAAACGTTCTGCCGATTCCAAATTCGCAGAAGAAATATAGAATCTGTAACTATTACGTCCTTGTTTTTTCGCAAGATACATTCCGACATCCGCATTTTTCATCAGCGTGCCCACATCTAAACCATCTTGCGGATAAATACTAATGCCAATGCTTGGGGTGATATAAAACTCGTGCTGATCAAATTGCAAGGGAGTCATCAAAGTTTTGATGATGAAATCTGCCACCATTGCCGCATCGGTGGGGTCAGTGATGTCGCGCAGCAAAATCGTGAATTCATCGCCGCCCAAACGCGCAATCGTGTCGCTCGGCAAACGCGTGCAGCCCAATAAACGCTTACCAATTTCTTGCAATAAATGATCGCCTGCGGCATGTCCCAGCGTGTCGTTGATGAATTTAAAATTATCTAAATCAATGAATAAAATCGCCAGCGATTCATTATTATATTCTGCATATTCAATTGCTTGCTTAGCCCGTTTGATAAACAGCGCACGGTTTGGCAAATTGGTCAGCGCGTCGTGATAGGCTTGATATGTCAGCTTTTGATTTGCCTTTTTTAAATCAATAGTACGAATTGCCACCAGATTTTCTAATTGTTCACGATGTTCTTCTAATTCGCTGTCACGCTCTTGAATCGCTTCCAACATTTGATTAAAGCCATCAAACAGGCTGCCAATTTCGTCAATATGATTGGAATCCACCCGCAAACTGTAATTTTTCTGGGTAGAAACGCGGCGCGTCAGATGTGCAAGTTGCAAAATTGGTTTGGTAATAATGCCTTGGAAATAGTAAGACAGAATGAACGCCAGAATCAGCGACAAGGACAGAATAAAAAAGACGGTCAATAAATACCAATGAATGCGCTCGGTGAGCGGCTTTAATTCCAAGCGTAATAAAATAACCCCAATTTCTTCACCCGTGGGGCTGAATATTTTTTGGGTGTATTGTAAATAAGTCGCGGTTTCCTGTAGCCCAAATGTGCTTAAGTCTGAGGACGTGGGCAAAACATCGGAGTCAGTGCGAGTATAAGCACTGTACGGGGCAGAAGCATGTTTTAGATAAGCATAGGCGGCAATAATATGTTGATTTTCAGCGCAAGCGTGCAGCAATTTATCAACTTCATCTTGATAACCCTCGCCAAAATGTAGCGGAGAGGCAATATTGACTGCGGTAATTTTGGTTTGAATTTCTAATTCTTGCTCCATAATTTTACGCAAGAAGATTAATTCATTAGCAATCAGTAAACCGCTGGACAATAGCAAGACCATGCTGCTGATTAAAATAATAATCAGTATCAGTTTATAGCGAATGGATAAGCGTTTAAAAAATGCCATGGTTTTGCTCCTAATCTCTTGCTCGTGTCACTAAAGGATTTTGTGCGCCAATTTCAATAGTTGCGAGCTGATTTTAATGCCTGCACGCACTGCCGCATTGCGATTAATGACAAAACGTAGTTTCCCTTCAACTTTTGTGAATTCAATCATGCCCCCTTTTTCAGCAAAATCTGGAATATCGCTGACAGTGAGCCGGTGGTGGGTAGAGTGTAAGACTTGACCGAGTTCGCCGCGTTTAGAATCGCTGATAAACGCAATATCACAGTTACCGAGTTGATTGCCTGTAACTTGTTTAAACTCAAGAGGATGTCCATTGATCTTTTTATTAGCTATCACTTGTGAAAGTGAATTGCCAATGGGATTATCTCCTACCACGCAAAAAGTTAAAGTGTCATTTTCTCCATGCCATTCAATATACTGCGCAAATTGATAAATTTGATGCGCTTTTGTAGCATAATCGCTATTGGCTAATGCACTATTGTTGCTCAGCAAAAGACAGAGCAAGAATAGTTCCATTTTCATTTTAGTGAAGAAATTCATTAGGATAAATCGCATAAGCACATTCATCGCTCAAAAAGATATATTAAATAATATGGACAAGTTTCCTACCCGATGGAGCAAGATCGCCTTATAAGTCAGTCAAGTAAATGGGCGAAAAGCACCACAAGTCTTACTACGGAAAAACGCTTAAACAGTAGATTTGACACGTAATTTTTGATACTAAGATGTCTGCACGGACAAATACGTCACTAAAAATAGGGCTACTTTAGCAAACGAAGTAAGACGACTGCGTAACGGACATAAAATAAACGCAGCTTACGAAATATTGACGGTGTCTATGGAGAAATAGCAGAGGAAGGTGTTAGCAATATACCGTCATTCATTCTGCTGAAAAACAGTGCTATTCCTTGCAAATTTTTATCAGAGCCTGCCCTATAAAAATACAATTAACCTCAATACCTTAAGCAAGGGCTTCACAATATTCCGTCATCAGTTGTAGATTTTTCGACCCCCGAAAATAATTAATTTCTAATTTATAGGCAAGCTGTACCCGCTTTAGGGTGGCAGGTGGGGTGAAATGTTGGGCATAATTAAACAAAATTGCATCAATCGGCTCTTGCCCGCCCAAGGGACGCAATTTCATTTTCAAATGTTTTTCTTTCAAAATCAGGTGTTCAATCACATCAAATTGCCCATCGAACACAGGCTCAGGAAAACCCTGTCCCCAAGGGCTAACCCCACGCAATTGCTCGGCAAGACTCACACTGAATTCTTGCGGCTGCAATTCGCCATCGCTATAAACCGTGCCGTATAGCTGATCCGCGCTGAGTTGTTGGCGCACCGCGTGGTCGAATAATTGTTGAAATTCAGGAAAGGCAGATTCCACCAAGGTTAAGCCCGCCGCCATCGCGTGCCCGCCAAATTGCGGAATCATGTTGGGGTGTTCAATCGCAATGCTTTCAATCACATCACGCAAATGTACGCCTTTCACCGACCGCCCAGAAGCACGTAAAAAACCCGGTTGGGCGCGGGTGAACACCAATACGGGGCGATGCACCCGTTCTTTAATCCGTGAGGATAAAATTCCGATAACCCCTTGATGCCAATTCGGATCGTATAAACACAGCCCCACAGCTAAATCTTGCGTGGTATCCAGTTGTAAACGCTCCAGCATTGCCAAAGCTTCTTGCTGCATTTCTGCCTCGACAAATTGCCGTTCTTCATTAAAATTTTGCAGAATTTTGGCATATTCCAAGGCGGTTTCCGCATCTTCACTGAGCAGGCAATCAATACCATAGCGCATATCATCCATGCGTCCTGCGGCATTCAAACGCGGGGCAAGTGCGAAACTTAAATCGCTGGCAACGATTTGTTCGGCTTGGCGTTTGGCGACGTTTAAAAGGGCGTTAATGCCCTGACAGCCTTGTTGGGCGCGAATGCGACGCAATCCTTGTTCAACTAAAATGCGGTTGTTGTAATCCAAGGGCACGACATCTGCCACTGTGCCCAGCGCAACTAAATCCAATAAATTGGCTAAATTGGGTTCGGGAATTTGCTGTTGGGTAAACCAGTTTTCGGCGCGTAATTTGGCACGCAGCGCGGACATGACATAGAAAATCACCCCAACGCCTGCTAAATTTTTACTGGGAAATTCATCGCCGCGCTGGTTAGGATTCACAATCGCCTCGGCTTTAGGCAAAACCAAAGGCGGCGCGTGGTGGTCAGTGATTAAAACTTTTATCCCTGCACGTTGCGCAGCGGCTACGCCTTCGACACTGGAGATGCCATTATCGACGGTAATCAATAATTGTGGCTGATAATCTTGGGCGAGTTTGATGATTTCGGGGGTTAAACCGTAGCCGTGTTTTTCACGATTCGGCACGAGAAAATCCACTTGATGCGCGCCCAGCCGCGATAAGGCTTTCACCGCCACCGCACAACTGGTCGCGCCGTCTACGTCATAATCCGCCACAATTAAAATTCGATAACGTTCGTGTAAGGCTTCATACAGCAGCGCAACGGCAGCTTCTATGTTACGTAAACTGTGATAGGGAAATAAATTTTGTAGTGAATAATCAATGGTTTGAGCAGGCACACTGTGACGCGCCGCCAACACACGCTTGACCACGGGGTGTAGGTTTTCAGGAAACTGCGAGGTGTCTGCGAGGGGACGACGTTGAATCACTTTATACATGCAAACACCTGTTTTATTTGTTATTTGTAGAATGCACCCGTTTAGGCGGCATCGTCTCGGGCTTTAGTTTTGACCACGGCGGCAATTTGTTGGGTCAGGGCTTCGACCAGTTGCGCATCGTTGCCTTCGACCATCACCCGAATTAAAGGTTCTGTGCCTGAGGGACGCAGTAAAACTCGCCCATAACGCCCCAATTCCTGTTCAGCATCGCGCACGACTTGCTGCACTTCGTTGCTGGATAAGATGCTATTTGCATCACAACTTAAGGGCACGTTAATCATGTGTTGCGGACATTTTTGCATCCCTTGTTTCAACACATGCAAGGGCAAACTGGTTTGCACGCTGATTGCCAAAATTTGCAACGCGGTGATAATGCCGTCGCCTGTCGTGGTGCGATCTAAGCAAAGAATATGCCCTGAAGATTCGCCGCCCAACATGCCATTATGTTGTTGCAGCATTTCCAAAACATAGCGATCCCCGACGGCGGCGCGGGCGAAACTAATCCCCCGTTGTTGCAAGGCTTGTTCTAAACCAAGATTGCTCATCACTGTGCCGATGACTGTGCCTTGCAAAGTGCCTGCGGCGTGGCGTGCGCTGGCAATAATGAATAGCAATTCATCGCCATCAACGACTTCGCCGTGCGCGTCCACCATAATCACGCGGTCGCCGTCACCATCCAAAGCAATGCCTAAATCCGCTTGTTGTGCGACCACGGCAGTTTGCAAAGCTTGGGGCTGGGTTGCGCCATAACCTGCGTTAATATTTAAACCATTGGGCTGCGTGCCGATGGTGACCACGGTCGCGCCCAATTCACGCAACACATTCGGGGCAACGTGATAAGTCGCGCCGTGGGCGCAATCGACAATAATTTTTAAGCCTTTAAGATTGATGTCGTAAGGAATGCTGCTTTTACAAAATTCGATATAACGCCCTGTGGCATCGTGAATGCGTTCTGCTTTGCCCAAACGGTCTGAGGCAACCGTGCGCATCGGCAAATCCAATTCTGCTTCAATCGCAGTTTCGACTTCGTCGGGCAGTTTCATGCCTTTGCCAGAAAAGAATTTAATCCCATTGTCTTGGAAAGGATTGTGTGAAGCACTGATGACTATGCCTGCTTGGGCGTGAAACGTGCGGGTTAAATAGGCAATGGCGGGGGTGGGCATCGGGCCGAGTAGTAAAATGTCCATGCCTGCGGCGGATAAACCTGCTTCTAATGCAGATTCAAACATATAACCTGAAATCCGGGTGTCTTTACCGATTAAAACTTTACTGCGACCGTGCCCATTGGCAAGCACGCGCCCTGCGGCCCAACCCAGTTTTAACACAAATTCGGGGGTTATCGGATGCGTGCCGACTGTGCCGCGAATGCCGTCTGTTCCAAAATATTTACGTTGTGGTTTCATCATTAGTTTTTAGAATTAGTGAGTACGGCATAAGTGACATTAACCACATCCACCGTTGCCGCCACGTCATGGGTACGAATAATCTGCGCGCCTTTTTGCACTGCAAGCGTGGCAAGCGCGAGTCCACCATATAATCTTTCTGTGACAGGCTTATTTAAAATCGCGCCTAACAAGGATTTCCGCGACACGCCAACCAGAACAGGATACCCTAATTGCGTGAAGCTTTCTAATTGTTGCAGCAATTGTAAATTGTGTTGCAGGGTTTTTCCAAATCCAAAACCCATATCTAAAATAATTCTGTCTGGGGCAATGCCTGCCTGTGTACACGCAGCAACCCGTTGTAATAGAAAATCTTTTACTTCTACAATGACATCATCATAGTGCGGATTGTGCTGCATGGTACGCGGTTCGCCTTGCATGTGCATTAAGCAAACCTGCACGCTGGGCGA
This sequence comes from Thiotrichaceae bacterium, assembly GCA_028688145.1. Taxonomy (GTDB): domain Bacteria; phylum Pseudomonadota; class Gammaproteobacteria; order Beggiatoales; family Beggiatoaceae; genus JAQTYU01. The sequence goes on along the minus strand of JAQTYU010000010.1, from coordinate 37,722 downwards.
GGCAGCAACCGCTTCTAAACTACCTGCATAGCATAAAGCTGCCACATCATTAATTATATCTGCCCCCAAAGTAATTGCAGCCCGCATTACTTCGGCTTTGCTGGTATCAATGGATATTTTCACGGGTAATTCTGTGCGAATTTTTTCTAACACGGGCAAAATGCGATCCAATTCTTCTTGCACAGAAACAGCGGGCGCGTTGGGGCGGGTGGATTCGCCGCCAAGGTCTAAAATATCTGCCCCTTCGGCAACTAATTGGCGGGCATGATTCAGGGCGTGTTCTAAATTATTAAAACGCCCCCCATCCGAAAATGAATCAGGAGTGAGGTTTAAAATACCCATCACTTGGGGTTTGTTGAAAGCGTGCATGATTATCCGTGGTGGTTTGCAAAGAAGCCCCTTAAAAACAAAAATCTTTAATGTTTAGCCCCCTTTAGGGGGTTGGGGGCTTCTTTAATATTTAAATCCTTTGCTGCATACGCGCTACAAATTAGGGATTAGGAGTACAGTTTTAGTCGTCGTATTTTATACAAAGATGACAAGTTCTTCCAAAGCGTCTTATACTCACAGCATACTTAACCGACGTATTCTTAAAAGGACATGAGTTTATGAATTCTACTTCTTTCTCACGCAGAAGCTTTCTACAAACCGCCTTGTTTGGAACAGCAGGACTCGCTTTCGGCGGCTTATTATTGCCTAAAAGTGTCAGTGCAGAATCTGCCCCCGCTTTCAATTTGCCGCCTTTGCCCTATGCAGAAAATGCTTTAGAACCTTATATCTCTGCAAAAACCTTAAGTTTTCATTATGGCAAGCACCATCAAGCCTACGTCACTAATTTGAATAAGTTATTGCAAGGCAGTCCCTTACTCGAGAAATCGCTAGAGGATGTCGTCATCGCCAGCAGCAAATCTCCAGAGCAAAGTGCCGTGTTCAACAATGCCGCACAAGCCTGGAATCACACTTTTTACTGGTACAGTTTGCACCCCAAAGGCGGCGGCAAACCCAGCGGCAAATTGGCGAACTTAATCGATAGCAGTTTTGGCAGCTTTGACAATTTCAAACAAGAATTTGCAAAAGTCGCGCTGGGACAATTTGGCAGCGGCTGGGCATGGTTGGTGAAACAAGGCGATAGCCTCAAAATCCTGAAAACCAGCAATGCTGACACCCCCATCACTCAAGGCATTCAACCCTTACTAGTGCTCGATGTGTGGGAACATGCTTATTATTTAGACTATCAAAACAAACGCGCCGATTACCTCACCGCCTGCATTGAGCACTTGTTAAATTGGGAATTCGCAGCAGCTAATTTAGAAAAAGCTTCGTAATATTTTTGGTCGTGCTAAGTAAGGATAAATCTGCATTTAGCCTCCCCCTTTTTCAAAGGGGGTGAAAAGCTAAAAAAATCATTATCTATTTAGCACTACCATATTTTTAACCCAAACTGCGCCCCTAAATCCCCTAAAGGGGACTTCAAAAAATTTAATCAGTGTCTTTAGCCCCCTTTAGGGGGTGGGGGGCTTCTTTAAGGGACGCAGTTAAAAAATCAAAATAATCAGGGAACTGTCGTAGTGAATACTTTCTTAAGTCTGTCAGCAATTTTATTTTATTTAGGTACAGCGATTTCAAGGCTTTATCAGCTACGCACCATGATTTCACAGCACCAACTTTTATATAGATTGGGCGGGGCTGCCGTGCTGTGTCATGCTGTGATTTTATCGCAATCGATGTTCACCCCCACAGGTTTAAATTTGGGCATTTCCAACGCCGCTTCTTTAGTCGCTTGGGTGATTGCCTTATTGCTATTGATTACCCTGATTAAAAAACCTGTGGAAAATCTATTGCTGGTGGTGTTTCCGATTGCCTCACTGGCGATTGCCATTGATTTACTGATGCACAGCGAACGCATTTTGAACACCGAAAAAGGCTTAGGCGTACAAATTCACGTATTTTTCTCAATTGTTGCCTATAGCCTACTCAGCATCACCGCGCTGCAAGCGATTTTTCTTGCGATTCAAGAATATCAATTACGCCACAAGAATCTAAGCTGGGTGATGCGCCATTTGCCACCGCTGCAAGTCATGGAAAGTTTATTATTTCAAATGATGGGTTTAGGGCTGATGTTTTTAACTATCAGTTTGGCCAGCGGTTTTATTTTCTTAGAAGATATTTTTGCCCAGCATTTAGTCCACAAAACGATTTTGTCCATCGCTGCATGGTGTGTATTTTCAGCCCTGCTATATGGTCATTGGCAATATGGCTGGCGCGGCAAAACCGCAGTGCGTTGGAGTTTGGTCGGCTTTTTTGTGTTAATGCTGGCGTATTTTGGAAGCAAAGTGGTTTTAGAATTGGTTTTGAAGCGGGTTTAACACAGCCTTAACTGGGTTTAATTTCATCAGGCGCGTGCTCATTTTTGGAATTATCTGTTTTGCGCGTAATCCAACCCAATAAAAATAAAGACAATAAACCGCCCGAAATAATCGCCGTCCACAACATGCTATCCGCATCATTTAAAGGATTTTTTTGGGGGCTGGCAACGGGAGCTACTTCTTGACGCGGCGCAGGAGTTGCGGTTTCAGGTTTTTTGCTCTCCGCACAAGTCAGCGGATTTTTCTTGCGAGTTTGCCATTGATCGGTTTGCCGCCCAATTTCTGCACTGGCTTCCGCTTCATTCAATGCTTTAACCGTGTCCACATCAGGAATTTGCAAAGTCGCGCCGACTTTCAAGCTATTGAAATTGCAACGATTAGAAAAGGCTTCAGGATTCGCCTGCAAAATCGCCAACATCACTTGGGGACGGGAAAGCTTTTGGGCGGGATACAATGAAGTGATAATTTTGCCCAAGGATTCGCCTTTTTTAATCGGGCCGTGTTGGGTGATTTCAGCCAGACTTGCCTGACAACAGAGGGCGAGTAATAGCCCCTGCCAAAGTTTAATTCGCATAAAACACTCCTTAAGTGGTTGAGCAGGCTTAAAACTTGATTTCATTGACGCTGGTGATTGCCAAAATCACCCCCGTAATAATCACCCCAATCACGCCCCCAATCAACAAAATCGCCAACGGCTCGATCAGCAATAGGAAACGTTTCATGCGAGTACGCCCACTTTCTTCTAACAGTTTAGCCAAAGAACGCAGCATTCGCGCCAATTCACCCGCCCGCTCGCCCGCCCGAATTAAATTGTGTCCCGTGGGATTCAGCGCGTCATTGTCTTGCAAGGCTTGAGAAAGGCTAGTGCCAGCACGCACCGCTTTAGTGACTTGAGACAGACGCACGTTTAAACTCGGCAATTTAATCGCCTGCCCCGCAAGTTCCAAAGCGCGCAACAAAGATACTCTATTTTCTAATAAGGTGCTGAGCATCGAAGCCCAGCGCGCAGTTTCCGCTTCCATAATCCACGTTCCTAACAAAGGCACATGCAGGCTAAAATCGCTGAGTTTGGTGCGCATTTTGGGCTGGGTGAATAAATAAGTTAAAAACACCGCCAGCACGCCCGCGCCAATCAGCAACATTTGCCAATGATGGTTCAAAAACATGCCTGAATTCAACACCGCCCGCGCCAAAAATGGCACGTCTGCGCCCCGATTATTCAAAATTCCTGCAAAGCGCGGCACCACAATAATAAAAATCATCAGCACCGCGCCAATCCCCGAAACAATCAAAATTGTCGGATAAATCATTGCGCTACGCATTTCATCATTGACGCGAGTTTCATATTCAAATTGCGCCACGCCATCACGCAAAGCTTGATCGACTTTGCCTGTGAGTTCGCCCGCTTCCACCAATTGAAATAAATACCACGGCAAGGGTAAACCGCTTTCTTTCAACGCCAGCGAAAAACTAATCCCTTGGCGCAATTTGCCCGCGATAGAATTAAAAGCCTGGGTAATAAACAAGGGATGCGAAGAGGCAGCGAGTGATTCCACGGCTTCAATCAGCGAAACTCCAGCGGATAATAGCGTGGCAAGTTCATGCAGCACCGCGAGTAAATCACGGCGTTTGGGTTTTTGGGCTTTTTGGGGAGAGGTGGTTTGAGTTTGGTCTAAGGAACTCAGATTTAACACCGTCAGCCCCCGCCGTTGAAGTTGGCGGGTGGCTTCGCGCTCGCTCTGCGTGGTCAAAATACCCGTAATTTCCTGCCCTTGTGCATCAACTGCTCGGTATTTATAACGCATAACTCACTGTTCGACTTGTTGCTGCAATTGCTGCTCTACGGGGTTGAGATTAATTGCCAAAGTTTCGCCATCGGTGCCAGCGATAAACGGCATTTTAATCGCATTGGGACCGCCTTTGTTGACGGCATTCCCAGAATTATAATCCACCCAACGCCATTGCACATGGTCGGGCGGGACAGGCGCGAGTGATTTCGGACGTACGGCTTGCACGAAATTGCCCCAAACATACATTGCACCCGAACCGCCGCTTAAACCCACGGGTTTATTGTCATCGCGCCCCAGCCAAGTGACGGTTAAAATATCGCTGCCAAAGCCTGCAAACCAACTGTCGCGCAAATCGTTACTTGTGCCTGTTTTGCCTGCGACGATCATATCATCGGCTAAATAAGTTTTAGCCACATGTCGCCCTGTGCCAAAACGCACAGCTTCTTGTAAGGCATGGTTTAATAAGAACACGGGCGCGGCATCAAAACGTTTTTCGATGTTTAAGCCGTAACGTTCCAAGGGTTTGCCGTCGTGGGTCAATACGTTACGAATTGAACGCAAGGGCACACGATAACCGCCCGTGGCAATGGTTTGATACATTTGCGTGACTTCAAACGGGGTTAAGCCCAAGCTGCCGAGCAACATCGAGGGAAACACGGGAAATTCGCGATCAATCCCCAATTTCCGTAAAGTTTCAATCACTTTGCTCAAACCCAATTCCATGCCCAGCCGTACCGTGGCTAAGTTGTAGGAATTGGCTAAGGCACGGTGTAAACGTACTCGCCCGTGCGAGCGATTATCGTAGTTGTTTGGCGACCACACTTTGCCATATTTGTCGCGCCATTCATAAGGCGTATCATCCAAGACGGACATCAACGAATAACGCTGATTTTGCAAAGCGGTCAAATAAATCGAGGGTTTCACCAGCGAACCGATTTGGCGCACCGCATCTAAAGGACGATTAAACCCTGCGTAGCGTGGATTTTTACCATTCACGATGGACAAGACTTCGCCACTTTCAGTATTCGTCACCACCATCGCGCCTTGTAAATTACGCCGTCCCGTGGATTTTTCCAGCTTTTTCAAGCCGTTTGCCATGGAACGTTCCGCTTGATTTTGTAAATACGGATCAAGCGTGGTGAAAATTTGCAGCCCTGAAGAACGTAAATCTTCTTCCCGATAATCTTGGCGCAATTGGCGACGCACTAAATCCAAAAAGGCGGGATAGGGTGACGCGGTGTCGGTGGATTCTTCACTGATGCCTAAAGGGCTTTCTTTGGCGCGGGTGGCTTCTTCATAATTTAAAAAACCTTGTGCTACCATCGAATCCAACACTAAATTACGCCGTGACAAAGCACGTTCAGGATGTTTGCGCGGATTATAATGTGAAGCGGCGCGTACTAAACTGATTAATAAGGCAGTTTCCGACAGGCTTAATTCTTCAATCGGGCGATTAAAATAAAACCATGCCGCCATACCCATGCCGTGAATCGAACGATTACCATCTTGTCCGAGATAAATTTCATTTAAATAGGCTTCTAAAATTTCTTCTTTGCTGTAATGCCATTCCAGCAACAAAGCCATTGCCGCTTCATTAATTTTGCGGTCAAAAGTGCGTTCAGGCGATAAGAATAAGTTTTTCACCAACTGTTGCGTAATGGTACTGCCACCCTGCACCAATTCGCCTGCCTGCAAGTTTGCCATGCTGGCGCGGATTAAACCTTTTACGCTCACGCCATAATGTTCAAAAAAGCCACGGTCTTCCATTGCCAACAAGGCGTTAATCAAAGATTGGGGCACTTCTTTCAGGCTGACTAAAACGCGGTCTTCGTTGTCATTGGGGTAAATTTTGCCGATAATTTTTGGTTCTAAGCGCACCAAAGCAAGATTACGATTGGTCTGCACTTCGGTGACAGATTGAACGGTTTCCCCTTGAAAACGAACCCGAACCATGCGCGATGGCTCGCTCGCGTCCCAAAATTTGAATTCACGGGTTTTGATATAAAGTTCGTTATCTTTGCGTTGGAATTCGCCTTGATTATACAGTTCGCCACTTTCACGATAGCCTAAGGCACTCAATTCAATGGTTAAATTTTCAGGCGTAATACCCATGCCGCTATACAATTCCAAAGGACGCGCATAGACACGGGCTGGAAGTTCCCAACGTTTGCCTTCAAATTGTTCACGCACCCGTGCATCAAGCACGCTGATATGAATGCCCACTGGGATCATTAAAACCAACAATACCAACAACCACCATTTCGTGACTAAAAAACGAAATGCGCCACGAATACGCGAGTGTGATGCGGGTGAACGCCCAGAGCTTGCGGGTGTTTGACGACTACGGGTGGGTAGTTTTTTCCGTTTGCTAACCATATCAGTAATTCACTCAATCTTTATAAAACAAAAAGTTACGTCGTATACTTAGGCAAAGGCTTAAGTAAGACTGTTTTGTTATTGATAGTATTATCTTTAGTTAGCAAAGGATACACCATCTTTCACAAAAAGGTTACTGGCGATGCTGATTTTTTATAAGCCTTACCCATGCTTAGCGATCTGAGCTTGTGCGCACTTTAGCGGTTATGGGTGGAATCTATTACAATAAGCGGCTTTTAACGGTATTCGAGCGCAGCGAATTAAGCTGTGATTTGGGCTGTCTTTGATTCAAGCGATGACTTTAAGGTATCCACGATGCATACAATTTTTCGGTTATTTTTTCTGGGCGGCGTTTCATTGCTGGTGGCTTGTAGTCAACAAGTGACGACTCCTGTCAGCGCGCCAACAGTGGATAATGAAATTCGGCAAGTTTTCGCCAAAACTGAGCAGATGAAAAGTAAGCAAACAGAGCGCGGGGTTTTGTTATCTTTGGGGGATAGCAGTTTGTTTGAAAATGAAACGGCAAATTTTGCAGACAACGCCGAGGGCTTTGTGGACAAAATTACCAATCTGTTGAAACAATATCCACGTCGTAATGCGGTGATTGAAGTGTACACCGATAACACGGGCGGGGAGCGTTTCAATTTAAAAATGTCCCAAAAGCGGGCTGAACAACTGCGAACCGCCTTGATTCAGCGCGGTATTTCGCCGAAACGCATTATTGCCAAAGGTTATGGGGAAACTCGCCCGATTGCGACGAATCATAGCGAAGTTGGACGTTTACAAAATCGGCGGGTTGAAGTGACGGTGTTGCGAGAAGGGGAAGTGTTGCGGTTTTAAGCTTGGACAGCGTAGCGCGGAATGCGGGTGATGATGTAACGCTCCGCATTCCTTCATTTCTCAAATCAATCTTATTCTATTTTCAAAACTAAAGGCGTGTTCTGATTACTTATGGTGGTTAGCGTATGTGCGGGTGACTGCGATAACAGAATCAAAATCGTTTGCGGCATAATTTGGATATTCCAGCAGTGAAACTAGGCAATGCTGTGAACGTATGTCCTCCGTCCACAGTTTGATAAATCGTCCTGTTTTCACCTATTACATAAAAAATCTTAGGGTTGCTGGGATGATTGATAGGATTGAGATCAGATAAATTGAAGGACAGATGATTTTTTGATGATGCATAATAATATCCCCTAGAAATATCCATATACAACACATTGGCTTGTTTGGAACTTGTCCATAAGCTTTTGAAGATGGCATTTATCCAGTAGGTTTCATCCTGTTTCTCAAGCACAATATTGTGTTGAACCGTTTGCCAAGTTAGGGAGTGTCATTAAATAGTAAAGAGAGAGATATTAATCCAAAAGAATTGAGAGTAGAAGCCCAGTAAATACCGCTCAAGAAATGAACGGAACGTTTGTCATATCAAGTGGCTATCGCTCTGCTTCAACTTGCAAAAGAAGTTCTCTTTAAGGGGGTAACTCATCTCCATTTTTTAGACCAACGAGTGAAACGGGTGTGCACCACACGGAAATATCTAAAACGTTCAGATAAGTCTCTCCAAGGAATACCGCTACGATAAAACGGTATAGAACGGCTTCAGTGAATAAGCGGTTATCTTTAGCAGTTCTCCTGAACTGTTCATCCTGGCAGGAGGGGTTTTAATCTATCTAGCCCATTGTTCAAATATTGATGTGAATATTGATCTGTTTTAATTGTGTAAATGGTGGTTCAGCCGCATTTTCGTTGGGTTGCTATAGGCAACCCAAGCTACGCACTCGTATTCTCGTATAATACGGGGATATAAGAACTGGCAGTGCTCGTAGCTCTGCCAGTTCTCAATCACGCTTAACTCAAGATTGACGCAGGCGCGTGGGAACGAGAGTTTCTACTTAAACTATCTCAATCAAGCAGGCAACCGCTCCCCTCGCCCAATCGCATAATACGTAAACCCTAATTTTTGCAATTTCCGAGGTTCATACAAATTACGCCCATCAAAAATTAAGGGCTGTTTGAGTTGTGACTTTAGATAAGGGAAATCAGGGCTACAGAACAAACGCCATTCGGTGACAATAATCAGCGCGTCCGCATTTTTCACCGCCGCCTCTGGCGTATCACACAGAATTAAATCATCGCGTTTGCCATAAAGCCGCGTCGCTTCTGCCATTGCCTGCGGGTCATAAACCTGCACCCGCGCCCCTTGCGCCCACAAGGCTTCCAAAATCACCCGACTCGGTGCTTCACGCATGTCATCCGTATTCGGTTTAAACGCCAAACCCCACATCGCAAAACATTTGCCGCGAATATCTTGGCGAAAATGTTGGTAAATCTTATCGAAAAGCAGGTGACGCTGTTGATAATTCACTGCTTCCACCGCTTGTAAAATTCGTGCTTGTAAACCGACTTGATTGGCGGTGCGTTCCAAAGCCTGCACATCTTTCGGGAAACAAGAGCCACCATAACCACAACCGGGATAGATAAAATCAAAGCCGATGCGCGGGTCAGAACCAATCCCAATCCGCACTTGTTCAATATCCGCGCCGACACGTTCCGCAAGCGCCGCCATTTCATTCATAAAACTGATTTTCGTGGCCAGCATTGCATTCGCCGCATATTTGGTCAGTTCTGCGGAATGAATATCCATCACAATCAATTTGTCATGATTACGATTGAACGGCGCGTACAATTCACGCATTAATTCGGAAGGACGCGCATTGTCTGTGCCGACAATAATACGGTCGGGGCGCATAAAATCATCAATTGCCGCGCCTTCTTTCAAAAATTCGGGATTGGAAACTACATCAAACTCACAGGAAACCCCGCGTGCATTTAATTCCGCTTGCACCGCTTGGCGAACTTTTTCTGCTGTGCCCACAGGAACGGTGGATTTATCCATAATCAGTTTATATTCAGTTGCATATTGCCCGATGGTTTGTGCAACGCTGATGACGTATTGCAAATCTGCCGAACCATCTTCATCAGGCGGCGTGCCCACTGCAATACACTGAATTTCCCCAAAATCCACCGCAAGCTGCATATCAGTTGTAAATTGCAAACGTCCTGCGGCAAGATTCTTGTTCAGCAGTTCTTCTAATCCTGGTTCGTAGATGGGGGTTTTACCTTGCTGTAACTGCGCGATTTTTGCCGCATTAACATCGACACACATCACCGAGTTGCCGACTTCTGCTAGACAAGTGCCTGTCACCAAGCCCACGTAACCTGAACCAAAGATGGTAATTCGCATTGATGTATCCTGTGAGTGTGTGTTTCAGTGATAAAAATCCGAAAAAAGTAGGAGTCGTGCTATAAACTGCACTGATTTTAAAACGGGCTATTATAAACGAAAGCGCGTGGGCAACACTTGCGTTTGATGCTAAAATTAAAATTCTTCATAAATGAATCTGTTATCTATGTGAGCATTCTATTTATGAATATTTTTAGCAGGCTTAAAGGCGGTGCAGGAATTAAAGCAGAATCCGCTTGTAGAAATCTTAAATATTTAAAAAAACTATTCAGAGGTTGGGGAAAATATGGATGATAAAAAAACAACGCGGGCATGGTTACTCGATTTTGGCGCGGAATTATATGCGGCTGTGGGCTTGCACGAAATGTCGCAAGTGATTATTTCTCCCATGTTATTTGATATACCGACTACGCCCCATTATTGTAGTGAAGTGGTGATGATGCAAGACCGCATTTTGCCCGTGCTCGACATGCCCAGTTTATTGGCGGGACAAAAAATCATTCATTCGCACCATGATGTGGTGGGCATTGGGGTTTATCAATTCAGCCCCACAGAACCTTTGCACTATGCGGGTTTGCGCTTGGCGACCACTCCCACCACGATTTATGTCAGCGATGAAGATGCCTGTGAATTGCCCGAATCGCAATGTTATTGGCAGCCGTTTTCAATTTCTTGCATCAAATATAATGAGTTAGCAGTGCCGATTATTGATTTAGCCGCACTGTTTTCAGGAAAATTTGAATTGCAGGGCATTTTGAAGCCACCGCCTAATTTAATTTACCATTAAGATTTTAATGCAGCTTATGCGTAAAAATTCAGGCTTTACCCTGCTTGAAGTCTTAGTCGTCGTCTTATTGATGGGCATTATTTTAAGCTTTGCCAGCTTGAAATTGGGCGACGGGGGACAGGCGCGGGTGCTCTCGCAAGAAGCGCGGCGGGTGCAAGCCGTGTTGCAGTTGGCGCGTGAAGAGGCGATTTTGCAAACTAAAGAATATGGGGTACGTTTTCAGCCCACGGGTTATGAGTTTTTCACCTTGTCACCGCCCGAATGGACACGTTTTAGCAAGCGCGATGATACTTTGCACCCGCGTAGTTTCCCAGAATCGATGGAAGCGAGTTTGGAATTGGACGGGGAAAGCTTGAAATTGCTGCCTTCCAACGATAAAAATACTAAAAATGAAAAAGAGAAAAATCGTCCTCAAATCTTAATCCTTTCCAGTGGCGAAATGACCCCATTTACGTTGACTTTGCGTGCAAAAACTTCGGGAAACGAGGCGCAATTACCACAATATCGCATTATTGCGAATTTGCTGGGGGAAATTCAGATTAAACAGGATGATCCGAAATGAGAATGTTTGAACGTCGATTAAATGAAGCAGGGCGCAATGCGGAAAGAGTTAGAACTGCGAGTTCGCAATCGCTCTATTTCAATATAATTAATATGGGATATAGATTTCTTTGTCAATTAGGAGTTACGCCGTTGAATTAATAACATATTAATTTAAAAAACCTTATAATCCCTTAAATTCAACTGCATAACTCTTAATCAATCCCAATAATTGATTAGGTATTACTATAGTTAGCACTACTGATAAAATAAATTTTACTACAAAACCATTGGTTATCTAATATATAATCACAAGTTAATAACCTACCGTTAGTCGTTAAAAAAATACCGTATTTCAAATAATTACATATTTGAAAAATGAATTGGATTAAATTTTGCGGACAGTACCGAGTGTAGATTTAGTTCAAAAATACTCCCGATTTGAAGTTATATTTTCCATATATTATCAATAAAATATGGAAATTAAAGTTGGATGGCATGGGGATATTCTAACGCATGGCAATTGCAATTGTCTTGCATCACCCTGCCTGCTAATAATTAGCCTATTAGCTCTTCCAGAACGACTATTTTTATGTTCACAGGCATAAGCCTTGCATAAAATCAGCTATTGTTTTTCCTTCATCCAAACTAAATTAGCTTTTTTCAGAAGCAATTTTCTCTTCAAAGTTTGCGATGGATAGATACTGGGTATGTCTCGCCACAGGTATTTAATCTCACTGCGTTGTTGAGTTTACCCCTACATAACCGATTTAAATAACTGATAATTCAAGATTATTAGTTGACTTTAAAGACTCTGCTAGGTCTGGTAGGATTTAGTCCCTCGCATTAAACATGTACCAATTTAGTGGAGTATCTATCACCATAGGTATTCGCCATGAAAAAGCCTTCTAAAACGACCGTGTTGCCCGCTGCGGCTAAATCCACGTATGCCCCTCTGTTTGAACGTTTAGAAGAACGTGTCTTATTCAGTGCGAATCCTCTGGTCGCAGCACTAGATACTCCGCCCGCTGACACCACGCACGACAGCACACTTAGCGATTTGCATACAACATTCTCGCCGACACTCGCGGCAACAACAGCCCCGACGGACATAGCTCTCCCCGCTTCTGATAAAACCGCAGTCACTGAACCGCCCGCCGATGTCCTGAATACTCCCACCACGCTAACCTCCACGGCTGAACCGAAACGTATCGAAATTGTGTTTGTCGATGCGGGCATTCGTAATTATCAAAATTTAGTCGATGCTTATCAAAATCAAAATCCTGAAGGCATTGATTTGAAAGTTGTGGTGATTGGGCACAGTAATGATGCGGTACAAGAAATCTCTGATACTTTAGCGGCTTATGACAAAGCCACGCATAAAGTCGATGCAGTGCATATTCTTTCCCACGCCACCGATGGCAGTTTGCAACTGGGAACAAATACCTTTGATTTAAAAGCCTTGGAAGGCAATACCCAAGTTACGCAAACCGTGAGCACTTGGAAACTGGGTTTAAGCCAAGGCGCAGATATTCTGCTTTATGGTTGTAATGTTGCCGCGACAGATGTTGGGGTTGAATTTACCCAGGAATTGAGCGCGTTGACAGGCGCACAGGTTGCGGCTTCGACTGACCAAACGGGCAGTAAAGATTTAGGCGGCAATTGGCAGCTCGAACAAGAAACGGGTGCAATTCACACCCAAACTTTAAGTACGCCTGTTGAAGTGTTACTCGCGCCCACCGCGACGGCAACTTTAAGTTTACCTGCCACCAATATGTTGAATGAGAGCTTTGATTTTAAAGTTGTTTTCGACAACACCTCATCGGTAAATACTGAAGTTGGGTATGGTCCTTTCTTTGATTTACGCATTCCTGCGGGCGTAAAAGTTGGCTCGCCGACCTATTTTGATACGGCTTTAGATGCGTCATTGTGGAAAGTGGTTGGAACTTGGGATGGCACGCGTTGGGTAGACAGTGCGGGGGCTGTGGTTGCTCAACATCCTTATGGCGCGCCGTTTACCACACCTGGCGATGCGGTTTCTAATACCCCAAACATTGGCGACAAATGGTATTTAGTGCAATTGCCTTTCGGGAGCTTTGTGCCCAATCAGCCCAATGCTGAAATTGTCTTCAAAGGTAATGTGTTAGAAGAAACCGATAAGATTGAAAATCCCTTCCCCGCTTTAGTTCCTGGCACTACCTTACATCCCACAGGTTCAATTCCAGATGTTGCGATGCCTTTTGAAGTGACGGGTGGTTTTCGCTTTGGGGTTGATCCTTTAGATAATCCTGGTAGTGACACGCCCTTAGTCGGTGCAACCAGTACCAGCTCGATTACGCCCAAAATCCTGACCACTTCAAAAGTGGTGAATGCGCCCGAGGGAGAAACTGCCACGGGTAAAAACTTCGTGCGTAGTTACACGATTAACGTCGATATTGCGAATTTAGTTGACCTGACGAATTTAGTGATTCCTGATGTGTTGCCCGACAATATTATTTATCAAGGCAATTTACAGGTTAAAGACAGTTTAGGCGCGGCAATTCCCTACACTTTAATTAATACCCCATCGACTGTTGCGCCCCAAGGCACGGGCGAGCAAAATCTTCTTAAATTACAACTAAATACCCCGCCACAAGGCAAAATCGGTAATGACATCACCATTACTTATGATTTTTATGTCCCTGAATATAATGAACAAGATTACACCGTCAATACCGTAAATCCTCCACAAACTCACCCCGTAATTGATCCCAAAACGGGTGACGATGTGATTTCTACCAATACGGTAGGACCTGTCACAGCCACTTATTTATCTTCAGCCGATTATGACGCAGTGACAGGCACGCACAATCCCACCGTGAGCGGCACGCCTGCCACGGCGACTGCCGTTTTAAACGATCGTTCAGTCGCGATTCAGAAAGGCGCGGCAGTGGTTGAAGCCGATAAAACCCTGCTGCCCGGGAAAACCGTTGAATACAGTTTAGATATTCAAGTCTCTGATTATTTTGCTTTAAATAATATTGTTGTCACCGATAAATTTTCAGACGGACAACGTTTTGACACCAGTTTCACGCCAACAATTACCATCAACGCGCCTAAATCTAGCGTGGCTGTGGGAACAACCGTAGCTTTTGGGGGCGGTTCGTTTACCAATCATACGACTACTGCGGTCAGTAATTCGACGGCAGGCGAAGTATCTTTTGGGAGCTTGGCAACCAATCATTTTGCAGGGACGGTGAATGCGCAGGCTGATGGCATTCGTAACGCCACCACAGGCGCGGTGGGCACGTATAATCCCACTTCAAATCCAAATCCTAAAGACGGTTCAACCACTTTAGTTTTTGATGTTTCCGCAGAATTACAAGCGCAAGGCATTACGGATGGTTCATTACGCGGTAATGAAAACACCCTTTTGTCGCCAAATGAAACCAGTATTGCCCCCGGAACTACGGTAACAATTAAATATCGCACCGTGGTTCAAGAACAATTCAGTGATGTGCATTTAGATGCGGGCTATACGGGCGATGCCAGCGTTGACACGCTCGATAAATTAAATAATAACGTCGAAGTGAAGGGCAATTTATTAAACACGGATGGGACTTATACCGCGCTCGCGCTGCAAGCCAATGACGTTGCTGATGGCAATGCCGCCCATGACACCACTAAAAATCCCACTCAAACTGCATTTGAAGCCGATACCAGCGCGGCAGAACTGAGCATTCCTGCGCCAGAATTAGCCAAAAATATTTACGCGATTAATGGACAAACGAATTATGATTTGCCGCCTCGGATTACTGCTGGGGACTTAGTCACCTATCGTTTAACCTTGACCATGCCCGCCGCTGATACCGAAGGCATGAAGTTGACCGATTACTTGCCCTTACCTGTGTTTGATTTAAACAAACAGCCCTTAGATACCTCAAGCATTAAGCCTTATGTCGCAGGCGTTTATGACTCTGCAAGCGCGTTACCTGTTGCGAATGCGATCACTTATGGTCCCAGTGATCAATATCACATTATTAAAACCAGCCCCGACTTTCATTCGGATACAACAGTCCCTTCCATTACTCAAAATACCAATCAAAACACAGTTTCTTTAGATTTTGGGAAGTTTGACACCAATCCCACCCAAAGCATGACGATTGACGTGTTGATCACGGTGGAAGCCACGGACGAAGCTTTCGCGCATGATGGCTTTTTCTTAACGAACCAAGCAGAAGCTTCTTACGGCAACACTAAATCTGACAGCACCAGCACCTCCAAAATTGTACAAATTCTGGTTGTTGAACCTGACATCAAAGTTTCAAAAGGTGTGGTGGCAACCACCAGCACCAGTGGTCACTTTACGCCTTCTGTGGGTGGGCAAGATAATTTCGGTGCAGCAGGTACTTTGGGCAGCTCATTCACAGGGATTATCACCAGTGATTTGATTCATGCTGCCGCACCTGCCAATCAAGTGGCTGTCAATAACGACGTTTCAGGCTTGGATGCAGGCGACATCGTCAAGTTTGCCATCACACTTGAAAATACGGGCGGTCAAGCTGCCCACGATATGTTGATTAAAGATACTTTGCAAAAAGGCTTTGATTTAACGGGTATCGGGGCAAATGGCGCGAATGTGGTCGTTAAAACGGGTGATGGAACAGTTTTGAACTTCACGGGCAATTTGTTCGGTGAAGGGATTCGGATTACTGACTTAGGGACAAACCAAGCCAATGGCGCATTAGATGCGGGTTACGACAATACGGGGGCTAAAACGACTTCAGGTTCTAACGTGGTGGTTATCACCTATGACTTGAAAGTTAGTGCCACGATTCCGCCCGCCACAGTGATTGATAACACCGCAGAGTTGCTCGAATATTCTGCCCATGAAAACGGCAAAGATTTAACCGCAGGACAGGATAATCCCAACTGGAAAGACAAAGCTGAAACCGTGATTTCAAGCCCGAGCATCGTCTCGAAAAAAATCACCAGCAGCGACAGCTCCACCACGGCGGGCAGCAGCGGTGGCGTGATTACTACCGACCCCTTGACTAACGTGGTCACAGGGGAAGCTGAACCCTTGGCGATTGGGGAAATTGCGACTTATCAACTCACTGTGCGTTTGCCCGAGGGTGATGTCCCCAGTTTAGTGGTGAAAGATTTAATGCCCTCAGGCATGATTTTAGTACCGAATTCGGTGAAATTGGTAACCACAGGCATTACAGGTTACAGTGATTTCACTGGCACAATTCAAGGTATCAAACTGGGTGACTCATCCCTTAGCACTTTGGCAGATGGGGATTCGCTGAAATATTCGGGCGGCACGAAAGATGGCGAGGCTTTCACGGTATTTTTCGGAGATATAGTTTTACCCGCCACCACCAGCGACACCGCTGCTAAAAATAATGACAATTATTTTGTGGTTCAATATCAAGCGCAAGTGGTCGATCGCATTGATAATGTCAAAGACAAAGAGCTGAAAAATACCGCCACGATTGACGTGCCTACGGATGCCACTGCGCCCGTGACTTCTAACACCGTCACCGCCAAGATTATCGAACCACAACTGACGATTACCAAAGATATTACTCAAACCCGCGCCGACGCGCAGGATACGATTAATGTCACGCTCACTGTCACCAACACGGGCAATTCTGATGCCTTTGATGTAGTGATTCAAGATGTTATCGACCCCACCAAGTTTAATGCGGCTGATGCCAAAGTGGTACGGGTTTCGACGGGTTCGCCATTCACCGCAACCTATGATGCGACAGGACACACGGTTTATTATAAAGCTGCCCAATTTGCTCAAGGTGCGACTGCGACCTTTACCCTGACTTTGGAAGTGACAGGCGTTAGCCAGAACTTAATCGCGGGTGAAAAAATCACCAACACCGTGCAAGTCACCGATTACAGCAGTTTAAGTGGCACGCAAACGGGCGAACGCAATTATCCTGATTTACAAAGCAATGACAGTTTCACCGTACAAAACAATGCATCAGGCACGACCGCCGAGTTAGCCAAGAATCTAGTCAGTACGGAAATTACGGGAACAAATAATACTGCGACTACTCAAGCAGTTATTGGTGAAAAAGTCACTTATGATTTAGTGGTGAAATTAGCAGAAGGTACTGCGCTGAATGCCCGTGTTTTAGATACTTTAGATTTAGGTTTAGGCTTTGTCAGCATTGACAGTGTCACCACCAGTGGTTCACCAGGCAATCAAATTACCAATGGTTTGGGCACCTTATTAGACCTGACCCAATTGAACAATGGCTTATCGATTACGGGCGATGGCAAAACCAGTAATCAGCAAATTTTGTTTGATTTAGGGACAATTCTGAATCCCAGCCGTGACAATAGTAATAATGAAACAGTGACCATTCGTTACACCGCGATGGTATTAGACACCCCAGGTAATCAACAAGGCACGACCCTGAACAACTCTGCCAAACTCACATGGTTACAAGGCAGCGGGATGTTAGGCGACCGTGTGTGGTTTGATGTGGATAAAGATGGGGTACAAGATGCGGGTGAACCTGGTTTAGTCGGTGTTCCTGTTACCTTAACTTGGGCGGGTGCAGATGGTGATTTAACCACGACTGCGGATAATCAAGTTTACACCACCGCAACCACCGCTGATGGGATTTACCATTTCACCGGGTTGCCTGCGGGAAAATATAAAGTTGCAGTGGATGACACTGCTCTCAGTACCAATTTTGGATTAACCGTGGGCACGCCCGGAGCAAAGTCTTACACGCTTGATTTGATTGCAGGGCAAAATCTCACCGATAAAGATTTTGGCGCGATTGCAACCAGCAGTTTAGGCGACACCGTTTGGTTTGACATCAATAAAAATGCTACGAAAGACGCGGGCGAATTGGGCGTTGCTAATGCCAAAGTTAAAATTGAATGGGCAGGCTTAGACGGTAATTTAAGCACCAGCAGTGATAATTCCGTCATCACCGTGACCACCGATAGCAGTGGTAATTACAAGCTTTCCGATATTCCGGGCGGCAAATATCGGGTCAGCGTGTTAAATGCGGATAACAGCGTTTATAGCACGCAAGATGTCACGGTGGCGGGCGGCGTTTATAACAGTGCGGTTGATTTCCCCGTTACTTTCAGCGATGCCGCTGGGAAACACGTTAAAAATACCGTCGGTAATTATGCCACCATTGGCGACACGGTTTGGTTAGATGCCAATGCCAATGGGGCAATTGACGCGAACGAACCTGCTTTGTCAGGCATCACCGTGACTTTGACCGATGCAGGAGCTGACAATACTTTTGGCACGGCTGACGATTTGAATTACACCACCGTCACTGATGACACAGGCATTTATAGTTTCAAAGGCATCATGCCTGACACTTATAAAGTCACGGTCACTGTGCCCAGTGGATTCACTGCCACCAATTCTACCAGCAACAGCGTGACCATTGCTTCAGGCGGCAGCAATTTAACCCAAGATTTTGGGATGCGCGGGAATTATTTAATCGGCGGCGGCGTGGGTTTAGACACCGACAAAGACACGGTTAAAGGCTTAGGCGCAATTCGTGGGCAAGTTCGCAATGATGTGAATGCGGATGGTTTAATGAGCACGGTGTCTGACCCAGGTATTGCCTCGGTCAGTCTGAGCCTATATTTCGCCGATACTTCAGGCAAACCCATTGGTAGCGCGCTCGCCACCACGACCACCGATAGTTCGGGCTATTACGCTTTCACCAATCTCGCACCTGCCAATTATGCCGTGGTCGAAACTGACCCTGCAACTTACACCACCACCAATGACAGCGATGGTTCGGGTGCAAATACGCTCAATCAAATTGCAGTCAGGCTCGCCAAAGGCAGCACCAGTTCAAACAATGATTTCTTAGACACCAATGCCAGCGTGGTCGGTGTTACTCAAAATATTTCAGGGCAAGTGCGCAATGACACTGATGCTGACGGTGATATGTATGACAGCACGGAAACAGGCATTTCTGGAGTCACCATCGATTTATATGCCGCCGATGCTTTAGGAAATCGCACGGGCGCAGTGCTTGCCACCACCACCACCAACGGTAGCGGAAATTATAGCTTCGCCTCAAAACCTGTCGGCAATTATGTGCTTGTTGAAACTAACCCAAGCAACTACAGCAGCACGATGGATGCTGATGCGCGCAATGACAATCAAATTTCCGTTAATTTGGTGAAAGGGCAAGACAGCGTCAAAAACGATTTTCTGGACACCAATCTTGCAGGCAATTTACCTGCGGCAATTCGCGGCACAGTTTATAACGATGCGGATGCCAATGGGGGCGTAAATGGTGCGGAAGTTGGCATTGGCTCGGTGACAGTTGCCTTGTATCGCGATGACAGCACGGGTAAACCGATTGGTAGCCCGCTGGCAAGCACCACCACAGCTGCGGATGGCAGCTATGCTTTTTTAAATGTCAGCCCAGGTAAATATGTCGTTGTCGAAACTGACCCTGCAACTTACAGCAGCACCAATGATTTAGACGGCATTCGCAATAATACCTTGAATCAAATTGCAGTGAATCTGGCTTCTGCAACGGATAATACGGGCAATGATTTCTTTGACACCGCACAAACTGCCAGCACCACCGCAATCAGTGGACAAGTGCGCTTCGATGTCGATGCCAACGGCAATATTACTGAGCCTGAAAATGGAATTTCTGGGGTCACGATTAAGCTTTACGCCGACACCAATGCCAACGGAATTTTAGACGCGGGCGAAACCACCGCTGTTGCCACGACTACAACCGATGCGAATGGGAATTACAGTTTTGCAGGGCGCGCGCCCGGCAATTATTTAGTCGGTGAAACCGACGCTGCAACGTATACCAGCACTAATGATAAAGATGGCTCGGGGCTGAATGGGCGCAATTTAATCGCGGTCACTTTGCCTTTTGGCGGCAACAGCACGGGCAATGATTTCTTAGACACCAAAGTCACGGCTGAACAAGGCGTTCCCAGCGGCAAAGTGAATATTACTTGGGCAGGTTTAGATACCGTCTTCGGTTCGCCTGATGATTTAAAATTCACCTTAACCAGCGATGCTAGCGGCAATTACAGCTACGACCATTTACCAGCGGGTAAATATATCGTCAGCGGTTATGACGAAAGCAACACGGCGGTTGCCTCACAATATTTTGAAATTGGCGCAAACAGTAAGCCAAATATCGACTTCTCAATTTATACCCCACAAAACACCGTGGGCAGTTATATCACGGTTGGGGACACGGTCTATGTCGATAGCAATGCCAATGGTACACAAGATGGCAGTGAACTCGGCATTCCCAATGTCACCGTAAAATTAACGTGGGCGGGGGCTGACAACATTATCAGCACCACCGACCCCAGTAAAAATATTGATAACGTCGTCTTCACCACCACCACCGACGCGAGTGGCAAATACAAATTCACAGGTGTACCCAGTGGTAATTATCAAGTCACCGTTGACGCAGCCACCATTCCTGCAGGTTTAAAACTGGGCACGACGGGATTACCCGCGCCATTCTCCGCCGCCTTTGGGGATAATTTACTCACCAAAGATATTCCGCTGGTGGGTAGCGCGACTTTAAACGTCACGGTTTGGAATGATGCAGATGCCAGCACCACAGTGAATGGCGCAGAAGGTCGTATTTCAAACGTGCCGATTACCGTAATTTGGGATAAAAATGGTGATGGGTTTGGGGGCACGGACGATGTCACCTACAACGTATTCAGTCCTGCTTCAGGAAATTACGTTTTTAATAATATGCCCTCAGGTTCATACAAAGTTAGCGTACCTAACTTCAATATGACCACCAATGCGATTAATCCCAATGGTGAACAAACGGTTAGTTTGGTGGTGGGTGATAATACGACCGTGGCTTTTGGTTATAAAGGTACGTATTCGTTAGGGGATTTGGTTTATTTCGATTCTGATGACAACAAAACCTATGGCGGCACTGACAGCGGACTTCCCAACGTCACCGTTACCGCAACGTGGGGTGGTCCAGATAATAATCTCGCAACCACGGGCGACAATGTTGATTACGTCACCAAAACCGACAGTGTCGGACATTACCAATTCTATGGTTTAAATGCTGGTAATTATAGCGTTGCTGTCACCACGTCAGAATTGCCTTCTGCTTTGCAAGCAGGCAGAACCACACCCACGACGGTTCCCTTGTTACTAAATTTAACCGCTGATAATTTAACCGCTGATTTTGGTTATAAGGGCAATTACATTCCCCCCGGCAGTGTTGATCCCATCAGCTATGGCGCAAGCATTGGCGATACGGTGTGGTATGACAAAGATGCTGACGGCACGCAAGATGCTGGCGAAGCGGGCATGGCGGGTGTCACCGTCATTTTAGAGCAGATGGCTGCTGATGGAACAACGGTGTTAAGTAGCCGCATCACCAGTACCGATGCCAATGGAAATTATTTATTCGACGGTTTGAAAGGTAATTTACTGGGTGGGCAGATGTATCGGGTTTCTGTAGACCCCAGCACCATTCCTTTAAGCTGGTCAGTGTCCGCAGGCACAGGTAAATATAACCCAGGCACGACAACCTTTGTTGCTGATTTAACTTTAGCTTATCGTGAAGTGAAGATTTTTGACAGCACGGCGCATGTGGTTGACGCAGACTTCGGTTATACCAGTGCAATTACGATTTCAGGCACGGGCAAAATTGGGGACATGGTTTACCAAGATGTGGACGCTAGCAACTCGTACACGGCGGGAGACACCGGTATTGTCAATGCGAACGTCACCCTGAAATGGGCGGGCTTGGATAATACTTTTAACACCGCAGATGATCGCAGCTATGTCGCCGTAACCGACAGTACAGGCAAATACCAATTTAATAATTTACTCGAAGGGCAATACACCGTCACCGTCGATACGGCAACTGTCACCTCGACCAGTTCCACAGCCACCAGTCTGAACTACACGCTTACCCCAGGACAAGTGGTAGATACCGCAGACTTTGGGTTTAAAGCAGCCACTAACAGCATTGGTGATTTAGTTTGGGCAGACAGCAATAAAGACGGCGTTAAAGATGTCAATGAAACAGGGCTTGCCAATGTTGAAGTAAAATTGCAATGGGCAGGCAGTAATGGCACATTCAATAATACCGATGACCGTTATTACACCACCTACACCGATGAAAACGGGCTGTATAAATTCAGCAACTTGCCTGATGGTAATTACAAAGTCAGTGTGAGCAATGTCGGCACTTATAACGCGACCACCAATCCTTCCTCAGGGATTACCACGGCAGCGGGCAATGTCATCGCTATTTCAGGTTTGACAGGCGGCACAGTAGGCACATTGACCAATGGAACTGCTGATTTTGGTTTTGCGGGCGGCAATGCGGTTGGGGATTACGTTTGGAATGACTTGAATGGCGATGGCAAGCAAGATGCGAATGAACCCGGTTTACCCGGTGTTACCGTCACGCTTCTGTGGGGCGGTCCTGATAAAGATTTAAGCACCACAGCTGATAATCAAACCTTCACCACCGTTACAGATACACCGACCAATACCACGGGTGGACATTATGATTTTTCGGGGCTTCCTGATGGACCCTACCAAATCAGTGTTGGCACTGCCCCTTATGGCATGACCCTGACCACCCCCACGATTCAAAACTCGACGTTTACCTTGACAGGACAGCAACGTCTCGCCGACAGAGATTTTGGCTATCAAGGGACAGGAAGTGCCAGCGGAATTATTTGGCGAGATACGAATGGAAACGCCAGTAAGGATGGCACAGAACAAGGTTATGCGGGGATGCCCGTAGAACTGTTCTTCAAAGGTGCTGACGGTCTCTATAACACGACCGATGATATTTATTATGCGACGACCTCTGATGCTAACGGCAATTTTAGCTTTTCAGGTTTGCCAATGGGCGATTACCACGTTCTGCTACTGAACAGCCCGCAATCGACAAGCACCAATAATAATCCTTTAGATTTTACCCTGAGCACGGGTACACCCACTAAAACCAACATTAATACGGGACTTACCACCCGCGATGTGGACACCCCTACGGTGTCTGCTGCCAACATCGCGGTGATTGAACCCGTGGTGGGCATCACCAAAGATGTCAAAGTACAAAGCACGCTGGGCACAGATAACAACCCCGTTACAGAAGGCGATGCGGGCGACTACGTGGTTTACACCATCACAGTGAAACATCCCAATACCACAGACCCCGATGCTTACGAAGTCAATGTGACTGACTCCTTGCCGATTGATTATTTCTATGGCGCGAGTATTACTGCGGTCACCGACAGTGCAGGGACATTCACCTTAGGCTCGAATCCCTTTACTTTGACAGACAGCGTGTTGAAATCGGGAAATCAATATGGCGGCATTGTCAAAACCACCACCCCATTTGATTTGCCCCAAGGGCGCGAAATCACTATTACAATCACGGGGCGTTTGGATAATAACGTCACCCCAAAACAACTGGTGGTGAATGCAGCCCAAGCGACATGGACAAGTTTAGACGGCACGCAAACGAATCGCTCCAGCTTTGTAGAAGATGTTGATAGAGAGCGTACAGGGGGCGGGGATGCAGTTGATGATTACCTCGTTAGCGATGATGCCGTGGTCAAAATCACTTCGTTAAAACCCGAAAAAGTGATTATTAAAACTTCGGAAGCGGGCACGAATGACACCGCAACCAATACCAATACTTTAGATGCACTGGACACCACCCAAGAACTGACTTACATCGATAGTTTAGGGGTTGCCAGTTATCAAAGCAGTTTGCAAACTGGGGTTACAGTTGAAACCTCCAATCCTGAAACTAACGATCATATTGGCAATGTAAAAGCCACGATTGGCGAAGTGGTGCGTTATCGCTTGCTCACCTATTTGCCTGAAGGTTCATTGAGCAATGTGTCGATTCAAGAAAATTTACCCGCAGGCTTGAAATTCCTGAACGATGGCACGGCAAAAATTGCGTTTATCAATGACTCGGCAACCAACAATATCACCCTGACCGATGCGACTTTAAGCACTGCGATTGTCACCAATGTCACTACGGCTTATACCCCGACAGTGGCGATTCCTTCAGCGAATATTGTCGCCACCGCGCCCACAGGCATCACCACCACAGACACGGCGACTGATGTTTATTTTACCTTGGGGAATATTGCTAACTCGGGTTTAAACTCGGGTAAAGAATACGTTGTTATCGAATTCAATGTGTTAGTGACGAATGAAACCGCTAACCAAGCTTATAATAATGCGACTGGCACAGCAACGCCGACGGTGCGCGACAATACCTTTACCGTGTTTGTGAATAACGACACCAATTTAACCACCAAATCAAACGTCAGTACGGTAGAAGTCGTTGAACCTGTGATTACAACTTTAGGTTTAACCCAAAGCACGATTGTTCCCAAACCTGATGGCACAGATACCATTACTTATACGTTGACTTTCACCAATACAGGCAGCTCACCTGCTTATGATGTGAATGTCACTGATATTTTAGACAAAACGCCAGGGCTTTCGCAGCTCAAATACACTAATTCAAGCTTCACCACAACCGACGGCGCAACTTTAGTCAGCACCACCCCCAGCGATTTAAACAGCAATGCCACAGATGGTAATGAACAAGTAGTGCTGGTCTTTGACCGCGTCAATGTGGGCGAAACCGTCACGATTACCCTGACAGCGGATATTAAGACCAGCGTTGTTCCCAACGAAGTGATTTATAACAATGCCAGCTTGACTTACAGCAGTTTACCCGGCGCGGGCACAACAGGAAATGCCACAGGTTCGACAGCGGGCACGCCTGCCAGTGCGGATGGGGAACGGGATGGTACAAATGGCGTAGGTGGATTAAATGATTATGTGGCTGCTGCCACTGCGACCACGGTCACCAGTGAAAATTATCTTCCTTTGGTTGATAAGAGCCTTGCTGCCACCTCTGAAGCAGATACCCCCAACACCCCAGCCCCCGTAAAAGTGGCTATCGGTGAAATTGTCACTTATCGTTTAGTGACTACGCTTTATGAAGGCACGGTTAAGAATCTGCAAATTCAGGATCGTTTACCTGCTGGTTTACAGTACATAAACGGTTCGGCAAAAATCGCAGTAGTGGGGGATAATCCTAGTACATTTTCCAGCAGTGACGCAGCCTTGAATGCACTTGCAGGCTTAAAAGTTACAGGGGATCGCACAACAGTTCCAACAGCCTTTTTACCTGATGCAAATGTATCAAAAAGTTCAGCCAGCAATATCGATACGTATGTGCCTGGCGATGATATTTTCTTTAAATTGGGCAACTTCACGAATGGAGACAATGATGCTAATAACGAGTTTGTCATTATTGAGTTTCAAGTCGTTGTTACCAATACCAAAACAGGTGGGGATACCAATGTAACGGGTACATCTCGTAACAACGTCTACACTGTATTAGCGGATACGAATAACGATGGCAAACCTGGATATATCAGCACTATTCAAGATAGCAATCGTGACGGGGTAAAAGGTGCTGGGGAAAATGCTATTGCAGCTGATGATACTGATAACGATCAGACGACTCTACCCTCCCCAACCCCTACATCACCTACATCATCAATTGGTTCGGCTGACTCTATTAATGCGTCACTCACAGTCGTTGAACCCTCTTTAAGTATCACGCAAACCGTCTCTCCAGTGACTCCCACCGATGGTAAAGACACGGTGACTTATACCTTCACCATCACCAATGCAACAGGCGCAAACGTTTCTCCCGCCTATGATGTTTTGCTCACTGATTTAATTGACAATGACTTAACCCTCAAAACGATTACCGACTCTTTGACCACGGGTGTGAACACCTCCACAGGGCAAAACCTGCAATACACCATTCCAAGAATTGGGGTAGGAGAGACCGTTACCGTCACCGTCACCACCGAAGTCAACGGCACAGTTTCTGCGGGTGAACAGATTTCCAATACGGTACATGGGGTTTATAGCAGCCTACCCGGCACGAATGGCACAGGCAGCGTCACCCCCGGCGCAGCAGGTTCGGCCACAGGTGAACGTGATGGTTCGGGTAGCCCCACTACGACTGCGCTGAATAATTATTTCATCGATAGTACCGTGACTCATGATATTGCCGTGCCCCTCATCGACAAACTCGATTTAACCAAAACCACTTGGACAATCGGCGAGCCTTTAGATTTTTATATTCATGTCACCTTGCCTGAAGGTGTCACCGAAAATCTGGTGTTAAAAGACAATTTACCCCCAGGTTTGACCCCAACCAGTTATGAAATTATCACCTCAGGTTCTTCCGTTGGCACAACCCCCATTAAAACGGTGAATTTCAGCGGTACAGGAGTGATTGCTGGCGGACAGGTGAATGTGGTTGCGGGTATGGATGGACAAGATTTAATTCTGATTCCCGTCGGCACAGTCACCACCAATTCAGACAATGACACCACCAATAACAGTTTCTTGGTCAAAGTGACTGCCTATGTCACCGATAACACCGCCACCACCAACGGCAAAGTGTTAACCAATCAGGGCGAGCTGGATTATCAAATTCCCACAACTAATGCCACCTCCGACCCAAGCACAGGCACGGCGCAGGTTTTAACCGACAATACCACGGTGACTGTGGTTGAACCCAAGCTCGACATCGTTCAAAGCATTATTACCCCCACGACGGCGATTGATGCAGGCGACACCGTTACTTATCGAATCACCATTTCACACACAGGCACGAGTACCTCCAGTGCCTTTGATTTGAATTTAAGTGATGTGATTCCCGCCACCCTCAGTGGCGTGACCTTGAACAGTGCTACCGTGAGCGACGGCGCAACCAGCAGCAACGTCATTTCAGAATTAACGCTCACAGGAAATTCTTTAACCACCACAGGCGACATCGATTTACTCTGGCACAGCAACGGCACGAACAGCCAGCAATTAGTGATTGAAGTGACAGGGAAAGTGGTTGATAGCATTACCCCAAACACCACAGTGAACAATGCGCCCAGCGTCACTTGGACCAGTTTAAATGGGGTAATCACTGAAGAACGTGATGGTGATGCAGGACATAGTGGAGCAGATAATTACACCACCAACACCACTACGCCATTCACCACGCCAAACACATTCAGCGTCACCAAACTGGTCAACAATCCTGTCAGTGCTAAGGCTGCCATTGCCGACACGGTCACCTATGAACTTGATGTCACAATACTTGAAGGCACAACCAACAGTTTAAATATTGTGGATCATCTGCCCGCTGGCATGACGTATGTCGCAGGTTCTGCCCAAGTTTCTGATGCTAACGGCATGACCATTAGCGGTTTTAACAGCAGCATTGCAGGGCAAAATTTAACCCTGACTGCGACCAGCATTCTTAATCCCAGTGTGATTGACAATGCCAACACCGTTGACAGCAAAACCTTCAAAATTACCTATCAAGCCACGGTTGATGCAGGCAATGCGATAAGCACATCCTTAGACAACGATGCCGATGCTACGGCTGCAAACGGACTGAGCGATCCCAATAATACTGCCACCGTCAAGGTAGTTGAACCTGAATTAATCATTACCAAAACCAGCCCCACGGTGAAAGCCGATGCTCGCGACATCGTGACTTACACTGTGGCAGTCAGTAATGATTCCTCAGTCACCGCCGATCGTGGTGATGCGTTTGATTTAATCGTCACCGATCCGCTGACTTCAGATTTAATTTTGCAAGTGGGCACGGTGCAAGTGTCTTTAGATGGTGGCACAACTTTCAGCGCAACCCCAGCGGGCGGTGTCATTACCAAAGGCAATACCGCAGGCGATACCACGATTGAGGTTAAACTCGATCAGTATTCCACCACCGCTGTTCAAGATATTCGCATTAAATATGATGCCCAAATTAAAGACCCGACTTTGCCAAAAGCCACCGTCACCAACACCGCCACGATTGTGTGGGATGGTCATGCAGGCGCGGGTGGCAAGAGTGAAACCAAAAACGATCCGCACACCATCACCATTCATGACAACCAAGTCACAGGTTTTGTGTATGAAGACATTGATGATAATGCAGTTTTCAGCACCGTCGCGGGCGATCATCCTCTAGCAGGGGTGACCTTGGCATTGACGGGCACGGATCATTTAGGCAATGCAGTGAATTTAACCACCACCACCCTCGCTGATGGTAGTTATAAATTTACTTTGTTACGCCCCAGTGATGCAGCAGGTTATACCATTACTGAAACTCAGCCTGTTACGCCTATCAAATATTACGACGGCAAAGAAACGGCGGGTGCAGAAACCAATGGCGTATTAGGCAATAGCACGGCTTCATTACCCGCTTCAACCAATGACATTATCAATGTCAAACTACCCACTGGGAAAGACAGCATTTCCTCCGCCAACAATTTTGGTGAACTGAAAGCCACTAACTTATCAGGCAAGGTGTGGGAAGATAATGATAACGATGGTGTGATTGATGCGGGCGAAGTAGGCATTGATGGTGTCTCCGTCACTTTGGCAGGCACAGATTATCGTGGTAACGCAGTTTTAATTAATAAAACCACCGCAGGCGGCGGGTTGTATAGTTTTGATGATTTAGCCCCTGGTACTTACAGCGTGACTGAAGCGCAGCCTTTGATTACGGGCGGTTTCACCGTAGATTATTACGACGGGAAAGATGCTGTCGGCACGGGCGCAAATACCGCAGGCACTAAAGTCGCTTTTAACACCACCACTAAAGATGACGTGGTTAATAATATTGTCCTCAAGTCTGGGGAAACTGCAATTAATTACAACTTCGGTGAACTCAAGCCCGTTGAAATCAGCGGCTTTGTGTACAACGATTTAAATAACAATGCGACTAAAGACTCAGGCGAACCCCCGATTGAAGGCACAACGGTCACGCTGACGGGTTCTTATACCAATGGTGAAGGCACGGTTGTTCCTGTCACTCAAACTGTCACTACCGATACTACAGGCGCGTACAAATTCACCGCCTTACCGCCCGCGACTTATACCGTCACCGAAACCCAACCCATAGATTTCAATGATGGTTTAGACAAACTCGGCACAGGCGCAACCGCAGCAGGCACTTTGGGGAATGACGTTTTCACCAATGTGAAACTAGATGGTGGCAGCGTCGCAAGCAATTACAACTTTGGCGAAGTGTTAAAGTTGGATATTGTGAAATCGCTGTTCAACACCAGTGAAACTTCCACTTCAAACGCGCCTGCAGAAGTTACCATCGGTGAAGAAGTCACTTATGCCTTAAAAGTCACCGTGCCCGAAGGCGTAGACATCAGCAATTTGCAAGTGAAAGACCTCGTTCCCGCAGGAATGCAGTACAAGAGCCATACGCTTGTCACCACAACGGCGGCAAGTTCTGATTACAGCAGCACCAATTTACTGACGGCTGATTTCAACGGCACTGTACCAAGCCCCACCAAATCAGGCGGCGCAAGCAGTGGTGACCCTGTAATTTTCGATTTTGGCACAGTGAAAGCGACTAAAGACGGCGATTTCACAAATAACACCTTCTTAATCAATGTCACTGCCACGGTTTTAGATGTTGTAGGAAACAAAGGCGTTCCTGTTGCCAGTGCAAATACTTTAAGCAATACCGCGACTTTAGACGTGACCACCGACAGCGTCACGCTGCAAACCACGCCCGTCGTCGATGTGAAAGTGGTCGAACCCAATATTGTGTTCACCAAAGCAATCACTGAAGCCAAAGCCGATGCTGACCAATTAGTAAATATCGTTCTGACCGCGCAAAACACGGGCACTTCTAACGCTTACGAAGTGGTTGTTGAAGATATTCTCGACCCCACCAAGTTTGATAAAACCACGATTAACTTTGGTGTGGCGGGTACAGATTATCCCACAGGATTTACCCCGAACTTTGACACCACCACGGGCAAACTAAGCTACAGCGGTGGTCAAATTGATAAGGGCGCAACTGCAACTTTCGATTTCCAAATCAAGACGATGGGTGGTACTAATGCGACCGCAGTGGCAGTAAATTCCACAATTACCAACACGGCAACTGTTCCGCACACGACCACCTTGCCTAATGTGGTGACGGGGGAACGCGATGAACCGCAACAAACCAGCTCTGATAGTTTGGTGATTCATACCAATCAAATCAGTGGTTTTGCTTACGAAGATATTGATGATAATGCCGTTTTCAGCACTGTTGCAGGTGACCACCCTTTACAAAACGTTTCCTTAACTTTGACGGGAACGGATCATTTAGGCAATGCGGTGAGTTTAACCACCACCACGGCGGCTGATGGCAGTTATATATTTGATTTGTTGCGCCCCAGCGATGCAAACGGCTACACGATTACTGAAACCCAACCCGATAAACCCACTTTCCCCAGCAAGTATTACGACGGCAAGGAAACCGCAGGCGCAGAAGCCAATGGCGCATTAGGCAATAGTACCGCTGACATTCCCGCTGTGGATAACGATACGATTCATGTGGTGTTGCCGCTGGATAAAGACAGCATTTCCTCAGCCAATAATTTTGGCGAGCTGAAAGCTACCAGTTTGGCGGGCAAGGTGTGGGAAGACAATGATAATGACGGTGTAATTGATGCGGGCGAAGCAGGCATTGACAACGTATCTGTCACTTTGGCAGGCACAGATTATCGTGGCAATGCGGTTTTAATTAATAAAACCACCGCAGGCGGCGGGTTGTATAGTTTTGATGATTTAGCCCCCGGCACTTATAGCGTGACCGAAGCGCAGCCTTTAATTGCAGGCGGTTTCCCTGTCGATTATTACGACGGAAAAGATGCTGTCGGCACGGGCGCAAATACCGTAGGCACTAAAGTCGCTTTTGACAACACTACTAAAGTTGATGTGGTGACGGGCGTAGTCCTCAAGTCTGGGGAAACTGCAATTAATTACAACTTCGGTGAACTCAAGCCCGTTGAAATCAGCGGCTTTGTGTACAACGATTTAAATAACAATGCGACTAAAGACTCAGGCGAACCCCCGATTGAAGGCACAACGGTCACGCTGACAGGTTCTTATACCAACGGCGAAGGCACAGTTATTCCTGTCACCCAAACAGCAACTACTGACAACACGGGCGCGTATAAATTTGCCGCTTTGCCGCCAGCAAGCTACACCATCACCGAAACCCAACCCACCGATTTTAACGATGGAACGGATAAACTCGGCACAGGCGCAACCGCAGCAGGCACCTTGGGGAATGACGTTTTCACCGCTGTGAAATTAGACGGTGGCAGTACGGCAATTAATTACAACTTTGGCGAAGTATTAAAGTTGGATATTGTGAAATCGCTGTTCAACACTAGCGAAAACTCTACGTTAAACACCACCACGCCCGCTGAAGTGACCATTGGTGAAGAAGTCACTTATGCCCTAAAAGTCACCGTGCCCGAAGGCGTAGACATCAGCAATTTGCAAGTGAAAGACCTTGTTCCCGCAGGAATGCAGTACAAGAGTCATACGATTGTCACCACAGCAGCGGCAAGTTCTGATTACAGCAGCACCAATTTACTGACGGCTGATTTCAACGGCACTGTACCAAATCCCACCAAATCAGGCGGCGCAAGCAGTGGCGACCCCGTTATTTTCGACTTTGGCACAGTGAAAGCGACTAAAGACGGTGATTTCACGAACAATACGTTCTTAATTAATGTCACTGCCACGGTTTTAGATGTTGTAGGAAACAAAGGCGTTCCTGTTGCCAGTGCAAATACTTTAAGCAATACCGCGACTTTAGACGTGACCACCGACAGCGTCACGCTGCAAACCACGCCCGTCGTCGATGTGAAAGTGGTCGAACCCAATATTGTGTTCACCAAAGCAATTACTGAAGCGAAAGCAGATGCTGATCAATTAGTTCACATTACGCTGACCGCACAAAACACAGGCACTTCCAATGCTTACGAAGTTGTGGTGGAAGATATTCTCGACCCCACCAAGTTTGATAAAACCACGATTAACTTTGGAACTGCGGGCGTAGATTATCCCACAGGATTTACGCCAAACTTTGATACCACCACGGGCAAGCTAAGCTACAGCGGTGGTCAAATTGATAAAGCTGCAACTGCAACTTTCAACTTCCAAATTAAAACCATGGGCGGCACAAATGCTACCGCCGTGGCTGTAAACTCGACAATTACGAATACTGCAACTGTGCCGCACACGACCACCTTGCCTAATGTGGTGACGGGGGAACGCGATGAACCGCAAGTCAGTGGCTCTGATAGCTTGGTAATTCATAATAATCAAGCCAGTGGCTTTGTGTTTAAAGATGTCAATGGGAATGCCCTGTTTGATGTGGGCGAAGAAGCTTTGGTTGGGGTGACGCTGACCTTGACGGGCACAGATCATCTCGGCAATGCGGTGAATTTAACCACCACCACCGCCGCTGATGGCAGTTATAAATTTGATTTATTGCGTCCCAGCGACACGAACGGCTATACCATCACCGAAACTCAGCCCTTAAAAGATGCTGCGAATAAAGATTTAGCGGATGGTCAAGATGTCGCGGGCGCAGAAGCCAATGGTGCATTGGGTGCAAGTACCGCTGATTTGCCTGTTGATGGGGGCGGCAAAATTATCAATGACACCATTCATGTCGTGTTCCCGCTGGATAAAGACAGCATTTCTGCACAAGACAATTTTGCAGAATATCCCGCCGCCCGTTTAGGCGATGTGGTGTGGTTTGATAAAAATGCCGATGGTATTCAAGACGCAGGCGAACCCGGTTTGAATGGTGTCACTGTCACTTTAACCGACACCATTACAGGACAAGTTCGCACCCAAACTACGCATAGTATTAACGGTGTAGAAGGCAGTTACTTCTTTGAAATTCTGACTCCGTCAACTTATCAAGCCAAATTTGCTTTGCCTTCGGGCATGGAATTTAGTCCTGCCAAAGTGACAGCGGGCGGCGGCACTAATAGCAATGACAGCGATGTCACCAATGCTGCCACGGGCGAAACCGACAATATCGTGTTAGGCATCGGTGAAGCCAATCTCAACGTCGATGCAGGTTTAGTGTATCAAACTAAATTGAGCGGTTTTACTTATCGTGATGACAATAACGACGGCGTGAAAGATGCGGGCGAACCTGCAATTGCGGGTTCAACGATCACGCTAAAAGACAGTGCGGGCACGGTGGTTGCAACCACCACCACGGCTACTGATGGCAGTTACAGTTTCACCAACTTGCCGCCCAGCAATTTAGCCATTAATGACCCCTTTGCCACACTTGACGGCTACACTTTAGAAGAAACCCAACCTGTGGGTTATCAAGACGGAAAAGACACGCTTGGCACAGGCGCAACGGGTGCGCTGGGCAGCAATAGTGTCAATGAAAAATTCACAGGTATTCAACTGGTTCGGGGCGACAACGCCGTTAATTATAATTTTGGCGAAATCTTACTTTCCAGCTTAACAGGCACAGTTTATAACGATGCCAACGACGATGGTTTAATTGACACCGTCACTGAAGCAGGGATTAAGAGCGTCACCATTAGCTTATCGGGTAAAGATGACTTAGGAAATACCGTCAACCTGACCACCACCACCGCCGTTGATGGCACGTATAAATTTGATAATTTACGCCCCAGTGATGCCGCAGGTTACACCCTCACCGAAACCCAACCGCTGAAATTCACCGACGGTAAAGACAGCCTCGGAACAATTACTAATCTTGCCACCGCCGCCAGCAGCACCGTCGGCACGATGAGCAATGACGTATTAAGTGTGATTGTGTTGCCATCAAACAGTGCGGGCACAGAGTACAACTTTGGCGAACATTTATTACCCAGCGTTTTAGACCGCCAAATTATTTCGACTTCTGAAGCGCACACCCCAGGCACGGGGGCTGCAACCGATGTGGCTGTGGGCGAAATCGTGCGTTATCGCCTGATTGTGGAAATTCCTGAAGGCACGTTCCCGAATACTCAATTACAAGAAAAATTGCCCGCAGGTTTGTTGTTCTTAAATGACGACACCAGCACACTTGCCTTTGTTTCCAACACAGGTTCCATCACTTCGAGCACCTTAACAGGCGCAGGTTTAGCCGTGGTGGGGAGTGATCCGAATGTCACCCCGACTTTTAAACTGATTGACACCGCAGTTTCAACCAGCCCTACGGCAGAAGATGACACTTACGCTAACGGCACCGACGTATTCTTCAAACTAGGCAATGTGGTCAACAATGCCAGCGATGCCGATAAAGAATATGCAGTGATTGAATTCAATGCCTTAGTGATGAATTCCACCGAAGTGCAAGGCTTGAATAACAACACGGGCGCGGTTTTACCCAGCACCTTAACCAACAATTTTGATTTATTTGTGGGCGGAACTAAAGTTGGTAGCTCGCCGAATACCAGCGTTGCCGTGGTTGAACCGAAAGTGGTGGTGACTAAAACCGTGACCACTGCACCGATTAATCCTGGCGACCCCATCAAATATCGCATTGACATTGAAAACACAGGGCAAACCACCGCCTTTGATATTGCCGCGATTGATAACTTGGTCAGCCAATTAGATTTGGTACACGTCACTCAATTGCCCAGCACCAGCGCGGGTGTGGTCATTACTGAAGATTTAACCAACGATAAACTCTCGATTGGGATTGATAAATTAGCCACGGGCGCGGCAAATAAACTGAGCTTCCAAGTGGAAGGGCTGGTTAAAACCTCCACTTCGATTGGTGTGCCGTTTAACAATACCGCTGATTTAACTTACACCAGTTTACCCGGCACCACAGGCACGCCCAAAGCTGACACCACCAAGAATCCCACGGGTTCTGATGTTGCCACAGCGGGCGGCGTTTCGGGAACTGACACAGGCGAGCGCACAGGACAAAACGGCGTGGGCGGCTTAAATGATTTCGTCAGCACCAGCACCGCCACAGCAATCTTGCCTGTCAGCACCATCACGGGGCAAGTACGCAATGACATCAATGCCAACGGCGTATTCAGCGATCCTGACAACGGCATGGCAGGTGTCACCGTTGAACTATTTGCCAACGACGGCACAGGCAAACCCACAGGTTCACCGATTCGTAGCACCACCACCGACGCAAGCGGGAATTACAGTTTCACCACCTTGCCTGCTGGCAATTATGTGGTGGTGGAAACCATTCCCAATGGCTTTGTGGCAACCAATGATCGCGACGGCAAAACCAGCAATACGCTGAATGTGATTTCAACGCCTGTGGGCGTGGGCGCAACCAGCAGTGGCAATGATTTCTTAGATACCCAAGTCGGCAGTTTAGGCGATTATGTGTGGAATGATTTTAACAATGACGGCGTGCAAGCCACGGGCGAACCCGGTTTAGCAGGTGTCAGCGTACAAGCTTTATGGGCAGGTCCTGACGGTGATTTCACCACGACAGCAGACAATCAAACCCAAACCACGAAAACCGACAACACAGGACATTATTTGTTCAGCAACATGTTTGCGGGCAAATATCAAATTTCAGTGGGCGCGGGCTTGCCTGCGAATTTTGTCCCCACCGTTGGCACGCAATCGGTGGGCGCGAATAACACCACCGTCAGCTTAACGCCCGGACAAAATAAACTCGATGTCGATTTTGGTTATATCGACTCGCATCAAGGCAGCATTGGCGATTATGTGTGGACGGATACCAATGCCGACGGCGTGCAAGATGCCAGTGAAACCCCGTTAGCCAATATGACGGTGACTTTGACCAATGCGGGCGCAGACGGCACGTTTGGCACGGCGGACGACACCGTTCAAACCACCACCACTGACACGGCGGGGAAATATCATTTCACCAGTTTGGCGGCAGGCACTTATCAAGTTGCCGTGACCACGCCGCCGAATAACACCACTTTCACCACACCGAGCAGCAATAATCCTGTCAACTTGGCAATGAACCAAGTGATTGATACCGTTGATTTTGGTTTTGCTCCGAATATCTCAAGTTTTGGGGATTATGTGTGGAATGATGTGAATCGTGACGGCATTCAAGATGCCAATGAAACAGGGTTCAGCGGCGTGACCGTGAAAGCTTTGTGGGCGGGCTTGGATGGCAAAATCGGCACTGCGGACGACCAAGGCTATTTCTCCAACACTGACGCAAACGGCAAATATAATTTTAACGATATGCCAGCGGGTACTTATCAAGTCACGCTGGAAAATGGCTTGCCTGCGGGCGTGACTGCGACCACTGGGCCGCAATCCGTGGGTAGCAACAGTGCCACGATTAGCCTTGCCGTCGGTCAAAGTAAGCAAGATGTGGATTTTGGTTACAGCGCGAATAATGGCTCGTTTGGCGATTATGTGTGGTTTGATACCAATAAAGATGGCATTCAAGATGCCACTGAAAGCGGTTTAAGTGGCGTAACTGTACAAGCCACCTTTGCGGGCAGCGATGGCAAATTAGGCACGGCTGACGACAAAGTTTTCACCACAGTCACTGATGCGGCAGGGAAATATAATTTCAGCCAATTGAGTGCGGGCACGTATCAAGTCGTATTAATGAATGTGCCTAGCCAATATACGCCCACCACGGGTTCGCAATCTGTGGGCAGTTTAAACACGACTTTTGTTTTGAATGCAGGACAAACGCGTACTGACCTTGATTTTGGCTTTGGGGAAAGTGTTGTCCTGCCACCGCCCGCGCCTAATAATGGGCTGCTTGGGGATTATGTTTGGGTCGATAGCAATGGCGACGGCATTCAAGATGCGGGTGAAACGCCTTTAAGCAATATTACTTTAACGTTGACCAGCGCGGGCGCGGATAAACAGCTCGGCACGGCGGACGATGTCACTTACAGCACGATTACAGATAACACAGGACACTATCAATTTGCAGGATTGGCAGCGGGCAATTATCAAGTTGCCGTGACCACACCGCCTGCAAATATGAGTTTAACCACGCCTTCTAGCGCAAATCCTGTGAGTTTGGCGGCGGGTCAAAGTTTACTCACTTTGGATTTTGGCTATAAACCCGCAGGCACGGCAAGTCTTGGCGATTATGTCTGGCTGGATTCCAACAGTGACGGGTTGCAAGATGCCAGCGAATCAGGGCTTGCCAATGTTGCGGTGAAAGCGACTTGGGCGGGGGCTGATAATAAACTCGGCACGTCAGACGATGTCGTTTATAACACCACTACCGATGCGAGTGGGAAATATCATTTCAGCAGCTTGCCCGCTGGCACGTATCAAGTTCAACTGAATAATTTGCCCTCAGGTGTCACGCCCACCACGGGCTTGCAATCGGTCGGCAGCAATAGCACGACGGTAACTTTAAGCGCGGGACAAAATAAGCAAGATGTTGATTTTGGTTATAACAATCCCGGTCAAGGCAGCATCGGTGACTTGGTTTGGAATGACCAAAATGGTGACGGCTTGTATCAAGTCGGTGAACCCCTGTTTGGTAATGTAGTGGTCACTCTGAAGAGTGCAGGCAACGATGGCGTTTTAGGAACAGCAGACGATACCACCCAAACCACGACCACCGACGTGAATGGGGTTTACCACTTCAACAATCTGCCTGCGGGCGATTATCAAGTGCAAGTAGACATGCCTGCAGGCGTGACTACACTCACGACTCCAAACAGTGGCAACCCACTGCATTTAAACCCTAACGAAAACCGTACCGACATTGACTTTGGTTTTAATGG
>JAQTYU010000028.1 GCA_028688145.1 Thiotrichaceae bacterium | reverse complement strand
TAAAATAAACAAGAAATATGGTTATTTGTTTTATCAGTATTACCCTCATAAACACTTAATCTATGCAGACAAAATAAGCACTTATGTCTATATATATCTATGTTTTTGGTTATAGTTAATTACTCCTCATTTGGGGCATAGTCTGGGTTATTTAAAATATCTAGTTCGGCTTGCTGTTGTTGGTACAAGTGATTTAATAAAATCAGGTCGCCTTGTTCTTCCAGTTGTTTTAATTCCGTTGGCTGATAGGTCGCCCAACGGTCAAGAACATAACAACCGTGTACGCTGATTTCTTCGGCTTGTCTGATATAAACAATCGTTTCAGGTTTTAGCACCTTTTCCGCTTGTGCTAGGGGCTGATTTTGAGCGATATAGAACACATCATAGAGCTGTTTCATTCTTTTTTTCCTCAAGCAAAGGCAAATCAAATAACTGTCGATCTCTATTTTCTGTTAGGTACTGGTTAAGCTGTGCCATGATGCGCTGTTTCTCGCTGTCATCATTTGAAATCTGTTTTTGTAAAAATGAGCCGAGCAAAATTTTACGTCTTGTATCGTCTTTCCGTTGCTGTTCCGCAACTTTCTTTTTTTCACGAGCAAGGACGGCTTGCTTCTGTGCCTTGAGCTGTTTAAGGCGTTCTTCTTGCTTTGCTATCTGCTGTTCTAAGTTATCAATTCCCATACCATCACCTAATCCAAGGAAAACCCCTCAAGCATAAGCGTACCTGAATTGAAATTCAAGGTACTATATGCTATCGTGGTTTCCCGAAGGGCGCACTTTACCAAACTAAAAAATCTTCGATTTTTAGTTTGGAAGTCCGTAAGGGGTGACCCCTTAACCCCTGACAAATTCGTTCCTCATTTGTATTTCGCTAAAGCGAAATTAAAAGCAAAGGCAATATGGCGATATATCATTTTTCAGTTAAAGACATAGGCAGAGGCAAAGGGCGTTCAGCCGTTGCTTGTTCTGCCTATCGTTCTGGTGAAAAATTGAATTGTGAAAGATACGGATTAGAACAGGATTACACTAAAAAACAGGGTGTAGAATTTAAGAAAATCTATGCACCAGAAAACGCCAAAAAAGAATTATTAGATCGTCAAAGTTTATGGAATGAAGTCGAGAGAGTTGAGAAGCGAGTAAACTCAAACCTAGCACGAGAATTTGAAATAGCCTTTCCGCATGAACTCAATGCAGAACAACGCCAAGAAATGCTTGATGAACTATGCCAAAAAATTGTAGATCGGCATAACGTGGTTGTTGATGCTGTGATTCATGCACCGCATACAAAAGGCGGAAGTGATGAACGTAATTATCATGCTCATATCATGTTTACAGGTCGCCAACTGGATAGAAAAACAGGTGACTTTGCCAAGAATAGAAACCGTGATTTTAACAAAGGAAAGTCTAGTGAAACTGTTACCCAGTGGCGTAAAGACTTTGCCGACATAGTAAACCGTCAATTAGAGCGTATTGGCTGTGATGAGCGTGTCAGCCACTTGAGCTATAAAGACCTTAAATATGACCTAGAACCAACGATTCACGAGGGCGCAAAGGTCACAGAGTTACGCAGACAAGGCATAGACACCGAAATCAGCCTTGCCAATGATGCAATCCGTGAAAGAAATGCTGAACGCCAGTTAATTAAAGGGCTTGAGCAAGAAATTATTGCTACCGAGCGACTTGTTCAGGATTTAAAACGCCAAAAAGAAAAGCCACGTATTAACCCATTGCGTCAGGCACAAATGGATATACAGGCGTTTAACAGTGCTGTTGAGGATAGAGCGAGAAAACTAGCCATGAATGCAGATCAAAAACAATATGACCAAGTCAAACAGAGCCTAGAGATCGTTCAACGTGAACGGAATAACCTAGAAATGCAGATGCAGAACATGGGCAAACGTCCTATGTTCATTGGTGCTAAGGATTGGGATGCGAAGCATGACCGCCTAAAAGCCGACTGGCATCGTACAAATGAACGTGAGAAAGAGCTAAAAGGCGATATTCAAAAGGCTGACCCTGCTAGGTTTAAAGACCTTGCTAGACGTGATGTTGAGAGAGATCAACCCGAATTAAAAGACAAGTTTGATAAGGCTACTGCATTGCGAGATCAGACCATTCAACAGCGTCAAGAACCAGGGCAGAACAAAGACCAGGATAAACAAGCCGAACGGCAAGCAAGGCTAGACGCTGCGAGGGCAATAGGTGAAGCAGAAAAAGCCAATAAAGCCCAGTTAGATAAAGAACGTGCAGAACGAGCCGAGCAAGAAAGACGGCATCGTATGCGATAAAAAAACGCCCTGCAGGGCGTTTTTTTTATTCGTACTCGAACTTAATACTTACCACTGGGTAATCACCTGCAAGTTTTAAATAGCCCTTTAAATCGGGCAATGTTTGCAATTCAGACGCTAAAACAAGGCGTTCTGTTTTCTTCATTTCGCTGTCTGCAAGCGTATCTTTGCCTGTTTGCTTGTTGGCTTCCCATATTTCACGCTCACCCAGTTCTAGGCTCATTGTTT
Organism: Thiotrichaceae bacterium; assembly: GCA_028688145.1. GTDB lineage: Bacteria > Pseudomonadota > Gammaproteobacteria > Beggiatoales > Beggiatoaceae > JAQTYU01. The sequence goes on along the minus strand of JAQTYU010000028.1, from coordinate 3,381 downwards.
CGGCAAGTTTTGCTGACGATGTACGCAGAATTAACTTAGTCGAGAAACAGTTAAGCAGGGTTTGAGTTCTGTTTTCGCCATAAGTTTCAGAAAGTTGAGAATAAGACTGGAACGCTGTAACGATAGGCATATTACGTTTACGTAATTTCGTGGTTGCGCTGATTAACGAAGACAATTCGCCCAGCGAGTCCAGTTCGTCAAGGATAATCCAAGTTTTAGGGTTTTGTCCTTCTTCACGTTCAAGCCCTGCATTGACTGCAATATCAAGCCATGTGGCAATCAGGTTTTTAGATACCTCTAATTCATTGTCTTTAAAAGGAATCCAAAGCCATCTTTGGTCATCACCAAGCACATAATCACGGATTGAAAAATCGCCACTTTCAGCGAATTGCCACGCCTGAAGATATGTAGCGAATACGCTACGAATATTCGTTAAAAGACGCTCTCCACCCTCCTGAAGTAATACGGCTGAAGATGTGCCTTGTAGGATTGGCTCAAGCTGTTTAATGCTGTAACTGGTTGCTATTTCAAGCAAGGTTTTATTGTCTGCACCTGTGTTAATCCCGATGTTTGAGATCAACGCCTGTGCCATGCGGTTCCATTCTTTTTCTGAGCCGTGACCCTCTGGAATAATGGACTTGGCGAACTTCGTCCACTCAAAATCCTGTTTAACCTCATTCGATATATCCCATTTCAGGCTACGCTTATCGAATGGGTTGAGTAGGTGCTCATTTACAGCCCCAAAGCGGTCATAGAACTCATAACCATTGTCGATGATGATTGCTCGATCACCACGTTTACGGATTTCTTTAATCAATCCCTTGAGGGCTACGGATTTCCCTGCGCCAGTGCTCGCCACAATCGCTATATGCAATTTTTCTATCTCAGGGGGTAGGAATGTACCAGCGAACTGCAAATAGTCCTGTATGGGGCTTAAATCCTCTTCTCGATGACCGTTGCAAACTTCATGGGCGTAAATTTTTCGTTCATCGCCTGTTAAGCCGTTGGCAGTTGCTACTAAATAATTTTCATAGCCACGTTTGCCCCACTGTTCTGCCCCCCTAATGTGTTCTCGTGTCCATTTCTTGATTTGATTCTCTTTTTGCCCTTTCTCGATGTTCTTGGCTAAGGCGTTTGAGATGAAATGAATCACAATACAGCCGATCACAATATTTATAATTGTGGCTATTGCGCCATATTTGCCGAATGTATTGAAGAACGACCAGAGCGCATATATCACCATAGCGATATATCGAATTTTAAAGGCTGATTTTTTAGTCGGTAAACTTTCGTTTTTACTCATATAATGTTCCTGTGCAGTTCACTGTACTGTCTGCAAGCGTAGTGTTTCCAATACTTTCACGCTTGCAGACACCTTGTTTATGAGCTTTGTTCTAGCTCAAACTTTCGTTTTTTCTCTACTGGAGAAAGCCCCACCGTTGCAGACTTCGCAATAAGTGAGCGATATTCTTCATTTCTCGACATTAAATCATGGGTTTTTAATGCGCCTTTGATAAATATTTCAATCATTTAGATGAACCTTTTTTAAAATCTGTTTCTGTTCGCAATGCCTTGAATATGCGTTTTGCCGTTTCTTCTCGCACACTGGACGGGTCACGTAAAATATTGGCAATCCATATTGCAAATGCTTGATAGTCCTTATTCCCTGCTAGGTCGCTGATACTGTGGACTTTAGACAATACTGAGCTATAAGTATTGATCTGACTGTCTGACAAGTTGCAGAACATATCAACCGTGCTTGGATCTCGTTCATGGTTGATTGTTTTAGGCTTGGATTTCTGTTTAAAGCTGAATGAAAACCCAATGATTGAACGTCCTCGCTTATGTTGTTCGTATTCTGCCTTAATGTCGGTGTGGTCGTTAATTTGTTGAATAGCAGGCTCTAATACTCGTCTTTTAAACGATTCCATCCGTTGATGCTCTGTATCCGATACACCAAGTCTTGACCTCAATTCCTTAGTTTCAAGCATTGATACTTTGCCAGTGCTACGCCATGCGATGAGTAGTTCATATAAACGTATGGCATAGGCACTCGTTAGGCTACTCACCTGCTCCAGTTCATAACTGGTGAAATGCTTCTCTAGGTTGGTGATCAGTGGCACAACATCATCTGAAAACCTGATACGGACAAGGGCTTCATTTTCAACATAGGACACACGCTGTACCCATCGGCTCATAACATTCTCAAGATTACCTTTAGCCGTTAATTTTTGATAACTAAAGCGACGTTCAAACAAGTTCTTGCAAGCATCCTTTAAGACTTTGTAGGCGGTGTTTCTGTGGACATTGAAATGGTTGATGTAGCTTTCTGCATGGATAGTTAAATCACGGTCACTAGGGGTATTAGATTCCCTTGCCTCCAGTATTGCTAAAAGGATTAGGCGTTGTTCTGCAAGGTCTAAATTATAACTGGCATTGATCAGCGCATTATCCTTAACGACTAGGTCTTTTTTCATACATAGCAACTTATTCGAATTTTGTTGTTATAGCAACACTATATGACAATGTTGTAATTTGCAAGATAAACGTTGCTATATTGCAAGATAAACGTTGCTATATTGCAAGATAAACGTTGCTATATTGCAAGATAAACGTTGCTATATTAAGTCTGAAACCATTGCTATATAAGGGTTTTAGCCACCCTAAAAATTAAAAAAATTAAAAAAATTAAAAAAGAGGGGAGGGGTCAAAATTGCCCTATGTACTCGCTAAAGCTCGTACTTTATTGAAGCTCGCAAGCTCGCTTCGAGGGGCAATTTTTCGGTTAATCCTGTTTGTGAAATCTAAAAGCAAAAGCAACTATGAATTCGCTTCGCTCATAAGGCTTTATGCTCGCTTCGCTCGGTCTAGGGGCAGATTTCAGCATGAAAATATAGATTTTCTAGGGTTCAAGTCATTTAAAAGCGGTTTTTCAGAGGGTCGATGGTCGAATATTGCTAGTTCGCTCGTAGACACTCGCTCTATAAGACCATGTATTGTTTAGATAATTTTAAGAATGTGACTTTGTTTGAGGTGTGATCTAGTCAATTTGCCAAGTTCTAAAGCATTGGCAATTTCTCCAGTGACATACAAGGCTTGTAATCGCTTCATTTCTGCATCGGGTTCGATACCCTCAAGGAAAAATGATGCGTTGGTGTTATCTATTATTTTTTGGCGTTCTACTGGGGTCATGATGCGCTCACTAGGCTTGTTTTGATTTCATGCAGTGCAAGGCGTTCATAGATCGCTAGATGCTGTTCCTTAAAATGTAGTCAAACATACTCAAGGACTAATTCGCACTCTGTTAATGTCTTGTTGCCAAGTATGTAACTAGAGCCTAAGTCGGTCAGTTCCGACTTGTAGCGGTCAATCCGTTCTTGC
>JAQTYU010000009.1 GCA_028688145.1 Thiotrichaceae bacterium | reverse complement strand
GACAGATAGAAAATAACTTACACTGGGTTAAAGATGTGCTGTTTTTAGAAGATAAATGCAGGCTTAAGAAGCCTAGTCAGGCTTTAGTGATGGGGATATTGAGAAGCATGGCGCTCAATTTGTTAAGTCTTTCAGGTATTGATTCCTGCACAGAGGGTTTTATGTTTATGCAGGCTCAGTTTCAACATCCTTGGCTTCTTCAGCATTATCAGCAAGTTGCCAAACACATGGCGAACAGTTTATTGGGTGAAAAATTAGCAGCTTTGTATAAACCTGAAGATTTACCCAAATTAGCTTTATTGTTTGAACGTGGCACATTAGGCAAATTTCTGGAAATCCAAGGACAACAAGCTTTATTGGCGGGTTGCTTTGGAATGATGCTCCCGTTTTACGGCACTTTAGCAGTCGATGACCACGATTTATGGATTTACTTTACCGCACGTTTTGGCATTAAAGTGATTGAGCATTTAGAACCCAAACCAGGCATTGCCCCCACCACCAAACATCTGGGCGAAGTGGTAGAAAAAATGCGGGCAGAGAAAGTTAAGTTAATTTTAACCACACCGTATTATGATCCCAGTCATGCGCGTTTTGTCGCCGAACAAACGGGGGCAAAAATTGCAAAAATGGCGCATCAAGTTGAATCTTTGCCTCCTGTCACAGATTATTTCAAATTGGTTGATCACAATGTTCAAAGAGTGGTGGCAGTCCTTAGTGTCCGCTAAAAATATTTTCCCTGTGGAACAGGGCGGGAAACCTATAATTCATCAGGAAAATCAAATACCTTTATTGCAGGTTGAAAACTTAAGTCTTGCTTATGGCAAGCGCGTGATTTTGGAAAATGTGAGTTTTGAAGTGCACGCGGGCGAGTTTTGGTTTTTGCTGGGCGGCAACGGCATGGGAAAAACTAGCTTTTTGAATTGCTTGCTGGGTTTAATTCCTGCCCAACACGGCGCGTATCATTTGCATCCCGTGTTACGTTCACGGGCGCGGATTGGGTTTGTGCCGCAACAATGCAGTTTTAATCCCTCCTTGGCAACTTCGGTGCGCGAATTTGTGAGCCTTGGTTTGGTGGGGATTGAAACCCATAAAACCGAACGCGAAGCGGCTTTGCATTTTGCGCTGCAACAATTGAATTTAACCGCATTTGCAAAACGTAACTATTGGTCACTTTCGGGTGGACAGCAGCAACGGGTTCGGGTGGCGCGAGCGTTGGTGCGTCGCCCGTATTTTTTGTTAATGGACGAGCCAACCAATGGTTTAGATTTGGCGGTACAATCCGCATTATTGGAAGATTTAGCGCGTTTACAGCAAGAGGGTTTAACGATTTTGTTGGTTTCACATGATTTGCAACTGGCGACTCAATATGCCACCCACGTCGCGCTGTTCAATGAAGGCAAGGTTCAAGCGGGTAAAGCCTCTGATTTGCTTACTGCCCCGATTTTGAAACAGTTGTATGGCACGCAACAATTGCCGCACTGTCCCCATTGTTTAACTGCCCATGTTTAATGATTTTATTAGCTCTTGGGGCTTATTTTATCCCAGTTATATCACAGGCTGGTTGGTGGCATTTTCGCTGTCTTTGGTGGGTGTGTTTGTGGTGGCGCGAGACCAGATTTTCATCAGCGCGGCGGTGGCACAAGCCTCGAGTTTTGGGGTGGCGTTGGGTTTGTGGCTGAGTTTAGCCACGGGAATCGCGTGGTTTGGCAGCGATGTTGCCTTGATGAACAGCGCGGTATTATTTGCGGTGTTGGCGGCGTTATTTTCATCGCACAGCATTCGGCGCGACAGCGTGGAAGCGGTCACAGGCTGGATTTTCCTCAGTGCCAGCAGCGGCGCGATGTTGTTATTAACCCACAGCCCACACGGTACAGAAGAAGTGCATCGCCTGCTCGCCTCAAGTCTCATCGGCGCAACCCAATTCGACATGTGGGTATTTGTCGGGTTTGCGGTGTTCACCGTGGGAATGTTGCTGCGCTATTGGCAACCGCTGTTATTATTCACGCTTGATCCACGCATGGCAGCGACTACAGGTTTATCGGTGTGGCGTTGGGGCATATTTAAAGCCTTGTGGCTGGGTTTGGCGGTGGGCTTGTCAATTCGGGTGTCGGGAATGTTATACGTGTTCGCTTGTTTGGTGTTGCCTGCGTTGGTGGCGAAACGTTTGTGTGGAGAAATTGGGCGTTTACTTTGGGTGACACCGATTATTGCATTATTTGCCAGCGGTTTTGGATTTGTGTTTGCCAATCATTATGATTTCCCGCCCGGACAAGTCACGGTTGCCGTGTTGTGTAGTTTATTAGTTTTGGTGTGGTTATTGCCTATCAATAAAGATTAAAACTTTTTTATAAGCTTAGGAGTTACGCAGTTTAATCGGTAACTGCTTGATTTTACTGGAAATAGTGTTGTGCAGTGCACAATACTAACTCATTGTAAATTAATGAATTATGATTTCAACTGCGTAACTCCTAAAGCTTATACGGTTTTTTTCTATCCTAAAGTCACCATCTATTCATATTTCCCCCGTAAAATAATCAGCAGCGCAGCTTTTTTAAGTAAAAGCTGCGGTTTATTTTTGAAGTATGAACATATTATCTTGATTAAATACACCGTATTATAAAATTCAGTGTATAAATTCTTAGGTATTTAGCTTTTTATCCAAAGATAGAGATTATTAGAGTTTTTTGGATTTTTAAAAGTTTTTGATTTCAGAAAAATACGCTACAAAATTTAAATTTATTGCGCTGCATCATCTGGCGCGACAGGAGTTTATTAGTATGGCAATGACAATTCATGTGGATATTGTGAGTGCGGAAGGCGAAATTTTTTCAGGCTTGGCAGAAATGGTTATTGTGCCTGCTTATGATGGCGAAGTTGGGATTTTACCGCGTCACGCACCGTTTTTATCGACTTTACGGGCGGGTACGGTGATGTTACGTATGGCGGGCGGGCGAGAAGATTGTTTTTATGTGTCTGGCGGAATTTTAGAAGTGCAGCCGCACATGGTCACAGTGCTCGCAGACACCGCATTGCGGGCGCATGATATTGACGAGGCGGCGGCGATTAAGGCAAAACAACATGCCGAACATTTGTTAAGCGATCATCAAAGCAATTTCGAGTATGCCAAAGCGCAAACCGAATTAGCGGAAACGGTGGCGCAGTTGCAAACTTTAACTTGTATGCGCAAACGTAATACGCGGCAATAATCCCTAAACTGCGCCATTACCCCCACTGAAGATTCAGCAATGACTCTTTAAAGTCCCCTTCAGGGGATTTAGGGGCGCAGTTTTCAATAAGCCGTCAACATCGTGCCCGATAACGGCGTGATGTTTGCGCCTTGCACTGCTTGAAATTCAAAAGGCACGGTAATCAATTGCATTCCCGCATTTTTCTGCACTGCAAAGTGTAAATGCGGGCCTGTCGAATAGCCCGTGTTGCCTGAACGCGCAATAAATTGACCTGTTTGCACCTTGTCACCCACTTGCACTTGTGCGGAGTGATACCCTAAATGTGCATAAACTGCCATCGTGCCATCGTCGTGTAAAATACGGATTGAATTGGCGCGGTTCACAAACGCCACATCTTCAACCCCGCCTTGAGAAAAATTGTCATTCACTTCCGCAATAATGCCTGCCCGCGCTGCATGAATTGGTGTGCCCTCAGGCATGGCAAAATCCACTGCATAATAACTTTCAATATGAGTATGGCTGAAACTGCCGCCAAAACTTTGGGTTATGGGGAAACTGCTACCTTCTTTAAACGGCAAACGGTATGCTCTCGCATTGTGTTGAGCGTTGGGATCACCGATGACGGCTTGATAACTGTCTAAATAAAACCAAGTTTGTTTGGGATTCGTTGCCCAAAGGCTTAAAATGGGCGTGTCACTGTTGGCGGGCACGATTACATGGGCAGGCAAGGCAACACTGGTGCTGACGTTTTCCGCACTCACCAAGCGTATTTCCACTTCCACAGGCAAATGATAACGATTAATCACGTAAATAACGGGGTGTGAAACATTGCCTCGGGTGACAATTTCGACGTTATCGGGCAGTTTTTCAATACGTAATGCTTGAGCTTCGAGCGGGTCTTGATAAAGTAAAGTGCCGAACCATTGTGCCGAATCGGTCAAAGGTTTGGAAAAGCCTGCTTGTAAACACCATGAAGTTGCGCCGAGCAAAACCATCACAAGAATTATCCAGTGGATTTTTTTACGAGCTACTAAAAATCGGACGGCAGGGTGCATAAGGTTAGTCTCTAAGTTCGTATCGATAAAAGCATTAAGTTAAGCTTAGCAAATAATCGGATTGTTGCACTGCACAATACAGCTAATTTTCTTATAAGGCTATTATTTTTGACGCTATTTAGATATAAAAGGTGCAAAATATGCGTCTTGATTCCTCTTCATACTGACGTTTATAAACAAATTCATAGAATAACGGTGAAATATGTCAACGCAACTCGTTAGCGATAATCCCTTGATTATTGCAGGAAAAACCTATCAATCTCGTTTGTTAGTCGGCACGGGAAAATATAAAGATTTAGCAGAAACTAAACTCGCGTTGGAAGCCAGCGGTGCGGAAATCATCACCGTGGCAATTCGGCGTACCAATCTTGGACAAGACCCCAATCAGCCCAATTTGTTGGATATTTTGCCCGCCAATCGTTACACCTTGTTGCCGAATACCGCAGGCTGTTATAACGCAGTCGATGCCGTGCGTACTTGTCGTTTAGCGCGTGAATTATTAGACGGTCACAATTTGGTGAAATTGGAAGTGTTGGGCGATGAAAAAACTTTGTTGCCCGATGTGATTGCGACTTTACAAGCGGCTGCGGAATTGATTCAAGACGGGTTTCAAGTCATGGTTTATACCAATGACGACCCAATTTTAGCGAAACGCTTTGAAGAAATGGGCTGTGTGGCGGTGATGCCTTTAGCCGCGCCGATTGGTTCAGGCTTAGGGATTCGTAATCCTTTAAATATTTTAACGATTATTGAAAATGCCAAAGTGCCTATTATTGTTGATGCGGGCGTGGGCACGGCTTCGGATGCCGCAGTGGCGATGGAGTTGGGTTGTGCAGGCGTGTTGATGAATACCGCCATTGCGGGCGCGAAAAATCCTGTGTTGATGGCTTCTGCAATGCGTAAAGCAATTGAAGCAGGGCGTGAGGCATTTCTAGCAGGACGTATTCCGCGTAAACGTTTTGCAAATGCGTCTTCGCCTGTGGATGGGCTGTTTTTCTAGGGATTTCTGAACCACAATTTACGTAATTTTCACAATTACCCTAATTTGCTCGTTCTTATTCTCCTGTATCACCGCTATTAATTAAGTGCAGAACAAGACCAGCATTGAAATTTAGCCTCCCCCTTTAAAAAATGGGGATTGAGGGGGATTTAAGATCGATGGCAACTTTCGAGATTTTTAAATCCCCCCTGCCCCTTTTTCAAAGGGGGTTAAAAATAAGGCATGAGAAAACCTAGATTAATTAAATAGTTTTTTAATTGTGTTAATTGGGGTAATTAAGTGAATTGTGGTTCAGACAAAGTTATTGCACACCCTGCCCATAATTTGATATGTTAAAAAGTTTAGCTCACACTCCTGTGAACTTGAAGCACATGAAGGATTATTCAGTATGAAGGATTCCATTCGTCAGAAACTGGAAACTTTAAGCGAACGTTTAGAAGAATTAGAAGGCTTGCTCGCCGAGCCCAGTATTATTTCCAATCAAAATCAATTTCGCGCCTTATCTAAAGAATATTCAGACATTAAGCCCGTCAGCGATGGTTTTCAAGAATATTTAGCGAATTTAAACACCCTTAATAATGCGAAAGCTTTATTAGCCGATTTGGAAATGCGCGAGTTGGCAGAAGAAGAAATAAAGGAAGCTTTGACGCGCTCCGAAGAATTAGAACAAGCTTTAAAATTATTACTCTTGCCCAAAGACCCCGACGACAACAGCAACACCTTCGTAGAAGTACGCGCAGGCACGGGCGGCGATGAAGCTGCGATTTTTGCGGGCGATTTGGCGCGAATGTATACCCGTTATGCCGAACAAAAAGGCTGGCAAGTCGAAATCCTCAGTGAAAACCAAGGCGAGCATGGCGGTTATAAAGAAATCATCATGCGAATCAGTGGACAAGGGGTTTACTCGCGCTTGAAATTTGAATCAGGTGGACATCGGGTACAGCGCGTGCCTGAAACTGAAGCCCAAGGACGTATTCATACTTCCGCTTGCACCATTGCAGTGATGCCAGAAGTAGAAGAAGTCGATGAATTTTTAATCAATCCTGCGGATTTGAAAGTGGATACTTACCGTTCTTCTGGCGCGGGTGGGCAGCACGTTAATAAAACCGACTCTGCAATTCGCATTACTCACTTGCCTTCGGGAATCGTGGTGGAATGCCAAGATGAACGCTCGCAACACAAAAATCGCGCGCGGGCAATGTCTTTATTGCAATCACGTTTGTTAATGCAAGAACGTGAAAAACAACGGGTTGAACAAGCCAATATTCGCCGTAATTTGGTGGGCAGTGGCGACCGTTCTGAGCGGATTCGTACTTATAATTATCCACAAGGGCGCGTCACTGACCACCGCATCAACCTGACTTTATACAAACTCGCTGACGTGATGGAAGGCGGTGTGGACGCGCTGGTTGAACCCTTAATTCACGAACATCAAACCGACATGCTCGCCAGCATGGGCTTGGCGGAATAATATGAGTTTGGCGTTATTAGATAAAATTTACGTGGTTTTGATTGAAACCTCGCATCCCGGCAATATTGGCGGTGCGGCGCGGGCGATGAAAAACATGGGGCTGTCGAATTTGCGTTTAGTGCGCCCCAAACAATTTCCGTGTGCCGAGGCGACGGCGCGGGCTTCGGGTGCAGATGATATTCTGGCGTGTGCGCAAGTTTATGATAGCTTTGAAGAAAGTCTGCAAGATTGCAATCTGATTATGGGCACAAGTGCGCGTCCGCGTAGTATTGCATGGCAAATGTTGACTCCACGCGGTTGTGCAGAACAAGCCATTCGCAGCGAGGGAAAAATCGCGCTGGTGTTTGGGCGTGAGCATTCAGGTTTGACCAATGCCGAATTAGACCGTTGTCATTATTGGATTCAAATTCCCACCAATCCCGAATTCAGTTCTTTGAATTTGGCAGCGGCGGTGCAAGTGTTGGCGTATGAGTTACGCGGCGCGGCCTTGGCATTTTCACCCGCGAATGTGGAAACAGTTGAAACTGAACCCAATGAACCGCCTGCGTCAACAGAAGCGATGTTGCAGTTTTATCAGCATTTGGAACAGACTTTGATTGAGTTGGAGTTTTTAGACCCTGAAAAACCCAGACGATTAATGCGCCGTTTGCAACGTTTGTTTAATCGTGCTCAGCCGAATGATTCTGAAATTAATATTCTGCGGGGAATTTTGAGTGCGGCTGAAGGCAAATATATTGAGAAACACGCGCCGCGTCGCCTAAAAAACGAGCCGTAATGCTGTAAAAGCTGTCGCCCTGAACTTGCCAAACAATTGGGGCGCGGTGAGTTTTTTAAACAGAGTGCTATGATAGGGCTATTTCCACTGACACGGACTAAGGCTCATTATGAAATGGATATATCTCAGTATCGCAATTCTTGCCGAAGTCACCGCGACTTCCGCGCTTAAATATTCTGAAGGTTTTAGCAAACTTATCCCTTCTTTGATTGTCATTCTTGGCTATGGCATTTCCTTTTATTTTCTCTCGCTCACTTTGCGCTATTTTCCGATTGGTGTGGTTTATGCGATTTGGTCGGGTTTGGGAATTACCTTAATTTCTATTATTGGTTGGATATTTTTTAAACAACATCTTGATACTGCAACGCTTTTAGGCATAGGTTTAATTGTGGCGGGGGTAATGGTGATTAACTTGTATTCGGAATCCTTGCCGCAGTGAGCAAAGTGAGAGCATGATACATTTTATTTAACTACGCTCCCCAAGCTCCTTATTTTCTGTATTTTAAAGTTGCGATTTGCCATATTTGTTATTCCAGCAAGGAAAATACGAAAGTAGATGCTGATTGCAAAAAAGGCGCGTGAGTTATTCCCCCACTCGCCTTTTTTGCCAAGATAATACCGTGAATAATGGATTAATTATCCTCCACATCATCTGGAAATTCAGCTTCTCCAGCATCTAGCTCGTCTAAGCCTAAAATTAACAAGTCGGTAAACAGCGCGTCTTGTCCACTGACTTCGGTGCTATTGACGCTAACATAATTTGAACCTTGTTGAAGTGCGAATTTTTCAAAACGAGCCACTACCGCATCAGGCAAATTAATCTGCAAAGTTTTCATCAGGCAATATCCTTCATAAAATGTGAGAGTTAATCAGTTTAAGTGCCTGTGTATACACAACCACTGGTACAAGTTTCTTGCACAATAATTTTACTCAAACTTGGCAAGCTTGGTTTTAAATGCGTCCAAATCCAACGCGCCAAGTTCTCGCTGGTGGGATTTTCTAGCCCAGCAATGTCATTCAAGTAATGATGGTCTAATTGTACATACAGCGGTTGAAAAGCGGCTTTAATATCGGCAAAGTCCATCACCCAGCCTGTGTGTTCGTCCACAGCACCCGCCGCATACAAAATCACCTGAAAAGAATGACCATGCAGATTAGCGCATTTGTGTCCCTCGGGAACATTGGGCAGACGGTGTGCAGCTTCAATACCAAATTGTTTATAAATTTCCATCAGTTAAATCGCAGTTTGAGTTTTATTCGGAATAATACAGAGGGGTGACATCTGCTTAGAATTCTGTTGCGTATTGATATACATTTGTAGCAGGGGTAAAACTTTATCTAGCTGTTGTGAATACTCCACATTCAGAGGAATACAAGCTGCGTGATGGGGTATCAGCACAGGATCAACACTTACGTGAGTACGGTTTATTTGTGCATTCTGCTCATTGGGCGTTGCCTGCGGTAAATAGGGCGTAATCCAATGAACAACAACATTACTGACACTGAACAAAAAAGTGAACAGTAAGGCTAACAAAATCCAACTTTGTAGAAAACGAATGTAGGGCTGTTGTGTGATTTTGCCAGCCGCAGATTGAGAGGAATAAACAGACTTATGGGCAGCTTTATGAGCAGTTAAGAGGCGCATGGGGAATTCCAAAGGCGATGAGATCAGGAAATAAACTATGATTTATTATAACGCTTGTCGTGATTTTTACACCATTGAAAATGACTAAATTTACAGTGAATATTGCTATTAGATTACTGCTGCAACCCGTATGGAATGTAATCGTAAAAATCTTAACTTAATAGCAATGCTTTGGTTTAACCCCGAAACTTAGTTAGAATAGTCACAACTTCCTAATAATATGATGTACGCTACAATTATGCAGATGACTCAAGTATTTACTATTCGGCATGGTGAAACCCCTTGGAATGCCGAAGGACGCTTACAAGGACATGCCAATATTCCGCTCGCCCCCAAAGGATTGGCACAAGCAAAAGCCTTGGCGCACAGTTTGAAAGATCATGAATTTAGCGCGATTTACAGCAGCGATTTAGACCGCGCTTTTCAAACTGCGGAATGTATCGCCCTGCACCACAATATCCCGATTAAAATCGACGCGCGGCTACGGGAAAAAAATTTAGGCGTATTTCAAGGCTTAACCCGCCCCGAAATCTCGCAACATTTTCCCGAAGAATTCGAGCAATATCAAACGAATAACCCTGATTATCAAGTACCAAAAGGGGAAAGTAATCGCCAATTTTATCAACGCTGTATTGACTGCTTTGATGAAATCGCCATCCGCCACCTTGGCGAAAAAGTGCTGGTGGTCGCCCACGGTGGCGTGCTGGGAAATTTGTTTAAATACACCGTCGGCATCCCGCTCGAAATGCCGCGCCGTTTTGAATTATTAAACACCAGCCTGAATATTTTCACCCACAAACAAGAAACTTGGATTTTAGAAAGCTGGGGCAACCTCAGCCATTTGCAACATATTCCACAAAATCACAGTTTGGACGATTTATAAAACCTGATGTCTAACACCGCGTTTACAAGTTATAACCCGCTCTCCACTCGCCAACAAGGACAATTCGGTTTGTTCTGGATGCTTGCCCTACTTGGCTGTGTTGCTGTGTATTGGTTGGGGCTGGACAGCATGTTTCTGCTCGATGATTCCCCCAATTTAGAAACGTTGTCTCACATTCAAGACAATGACGTACTCAATGGAATGCTGACTTTTATCAGCGAAGGCGATGCGGGGCGATTGGGCAGACCGATTTCCCTGTTGAGTTTTGCCGCGCAATATTATTCATGGGACAGCGACCCCGCGAGCTTCAAATACGTCAACTTAATGATTCACCTGCTCACAGGCAGCTTATTATTTTGGTTGGTGTTACGCATCGCCCAGTGCGTACAACTCACCGCACGCCACGGCGCGTATTTAGCCTTATTCAGCGCGGGCATTTGGTTAGTGCACCCTTTGCAAGTCAGCACGGTTTTATATGTAGTGCAACGCATGACCCAATTATCCGCCCTGTTCACGGTGTTGGGTTTATTGGGTTATGTGATAGGGCGACAACATTTAGCGGTGGGGAATTTAAAACGCGGTTGGTTGTTGACCAGTGCCAGCATTATTGTGGGTGGAATTCTGGCAACGCTGTCCAAAGAAAACGGGGTGTTGCTGGTGTTTTTCGTATGGGCATTGGAAGCGAGTTTATTACGCCAACTGCCCAAGCCCCGTTATTGGCGGTTGTGGATGGCGGCGTTTATTTATCTGCCGATTATTGCCTTTATCTTATTGTTTGCAATTAATTATCAGCAAATGATTTTAGGCACGTATGCGATTCGGGATTTCACTTTGGGTGAACGCTTGCTGACGGAAGCACGGATTTTAAGCAATTATCTGGCAAAAATTACCCTGTTGTCGCCGCGAGATTATTCGGTATTTCATGACGATGTGGTGATTTCTCGTTCTTGGTTTGAACCCGTCACCACTTTGCCTTCGGTGTTGTTTATGCTGGGTTTATTCGCCAGTGCGCTGCGCCTGCGCAAAACTTATCCGATTTATGCTTTTGCGATTTTCTGGTTTTTTGCAGGACATCTTTTAGAATCCAGCGTCATTGGCTTAGTGCCGTATTTTGAACACCGCAATTATCTGCCCTTATTTGGCATCGTGTTGGCGATGGTTTACAGCGCGCAACGCGCCCTTGCCTATATTCGTACCCATTACACCCCACGCGCCGCCCGAGTATTAGCGATTTTTGGGCTTGCCTTGTTTCCCGCGCTGACGTTTAGCCAAGTACAATTATGGTCGCAGCCGTTTTTACAAGCGACGCTGTGGGCAGATAGCAAACCCAATTCGCGTTATGCCCAATCGCACGCCGCCTCTTTGATGGAAAAGCTCAAACATTACGAATTAGCGCAACGTTATTATGCGCGAATGCTGGAATCCTTCCCCAACGACAGCGGCGCGGCAATGCTGTGGTTTACCTTGTTCAGTATTCACCCCAACCAAGTCAAACCGATGGCATTTCCCGTACTGCTGAAAAATTTGCAGTCGGGCAACATCGACACCGCTGCCATCAGTGGCTTAAATTATTTATTAGAAACTTGTGCTTCAACGCCTTGCGCCTTGTCGAATGCGGATTTAACCCAGATTTTTGCCGCCGCTTGGCAAAATCCACAAAGCAAACTCGCTTTGTATAAAGCACCGCTACATTATTTAGAAGCCTTATTTGCACTGCGTGAAGCGCGTTATCAAGCCGCATTAGACGCATTAGACCAAGCCATAGCGGTTAAGCGGGAAGCTTCGTGGCAATTATTTAAAGTAAATATCTTGATTTCCTTACAGCGTTTTCCCGAGGCGACAAGTTTGCTTCAACAATTACGCACCCAACTTTCTCCCGTCCAGTTGCGTTCATACACGGCACAATTGCGGGGCTTACAACTGCGGTTAGACGCGCGTCAAACTGCGGTGACTCACTAGAGAACTCTCATGCCGTATTTAAGTATTATTTTGCCCTGTTTGAATGAAGCCGCCAGTTTGAAAACCCTGCTTCCGCGTTTACGCGCCCTGCACCCTGAAGCGGAATTGGTGGTGGTGAATGATGGTTCTAGCGATGATTCGGTAGAAATTGCCAAACAAGCGGGCGCAGTGGTGGTGAGCCATCCTTACACGCAGGGCAATGGCGCGGCGATTAAAAATGGGGCGCGGGTTGCCACGGGAGAAGTCTTGGTGTTTATGGATGCCGATGGTCAGCATCAACCTGAAGACATTGCGCGTTTATTGGAAAAATTTAAACAAGGGTTTGATATGGTGGTTGGGGCGCGAAATGCGGCTTCACAAGCCAGTTTCGGGCGTTTATGCGCCAATAGTTTTTATAACTGGTTTTCCAGTGCGATGGTGGGGCATAAAATTGAAGATTTAACTTCGGGTTTTCGGGCAGTGAGTGCAGAGAAATTTAAAGAATTCATTTACTTATTACCGAATACTTTTTCTTATCCAACCACCATCACGATGGCGTTTTTCCGTGCAGGTTACAGCGTTGCGTATTTGCCGATTATTGCCCCGCAACGCATTGGTAAAAGTCATATTAAGCCGTTTAAAGATGGGGTACGTTTCTTGTTGATTATCTTCAAGATTGGGACACTTTACTCCCCACTTAAATTATTCTTTCCCTTGAGTTTGAGCTTTTTTCTCACGGGCTTTGGATATTATGCGTATACCTTCCTCAGCAGTAATCGATTTACTAACATGGGCGTGGTGCTGTTTACCACCGCAATCTTGATTTTCTTGATTGGTTTGGTCTCGGAACAGATTACGCAGTTGTTGTATAGTCGGAAGGAATAATTTGTTGTTGCATGAATGAAGACTTGCGGGGATTTAAAATCAGGCAAGTCTCCATCTTTTCCTGAACACCATTCACATAACTCGCCATGCTTATTAACATTTAAATAAATTTCCGCAAACTACGACCAAATACTTTCCACAAGAATAAGATGATAAATAAACTGGTTATGAGATAAGTTAATGGGGTATTTTTGGGAGGGGGCGCACCAAAATTATTTGGCTCGGCGCGGCTCGGAATAAACAATAAAGCAAGTCCCAATACTATGTTGATAGCGGGAATCAGCAACAACAGCGCAAACCATCCACTACGATTAGTATCGTGTAAACGTTGAATCACCGAGAAGATGAAAGTTATCAGTAAGCAGAGTCCAAGTGCTCCAATAGCTCCCAACACAATATCTTGTGGAATACCCCAAAAAAGAGTAGGACCGGTTTTTGAATAATGGCTCAGTTGAATCACAAAATAGAGCCATGTTATTAATACAACGCCAAGACCATACAACGCTACAAAAAAACGATTGAAATAACGTAAACGTCCTAAACGACCCTCGGTAGAAAACAGTCTGATTTCGCAGTAATCTTCTTCTTTTGCACCCAAGCTCACATTGCTTTGTGGCGCATCATAAGGATTATTTAACATGAATTTTTTCCACAAATTATCTTGTTATAAATTCCATTAATTTTAAGGTTTTTAGACAAGTAAATAAATACCCTATTTTAAATACAAAAAAGCCCGCCTAAATTTCAGGAGGGCTTTTTTGCAATTAGCTCAAATAATTAGAACTTACTCATCATAAAAATAAAAAAAGCCCTGATTCGTCAAATCTGTCAATAACGCCACAAATTCCGCATTTTCCGACAATTGCTTTTCCAAGTCTGCAAACGGAAAATCGCGTTGTTGCGACAACAAAGGCGCGGCAAACGCCAAAGAAGGCGACAAAGGAATTGCCTGCCCTTCCGCAAACAGCGTGACATTTTCCCCATCACGCATGAACATCATTCGCGCCGCGCGCCGCATAAAACCTGCGCCCTTGTACTCTTCCAACCATTCGACGCTGTCAAATTCAGGGTCAGGACATTCATAATCATTGCCGCCACGACTTTGGCTGATAAACTGCCCAAACCATTGGTTAATACTATGATTATCCAAAGATAAACCACGAATAATTTGCTGAATTTTTTCCAAAGCCTGCGGCGTGATTTCGCCATTATCCTTGGGCAAAGTCAGCTCAGGGTCGGTGTAACGCAAATCCTTGTCCATTTGCGCCGTTACATTTTGCACATAATCATTCAACATTTCGGTGTGCGTGGGCGCGAGAAACCCAATCGAAAAGGTCATACATTCTTCTAAAGCGACCCCGTGATGCGCCACATTCGGGGGCAAGTACAACATGTCACCGGGGGCTAAAATCCAAGTTTCTTCGGCTTGGAATTTTTTCAGAATTCGCAAATCCAAATCGGGCAAAAACTCGCCCACTTCGCGACTAATTTGCCAACGTCGCAAGCCTTTTGCCTGCAACAAAAACACGTCGTAACTGTCAATATGCGGCCCGACCGAACCGTGTTGCGGCGCGTAACTGATCATCAAATCATCAACCCGCCAACTGGGCACGAAATTAAATAAATCTAAAATATCTGCAATTTCAGGAACATGCCGATTCATTTCTTGAACTAATAAAGTCCAATGGGTTTGCGGCAAACGGCTGAAATCTTTCTCCGTGAACGCGCCATTGCGCAATTGCCACGGGGTTTTGCCACCCTTTTCCATGATAATCCGCGATTCAACGTGATCTTCACAGGCAAGCCCCGCCAATTCGTCGGGGCTAATCGGGCTTTCAAAATTGGGAATTGCTTGGCGAATTAACAGCGGACGTTTTTGCCAATAATCACGCAAAAACTCTTCTACAGACATTCCAAGGGAGATTTTCATAAAATACCCCGTAAACGTTTCGCTAAATCATGGGTTTGTTGCGTCGCATTGCCAATATAAGTGGCAGGACTTAACGCCAACAAGCGCGTTTTTTCAGCTTCAGGAATCGGTAAGGTTTGAATAAAGGCTTGTAAACGCGGTTGGTCAATGCCTTGACCCCGCGTTAATTCTTTCAATTTTTCATAGGCTTCGGGCACGCCATAACGCCGCATCACGGTTTGAATCGGTTCTGCTAACACTTCCCAAGTATTATTCAAATCATCGGCAACGCGATCCGCATTCACCGCCAATTTGCTCATGCCTTTTAAGCAAGATTCGTAAGCAATCACGCTGTATGCCGCGCCCACGCCCACATTGCGCAACACCGTGGAGTCGGTTAAATCGCGTTGCCAGCGTGAAATCGGCAATTTATTGGCGAGATGGTGTAACACTGCGTTGGCAATGCCTAAATTGCCCTCGGCATTTTCAAAATCGATGGGATTGACTTTGTGCGGCATGGTAGAAGAGCCGATTTCGCCCGCGATGGCTTTTTGTTTAAAATAGCCGATTGAAATATAAGACCACACATCACGGCAGAAATCTAATAAAATGGTGTTGAATCTTGCCTGTGCATCGAAAAACTCTGCAATATAATCATGGGGTTCAATCTGCGTGGTATAAGGATTAAAACTTAAACCCAAGACATTTTCCACAAAATTCTGGGCAACGTTTTCCCAGTTGATTTCAGGATAAGCGGACAGATGGGCATTGTAATTGCCGACTGCGCCATTGATTTTCCCCAATAATTTTACACTGGCAACTTGCTGGCGTTGACGCTGTAAACGGTAGGCGACGTTGGCGAGTTCTTTGCCCAAAGTAGTGGGCGAGGCGGGCTGTCCGTGGGTACGCGACAACATCGGCATTTCGGCATAAGCGGCGGCAAGTTTGCTGATGACGGTGATGAGCGCGTCCATTTGTGGGAGTAAGACTTCATTGCGCACGTCACGCAGCATCAAGGCATAGGATAAATTATTGATGTCTTCCGAGGTGCAGGCGAAGTGGATAAATTCGCTTAAGTTTGCCAATTCGGGCACGGCGGTGAATTTTTCACGCAGGAAATATTCCACCGCTTTCACGTCATGATTGGTGGTGCGTTCAATGGTTTTAATGCGTGCTGCGTCGGCTTCGGAAAACTCGCTTAAAACTTGTTGCAATAAATTCTGGGCAACGCTGCTGAAAGCAGGCACTTCGGGAATTTGGGCGTGGGCGGCTAAAGTTTCTAACCAGCGCACTTCGACAAACACGCGGTAACGAATTAAACCA
Organism: Thiotrichaceae bacterium; assembly: GCA_028688145.1. Taxonomy (GTDB): domain Bacteria; phylum Pseudomonadota; class Gammaproteobacteria; order Beggiatoales; family Beggiatoaceae; genus JAQTYU01. The sequence goes on along the minus strand of JAQTYU010000009.1, from coordinate 108,057 downwards.
AATTCGCTGGTAAACGGGCGCAAGGGCGCGGTTTTGCTGGCGTAGCGTCCGTCAATGGGAGAAATAGCGGTTAAAGCAGAAAGTTCCATAGATTTGATGATTCTGTGAGTTGATAAGGTAATAGGAAATTTGGGGAGGTAAAAAATATTTAAATCTTAACTGAAGCCCCCAACCCCCTAAAGGTAGCTAAAAACAAATACTTAATCTTTAAAGTTAGGTAGGGTGGGCATCGCCCACCAAATAACTCAATACAAATGGTGGGCGATGCCCACCCTACTTGATTTTTATCTTTAGCCCCCTTCAGGGGGTTGGGGGCGCAGTGGTAAAAACTTATGATTTTTTGATTAATAATTCAGCGGGAATGCGGAAGGTGGTGGTTTCGGCTTGCCCGTTCATGGTGTGCACGTTTTGCACCCCTAAAATTTTTAAGCGTTCTAATACTTGCTGCACTAAAATTTCGGGGGCAGACGCGCCTGCGGTCATGCCGATACGAGTTTCTGGGGTGAACCATTCATCATGAATTGCCGCTGCATCTTCAATTAAATGCGCAATAATTCCTGTATTTTCACCGACTTCGCGCAAACGATTAGAATTTGAACTGTTTGCAGAACCCACCACTAACAGCACATCGATTTGTTTTACTAATTCCCGCACCGCATTTTGACGGTTTTGGGTGGCGTAACAAATGTCATTGAGTTGTGGGCCTTGAATCTTGGGGAAACGCGCTAACAAGGCGGCAATCACATCGCGGGTATCGTCAATGCTGAGCGTGGTTTGGGTGACATAAGCCAGCTTTTCAGGGTTGGCAACGTGTAAGGCGGCGACTTCATCCAAGGTGGATAAAATATGCACCGTGCCTTCGACACTGCCACGTGTGCCTTCGACTTCGGGGTGTCCCCGATGCCCAATAATAATTAATTCATAGCCTTGGGCGGCATAACGTTGCGCTTGTAAATGCACTTTTGTGACCAGTGGGCAGGTCGCATCGACCACTTTGAGCAAACGTTGTTTTGCGGTATTCACGACGGCGGTCGCAACCCCGTGGGCACTGAAAATACACACTGCGCCTTCGGGAACTTCACTTAAACTTTCCACAAACACAGCACCGCGTGTTTTCAAATCATTGACAACATAGCGATTATGCACAATTTCGTGTAAGACATAGACAGGATGCGGATAAATCTCTAAAGCGCGTTCCACGGTTTCAATGGCACGCACCACACCCGCACAAAAGCCGCGCGGTTGAGCTAAGATGACTTCCATATAGATTCCACAGGTTTAAAAAAGTGGGGAGAATTTAGAGGGACTATTACAAAGCCTGAGATGCGAATAGTCTATCATGACTATCAAAGTGTTGCATTAAGGGGGTGGTTTGGTTTTAGTCTTTCAAGTAAAGAGGATTTTAGGAGAGGATAGTCCCGAAGTATCGTAAAGTTTAAAATGCTTATAAAAGCAGCCAAGAATTTTGAAACTGCGCCCGCGTAAACATAAAAAAGTAATGCTAAATAAGTTAGGATTTACGCAGTGCTCATAAAATGTGCTGAGGTACGAAGCGCATCAATTCATGAGAGAACAGAGAACTATGAATTTCGTTAGATATCTGCGGGAAATTTTAATATTGACGGGGACGAATAACTTAAGCGATGCACTTCGTACCTCAGTACATCCTATGATCCATCCCTTATCAAGTTACCCCCGCATTCCGCTTGCCTAAGTAAAACAGATAAGATATACAGAACAGCAAAACTGACCTTAGGCAAAATCCCTCATCACGGGATTTCTATCCCGCAGTATCAAAAATCCTGCTAACCTAACGTTTATGACACACCGCTCAAAGAAGAGTCCCACAATGCACTATGTTCTACGTTTCACTGACCCCCTTGCCCAACGCTCGGAACACAGCGGACGCAAGGGTGCAAATCTGGCAGGTTTAACCCAAAATAATCTTCCCGTGCCCACAGGCTTTATCGTCACCACCGAAGCTTATCGCAACTTCATCGCGCCAGAACAGCGCGTACTTGCCTCAGTGGCACAATGGAATTTTGGGCTACCCGAAGTGATTCGTAAACGCAGTGCGGAACTTCACGCCAATTTAGCCGCCTTAGAATTGCCCGCCGCCGTGGTAGAAGCCATCACGGAAGCCCTTGCCGAATATCCCCCCCAACAAGCTTTTGCAGTACGCGCTTCACCCGTAGTTGATGATTTGCTGGGGTCTGCCTTTGCAGGAAAATATGCAAGTTATTTAAACTGTCACGGCAGCGCGGCAGTGCTCAAACATATCAAACAGTGTTTTATTTCCTTGTGGCAAGACCGTGCTATCACTTATCGCAACCATCATCAGCTTTTACAACAAGAAGTTACGATTGCCGTGGTGGTGCAAGCGATGTTAAATACCGAAGTCGCGGGCGTGGGTTTTAGCGTCAATCCGATTAATGGAGAGTTGCGCCAAACCGTGGTGGATGCCAATTATGGTTTAGGGCACGTTTTGGGCGATGCCACCCACGAAGCGGATCGCTGGGTGCTGCACAAAGACAGCGGCGAAATTCTCGGCGCACACATCAGCAAAAAAACTTTACAACTCACCACCGCAAACAGCGACGGCACCATAGAAGAAGTCTTGAGTGACGGACAGGCAAATATGCCGTGTTTAACCCCGCACCAATTACAGCATTTAAACCAATTATTGGTACAAATTGAGACCCAATACGGCTTTCCGCAGGAAGTAGCATGGGGTTTATGTGACGGACAATTTTACTGTTTACAAGCGCGTCCTATCACCACTTTGCCGCCGCATTGGACACGCGACGAAGCTTGTGCGCGTTTCCCCAATGTAATTACGCCGTTAGCTTGGGATTTTATTAATCCGCTGTTTCACAACTCGTTGCATTATTCCTTTCATTTAATGAATTACCCGCCGTTTCAAGGACAATGGTTTGATGTGCATGACCATTATTTATACGGCAATCAAAACGCAGTAGAAATTTACACCCAACGTCTGCCGTTTAAAATTAATGCCTTAGAAGATTTAAAAGCCTATTTTCCGCAGCTGTATGAGAATTTCCGCTGGATGCAGGAATTGCCTAACCAATACTTATATTCGCTGGATAATTATTTAGTGAGTTTAGGCGAGCTGGCGCGTGAACCTTTGGCTGAAAAAAGTCAGGCTGAACTGTGGCAATTTATAAGCCGTATGCAGGCATTGGGACATGAATATTTTCGTCCTAACCTCGCGATTTATCTGACCTGTGACTTGTTAAAAGCGCGCTTATTACAGTTGCTGCAATGTCAATTTAGCAAAACCGAAAGCCTGTGTGTGTTCGATAATTTGCTGGGCAATCTCGAAACCAAATCTCAAGAAATCGAAAATCATTTATTTAAACTGGCGCGTTATCTGCGGGCGCAACCCGAATTATCGCTATTATTACAACAAACCTCGTCTCGCGAAATTATTGCCCGTGATTTATTGGCAGAATTCCCTAAGTTTTCCCAACAATTGCAGCAATTCTTAAAAACGCACGGACACTGCGAAATCGATTTAGACCCGTATCACCCAACTTTTGTCGATGCGCCGTGGAGGGTGTTGGATGATTTGCGTTTGCGGGTGCACAGCCCCTTGCTTGACGTGCCGCCCGTGACTGAGGCGCGTTTGCAGCAGGCAGAACATGCTTTATTTTTACGGCTGCCCTTGGATTTACATTTCTTTTTCCGTGAAATGATTCGGCTCACCCAGCTTTATACGCGCTTGGCGGATTTGGTGCATTATCAAACCACGCGCTGGCTTGTACCCTTGCGGCGCGGTGTGCTCAGTTTGGGGCAAAATTTGCAAAGTCAGGGGCTTATTCATGATGCCAATGATGTGTTTTTTGCGCATTTGTTGGACTTAGAAGATGCTGTGCAACGCAATTCACCGCGTGTGTGGACGCAATTGGCAGAGCATATCGAGATAGAAAAACAGGCGTATTTTGAAGATAAATTGCTCACCCCTGTGTGGGTGCTGGGTGATAATCATTATGAGTTTCCACACAAAGATAATTTAACTGGCAGCGCCGACAGCGGTGGCGTGGTGGAAGGCGTGGTGTTTTTAGTCCGCAATGTCGATGATTTCGCCTTGTTTCCACGCGGTGCAATTTTAGTGGCGCGTAATACTCATGCGGCGTGGATGCCTTTACTTTATAGCGCGGCGGCGGTGGTCACAGAAGGCGGCGGTGCTTTGTCTTATTCTGCAATCATGGCGCGTAAATTAGGCATTCCAGCGGTTAGTGGGGTGCATGAAGCTTTCAGTTTGTTAAAAACGGGGATGCGGGTGCGGGTGAATGGGGATAGGGGATTTGTTGAAATTGTTTAAGTATTGGGTCTGAACCGTCATTAGCATAAGGATGGTTCAGGCGAGGATAAAGCCGATTACGATGAACATCTATGCAGAAAGTAACTTATTCAAAAGTGGCTCTAGTTTGATACGTAAGAAACTGACAACTTCTGATAAGGGACGAGGAGTTAGGTTATTTTTCTTCAAAAATGCTAACCAATCCTTTTGCTTTATCTCTGCAAATTCGTCACTCAGTCCAAACGGTAATACTGTCGGTATGTTCATCTTACGGCGCATGAACGTGTTATGTATTGCTTCGACTAAAAGATGCTCATCTAGCGTTTCATGCTCAAAAATTATTGATAAATCAAAATAATCTTTCATGCGACTGTTTCCCATGCCGAGCAAAACAATTGCGTGTAACTTCTCAGAAACAACTGTATAAATTGGATAAGTTCGCAATTGAGGTGCAGGTAAATCTTTGAGTAATACAGGGTAAGGTTCGTAGTTAGGAGCTGGTGTGACTGCGTCCCCAAAGCCTATATCTAATTGCACTTTACAAACGGCATGATTCAACAAACCCCTTATAACAACACGCATACCACCATAATCAGCTTCTTCGCGAATTTCTGAAACCATGATGCTGTTTGGATCAAAAATAATACCGTCATCTGTGGCAATTGCTGCAACTTCACGAAATTTCTGGGTAATAGTCTCCACATCACTTGCACCAAAACCCAATAAATCCGCGTCTTTTGTTGGGCGGTGAGGCATATCGTACCAAAGAGCAAATAACAGCGAGCCTTTAAGCAAAAAATTATCGGCATGCTTGGACTGACTGAGGCGGTAAAGAATTCGTTCCAATGTAAACCGAATGAGCACTTGATTAAAATCAACTTTTTCAGCTTTCGCATAGTTTAGTAAACGTTGTCGTATAGAAATATCAAGGTTTTTGTTCATCCAATGACTTCCAGATAAGGGAGCATGATATTGGTAACTCGGCATATTTTGGCAAAATGCCACAGTTCATCAGCAGTCACCCTTTTTTGTGCACGTGCTTGTTTTAAGGCTTCTAAGGCAGTTTCTATTCCAATTTTATTGCGATGTTTAAAACAGTCTGCGATTGTTTTTGCGATGTTATAAATCTTCAGTTTCACATGTTCATACTCAAATATTTCAACTCCTTCGGAATAAGAGTCTTCAGAACACTGAATCATTTTGAGTGGTGGATAATCAAACTTTGGGATATGACTGCCACGCGGCATCGCTATCCACACTTGACTGGGCAATTGAGTCGTCAATTCATGGAATTGTAGGGCAGTGAGTAGGCAAAAATTTGCTTGTGGAACTTTAGCGGCAACGGTCATCAAACTTTCATGCTCAGAAATTGCCGTCGTTGGTAAACGATAAAGTCCCCGCATAATTTTTTCGAGTTGACCTTGTTCAGTCATTCGAGTGAGCACACCGTTCGGAACGCCTGCGTACTGTGCATCACAGGTACGAATGACACCCTTCTGATGAGCCAGTTGGATAATACGCTGTGCATGGGTTTGGTGTTTCATAATTTTCTGAAATTCGTGAGACAGTGATGTTACTTTTATTCGTTAACAATAGATAATTGACGAATAAAAGTATATATTATTTTGACGACAAGACTTTGGCTATCACAAAGCTGTATCAGTTTTCATTTGTAACTAGGAATAAGCTCGTGGAAATCAAAATCAATACTGTGGGTCGGATTATTGCGAGCAATCAAAAACAAGATATTGGAAAATTCATTAAAGTTGAACCCTCATCTGAATCTGGAGATTTTTTAATCCTTAAATATACAGAAAATGGTGGGTTTGATGACTGGGTTAGAAATAAAGAGGATTTAGAATATTATTTTGAGGAAGAAGAATTGCTTGTTGAGTGGTTATGATTATTTGTTGCGGTTCAACTGAGCAGGCAGTGTGGTAAGTGACTTGTATGAAGTGCAACGTAATTCTGCAAACACCTCTCCCAAATCTATTTTTAATTCAGGGTATTAAGTGCGGTGTGGCGATGTCGTCTTCCGAATACATGGCAGCAAGTTGGTATTTTGCAGTCTTATGACCTCTAATTAATTCTAGTCGCTCATCAAATTTCCAAGTTAAATAATCTGCATAACTGTACGTGCCGTTTAAATCTAATTGCGATAATTTAGTAATGCTTGTCATATATGTTTCCATTATGTGAATTGGGATAGTCGAGTCAATTATAGTTCAGAAATACTCTTAAAATCCCTACCGAAAATTTGACGCAAGCGTAAATTCTCCAACAATCTGAGCTGTTCAAAATTTGCACATCGCTTCGCCAAAATCCCGCTCTAAAAACAAGATCGCATTTAAAATCTATTACTATTAAATAGTTAATGAAGATTTTTGATTGAAAAGCAGGCTGGCACGGCAATTGCCATATAGAAGACAGCTACCTCTCAAGTTTCTCCTACCAACTTGATGTGGTTAGGTGTCCTAGGTGTTGGTCGCGTCTAGGATGCCGCTATTATCTCTCCTTTCGATATAAAATTCCCCTGTTTTCACAACAAATCTAGCGGATCAATATCCAGCGAAAATCTGACTTTTTGCGCGTTTGCCAATTTACGCAAATTAGGCATTACCGCCCGTAAACCTTGATGTAATGCGTCACGGCGCACACTTTGTAATAGCAATTGCGCTCGGTAAAAATGCGCGCGTTTTTCCATTGGCGCACGTACAGGCCCCCACAATTCAATGTCTGAAAAAATATTTAATTCCATTTTCGCCGCCTGCAACACATTGACGGCTTTTTCAAAATTCTCCGCTTCCGTGCGCAACAATGCTAAATAACCATAAGGCGGCAAATTCGCCTCGCGCCGCTCCTGCAAGGCAATTTCAGCAAACGCGGGATAACCTTGTTGTAATAAATGTTGAAACAGCGCGTGTTCAGGATGATAAGTTTGCAAAATTACCTCGCCCGCCACCGCCTCACGCCCCGCCCGCCCAGAAACCTGCACCAGCATTTGTGCAAGATGTTCACTGCCGCGAAAATCCACGTTAAACAGCCCACCGTCACAATTCAACACCCCGACTAAAGTCACTTGCGGAAAATGATGCCCTTTTGCCAGCATTTGCGTGCCAATTAAAATATCGGCTTCGCCCGCATGAATTTGCTCGATGAAACCCTGCATTTTTTGTTTTTGACGGGTGCTGTCGCTGTCAATGCGTAAAATACGCGCTTCTGGAAATAAAGCCTGTAAATCTTCTTCAATGCGTTCCGTGCCTCGTCCTAAAAAATGCAGCTCTGTGTGTTGGCATTCAGGGCAGACAATATCTAAAGGTCTCACCACACCACAATGATGACATTCCAAACGCGGCGGCTGCGCATGATAGGTTAAATTCGCGCTACAAGCCAGACAATGCGCCACCCATCCGCAATGATAACAAGTCAAAGTCGGGGCATAACCGCGCCGATTCATAAATAATAAAACTTGTTGTTTTTCAGCTAAACGCTGTTTAATCGCCTGATGTAAAGTTTTTGATAATAATTGTCGTGGCTGCTGGCGCATATCCACAATTTTCACGCTGGGATGCGCCGCACTGCCTGCACGTTCTGGCAAACTTAAATGGGTATAACGCCCCTGCTGTGCATTGTAAAGTGTTTCTAAACAAGGCGTTGCACTGCCTAAAATGATGGGAATATTGGTGCGTTGCGCCCGCACCATCGCCACATCGCGGGCAGAATAACGCAGGCTATCTTGTTGTTTATAGGATAAATCATGCTCTTCATCGACCACAATCACGCCTAAATTGGCGAAACTTGTCCACACCGCAGAACGTGTGCCGATGACAATTTGCGCCGTCCCCGATTGTGCCGCCCGCCATGCTTGCAAGCGTGCAGGCGCGGAAATTTGCGAGTGCAAAACCGCAATATTCACGGGAAAACGTTGGCGAAAACGCTGCAACATTTGCGGGGTTAAATTGATTTCAGGCACTAACACCAAGGCTTGACGCTGTTGCGTCAATACTTCGGCAATGACTTGTAAATAGACTTCGGTTTTGCCGCTGCCCGTGACCCCGTCGAGCACGCAGGGGAAAAATTTATCTAACGAATCAGTGATTTTAGTGACGGCGGCGCGTTGGTCGGGATTGAGTTCGGGCGGGCTGTCTTGGGGAAAAGTTTCGAGCAGTTCTTTGCGTTCTCGAACTTCTTCAATTAACCAGCCCGCGCCGACTAATTTTGACAAACTTGGGGCGGCGGTGGGAATTTGTTGAAGAATTGCTTCGCGACTTAAAGCTTCGCTGTATTCCCAAAGCAGGCTGCAAATTCGATGTTGTACGGTGTTTTTTTTAAGCGGCAGCGTTTCTAAAGTAAATTCCCGCGCTTGCGGACTGAGGCTGTAAACGCGCTGCGTGGGTTTCTTGACCAGTTCAGTTTTGCCACTGCGCAACAGACTGGGCAAAGCAGCATCTAAAACCTCGCCCAATGGATAATGATAATAACGGCTAACCCATTGTAATAAAGCCAATTCTTCCGTATTGAATAAAGGCGTTTTGTCTAAAACGGCGCGAATCGCTTTGAGCTTTTCGATGGGGCAATCGCTCTCTTCTTGAATCGCGACAATCAGCCCGCCGAGCACTCTGTTTCCAAAAGGCACGAGCACGCGCATTCCCACCGCCAAGGGATACGGCATCCAATTTTCGGGGGGCAAATAATCAAAAACTTGGTCTAGGGGCGTGGGGACGGCAACTTGATAAATCACGATGCTTGCAATAAGGCTTCGACCGCACGTAAATCGGCGCGGCGCATCGGTTTATTGTCAATCGGGCTGGGCGGCGACCAACGAATATCGTTTTCCGCAAATACCACAAGGCTAATCGCTTGTTCGCCCGCCATAAAGTGATAGCTTGGAAAAGTGATGACTTGTTGCGCGGCTTGTCGATATTTCTTTTCGCCCATTTCGTAGGGAATTTCTTGTTTCATCAGGAAAAAGGCAACATTTTCGGGCGCGGCGGTGAATAAATGTAATTGCACTTCGCTGTGTTGATGCGCCGTGCCTTGTAACACGCTGCCGACTAAGCGCGGTGAAAATTCTTGAAATAAGCGCATGGCTTTTATCGCGACTTCGCGCAATTTACGGATATGATGGGTGTGCGATTCACCCAGAAAAAGCCGTTGATAAATCAAAACCTCTGCTTCAATTTCGCTGTTGCTGGGTAGATTTTTGGTGTGAGGAATGCCAAGTTGTGCGACGGCTTTATTTTTAGCCATTTGATAGTCGTTAATGCCTTCTTGCACCATAATGCGGGCGGTGACTTGGGCGATTTGGAGGCGTACTTGGGGTTCTAACAGGGATTTAACACGCATGTGGTTTTTAGTTCGACGTTCACAAAGATGGTTTATTATCTTGCGTCCGTTTGAAAAGGCAAGGGGGAATTTAACGTGAGATTATTGATAATTTATAAATCGATAAGGTTATGTTACCTTGATTTAGATTTCCGACTATTTCCCCACTCAACTCATTTTTATCCGATAGGTTTGGACTTTTTATCATCTTTACATAATACTGAACAGTATTTACCATTATGAAATACTTTTTTCATAAAAGAGAACTATCATGCTAAAAAAATTAATGTTTTTTGTGGGCTGGGTATTGTTATCCAACAGTAGCCATGCTGGAGAAGTGCGTGTAGGCAGCGTAATGAATTTTATTCCTGCGGCAGAAGAAATCGTTCGTTTATTTGAAAAGAAAACGACACATACTGTGAAATTAGTGTTTAAAACCTCGGGTAAACTGGCAAGCCTTGCGAAGGAAACACAGGATTTTGACATCGTTTTGCTGGGTGATTTAAGCATGGCAAAAAGTTTAGAAAGCGAGGGTTTGGTTGCAAAAGACTCACGTTTTACTTATGCCATTGGAAAATTGGCTTTATGGAGTAAAAATCCTAATTTAGTCGATACTAAAGGTGAGATATTGCACACCGCCAAGTTTGAACATATTGTAATTCCTAATTTTACAGACACCGCTTACGGAATTGCTGCACATAGCGTTGTAGAAGAAATGAAGGTTTGGTCTACTTTGGAAACAAAGGCGATTTTTGCACAGAATGCCGTTGATGCACGCGATATGATTGCAGCAGAAAAAGTTGAATTGGGATTTACCGCACTGTCTTTATTAAATCCTAGTAAGAAAATCGAAGGTTCGATATGGATTGTGCCTCAAAAATTCTACTTACCGATTGAACAACAAGCGGTTTTATTGAAGTTTGCCGAAAATAACTTGGCTGCCCGAGCCTTTCTTGAGTTTATGAAGTCCCCACAAGTACGTAATATTATTGAAAAATATGGTTACAGCGTGCCTGTACGTACCCCTTGATATACAGGGAGTAGTCCTGACATATTTTGTCATAATCACAAAGTCTAGTTTTTTTCACGGAAGGAAAATATGATGTAAGTCGTGGGTTAAGCAGGATGGTGGGTGATTTAGGACTGGCAGTCCTTGAAGGACTGCCAGTCCTAAATCGACAAACTGAACTTTTTACAAATCATCCGAAATTTTTGCTTTTGGCGGATGTTTTGGATCAAATTGAATGCGTTCCACCATCGCAGGATTGAGATAAACCGTGCCTTCTTGATCCCTCAGCATCACATATTTAACCCCTAATTTCTTGGCAATGTTATACCAATCTTTCACCCCAGCAATGCTCAGCGCGGTGGATGCGGCATCGGCTAACGCGCCGTTCTTATCAATCACCGTCACCGAGGTGAATTCTTGGGCGGGCAAGCCTGTGCGTGGGTCAAGAATATGCGAATAATGCTTGCCTTCAAACTCACGATAACGTTCATAATCACCTGAAGTAATTACGCTTTCTTCTTTTTCAGTGCTGATAGCGGCTAAAACTTTGGTGCCGTCAGGGTGACGAATGCCGATTTGCCAAGGATAACCGCCGCGTTTGCCGATAGCTTTTAAATTGCCGCCCGCATTCACAATCGCATTTTGTACTCCGAGCTTTTGTAAATGTTCAATCGCCAAATCCACCGCATAGCCTTTGCCAATTGCGCCAAAATCTAAGTACACGTTAGGATTGCGTGAGCTGAGCATTTTGCCATCAATGGTGATGTCATCCATCGAAGCTTTTTGGGCGAGAATTTTCGCGAGTTCTTCTTTGCTGGGCGGAGGACCTTTGGGCATTTCATCTTGATGGAAACCCCAGATTTCAATCAATTTGCCGATGCTGGGATTAAATAAACCCTCTGTTTCGGTATAATACTTTTTGGAAATCGTCAGCATGTGCAACAAAGTCGGGTCATTGACTTCAATCGACTTGCCTGCCGCAATGGCGCGGTTGACATCCATCAAAGGGCTGCTAGGATTCCATGCGTGCCAATTTTTGTGCATTTCTTGAAAATCTTGCTCAATGGCTTCCGCTGCTTTTTTAGCCTGTTCATCAGCTAAACCAAAAATACTGATGCCGACCATCGTGCCAAACACATAAAACTGGTGCTTGTATAATAACTCGTGGGGTTTTTCGCTGCAGGCGACTAAAGATAATACTAAGAAAAACAAAGCTATTTTTTTTAACATGTGATGACCTTAAAATTTAAAATAAACTATTTTCTAAGCTACAAAATGCTGTTCGTGCTTGCGCTTTGAAAAGTAGTGTAGTTTAACCTAATCAGGCAGTATTCTACCCGCCCACATTGAAAAACAACTGGCTTTTAAGCTTGTCCTTCGCGATATAAAATATTTATAAATATTAAACAAATGGTTAACGTTGATTAGGGTATCACTCGTTTTAATGCGGTCGGAACGGTTAAACCAAAAGATATGCGGGCTGCATGTATGGTAGGATAATTGCTAAAGCTAATGCACGCGTCAATAGCTTTCGCGTAGAATAATGTTTTAACGGTATTCACACTATCGCAACAAAATTTAGGGAGAATAGATCATGAACTTTAAAATGGTAAGCGGCATTATATTGTCGAGCTTATTAGTCACGGCATGTGCCCCCGGAACAGGGCCATCAAGCGGCACTGCGGGCGCAGTACTGGGTGGGATTGCAGGCGGTGCATTAGGTTCTACTGTTGGTGGTGGACGTGGCAAGATTGTGGCGACAATTGTTGGCGCATTGGCGGGGGCAGCATTGGGGGGCGCAATTGGTAATTCGATGGATGAATCTGATCGTCAAAGAACCGCCTCGGGTTTGGAAACTGCCCGCGATCAACAACCTGTTGCTTGGACGAATCCTAACAGTAACACACAATATACGGTAACGCCCACCAACACCTATCAAACCAGTGCGGGGCAATATTGCCGCGATTACAGCATGAAGGCGGTGGTTGATGGAAAGCGTGAAACTGTTTATGGGAAAGCCTGTCGTCAAGCAGATGGAACTTGGCGTAACATTCAATAAGCCTCGCGTTTGCCAAAGACTTCCTAAGCGACTTGTGTCGTGGTGAATCACCATGCCAAGTCGTTTTTATTTTGACTACAATACTGCGCCCCCAACCCCCTAAAGGGGGCTAAACAACGAATAACTTTTTTATTTTTAAGCCCCTTTTAGGGGTTGGTTTTAATCTCTAGCCCCCTTTAGGGGGTTGGGGGCGCAGTTCAAACACTTTCTCACAATTTTACTCACTCTCAATTTAGGTCACTATGTCATCAAATTCATGGGATATTGCTCAAGCACGCGCACTGTACAACGTTGATCATTGGGGCGGTGGATATTTCGACATCAATCCTGCGGGAGAAATTGCGGTCTCTCCTGTAGAAGGACAGCCCAGTGTCAGCCTTTACGAACTCGCACAAACCTTTTCCGCGCATGGTTTATCTTTTCCCGTGCTGGTGCGATTTTCGGATATTTTACGCCGTCGGGTGGAAACCTTATGTTCAGCCTTTCAACTGGCGATGCAACAAGAAAACTATCACGCCCAATATACCGCCGTTTATCCGATCAAAGTCAACCAACAGCACCATGTGGTTAAAGACATTCTGAGTTTAAAAAATGGCAAAGTGGGTTTAGAAGCAGGCAGCAAGCCCGAATTGATGGCAGTGTTAGGACTTGCGCCCGAAAACGGGATTATTATTTGTAACGGCTACAAAGACAGCGAATACATTCGCTTGGCACTGATTGGACAACAATTGGGTTTGCGTCCGCACATCGTGATTGAAAAATCTTCAGAACTGAATCTGATTATTGAAGAATCCAAAGCAATGAATGTGATTCCCCGCCTTGGGATTCGAGTACGTCTTGCCACACGCGGCACAGGTAAATGGCAGGACTCGGGCGGCGAAAAAGGCAAGTTCGGCTTATCGGCGGCACAAGTTTTAGAAGTAGTGAATCGCATTAAAGAAGCGGGTTTAATTGAAAGCTTGCAACTCATGCACTTTCACGTCGGTTCACAAATCGCCAATATTCGCGACATTCAAAAAGCCTTACGCGAAGCAGGGCGTTATTATGCCGAATTACGCGGTCTCGGCGCACCGATTCAAACCGTGGACGTGGGCGGCGGTTTGGGCGTGGATTATGACGGCACCCGCTCGCGCGCCTTCAGCTCGATGAATTACAGCATTCAAGAATATGCCAACAACGTAGTACACGAGTTTTGGGATATTTGTGAAAATTATGGCTTGCCTCATCCCAATATTATCACCGAATCGGGGCGGGCAATGAGTGCGCATCATGCGGTGTTAATCACCAATGTGATTGATGTGGAACGTGCGCCCGGCGCGGTTGAAATGCCGCAACCGCCTTCTGCTGAAGACCCCACGATTTTGCAAGATTTATGGAATGGTTTGGTGAATTTAACCCAGCGTTCTGCGATTGAAGCCTATCACGATGCGGTGTATTGGCTGAGTGAAGCGCATGATATGTTTACCCACGGGATTTTGGATTTAACCCAACGCGCCCGCGCAGAATTACTTTATTATTCAACTTGTTGGCAAGTGCGTTCTTTGCTGCAAATCAGTTCACGCACCCACCGCGAAGTCTTGGACGAAATCAATGAGAAATTGGCAGACAAATATTTCTGCAACTTCTCCTTATTCCAATCTGTGCCCGATGCTTGGGCGATTGAACAATTATTCCCAATTGTGCCGTTAAATCGCTTGAATGAACGCCCTGACCGCCGCGCAACTTTGGAAGATTTGACTTGTGATTCTGACGGACAGTTTAAAAATTATGTGGACGGCGAAGGCGTAGAAAGTAGTTTGCCTGTGCACGCGCCTTCAAATGACCCTGAAAATCCGTACTTAATCGGGATTTTCTTAGTTGGGGCGTATCAAGAAATTTTGGGCGATATGCACAATTTGTTTGGTGATACTTATTCCGTCAACGTGTGCATCAGTGACGATGGGAAATATGAGTTAGTCGATCCTGAAGAAGGCGACACCGTCGAAGACATGCTGCGTTATGTACATTTTGATACCAATGTATTGCGCAATACCTACCGCAAACGCTTGCAGGCCGCGCCTTTAAGCACGGAACAGCGTCAAACTTATTTGCGTGAATTGGTTTCGGGTTTGATGGGATATACGTATTTGGAATAAGTTTAACCGCATTCCTAAATCTCCTGAAGAGGGCTTAAATACCTTGTCTTTAGCCCTCTTTAGGAGTATCACAGCGATTAAGTTAAGACTGAGAAGCAATATTTCTTAAGGAACTCGAAACTACGGCTTGCTGATTCAACTCAATAAACTCACTCACATTCCGTTCCACACGGGCTACATCACGCAATCGGCAAAATCATACTCGAATGCGGTTCAAAACGTTGCAAACGCAAACTATTGCTGACCACAAATAAACTAGAAACGCTCATTGCAGCCGCTGCTAACATGGGGTCCAGCAACACGCCCAGCATTGGATAAAATGCGCCCGCCGCCAGTGGAATCAAAGCAATGTTGTAAGCATAAGCCCAGAAAAAGTTCATTTTAATGGTGCGCAAAGTGCGCTGTGCCAAATGAATTGCGGTGACAATTTCTCGCAAATCGCCGCGCATTAAAATTACTTCACCCGCCTCAATCGCAATATCTGTTCCCGTCCCAATCGCAATGCCCACATCCGCTTGCGCTAAAGCAGGCGCGTCATTAATCCCATCGCCGACAAAAGCCACTTTTTTACCTTGTTGTTGCAATTTTTGAATATATTGCGCTTTATCTTCAGGCAAGACTTCTGCAACGACTTGGGTAATATCCAATTGGCGCGCAATGGCATGGGCGGTGTGCTGATGGTCGCCTGTCAATAATCCCAATTCAAGCCCCAATTTTCGCAAGGCATGTAAAGCTTGAACAGCTTCCAATTTAATCGGATCATTCACCGCTAACACCGCAAATAATTCCCCATCTAACGCGGCATAAATTGGAGTTTTAGCTTCTTTTGTCCAAGCTTCGATATAACAAGCACTAAAAGATAAATCGATGCCCAAATGTCGCAAATAACGAGCCGCCCCCACATGTAAGGTTTTACCCTCAATTTGTGCCGTTGCCCCGAAACCTGTTTTTGATTGAAAATTCTGCACAGGTAATAATTTTAATTTGCAAGCTTTGGCTTTATTAACAATCGCTTGTCCTAAAGGATGTTCGCTTTTCCTTTCCACACTGGCGATATAACGCAATACTTCCGCTTCTTCCATGCCGCCAAACACTTGCATGTCGGTCAATTCTGGCAAACCTTTAGTGAGCGTTCCCGTTTTGTCAAATACGATAGTATCCACGCTCGCCAAGGTTTCCAAAGCTGAACCGCGTCGAAATAAAATGCCTAATTCTGCCGCTTTACCCGTGGCTGCCATGATGGCGGTTGGGGTTGCCAAGCCCATTGCACAGGGGCAGGCGATGACTAATACACTAATCATTGCGACAAAAGCATAATTTAAGGCGGGCGCGTGGGCAAAAATCAGCCACAGCACAAAAGTCAGCAGCGCGGCAACAATCACCATCGGCACAAAATAGGCGGCAATTTTGTCGGCTAATTGCTGAATCGGTGGTTTACCTGCTTGGGCAGCTTCAACTAATTTGACAATGCGCGCCAACACGCTGGCTTCGCCGACATGCGTCGCCCGCAAGGTGAACGCGCCTGTTTTATTAATCGTGCCGCCAATCACCGCATCGCCCGTGGTTTTGACCACAGGAATCGGCTCGCCAGTAATCATCGCTTCATCGACGTAACTTTCTCCCAACACCACAATCCCATCGACGGGCACGCATTCTCCCGGGCGCACATTGATTAAATCATTGGGCACGACGCTGTCGATGGGAATTTCAATTTCTACGTCATCACGTAATACTTGTGCGGTTTTCGCTTGTAATTTCAACAGCTTTTTAATCGCAGAAGAGGTGCGTCCTTTGGCAAGGGCTTCTAAATATTTGCCTAATAACACCAAAGAAATAATCGTGCCTGCGGCTTCAAAATAGCTGTGTGCTGTGCCTGCGGGAAAAATTTGTGGGACAAATAAGGAGAGAACGGAATAGCAAAATGCGGCACTTGTGCCAAGCATCACCAAGGTGCTCATGCCAAGGCTACCGCTGCGGATTTCTGCCCAGCCGTGCTGATAAAAACGTCTGCCTGCATATAACACGGGCAACACCAATAAAGCTTCTAAACTGTGCCATACCGTCATTGGTAGCCAACTGTGCATGGTGTGCATTAAGCTTTCTGAAAACATCGGCGGCATTGCAATTAACAATAAGGGCACAGTGAAACCCAAGGCGAGAAATAATTGTTGCCGCAATTTCTCTAATTCATGGGCGCGCGCGCTGGATTCGTCGGAAACTTCTGTCTCGATGTCGTCCGTGCCAAGTTCACAACCCAATTCACGAAGCTGGGCTTTAATACGCGGTAAACTTAGCATTGTGGGTAAAAACTGCACGCGGGCAAGTTTATCGCTGATTTCCACAGCAATCATGCCGTCTAACGCTTGTAAAACTTGTTGAATTTTTCCCGCGTCCACGGTGCCGCGCATCGCAAGAATCGGAATTTCCAGTTGCACGCTCACCGCAGGATAGCCGCTATTTTTCAGCGCGCTGAGCATGGCGGATAAAACAAATTCATTCGGGGTGTATTCAATGCTGGCGGTTTCGGTGGCAAAGTTGACGCTGGCATCATTGATGCCGGGCTGCGCTTGTAACACGCTTTCCACCTTGGCGACACAATTCGCACAACTCATGCCTTGTACTGCAAACCGAAGTTGCTGTTCCATGCCTGTTATCCTTTACAAAAAGAGGGACCCACTAATCTATATATTAGCATTGACTGATTTGCGATGAGGGAAATTTAGGGCAGGAAGTTGCTTAACTATTTGATTTAAATCTTAAATAAAAGAATGGTTCTTCAGCTTCTTGCTTTTCACCCCCTTTGAAAAAGGGGGCAGCTAAACCCCGAATCTAGCCTCATTCTACACTTAACTTAATGGCAGTGAAGCTCTGTTTGGAAACGAAAAAGACCTGCCAGACTTTTGAAATCTGGCAGGTCTTTAAATCACAACAGGACATGAGAATAAAACTAAATATAATACGGCGAACTTTCTGCCAGCGCGAAATCTTCACCCGTGCGGGTCAAGTGCGGATTATAAAACGGGTCTTGCTGTAAACTTGCGCCCCAACGCTGCTGCATAAGAGATTGTTCTTGTGCTAAACGCTGTTGTTTTTCGGGGGTGATTTCTAAACCACGGCTGCGGGATTCGTGATGGTAAAACAGCACTTGTGGCAACACCACATGCCGAAAACCTAGCGCACTCAGTTTTAAACAAAAATCCACATCATTAAACGCAACCGCCAGTTGCTCATCAAAGCCGCCCACTTGTTGCCAATGTTCACGACTCACCAACAAACACGCGCCCGTGACTGCGGAATAATTGCTGACCACCGCCAAGCGATTTAAATAGCCTTGCTGTGAAACGTGAAAATAACGATGTCCATGATTTGCCAAACCGCCCACGCCACATAGCACGCCCGCATGTTGAATCGTGTCATCGCCATACAACAATTTCGCGCCTACACAACCCATATAAGGCAATTGCGCATAGCCGAGCATTAATTCTAACCAGTTTTTGGGATTGAGTAGTTCAGTGTCATTATTTAACAGCAGGATATAATCGCCCCGCGCCGCCTGCACGCCCCGATTAACCAAGCGCGAGAAATTAAACTCGCCGTCATCGCGCACGACTTGAAAACGCTCGCCCCACAAAATTTGATAATAATTTAAAATAGTTTGTGTGGTGGCTTCAATGCTGCCATTGTCCACCACCACAATTTCCCAGTGCGGATATTGCGTAAACTGTTGCAAACTGCTTAAGCAGCGCAATAACACGGGCGCAAGGTCGCGGGTTGGAATGATGATGCTCACCAAGGACTGTGCTTTCACGGGATAGCGCACGCGCACGCTTTGCGTGGCTTCGTCTAATTGCGCATAAGCGGCTAAATTTTCACGGTCTAAGGCACTTTGCACCACTTTGACATTAGGCAGTGGCGTTTCCACAAGGCGGCGATGATGTAAAATTTGTGGAATATGGGCAATTTCTGTGGTTTGTTCAGAAACCCGTAGCGCAACATCCCAACATAAACTTGGATAATCATCAAACTCGCTAAAACCGCCTGCACGTTGCAAAGTTTTAGTACGATACACTGCAAAGTTGCCACAGTAATTTGCAGATTTTAACCAATCAGGCGACCAATCAGGTTTAAACGCAGGCGCACTGTGTGCTCCCGTATTATCAATGCAATCATCGTCGCTATAAATCATCTCAGCTTGTTGAATTTCGAGCAATTCTGCCACTGCAAGCAAGGCATCAATCCCGAGCATATCTTCCACAGGCAGCAACACCACATAGTCGGTGTGCACTGCATCTAAAAGTTGTTGATATAAATGGGCGTGGGGAATGGGGCGAAACTGTGGATATAAATACACTTGTTTGGGAAAACGTTTCGCAAATGCCTGACTCACTGCATGGTGCGTTTCATCATGCACCAAATGAATTTCCCAATCGGGATAAATTTGTTTGGCAATGCTTTCTAAACAACAGGTTATATAATCACTACTCTTATCCAACGCCAGCAACAACACACTAAATTGCGGGGTATTGCGTAAAGTATCCAGCCGTTGTTGCAAACTTTCCGCATCAGCTTCGGGGTATTGATAATGCTCTAATTTAGCATCTAAGGTTTTTTCTGGAAAAGTGAGCCATAAAAACAAAGTATTATTGCCATTATCACTGTCGGGGGACACTAAATGACAGTCATATTGACCAGCGGACAAGGCGCGATCCAGCGTAAACTTTGCCCAAGTATTGTCTTGTAAATTGTCCCCAGCCAGCGCGGCGCGAGCAACAAGCCCGTTATTTTGGTAAATTTCTAAAACCAATTGGCAATGATTATCGCGGTTACCTGTACCCACTTGCACAAAAAATTCCCGAATCGGCAAACAAGTTGCGTCAAGCTGTAATCGCCAACTGAAAATTCTGCCGCACAGGGCGGGAATGGGGGCTTGTGTGCCTTGAAAATGCGCGGGATTATGCTGCAAACTGTAAACGGGAATTAATCCAAAATCGTCTAAATAGACCTGTTTATGATGCTGAGCACATTGATTAAGCTGACGATTTAAACGATGCTGGGCATCCTGTAAATAAATCTGAATCACATCTGCCAACTTGCGTTGGGCAAATAGATTGAGGGAAGTTTGGGAAAATGCCCTTAAGCTCATGCCGTCCGTTTAATCCTTGAGTTGAAATAATTGCCGTGCTGCCAACACCACCTCGGCGCGTCCGTCATAGCCTGCTTGGCGTAACTGGGCGCAAGGGGTGTGCATTAACGAGTTGGTCAGCGTATGTGCTAAATAATCAATCACTTCATACGCGGGCTTGCCGCTGTCGAGCATTCGTTTGGCTTTATGAACCAAAGAATTGCGGGTTTCTTGGGAATGATCTCGTATTGCACAAATCGTGCTAATCGCATCAAGCGAGTTCATCCAACCCATGAAATGCGAAACTTCGGTGTCGATAATCTCTTCCGCTTTCAACGCCGCTTGTTCGCGAGAACGCATATTTTCTTGAATCACTTGGTTTAAATCGTCCACACTGTACAAATACACATCTTCTAATTCTGCCACTTCGGCTTCAATATCACGCGGCACCGCAATATCCACCATAAAAATGGGGCGATGTTTACGCGCTTTCACCGCTTTTTCAACCATCGCTTTGGTTAAAATCGGGGTGGGGCTTGCGGTGGACGTAATCACCACATCCGCTTCTTCTAAATGTTTAGGGATTTCTTCTAAGGTAATCGCGTAGCCTGAAAATTCTTTGGCAACCAAGCGCGCACGTTCTACGGTACGATTTGCCACAATCATGCGCCCTAAACCTTTTTCGTGCAGGTGGCGGGCAGCAAGTTCAATGGTTTCCCCTGCGCCAATCAGTAATGCGGTATTGCCCTGTAAATCGCCAAAAATTTGCTGCGCCAAACGCACGGCGGCAAAAGCAACGGAGACAGGACTTGAGCCGATGGCGGTGTCGGTACGCACTTGTTTTGCCACGGAAAAACTGTATTCAAATAATTTGCCGAGCAATTTCCCAATTGTGCCCGCCGTGCGTGCAGTGCTGTAGGCGGTTTTGATTTGCCCGAGAATTTGTGGCTCACCTAAAATCATGGAATCTAAACCGCAGGCGACACGCAATAAATGGCGCACTGCTTCATGATCGGTGTGGGTGTAAAGATAATGTTGAATTTTGTCGCGGGTCAGGGTGTGATAACGCGCTAACCAATCGTAGAGGGCGAGAACATTGTCTTGTTCCACACTGCAATAAATTTCGGTACGGTTACAAGTGGACACAATCACCGCTTCTTTTGCGAGTTCGCACTGGGTTAAAGCATTGAGCGCGTTTGAAAGGGTGTCCGTGGCAAAAGAAATCTTCTCGCGGATTTCAACGGGGGCAGTGGTGTGGTTCAAACCAAGAGCGATTAATTGCATAGCAGATCACGACGACGTTGTTTAGTAACTGTGGGGAATCAAGTCATTATAACCAGTCATGCACAGTTTGCACATGATTCTTGATGGAGTTTGTGGACTGGCCGTCCTAAAAGACGAAAGACCTGCTAGGTTTTAAAAACCTAGCAGGTCTTAGATGTAAGCCATGTTTACTGCGCCCCTAAATCCCCTAAAGGGGACTTTAAACATCAAATCATGTTTTTTTAGCCCTGTTCTGGGGCGCAGTAAAAATTATAAAGCGACGTTGTGCAAAGCTTGATAAGCACTTCCGAGCCAAACTTTGGTACGTTGCCGTTCTAATAAGCCCAAACCTGCGCCTTCTTTGCTGTTAATCGCTGCCCAAAAACTGGCATTGGCATTGTCGATTTTTTGCATGGTTGGATTATGCAGGCGACGCAATTCCACAATATTTGCACTGAGCGCAAGGGCTTGTTGTTTAGCAGCGGAGGCGTGAAACATTTCAAAACGCTCGCCACAACCATGATTCAACACGATCACATAATTGACCTTGTCTTGAAATTTTTCGAGCAATTCACCCAGCAAAATTACTGAGTCTTTGCTGGCATCCATCACATGCCAAAACGTCAGCTTTAAGCCGATGTCAGCTTGACCTTCAACCAAACCGCTGTCATCAATCCAACGCGATAAGGGGCGCATTGCTTGCGCTGCAAGGTCGATAATAATGCGGGTCTCTTCCGCTTCAGTCACATTTTCAATCACTTGATCCAAGCTTTCATAATCATCAACCACAATCTTGGAAGCATATCCTGAATAGAAACGTGCAAACGAGGCGTGTGAACGGTCGCTGTCGTGCGCCACAAAAGGGATATTGTGGTCGATACAATATTGCGCGAGGAGGCGCGACACGACTGATTTACCAACGCCGCCTTTTTCACCGCCAATAAAATGGATATTCTTCATAAGATTCACCGTGTTATATAAACTGATAGGGCGCGTGCGCGCGGGATTAGGGCTTTTAGAGCACGCTCTATGTTGCAAGCCTGCCGTGCATGATAACATCCGAATGTGAATTGTTTGATGAAATTATATGACATTTAAAATATCTAAAACTCCCACATCTATTAGTGCAATTTATTCAGCAAATTCGCCATCAAGTTTTCACACTTCAATGACATAATTTTGGTAGTGCACAAGAGGCAGTGATATTAAAATAAGAAAACTGGCGATTATAGAAGAGAAGCTAAAATGCTGACTTGCCCTCATTGTAAAGCGCCGCACGTAGTGAAATATGGAAAAAACCGCTCAGATACACAAAACTATAAATGCCGAGAGTGCAGTCGCCATTTTGTAGAGCATCCTACCAAAAAATACATAAGCCAAGAAACATGGGCGCAGATAGATAAGTTGTTAAAAGAGAAGCTGTCTCTGAGAGGGATAGCCCGTGTCACAGCCTGTAAAAAAAAAGGGAAGTTGTGTTTAGAATGCGATGAGATGTGGTCATTTGTAGGAAAGTCTCAAGAGAAAGTGTGGATATGGTTAGCCTTGGACAAAGACTCACGATGGGACTCGCTCCCCGCAATGTGCCGTGTGTTACACCGATTTCTGGGCGGCGTATAAGAAAGTCTTCCCTAGTAAACGCCATAAAGCTGTTGGGAAAGAGACAGGACTCACCAATCATATTGAGCGATTTAACAATACGTTAAGACAGCGAGTGAGTCGGTTAGTGAGAAAAACTTTATCTGTCTCCAAGAAGTTAGAAAATCATATCGGAGCTATCATTTATTTCATTAACCATTACAACAAATCACTGCTTCTTGAACACTACCTGGTTTTGAATGATGGGCAAATGGTGATGGCTTGAGTTTATCTTTATAGAACCGATTTGGAATTTTTAAAGAGAAGCGAGTTGTTTAATGATAAGCCTGATAAAGCACAGTTTGAGTTTGGTATTAGCGTTCTCAAGACTGCGCTCAAAGGAAATAATCGAGGGGCTGCTTGAACATCTCAATCAAACCTACGTCATCACTAATATTGGCTTTTGTACAGTGCGTGAACAAGGGAAAGCCTAAACTTATCCACCGCTAATAGCCCCATTTCTGAGGACAAGTTTGTTTTTTCTTGGGTAATAATTCATTTAACAAGATTTCAACGACTGCCCACTCTGCATCGTTCAGACTACTTGAATAAGGACTCATTTTATCTCGCTTTGATTCTCTATCCCTCATCTTTTACATCTTACACAAGACTTCAAATCGGTTCTATAAAGATGACTAGGGGTTTGGTTTAATGTTTAAGAGCTTGGGGGTGTAGTCACAGCTTCTTTGAAATACAAGGGCTGCGAAACTGTTGCCCGCGCATCCAGCCAATTTTTGCCCGCAATTAATAAACCCAAACAAAAGAACGCGCCAGGCGGTAAAATAGCCAACAAGAAACCTTTGTAATTATCCCCAAAACTCAGACTGAAAGATTTTCCTAACTGCCCAAACATCAATTCTGCTTGCGCGAATAAAGTACCATGTCCCAATAATTCCCGCATTCCGCCCAACAACACCAAGGCAAGGGTAAATCCTAAACCGACCATAATGCCATCCAACAAAGAGGCAAGCGGCACGTTTTTTGAAGCAAAGGCTTCGGCACGCCCAATCACTGCACAGTTAGTCACAATCAAGGGAATAAAAATCCCTAAAACCATATAAAGATCATAATAAAATGCTTTCATTAGTAATTCTATTGCGGTGACAATGGCAGCGATTAACAGCACAAAAATTGGAATTCGTACTTCATTTGGAATCCAATGGCGCACTGATGACACTGCCAGATTACAGCTTGCCAGCACCAAAGTTGTCGCCAGCCCCATGCCTAAGCCATTAATTACCGAGCTAGAAACTGCCAACAAAGGACATAAACCCAATAATTGCACAAAGCCTGTGTTATTTCGCCACAAACCATCATAAATAATCTGCTGGTAACGCATTATTATTACCTATCAAACATAAGAATAAGATTTTAGTAGTTTTGAATATAAAAAATGTCGTCTTATAAATCTGCTTTTAATTTGTTAATAATGATTGTATTTTACATAAAAATTATTGGGTTATATCTATATAGTGTAAAAATATATTAATTATATGAATAATCAGGATTTATGCGAGATAAATTGTATTTTTTCTTAAAAAATAAGATAATGGCGCAACTTTTTAGTAATACCCCTACTATACGCTAATCTATACTCAGCTATTTTACGCGCCTCAAACGATTTTGAGTATCAAGCCAGCGTTGTTTAATTCACTGCGTCCTCATTTTAATCCACTATAATGATAGTAATCTTGAATTTTGATAAACCTCCGCACCATCTCGCATCCCAAGGCATGTCGATGTATCGCATCGTCATTCCGTACTGACCTAGAGAGTCGCTTACGATGGTGAATACTAAAGACCCTGTTTTATATCCCGATGCTGCCACAGGTCTCAGCGATGCTAGCCTGTGGGTAAAGCGCATTGGACGTGGCAAAACACCCGCCGAACAAGAATCCCTTCAGAAAGCCTGTCAATTCGCCGCAGAAGTGCACCGCGATGAAACCCGCGTTTCTGGCGAACCGTATTTAGTTCATGTGATTACGGTCGCGGATATTCTGTCTGATTTAGGACTGGATACCGAAGTCTTGATCGCAGCGGTGCTGCATGACGCACTCGGACACCCAAAAATTACCGTGGAATGTATTCGCGAGCAATTTGGGCAGACCGTTGCCGATTTGGTGGAAGGTGTCAGCCAGATGAAGGTATTGGAAGAACTCAATGCCGTCATCCAGCAATCGGCTGAAGCCCCCGAAGAAGCGATGGCGCGTCTTGAACAATGGCGCAAAATGCTGGTCGATATTGCCAAAGATGTGCGCGTGGTGCTGATTAAACTCGCCAACCGTCTCGACAATATGCGTGCTTTGCGTTTTCATCCCCGTGAACAGCAAATTCGCATTGCACGGGAAACTTTGGATTTGTTCGCGCCGCTCGCCAATCGTTTGGGAATTTGGCAGATTAAATGGGAATTAGAAGACCTGTCGCTGCGTTATTTAGAACCAGACGTGTATCAATACATGAAACGTTTGCTCGATGAAAAACGTATTGACCGCGAAATTTATATTAAAAATGTGATTCATGATTTAGATCAAGAATTGAAACGCGCAGGGATTCAGGCAGAACTCACAGGGCGACCGAAACATATTTACAGCATCTGGCTGAAAATGAAGCGTAAAGGCTTAAATTTCGACCAGATTTTTGACATACGTGCGGTGCGGGTGCTGGTCAAAACCGTGGATGAATGTTATCGCGTTTTAGGCATTGTGCATAATAAGTGGCAGCCGATTCCTGAAGAATTAGATGATTACATAGCCAACCCAAAAAATAATAATTATCAATCGCTACATACCGCGGTTACGGGCGCGGAACAGAAAATTTTTGAAGTGCAGATTCGCACTTTTGACATGCACCACCATGCGGAATTAGGAATTGCCTCGCATTGGCGATATAAAGAAGGCACGCGCTATGACTCGTATTTTGAGCAGAAAATTGCGTGGTGGCGGCAAATGGTGCAGCAATTTCGCGAGGCAAGCAGTCCCGATAATTTTCTGACGCTCTTCAAAGCGGAGATGATTGAAGAGGAGACCATTTATGTACTTTCTCCAAAAGGCAAAATTATTGAATTGCCGCAAGGTTCAACGCCGCTGGATTTCGCCTACGCGATTCACACCAGTTTAGGGCATCGCTGTCGGGGCGCGAAAGTCAACGGGCGTATTGTGCCTTTAACTTACGTTTTAAAAAATACTGAGCGCGTCGATATTCTCGCAGGCAAGGAAGAAAAGCCGAATCGGGATTGGTTAAATTCGCGGGTGCAATATTTTAAAACCAATCGGGTGCGGGATCGGATTAAAGCGTGGTTGCGTAAACAAGAAGCACCACAACATATTGAAGACGGCAAACAAGAATTGCACCGTGAATTGCAACGTTTAAACCTGCCACATTTAAATTTAGAAGAAGTCGCGCCTAAATTGCGGGTGCAAACCGTCAACGAGCTTTATGCAGCTTTAGGGCGCGGCGACATCACCATTAATCGCGTGATTAATGTGGTCAACGAATTGGTATTTCCTCAAGAACCCGAACCGCCACCAACCATTATCCCGCGTGATCCCGCACGGGTTGGTGTGGAACAAGGTTTTCATATTCAAGGGGTTGGCGGTTTATTAACCCATGCCGCTGGCTGTTGTCATCCTGTGCCTTATGATGAAATTATCGGCTATATCACCGTCGGCGATGGCGTAGTCGTGCATCGCATGGATTGTCATCATGTGTTGCGCTGGAAAGAACAGGCGAATGAACGCTTAATTCAAGTCAGTTGGGGCAGTTCGCAGGAACAACGTTTATATACGGCCAGTATTAATGTGGAAGCCTTTGATCGCACAGCTTTACTGGGGGATATTTGCATGGTGGCTGCCAATGAAAAAGTGAATATTCTCAGCGCGAATACCGCAACCAATAAGGCAGATAATACCGTCAAAATGCTGCTCACGGTGGAAGTTAAAAATTTGGAGCAATTGGGTGACGTGCTGCGTAAAATTCATGCGCTGCGTAATGTGACTAACGTTTATCGTAAAGATAATTAAACCATGCCTTATCCTTTAGCAGTCAGTGTGGCGCAGTGCGAACTCAGTGAAAATCATGTGATTTTGCGGCTTAATCTGCCTCATGAAATTCCCGAGTTTACAGCAGGTCACACCTTGCAAATTTCACTGGGCGGAAAAATGCACGCTCTGGTTTTGATGCGAACTAAAGCTGATTGGATTGAAGGAATTATGCACCGCCCGCCTGTGTGGCAAGATTTACCGCCAACTGTGGAAATTCTTGCTTGTCAGGGTGCACACTTGCAAGTACAGCGTGCTTTACCCTTATTAGTTGGCGATGGGATTGGTAGTGCGAGTTTAATTGTCCTGGCAGAGTCGCTTAAAAATCAAGCTGCATTTCAGCCTTTGGTGTTGCTGAGTGCGGAAAGTTTGCCATTTGCACCACGTCCTTCGCAGATTTATTTAAAGGGAATGCCTGCGGGTGTGATTGCTGCCATTCCGCTTTTGGAAGATTGGAAAATCGCCAGCCGTTTGGCAAGCACTGAAGATGCAGTGGGGTGTTTTGAGGGCAGTGTGACTGAATTAGCGGCGCATTGGTTGGCGCAATTACAAGCCGAAACTTTACAGCAAGTTGAAATTATTGCAGCGGGCAAGCCTGAATTTCTAAACGAATTAGCACAATTAGCAGCGCGTTATGCTGTGCCTTTTCAGAACATTTAACAGATAATTATTTGATAAATCAGCAAATAGTTATAACGCACTCTCGCATTTAAGACCTTCTACGTTTTCATAAGTGGAAGGTCTTTTCATTTTCGCCGATTTATTTTTTAAAACCCTTAAAACATCATAGACAATGCGTGTATTTATGTTTATCTTGTCATGATTAACCATGTTAAATATATGATATTGGCAATTGTAGCCTAATATTTTGATTTGGTTAGTATTAGCCTAGAAACATAGGCGTAATCATGAAATCACCAAAGGTAGGTATAAATATGTTTCCAATTCGACCGCCACGCGTCAATGTCATTGAAAAGCTGCTGTTTAAAATCCTATTTCCCAGTCTGCTCAGCATGTTATTTATTTCCAATAGTTATGCTGCTGCCACAAAACTATTAATTGCAGGCTACATGGCAAATCCTGCCAGCACTGATAGTCAATACGAATATATTCAATTGCTTGCCCTTGAAACGATTGATTTTTCTACAACGCCTTACGCAGTCGTTTTTACCAACAATGGCACAGCAAAAAGCAGCGGTTGGATAACAGGCGCGGGGCTAACTTACGGTTTTAATATCACTTCTGGCACAATACAGGCGGGAGAATTCGCTTATGTGGGCGGTGCAGGTAAATTAATCAATGGCAGTGGCAGCACCGATATTTCTGGCGCGAAATGGTTACGAACGATTGATAACAGTAACAACGCAGGCGACCGTTTTGGCAATAAAAATGCCAGTGGAGTGTTGGGCAATGGTGGCACGAATGCAGATGGTTTTGCCGTGTTCGACATGGACATCAGCAACATCACCGCCAGCACTATTCCCATTGATGCGGTTTTCTTTGGGTCGACGGTGGGAACAGCAAAACCCGCAAGCGGTGGTTACACTTTGCCCACCAACGATCATTACGACAGCGCACAAGGCACTTTCGGCAACGGTACAAATACGTATTTATTTCCTGTACCAAAATCAGGATATTTCGTCAAACTGCTCGGCAATTATAATCAAGCCACCACAACGTGGACAACGTCCCGCAGCAGCACAGAACAAAGTATTTCAAGCACTGCCGCATTAAGCGAATTAGACCCTGAGTTACAAGTAGATTTTGCCCCAACCTTGCCCAGTGTTTTGCCCCAAAACATTACCGCATTTAACCCGCCCAGCAGCGCAACTTATGGCGACAAGGTAATTAATTTAACTGCGACAGGCGGCGGCTCAAATAACCCTTTAATTTTTGCCAGCAGCACGCCCGAAATTTGCAGTGTGACTGATTCTAGTTTAAAAATTTTGGCGGCGGGCGATTGCAAGATTAGCGTGAATCAAGCAGGCAATACCAGCTACGAAGCCGCTTCAGAATTAAGCAAAACTATCCTTGTTCATAAAAAATCGATTAGCGCGAAAATCGATAATAAAAATCGTGCTTTTGGCGAAGTAAATCCCATTTTTACAATCAGTTATACGGGTTTAATCGAGAATAATATTGAAACGCCACCCACATTTAACAGCTCCGCTAATGCGAGCAGCCCCGTGGGTAATTATCTGATTGTGTGCGATAACAGCGGCAGCAGTGCAAAAAACTACGTGATTGAAACTTGTGAAAATGGTGTGTTAAATGTTGAAAAAAGCAGCCCTGTGATTAGTTTGAGTCAAACCGCGAATTATGTGATTTTTGGGAACGCGCTCACGGTTAAATTCACAGCGACAGGTTTACCAACGGGTGAAGTCACGGTCAGTGATGGGGTGAATAGTTGCCACGCAAGCCTTGCCGTGGGGATGTGTAATTTGATTCCGAGCAGTTCGGGGGTGAAAATTTTGACCGCCACTTATGCGAGCGACAGCAATTATTCTGCTGCCAGCCAAACCCAAGAACTCAAGGTGACGCAAGTTATTTTTAGTCGCGATAACTTAACGCTGACGGAAGGCGCAAATGACAGTTATAGTGTGAAATTAGCAAGCCAACCTGCTGAAAATATTACGCTTAGTATCACACAAAAATCGCAAATTACGACCAATCCCACCAGTTTGATATTTACCCCGACAAATTGGAATACGCCGCAAATCGTGAAACTTGCCGCCGTTGATGACACGCAAAACCAAGGCAATCGCAGGCTTAATCTTGAACATAAAATTAATGCAGGCGATGGCGCGGGTTATCCTGATAATTTGGCAATTCCCAGCATAAAAATTGCGATTACCGACAATGACACGCCTGCCGTGGCTTACGTTGCGCCGTCGTACAAATTGACGCTGCAAACTTCGGGCGCGGGCAAGGGAATTTTAACAGGCACGCAAGCAGGCATTTATTCACAGGGCAGCACGATTACTTTGACTGCAAGTCCTGATAATAATTCAGAATTTAAAGCTTGGCAGCCTCAAACTTGTGCATCTACATTTAATATCAATGCGGACACAACTTGCACCGCGCAGTTTGATTTGAAACCCGCGCCCGTCGTCGCAAAACCCCAAGTTATCCCACAAGTGACTTATTACCAATTTACCGCGCAAACATCGGGGACAGGAAAAGGAATAATTTCAGGAACAGCATCGGGAAAATATGCTGAAGGTTCAAATATTCAATTAAGCGTAACGCCTGATATTAATTCAGTTTTTATCGCTTGGACTCCTGCAACTTGCGCCCAAAATTTCAGTTTAAATGCTGACCAAATTTGCACAGCGCAATTTGATTTAAAACCGCCGCCTGTGGTGGTGAAAGCTGCCCCGATTGTTGAAAATCTTGCCACAGTGCTTGAAAAACAGATAATTTCAAAGCCTGTTCTGAAATCTGAAAATATCGCACCTATTATACAAACTAATGAGAAAATTGGAAATATCAATGCTGATAATAATCCCTGTTTTTTCAATAAATTGTTAAATACACTGTGCAATGCTGCACAAGTCAAAACTAACATTACTGAAATCACTGCCAACGGACAACTTTCTAACACGGTTATTGACGCGCCACTACTGAATCAAGGCTGGGTTTCTGACAGCAGCGTGACCACAAAAGGGGAAATTACGGGCGGCATAATTACAGGTTACATTGAAAATCAAGGAATTATCCGTGATATTGATTTCAAAGGGCGTTATCTCAAAGGCGGGATTTTAGCGGGCAAGATTCGCAATAGCAGTGCTGAAGGCTATTTGGAAAACGTCACCTTTGCCGCTGACAGCAGCTTAAATGGTGGGATTTTACAAGGCGTTATCCGAGGTAATCCCAATGCGCCCGCGCTCTTGGAAAATGTCATCGTGAAAAATGGCAGTGTGCTTTCTGGCGTGCGTTTTGGGAAAAATGTGATTGTAGAAGACGGTGTAATCTTGCAAGAATATCCCTATTTACCTGTTTTAGAAAAGATTTTAGGCATAGATGCCACAGGAAAAACCAAAACTACCCGCAGCCGTTTTTATGGGGGCATTTCGGTCAGCGGTAAAGCTTACGTTCAAAAAGCCACTCAATTACTGATTGAACCCGTGTCCGTGCGTGGCAGAATTATCCCAGAACCTGAACATATTGGGCAAAAAGTGGATTTATTCGTATATTCACCTTATTTTGAGATTTCACCGAATCTGGGCAATAATCCACCGCATTATCTCGCTGACGAGCAGGGCAAGATTTTATTCTGGAATCAAAACCCTGTAAATTTAATCGCTTTTAAAACGGGCGTAGTTTTGGAATCGGTGCATGAATTGGAAATGTTTGTGGGGCATTTTATTGCAACGGGCGGCTTGAATATTGTATTCGGCTATCGTTTGGAGGATGGCACGCTGTTCATGACCGAGTTGCAAAATGGAATTGAAGTGACGATTCAGTAACTTGAATTTTAAATAAGCTCCCCAATCCCCTAAAGGGTTTAGCTTCGGTCACTGACGCAATTATGAAAATACGGGGTAAGCTTGTTGAAACCCTCATGGGTTTAATTAGCAAGCCTACCCCTTCATATAAAGTGCTTGTATAATAGGGTGTTACAATAGCTTCAACTAATTAGTTAATTCTTTGACGCAGCCTTTTCCCCAAAAGAGGCTGCTTTAAAGATTTTTACAAGCCGACCACTTCCCTACAAACTTCCATGTTGACGATTTATGAAACCTATCGCAAATTTTCAAGACCAAATTTGTGGCATCACCACAATTGACACTGCCTTTACGCGCCCACAGTTTGCCGCCAGTCACTTAATTGTCGAAGGCGACCGCGCCGCTTTTGTGGATGTGGGCACGAGCTATTCCACACCGCACTTGCTTGCGACGTTAGCGGCGAAAAATATTCCCGTCGAAAACGTTGATTATGTGATTGTCACCCATGTGCATTTAGATCATGCGGGCGGCGCGGGCAGTTTGATGCAAGCCTTGCCCAATGCAAAATTAGTGGTACATCCCCGTGGGTCGAGGCACATGATTGACCCCAGCCAATTGATTGCGGGCGCAAGTGCGGTTTATGGCGAGGAGCAAGTTAAAAAAGATTATGGGGACATTTTGCCGATTGATGAACAACGGGTAATTTCCGCAGCCGACGGCTTCACTTTAAGTTTAAACTCACGGCAATTAACTTTTTTAGACACGCCCGGACATGCAAAACATCATTTCTGTGTGTTTGATGAACGTTCACGCGGCTTTTTCACGGGCGATACTTTTGGAATTTCTTACCGTGTTTTTGACACTGCCAAAGGTCAATTTATTTTTGCAACCACCAGCCCTTCACAATTTGAACCGCTGGCAATGCACAATTCCATTGAGCGCATGATGCAATATCAACCCAAGGCGATGTTTTTAACCCATTACGGCATGGTGCAAAATGTTTCCCAAATGGCGGATAAGTTGCACGACAATATCGACCAACAAATTTTATTTGCTGAAGAATTTGCTGAAGCAGGAGAAGAGCGTCATCAATTACTCACCAATGCCTTGATGCAATACTTTATTACTGAAGTTCGTGCACTGGGCTGCACTTTGTCCGATGCAGACTGCCGTAGTTGGTTGAATACCGATGTGGAATTGAACGCGCAGGGCATGGAAATCTGGTGGGATAAGGGCAATTAATTTGTATTAACCAAGGATATTTAATGATGGATAAGACAACACAAACCGAATTAGAAGCGGCTGCATTTCGCGCATTACTCAAGCATTTAGATGAACGCAGCGATGTGCAAAATATTGATTTGATGAACTTGGCGGGGTTTTGCCGCAATTGTTTGTCTAAGTGGTATATGGCAGCGGCGGCAGAGCATGGCGTATCGATGAATTACGATGAGGCACGAGAAATCGTTTACGGAATGCCTTATGAAGTTTGGAAAGAAAAAAATCAATCGCCTGCCACTGCGGAACAGTTAGCGGCGTATGAAATTGCTAAGCCAAAAGACGGGCATTAACAGCATTGTAAATTTTAGACCTACTAGGTCTTAAAAACCTAGCAGGTCTTTGAGTCAGCTAAAATTATTCCTTCCTCATCTCTAAAAATAGCCTCCCCTCTTGTGAAATCCCCATCGATTGTTTCATAATCCTGCGAATATTTTGAGGAGAAAAAACATGCCGTTAATTATGTTATCTGTGATTATTCAAGCGATTTTTATCGTGCACGCCCACAAAACAGGTAGACGGGATTGGATATGGATTTTGTTGGTGATTCCTGTCGCGGGCTGTATTTTCTATTTCTTTCTTGAAGTCTTACCAGACATGCGTAACAGCCGCACAGGGCGCAAAACCGTTCAGAATGTGCTCAAAACCATTGACCCAGAAAGAGATTTAAAGCGGCTTGCCAAAGAATTAGCGATTTCTGAGAACACCCAAAACAAGCTCAATTTAGCAGAAGAATGTATTGCCAATGGTTTTTATCAAGAAGCAATTAATTTGTATAACAGTTCGCTGGTGGGTTTATATAAAACTGACCCAAAAATTATGCTGTCTTTAGCGCAGGTTTTATTTTTAAATCAGCAATATGCTGAGGCTAAAACCACCTTAGAACGTTTGATTGCCGAAAACCCTGATTTCAAATCACAAGAGGGGCATTTGCTCTATGCCCGCACCTTGGAATATTTGGGAGAAAATGAAGCTGCTTTAGCGGAATATAAGACCTTAGCCGTTTATTTTTCGGGCTATGAAGCCAAGTGCCGTTATGCCTTATTATTGCAAAAACTGGGTTACACCGAGCAAGCCCATGCGATGTTTAAAGAAATTTTGGCGCGTGCGGACACCATGCCCAGCAATTTTCGTAAAGTCCAGCAAGAATGGATTAAAATTGCGAAACAACAACTTTCCTAAAAAAAGGAATGCTTGCTTTATAGCAAGTTCTCAAATATCTCGCATGATATTGAATGAGACAAGGCCCGATAATATTTTAAGAATGGGATACCTGTTATTGCTAACTAGGGGGCAGTTTGTTAATCAGAAATTCGACTAACCAGATTAAACCAAACCACAACCCAGCCACCAAAGCTAAAGACACAATGGCGCAACACAGGGCAGCTAAAATCTTAGAAGATTCCCTTGGCGTTTAGATAGACAGCATACGTGCGATCTACGCCCATGATATGTTCTTCTAGCCAAATTTTTAAAAATTGCATGATTTGTACAGTATTCAGATTTTCACCACGTTTGAAATAATCGCCCAAAAACACGACTTTTTCAGTCAAGGAGTCGTGTTCTGCTTTGTGTCCGTCAAAGTCGGGATAAGCGTTGGTTTTCAGCAAGTTCTCCTCATAACGAAAATGGGTACGGGTGTAGTCCAATAACTCCTCTAAAACTGCACCTAACACATCATGATCATTACCTGCATTAATCGCATCATCTAACTGATTAATCAACGCAATTAAACGTTGGTGCTGTTTGTCGATTTCTGCAATATGCACACTCAATGCCTCAGTCCACTGCATTAAAGCCATGTTTACTTTCCTTTGGTCGATAGGCTAATAAAAACTCAATTGTATTGGCTGTTTTCCCTGTTCACAAGTGATTAGCGTATAATCTACGTCCTATAAACAACACGTAAAGGTACCAGCATGATCACGGTCAAAGATTTAATGTGTACTGAGGTTCAAACCTTAAAACCCACGGACAGCATTCACGAAGCCCGCCTATTAATGATTGAACAGCATGTGCGCCATGTTCCCATCGTTGAACACGATAAGTTTGTCGGTTTATTAACCAAGCACGACATTTTAGCAGTCTCCGTTTCTTCTTTAGCAGACATCGACAGCGCGCAACAAGATGAGCTGGATTCTGCGATTCCTATCAGTGAAGTGATGTTGACCGATGTGATTGTCGCCGATGAAGATGCCAGTTTATTAGAAGCTGCCAACGTCATGCTCGATCAACATCATGGCTGTTTACCCGTGGTCAAGAATGAAAAATTGGTGGGCATGTTGACCGAAGGCGATTTTGTGCGCTTGGCAATCTACCTCATGGAACGCCTTGATCATCATAATACCAAACCCCATAAAAGTTAGGAAAATATTAGCCTTTGGCTGGAATAATTAAAAAACTTAGTATTTTACTTTGTTATTATTTATCCCGCGTATTAGACTATCCCTTAATTTTATCAATTTGTTATCGCTTGTAAGGAGAGCAGTATGGCAGCAATTACCCAAGCACTGGTGGAAGCAGCCCTGAAGGAATTTCAAATTCCTTATTTGAAAAAGGACTTAATCAGTAGCAAAGTCGTTCAAGAACTGTTTGTAAAAGACAATCATATTACCCTGACTTTGCAGTTTGGCTTTCCCTGCCAAGGTTATCACGCGCCGCTTAGTCAAGCTTTACAAGAATTTTTAAGTGAACGTCTCGGCACGCCCGTCGAATTAAACTTAAGCGTCACCAGCAAAATTACCGCCCATGCGGTGCAACGCGGTGTCAGCCCGATTGAAGGCATTAAAAATATTATTGCGGTGGCATCAGGTAAAGGCGGCGTGGGCAAATCCACCACCGCCGTTAATCTCGCCCTCGCGCTGATTGCTGAAGGTGCAAAAGTTGGGATTTTAGATGCGGATATTTACGGTCCTAGCCAGCCGCGCATGTTGGGTGCGAAAACTCAGCCCGAATCTAAAGATGGCACACATTTAGAACCTGTGGTCAGCCACGGTTTACAATCGATGTCTATCGGTTATTTAATCGACGACGAAACCCCAATGATTTGGCGCGGCCCTATGGTCACGCAAGCCTTAGAACAATTATTGAAAGAAACCCACTGGACTGATTTGGATTATCTCGTGATCGATTTGCCGCCCGGCACAGGCGACACCCAATTGACTTTGGCGCAGAAAATTCCCGTCAGTGGCGCAGTGATTGTCACCACACCGCAAGACATTGCCTTGCTGGATGCGCGTAAAGGCTTAAAAATGTTTGAAAAAGTCAACGTTCCCGTGTTAGGCATTGTGGAAAATATGAGCATTCATATTTGCAGCAAGTGCGGACATGCAGAACACATTTTCGGCTCAGGCGGCGGTACGCGCATGTCCGAAGATTACAACGTCGATTTATTGGGCGAATTGCCCTTAGATATTCGGATTCGTGAAGATACCGATGGGGGAATTCCAACCGTGGTCGCCGCCCCCGACAGCTTAATCACAGCGAGTTATCGTGAAATTGCACGGCGGGTTGCGGCAAAATTATCGCTGCAAGCCAAAGATTATTCCGCAAAATTCCCAAAAATCACGATTCAGAATAATTAAAGTGATTGTGCCCCCTAGTCCCTAAAGACACTGCCATTAAGTTAATCACAGAATGATGTTAGATGCGGGGTTTAGCTTCCCCCTTTTTTAAAGGGGTAAAAAGCGAGACACTTGAGAATATAACAAGATAGAACTTAACTTAACGGTAGTGCCTTTAGGGGCAGGGGGCGCAGTTAAGTTTTTAAACATGGTGTTGTCGCTTAGGTTTTTATTATAATGTCTCAATGATAAATCCTCTCCCTGCTTTAGCGCACCGCTTATGGACTCCCGCCCCCGCATTTTATGCGGCTGGCATTGCCTATCCTGATTATTTACTCGAACTCACATGGCTGTTATTGGGTAGAATTGCCCATGAACAAATTTATGCCGAAGCCTTTCCCTGTGCTGTGTGGGAAAAATTATGGGAAATGCCCGAGGCTGCACGCTTTGATTATTATGTTCAGTTGCTTAAAGACAGCCAAAATCTAAGCGATCCACATTTAGCAGGTATTTTTCAACAAGCCCACACCCAATTAAAAAACGCCGCACAACTGACACAATTAATTGAAATAGTTTGCAGTATTAACATTGAAGAATATGAATATTTAGCCGAAAGTTACGAACAACTTTTAGTGCTTGCCAGCAGCAATGCGCACAGTCAGTATTATCTTACGCCGCCCACCGCTTTAGTGGACAGTTTAGTGATTGCCTTACAGCCGCAAGCAGGTGAGTCGATTCAAGACCCTGTCGCCGCCAGTGCCAGCTTTTTAATTGCCGCAGAACAATATACCCATCTCAGTGATGAAGAACTTGAAAGCACTGCCGAAACCCAATTGTTAGGTAAAGAAAGCGATTTAGTGCGGGTCAGGCTCGCGCTGATGAACTGCTTATTGCACGACATTTATCATCATGAACAGCTTCCTGTGCTCTGGGAACAAACACCAAACACCCAAACTTTGCCGCCCGCTGATGTGATTCTCAGTAATTTATTATTTTGTAATGGCAGCAAACCAGCGGATAATAATTTGATTTTAAAGGTTTTACAAGCGATTTATCACAACTTAACTCCCCAAGGACGGGCGGCAGTCATTGTGCCCGACAGCCTGCTCAGTGCCAGCGGTAACGCCCGCCAAATACGCTACACTTTATTAGAAAGTTGTCATTTACATACTGTGTTACGCTTGCCTGAAAATTTATTTTATCCGTATATATTGCCCGCACAGGTGTTATTTTTTCACCGTGCACACCCTGAAAAAAATACACAAGTTTGGTTTTATGATCTGCGTCACCAACGGCAAAACTTTATGAAATTTATCAGTGCGTATGGCGATGATCCTTATGCCTTGCAACGCGCCACCAGTGAAGACCCCTATTGGAAATCACTCAGCCGTGAGCAACTCGCCGCCCAAGGGGATAATTTAGATTATGCTTGGATTGAAGAAGCGGCTGAAGAAAACCCGCCTTTGTGGGACATGTTAGAAGAAACCATCAGTGCGTTAGAAGATTTAAAAAGTTTGTTGTATGCTGATTTTGATCCGAGGCATCCCGATAATAAAACAAATAATAAAACATGAGCGGCGTTCATGCTGAGCACTGCTGTCAAGACTGTTATTAATCTCTCCTCAGTGCGACAACCACGATGAGCACTCTAAAAATGAATTTTACACAACGTAAAGTAGAACAAGTTCAGATTCTTACCTTTGTAGGTAGTCTCTCTGCGGCACAAGTTGCAGTCCTCCGCCAGCAGTTGCAACAACTGATTCAAGCCAAAAATGCTTGGGTATTAATTGACCTCTCACAACTCAACTTTATTGACGCGCAAGGCTTATCCCTGCTAATTTTCGCGCTGCGTCGTTGTCATCAATTTCAAGGTGAGTTGTTTTTACTCAAACCCAGCACTATGGTACGTGGTTTGCTTGAACTCACCCGCCTGCAACACAGTTTTATCATTTATCTTGATGAACATGCTGCCCTCATGCATTTGAAACAATTACAACAAGCCGTGGTTCACCCTTCAAAATCCCCATGCTAATTCTGCGTTTTCTCCTCGTGCTAAGTATTCTTTCTGAATTATGGGCTTGTTCGCCCAGCCCTGTGCCTGAAAAATTTACTTTACCCCCGCCCCGTGAAGAAAACCCGATTACACCCACTCCAGCCTTGAAACTATTTCAACAGCAACTCGCAGAAACCGATAGTTATCTGCTGGGCGCGGGCGATGAAATCACTATTGAAGTCTGGGGTTATGCTGATCTCTCTGGCAAACACACCGTAGGACCTGACGGCAAAATAACATTACCTTTAGTCGGTGAGTTTCGGGTCGCAGAACTCTCTCGCACCGCTGCCGCACAAGCCATCGTGCAACAGTTCAATAAATATTACAGCAAGCTCAAAGCCAATGTGCGCGTGGATCGTTATGCCTCAAATCGGGTGTTGGTGTTGGGGCGGGTCAATAAACCCGGTGATGTGTTATTCGGTATGACTGCACCAACTTTGCTTGAATCGATTGCCTTGGCGGGCGGGATTTTAAGTAGTCGTAGTCTGAGCGGTGCAGGGGGCGTTCCTGCTTTGGGGGGCGAACAAAGTTTAGTGTTTAGTCGTTGTGCGGTATTCCGTGGGCGTGATCAAATTGTGTGGATTGAACTCGCTCCGCTACTTTCAGGCAAGGATTTATCTTTAAATATTAAGTTACGCCGCAATGATATTGTTTATGTCCCTGAAGCAGAAGATAAATTGGTTTACGTTTTGGGAGAAGTACGCACTCCCGGCGCGTTTCGCTTAACTCCGAATATGTCCTTTTTGGAATTGCTGTCTAAAGCAGGCGGCCCGACCCGTGAAGCGGCTTCAGGACGGATTAATTTAATTCGCCCCGGACAAAATATTAACGAAGAAATTGGCTTTGATGATTTGGTGAATCCCAATCCTAATCTTAATGTTGCCTTGCAAGAAGGCGATGTGATTTACGTGCCTTTGGGCACAGTTGCCAAGATTAATTATGCAATGCAAATTTTAACGCCTTTCAGTGCCGCTTTAGGGGTTTACTCGGACATCACTTCAATTCGCGCTAATTCGCAACGTTTACAATTGGATAAAGATAAGTCTCAGCTTGAAAAAGACCGCGCCGCACTCGAAGCTGAAAAAGCCCGTGCCGCAGGATTCCAATAAGCATGGCAGCTCCGCAAGAAGAAGAAAAAATTGCCACGGGACGTTTTCAACCGTGGATGAGCCTGCGTAAACGTAAATGGTTGATTTTAGCTATTATATTACTAATCAATGCGATAGGATTACCGATTGCGTGGACTTTGGGGGTTTCATATTACATGACTCGCGCCGTGCTGTTTGTCGCGCCGCGTTTTGCCGCCAACTTGACCCCTGAAAAAGAATTAGACCTGCGCGGCGAAGAATATGTGATGTATACCTTGCAACAAGTGCGCTTGTTGACCAATAGCGATGTTTTACACGAGATTTTGCAAAATCCTGAAATTCGTCCGTTATGGATGAAAGAAGGGATGAATGAAAACGATGTGATTGACAGTATACGCAAGCTGATTTCTGTCGAAAGTTCACGGCGCAGTCCATTTATTATTGTCTCTCTCAAAGCTAAATTTGCACGCGGCTTAGATAAAACGGTCAATGCACTGATTGAGGTTTATCTTAAAAAATCGCAAGAAGCCAATTTATATAACAGCAAGTTACGGATTAGCAATCTACAACAGCGTCAATCAGAATTAATGCACAATATTCCAGCCTGGCACAGTCGGCGCACCAAGATTTCTGAGGAATTGGGCGTGACTACCTTTCAAGAAACCAATCTCAATCCTTACGATGATATTCTGGTCAGTAATACGGTTGCCTATAATAATGCGCGGCGGTTGCGGGTCGAGGCGGAGGCAAAACTTAATGTGCTCGATAAAGTCGACAAGAAAAATGCTAAAGCCACGCCTCTGGATGCACAGGTTAATGAACAAGTTGCCAATGATTCGCAGCTAAAATCTTTTAAAACTAAGCTGATAGAACGGCGTGTTGATTTAATGACCCAATTGCTGGGTCTCACCGCCGAGCATCCCACTTTTCAGCGCACTGAACGTGAAATTGCCAAAATTGACAACGATATTCAAAAAGCCTCAGAAATTCTGAGCCAAGAAATTCGGGGGCGAATTTTAGAACAGCGACGCGCCGAATTTTTACAGGCGCAAAAAGTTGAGCAGGCTTTGTCAGGTGAAGTGCAATATCAGCGTGAGCAAGCCAGTCATTACACTACTTTGTATAATGAAGCCTTGGCGTTGAATCGTGAAATTGACCGCGCCTATAAACAGCTTGATGCCATTAACGAACGGATTAGTTATCTAAATATTGAAGCCAACGCGCCGGGCTTTGTGCGTGTCGATGCTGCTGCCAAAGAGCCACGCTATCCTGAAATTGGGGGGCGTAAAAAACCTTTGCTGATTGTAATTGGTTTATCTTTGGGGCTTGCCTTAATTATTCCGATTTTATTAGATTTATTGGATATGCGCATTCAAACCGTGGGCGAGGTGCATAAACTCATGGGATTTGCACCGCTGGCATGGTTGCTGGATCGTAAGGACATGAGAAATCAGGAACTTGCTCGCGATCAATTATTACGTCTCGCATACGCACTGCAACGGGAATATTTAAACAATAAAACCCGCTGTTATGTAGTCACTTCTATTAAACCCCAAGGCGGCGCGACTAGCCTGTGTCTTGAATTAACGCAGATGTTAAATCAATTAGGAATTCGTAGCCTTGCGGTGGAATGCAATGCCTTCAAACCAGATGCCTGTTATGGCGAAACCACACAAGGTTTAGCACAATTATTCAGCAGTAGCCGCCTGCCCGAACAATTAGCCGAGTCGATTTTGCCCGCGACAGAAAATCTACCCCCACGTTTAGCCTTGGGTGAAAATTCTCAGCGTTATTTAATCACGCAAGGGCATTTCCCCGAAGTCATGGACGCGCTCAAAAACGCTTTCGACATGGTGTTTTTAGACTGTCCCCCGATTTTATTATCCGCAGATACTGAGCTGGTTGGCAATCTTGCTGATGGGGTCTTAGTGGTGATTGGGGCGCGGCAATTACACGCAGGCGAGTTGAAACGGGCGATGCGTCTGTTAGAACGGATTAAACCCAGTTTAGTGGCGACGGTTTTAAACCGTGTCGAAATTTATCAAGGCGGCGGTTATCTTGCCGATTTGCGCCAAGAATATGCCACAGGACGCAATTTATTACGCGGCAGAATTGCGCGTTGGTTGTGGAAAGCCTAATTATACAAACTAAAAAACTGTCTTATTTCTACAACAGTTTAAATTTTATTGTAAAAACACCGATAAAAACTACTGTACGCCCTCATTTTTTATGATAGATTACAAAGGCTCATAGGGAAACCTGAGCATGATGAGCCGATGTTATTGCCGTTATCTTGTTGCGTTTACAAGGCGGCATGTTGGAGTAGGAGGATGAAAAATGAGTCATGAAGAAGTCTATTATGCAATTGAAAGCCAAGATTTTTTTTCAATGCTGAATCAACTGCGTCTTGCCCAAGCCCAAGAAGAAATTCCACCGCTGTTATGGGCAAATAAATTAGGATTGTTATTTGCTGCGCGATTTGACCAATATCTCCATTTTAAGGATGAATTTATCGAATTATCCGCCGCACAACTCGCTAATTTAAGTGAAATGCTGCATCAGAATTTTGGGGTTGAAATCGCTGAGTGCGTAAAGCCCTTGCTGCTTAGTCCTCTGCAACTGGCTGAACTGAAAGCCTTAGGGACACAAAGCTCTCCACAAGCTCAAACTGCATATACTCCCACGCTTGTAGAACGCCTCAAAAATCTGTTAAAGCATTCTTTTTCACCTTCTCTCTAAATTATCATAAAAAATGGCATCTAAACCAATTGCTTAGATGCCATTTTTGTCTAATTTTTCAAAAAGCTTCAGCAAGCTAACTTGTTGCATTAGCCTTTCTTAGTAGCCAACAAGGGATTCAAATCCTGTACTTGTTGCACTGCACTTTCTGCCCAGCCTGAAAACTGTTTTTTGGTGTCGCTTAGGATTTCCAAAGTCACACGGCTGTTGTTCAACAATTGCTTGTTAAACTCTTTAGCAATTTTCGATTGCACGGTGAAAATTTCTTGGGCTGGTTTAACTTCAGCACTGAGAATTTGCCCTTGCTTGATGCCGCTTTCAGCGTAAATAGTGACCAGTTCCAATTGCTGTTGTGCGAGGCTTAACGCTAAATTATGGTTGATTTCAAAGAACTTTTTAAACGAGTTGCTAACGCTTTTGTTAATCTCTGCTGTATTCATGATAAATCCCCCTAAAATGAAATCGGACCCTAGAGTCATCTAGCTATGTTGCAGTGCAACATAGTGTTGCATTGCACAATAAGATAAATTATTAGGCTTGTCAATAGGGGCTGCTGCTTATTTATTCGGGACAGTGCTCGCGTAGATTACCCTCTAAATCAATGTGATATTCGTGGGTAATCCTCAAAGTTTAAGAGGCGTTGGCAGGTATTTGAAGCAAGACAAGAGCGGGAATGTGTATTTATATCATGAGTACCCTATCCTGCAAAAACTCAGGACAGGGTAAATAACTTAACCAAAAACTTGGGGGGTGTTTACAGGCGTTACTGGCACAATGGGGATCGTAGGAACAACTATCGGATCGATATTCGGATTATGCCCTGCGGGCGGGGCTTGCACAATTAAAGACTGAGCATTTTCAGCAGGCTGAGGGGTACTTTGCTCACCAAACTTTTGCATCACTTTGCCGCCCATCAACAGACCAATAATAGTAGTCACGCTGTCAGGAATCACTTTCAGTTCTCCTGTTTTCAGGCTGGCAACTCCCCAAATAGTCAATACGCCAACCACCCACAACAGAAATGCCAAGCGCATTGAGGATAAATTACCGCTGTCATCCTGTAAAAAACCAGTATTTTTGCTCATCAAATCTCGTCCTTTTACTAAAAGTTATCAAGGCAATTATTATAAGCAGGCTGGGCTTAAGTTGTAATCTGGTTTCAGTTTTAATCACAGATAAACTTAAGGTGTTGCTCGAGGCAAGGCGATTCGCCCTTCCTGTTTACCATGAGCAGACCAATGCACCCAACCATTATCAGATAATTTAAAACGAGCATAATGCTCAGCCACATCAGGATTAAGCTTTAAATATAAATCACCGTCAAAATTTGCTTCGGTAATTGTGTACTGTCGTAAACCATTAAAGACCTCCCATTGAACTTGAGAAAGTTCTATGAGCTTATCACCCTGAAATAGAAAGTACTTTCCAGGTAAATCAGGGCGTTTTGTTGCAAAGTTATTCGTTTGCAATAAGCGTTCTGCCCGAAATATCTTTTGAGTAAAACTGGGATATTGACGACCAATCGCATATTCAAAATATGTAAGAAATACACCAGCACGTTTATACGCATCGGGAATATTTTGAAATACCAAGTTAAAACCTTTTGGCTCAGAAGGATATTGTTGTT
Organism: Thiotrichaceae bacterium; assembly: GCA_028688145.1. GTDB lineage: Bacteria > Pseudomonadota > Gammaproteobacteria > Beggiatoales > Beggiatoaceae > JAQTYU01. The sequence continues at coordinate 64,352 of JAQTYU010000009.1, read as the reverse complement.
TGAATTGTTCAGGAATACTTTTCGACAAGCGTCCTGCTACTTGCCATTCCTTTGAAATCTCAACAGAAGCAGCGGCAAAACCTGTCAAAATGATTAATAGTAAGATATTTGAAAAAATAGCTCTTTTGAAAAATTGTTGTTCAAATTGAATTAACCCATAAATAACTGCACTGATGGCATAAATATAAGGGATTTGTGTCAAATATAGAAAACGGTAAGCGACCCCGCCAATTTGAGAAAAAGGTAGATAACTGACTAAAGTTAAAGCTGCTAGTAAAACCCCAACACATAAAGTATTTTTTAAGGTCTTTTGATACCACTGAAGCCCCATAAATAACACAAATGCGCTTAACACAAAGATTGAAATAAACGGATAATCATAAAAGATTATATGCTTTAATATGTCAAAGTTTATAAGTAAACCTTGAAAATAATTAGCATGATTTGCATTCAGAGAACCATTACCCTGCAAAATAAAATATCTAACGATTAAAAATAGCAGTGTTAATAGTCCAAAATGTAACACTATATAAAATAAGCGTTTTATAGATAAATCTAATGGCTTTCTAAAAAAGAATAAAAATAATCCTAAAATCGGCGCAAAAGATACTGATGACTCATAGGTCATGAGAGCGATAAGCAATGTAATACTGGAAAAAAATAGCAGTGATAATCTTTGTGTGGAGACGTGAAGCAGAGCGGTGTACAAAGCAATTAGATAAAATAAGCTCGCTAATGAATATGTTCTTGCAGAAATCCAAGCGATATTATCGTGTCCCCAGGGCGCTATGGTAAATAATAGCGCAGTGATAACAGCTGGGGTATATTTTTTATTAAAGAAAAAAACTATTAAAAACAATATACTGGCATTTAATGTGTGCAATATATAACTATGTAAATGCCATCCTAATGGATTTTCTCCGAATAATTGGTAATCAATAAAGAAGCTGATTCGCATCATTGGACGATAAGCAGAACCATGTCCCCAAGACTGAGAAAAATAAGTAAGCATATCTTTTAAAGAAAATGGATGTAACCAATTGTAATCATCCAAGACAAACCAAGCATCAAGTGCAAATAAATATGTGCAAATCAATAGAAAAAAACAGCTAAAGAAAACCAGAGAATAATTTTTAACAAGCAATTTCATAAAGATAGTTCACATTAGAGGGGAAGTAAGATTTTTAACCTATGTTTTAAATATTATTCAGAGATTACGTAGTCGCGAGATCAGTTAATTTTAGGTATATCTCATTAACAATATATAAAAATCCTTGTAGACTACGTAATCTTCGACTGAGTGCTTACAACTTCCGCCACACCGAAAAGTATTCAAACTTATTGGTATCTGCTGTGCTTAGAAACTCACATTTAGCGCGAATTCCCAATAAAGTAAAACTAATAGTCAAAAACTCGGCAAAGCTGCGCGAATCCCACACATGCGCATGTTCACGTCTTCCTCTCACCCACTGCACCCGATTATTAATTTCAGCTTCACTCAGTTGAAAAATTTCAGGGTGTACGCCACGCAAGAAATCGAGATAATGCTCATCAGTAATCACGCTCACATTCTGTTGATATTCTTCTAATAAGTGCGAGTATGGCGTTAAAGCACGATTCTTATCAAAAGTGTAATCTTTGTCAGGAGCAGACAGCACCACTAAACCATTGGGTTTGACCACCCGAAACAATTCCCCAACCACTTTGATGGGGTTGGCGACATGTTCAATCACATGATTTAAAATCACAAAATCGAACTTATTATCTTCAAAAATCGATAAGCCTTGTGTGTCCAAGTCAGAAATATAGGTCACGGGCACCAGATCATTGATGCTCAATTCGGGGAAAAATTTAGCACTTTCTTCGCGATGATTGGCATCGCAATATTCAATTTTACAATGTGCAGGAATCGCAGCAGGTTGATGCAACGCACCAATTTCAAGCCCTTGTCCTGTCAGTAATTTATAACCACCTTGGCGTGGTACAAGATGCGACATGTGAAAACTCCTCTCCAGAAATGACGGTGAATTATGATTAGCCGAGTAACTCTACACGGGGCGGCCACGCATAAACAAAATCTTGCGTATCCAAGGTTAAATTAGGGCTGTAGGCGGGGTCGGCGGTTAAAAACTTGCTCCAACGCCGCAACATGTATTGACGTTCTTTTTCAAAACGTGCCGCTTTTTCAGGCGTGTCTTCGTAACCACGGCTGATGGATTCGTGATGATATAAATCGGCATAAGGTGTCCACACCACCCGATACCCTGCGGCGACTAATTTCAGGCAGAAATCCACATCATTCAGGGAAATCTTAAGGTTTTCAGCATCTAAGCCTTTCACCTCTTGATAAACTTCTTTGCGCGCCAATAAACATGCACCCGTCACTGCGCTGAAATTCTGAATCAAAGCCGCTCTGCCAAAATAGCCGACATCACCGCGTGCAGAACCTTTGTGCCCATGACCAGCCACCCCACCAATCCCCAAAACCACGCCGCCGTGTTGCAAGGTTTCATTCGGATACCACAGGCGCGCACCAACCACACCGACTTCTGGGCGCAGCGCGTGACCAACCATTTCATCCAGCCAGTCGTTATTAATCACTTCAATATCATTGTTTAACAAGCCGACCAATTCGCCATTGGCTTGTTCAACTGCCAGATTATTCATGTCGGCATAATTGAAGGGGTGCGGATAATCAATAATTCGGGCTTGTCCGCGTGCTTCCAATTCCTGCATGTAGCTTATAGTGGCAGGGTCGTCGCTGTTATTATTGATAATCAGAATTTCATAATTGGGATAACGGGTCTTTTGCAAAATACTGCTCACACAACACCGCAATATTTTTAACCCATTGTAAGTAGGAATGATTAAGCTAACCAGTGGAGGATTTTCGGGCAAAGTGTATTGCACACGACTCATGCCGGGCAATTCGGGCGCATCTAATACTTTGGCTTTTGCGCCAATGCGTTCCAAATGTTCTGCGATGGCTTTTTGAGCCGCGAGGAGTGCGTAAGGTTTTTCATCGGCACAGGTTGCAGTGCTGCCTTCAATTGCCCGCCAATGATATAAAATATGTGGAATATGATGAATTTGCGAGGGCTGAACATGTTCAATCACTCGCAGCACTAAATCATAATCTTGCGCGCCTTCAACGCCTTCGCGCAGCCCGCCCACTTCTTCAATCAAACTGGTGCGATAAACCGCTAAATGCGTCACCACATTGTGCGAGAGGAATAAATCGTAATTCCAATCCGATTTGAAATAAGGCGCGTAACGTTCGCCATCCGCACTGATTTTATCTTCATCGGAATACCACAACATCCCATCAGGATGATCGATTAAATCCTGCGCTACCCAAAATAAAGCGTGTAATGGGAGTAAATCATCATGATCGACAAAGGCAACAAATTCACCCGTGACTAAACTCAATGCGCTGTTGGTTGCCGCAGAAATATGTCCATTTTCAGAACGATAAATAATTTTAATGCGTTTGTCGCGGCGGGCATATTCGTCTAAAACTTTGTGTACATGGGGCTTAGTTGATGCGTCATCCGCAATGCATAATTCCCAATGCGGATAATATTGCTGGCAAATGGAATCTAAGACCGCGCGCAAATATTTTTCTGGGGTGTTATAGGTTGGTAACACTACGGAAATTAACGGCGGAGAATTCCATTGTTTAATCCGCGCCCGAATCTTATTCACGCCTTTGGCGGTCAAAGTGTCGTAGTTTTTAATCCAACGCGCATAATCACGCGGGTCGGCAGGACGTTCGGACTCACTTGCTGCATGGTGAACTTCTCCTGTTTCGGAAGGCAGGGCATATTCAGCACTGCCATGCCGTTTATTGCGCCATGCGGTGGCTTCACTCATTAAGCGTTCTAAATGATCTTTTGCGGTTGAACCTGCTCTGCGGAAAGTCAACATCAATGCCAAACGGGTGACGAAATTACCTGCTTTCCACGTCAGCGAATTAAAAATTGAGGTGATGTCTTCTTGATAAGCAGCCACCCAATAATTGAGTTTGCGTAAATCTTCATTTTGCAAAATATGGGTTTCATGCAGTGCGGATAATTGTTGCGCTTGCCGAGAAAGTTGTTGCTCTTTCTTGCTGATGGCTTGGTCTCTGTCCAACACCACATAGTGATAGTCAACCACACTCTTACGGGCTGCATTGGCAGATTCTTGTAAAGCTTTATGACGGGTCTCGAAACTGCTCACCGTGCTTTCATGCACTTCTTCTAAAGCTTTTAATTCACGAGTTTTATGCTGATTTTCCGCAGTTAAACTTTGCAGTTCTAAGGCTTTTTGCTGGGCATCATGCGCGGCTTGCTCCAGTTCAGAAGTCAAACTTTGACGTTGTTGCTCAAATTCTGCACGCAATTGTTGCTGTTGCTGCTCACGTTCGGCTAATTGTGCGTGTAAGGCTTGTTGCTGTTGTTCAAAAGCATGGGCATTTGCCAAACGAGTCTCATATTCTGCCAAAACTGACACTGCGCCCTGCGACAATTTGGGCAAAGTTTGCGTCAGGGCTGAACCGTTTTTAAAGGCTTCAAATAAAGCCAATTGTTGGGAATTAATATATTCGCCTTGCAAGGAGTCATCGCCCTTGGCATGAAATAAGTTCGCGTCCACAAACGCTGTGACTTCTTTGTCATGCGGCAAACGTAAACCTTGAATTTCTAAATTTTGCAGGCTGTCGTAAAGATATTTCACTGTGCCCAGCGGATTACTCATTAATTCTTCATAAGAAATCAAAATACGCGGCAAGTGCGCAGAATCTGCCAAAGCGATGAGATTGTACTTTTCCCACAGAGCCAGCCCCAAATGAATCGAAAAGTTTTCGCGGGCTGCGAGCGATTGCGCCACTTGAATCGGGCTACGATACACATAAACGCATACGGGCAGTTCTAACAACGGCAACCACAGCGGCAATAATAAATTCAAACGCGGGTCTTTCATCATCCAAGGACGATGCGCATCTAAACCCAATACGATTTCTTGGGCGCGAGAACTGAATTGTGTGGAAATTTCGGGGGTAATTTGGCTGCTGTCGTAATCGCTGATTTTATCCCAACTAATCCCCATCGCTGCAAAAATTTCTTCATTTAAATTAACCACATCACGGCGTTCCCAATAGCCTTTGGGATTGGCTTTAGTCGCGGGTAATTCCATACGTTCGGGGGCGAAATACATGCCCATCATATTTAACAAACGAGCCACCGCAGACGTGCCTGAGCGGTGCATCCCTAAAACCATAATTTGCATTCTAAAACTCCGATAAACTGGGCAACGCCGTGTTAAATTTCAATGCCAAGACGCGGGCAAACAATCTTGCCTCATGATGTAAACCTGCCTTCTCGCACTGCACACAAATCTCGGAGTATGGTGAAAATATTGTGACCATAAGACAGAAATTTTTAACACGGTGTTGATGAAATCGCTATTTTTACCGTAAATGAAACGCTTCATAATTTATTGATTATAAAGCTTATTGTAAAAATGGCGTGATATTGCGCCATTTTAGCATACTTAGCTTGCTGGGGTAAATTTGCCGTGTCTGCTAATTTCAACTATTTAAGCGTGGTTTTGCTGAAAAATAGTGTAAGGAATACTAGGGGCGTGTCATCAAATGAGTATTAAGGTTATTCTAAAGGACAAGGAATTAGAGTCTCACAAGGGAACAAAGAATGAGTCGCCGTTACGCATTGACAGAATCGTAGCGGTATTCCTTGGAGAAACTTACCTGAACGTTTTGGGGATTTTCGTGTGGTGCACACTCGTTGGTCTAAAAGAGGGATTTGGGAGAACGCATTCAAGCTGTTAGGGTCTGACTCGGACAATGAATATGCGATGATAGATAGCACCATTGTGAGAGCGCATCAGCACAGTGCAGGCAGAGGTGAAGACATCGGTTCGTAGCTGAGGCGGTTTAAGCACCAAGATTCATGCGTTGGTTGATGCTTTGGGCAATCCGCTCTTTTTTTTAACGGCAGGACAGGCAAGTGACCTTGAGGGAACTGATGAACTTTTCCCTCAAGTGAAGGCGGATGCAGATAAGCGTGTCAGAGAGGTTTTGAGACTCAGGGGGATTGGTTGTGTGATTCCCTTCAAGAAAAACCGTTTAAATCCTTGTGAGTATGATAAAGAGCTTTACAAGGAACGTCATTTGATAGAGAACTTCTTTTGTAAGTTAAAGCAGAGCGATAGCGACTAGATATGATAAATGTTCGGCTCATTTCTTGAGTGGTATTTGCGTGGCTTCTATTCTCATTCTTTTGGCTTAATACCCCTCTATTTCTATTTGATGACACGCCCTAGTAATACAAGACACGGGATAAATATCAAATCTAATTGATATTCTTAATTTTTATGAAACACTAGAAACCTGTTTCTGTTAGGGATTACTACGAATATTTACAATAATATGGTATGATTATGAACATTAAGGTACTGAAAGCTAGCTAATTTACACATTTGTACAAATGCCTTGTAATGGTCTCATTTAGATATTCAGTCTTTACCCTATCATACAATATCGTCCATACAAAACTTCCGCGCTACCCCGCGATTCTCACAAGCAACTGCTTAGAAAATATAGGCTCTTTTGGATTCTAGCCCCATGCATCATATCGCCTTAGTCACCACCTCTTATCCAAGTTCCGAAGATGGAAGCGAGGCTGCGGGTTCTTTTGTGGCAGATTTCGCTAATGTGTTATCACAATATGTGAAAGTCAGTGTGATTGCCCCCAGTTTACAAGCCAAGGTCGTCGAGATCAGTCCTCAATTAAGCATTCATCGGTTTGCGGTTTCACATTTACCACTGTCTACACTCAAAGCCTATAACCCCTTGCATTGGTTGCCGATTATGCACACCTTGCAAGCAGGTGCGCAAACTTTAGAAAGTATTGCCCAGCAATCCAAACTGGATCATATTATCGCGTTATGGGCATTACCCTCGGGATATTGGGCAAAAACCGTTGGAACGCGCCATCAGGTTGCTTATTCCACATGGGCTTTAGGAAGCGATATTTGGAGTTTGGGTAAAATTCCTGTGGTGAAAACAATTTTACAAAGCGTGTTACAGCACAGTCAGTGTAATTTTGCCGATGGTTATTTACTGAAGCAAAGCGTTGAAGAAATTAGCCTGCGTCCCTGTGAATTTCTGCCCAGCACCCGCCAATTAAATATTACCGAACATAAAGTGTTAAGTGCGCAAGCCCCGTATAAATTGGCATTTTTAGGGCGTTGGCATACCAATAAAGGCATTGATTTACTGCTGGATTGTTTGCAAAGTTTGAATGATGAAGATTGGAGTTACATTCAAGAAGTGCGTATTGCAGGCGGTGGCGGTTTGGCGCGTAAAGTTCAACAAACCTGTTCCGTTTTACAAGCAAAACAGCGTCCTATCAGTCTGCACGGTTTTCTGAATAAACAAGCTGCCACGCAATTATTACAATGGGCAGATTATGTGTTAATCCCCTCACGCATTGAAAGCATTCCTGTGATTTTTTCGGATGCGATGAAATGCCAAGCCCCTGTGGTGAGTATGCCTGTGGGCGATTTGCCGCGTTTGATTGATGAATATCAAGTCGGCATAGTGGCAAGCAATGTGTCTGTGCCCGCCTTCACTCATGCGATTCAGCAAGCCTTACGTATCGCGCCCCAAAGTTTTGCACTGGGTTTATCACGCGCAACTGAAGAATTCAGTGTGAAATATAGCGTACAAGCGTTTTTAAGCCAAATTGGTTTAGATTAAACTCTGTATGTTCTCCGATTTCCTCTTGTTATCCCGCTTTTATTCTGCTTTTTACACTCACTGTCTAAAATATTTTTATTAATCCTCATTCTTGTCATATTGCTTGGGTATAAGTTTATAGCAATCGTATTTTCTGCTAACCCCCTATGAATGTTATGATTGCGGGGGTTCACACAAAATCTTGCCCCAACTTCTGATTAAAAAAGTTAGGGATAACTATAAACTATGTAATATTTTATTAAATCTTTCCTTAAACTCTTTAGCGAGCAATTATGACTGACGCAATTCTTGTTTTAAATGCAGGTTCTTCGAGTATTAAATTTTCTTTATTTGCTTGTCCACAAAGCGCACAGCCCTTAACTTTAATTTACAAAGGGGCAATGACGGGGATTGGGACAGACGCGAAATTCAAAGCGACCGATGCACAAGGCAATATTTTAAGTGAACAAAACCTAGGTTCAGCCCATCACAATGAAACCTTAAGCGTATTGCTGGATTGGGTGGAAGGTCACGGCGATGGCATGAATATCGTAGCCGCCGGACATCGTGTGGTGCATGGTGGCGGGGTTTATTCTGTCCCCGTGCAAGTCAGCCCTGAAGTCTTCAAACGTTTAGAAGAATTTATTCCTTTAGCCCCATTACACCAACCTCATAATCTTGCCCCCATTCAGGTGTTAAATACCCTTAAACCTGGGATTTTACAAGTTGTCTGTTTTGACACTGCCTTTCATACTACTCAACCTCCCGTTGCACAAGCCTTTGCTTTGCCGAGAGCCATCAGTGCACAAGGAATTAAGCGTTACGGTTTTCATGGTTTATCTTATGAATATATCGCGCAAAGTATGCCCGAATATATCGGCAACGTTCCTGAAAAGGTGGTGGTTGCGCATTTGGGCAATGGGGTAAGCATGGCAGCTTTAAAAAATGGCAAAAGCATTGCGACCACTTTAGGCTTTACTGCTTTGGATGGTTTACCGATGGGCACACGCAGCGGCTCTGTCGATCCCGGTGTACTGTTGCATTTATTGAACACGGGCATGGATGTCAAGCAGTTAGGCTTCATGCTTTACAATCAATCAGGATTATTGGGGGTTTCAGGCATCAGTAACGACATGCAAGTCTTACTAGACAGTGACGACCCTCATGCCAAAGAAGCCATTGATTTATTCGTGTATCGAATTAATCGTGAATTAGCTTCCTTAGCCGCCACGATGGGGGGCTTAGATGCACTGATTTTCACTGCAGGGATTGGACAACATGCTGCGCCAGTTCGGGCACAAGTGTGCGAACTAGCGCGCTGGTTAGGAATTGAACTGGACGCTGCTGCCAACGAAAAACACGCGGCGCGCATCAGCACGTCTGACAGCAAAGTCAGTGTGTGGGTAATTCCTACCGATGAAGAAAAGATGATTGCGCAACATACCCTAAAACTGTTGCAGCCGTAAACTCATTATCCACCCCAAGAGGAATATTTTCCTTTTGGGGGTTTGCTGTCGAAAAATACAAGATGCTAAAATCTTCGATACAATTCGACACAAGGATACTAGAATCTTGCATCTTCATCCTTACACAAAGCGACCGCCTCTCACAAAACGGGCACTCCAATAAGACGCAGATAAACTCGTAATTGTTGCGGGTTTTCCTGAAGAGAATGCGTGCACAAAACGATTATTACCAATATAAATACCTACATGACTTACACCGCGCCCACGTGTTCTGAAAAATACTAAATCCCCTGCTTGCAACTCGTGCTTGCTGACGGGGCGAGAGGCTAAATATTGAGCATGTGAATTGCGAGGTACGCGCATCCCAATTTGTTGCATGGCGTAGTAAACTAAGCCACTGCAATCAAATCCAATTTCAGGATTAGTCCCACTGGGAATGTAAGGCACGCCGACAGAGGTATATACTTCTTGCAATAATAAACGTATATGTTTTTGGGTAAAAAGAGGACGTTGATAGTCTGCTGCAACGGCATCGGCAACACTCAAGCTCGCAACGACAAGACTTGCGATCAGCATAAAGTAACGTCGGTAACGTAACAGATTCACTAACTTCATTATTAAGCTCCTTATTTGATGATGAGGCGGTTTTTGTGTAATTTATAATTTACACGGAAAAACTGATTATTTGTTAGTGTATTAGCGTGGTGCACTCATCAAAAAGTTTTGGTTATTATTGTGAAGCGACTTAGGATAACTCCTGTAGTAAGGCTAATACATGCGGATTACTGAACAATCTACTAAATTTTTTCTATTTCTGCAATCAATTCTTATAAAAAAGCAAGTATTCCTGAGTAATTTTATAAACTTATATTGACTATTCATAATCCAAACAGCTGCTTGTTATCGGGCAGTCTGTGAGGCTGCTGTTATGCGGCATTTCACGACAACTTCTACTTTACTCAAAACCTCTCGTAAGCGTTATGATATGTTAAACTTTTCAATCAAATAATTAGCTTCGGCATTGTGCAGGAATATTATGACAAAACTCATCCTCCCCGTTATTAACGCAAACCCCGCCATGTCTCCCGAAGAGGAGGAAGGTTTAGATTACATGCCAATGCCGAGCGAGATGCAGACCTATCGCGCACCAATTTTGCCAGAGCCTGAAACTTTGAAAGGTGTCGGGGCTGCCAAAGCGGTTTTAGACCAATTACTAAGTGTGGTCAGCAGTTATCAAGTCGGCGATATTCCCACCCCCATCGACATGATGCAACTCGACGGCAAGAACCGCGATTTAGTGCAGCAAGTTTTGGGCGAGGGCGAAGTTCAAGCACGTTATCAAGGCACAGCAGCAGAATATCGCATTCAAGAATCGGTGTTTGCAGGCGTGTGGCAGCTTCAGCAATTTGATTTAAACGGGCAATTGCAACAAGCAGAAATTGAAGTTTCTGAGTTTCCACAGCGTTTTGTCGAAATTGTCGCGCCCACGGGCGAAATCGGCTTAAAACTCGATGCTGCCATGCCTGAAGGCTTGATGAATGCGCCTTCTATCCTCACCGAGATTGTGGCAAAACAAGCAGAATATGAAATTGGAATGCCCGCCCATGTGATTAATCTCACCTTGCTGCCGATTACGCCAGAAGACAAGAAATATATGATTGATGTTTTGGGCGGTGGTAACGCAGTGATTTTATCTAAAGGTTATGGTAATTGTCGGATTACCAGCACGCGGCTGCGTCATCTGTGGTGGGTGCAATATTTTAATACGATGGACACCCTGATTTTAAACACCCTGGAAATCATCGACATTCCCCAAGTCGCCAAAGCCGCCGCTGAAGACATTGCTGATAGCGCGAAACGCCTGCAAGACCTGCGTCAAGATTATTTACAGTGGGTGTAATTCATGTCCTCGGGTGAAATCCAAGCCGCACGGCTGCAACAAATTTTCAGCGAAATTCAACAGCAACGGATGCAAGATATTCCGATTCTGAACCCCGCGTTGCAAGTGGAAAGCCTAGGATTTCGGGAATGGAACGGGCAAAGCGTCGGCATTTTAATCACGCCGTGGTTTATGAATTTGATTATTTTGCCCGCAGCACCCGTGCCAGAATTACGCACGGGCGACAGTGTCAGTTTTGCGTTTCCGTCGGCAAATTATGAGTTTCTGAAAAACACCGAAGTGGAATTGACCTATTACAGTTGCTCGCTATTTTCCCCCATGTTTGAATTTGAAACTCAAGAGCAAGCGCGTGCGGTGGCAGTTTCGGTGCTAGAACTGCTGTTTCAAGCCCCGCAAGTTGCCGCGCCTGCGGGCGCAACACCTACAACTTTATCCCGCCGCGATTTATTACGCGGTAAATTACGCCAAGAATAATATGCACTATAAAGACTTACGTGATTTCATCGCGCAGCTTGAACAACGTCAACAACTGAAGCGCATTAGCTACGCGCTCGATCCGAATTTAGAAATGACCGAAGTTTGTGATCGCACTTTGCGCGCAGGCGGCGCGGCGTTATTATTTGAAAATCCCAAAGGTTACGATATTCCCGTGTTGGCAAATTTGTTCGGCACGCCGCAACGGGTTGCGCTGGGAATGGGACAAGAATCGGTGGCAGCTTTGCGCGATTTGGGCAAATTGCTGGCGTTTTTGAAAGAGCCTGAACCGCCCAAAGGCTTGCGTGATTTATTCGACAAATTGCCGATGTTCAAGCAAGTATTAAATATGCCTGTCAAAGTGGTGAAACGTCCGCCTTGCCAAGAAATTATTTTAGAAGGCGATGTCGTGGATTTGTCGCGCTTGCCGATTCAAAAATGTTGGCCTGAAGATGCTGCGCCGCTGATTACTTGGGGCTTGGTAATTACTAAAGGACTTTCTAAATCGCGGCAAAATCTGGGCATTTATCGGCAACAAGTGATTGGTAAAAATCGCGTGATTATGCGCTGGTTGGCACATCGCGGCGGGGCTTTGGATTATTTGGAATGGAAACAAAGCCGCCCGAATGAGCCGTTTCCGATTGCGGTTGCTTTAGGCACTGATCCCGCCACGATTTTGGGCGCGGTCACGCCTGTGCCTGACACTTTGTCAGAATATGCGTTTGCGGGCTTGTTGCGTGGCAGTCGCACGGAAGTGGCAAAATGTCTCAGCCATGATTTGCAAGTGCCTGCCAATGCGGAATTTGTGCTAGAAGGCTTTATTTATCCGAATGATACCGCGTTAGAAGGACCGTTTGGGGATCACACGGGCTATTATAATGAGCAAGATTATTTCCCGGTGTTTACCATTGAACGCATCACCCATCGCGAACAACCGATTTATCACAGCACTTATACCGGCAGACCGCCCGACGAACCTGCAATTCTCGGCGTGGCGTTAAATGAAGTCTTTGTACCGATTTTACAAAAGCAATTCCCTGAAATTGAAGATTTTTATTTGCCCCCCGAAGGCTGTTCGTATCGCATGGCAATCGTCAGCATTCGCAAGCAATATGCGGGTCATGCCAAGCGCATTATGTTTGGGGTGTGGTCATATTTGCGGCAATTTATGTATACCAAATTTGTGATTGTCACCGACACCGATATTAACGTGCGCGATTGGAATGATGTGATTTGGGCGATGACCACGCGCATGGATCCCGTGCGCGACACCGTGCTGCTGGAAAATACCCCGATTGATTATTTAGATTTTGCCTCGCCGATTTCGGGCTTGGGCGGGAAAATTGGTTTTGATGCCACCAATAAATGGCCCGGTGAAACCCAGCGCGAATGGGGCAAGCCGATTGAAATGTCTGCTGAAATTAAACAAAAAATCGACAGTATTTGGGATGAACTCGGGATTGCGTAAACTGGGTGCCTATTTTGTCAGTGCGGCGTTGTGCTGGGGCGCGGGGAGCGGCGTTTATGCTGAAGAAGGTCTTTTAAAAGACAAGCGCAGTTTCAGCACGAATCGTCCGCAGACGGATCATTATGATAATTCAGTCCATTTACAAGAAACTTTAGAGTTTTTGGGCGCGGATTGCGTCGAAATAAAAATTGTTGGCAGCTCTCAAAAAGATGATGTGCTGATAATTTATGATGCTAATCATAGGGTAATCAATAATTTTTCGGGGAAAGTGAATGTATCGTTCTCCTTGCCCGATAATAAAATTGAAGTTGAATTTCGCTCCAACAGCTACGCGACAGATAAGGGTTTTCAAGTGAATCTGCTTGAAAAAAATATTGATCGCTGTTTGCCAGAAATTCGCCAAGAGTTTATCAATACCGCTCAAGATGTGTTGCATTATGGTGCAAATGAAATCACCGATAATTTGGACACGGCGCAAAGTCATTTAAGTAACTTGAATGCGAGTCTACGCCAGAATGGCAGTTTAAACGGCGTGCTACCTGAAGTGATGAATAGTTTTTTAGAGCTGGCAAATTTTTATCAAAAAATGGGGGATAAAGCCCCGAAAATCAAGGCAACCTTGAATAGTCGGCAGCAAGCTTTGGAAAAAATACAGCAACAAGTTGCCGATATTATTGAACGCTTGGGCAAAGGGCAGGCGGAATATAACAGCATTGCTGAGCGTGATCAGTTGTTAGAATCACGTACCGAATTGCAAGAACTTAAAAAGAAACGCTTAATTTCTGCGGATGCTTATCAAAAATTGGCGGCAAATGTGGCTGTCCGCAAAAAAGTTTGGGAACGCTTACACCAACTGCAATATGAAGTGCTCAAGCCTTTGCCCTTATATGTTGAAAACATTCAGGTATTATTACATTTCATGGCAAGCAATGTACAAGTTTATCAACAAGCTGCCAGTGAAACGGTGTTGCGCACTGAACGTTTGGCGGGTTTTAACACCGATTTGGGAGGCTTAAAACAGGCACTGCTGATTATCACCCAGCAAGAAGAATTACTCCGTAACGCTTTGGAAAATCTAGGTCAAAAATATGAAGTTACCGATAAACCTAGATAGTTTACTAAAACCCATTTCATTATTCCTGTTATTTGCTTTGCTCATTACGGGCGCAATCTATGCGGTGCTCAATGATGAACAACGTGCTAAGGATGCTTCTAATTTACAAAAAGAAATTTTGTCTGCCCTCCCCAGTACTTTGAACGGTAATACCAGCAATAAAGGAGCGACATGGGCGGAAGCCAGCAAAGAATTACTGGCTTTGGAAGAAAAACGAGAAACAGCCACTCAATTGCTTCAAACGCATTTCAAAAAGCCCGATCCTAAAATGGATGATCCCAATGCTTCAGAAAATCATACCCTTAAAACTTTGGGTATGCGTGCGCAACCTATTGTGATTACTGAGCCTTCTGACCTTTCAAAAACAAGTATCAACACCAATAATGGCAATAATCCAAAAATCAAAAAACGTAAAAAATCACCTTGTCATTGCCCTACCAAAAAAGTGAAGCGCAAGAAACGTTGAGAGTTATCATCAATTGTGCTGTGAATCGCGAAAAGAAAAAAATTCGTATTTTGCCAATTATTTTTACTGGCAATGGTATCGTGCAAATCACAGTCAGCCTGAGTCAGTTTATTGGGATAAAATGCAGGGCTATTACAGCAATCCTGTGACCTGGAATATTCATCAGCAAGAACTGAAAAATATTATTGATTATGCAAAAACCAATAATATCACTTTGATTCCTATCTTGTTTCCGAACTTGGTTTCACTGGAAAAGAGCAAGCCGATTATTACCAAGGTTTCAGGATTTTTGCAAGAACAAGGCACGAATCCGATTAATTTAACGGGTTTGTTTGAAGGTAAAACGCCCGCTGAATTGGTGGTGAATCAGGTGGATGCCCATCCAAATGAATGGGTAAATCAGCAAGTGAGTGAGATTGTGTTTAAGGCGATTCAGGAACGGGGGAAAATGCTGTCTCCGAGTCCTTAAAAACAAGGGTGTTTTAAAGCCTTTTTCTTGAAGTAGATTTCAGTTATGCTTTGTTAAGTGTTTATTTCTGGCTTGTTTAAGGAGGGGTTTGTGAAAAGAATTTTGGCGGTGATGATTGGATTGTGTGCAATGTCGTCTTTGTGGGCTTTGGATAAAGTGCCTTTGCCGAAAAGCATTGCGGGTGAAACGCGGCAAGATTGTTCGGTGTGTCCTGAAATGGTGGGGATTCCTGAGGGAAGTTTTAAGATGGGGTCGAATGATTACGATGATGAAAAGCCCATACAAGAATGGAAAATTGGTGAGTTTTATATGAGTAAATATGAAACGACCTTTGAGGAATATGATGCGTTTGCCAATGCGACAGGGAGAAGTGAGCCAAAGGATAGTGGTTGGGGACGAGGAAAGCGTCCTGTAATTGATGTGAGTTGGGAAGATGCAGTGGCGTATGGGGAATGGTTAAGTAAAAAGACAGGAAAGACTTATCGTTTGCCAACTGAAGCAGAATGGGAATATGCAGCGCGTGGAGGCTCGACGACGAAATACTGGTGGGGTGATAACATTGGGAGTAATAAAGCGAACTGTGATGGATGTGGAAGCCAATGGGATAATAAACAGACTGCTCCTGTGGGTTCATTTTCATCAAACGGTTTTGGTTTGTATGATACAGTAGGAAATGTACGGGAATGGACGTGCAGTGAGTATGGTTCTTATTCAGAAGGCAAACAAACCCAATGTAATCAAACAGTTACTGGTCGGCGTGTGTTGCGCGGTGGTTCATGGGGCGACGGAGCTAGCTTCGTTCGTTCTGCCGGCCGTAACTTCGACGTTGCTACTGACCGAAGCGCCGCCCTTGGTTTTCGGTTAATTTCCTCCCCCTAGGATTTACCCTTTGTTCTTTTCCCTTTTACTCTTTATTATTTGTGTTTTGCGAGTCCCCCCTTGCGGGGGATCGCGATATTGCCTCGTTCCCAAGTGCCACTTGGGAATGCCGTCTTGACCGCGTTGCGGTCTGTACAAATAATAGTGCTAATAGGATGTGCTGAGGAACGAAGCGCATCAATTCGTGAGAGAATGATGAACCCCGATTTTCTTGTTCCCAAGCGTTGCTTGGGAATACATTCTTGGATGCGTTGCATCCTGTCTGTATGTAGACCGCGACGCGGTCAAGACGGCAGTCACTTGGGAACGAGGGGTTAATTGCGGTAATTGTGTAAATTAAGTCTGTGTGGTTCAGAAATCTTTCCCCCAAAGGAGCATTCCATGCACAAAATAATCAAACTCATTTCTCTAGGATTTTTCCTGCTCGGACAAATTCCCGCCACTTTCGCAGCCACCGCCTGCGGCGTAGTTGACAGCAGTTTACAAGGCAGCTTTGAAGGCGGCTGCAAAGAAGGCAAAGCAGACGGCTACGGCATCGCCTCAGGCACAGACCGCTACGAAGGAGATTTTGCACTGGGAAGACCCCACGGCAAAGGCAGCTATATTTGGTCAGATGGCGAACGCTACGACGGCGAATTTCTCAACGGACGCATGACAGGCAAAGGCGCGTACAAATTCAAAAATGGCGACCGTTATGAAGGCGAATTTTCAGACGGAATGCGCTCAGGCAGAGGCAAACATTATCACGCCAGCTCAGGCGAAACCGAAATCGGCGAATGGTCTAATAATAAACTCATCAAAAAAGAAGATGATGGTCGCACTAATCAAGAACTTCAAAATTTACGGAATGAAATGAATCAATTGCGGGGACAACGTTCGGAAGCAGAGTCAAAAGCTGCCTCTCAACTAGAACAATTACGCAAACAAAATGCTGAAGCAGAAGCCGCAAGTCAAGAACGTGCAGACAGGGAACGCAGACAAAATGCTGAGGCAGAAAAACAGGCAGACAGACAACGTAGTAACGCCCGGTCTAATTGTATAAGTGCTTGTAGTTCGGAACGTTCTGCCTGTAAAACAGAATGCGAAAACAACTACAGCGATGAGAGACCTTCTTTCTTTGGAGAATCTCCAAGAAGCAAATGCAATAGTAGTTGCTCTTCAAGAGAAGATGCTTGCAGGCATAGATGTTAGCTTACGCCAACCCAAGCTACATTTTGTCTGAACCACACAGACTTAATTAACACAATTACCGCAATTAACCCCCTAATTGTGTAAATTGAGGTAATTAAGAGAATTGTGGTTCAGACATCAAAAAGAAAAAGGGAGCAAAGCTCCCTTTCCCATTAATAAAAATCAGAATTATCTAATCCCGATTATCCTTAAACATCCGATGACCACTAATCATGGTGCTCACCAAGCTTTGACGCGACATAATATCTTCACGAATCGCCGCATAAATATGCACCATCATAAAAATCACCATCACCCACATCCCTAAATGATGCGCGGTGTGCACATCTTGGCTTTGCCCAAACAAGGGAATCACCCAGCCAAACAAACGATCTTGCCAACTGCCTTGCCCTGCGCCTTCGCTATACATCGCGAAGCCCGTGAAGATCATAAAAATCGACCCCAACACCACAAAGAAGAACATCGATAATTGTGCTAAAGGATTATGCCCAATGTATTTTTTCGGCTCTTTTTCGAGGAACAAATACCAGCGCATTTCAAAAAATACTTCTTCCCACCAATGCTTATTAAAAATAGGCAATATAAACATTTGTCGAGAATGATGATTACCCACAAAAGCCCAGTAAATCCGCCCAATAAAGCTGATGGCAAGAATATAACCTGCTGAAAAATGGGCAAAACGCATATAACCCATTAAATAATTCGCACTGGCTTCACCCGTGGTCGAATGCAGCGGATTTGCAATTAAATAGCCCGTGACAGTCAAAATCACCACACACAGCGCGTTCACCCAATGCCACAGGCGCAACGGAGCTTCATACACATAAACCGATTGTACAAAGCGGAACTTCGTTTCTGAATCAACTTCCATAATAGCCTCCGTTATGTAGCAATTAGCGGACTTTGACTTGCGTTAATTCTTGTCCGTCAGGTGACATCACATGCGTAGAACAGGCTAAACAAGGGTCAAAGCTGTGCAGGGTGCGTAAAATTTCTAAAGGTTCGTCGGCTTTTGCCACGGGCGTATTTAACAAAGCGGCTTCATAAGCCCCGATTTGCCCTTTCGGATCGCGGGGTGAAGCATTCCAAGTGGTGGGCACGACGGCTTGATAGTTTTCAATCTTGCCATCTTTAATCACAATCCAATGCCCCAACGCGCCACGCGGTGCCTCGGTGAAGCCTACGCCCTTGATTTCTCTGCCCCAAGTATGCGGTTCCCACTTGGTGGTGTTTGCCGTTGCGGTGTCGCCCGCTTTCACATTGGCAACCAACTTGTCAAAGAAGTAACGCATTTTATGCGCTGCCCAAGAAGCTTCTAAACCACGGGCAGCAGTACGTCCCAAAGTTGAGAATAAAGCCGTTAAAGGCACGTTTAAATCTTTGAGCAATTTATCCACGGGTTCTTTAAACTCAGGAATACCCTTGGCATAGCCGATGATATAACGTGATAAAGGCCCGACTTCCATCGCGTTGCCTTTCCAGCGTGGCGATTTAATCCAAGAATATTTGGCAGATTCATCCAAAGATTGAATATTCGTGCGCGTGCCGACGGTTTTCGCACCCAAGGTGAAATTAGGATCAGTAATCCCAGACCAAGGATGTAGCCCTTTATTTTCATCAGGATACTTGTACCAAGAATGCGCCACATATTCTTGAATTTCTTCAGGATTACGCAAATCCACGTCATAAACGGTTTTTAAATCGCCGTTCAGAATTGCGCCACGGGGCAGTAATAAATTGCTTGCGCCGTAATCGTTGGCATGATCGGGAATGTCGCCATAAGAAAGCACGTTGGTGCTGGATAAACCGCCACCATATAACCAATCTTTATAGAAGCCCGCAATCGCGGTTAAGTCAGGGACATAAACTTGATCGATGAATTCGATGGTGCGGTCAATAATGCTGCTCACCAAATTCAAGCGTTCCATATTGATTGCGCCGACTGCACCCGTATTATCCAAATTAATCGCGCAAGGCATCCCGCCGACTAACCAGTTAGGATGGGGATTTTTGCCGCCAAATACTGCATGAATTTTGACAATTTCTTTTTGGAAATCTAAGGCTTCTAAATAATGCGCCACTGCCATTAAATTGGCTTCGGGCGGTAATTTATACGCAGGATTACCCCAATAACCATTGGCGAATAAACCCAATTGCCCAGATTCCACAAAGGCTTTAATGCGGTTTTGAATGTCGCGGAAATAACCGGGCGAAGACAAAGGCCAGCTAGAAATGCTTTGGGCTAAGGTAGAAGTGGCTTTGGGATCAGCTTTCAACGCGCTGACAATGTCCACCCAATCCAAAGCGTGCAAATGATAAAAATGCACCAAATGGTCATGGGCTTGCAAAGTTAATTGCATTAAGTTACGGATGCTGTTGGCATTTTCGGGAATGGTTGCCCCGATGGCATCTTCAACCGCACGCACAGAAGTTAAAGCGTGCGTACCCGTGCACACTCCGCAAATCCGTTGGGTAAATGCCCAAGCATCACGAGGATCACGCCCCTTCAAAATCACTTCCAAACCACGCCACATCGTGCCTGAAGACACTGCATTGCGGATGATATTGTTTTCGTCGAGATTGACTTCACAACGCATGTGCCCTTCGATACGGGTCACGGGGTCAACCACGACACGCTTGCCGCCGTTGTCTAAATTAAAACCGTTAGGGGTTTGGATAATACTCATTCTTGATTACTCTCTGTTTGTTGCGCCCGCTTAATCGCGCTGAGTGCGGCGTGGACAGCAATCCCAACGCCTGCAACGCCCGCAGCGGTCGCGCCCAATGTGTCGGCATTGGCTTCAATACCAAATTGATGAATGTCGGTGACGCGGTCGTAAAATGAACCCTTGTCCCAGAAGCCATCTTCTGAACAGCCTAAGCAGCCATGTCCTGAGCCAATGGGGAAAGATACGCCATCATTCCAGCGCACGGTGGAACAAGCGTTATAAGTGGTTGGGCCTTTGCAACCGACTTTGTATAAGCAATAGCCTTTGCGGGCGTTTTCATCATCCCAACTTTCGACATATTGCCCTGCGTCAAAGTGGGGGCGACGGTAGCATTTATCGTGAATACGTTGGCTATAAAACATTTTTGGGCGACCTTGACGGTCTAATTCTGGTAAACGGTCAAAAGTCAGCATGTAAGTAATCACGCCTGTCATCACTTCTGCAATCGGAGGGCAGCCCGGTACTTTAATCACAGGCTTATCTAAAATCACTTTATGAATCGGAGTTGCTTGGGTGGGATTGGGCTTAGCGGCTTGTACACAGCCCCAAGACGCACATGAACCCCACGCAATAATTGCTTTTGCGCCCGCAGCGGCGTGTTTCAATTTTTCAACGAAAGGACGACCACCCGTAATGCAGAACATGCCATCTTCATTTAAAGGTGGATTGCCTTCGACAGCAAGAATATAATTTCCATAATATTTTTTAATTGTGGCCTCTAAACTGGCTTCGGCTTGATGTCCTGCGGCCGCCATCAACGTATCATCATAATCTAATGAAATCATGGACAATACGACATCTTTCGCCAAAGGATGGGCAGAACGAATAAAAGATTCAGAACAGCAAGTACATTCTAAACCGTGCAACCACAACACAGGCGTACGAGGTTTGGTTTCCATCGCATAAGCAATTTTACCAATATAATCAGGGGATAAACCCAGCGCGGTGGCAGTCAAGCTGCAAAACTTTAAAAAACTGCGCCGTGTAATTCCCTGTCTACGCATGGTGGCGTAAAAGGTATCTAAGTCGGACATTGCAAGCATCCTCAATCAGTGGAATAAGTATATTCAACCCTGAAATTTAAAGAGCTTTTTGTTGGAAATCAAGAAGTTTTCTAGTATTATTATTTTAATAATATTCATACTATCAAAGTGACGTATCATGGTTTATTTTATCACAATGATTATTAAGTAATTCTTAAGATAAATATCCAAAAATAAGTTCGTATTTTGAAAGTTTCATAGTTTGAAAATCAAGTTTATTCTGCAAAATACTAAGAAATTACAATTCCTAATAAAATACTATACTTTAGGCTTTGTGAACTGAGGATAATACAAGGCTTGTACAGTCTGAGTTAATATTGTTTTGAGAACTGATTGTATTTTGAGTTTTTTACCCTACAAACGACGCATTTTTTGATGGGGTATAAGGTATTTACAGAGATTATAATTTCAGCAATTTTACTGAGCTATTACAGCCAGATTATTTTTATAAAACATCATTGACCCCCTTGGCACATGCCATTATACTGCACGCTTTATGTAACTTAGCATTATGCTAATAGGGTACTTTAAATAGTCAGTTGATAAACTGTGCAACCAAAGGACTCAGCCAGTTATGAGTCAGGAAACACCCTCAGCAACGAATATGCCCGATACAGGGGCAAGTAAAATGCTCTCAATCCAAGCGATTTTAATTTCTTGTGTTGCATGGGCGTTTTATGCGTATCAAGGACAATTAGCCGCACAATCCGCCTTTTTTGGAGGCATGATTGTGATGATTAATGTGTGGATGATGAATCGCCGTGTGCGTGTCGCAACGCAGCTAGCCGAAGTGGCTAACGGTAGAGAAATTCGAGTGTTATATGTTGCAGCCATTCAGCGTTTCATCCTCACGTTAGCTTGGTTTATGTTAGGAATGGGCTGGTTAGCCTTACCCCCAATTCCTATGTTAATCGCTTTTGCCCTTGCTCAACTCGGCTATGTCAGTGGCGGTTTGAGCATTAGAAAAAAATGATTTTTAGTAAATTTTAAGGAGTAACTAGCGTGAGTGGTTCATTTACCCCCTCAGAGAATCCCGTTGGATACATTCAACACCATTTAACCAACTTAAGTATTGGCGATGGTTTTTGGACTATCAACGTAGATACTCTGTTTTTCAGTATCATTTTAGCGGTGTTTTTAGGATGGATTGCCAAAAAAGTTGGTGATAATTTAAATCCTGAAAAACCTGAAGGCATTCAAAATTTTTTAGAAACCGTCGTGGAATTTGTTGAACAACAAGTTAAAGATACTTTTGCAGGCTATAACCCTTTAATTGGACCTTTAGCTCTGACGATTTTCTTGTGGATTATTTTACTAAATACCATGGACTTGATCCCTGTTGATCTCTTGCCTTGGTTGAGCAGTGCTGTCGGTATTCATTACTTGAAAGTTGTTCCCACCACCGACTTATCTGCCACTTTCGGAATGTCATTTAGCGTATTCGCCTTGATTGTGTTCTATAACATCAAAATTAAAGGCGGCTTAGGCTATATTAAAATGTTCCTGTTTCACCCTTTCGCTGCACACGGCACTTTTGCAAAAATCGTGTTGATGCCCGTCAATATTTTAATGACCACCATTGAAGAAATCGCTAAACCTCTCAGTATGGGTTTACGTCTGTTTGGTAACATGTTTGCAGGCGAGCTGATTTTCTTATTGATTGCGTTATTGCCTTTCTGGATTCAGTGGACATTGGGCGGCATGTGGGCAATTTTCCACATTCTGGTCATTAGTTTACAAGCCTTCATTTTCATGTTGTTGACGATTGTGTATCTCAGCATCGCACACCAAGAAATTGAAGAACACTAAAGGTTTTTTTGTCAACTTTTATCAACTAACTTTATACTCTTTAAGGAGATTGTAATGGAAGCTTCAGTCGTTTCTGCCATTTTTTCTAGCACTGCTTTAGCTGTCGGTATCATCTTAGCCGCTGCAGGTTTCGCCTCTGCCTTAGGTTGGGCAATGATTTGTTCTAAATACTTAGAAGGCATCGCAAGACAGCCCGAAATGAAAGCTCAATTAATGGGTCAAATGTTGTTCACTGGTGGTTTGATGGAAGCATTCCCCATGATCGTTTTAGGGTTCTCAATGTTCTTCATCTTCGCAAACCCCTTCGTTGGTGCTGCAAAGGCTGTGATCGGAGCTGCTACTGGAGCAGGTCATTAATCCTTTCTTTTTAAACCAACATAACCGAGTCAACGGGGGTTGATGTGAACGTAACAGCCACTTTGTTCGGACAGGCTCTCACTTTCGGAGTGTTAGTCTGGTTTCTTACCCGATATTTGTGGGGTCCAATGACCCAAATGATGCAAGCCCGTGCGGCACGCATCGCAAATGGTTTGGAAGCCGCTGAACGTAGCAAGCATGAATTAGAATTAGCGAAACAACACGCTGCTGACAGCTTACGTGCCGCTAAACAGCAAGCTGCGGAAGTTATTGCAGGTGCAAATAAACAAGCTACTGTAATCATTGATCAAGCCAAAGAACAGGCGCGGATCGAAGGGCAACGTCAATTAGACGTGGCAGTCGCTGAAATCGAACAGGAAAAGAGCCGTGCTAAACAAGAACTTCGTACTGAAGTGACCAATTTAGCATTAGCCACTGCTGAAAAGATTTTGGCCCGTGAAATCAATCCCTCTGTGCATGGTGAGTATTTAGACAACATGCTGAAAGGGTTATAAAAGGCGGTTGAGCTATGGCAGAACTTGCAACCTTAGCCCGTCCTTATGCTGAAGCCGTGTTCGGCTTGGCAAAAGATGCGGGTAATTTTGATGAATGGTCTGAAGGCTTAACGTTTTTAGTTTCCATCATTGAACAACCTTTGATTTCTGCGGTCATTGCCAATCCTCGCGTGGACAAAGCTATCGTAACTGATCTTTTACTGGATATTTGTAGTGAACAAAAAGTCAGTGATAGCGTCAAAAACTTGGTGAAAGTACTGATCGACAACCATAAATTACGGGTGCTCCCAAAATTATTGGAACTGTATGAACAGTTAAAGGCACAACAACAAGGTTATATTCCTGTAGAAATCGTTTCTACTTACGAAGTAACCCCAGAACAACAAGAAGCTGTCGAATCAGCTTTGAAAAAACGTTTTGGTAAGGCTGTTGCGCTGAGCACGACGCTCGACCCGAGTTTAGTCGGGGGATGGTTGATTCGTGCAGGTGATCAAGTGATTGATTTGTCCATTCGGGGACGACTCCAACAAATGGCAGCCGAACTGCGTCGTTAACGCGAGAGAAGATAAATGCAGCTTAATCCTTCTGAAATCAGTGAACTGATTAAAAAGAAAATTAAAAATTATGACTTACCGACCGAAGCTCGTAGCGAAGGTACGGTAGTGAGCGTGACTGACGGTATCGTCCGTATTCATGGTCTCGCAGAAGCCATGTCTGGGGAAATGTTGGAATTCCCAGGCGGCACTTATGGGATGGCGTTGAACTTAGAACGTGATTCTGTGGGTGCTGTGGTCTTAGGTGCGTACGAAAAAATCACTGAAGGTGACGTGGTTAAATGTACGGGACGCATCTTAGAAGTACCCGTTGGCGAAGAATTATTAGGACGTGTGGTTAACTCTTTAGGGCAACCTATCGATGGTAAAGGACCTTTAAACACGACTAAGAGCTTACCTATTGAACGTATCGCTCCTGGGGTTATTAGCCGTCAATCCGTGAATCAACCTGTGCAAACCGGTTTGAAAGCAATTGACGCAATGGTTCCCGTAGGTCGTGGACAACGTGAATTAATCATCGGTGACCGCCAAACGGGTAAAACCGCTGTCGCAATCGACGCAATTATTAATCAAAAAGGCACAGGCATTAAATGTATCTATGTGGCAATTGGGCAAAAAGCCTCTTCAATTGCTAACGTAGTACGTAAGTTAGAAGAATATGGCGCAATGGATCATACCATTGTGGTTGCTGCTTCTGCTTCTGATCCTGCTGCTTTACAGTTTATTGCGCCTTATGCTGGCTGTGCCATGGGTGAATACTTCCGTGATCGCGGCGAAGATGCACTGATTGTTTATGATGACTTAACCAAGCAAGCTTGGGCTTATCGCCAAGTGTCTTTGTTATTACGTCGTCCACCTGGTCGTGAAGCTTATCCTGGTGACGTGTTCTATTTGCACTCTCGTTTATTAGAACGTGCTGCACGTATTAACGCTGAATATGTTGAAAAGCTCACTAATGGTGAAGTGAAAGGAAAAACGGGTTCTTTAACCGCATTGCCTATCATTGAAACTCAAGCAGGTGACGTGTCTGCATTCGTGCCTACCAACGTAATTTCTATTACTGACGGTCAAATTTACTTAGAAACCGACTTATTCAACTCAGGGATTCGTCCTGCTATCAACGCAGGTCTGTCAGTGTCTCGGGTGGGTGGTGCGGCTCAAAGTAAGATTATTAAGAAGTTGGGCGGCGGTGTGCGTCTTGACTTAGCACAATATCGTGAATTGGCAGCGTTTGCCCAATTTGCTTCTGACTTAGATGACAGTACCCGTAAGCAGATCGAACGTGGTCAACGGGTGACCGAATTAATGAAGCAAAAGCAATATTCTCCATTAACGGTGGCAGATATGGCAGTTTCTTTGTATGCCGTAAACCAAGGTTTCTTAGACGAAGTGCCCGTAAACAAGGTCGTCGGCTTTGAACGTGATTTACATGCTTACATGAAAGCCAATCATGCTAAGTTGCTCGATACCGTGAATGCGACTGGGGATTACAATGATGCCATCGCTGATGGTTTCAAAGCTGCCCTCGAAGATTTCAAGAAAAATCATCGCAATTGGTAAGCCGTAAGGCTTGGTTGAATACACTGCGGTGTGTTCAATCAGGCTTCACCGAAATGGAATAAACTATGGCAAGCGGAAAAGAGATACGTACTAAGATCGCTAGTATCAAAAGTACTCAGAAGATTACCCGTGCGATGGAAATGGTGGCCGCCAGTAAAATGCGTCGGGCACAAGACAGAATGCGTAAATCTCGTCCTTACGCGAATAAAATCCGTAAGGTGATCGGACATCTGGCACACGCCCATCCCGAATATCGCCATACTTATATGATTCCCCGCGACAATGTTAAGCGCGTTGGGGTCATTATTGTTTCTTCAGATCGTGGTTTATGTGGTGGCTTGAATAGTAACTTATTTAAAGCAACCCTGAACAAGATGAAGGAATGGCGTAATCAAAATATCGATATTCAATTGTGTACGATTGGTAATAAAGCGTCTGCGTTTTTTAAACGTTTTGGCGGGAATATTACTGCACAAGCTGCCCAATTAGGCGATACGCCCCAATTAGAAGACTTAATTGGTACCGTTAAGGTAATGTTGGATGACTACCAAGCTGGCAAAATTGACCAGCTCTTTGTTATTTATAACCACTTCATTAACACGATGAGCCAAGCCCCGCAAGTGCAACAATTGTTGCCGATTCAAGCGGAAGAATTGGATGATAAATTAAAACATCATTGGGATTACCTCTATGAACCTGAAGCACAAACCGTGCTTGATGGTTTATTAATGCGTTATGTGGAATCCTTAGTTTATCAGGCCGTCGTGGAAAATCTCGCTTGTGAACAAGCCGCCCGTATGGTTGCTATGAAAAGCGCGTCGGATAATGCTGGTGATATCATTGGTGATTTGCAATTGGCTTATAACAAAGCACGTCAAGCCTCAATTACCCAAGAACTGTCTGAAATTGTGGCTGGGGCAGCCGCTGTCTAGACTTTAGAATATTTAATTTTAATGAGGATAACATGAGTTCGGGCAAAGTTGTTCAGATCATTGGCGCAGTGGTTGACGTGGAATTTCCACGCGATGCCATGCCGAAAGTGTATGATGCGTTGTTAGTCGATTCACAAGGACTCACCCTTGAAGTACAACAACAATTAGGCGATGGCGTGGTACGTACCATTGCTATGGGTACGACCGACGGTTTACGTCGTGAATTAGCCGTAAGCAATACGGGTCGTCCTATTCAAGTGCCTGTAGGGAAAGAAACCTTAGGTCGTATTATGGACGTGCTTGGGAATCCTATTGATGAAAAAGGTCCCGTAGGCGAACAAGAAAAGCGTTCTATCCACCGTAAAGCCCCTGAATTCTCCGAATTAGCAGCCAGCAATGAACTGTTAGAAACGGGGATTAAGGTTATTGACTTGGTTTGCCCCTTCGCGAAAGGTGGTAAAGTCGGTCTGTTCGGCGGTGCGGGTGTGGGCAAGACCGTGAACATGATGGAACTCATCCGTAACATCGCTATCGAACACAGTGGTTATTCCGTGTTTGCAGGGGTTGGTGAACGGACTCGTGAAGGTAACGACTTCTATCATGAAATGAAGGAAGGCGGCGTGTTAGACAAGGTAGCCTTGGTTTACGGTCAAATGAACGAGCCACCAGGTAACCGTTTACGCGTGGCATTATCAGGCTTAACCATTGCTGAATTCTTCCGTGACGAAGGTCGTGACGTGTTGTTATTCGTTGACAACATTTACCGTTACACCTTAGCAGGGACTGAAGTGTCTGCACTCTTAGGTCGTATGCCTTCTGCTGTGGGTTATCAACCTACGCTGGCAGAAGAAATGGGGGCTTTACAAGAACGTATTACTTCAACGAAGACGGGTTCTATTACCTCAATTCAAGCAGTTTACGTGCCCGCTGACGACTTAACCGACCCTTCACCTGCAACCACCTTCGCGCACTTAGACGCAACCGTGGTATTGTCTCGTCAAGTGGCAGAATTAGGGATTTACCCCGCTGTTGATCCTTTAGATTCTACCAGCCGTCAGTTAGACCCTTTAGTCGTGGGTCAAGAACATTATGACGTTGCCCGTGCTGTACAAGGGACTTTACAACGTTATAAAGAATTGAAAGACATCATCGCGATTTTGGGTATGGACGAATTGTCTGAAAATGACAAACTCACCGTGTCTCGTGCGCGTAAGATTCAACGTTTCTTGTCACAACCTTTCTTCGTGGCTGAAGTGTTTACCGGTTCACCTGGTAAATACGTTCCCTTGAAAGAAACCATCAAGGGCTTCAAAGCAATTGTCGATGGCGAATACGATCACCTGCCAGAACAAGCGTTCTACATGGTAGGCGCGATTGAAGAAGCTGTTGAAAAGGCTAAGAAACTCTAAGACTAATGTCATTCCTCTTTCTTAAGAGGAGTGACTGGAGTGGTAACTCATGGCAATGACCGTTCATGTTGACATCGTCAGTGCGGAAGCTGAGATTTACTCAGGTTTAGCCGAGTTGGTGCTTGCACCTGCCTCAGAAGGGGAAGTGGGGATTTTACCTCGCCACGCACCGTTTTTGAGCCAGTTAAAACCCGGCACTGTGCATCTTAAGCTCAGTGGTGATCATGAAGAATCTTTCTACGTGTCAGGTGGCATGTTAGAAGTGCAACCTCATGTGGTCACTATTTTGGCAGATACCGCCGTGCGTGCTCATGATATTGATGAAGCCGCCGCTGTAGAAGCTAAAACGCGTGCTGAAAAACTGTTGTCAGACAGTAATGCCGCTTTCGATTACACCAGAGCACAAGTAGAACTGGCAGAAGCGATGGCACAATTACAAACCTTACAACGGTTTCGTAGTAAAATCAGAAAGTAAGTTACTTTATAACTTACGGCTTGAGAAGAAAGATGCTTTCATTATCCTTGTGAAAGCATCTTTTTTTATGCGCGGAGGTTTTGGAAAAACTTAAATTGCGTCGTGGTCGGTTTCACCCGTCCGAATACGCACGATTTTTTCAACATGGGTGATAAAAATCTTACCATCCCCAATTTTTCCTGTGTGTGCGGCTTGAGTAATGGTGTCTAAACAGGCATCGACCTGTGAATCATCGACCACAATTTCCAGCTTCACTTTGGGCAGAAAATCAACCACATATTCTGCACCCCGATATAATTCTGTGTGTCCCTTTTGACGACCAAAACCTTTCACTTCGGTCACAGTCATACCTGTCACTCCGATAGCGGACAAAGCTTCGCGGACATCATCTAAGCGAAATGGCTTGATAATAGCTTCTATTTTTTTCATTGGATTCCCCCAAGTCGTGCTTTATTTGGTGCGTTACATCTTATATTAATGCGAGAGGTAAGCTTATGCAGCTCTTATGCTGAGAGATTATGCGGTTTCAGCAGCGTGTGCGGTTTGAGTAAAATCAGGCTTATCGACACTATCGCCGATAAGCCTGAGAAAGCTTCAACATGAGTTTATCATGCTGAATAGACTATTACTTGCTTAAACGTTCTAACATGCACTGACCGATGTCAGTGGGAGAACGGGCAACTACAACCCCAGCAGCTTCAAGGCTGGCAATCTTGTCGGCTGCCGTGCCTTTGCCACCAGAAATAATTGCGCCTGCATGACCCATACGCTTGCCGGGAGGTGCAGTCACGCCAGCGATATAGCCGACAACAGGTTTGGTCACATTAGCTTTGATATAAGCCGCTGCTTCTTCTTCTGCAGTGCCGCCGATTTCGCCCACCATGATGATGCCTTCAGTTTGAGGGTCTGCTTGGAATAATTTCAAGCAGTCAATGAAGTTCATCCCATGAATGGGGTCGCCACCGATACCGACGCAAGTGCTTTGTCCCAAGCCATTTAACGTGGTTTGGTTCACAGCTTTATAGGTCAGCGTGCCAGAACGTGACACGATCCCGACTTTGCCTTTTTTGTGAATGTAGCCGGGCATAATCCCGATTTTGCATTCATCAGGCGTAATCACGCCGGGGCAGTTAGGACCGATTAAACGCACGTCAGGATAGTTAGCGGTTAAAGAAGCTTTAACTTTTAACATATCGAGCACAGGAATGCCTTCGGTGATACAGACGATGATTTTGATGCCGCCAGCAGCAGCTTCTAAAATCGCATCGGCTGCAAAAGGAGCGGGCACATAAATCATCGAAGCTTCTGCGCCAGTGGCTTTCACTGAATCGCTCACCGTATCGAAAATTGGCAAGCCTAAATGACTATCGCCACCGCGACCAGGCGTTACCCCACCGACTAATTTGGTGCCGTAAGCCAAGGCTTGTTCAGAATGGAAAGTCCCTTGTTTGCCAGTGAAACCTTGGCAAATGACTTTGGTATTAGCGTTAATTAAAATGCTCATGTTGACTTATCCCTTCTTCTTCGCTGCTTCGACGACTTTCAGTGCTGCATTTTTCAAGTTATCGGCAGCAATAATGGGCAAGCCACTTTCTGCTAATAATGCCTTACCTTTATCAACGTTCGTTCCTTCTAAACGTACGACAACAGGCACTTTGACACCGACTTCTTTGAAGGCATAAATCACACCTTCAGCAATCATATCGCACTTCACGATACCGCCGAAAATGTTGATTAAAATCGCTTCAACTTGGGGATCAGAGGTGATAATTTTGAAAGCTTCAGAAACTTTCTCTTTGGTTGCGCCGCCGCCAACATCTAAGAAGTTAGCTGGTTCGCCACCGCTGAGTTTGATGGTGTCCATGGTTGCCATGGCCAAGCCTGCGCCGTTCACCATGCAGCCGATGTTGCCTTCTAAAACCACATAGTTCAGATCGAATTGACGAGCTTTGTGCTCTTTTTCGTCTTCTTGGCTAGGATCGTATAAAGCGGCTAAATCAGAATGACGGAATAAAGCGTTATCATCTAAGTTGATTTTGCCATCTAACGCCATCAAATCGCCTTTGTCATTAATGATTAAGGGATTGATTTCTAACAAGCTTAAGTCTTTATCAACGAATAAGCGGTATAAACCACCTAAGATAAAGGTTAATTGTTTACGTTGGTTGGCATCCAAACCCAAGGCGAAAGCGATGTCACGGCACTGATAGGCTTGAATCCCGACAATAGGATCAATCGTGCTGGTGATAATCTTTTCTGGGGTATGTTCCGCAACTTCTTCAATGTCCATCCCACCTGCCACAGAAGCGATAATCGCGATGCGGCGGGTAGCACGGTCAACCACAAAGCTTAAATATAATTCGCTTTGGATTGCGGTGGTGTTTTCGATTAAAACACAGTGAATAGGTTGACCTGCAGGACCGGTTTGATGGGTGACGATGTTCGTGCCCACTAAACTTTTGGTGATTGCTGCAACTTCATCTAAAGTGTTGGCTTTTTTAACGCCGCCGGCTTTCCCACGTCCACCTGCGTGAACTTGGGCTTTCACCATCCATGCATTTCCCCCTAAGGTTTGTGCGTGTTGTCTGGCTTCTTCGGGGCTGAAAGCGGGGTGACCATTAGGAACGGGAATTCCATAATCTGCAAAAAGTTTTTTAGCTTGATATTCGTGTATGTTCATTGCTTGCTCTGACTTCTTCTCTGGTGTTGAGAGGAGTATATTTTGGAATAAATGCGTTATTTTAGCAAAGGAATTGCGATAAATTTTACAAATGATATAGAAGTGGCTTTTTTTATGTAGTTTCAACTAATTAACTGCATTTTTTGGCTAAAAACATAGCTAAAGCATGGGGCTTATCTTAAAAAAATATGTCATGATCGACAAAACATCGGTTTATTTTAATACGCGAGTGGAGAAAAATGCGTCATTTAATCCGTCAGTCTGTGCTTTCTGAACCCAGCATTTTGGACGAAATAAATTTAGGGGATATGGAAATTGAACAATTGCGGGCAAGTTTTCCAAATTTAACTCCAGCAGCAGTCTTATTGCCTTTAGTTGAGCGCGATGCTGAGTTTTACTTGATTTTAACGCAGCGCACAGAACATTTACATAATCACGCAGGACAAATTTGCTTTCCCGGTGGGCGCGTTGATGCAAGCGATGAAACCCTGATTGCAACCGCATTGCGTGAGACGGAAGAAGAAATCGGTTTATCCAGGGAACTTATCGAAGTTGTGGGTTATTTGGATAATTATGCAACTGCCACGGGTTTTTTAATTTCTACCGTGGTGGGTTTCGTAAAACCTGAGTTTGATTTGAAGCTGGACAGTTTTGAAGTGGCGGATGCGTTTGAAGTGCCGCTGTCCTTCGTACTGAACCCTGAAAATCATCAACGCGAAAGCCGTTTTTTCAAAGGGCAGCAGCGCAGTTATTATGTCATCGATTATCAGGGGAAAATTATTTGGGGGGCAACGGCGGGGATTTTGGTGAATTTTTCTCGACGCTTGTTTCAAGCTCAGTGAGTTTGTCTGAAGCGTATTCGCGTAATTAAATACAAAAAATTATCCCTAAATGCTTGTTGAAAACCTGTCCGAATGCCGCCAATTCCTGCAAACAAATCAATGATTTTGTACACCCGTGCGGCTTCAGTTTTTGTAGGATATTCTAAACTTAACTGCTTAAATTCATTTGACAAAATCAAATACTCTATCTGAGATAAAACGATTAACTTTTGATTATATAAATAAAAATTCAGACAAAAAAGCCGCAAGATTCTTAGCTCTCGCGGCTTTTTTGCAAGCGTTTAGGCTAAATCAAAAACTAGCCTGGCGCACTCCGAGAAGCGCGTTTACGATCATTTTCAGTCAAGAACTGCTTACGCACTCGAATCGATTTCGGCGTAACTTCGACTAATTCATCATCTTCAATGAATTCTAAAGCTTGTTCCAAAGACATACGGATTGGCGGCGTTAAAATTAAAGCTTCGTCCGTACCAGAAGCGCGGATGTTGGTTAATTGCTTGCCTTTCAATGGATTGACCACGAGGTCATTGTCACGGGAATGAATCCCAATCACCATGCCTTCATAAACCATTTCTGCGTGCCCAATAAATAAGCGTCCGCGTTCTTGCAAGGTGAACAAGGCATACGCCAAGCTCTTGCCTTCACCATTGGCGATTAACACACCGTTATTACGCTTGCCCAATACGCCTGCTTTCATTGGGGCGTAGCGGTCAAACACGTGATACAACAAGCCCGTGCCGCAGGTTGCAGTTAAGAATTCAGTACGGAAACCAATCAAACCGCGTGAAGGAATGTTGAAGTCTAAACGCACGCGTCCACGACCGTCTGGGGTCATGTTGGTGAGTTCGCCTTTACGTTCACCCAATTTTTCCATGACTGCGCCTTGATAGGCTTCTTCCACGTCGATGGTTAAATGTTCGTAAGGTTCGAGACGCTCGCCATTTTCTTCTTTCATAATCACTTGCGGACGTGACACGCCTAATTCATAGCCTTCACGACGCATGTTTTCAATCAAAATGCCTAAGTGCAATTCGCCGCGCCCTGACACGATAAATTTATCAGGGTCATTGGTGTCTTCAACACGCAATGCGACGTTATGCAGTAATTCGCGTTGTAAACGTTCACGAATTTGGCGTGAAGTCACATATTTGCCATCTTGACCTGCGAAAGGTGAGGTATTGACTTGGAAAGTCATGTTCACCGTGGGTTCGTCTACGGTCAATGCGGGCAAAGGACGCACGTTTGCAGGATCGCACAAGGTGTCAGAAATATATAAGGGGTCTAAACCTGTGAACGCGATAATATCGCCTGCTTGGGCTTCGGGCATTTCGACACGATCTAAACCGTGGAAACCTAAAATTTGCAGAATGCGACCGTTACGTTGTTTGCCATTGGCATCAACGACCGCGACGGGGGTATTGGTTTTGACGCGACCGCTGCTGATTTTCCCAATTCCGATAATGCCCACATAGCTGTTGTAATCCAAGGCACTGACTTGTAATTGAAAAGGTTCTTCAGGGTCTACGTCAGGAATCGGAGCATGTTCGATAATCGCTTCAAACAAAGGATCCATATCGCCTTCACGCACGGAACTGTCTTTGCTGGCATAGCCATTTAAAGCAGAGGCGTAAATCACGGGGAAATCTAATTGCCCTTCGTCTGCGCCCAAACGGTCGAACAGTTCAAAGGTTTGGTCTAAAACCCAGTCAGGACGTGCGCCATCACGGTCGATTTTATTAATCACCACGATAGGACGTAAACCGTGTAATAAAGCCTTTTGGGTGACGAAGCGGGTTTGTGGCATAGGGCCATCAACTGCGTCGACTAATAATAATACGCAATCGACCATCGACAATACACGTTCCACTTCGCCGCCGAAATCGGCGTGTCCAGGGGTGTCTACGATGTTAATTCGATAATCACGCCAGCGCAGCGCGGTATTTTTGGCAAGAATGGTAATCCCACGCTCTTTTTCAATCGCGTTAGAATCCATGACTCGCGTGCCTTGTTCGCCACGGGTGTTTAATGTGCCAGATTGTTGTAAGAGTTTGTCAACCAAGGTAGTTTTACCGTGGTCAACGTGCGCTACAATCGCAATATTCCGTAATTTCGTAATCACAAAGTGTCTCATTCAGGTCAAAGTAACTCAGAGAAATTATACCAAAAATCACAAAGATACGTCTGAAAAAGTGAGCAGGGGGATTTTAAGTGGGGAAATTGCCAGGAATAGAGGCGAATAGGTAAGATTTTTGGACTTTGGGTTCTGAGAAAAAGAGAGAATGCAACACGCTAGGGGCGGTGCATTCTTAAAACGATAACTTGAATTATTGATAACGTCCGTTTCAATCCATACCCATCCCGAAAGATGGGTGAAATTGTTGCCTTATCGGCAACTTGCACTCTACCTTTGATTATTGGTAACGTCCAAGCCGTTCTAAGACTTCGATTTCATAGCCATCAGGGTCTTTAGTAAAAAAGAATTTGGCTAATAATTGCCCATCTTCTTTAAATTCCACCACATCACGCGGCTCAAAACCTAAACTTTTGAAACGTGCGTGTTCTGAGTCCACATCTGCCACGGTAACAGCAATGTGCCCATAACCGCTGCCGTGGGTATAAGCTTCAGTGCGCCCATGATTTAGGGTTAATTCCAGTTCAAAAGGGCTTTCATCATTGCTCAAGTAGACCAGTGTAAAATCGCTGAATTCGCGGCGGGCTTTCACTTCAAAGGCAAACGCTTGTTGATAAAACGCAATGGAACGATCTAAATCTAAAACACGAATCATGCTGTGTAAAAATTTTGCCACGGGTAAATTCCTTTTAGAATGAAAGAGGGATAATAAAATTTTCGGATGTGAGTTTAATTAATAGCATAGTTTTGGTGAATTAATCTAGTTGCATGCCCCCGCATTGGAAAACATGACGATACTTAAAATGGACATAATTAATGCACTTAATTTTAGGGCGTGTCATCAAATATTAAAAAGGTTATTCCAAAGAAGTTAGAATAACCTCTCACAAGGAATAAAAAATGGGTTGTCGTTACGCTTTAACAAAAATGGGCTAGATTAGAATCCTTCCTGTCAGGGCGCAAAGGACAGGTGGGAGAATTGCTAAAGATAATCGCTTGTTCATTGAGTCCTATACCGTTATCGTAGCGGTATTCCTTGGAGAGACCTACCTGAACGTTTTGGGGCTTTTTGCGTGGTGCATACCCGTTTCACTCGTTGGTCTAAAAGAGGGATTTGGGAGAACATAGTCGAGGAATTCGTTGTGTGACTCCCTTCAAGAAAAACTGTTTGAATCCTTCTGGGTATGATAAAGAGCTTTACAAAGAACGTCATTTGATAGAGAACTTCTTTTGCAAGTTGAAGCAGAGCGACTTGATATAACAAACGTTCCGTTCATTTCTTTGAGTGGCATTTGCTGGGCTTCTATTCTCATTCTTTTGGCTTAATACCCCTCTATTTCTAGTTGATGACACGCCCTAGAACACTCGCGGCATCGTTCACTAAGCAATTATATGATTAATATTGTTGCAGGTTTGGTCGCTTATTCTTATCAGGATAAATTACCTTCCTTGAATATTGCTAAAAAGGATTTGATTCCTTTATTCCAATCGCTTCGCTTATACCGAACTCAGGTTAATTAGCCAATTATAGTAGAGGTAGCTTTTGTCATCATATTCATTAGTAGATTTTAGAAAATTATGACATAACGTATCAATTAGCAAACCACCCATATTTACACCGTGTTTATTTTTCCAAGCTCTAACCATTTTGCAAAGTCTGCGCAAATTATCATTTTTTTCAGTATTGAATGAACTCTTGCATTGCCTTAATTTCATCACGTGGCTTCGTTATTTTCCAACTACGTCCATTTTCATTGATTTACTAACAAGGAAAATACGCCATCATTTCCCTTGTTTTTTTACATAAGAATTAGGGCGATGATGCGCTTCGTTCCTCAACGAATCCTATTGGCATTATTGGCACTGACTCTTAACTTAATGACAGTGACGCTGAAGCCTGGGAACGAGATTAAGAAAATCTGTTTAATCTTTAATGTTTAGCCCTCTTTAACCCGATAAGATGTGCTGAGGCACGAAGCGCATCATTCGTGTGGAAACGGTTAATCTCGATTGATGCGCCTCCTCTCGTCGGTACATCCTAATTAGCACTTCAAATCGGTTCTATACATCCTACGCAAGTTTTAAGTAACCCCCCTTTTTTCAAAGGAGGGAACACATCTAACTAACTAAACATTAACGACAATTAGGACGTTTCCCTTGTCTTTGCGCCTGCTGATAAATACTCATCGCTTGCGCCATATTTTTATTCAAATCACTGATACGGGTAGTATTAGCAGGATGGGTGGAAAGAAATTCAAAGGGTTGGGCTTCATTGGCTTGATTCATTCTTTGCCACAGCACCACACTTTCTCGAGGATCAAAACCTGCTTGAGCCATTAATTTAACCCCAAGCGTATCGGCTTCACTTTCTTGTATCCGACTGTAAGGCAGTAAAATTCCCACTTGCGCCCCCAATCCCAATAAACCCAGTGCAGTTTGTCCGCCTTGAGTTTGTGGTTTGACCATCGCATTGATTAAATCTAAACCTTGCGATACCGCAGTTTGTTGCGACATGCGCTCGTTGCCATGCTGAGAAAGCACATGCGCGATTTCATGCCCAAGCACTGCCGCTAAACGATCTTGCGTATTTGCCACGGGCAAAATCCCTGTGTAAACCCCAATTTTCCCACCAGGCAAAGCAAAGGCATTAATTGCCTTGTCGCGGAATACCACCACTTCCCATTGTCCGCTCGAACCCGCTTCGCGCTGCAATGCATCAGTAATACAACGCACATAACGGTTAATACTGCTGCTGGTTTCAATCGGTGTGGATTGTTTCAAATCGCTGAAAGCTTTCACCCCCATTTGATCGACTTCGCTGTTTCCCCCGAGCAACAACTGCTTTCTGCCCGTGGGCGAGGTCGCACAACTCCCCAAAAATACCAGCAGGCTTAATAAAAATACGCCGCGTAAACGCATAAACTTCTCCTCCCTTAATAAACAATCGAATCGAAATGCGCGTGTTCGCCTTGTAATTCAACACTAACATGATTGGGTAAACACGCTGCAAAATCGCCGCCCTCGTGCAACCAACCCGCATGAATGCACTGTTTACCTTGACAGGGCGAGGCGATAAAGCGAATTTTTCCCTCCGCGACTTGCAACAGACTTTCCCCCAAACGTCCGTTCACACGCACTAAACGATCCTCACGCAAACTCACTTTAAACGGAGCTTGTTGATCCACAAAAATCATTGCGTATTCAGCCGCTTCCTCGTGCCACCGCCAATAATGTTGATAGGACCACGCCACGGCAACAAACGCAAGGCTTAGGATCAGCTTATCACTCAAGCTCAGTGAATGGAGGAAAGTCTGTAACTTCATGTTTAATAACCTAAATAACGCGGCAGGAATAAAGTAAGTTCGGGCACAAAAGTGACCAGCAGCAAACAAGCACTCATGCTGAGCACCATCCACAATACCCACGGCACAGTGCTTTCCACTCGAATACCGCCGATTTTGCTGGTCACCATCAAATTAATTGCCATCGGCGGTGTAAATTGCCCAATCGCAATATTCATGGTCAGAATCACCCCAAACCACACCAAATCCCAGTTAAAAACTTTGGCAATGGGAATTAGCAGCGGCAAGAAAATGAAGAAAATCGAAACGCCATCTAAAAACATGCCTGCAATCAAAATCAAGCCCGTGATATTTAACAACACCACGGTTTCATTTGCCTTGCCGTCTGTGCCAATTAGCCATTGGGCGAGATGGTCAAAAGTGCCCAAAGTGCTACCTGCCCACGCAAACACGCTGGCAAGCGCGATGATTAACAGCACCGTCGCTGAGATTTCCGCAGATTCGACCAAAACTTCATATACTTGTTGCCAGCTTAAACTGCGATACACCACCATGCCCACGAATAAGCCGTAAAACACCGCAATCACGGCGGCCTCGGTGGGGGTGAATGCGCCGCTTAAAATCCCGCCTAAAATGATAATCGGGGTGATTAAACCCCAGCCTGCCTGCTTGAAACTGTCCCATAATTTCGGAATATTTTCAGCGGAGGCAATGCCAAAATGATGTTTACGGCTCAAATACCACGCAGGAATTACCAAAGACAAGCCTGCTAAAAGTCCCGGAATTAAACCTGCGGCGAATAAGCTCGGGATGGAGGCCTGTGGCACGAGAATGCTGTATAAAATAAACGCAATTGAGGGCGGAATTAAAATGGCGGTTGAACCTGCGGCGGCGATCACGCTGGCAGAAAACGCTTTGGGATAACCCGCTTTTAACATGCTCGGAATCATCACCGTGGCGATGGCGGCAGCATCCGCAGGCCCTGAACCAGAAATTCCCCCCAGCACCATGCACACCGTAATTGCCGCAATTGCCAGCCCACCGCGCCGATTTCCCACCAAGGCGACGGCTAAATTTACCAAGCGCAATGCCACGCCTGAACGTTCAAAAATCAGTCCCGCTAAAATAAACATCGGAATGGCGAGCAAGGGATATTTTGCAATGCCTGTGTAGACGTTAATCGGCAAGGACATCATCCCTAAACCATTC
This sequence comes from Thiotrichaceae bacterium, assembly GCA_028688145.1. Classification (GTDB taxonomy): domain Bacteria; phylum Pseudomonadota; class Gammaproteobacteria; order Beggiatoales; family Beggiatoaceae; genus JAQTYU01. The sequence continues at coordinate 25,640 of JAQTYU010000009.1, read as the reverse complement.
AGTGCCACCAGCAAGGTGCCCGCCAAGCCCAAGGCAACCGCCATCGGTACGCCGCCCAATAACAGCACTGCAAACACGGCAAATAATAAATAATCCATGCGATAACTTAAGTTCGGTGTCGTTGAAGATATGCCTGCACTGCTGCGAGCAGGAGACGTAATAAAATAGCCAAGGAAAGTAGGGGTAGCCAAATGCTATACCACCACTGCGGATAGCCCAAACTCGAAGAAGTCACTTCAAAACGGAAATCGTCAAAGGCAAACCACGTCCCAAACCACAACAATAATCCAAACATGAGCAAGTTCGCAGCCCACACCATGCCGCGCATTATTCGCTGGGCAAAGCTGGGCAATTGTTCGACTAAAAGCGTGATTTCGATTTGTTTATTTTTTGCAAATGCCGAAGATGCGCCCACCAAAGTCAAAAACACCAATAAGAAAATCGAAAACTCTTCGGTGAAGGCGAATGAAATATTGCTGAAATAGCGCACCAGCACGTTGGCAAAGGTCAAAATACAGAGTAATGCCATCGCGCTCGCCGCTAAAATGTGTTCAATTTTCAGAATACGCTGTGATAATTGTTCAGTTTTTATAAGCCAAGGTTTTTCTTGCATAAGTATTTTATTACTTTGCGGCAGACCCGCGTCAGAAAGTGGGGAATTCGTTTATTTAGCGTGTTCTACGCGGTACACGTCGATGCGGGCGGGCGGGAAATTATTCCACACAAATTTAGTAGAAATACGGCGAAAATGGGCGGGCAGATGTTCGGTTTTGCCGCGCAAGTCGTAAGTAAATTGGGTAAAAGTGCCACCATCTTTTAATAAAATTTCAACTTGGCGAATAATTTGTTGCACCAAACTGTGGGGCAGAGAACGGAAGGGTAAACCTGAAACGATGGTTTGTACTTGGTGGGCTTTGTCGCCGAGCAATTTTACCACTTGGGCGGCATCCCCTTCTAACACATGGCTGTTTGGGAAACGTTGGTGCAAATAGCTGGCTAAATTCGGGGCGCGTTCCACCACAATCAGGCGGTTTGCGGGAATATGTTGTAATAAGGCTTGGGTAATTGTGCCTGTGCCGCCGCCGAGTTCCAGCACATAACCAGAATCTAAAATCGGCACTTGTTTTGCCATGTTTTGGGCAAGATGACGTGAACTGGGGCAGGCTGCACCCATCGCACGCGGGTTTTGAATAATTTCGCGGGCAAACAACATCATGGGGGAATTCATTAGTCGGCTGGTGCGGGTGCTGTGTAATTCGTCTTTGTCGGAAGACGTGGAGAGGATATTTTTAGGACGGCGGGCGGTCAAAACTCGAGTGACAGAGTCATTGACCAGCGTTTTAGCTTGTATCAACTTACGGCGCATGATTAAAAAGTTCCTCGTGGCAATAGCACAGTTTATAATTGGTGTGCAGATATTTAGATTTTTAAATTCAATTAGGCGAAAACTGCCTAAAACTCCCTGTTATCTTCGGGAAAGTGCATAGATTACGCTTAGCTTATAATGTCTTCAATCCCTCGATAATATTAATGTCAAAACAGTAAGATAGGCAATGTTTCTCGATTTGACTATACTTTAACCATAAAAAGTTACTGGGAAAAAACCATGTCAACGCCTCATTTTTATATTGTCGATGTGTTCGCAGAACAAAAATATACAGGCAATCCCTTGGCTGTGGTGATGAATGCGACAAACCTTTCTGGCACTGACATGCAGCATATTGCCAGAGAAATTAATTATTCAGAAAGCATTTTTATCTTAGATTCTAAGCCTGCTGAGAATGGGGGTTACGGTATGCGTATTTTTACGCCAGAGTCGGAACTTCCGTTTGCAGGACATCCTTGTTTGGGGGCTGCCTATATCATTGAACGCTATTTGCTCAAACAACAAACCGAAGTGCTGTTGCTGAATTTACGCGCTGGTCAAATTTCAGTTTATTTGCATTACAGTGATTCGTTGTTAGGACTGATTGACAGGCTTTGGATGCGGCAACGTCTCCCCGTTTTTGGACAGACTTTTCAAAGTGCACAACTTGAAGAGGTTTTGGGATTAGGGCCTGCGGCTATTGATAGCCGTTTCCCAATTCAGGAGGTTTCGACAGGTTTACCGTTTATTATTGTGCCCTTGCGTACTTTAGAAAGTGTGCAACAAGCCCGCATTTTGCGCAAAGCTTATTTTAACTTAGTGAATAAAACCCAAGCGAAAGCGATTTTGATTTTTGCCCCGCAAACCTATCATCCCCAACATGATTTAAATGTGCGGGTATTTGCTGATTATTATGGCATCAGTGAAGACCCAGCCACAGGGAGCGCAAATGGGGCATTGGCCGCGTATTTATTCAAATATCAGTATGTTTCAGATGATAATTTGTTTCTGCAAGTCGAACAGGGCTATGAAATTCGTCGCCCTTCGCTTTTGCTGCTCAGTGCCCGCAATATTGATGGACATCTGGATATTTCGATTGGAGGTAAGGTTATTGAGGTGGCACAGGGGGAGTTGTTGTAAGTTTATTATAAGTAGTAATGAAGAAGTAATGATTGCTTGTAATGCTTAATGAAAAAGATGATAGCCCCGATATGATTTTCTCGCTTCTTGGAGAAAGATAAGGTTTTCCGCACTAACCGATTAACTCGCTGTATGGTGAAATCACTGTAACAGGCTGCACATTGCCTTTACACCGCTGGGTTGGCGACCACATTCACGATATTTATAGTCTGGAATGAATAAGACCCTCTAGGTTTTTGAAGCCTAGGAGGTCTCAGCATCAACGTTGGGATTTAAAAAGCGTTACGGAATTTTCACCACACCCACATTAGAATAAGCACTGTTGCAGTTGCCTTTATACGCTTTCACTGCCACATAAAACTTTTGTCCCGAACTTAATTGTGTTGCAAATTGAGTTTGTTGACCAACTTCGAGACTGCGAATATTTTCTAAAGTCTGTTTATCCATCGGTTCAGAATAGGGGGCGTAAAATAGTTGATAGCCTTCTGCATTCGGGACTGAATCCCAAGTGACTTGAGCCTGCGTATTTTGTACGTTGACTCGCAATGTAGGCGCGGGCGGCGTGTTGCCAGCATTACAAATATTGCTTTGAATGAAATTTTCAAAAGAAGAAACGCGGGTGTAAACCCCATAACGATTCGGTTGCGCACAGCCTTCGCCATAACTCACAATACCTACCTGTTGCCAAATATTGCTGTTATTCGCACTGGTTTGCACGACCAAGGGACTACCACTATCGCCTGTGCACGCGTCCGTTCCACCTTGTGAAAATCCTGCGCACACCATGCTGTCGGTGATTTTACCATTGTAAGCATAAATATTATTGCACAAGGCATTACTGGTAATCGGCACGGTGGTTTGTTGCAGCATCAAAGGGTAATTATCTTGATAAGTTGAAGTCGTACCCCAGCCCATCACCACCGCCGCATTCTCCGCAAAACTCGCAGGATTGTACGCATTACTGATGCGCAAAATGCCTTGGGTGGCAGGACGAGTTAATTGCACTAAAGCAATATCATTTTCAGGCGGGTTGTTATTATCATTTTTAAACTGTGGATGCACAATGATACGTTTGAAAGCAATGCGTTCTGCGCTAATACTGCTTAAATCTACATCGCCAATCCACGCGCTTAAACTGTAAATACTTTCCCCTTCCATACAATGCGCCGCCGTCAATAACCAATCTGCCGCGATTAAACTTGCGCCGCAAATTTCCACTGGCACAACATGGGGTTGATTATTGTCAATCAAAGCAACCATCCATTCCCATTGATGCGATGTAGCGGCACGTCCATTGATAATACGCACGCCCGCAACACTGTCGCTGATAAGAACAAATGATAGAAGCAATACAAGAACCGCAGAATGTGGACGCATGAACAATACCTATAAAATAACAGTGATTTATTGACTATATCAAACTCGTGTTAAATAAGCTAAATTCACGCTAATAAACTGTACAGCAAGGGATTTTTAATATTTTAAGGGGATTTTCACCCACGGCTGCGAACCGTGGATTTTAGAAAAGTGTGATACTTTTGAGGGATATATTACGCAAGATTTAAAACAGCTTTATTTCTTAGGCTTTTCGGTCAACTTCCAAGAATAAACCGTTTGTTGACGGGTACGGCTCAAAGTTAAAGCATCAGGCGGCGTGTCTTGGGTAATGGTCGAACCTGCGCCAATGGTTGCACCCGCGCCCACGCTGACTGGGGCAACGAGTTGTGTGTCCGAGCCAATAAATGCGCCATCCCCAATCACAGTTTTATACTTGTTTACGCCATCGTAATTACAGGTAATTGTGCCCGCGCCGATGTTGACCTTACTGCCCACTTCCGCATCGCCAATATAGCTGAGATGATTAACTTTGGATTGCGTGCCGATGAAGCTTTTTTTCACTTCAACAAAGTTGCCGATGTGTGCACCTTCTGCTAATACGGTTTCAGGGCGCAAGCGAGCAAAAGGACCAATAATACAATTTGCGCCAATCGTCACGCCGTCAAGAATACAATGTGAACGGATTTCGACCCCGTCCCCAATCTGGCTGTTACGAATCACGGTGAACGCGCCAATTTTGACGTTATTTCCTAAACTGACCGTGCCTTCTAAAATCACATCGACATCAATCAACACATCGCGTCCGACGCTGACTTCTCCGCGCACATCCAAGCGTGCGGGGTCACGTAAACTCACACCTTGCTGCATTAATTTTTCAGCTTGTTGTTGCTGATAATGGCGTTCTAATTGGGCTAATTGCATACGATCATTAACTCCTAGCACTTCTTCAAGCTGCTGTGGTTGTGCGGTGTGAATGGTTTTACCCTCAGCCGCAGCCAAGGCGATAATGTCGGTTAAATAATATTCCCCTTGCGCATTATTATTATTCAAAGCTTGTAACCAGCGGCGCAAAGCGGGGGCGGGCGCAATTAAAATACCCGTATTCACTTCTTTTATTAATTTAATCGATGCGTCGGCATCTTTTTCTTCAGTAATTTTTAAAACATTGCCGTCAGCATCGCGCACGATTCGCCCATAGCCTGTAGGATTTTCTACCTGCATGGTGAGTACGGCAATACTGTCGGGGGTGATTTTTTGACAAAGATTTTTTAAGGTGTGCAAACTGATGAGCGGTACATCGCCATATAACACTAACACATGGCTGTCATCGGCTAAACTGGGCATCGCTTGAGCGACGGCATGACCTGTACCGAGTTGCGGGCTTTGTTCGACCCACTGCACGGGAACATCCACAAGAGCTTGACGCAACTGTGCGCCCGCATGTCCATAGACAAGATGCAGACTATCAGGCGATAAGGCTTGAGCGGTATTTAAAACGTGTTGGATTAAGGATTTGTCTGCAAGCAAGTGTAAAACTTTTGGCATGTCAGAAAACATGCGCTTACCTTGACCCGCAGCAAGAATTACGATTGAGATTTTCAAGACAACCAACTTAAAGATGGCGTCCCCAAGGGGGTTCGAACCCCTGTTACCGCCGTGAAAGGGCAGTGTCCTAGGCCACTAGACGATGGGGACATCTATGGTAAAACTGGTGATACTTGGTGGAGCTGAGCGGGATCGAACCGCTGACCTCTACAATGCCATTGTAGCGCTCTACCAACTGAGCTACAGCCCCTAAATCAGCCAGCTAAGAAAACACATTTTAAATATTTTCTATTTTTGTGTCAAGCCATTTTTCAGAGATTTTTTACTGATTAATTGCTTAAGCACTGCTACCAGCGATTCAGAAGTTGCATTATAGGAAAGCTTTTGCGAAAAGTAAAGCTTCCTAATGAAAAATAATTATAAGAAATCATTTTAATGCAGTTTTAATGGAATGGGAATTGAATTTTCTGTGGGCAAGCCTGCCTGTTCCCAGCCGTCTGTGCCTTCTTTATACCAATAAATTTGCTGATAACCCCAGCTCGCGGCACGTTTGCAGGCATTCCAAGACATCCAACAATCGGCAATACAATAAAAAACCAGGGCGCGTTGTTGATTTTGTGCGGTGGCTTTGGCGAGATTGTCGCGAAAATAGTTTTCCATTTCCAAATCCAAAGTGCCATAACCCACATTGGGCAGCCAAATACTGTGCGGCAGATTATAACGCGGTTTGGTGAGCAACCACGCGCTATCAAGTTCTTCGCTTTCGGGGCGGCGGGTAATGGCGAGCACGTCAATTAAGATGGGTGGTGGGGTGGTTTTGGCAAGCAGGCTTTGTAGTTCTTTGGTGTTGATGGTTTTCGCGCCTTCGACGCTGTCGGGGGTGGGGGCGCGGTAATGTTCAAGACGGTAGCCGTTGGGGATTTCTAGGGCGTTGGCACATTGGCTGAGTGTGAGCAGGAAGAGGAGGGGTTTTAGCATGGGGTATTTATTCATTAGTTTTAACAAATTAAGGGTAGGTTTGCCAGTGCGCTTCTATGCTGTCTGCGGATAAGTCTGCGCCACATGCCCATTCAATGAAATAGCCGCCATTGCTCACTTGTACAAAAGCTTCTTGATTTTCTAATTCCGCAAAAACTTCGTATTCTAAATAAGGTGTTAGGTCAAAAATACCGCTACGTCCATCTTCTGCAAGGATATAGAGTTGTGCCAGCGGTTTTATTGATTGAATTTTCATTGATCGAGTCCTCGAATAGGGAAAGGTGTTTTCCCGTTCACGGCTAATGCCCAATCTGCCATTAAATCTTCTTGATGAATTTCAATCCATGCAACGACAAGCTTATGTTTTTTAGGAGGTAATTCGGTTCTCGTCGGGGTCTAGTTTTCCAAATAGCTCAATAATTTCAAGTTGTTTTTTACGCAAAATAAATTCACGTAGCACGGTTTCTAAGGTTTCTTCGGGTGTTTTGAAGTCTCCTAGTTTGACAGCTTCATTGAGTAAATTATCATCAATATTAAATTGCATGAGCATTGTTATATTCCTTAAAATAGGTGGTTACTTATTCTTCACTTGTCAAGCATAGCATGTCTTATTGGTATTGTTGTCTGAACCACAATTCACTTAATTACCCCAATTTACACAATTAAACACAGAATAGGAGTTACGCAGTTGAACCGCTAACTATTTGATTTTACTAGAAACACGATTGTGCAGTGCACAATGCTAACTCATTGTAAATAAAAGAACTCATGTTTCAACTGCGTAACTCCTAACAGAATTATTATCTTTTAATTTTCTCGTTCCCAAACTCCGTTTGGGAATGCCTGTCGGTCAAGCTCCGCTTGACAATATAGTACAGTTATCTTGTCCTCACATTTGGAAATGAGAGATCATGAATGCTGAATGTGTTACCTCGTCATTTGTTGGATGTTTTGCTGAATCGTCAAGCAGAGCTTGACTTGCAGGCATTCCCAAACGGAGTTTGGGAACGAGGGAAAAATTCTTAACTGGTGCAGGTTTGTAACTTGCACCGTAACGTTTCAGTCGGGGTTACAAACCCCGATTAGCTAGGTTTTTTAACAATCTACCTTCAAACTTAATCAAGTGACAGTTAATATTGTGAGTAGTCTCTTCAAAAACTTGATTACTATTATTAAATGAATCTGCGACAATAGTCTGACATGACAATTGACTCAAATAATTAAATAGTTGCCAAGTACTTTTGTTTGAAATTGAATGTTGAGAAGGTTCATCTAACAGTATAAATGCAGGATGGTTAGCATTATATTCTTTGCTGGTTAAGTATAACCCTAATGTATATGCCCACATGACGCGAGTAAAATCACTGCCTGATGAATCATTGCGTAAGGTTTCATTCAATAGTTCAAGCGAATCAATAATTGGGAAGTAAGTCTCTTCTGAAATTCTGATGTGTTTTATACTACAACTTTGGAAATTAAATTTGTTTAAAAGCGCTGTAAAGATGAGCGTAAAGGAGTGGAGCTTCTCTTTATCTTTTTCCGACAGCCCTTTCTTAGGTAAGTTTTTATATTCAGCACACTCTAAGTTATATTTTTCAGATAATTCACTAATTTTTAGAAGTTTTTCATTAAAAAATTCCAAATAACCCTGAAGTTTTTTTATCTCTTCTTCAAGCCTAATTTGCTCTCTTATCTCGATCAGAGAAGGTAATCTAGGATCAGCAATTAATTGCACTCTAATGTTTTTTATTTCTTCTATCTTTTCTTCTTGAAATTTCCTATTGCTTTTCAAGCTATTTCTTATTAAAATCATAGTGTTATTTATACTATCGATGTAAGCAGAAAATATCTTTTTCTGTTCTTTTATATATTTTATGTTATCTGTTATATCCATTGGAATAGCATGAATATCTAGGGGCAACAAAGCATCTTTGATTTCTTGTTTACAAGTTGGGCAAATGTCATGTGCCATACATGAATCTAGATTATCAGCCCCAAATTTTTGTACTTTCAATGCACCTTCATTTTTTTCAATGTCCTTCTCTATTTCTTGTAAACTTCCTGTTATCTCTTTCTTTTGGATATGCTCAATAGATAAACTGCCTTGCAGTTGTTCTTCCTCATCTACGAGATTTTGTAGTTCTTGTTGAGTTTCTTCTAGCTTCTGACGTAAATGAACGTTAGCTTCTGCATTTGTTGGAATATCAACAGATTGTTTAATCTGCAAAATTTGCTTCATATGCTCAATATAATTTAATAAAGTATATTGAGTTTCTTTTTTCACAATCAAATTAGCATTATTTGAGTTAAAATCGACATGAGGGGAACGGTTAATCCCTTCAATATCAATTGAGTTAGAACTTACCATATACCTTATTTCGTCATATATGGATTGCCACATTTTTTTATATTCTTCTAATTTTGCTTCATAAGCTCTTTTCTTTCTTTCAAATTCTGAAATATCGAGCTGCAATAAAAATTCGATTGCTCTCTTTTTTGGGTTTTTTATACTAAAATAAGGCGAGGTTGCTAAATAATTAGACCAACCTAGTTTTTGTTCTATTAAAAATGCTGGAAATACTAGCTGACAATATAGTTTGGTTTCTTTTTCACCAAATGAATATATTGAAGGTAACTCCCATCCGAGAAAATCTTCAAGCCATTTATGAAATCCATATTCAGGATTAGTTGCGCCACCAGCATCGTGAAGATACTTTGGTTCTTTTTTAAAGACTACTGTTTTATCTGATAAGGCAGCACCAAATATGACTTCAATTAGTCTGTCATCCTTATCACCTAAACTGACAGACCTCTTCAAAGTAACCTCATTGACACCATTTGATATTTGTAGTTCTATTGATGAACCATGTACAGTTATTTCATTATCTTCATCATCACGAATTTGCTTTCTTAAACAACTTTGCATTACTTTGGAGTTTTTTCCACCCAATAGCTCTTCTTGTCCAAGCGCGTAGAAAATAGACTGCACTAAGGTACTCTTACCTTTGGCATTATCTCCTCTGATAATGTTCAAGCCAGTTCTAAAATCAGTTTCAAATATGAACGACCCTTGAGCTGTATAAGTTGTAATACGAATGGCTGTGATATTAAGCATCGTCTTTTTTTAGTAATGATGTTATGAATGTTTCAGTAATTGATTTTCCAATACCCTTTAGTATTGATTTTTCTTGAGTAAATATTTCATTATCTAAAATAAACTGAAGTACGGATTTTCCTTTTTCTGTATACATAAACTTCTCTTTTTCTAATACAAGAAATCCATCAGCTAAAGCAAATTTAGTAGCCCGATTTAAAGCAGGGTCTAATGCCCAAAAATTAAAATCTTTTTTACTTTTTTCTTTAATAACTTTTTCTAATGCTTCATTCCCCTCATTATCACGCAATGCCCATGCTAAAAGCTGAAGCTTAAGAGTGGATACCCCTTTATTTTTTGGGCATGAAAACTCTAGTATCAGCAGAAAAATTGCCAGTTGGTAAAAAAAACGGTAATTAGCAGGTAAGGGTATTGCTCTTTTAACAAATTTCATAATCAATCGAACCTTAATGGACAATCCGCTAACCATGATGCAATAACATAACAAGATAAACGATTTTTTGTGGTTTGTTCCAGCTCCCCAAATTCACTATTAATTCTCTGAGAAACCTCTGAAAAAATATTTTTGATAAAGTCCTTGTTTGTGGATTCATGGAAAATTCTTTTTTGTTCCAATTGCTCTTCCATTTCAGAGATATTTCTTAAATATTTTTCGTAAGATTTACCATATTTTTTTTGCAGATTATGAAGAATACCGTATCCACTTAAATATTGTGAAATATAAGTGTAAGCTAAACTGGCTGATTTATCTCCTAGAGATGCATTATCAATAATGCAAATGGCTTTATTGATAATATTTTTAGCTTGTGTAGAACCTGAAGCTTCAAAAGCTTTAATATCTTCATCTGTTTTTTTATCGGGTGCAATGCAAAGTTTTTCGCCAATAGAATTTAAAGCAACAGGTATATATTCTGCATAATAATCAGCATCATAAATTAAAACATCGAAATCATCATCAAGAATATCTAGTTTTAAAAGACGGTATTCTTGAGATTTTTTTGCACAATGGTCAATTATCTGATTTTTTTGATAATCAGGTGTTACAAATATCCAACGTTTTATTTTTGTACCATTCAATTTTGATTTAAGTTCCTTTTGATATTTATCTAATTTTCTTAAATCTGTTGTTATTTTATCACGGATTTTGTTATGTAATTCATCTTGTGTATATTCATTGTCAGGACAATAACATTGAAAAGCATCCCCCTTACGCGTAAAGCCTTCAATACCATAATCACCTGGGGAGGCTTTTATTTCTTGGTAACTATCTTTTTCATATTTATGCTTAAAACAAATCTGACAAACAGCTTCCCATTTATTACCATCAAATTCACCGTATGTAGTTTTTATCATTGTGACCTCAAAATCATTTTATTGTAGATAATTCAAATTTTGACATTAATACATTTAATAAAGTTGTGGATTCTAACTTATTGAATTTTCCATGTAAAGTATGTCGTATCACAATTAAAGTTTATCATGAACCTAAGTTCGGGATAAGAAAAATGTTTAGGCGGTAATAAATCAGTTCTGTAGGGTGGGCATTGCCCACCCTACTTTCAAAAAAACCAACCCGCGAAAAAACAAATCCCCCCTTTCTTCAAAGGAGGGATTCATTATTAAATCAAAAGCGCGAGACTTAAACTTCTTCGAGAGCCTTCATGCTCAAACGAATACGCCCTTGCTTATCGATTTCTAAAACTTTCACACGCACGGTTTGACCTTCGGTCAACTTATCGCTGACCGTTTTCACCCGTTCATGAGAAATTTCAGAAATGTGCACCAAGCCATCTTTACCCGGCAACACCGTTACAAATGCCCCAAATTCCATGAGCTTTGCAACTTTCCCTTCGTAAATCATGCCCACTTCAACATCAGCGGTAATCGCTTCAATACGGCGACGCGCTTCTTGACCTGCTTCATAATCCACAGCCGCAATTTTCACCACGCCTTCATCATTGATGTCGACCATTGCGCCCGTTTCTTCAGTAATTGAGCGGATAACTGCGCCGCCTTTGCCGATAACATCACGAATTTTGTCAGGTTTAATGCGGAAAGTAATAATTCTAGGCGCGTGCTTAGACATTTCTTCACGAGGCGTAGCGATAGATGCGCCCATAATCCCGAGAATATGTAAACGCCCATCTTTAGCCTGAGCCAAAGCGACTTCCATGATTTCACGGGTAATGCCGTCAATCTTGATGTCCATTTGCAGCGCGGTGATACCTTGACTCGTGCCCGCCACTTTAAAGTCCATGTCGCCTAAATGATCTTCATCGCCCATGATGTCGGTCAGAACCACGAATTTATCGGCTTCTTTAATCAAGCCCATCGCAATCCCAGCCACAGGGGCTTTAATCGGCACGCCTGCATCCATCAACGCCAAACTTGCGCCGCAAACGGAAGCCATTGAACTTGAACCATTGGATTCAGTGACTTCAGAAACCACACGCACGGCATAAGGGAAGGTATCTAATTTAGGCATCACGGGTTGAACCCCGCGACGCGCTAAACGACCGTGTCCGATTTCGCGACGTTTCGGGCTGCCTACACGTCCCGTTTCCCCAACGCAGTAGGGCGGGAAATTGTAATGCAGCATAAAGCCATCTTTACGTTCGCCTTCTAAAGCATCGACTAATTGAGAATCGCGTTCCGTGCCCAGCGTGGTGACCACTAAAGCTTGGGTTTCGCCACGGGTGAATAAAGCAGAACCGTGGGTACGGGGCAATACGCCCGTGCGAACCGTGATTGGGCGCACCGTGCGGGTGTCGCGTCCGTCGATACGGATGCCGTCTAACACATTGTTACGCACAATACGGCTTTCCAAATTCACCAAAGCCGATTTAACTTGGGATTCGCTCCATTGGGGCGCATCGCCTGCGGTTAAGCTTTCAACTACTTGTTTGAATAATTCAGCAACGCGTGTACCGCGCACTAATTTTTCACGGATTTGATAGGCTTGGCGCAAATCGTTTTCAGCAGCTTCCGCAACAGCGGTGGCTAAGGCAAGGTTTTTCGGCGCGGCTTCCCAATTCCATGAAGGTTTGGCGCATTGTTGTGCTAATTCGTTGATCGCTGTGATCACAATTTGCATTTGTTCATGACCGAATAACACCGCACCCAGCATGATTTCTTCGCTGAGTTCTTTGGCTTCAGATTCGACCATTAATACTGCGGAATTCGTGCCTGCAACCACCAAATCTAAAGCCGATTGCTCGAGTTGTTTAGCGGTGGGGTTCAGGACATATTCGTTATTGACGTAACCCACGCGGGCTGCCCCAATCGGTCCCATAAAGGGTAAACCTGACAAGGCAAATGCCGCAGATGCGCCTAATAAGGAAGGAATATCAGGATCAATTTGTGGGTCTAAAGATAATACCGTCGCAATCACTTGGACTTCGTTGGTGAAACCTTCGGGGAACAGCGGGCGTATTGGGCGGTCAATTAAACGGGAAGTGAGGGTTTCTTTTTCAGAAGGTCGCCCTTCGCGTTTAAAGTAACTGCCGGGAATACGTCCTGCGGCATAGCTACGTTCTTGATAATCAACAGTGAGGGGAAAGAAATCGCCATCTTTATTGCTCGGCTCCTTATTTGCTACGACAGTGACTAGGACTACCGTATCTCCCATGCTAGCCATGACTGCGCTTGTGGCTTGGCGCGCAATTTCGCCTGTCTCAAGCGTGACGCTGTGCTGACCGTACTGAAATGTTTTTGTATAGAGCATTGAGATTCCTTAAACCGCCGTGGGTAAAACGTGCACTGTGTGGCAAACAATAAGCCGAAAATAAATCATTAGCGACGTAAACCAAGCTTGCTGATCAGGTCTTGATAACGGGGTAATTCAGTTCTTTTCAGATAATCGAGCAGGCTGCGACGTTGGTTTACCATGTGTAATAAGCCACGGCGTGAGTGAAAATCTTTACGGTGCGTCTTGAAGTGTTGGCCTAAGCTGTCAATATTGGCTGACAATAAAGCTACTTGTACTTCCGTCGACCCCGTGTCGTTCGGAGAACGTTTAAATTTTTCAATGATTTGTTGTCTCGCTTCTACGGTTAACATACATTACTCTCCAATCAATCATGTTTCGGTTAAACCTACAATTGTAACGTTTTCACAGGGTTTGAACAAGTGATAATCGTTTGTAGGAACTGCGTATTATAGCAAGTTCTTATCAGAAAAAACAAAGAGATACTTATTATAAATTTGGGGGGTGTGGTTTTGCCTGTGTTGACGGGGCGAAATGCTTGGGTGAATTGCTCGATTTTTGTGGGAAAATGGGGTGAGTTTAGGCTTGAAATCTTTATAATGGGGTTGTAGTTTCGTAAGACCTGCTAGGTTTTAAAAACCTAGTAGGGTGGAATAGCGTAGCGTATTCCACCATCCCCCCAGAGCTATCACGCTTCATGGTGGAATACGCTACGCTATTCCACCCTACTACCAGTGTTTCTTATCCCGAACTCAGATTAATTAGAACTTTTAAAGTTACAGGAATCATAAATGGAAAATTTTCAAAACGCGGTGGCTGCTATTATTAAAGCCTTGCCAGTATGGGAACAAAGAAATTTGAATGAGGCGCAAACTTGTCAGGCGATAATTTTGCCTTTGTTAAAAATGGCAGGGTTTAATATTTGGAATCCTTTTGAAGTGTTTCCAGAAAAAAATAGCGGGGGTAAAAATTCTTATGTTCCTGATTTTACTGTCTGTTTTGAAGAAAAAGATAAGTTTATTATTGAAGCCAAAGCCTTGGGGAAAGAACTGAGCGACAGCGAAAAAGTTCAAGCCCTTAATTATGTGAATGCTTTGGGTTTGCGCTGGGCGATTCTAACCAGTGGTAAGCAATGGATTTTCTTGGATAATAATATTTTAGAGCAAGAGGCAGCGAAAAAAGTCGCTTTAGTTTTAAATCTGCTTGAACCACGCGCAGGCGAGTTTCTCAGTGCTTTGCTCAATCCAATCTTGTGGAAAGCAGAGGATGCCAATCAGCGTGTTGCAGAGCAAGTGCAACTGATTAAAATTACTGAAGAATTAAAATCAATTTTGTTACGTGACCCCGAGTTTCCCAATGATGAACGCGGCGTAAGATTGGCGATTCGTTACGAGTTGGCAGCAGAAAACAAAGCTTTTGCAACCAAGCAGCTTACACAAATATTAGCCTTACTATTTCCCAAAAATATGCCCCTTGTGGAAATACAAGCCGCCCCAATTACGCAGATAACGCCCCAAGCAACTGAAGAATCGTTGAGCGTTTGGCAAGTGCTTTATGAAAAACTACAAGGCGTTCAAAGAAATGCTGGAGGAATTAATGTCAATCCGACAAAGAATTTCTACACTGTCAGCTTTGGAGAAATGAAAGTTAATTTATCTTCACTCGCTAATATTTCTGAGGCTGTGGCAGAAACCTGTTTAACATTTAAACAAGATAAAGCCTTAAAGTTCATTCCCAAACAAGATAGAAATCCGACAATGGCTTATCGTTTACTCAGCAATCACCAATATATTTCTGTGAATTATAGTTTTGATGCTGGAATGGCATTTGTTAAAAAGTTGTTTAAAACCCTTGGACTGCCTGCGGGTAGTGTTACCATTACTAGCAATGACAGAAATAAAACATTACCCTAACTCCCTGTTTATAAGAAACGAATGCTAACCAACTACATCAAAAAAATCCTGCAAGCGCGTGTTTACGACGTAGCAGAAAATACCCGTCTTGATTATGCGAAAAACTTATCGCGACGCTTCAATAACCACGTTTGGATAAAACGTGAAGACATGCAGCCCGTGTTTTCCTTCAAAATTCGTGGCGCGTATAACAAAATTGCCAATCTGCCCAAAGAGTTACTGCAAAAAGGTGTCATTACCGCCTCCGCAGGCAATCACGCCCAAGGTGTCGCCCTTGCCGCCGCAAAATTGGAAATTCACGCAATTATCGTCATGCCCAAAACCACGCCAGAAATCAAAGTCAACGCCGTGCGCAGTTTTGGCGGCGAATTTGTCGAAGTGATTTTACACGGCTCAGCTTATGACGATGCCAGTCGTCACGCCTTGGAACTGGTTGAAAAACTAGGCTTAAGTTACATCGCGCCCTACGATGACGAATACGTAATTGCAGGACAAGGCACGATTGGCATGGAAATCTTGCACCAACACAGCCAAGATTTAGAAGCGATTTTCATCCCCGTGGGTGGCGGCGGCTTAATTGCAGGCGTTGCCGCTTATGTCAAATATTTGCGCCCTGAAATCAAAATTATTGGCGTAGAACCCGAAGACGCGCCCACCTTGCACGCCGCGTTAAAAGCGGGTGAACGGGTAATTTTAGAACAAGTCGGGATTTTTGCCGACGGGGTCGCCGTGCGCCAAATCGGGAAATTGCCATTTGAGATTTGCCGCGAATACGTCGATGAAGTGATTTTGGTCAGCACGGACGAAATCTGCGCCGCCATCAAAGACATTTTTGACGACACCCGCACCGTGACTGAACCGGCGGGCGCGTTGGCTTTAGCAGGTTTAAAACGTTATATTGCCCGTGAAAAATGCGAAGGCAAGAATTTAGTCACCATCGCCAGCGGTGCAAACGTCAATTTCGACCGCCTCGGCTATGTCACGGAACGCACTGAAATCGGGGAACGCCGCGAAGCCTTAATCGCCGTCACCATTCCCGAAGCCCCTGGCAGTTTCCGCACTTTCTGCCACACCATCGGACAACGGGCAATTACCGAATTCAATTATCGTTATGCCGATAGCAAAAATGCCCATGTTTTTGTCGGCGTGCGCTTGAATGAAGGTGCAGCAGAAAAAGAACGTTTAATTGAGAAATTACGCGAAAAATCGTATCCCGTGTTAGATATGACCGATAATGAAATGGCAAAAGTGCATATTCGCTATATGGTGGGCGGACATGCGCAACAAATGCTGCATGAGAAAATCTATCGTTTTGAATTTCCCGAGCGTCCCGGCGCGTTGCTACATTTTCTGACAGAAATGGGTTCACGCTGGAATATCAGCATGTTCCACTATCGCAATCATGGCGCGGCGTATGGACGAGTTTTAGTGGGAATTCAAGTGCCTGATGATGAAATGCCCAATTTCAAGGCATTTTTAGACAAAATTGCCTACCCTTATTGGCAAGAATTAGATAACCCTGCGTATCGTTTATTTTTGAGTTGAACACAATGAGCATGATTTATACCCCAGACGATTTCAACGAAGACAACGTTTTAAAAATCCGTACTTACCTTACGTTAATCATGGTTTATACCCTGAAATATATCGGGATTTTGTTATTACCCAACGTGATTCCATCGCCTGCCCTGCAAAAATTGGCACATAGCTGTTTTGATTTAGGATTTTGGGCAACTTCGCTCCCCGCAATTGCGCTGCTGTTTGTCACTTTGCGGCGCGTCCCGAGTTCAGGAAAAACAGCCCGTTGGTTGTGGAAAAATGGGCAAAAATTAATCGCGGGCGGTTTGATTTTAGATGTGTTGATGATTGTGGGATACACGCTCATTGGCTGGACGCATTTTGATGAACTGAGTTTGGTGTTTTTATACACCGATTTGGCGTTGTTATTTACGCTGTGGAAATCACACTATATCAGAGATGTATTTGCGGAATTTCCTGAATATAAAGCGAAAAAATAGTTTTTACAGGTATTCAAATATAAAAAAGGGGGCGTTAAATTAACGCCCCTTTTTTATTTAATTTATTTTACGCTTAACGTCTTTCTTCACGGATATGCTCGCGACGGCGATCACGTCTGTTTTCACGAAAGTGCTCGCGTCTGGCACGTTGTTCTTCGCGCATGTGTTCACGTCGGGCACGTTGTTCTTCAGAGCGTTGTTCGCGTCGTGGGGGCATCACACGATAGGGTTGTTCAAGCAAAACATCAGAACTCAAAACTTCCTGTGCATAAGCCGCAGGAAAAGCACATAAACATAACAGCAAACTAACGATGATACGCATGAAATTTCCCATTACTATAATAAGTTATTATGTAGCCATCATACAGTGTTTTTTGCTGATATGTACTTAATATATTAATAAAAAAGGACGGGGAGTCCTTGAAGGACTACCCGTCCTAAATTCACTCGCGAGTCATCTTAAAACTCGCCAATAGACTGCTTGTCCGCATGATATGAAGAACGCACTAAAGGCGCGCTGGCAACGTGTTTAAAGCCCATTTCCTTGGCTTTTTCACCCAACATTGCGAATTCATCGGGGGTGACATAGCGTTTCACCGCCAAATGATGGCGACTGGGTTGTAAATATTGCCCTAACGTCAGCATTTCGCAATCATGGGCGCGTAAATCCGCCATGACTTGCAATACTTCATCAATTTCTTCGCCCAAGCCCAGCATTAAACCTGATTTAGTCAATACATCAGGATGTGCGGCTTTGAATTCTTTCAATAATTTCAAAGACCAAGCATAATCTGCACCGGGGCGCACTTCTTTATACAAACGCGGCACACTTTCCAAATTGTGATTAAACACATCAGGCGGCGCGGCGTGCATAATTTCTAAAGCCCGTTCCATGCGCCCACGAAAATCAGGCACTAAAACTTCAATCCGCGTTTTTGGCGAGTGTTCACGCACTGCCCGAATACAATCCACAAAATGCCCTGCGCCGCCATCGCGTAAATCATCGCGGTCTACCGAAGTCACCACCACATAATTTAATTTCATTGCGGCAACCGTTTTCGCGAGATTTAAAGGTTCTTCCGCATCCAAAGGCTCGGGGCGACCGTGTGCCACATCGCAAAACGGACAGCGGCGCGTGCAAATATCGCCCATAATCATAAAAGTCGCAGTACCGCCCGAAAAACATTCATTCAAATTGGGGCAAGCCGCTTCTTCACAAACCGTGTGCAAACGGTGTTCACGCAACACTTGTTTCAAATCGCTGACCGCAGAACCTGACGGCACTTTAATCCGTATCCACTCGGGTTTAGGCGCGGCTTTGGCTTCGCTGGGAATGATTTTAATCGGAATGCGTGCGGTTTTTTCAGCCCCACGTTGTGCTTCGCCCACTTTGAGAGAGGATGAGGGTTTATTCATAGAAATTCAGCTCGATAAAGATAAATAAAAATCAGGAGTTAGCCACGCAAGCTTTTAAAAAATGCGTGATATTTTAGTCGAGTGCATCGACATCCAGAAGACTCCACGCGCCTTCATGATAATATTCCAATGGACTATATTCAGTTTTATAATTCATTTTACGGCATTCTTTAATAAAATAGCCTAGATAAACATAATTCATACCGTGCCGAACGGCTTCATGAATTTCCCACAAAATCGCAAATACGCCAAGGCTACGCTGTGGATAATCAGGGTCAAAGAAGGTATAAATTGCTGAAAAGGCATCTTCATAAATATCGACCACGGCAACCGCAACTAATTGTTCTTTTAGACGAAATTCATAAAAAATAGTATTTGCCCACAGACTAGTTAAAAATTGCAAATAACTGTCTGTGCTGGGGTTATCCATGCCGCCGCCGCGATGGCGTTGTTCTAAATAACGGCTATATAATTCAAAATGTTCTTGTTTGAAACCACTGCGCACCGCCTTGACCGTAATATCTTGATTTCTTTGAAAGACACGTTTTTGCGAACGCCGCATTTTAAATTGCTTAACAGGAATTCGCACCGCTAAACAGGCT
Organism: Thiotrichaceae bacterium; assembly: GCA_028688145.1. Classification (GTDB taxonomy): domain Bacteria; phylum Pseudomonadota; class Gammaproteobacteria; order Beggiatoales; family Beggiatoaceae; genus JAQTYU01. The sequence goes on along the minus strand of JAQTYU010000009.1, from coordinate 6,503 downwards.
TGGCAACCTTGGCAATGCGGACGGTATAAATGTTCGCCGCTGCGTCTAAAACCATGTTGTGAAAGAATATTATATAAATGCGCGTCTTTGGGGAAATGCGGGTCAATAAACACCGTGGTCGCTTGGCGACGGCTTAAATAGGTGCATTCGTGGGGCGGGGTCGAATAAAGATTAAATTGTGTCCGTGTATTCATATCCAATTGCCTTGTAAAACATCAGCATCCAGCGTCCATTCCCCCGTATAACTGGGTTCAAGACAAAGCACATCTAATAAACGGCGATAATCGCCTCGCGTCAGGGGACATGCACCTAAGCTTGCTAAATGGGGGGTGTGAAGCTGACAATCAATCAATTCAAAACCCCAGCGTTGCAATTGGGTGACGGCGGCGGCAAGTGTGGCTTTTGAAGCATCGCGCACGCGGTGAAACATCGACTCGCCAAAAAAGACTTTTCCCAAAACCACACCGTATAAACCACCCACCAATTTTCCTGCTTGCCAGCATTCAAAACTGTGGGCAATGCCCCGACGGTTTAACTCACAATAGGCGGCTAACATTTCTGGGGTGATCCAAGTGCCATATTCTTCGCCACGCGGTGCAGCACAGCCGAGCATGACTTCTTTAAATGCGGTATCAGTGCGAAAACTAAAATCGCGATGACGCAAATTTTTACGCAGGCTGCGCGAGATTTTTAATTGTTCGGGAAATAACACCATGCGTTCGCTGGGTGACCACCATAAAATCGGATCACCTTCGTTATACCACGGAAAAATGCCCCGCCGATAACCTGCCAACAATCGTGGCACGCTCAAATCTCCCCCGACGGCTAATAGCCCATCAGGGTCTGCTAACGCCATTTCTATGGGCGGAAATGCGTCTGCGGGCATGTTGCGCGCGATGCGATACAGCTCAAACATGGTGATTCATTAGGTTTTGCGGTGTAGCCAGCTTGCCCATAAGGTATGGGTGGTGACGTCGATACCTTCTTGCACCGCTTGTTTTAGCAAGTGATGTTGCAAATCTTGTAAAAGCTGGGAGTCCATTAACGCGCTGTTACTTGAAAGCTGAGCGTGTAATAGAGTATAGATAAGTTTTAACTCATTAATCGGATAATCACTGAGATTTTTCATGATAACTTAAGACTGCCTCCAATGGCTGTGATCACGCAAGTGAACACAGTTATTAAAACCGATTAAACTAATTTTCACAAGCGCGAATTCGTTTTTAAAAACCTAAAATTCCTCCGCATTCCGCTATGCTCCATACGGGCTAAAAATTCCCCCTTTAAAAAAGGGGGAAGCTAAACCCACATCAGAGCATAATTTAACGATCCAACAATTTCTTCAAAGCTTCAGCGCGTGACTTGGTCAACTCTTCCAAACAAGCGGATAAATAGCCGCTGTAGCCTGTGCCGTCACGCATCGGTGTGGTTTCAAATTCACAATGTTTGTCGCGAAAACTCATCCAAGCCCGTTGCGCACTGACTAAACGCTCTTTTTCCGCATTATCGGTTAACGTGGCGACCAACTTTTTGTAATTGGCATTGAGCAATTTATCAGCGGCTTGATAGGCTTGTTCAGCGCAATAGTTAATTTCGGGCGTGGCTTGTGGATCGCTACAATTCACTTTTGGTGCGGCAAACGCATTGCTTGCCAATAAACAACTACTAACCAGCAGAATAATCTTTTTCATACGCTTCCCCTTAATGATGGATCATTATTGTTGACATTGTTTGCAAAAGAAGCTGGAACGTTGGGTGATGACTTGCTGCATAATCGGCTGTCCGCAGTGCACACAAGGCTGTCCCGCCCGTCCATAAACCTGCAAAGTTTGCTGAAAATAGCCCGCCTTGCCTTCACTGTTGGTGAAATCTCGTAAAGTTGTGCCGCCTTGCTCAATCGCAGCCCGCAACACGCTGCGAATATGCCGCACTAATTCATTATATTCCGCCGCACTGACTTGATTGGCGGGGCGTTGCGGATGAATTTTTGCTAAAAACAAAGCTTCACTTGCATAAATGTTGCCGACTCCCACCACCACCGCTTGCGACATGATGAAAGTTTTTACCGCAATCTGCCGTTTTGTCGCGCGTTGCTGCAAATATTCGCCTGTGAATTCATCGTGTAAGGGTTCAATGCCTAATTTGCTTAATAAAGGATGTTGCATGATCTCTCCCGTCGCCCACAATAAACAGCCAAAACGACGCGGGTCGTGATAGCGCAGGCAATGCGTGGCACTGAATTGCAGGCTAACATGATCGTGTTTTTTCAAAGGGTCATCTGTCGGCACAATCCGCACGCTGCCAGACATCCCTAAATGCAAGATTAAATAGCCAGTATCTAATTGAATTAAAATATATTTTGCACGCCGCTGCACGCTGTGAACAACTTGCCCCGTGATAATTTCAGCAAAATCTTCAGGAATCGCCCAGCGCAAACGTGGTTGATAAACTTTCACTTGTTGGAATGTTTGTCCCAACAAATGTGGCGCAATGCCTCGGCAGGTGGTTTCAACTTCGGGTAATTCGGGCATGATGTTGGCACAGGATTGAAGCACTCCCACGGCATTTTTAGCACCGTGGGAAAGCTTGAATAGCTTAGAAGGGTAGCGTTAAGCTGGGGTCTAATTCCAGCAACTGACGGCGGAATTGATCTTTAATATAGTCTAAAGCGTCTTCGTTATCCGCTTCAAAACGGAAAACTAAACAAGGCGTTGTATTAGAAGGACGCACTAAACCCCAGCCATCACAAAAGTCTGCGCGCACGCCGTCAATCGTAGAAATCTCGGCATCTTCAAAACGCAAACTGTCTTGAATACGTTGCATAAATTTGAAATGTTCGCCTTCGCGCATATCCAATTTTAGTTCAGGCGTATTCACCGCATCAGGCAAGTCCATAAAGACTTCATGCGGTGGACGCTTATCTTTAGACAGAATTTCGAGCAAACGTGCTGCGGTGTAGAGCGCATCATCAAAGCCGTACCAACGTTCTTTGAAGAAAATATGTCCACTCATTTCGCCACCGAGTAACGCGCCTGATTCTTTAATCTTAGCTTTGATAAAAGAATGTCCCGTTTTCCACATCACGGGCGTGCCGCCGTGTTGGGTGATGGAATTGCCCAAATGACTGCTGCATTTCACATCAAAAATAATCTTCGCACCGGGATTACGTTTCAAAATGTCGCCTGCATACAACATCATTTGACGGTCAGGCCAAATCACATTGCCTTTAGAATCAATCACACCCAAACGGTCGCCATCGCCATCAAAGGCTAAACCTAAATCGGCTTTGTGTTGATGCACAGCGGCGATCACATCTTCCAAATTTTTGGGTTGGCTGGGGTCAGGGTGATGATTGGGGAATTTGCCATCAATTTCGCAAAATAATTCAATGACTTCACAACCCAAGGCACGGATTAATTTTGGAGCTAATACGCCCGCCACGCCATTGCCACAATCCACCACGACTTTAAAAGGACGTGATAATTTCACATCTTTGGTGACGCGCTCAATATAAGCCTGAGCAATATCTTGTTGTTCGACTTTGCCCGCGCCGTGTACAAATTGGGCTTTATCAATCCGCGTTTTCAATGCCAGAATTGCATCGCCTGATAAGGTGTCGCCCCCGAGCATGATTTTTAAGCCATTATAATCGGGTGGATTATGGCTGCCCGTCAGCATCACGCCGCTGCCCGTTTTTAAATAGTGAGTTGCAAAATACAACACGGGTGTAGGCACCATGCCAATATCAATCACGTCACGCCCCGCAGCGCGTAAACCTTCCGTCAAGGCAGCAATTAAACTCGGCCCTGATAATCTGCCATCACGGGCAACCACCACGGTTTTTTGACCGCGTGCCTCGGCTTCGCTCCCAATCGATTTCCCAATTTGGGTTACGATTTCAGGCGTTAAGGTGTCGCCCACAATCCCGCGAATGTCGTATGCTCTAAAAATAGACACAGTACAATCCTCCTAGAATAATAAATTTTTCTAACATAACTTCATAATATACTCTATGCCACGGAGAGTGTCACATGAGAGGCATTTTCTGGCGAAAACTGTGCTTATCAATTGATATTTCTGTCATGGGTTTAAGAGGCTGTTAGCTTGCAATCTTGTGCACAATTCCCCTTGCTGTTAAAGTATTTCATCTTAAGATTTTTCATCCGAAAGAGTCGATTATGCCTGAGCAAATTATGTTGTTGTTTGCCAAAATCGTGAAGCGGTTGCGCCCGCCATTTCCCTTGGTGTTAGTGGGAATTGCGTTATTTCTTCTCTTTGGTTTATATCAAACTTTGCTGCATTCGGGTTTGTTGTCGCAGGTGAATCAGGAGCACAGCGCGGGTTTGCTGAATACGCTGTTGTATCATGGTTTGATTATTATCGTGCTAATTCTGCTGTTGTCTTTTGCGTATTCTTTTTTTAAGCGTGAAGAACCGCCCAAAAATCCTGTGACTCGCCGCAAAAAATCGGAAAAATCTGAATGAAAGCGGTTTCTAAATCTCCTCTGATTTTAATCGGCATAGTATTGATGCTGTTTTTTGGGGGGCTTTCTGTTTTGTTGCAATCAGGTTTGTTGACGACGGTTTCTGCTGCCGATAGCAATACTTTGCTTCATAAGTTATCGGATTATGGTTTTTTGATAAGCTTATTTGTGATTGCTTTAGGTTTTGCATTAGGTTTTGTACAGGAATGGAAACGTCATGATTCGCCGCGTTATATCGCCAAACTGGTCAATATTCTGCTGCATAGAGATCAAGCGGCATTAGACATGAAAGATAAGCAAATCGAAGCCTTAACTGAAGCATTGACAGCTTTATCCAAAACCAATGCGCCGCCCCAAGTCATTGATGAAGCTTTTGCTGCTTTGGAGAAAGGCGACAGCAGCAAAGCCCAAGCAATCTTTAAGAAAATTTCTGAAGAAAAACTTGCTGAGGGAAAAGCAGCTTTAAAAGAAGCAGCAACTGCGGCAAGGCATCAGGGCGCATTGGCTTTTCAGGAAAATACACAGGAGGCTTTGCAGGCTTATCGTCGTGTGGTGGAGTTAGAGCCTGAGAGTGTGGAGGATTGGAATCGATTAGGAATATTATTAGAGCGAATTGGTGAACTTTCTGAGGCAGAACAGGCTTTTCAACAGGTTTTGAAATTGGCGATTGAACAAGAAAATAAGGTGTTTGAAGCTAAATCCTATAGAAACCTTGGTAATATTTATGAAACCCAAGGTGACTTAAAACGAGCAAAACAATTGAATGAACAAAGTTTGACTATCTACAAAGAAATGAATGATAAAGCTGGTATTGCTGATAGTTATAATCAGTTAGGAGTTATTTATAGAGAGCAAGGAGAATTAAAACAAGCTAAACAATTGCACAAGCAAAGTTTGGCTATTTATGAAAAATTAGAAAACAAGAAGGGACTTGCTGCTAATTACGGTAACTTGGGAAATATTTATAAAATTCAGGGTGATTTAAATCGTGGCATACAAATGTATGAGAAAAGTTTAGCAATTGAAAAAGAATTAGGAAGCCGCTCAGGTATCGCTGCTAATTACCAGAATTTGGGAGGTGTATATTACATTCAAGGCGATTTAGATCGTGCTAAAGATATGTGTGAACAAAGCTTGGCTATTTATGAGCAATTAGGACAAAAGAAATGGATAGCTCATGTTTGCGACACGTTAGGGAGTGTATATCAAAACCGTGGTGGATTTCATCTTGCTGGGCAAATGTATGAGAAAAGTTTGTGTATTCATAAAAAGTTAGGAGCTAAAGAAGGGATGGCTGTAGTTTACCTTAATTGGGGGAATATGTATCGAATCCGTGGTGATTTAAAACAAGCAGAGCAGATGTATCAACAATGTTTGGCGATTTTTGAAGAGTTGGACCATAAGGATCATATAACTGATGCTTATTATAATTTAGGGCTTATTTATGAAAAACGAGGAGATTTAGCCAACGCCAGTATTTATTATCAAAAAAGTCTTGATTTATATGAATATTTAGGCAGTACAAAAGCCAAAGACATAAAAATAAAATTGCAGCATTTAGAAGCGGCTCTTATGGTTCAGACGGGTAAAATATCACCATTGAAAATGGGGGCAATGGATTTCAAAATCGTCACGGAAGCCCCCAACCCCCTGAAGGGGGCTAAACAGTAGAGATTTTGGTAGTGCAGAAGATATAAGGATATTGTTTGTCTGAATCAGGATTTACAGGATTAAAGGATTTTCAGAATAAAGAATAAAACTTAATATTTTCTAGGGGTTAATCCTGCTTAATTTGGATAATCCTGTGAATCCTGATTCAGACAAGAAGCGGGCTAATATCCTTAGGTGTTTGGCACGACCAATATTTTGTCTTTAAAGTCCCCTTTAGGGGATTTAGGGGTGCAGTGAAAGGGCTTAAAAAATACTTTTTCTGACAAACCCAGTTAAGGCAACAACGCCTGTTGTTCCAATTCCTGAAGCCGTTCATTGAGAAAACGAATTTCGTGCGGATCGTGAATTT